>JAIOYZ010000036.1 GCA_021740845.1 Bacteroidia bacterium
AGTGGAGGGTGGGGGGGGGGCTGCTTGGGGGGAGATTGTGGAGGCGCAAAAGCTAGGGATGGCTTTGCCAGCCTAGCTTTTGCGCTTTAAGTAATTATTTCTTAGCAATATTCTGCGAAGGCGCCTTTTAGGTTCTCAGCAATCATTTCTGCGCTGCGACCTTCAATCATGTGACGCTCGATAAAGTGAACCAAGTTACCATCTTTAAACAAAGCGATAGAAGGTGATGAAGGAGGATAAGGCAAAGTAAATTCGCGTGCTTTTGCAACGGCATCTGCTTCTTGTCCTGCAAATACGGTTAATAATTCGCTAGGCATTTTATTGTCACCTGTAACAGCAGCAATAACACCTGGGCGACAAGTACCAGCAGCACAACCGCAAACACTATTGAATACAAGTAATTGAGTACCTTGTTTGCTATTTAATGCTTGCTCTACTTCTGACGCATTCATTAAAGATTTAAAACCAACTAGTTCTAATTGTTGTCTCATTGGAGCAACTAACATTTCTGGATATGCCATATTCTTTGTTATTATTTGTTTATTTATCGAGTTGCAAAATTGCTACTATTTGTTGGATTTCTCAATATGCGCTCCAAAAGTTACAATCCTGCTCATTTGTCAGAGCAACAAGGAAAACCCTATAAAGTTTGACTAAATTTAATTTTTATAATCAAGTACTTAAACTTAAATTTGTGACCTTAAATTCTAAAATCAAGATATATGTCAGATGCAACAACTGCCCTTCCTTACAAAGTAAAGGACATCACCCTTTCAGAATGGGGTCGTAAAGAAATTCGTTTAGCTGAAGCTGAAATGCCAGGATTGATGGCCATTCGCGCAGAATATGGCGAGGCACAACCATTAAAAGGCGCTCGTATTGCTGGTTGTCTTCACATGACAATTCAAACAGCAGTATTAATTGAAACATTAAAACATTTAGGAGCAGAAGTTACTTGGAGTTCATGTAATATTTTCTCAACTCAAGATCATGCTGCTGCTGCAATTGCTGCTGCAGGTATCCCTGTTTACGCATGGAAAGGTCAGAATGAAGAAGAGTTTGACTGGTGTATTGAACAAACATTGCATGCATTTGAAGGTGGCAAAGCATTGAATATGATTTTGGATGATGGTGGTGATTTAACCAATATGGTTTTTGACCGTTACCCAGAATTAACAAAAGATATCAAAGGTTTATCTGAAGAAACAACAACTGGTGTTCACCGTTTGTATGAGCGTATGAAAAAAGGCACTTTAGTTATGCCTGCTATCAACGTTAACGATTCGGTTACTAAATCTAAATTTGATAACAAATACGGTTGTAAAGAATCATTGGTTGATGCTATACGTAGAGCAACTGATATTATGATGGCAGGTAAAGTTGCTGTTGTTGCTGGTTACGGTGATGTAGGAAAAGGTTCTGCTGAATCTTTACGTGGTGCAGGTGCTCGTGTATTGGTAACTGAAATTGATCCAATTTGTGCTTTACAAGCTGCAATGGATGGATTTGAAGTAGTAACTATGGAAGAAGCTTGTAAGCGTGCAAATATTTTTGTAACCGCTACAGGAAACTTAAAAATTATTACTGAGCGTCATTTTAGAGCTATGCGCGATAAATCTATCGTATGTAATATTGGCCACTTTGACAATGAAATTGACATGGCTTGGTTAAATGGCACTTATGGTTCAACCAAAAACACTTTGAAGCCTCAAGTTGATATTTACGATGTAGATGGAAACGAAATCATCATCTTAGCTGAAGGTCGTTTAGTTAATTTAGGTTGTGCAATGGGTCATCCAAGTTTTGTAATGAGTAATTCATTCTCTAACCAAACTTTGGCTCAAATAGAATTGTGGAACCACAGCGATAAATATGAAAACAAAGTTTATGTGCTACCTAAGCATTTAGATGAAAAAGTAGCTTTCTTACATTTGGCTCATATTGGTGCTAAACTTACAATTCTTGATAAAGAACAAGCTGATTATATCGGTGTTCAGGTTGAAGGACCGTTTAAAGCTGAGTTATACAGATACTAATTTTAACTTAGATATACAAATAAAAAAAACCGGCCTAGGCCGGTTTTTTTATTTTCGTAATTCAATATATTATTGCAATAATCATAGGTCCCAGGGTTGAAAACCCTGGGCTAATTTATTTTCAATTGCGCTTATGCTCATCAAATATAAGGGTTGAAACCAATGGGCTTATTAGATGCAACTTTTAACAGATTATTTCCATCTATTGTTTATTCACATTACCCAAACAAACCCATGAAAAAACTCATACTCGCCCTAAGCCTAATTTTACTCTTTGGTTCAAACAGTAATGCCTCTCATGTTGTTGGTTCGGATGTATTTTACCAATGTACAAGTACCCCTGGAGTATATAATGTAACCTTTAAACTCTACCGAGATTGCCAAGGAATTCAATTGTGTACTAACTGCCCAACTAATTTAAGCTCAACTTGCTCGCAGGCAATAAGTATCTCTGGAGCAGCTTCACCAGTTGGTTCAGGAATGCCAAACAGTCCTTGCACTGGAGTAAGCTTTGGCAGTCAAACCATTCCTGTGGTTACAGCGGTTAGTGGCTTTGATGTTGTTCAATTGTGTGCTACAGAAAAAACCATTTGTTCAAATTGTGGTTCTAGAACACCAGGTTCTTATACTCCAGGAGTTGAAGTTTATACTTTTTCGGGACAAATAAATCTAAGTTCCATACCATCTAGTTGTTGTTTTGTAAGTTTGGGATGGTATAGTTGCTGCAGAAACAATGCAATTACTACTTTAACAAACCCAAGCGCCTTAAATTTTTATACAGAGGCCATTATTAACCGTTGTGTTACGCCTTGCAATTCTTCTCCATCGTTTACCAACGACCCTGTAATAGTTGCTTGTGGAGGCCAAGATTTTACATACAATATAGGAGCAGTAGACCCAGATGGAGACTCTTTGAGTTATGCATTTGGACAATCAATGATTGGACCGGGTGCTGCCGCACCATATGTTTCACCCTATAGTTCAACTGTACCTTTACCTTATCTAGGTGCTCCAATTCAATCTCCACCTGCCATATTACCAATTGGGATATACCTAAATTCGGTGTCTGGAGATATGCAATTTAGACCAATGGGTACCTTTGTAGCCAATTTGATAATTGAAGTAAAGCAATGGAAAACCATTGGAGGATTACCCACATTGATGGGAATTACTCGCAGAGATATTCAATTTTATAGCAAACCATGTCCCAACAATAATCCACCTAAGATTAGAACCTATGACCAAAATGGGGTTTCCACTAGCCCAATGCCAGAATATGAATATACAATTCCAAAAGGCAAACCTTTTTGTACAATTATTTCAGCCTGGGATGATGGCGCTACTAGCGATACAACAGATATTACTTGGAATAGCCCCTCACCTTTAGTTTCTGCTGGAGCAACTTTAACCAAACTATACGATACTACCTCTAGAGGAATAAACGGGCCTAAAAAGGATAGCGTAAGATTTTGTTGGACACCACCATCCAATTCGCCAAGTAATCTACCCTATTATTTTGTAATCACAGCCAAAGACAGAGCTTGCCCAATTAAGGGAAGCACCATGCATTCATTTGCTATTAATGTTTATGGATGCAAAGCCAACTTTTTTTATGGCAATAATAATAGCATACAATGTTTAAATGGAAATGAATTCTCATTTACAAGTTCAAGTAGTTCAAAAGGTGGCCCCATTAGCTACCATTGGGATTTTGGAGATAGCACCCAAAGTAATCAATTAACGGGAAACCATTCTTATTTGAGGGCTGGAACATTTCCAGTTACTTTAATTATAACAGACAGTAGTGGATGCACTGATACAATAGTAAAAGAAGCAACAGTAATACCCTCTCCTGAAATAATTTCAATAATTGGAAAGGATAGCAATTTGGCAACAGGACTAGGTTATGTTTATCGCGCCAATGCAGTGGAAACAACAATTTATAAATGGTCTGTAACCAATGGAATATTATTTACCGATCCAAGTATTGATAGTGCAATTGTGGTTTGGAATAATAAAGGTGCGGGTAGCATAAGACTTGATATTGAAAATGATTTAGGTTGCAAAGACAGTTTAATATTATTAACCCATATAGATTCTATTGGGCCTGTTTGCAAAGCAGATTTTACCGCCAATTCTTTTGGTCAATGTTTGAACCAAAATAGTTTTCAATTTACCAATACAAGCAGTGTTTTTGGAAGTAGTTTTTATTCTATTTGGGATTTTGGTGATGGTATACTTGATACTAGTTTAAATCCAAACCATTCGTATTCTCTTCCTGGCACTTATTTAGTTAAGCTAGGGGTAGCAAGTAATTTGGGCTGCTTTGACAGCACCATTAAAACAATTAGTGTTTACCCACAAGCTGGCCCGGTTAGTATTTTTGGGTCGGACAGCAATTTAATAAATGGAACAAACTATTTGTATTCTGTTACAGCAAAAGATTCATTTAGCTATCAATGGATTGCTACCAACGGAAGTATTGTTGGTGCAGATAATATGGATAGCGCCTATGTGAAATGGAATGCAAGCAGCACAGGTAAATTAAAGGTAATTGTAAGCACAGCACACAATTGTAAGGATAGCGCAGAAATAACAGTTTCCATTCTTACATCTGGCATAAAAGAAACGAGCAATTTTGGAAAAATATCTCTGTATCCAAACCCAAATAAAGGTAAATTCTATTTGAGCCTAGAGCTACCAAAAACAAAGGAAATAACACTTAAAATATACAATATACTTGGTTTAGAAGTTATGAGTTTAACTAAAACGATAGGTTCAGGCAAACAAGAAATAGAATTGCCTACTAGTTTAAAAGCAGGGGTTTACTTTTTGAACCTAAGCGATGGTTTACAGGAAAGTCAGGTTAAGTTTGTAGTGGAGGATTAAACACAAATTATAAAACTAAATACAACAAAAAATGGCAAAAGCCATTCTGCATTTGGATATAGAAAAAAAACCGGCTAAGGCCGGTTTTTTTTCTATTGATTTTCAATTGCGTTTATGCCATCATTTGGAAGGGATAAAAACCAGGAGTGATATATTAAATTATCCATAAAATTGTTATGGCTGGTAGGATGCTTAACTTTATGTAAATAACTTGCGTATTGATTTATATAAAGCCTCGTATTATTTCCATTTCCGAAACAATTCCATGAAAAAACTCATACTCGCCCTAAGCCTAATTTTACTCTTTGGTTCAAACAGTAATGCCTCACATGTTGTTGGTGCTTCAGACTTATCTTACCAATGTACAGCTACACCAGGGGTATTTAATGTAACCTTAAAATTATATAGAGATTGCAATGAAATACAAATGTGTTATCATTGTCCAACTTTTTTAAGTGCATCTTGTTCGCAGTTAATAAGTATAAATGGAGCAGCATCTCCAGCTGGTTCAGGAATGCCAAATAGTCCTTGCACTGGTGTATCTTTTGGAACTCAAACCCTAAATATTGTTACTGCAGTTAGCGGCTTTGATGTTGTTCAATTGTGTGCTACTGAAAAGACTCTTTGTTCAAACTGCGGCTCTAGAATTCCAGGCACTTTTACACCGGGTATTGAGGTTTATACTTTTGAAGGCCAAGTAAATTTGAACACCCTACCCACCAGTTGTTGTTTTGTGAGTTTGGGTTTTAATATTTGTTGTAGAAATTCTGGTATTACTACTATAACAAATCCAAGTACTTTAAATTTTTATACAGAGGCAATTATCAATCGTTGTGCTACCCCATGTAATTCCTCACCTTCATTTATAAACGACCCAGTTATAGTAGCTTGTTCAGGTGTGGATTTTACGTATAATCTAGGTGCTGTAGACCCAGATGATGACTCTTTGAGTTATGCGTTTGGACAATTATTAGGTGGTCCGGGTGCAAGCGCACCTTATGTGTCTCCTTATAGCCCGACTGTTCCTTTACCCTATTGGGGAGCTCCAGTTCAATCTCCACCTGCTGTATTACCACTAGGAATTTACATAAATGCAATGTCTGGAGATATCCAATTTAGGCCAATGGGCATTTTTATAGCTAATTTTATAATTGAAGTAAAGCAATGGAAAACCATTGGAGGTATACCCACCTTAATGGGAATTACGAGAAGAGATATTCAGTTTTATAGCCAGTTTTGTGTCGTAAACGACCCTCCTAAGTTAAGAACCTATGACCAAAATGGTGTCTTAACAAGCACAATACCTAAATATGAATTTACTATTCCAGCTGGTATACCTTTTTGCACCATTATTTCGGCGTGGGATGGTATTAGCACCACTGATACAACAGACATTACTTGGAATAACCCATCAAATTTAATTGATACAGGAAATACTGGAGCCACATTAACCAAACTATACAATACCAATAATAGAGGAATAAATGGGCCGAAAAAGGATAGTGTAAGATTTTGTTGGACTCCACCATCCAATTCTTCAAGGAATCTCCCTTATTATTTTGTTATAACAGCCAAAGACCGAGCTTGTCCAATTAAGGCAAGTACCATGCATTCATTTGCTATTAATGTTTATGGATGCAAGGCAAGCATTAACTTTAACAATAGCTCTCAATGTTTGCGTGAAAATTACTTCTCATTTTCAAGTTCAAATAGTTTAAAAAGTGGCCCTATAAGCTGCCATTGGGATTTTGGGGATAGCACCCAAAGTAATCTTATTACAGGCAGCCATACCTATTCAAGAGCAGGAAAATTTCCAGTTACTTTGATTATAACAGATAGCATTGGATGCAAGGATACTTTGATAAAAGAAGCAACCGTTATTCCATCGCCAGAAATAATTTCTATAATCGGACAGGATAGCAATTTGGCACCGGGACTTAGTTATATTTATCGAGCCAATACAAGTGATTCAATAATTTATAAGTGGTCTGTTACAAATGGTATTTTACTAAGCAACTCAAATATAGATAGTGCAATAGTAGCTTGGAATAATAATAGTGTAGGTAGTATAAGACTTGATATTGAAAATAATTTAGGTTGCAAAGACAGTTTAATATTAATTACTCACCCTGATTCGATTAATTCAGTTTGCAAAGCAGATTTTACTACCAATTCCTTAGGTCAATGTTTGAACCAAAATAATTTTCAATTCACAAATGCGAGTACAATTTCAGGATTAAATATTTATAACTTATGGGATTTTGGCGACGGAATTTTGGATAGTACGAGTAACACAAGTCATTCCTATTCAGCTCCTGGTACATATTTAGTTAAGTTAAGAATTTCTACAAATTTTGGGTGCCTTGATAGTATTTCAAAAACGATTCAAGTATTTCCTCAACCTGGCCCAATAACTATTTATGGGCAAGACAGCAATTTGATTGTTAATTATGGATATATTTATAGAGCAAATTCACTAGGTGCATCCTCATTTGATTGGTCGATTACTAATGGTATTTTGCTTACCAATTCAAGTATAGATAGTGTTTTGGTAAACTGGAGTTCACTTGGCTTGGGCAAGTTGAAAGTTAGATTAGAGACCAACTTTGGATGCAAAGATAGCATGGAGATTCTAACCCAAATCGACAGTATAATTCCAACATGCAATGCAGATTTTACCGCCAATTCTTTTGGTCAATGTTTGAACCAAAATAGTTTTCAATTTACCAATAATAGCAGCATTTTTGGAAGTAATTTTTATTCTATTTGGGATTTTGGTGATGGAATTCTTGATACCACTTTAAACCCAAATCATTCTTATTTAACATATGGTACTTATTTAGTTAAACTCAGAATAGAAAGTAATTTAGGCTGTATCGACAGCACCATTAAAACAATTAGTGTTTACCCGCAAGCTGGTCCGGTGAGTATTATTGGGTCGGACAGCAATTTAATAAATGGAACAAACTATTTGTATTCTGCAATACCAAAGGGATTATTTAGGTACCAATGGAGTGCTACCAATGGAATTATAATGGGCACAAGTAATTTAGACAGCACTTATATTAATTGGAATGCAAGCAGCACAGGCAATTTAAAGGTAATTGTTAGCACAATACACAATTGTAGCGATAGTGCAGAACTAACTGTTTCCATTCTTACATCTGGAATAAAAGAAACGAGCAATTTTGGAAAAATTTCTTTGTATCCAAACCCAAATAAAGGCAAATTCTATTTGAGCCTAGAGCTACCAAAAACAAAGGAAATAACACTTAAAATATACAATATACTTGGTATAGAAGTTATGAGCTTAACTAAAACGATAGGTTCGGGCAAACAAGAAATAGAATTGCCTACCAGTTTAAAAGCAGGGGTTTACTTTTTGAACCTAAGCGATGGGATAGAAGAAAGTCAGATTAAGTTTATTATTGAAGAATAAAAACAAATAATCCCAAACTTTATGCTAACTGCCATCCATCCTAAATTGCCCATGCGAAATAAAGCAGCAACCAAGGAATACTATTTAAACGTTTTGGGATTTGAAGAATTGGGAGATCCAAATTTTGCTCCCTACCTCATGGTAAAAAAGGACGCGATAGAAATTCATTTTTTTGAGCATAAAACCTTAAATCCATTGGAGAATGATGGTCAGGTTTATATACGGGTTAAGGGCATTGAGGCATTTTACCAAACCTTATTGGATCAAAACGTAACTATACATCCCAACGGTTCTTTGCAAGCAAAACCATGGGGACAGAAAGAATTCTCCTTACTAGACCCCGACCATAATTTACTTACGTTTGGGGAAGGGAAATAGGGAGAGATAAACTACATAAAAAGGCGAAGTAGAACTATTCTTAATACAGTATCTTTTCTGCATTAATTTCTCATTTTTCAATATAAACCTAGTATGGCAAATTATTGTAAACTGAGGTTAAGCAAACGAATAGGCTATAAAAAAATGGAAAACAATTAACCAAATTAAGTTGCAAAAGCGAAAAGTAGAAATGTAATTTCTTAAAAAAAGGGTTAGTTATTAAGTGTTATTAGCATAAAATCAAATCTTCATTTAACTGAAAATCAAAAATGTAAATCTTCATTTTAATCTATTTTATCCGTAATAAGTTGATTAAAACCAAAAGGAAAACAATTACTTTGAGGACTGAATGAAGAAACCCAAAATTGTTTATATTGAAGATGATGAAGCAGATTTTTTAGCATTAAAAAGGGCTTTAAAACCATATTTGAATCAAATAGATTTAAGTTGGGTAAACACTCTAAACTCGCTTAAAGAGTTTAAGGAAAGTGGAGAATTGCCAACACTATTATTATTAGATTACCAATTTCCAGGATGCGATGCAATCGAAATCATTCAATATTTCCGGGGTGTTTTCCATGAAATTGAAATTGCAATGCTTACGGCTTATCAGGAAAAAACGTTTAAGGATAGAATTAAAAATCATGGAATAAATTCAATATTTAACAAAAATGAATTAGATGAGGTTGTAAAGTTCATTTTGGACAAGCAGCTAATAATAGGCACCAAATTAGATAATGAAGAGGAAGATAATCAAGGCAATTTAAATAATCAAACCAACAATATAGAAAGGCGCTTAATGATGGGAGCATTTTTGTCGATGCCTGACCCTATTTTATTTCTTGATATTAATTTTGACATATTTTTTAAAAACCCTGCCTTTGAAAAACTAATAGGCAAGACCATTTCAATTGAAAATAAGACCAATTTTTTTGATTTAGTTTTATCCAACCAAAATCAATTAATGGAAGGTTTAAAAAACACAATTAATGGAGAAAGTGTAACCGTTTATTTTAAGTTAAAGAACCAATTAAATAACCTAATTTCAATAGAAGCAAGTTGTTCTTTTATTCCAAAAGATGAGGGGTCTTATTGTTTACTTTTCAAAAACATAAAAACATTTAAAAAGGCGAAATTTACTTCAAAAACAAAGGAATACTACCATTCACTTGTACCGGAATATTTGTTTACAGAAGTTCAAATAGGTGCCAACCCAAGGGTAATAATCAATCAAAATTATTTAATAATTTATAAGAATATATTAGTTGACAAATTGTTAAATAATTCCAATAAGAAAACAGAAAGTTTAATAGATTTATTTTCTCCTAGGAACTCATTGATATTTTCGGAAAGAATACATGTTTGTATCAACGAACCTATTTCATTCCCTTTAAATATTAATAACAAGGTATATGAAACCTATATTAATCCCATTTCATTTGAAAAAGAGGATCGATTATTTTCTGTTTCATTTATTAATTATCATTCTAATTTAAAAAATGATATTTTAATTTTTGACCCAATAAAAAACTCCAACTTATTAATTGAAAGTTCGAACAGTATTATATTCCAACTTGATAAAAATGGAAATGTAATTTATATAAGTAGGAGTTATGAAACAATAACAGGATTTTTAAAACATGAGGTTTTGAACCAACCATTGGGTATTAATCAAAATCAAGAAAACCAAAAAAAGGTAAAGGAAATATTTGCTAAACTTGCAACAGGCGAATTGCAAAAGGCCAGTGGTAATACCACAACCCTTACAAAAAACAAAATTACCAAACACTTACGGTATCATGTAGAATCCATTTTGGATCATACAGGTAGTTTTATGGGAGTTAGCGGAGTTTTTACCGATGTTACTGAAGCTTTTCAAACGACGAAAGCATTAAAAAAAACTGAAGATTCTTTAAAACAAATTTTTAATAATATTAATGAACTCTTTTTTGGAATTGACGATAGAACACGAATTAGTTTTGTAACCCCAAGCAGTTTGCAAATAACCGGTTACGCACCAGTTGAATTGATTGGCGGAAGATTTTTGGATTTTATACATCCCAACGATATTGATTTCTTATTTAATTTTATAAGAAAAAACCAATACAAAAACAATCTAAGTGAGAGAAAGTCGCATGTAATTACTATTAGGTTCAAAAATAAAAATGGGATATATACCAATTTAGAAACCTTAGTAAAAAAAGTAGAAAACAGCAATGAAGAAAAAACAAACTATATTGGTACTGCAAGGAGTGTAGATGAAAAAATAGCGGCAGATTTTAGTTTAAGACAAACAAAGAAGTATCTAGAAATAATTACCCTTATACAAAAACTATATATTGAAACAAAAGATATAAGGAAAACTTTTGGGATTTTGCTGAATAGTATTTTGGAGGAAACCGAAAGTGATTTTGGTTTTATTTGTGAGGTTTTCTTGGATGAGGATGGAAATCCATACATGCGATCGAATGCCCTTACAAATATTGCATGGGACAAAGCCTCTAATGAGTTTTATGAAAAAAATGTAAGTAAGGGTGTAGAATTTAGGAATTTAAACACTCTTTTTGGGAGGGTACTTGTTGAAAAGAAACTGTATATAAGTAATGATGCGGTAAATGACCCTTTTGCTAGTGGAACCCCTCCAGGCCATCCAATCATTAAGACATTTGTTGGTATACCAATTTTTAAGAATAACGAAATGGTATCTGTTTTAGGATTGGCCAACAATTCTATAGGATACTCTCCTGAATTGGTAGAGAAAATCCAACCCTTATTAGGGAATATTGGAAGTATAATTGAGCAAAATAAAATTGAGTTAGAAATTACTAAAACACAAAATGAACTTGCTAAAAGTGAGGCACAAGTTAAAGCCATTTTAACCTCTATTGAAGATATTGTATTTGAGATAAATGAAGAATTGGTAATTACAAATGTTTGGGCAAAAGACCCAGAAAAATTGGTGGTTCCCAAACCTCAATTTTTTAACCAAAAATTTGAATCTTTAATTGATAAATTTCCATTTATATCGAATATATACAAAATATTGTTAGAGGTAGCTGAGGATGGAATTGAAAGAACTTTTGAATATTCATTACCTAAAAACAATACAGAGATTTGGAATAATGCTCGAATTTTTGTTTTAACAGAAGAGCCTCATAAAACATTTTGCCTACAAATTAGTGATATTACAAATACAAAAATTGCAGAAGAAAATTTGAAGCAAAATTTGATTCAAGAAAAAGAACTGACTGAATTAAAAAGCAGGTTTGTAACGCTAACCTCTCATGAATTTAGAACACCTTTAACAAGCATAAGTTCTAGCAATGAGTTGATTTCTATGCATCTAAAAAAATTAAATATCCCTATTAATGATAAATTAGAAAAGTATATCCAAATTATTCAATCGGAAGTAATGCATATGTCTAATTTGCTTAATGATGTGCTTGTTCTTGGGAAAATAGATGCGAGAAAAATGGATCTTAATTTGGTAAACCTTAACTTAAAGGATGCGGTTGTAGAAATTATGGAAAACTTAGAGTTTAAACATAAAATTCCAAGGATTATTAAAACAAAAATAAAGGGAAAGCCATACTCAGTAATGATAGATATAAAGTTATTAGAGCATATTCTAGAGAATATAACAAACAATGCCTTTAAATATTCACCTGGAAGCCCAGACCCTATTTTAGAATTAAATTTTCAAAGCAAACAAGTGGTTTTGGTTTTACAAGATTTTGGGATTGGGATTCCCAAACTGGAACAACCAAAGTTGTTTGAACAATTTTATAGGGCCACTAATGTTGGGAAAATTCAAGGAGTTGGTTTAGGCTTGGTTATTGTGAAGAATATGGTAGAGATGCTTCAGGGAAATCTAAGAATTGAATCAGAAGAAGGAAAAGGCACCCGAGTAGAAATTGCATTTAACAAGTAAACTTTGGAATGAAAAAAATACTGATAATAGAGGACGAGGACCGAATTAGGGAAAATATTTCAGATGCACTTACTTTAACTGGTTATAAAATTTACACTGCGGAAAATGGATTGGAGGGGGTACACTTGTCTAAACAAATAAATCCGGATTTAATTCTATGTGATATTATGATGCCTGTTTTGGATGGATATGGAGTATTGAAAGCCATTAAAAACGATGAAAAATCTACCTTAATACCATTTATTTTTATTTCCGCCAAAAGCAATTATGAAGACATTAGAACAGGGATGAATTTAGGAGCTGATGATTATTTGATAAAACCATTTTTACTTGAAGATTTATTAAAAATGGTTGAAGCGAAATTGGTAGCGGCAGAAAAAAAGCAAAAAACCTATTTTGAAAAGCAGCAACAATTAATTGAGCAATATGGTTTAATCCAGATGCATGAACTTAACACCCCAATGAACGGTATCTTAACCTCAGTTTCACTGTTACAGGACTTGGATTTAAAGTTGACTCCATCTGAATCAGCTGAGTTATTACAAATAATAAATATTTCGGGAAAACGATTGCACCGTTCATTATCCAATCTCTTTTTTTACGAACAAATTAAGAATGGCAAATACACCTTTTACTCCGAAACTATTAGAGAAACTAGTATCCAAATTGCAATTGAAAATATAGCTAAGAACTACAATAGAAGCACGGACTTTATAATTTTAATAGACAAGCATTCAATTGAATTTGATAGAAAATTATTGATGGCCCTTCTTACCGAATTGATTGATAATGCGTTTAAATTTACGCGGACCAATGACCAAGTATTATTCAGCTACTTGAGAACAGCAAAGGGAACTGAAATTAGAGTACAACACTACAATAGAAACAAATTTGAATTAATAGAATTTGAGAATTCCCAACCATTTAACCAATTTAAAAAAGAAAAATATGAACAAGCAGGAATTGGATTAGGCTTATCAATTATTAAACTCATTTGCAAGCAATATGGGATGAACCTTAAATATAAAATAGACAATAATAACAATGCTGTTTTTACCTTAATTATTCCATAATTCACACATTAACTAATGCTTACCATTTAGAAATTTGGCAGCATGAAAAACTTGCCAAACAAAAAGGAAAAACTATTTGTATTACTTGAATTTAGTAAAAAAACAAATCGATTGGTTATAGAATCTGAATCTGCAATATGGTTTTATTCTTTTAATGAGATCTCATATTTTCAGGTGAATATCCAATTATCCTTTGTTGTTTTCTTTATTGAAAACAAAAGAATTTGGCTTCAATATGCACCTTCAGAAAAGTTGGATTTTTTGAAATTTCTCCAAAATCAAAACTATAAATTAGTAAGTGAGTACAACTATGTTAAAATAGACGAATGTAAATATATAGCGGAAGAAACATCCACACTTGTTTTAAAAAACGGGTATAAATTAAAGAATATATTTAATACCAAAACAATTATGGAGCTATTCTCTTTACCCTTGCTTAAAATAAAGAAAACTCATCAAAAAGAATTACATGAAAGATATAGTATTAATAGTGGAAGATGACCCAATTATCCGATCCAATATTTGCGAGATGTTGGAAATGGAAGGTTATAAAACCTTACAGGCAGGCAATGGAGAGGAAGCGATATTGATTATCCAATCTAAAAAAATCAACTTAATAATTTCGGATTGGATGATGCCAAAAATGGATGGAGTAAACCTATTAACTAATCTAAAAAAATCAAAAGTAACTCGATCTATTCCATTTATAATACTTACTGCTAAATCAATGGTGGAAGATAAAATAAATGCTTTAGAGCTGGGTGCGGATGATTTTTTGGTGAAACCATTTTCATCTAAAGAACTTTTTTTAAGGTGTAAAAACAAACTCGCTTTACAAAAATCTAAACTCAGTGAAGATTTATTAAGTGGTTTTTCTGAAAGTGAAATCCAGACTAAAGAAGAACTTTTTTTAAAAGATTTTAAAGAATTTATTGCATTGCATTATGTAAATGAAAATTTAAAATTATCTCAAATTGCGGAGCATTTTATTATGGGCACAAGCAATTTGCAGAAATATGTAAAAAAACTAACGGGTAAATCTGTTTTTGAAATTCTATTTGAACAAAAGTTAATTAAAGCCCAAGAGTTGTTATTACAAAAAACATATCCTATTAACGAAATTGCAAGCATTTGCGGGTTTAAGAATACCTATTATTTTACAAGAAAGTATAAAAAGCATTTTGGTATTTTACCTTCAAAAGTTAGAAAAATAAATGAACAATAGAATACTTGTTATAGATGATGAAAAAATGAACCTATTGCTTTTTAAAAGCTTGCTTAAGAGTTATGAAATTACATTAGTAACAGCACTTTCAGGCAAAGAAGGCATCGAATACCATAGAGAAAACAAGTTTGATTTAATCCTAACAGATTATAATATGCCCCTTTTAAATGGAGTACAAACATTAGATATTTTGAGAGAGTTAGATAAATCAAAAAACACTTATACTCCCATTCTTTTATTTACTGCGGATGAATCAAAAAGCATTCTTTCGTGGAAGGAATACGGCTTTAATGAAGTTTTGTTTAAACCTATTAACAAGGAGTTATTGGAAACCTATATTGAACAGTATTTATTTTCTAACAATTAATTAATTGGTTCAAACCGCCATTTTATCTAAGGAACTAGTAGCCTTAACACCAAGGGGAAAGGCTACACAATAAATTTGTTGTTGGAATTCTTCAATAATTTGGAACAATTTACAAACCAATTTGACCGCTTACATTTATAGTCCGGCGGAGGATGATTTTAGGGTAATTTGCTTAATAATGTCATCTAATTCGGCACAGGCTGATATAGCATATTCTACCCATTGTTGCATATTAAAATCCGCATCTTCATATTCTGAATCCAAAACCTGAACAATTCCCATTAATCTGGCCAACGGAGCTCTAACTAGGTGAGATTGTTCCCATGCTATTTCCTTTAAGGCCTCATTCTGCAATTTAATTTTTTGAAGTGATTCGGTTAACTCTTGAGTTCTATTGGCAACTCTTTCTTCTAAAACAAAATTTTGAAATTGAAGTTGATTCATAAGGTAAACACCTTGAAGCAAATTATTGATTCTTAGGTTCACTTCTGCCAGGTTATAAGGTTTTGTTAAAAAATCCTTAGCACCTTCTTCTAGTGCCTTTTGCTTTATTTTTTCAGACGCATCAGCAGTTAGAACCAAAATTGGCAAAAGTGGGCTAAAAAGATTTGCTTCTTTTAATTGATTCATTACATCAAATCCAGAGAAATGAGGCATCATTAGGTCTAGTAAAATTAATTCAGGCTTAAAATCCAAGATGGTTTTCATTGCTTCCCTAGAATCAGAGAGGGTTATAACCTCAGAATAGCCCATCATTTGAAGAAAATCAAACAACAATTCTGTATTTGCAGGCTGATCATCAATAATCAAAATTCGAGCATTTTTATAGGATTCATTCATGACTATTTTGGATTAAAATTTTTGATATTTCTTTCAAGAACAAGTTTAATTGCAGGGGTTTAGTTATATAGTTTTCGGCACCTAGATTCTTCAGTTTTTTAATTTGCTCTGGGGTTGAATCTGCGCTTATAATAATTACGGGAATGTCTTTTGTTTCAGAATTTTCCTTAAGCCATTTTAACACTTCACTACCATGCATATCTGGTAAATTTAAATCTAATAAAACAAGTTGGGGTTTAAATTTAATTGCGACCTTTACTGCATTAACACCTGTTGTTTGGGTAAACAATTTAATTTTTGGCAAGTTTATTTTTAGAGCATGTTTAATAAGTTCTATATTGGATAAATTATCTTCAATATATAAAATAGTGCCTTTAAGGTGATAATTAATTACGGGATTAACGATAACAGGAATTTGGCTTTCCATTGGATTTAAAGAGGAGTTAGAGGTTGGAATTTTGACCCAAAATGTGCTTCCAACATTTAGGGTACTTTCTACGCCTACCTCACCATGCATTAATTCTATTAATTGTTTTACCACACTCAACCCTAAGCCAGTTCCTTCTATTGGCATTCCATCTTTTGACACCCTTTCAAATGGATTGAAAATTCTTTCTAAATCTTGATTTGAAATACCAAAGCCTGTATCTGAAATTTTCAATTTTGTGAAATGTTCATTAGAGCTATTTTCATTATTTACTTCAATAGATACGCAAACATTTCCACCAATATGATTATACTTAAGGCCATTGCTAATTAAATTAATCAAAATTTGTTTCATTCTTTGTTGATCTGCATAAACAAAGAATTGTTGGTCTAAGGGATTTTTAAATGTTAAATCTATTTTTCGCTGGTTTGCAATCGGCATTAATTGTTCAAACGTTTCATTGATTAACCTATTTAAGTTTAATGGCTCGAGGGAAAGACTAACTACCCCTGCTTCAATTTTTGATAGATCAAGGATTTCATTAACCAATTCTAGCAAATGACTACCACTATTTTTAATATGGTCAACCTTTTTCTTAATCGAACTATCAAGGATATTTGTCATTTCAATTAGTTGAGCAAAACCCAAAATGGAATTTAAGGGAGTTCTAAACTCGTGGCTCATGCGCGACAAAAACTCGCTTTTGGCTTTATTGGCATTTTCTGCTTCAGTTTTAGCAGCCAAGAGCATTTCCGTTGAATCTGATAATTCTTTTGTGCGGTCCTGAATTTTTTTCTCTAAATTCTCATTTAAGTAAATAATTTCGGCCTGCCTATTTTTAGCCTCAGTAATATCTATCATGGTAGCCGAGGTATATAATGGATTTTGATTTTCATCACTGACTACTTTTGCACTCATCAAACAAGGAAACTCAGTACCATCTTTTTTACAATGGCCTACTTCTAAAGCATTAAAACCACCCTCTGAAATAATCAATTCAACTAATTCATTAACTCTGGAAATTTGCCTTTCATTGTGTAAAATGGAAAGCGGTTTTCCTATTAATTCACTTAATTTATACCCATGCATTTTTGCCAAATGCTCGTTACAGTAAATTAAAACTCCATCCAAATTGGCAATGGCAGCTCCATAATTTGCCTGATCAGAAATCAACTTGAACATTCGTTTTCTTTCTTCAATATCCTTCTTTTCGGAAATGTCAATATCTGAACCAATAAATGAAATTAATTCACCGTTGGAAGATTTAATGGCAGAAATGTTTTTTGACACCCAAATAATATTCCCATTTTTTTGTTGAATTTTACATTCTTTATTAATTACATGTCCTCCATTTTCGGCAGCACTCATCATACTTTCTATGTATTCATCTCTCAAATTTTCAGGAAATAATTCATAATAGAATTTCTTACCAATGAGCTCATTTGGCTTATATCCAAAAACAATTTGTGAAACCGCGTTCACATAAGTAAATCTACCATCCTTATTTAATTCCCAAATAACAGACAAACTATTTTCGGCCAAACTCCTCAACCTGTTTTCACTAATTAACAAACTTTTGGCAGCCTCCTTTGTATTTGTTATATCTCTCCAAGTGCAAAATAACATTTGCCTTTCCTTAAAATTTATTTTGGTCAAGCAAACATCTACCTCAAAGACACTTCCATCAGGTCTGAGATGCACCCAATCAAACCTAATAAAGCTATTAACATCTGCATCCTCAAACAGTTGCTTAGCATAGGTTTCGGATAGTTTTCCGTTCGGTTGAAAATCTGGCGAAAATTCATGAGGACTCTTCCCAACAATAAACTCCTTTGAACATTTTAACAATTCAATGGCTGCTTGATTACATTGTGTAAAAACGCCGTTTTCAATAAAGAAATATGGGTCTGGAGATTGATCAAATAAGACATGGTATAAATTTTCGCTTTCTAATAATTTATTTTGAACCAATTTGAAATCTGTAACATTATTAGCATTTACCAAAACAGAATCAACTTCATTATTTTGACTAAAAACAGGCTGCAAGCTTACTCTAAAAGATAAATTTGTATTTAAGATTAAAAAATCTCGTTCAAAAGCTACCCCCTTTTTATTCTCGAAAACCCATTTGATGTGGATTAACAAATCTTGTGCATCCTCTTGTTTAAAAACCTTTCTAATATCACTATTTTCAAAATCATTAGGAGCCATCCCGAACAATCTTGCAGCCTTTGCATTTACAAACAAATACCTACCCTCTTTGTCGAATAATGAAATGGCAGAATCTCCACTTTCAATAAGGCTACGATAAAGTTCTTCCTTTTTTCTAATAATCTCATTTGCATCACTAATATCAGTAATATCTTGTCCCATGCATTGAATTTCAAAGGGCTCATTTAACTCATTGGTGAGACAAACAAATTCCCAAATAGTTTTCATTATACCACCAGATTGGGTTGGTTTATCTAATAAAACCTGAAAAACTTTACCTGGATTTGCTAAACAGTTACTAACTGTATCAATAGCTCTTTGCTGATGGTGCTCACAAATCGTGTAAATGGCAATAATTTCGTCTTGGGGCATAGAATTAAAAATCCATGCAAAAGTTTTCTTAAAAACAGCATTCTGATAGGTAGGTCTGCCAAATAAATCAGTTCTCAGCACAAAACTAGTTTCTGTTTCAATTATTTTAGCCAACCTTTCCTCGCTTCGTCTTAACACTAAATCAGTATTTCCCCTATCTAAATGGTCTTCAATACTTGTTTTAACAGCTTGGAACAATTCAATTTCTTCCTTTAAAAACACCATATCGTCTGCAATGCAAACTTCCAAAAAACCTACCAACACCTCAGAAACATAAATATCAGTTACCAAACAATTGGAGGTTTTAATAAAATCAGAAGTTGAATAAACCTTAGAATTAAAATTAATTTCTACGGATGTTTTGGAAGGAATGAATAAAGCGTCTTTTATATAGGAAACAATTGAATTAAAATATTTATCGGGAGTTAGGGCAACAGATTCGTTTAACTTACTAATTTTATATAAACAATTTAACTCTTTATGCCGTTCCTCTAAATCTCTATTTGAAGCAATTATTTTATTATCTCTCTCAATTTTGCCAAATAAATTAATTAAGGTATCCGAAAAAACAGATAAAATTAATTCCTCATGATGAGTAAATTTATGCGTATGAAATATGTCATCTAAACCAATAAAACCCTTGCAAACACCCTTTTCCATTAATGGAACTGTAATGAGACTTTTGATTTGTTGCTCTTGTAAAATTTCTTTTAAAGGCACATTGCCTTCAATTTTTCCAACATCATTTATTACTAATTTTTCACCCTTTTTATGAACTTCCACCCAATCTGCAAAATTCTGCATTGGAATATTTTGAAGAATTTCAATTTGTGGATTTACACCTTCTGCACACCATTCAAAAGTATTTGAACATACTTCATTCAAAAAATCGTACTCGAATATATAAAATCTATCCGCATTAAGAGACTTACCCAATTGTGCAATGGCATTCTTTATATCCTGGCGATAATTTTGGGGATTTGAATTTATAAATTGGCCAGACAATTGGCCGATTAACTCCAACAATTTATTTTGTTTTTTGGAAGTGATATCAAAATTTAATAGGTCTGTAATTTCAAAAAATGAACCCGATAACCCAATTGGGCCATCCATTCCCTTCTTATACTCAGGCAAGCATCTCAATTTAATCCACCTAATACTTTTATTAGATTTATGCTCAATGCCTATTGTCAAATTTAATAATTCAATTCCTTTAGTAAAGGATTTAATCGTTGGAAACCCTTCCTTTAATTCAACTATCTCCTCAGCCTTATAGCTATAGAGTTTTGTGCCTTTAGCAAATTCATAATGATTTTCAATTGGGATTAATTCAAGTATTTCTTTAGCTATAGCATTTGGATCTAGAAATACCCCATTTTGATTTTGATGAAAAAATCCCATCAAAGAATTTTCCAAATCAAATCCTTTATCGATTTCAACTTTATTATTCATGGCTTTTGCTTTTCCTTTAAAAATGAGAGGGAAGTAAAATTGATGTTAAAAAACAACCAATTCTAATTATTAATCATCGGTGTAATTATTTCATTGATAGGTTATTCAATTTCCATTCAAAGCTACAATAAACTTCCTTATCTAATTAAAAATCATTAACCTAATTTTAGGTTCAAACCGCCTTTTTCCTTATTAATTAACAAATAAATATAATCCCATAGTGCAAGGCGGTATTTTAATGCTTTTATAGATTCAAGGGTAGCCTCTTCCCATAAAATTGGACTATCACCGCAAATATTCATTAACATCTTTTCTGCTAAAAATTTATGCGAATCCCCATCTAATTCAATATGCCTTTCTAAATAGTAGGTAAACCTTTCTAGTTGCCCCATATTGGTTTTATTTAGGTCTTGAACCAATTGGTAAAACATTTTAGGAATAACATCCTCCCTACCAAAAGTAAAAACTGCTGCCTTAGCATGTAATTTTGGAGAATAAACAATTTGGAAAGTATATTTAACAAAGTCTTTTACTGCTTGGGGAGCTTCAGCACATTTAAAAGCCCAGTCTATATCGCCAGTTAATTTCATTTGCTTAATAAATGTATGAATGCCTTTTGTACTGGCGCCTGATTCTTCCATTGCCTCTAAGTACATTTCGAAATGACTTGTTCTATTTCCCAATTTATCCCTATCTGATTCTTCACCTAAAACTATTTCATTGATTAAATAGCGATTTTCGGCAGTAGAAACTGGAAACCATGGAAGGGAATTGCAGGTTAATTCAAATTGCAATGATTTTAATAAAGACATAAAATCCCAAACTGCATAAACATGCGATTCCATAAACCTTTTAATATCATCCAAAGTACTTAAAGAAGTATAAAGAGGGTGGTTTATTAGTTGCGATTGAATCGGCTCTATTTTTTTCTTTAATTCTTGAAGTTTTACCATCATAAAAAACTCTCAACTAAAATTAGTTTGACAACAAATTCTGAAATAAAATAGCCCGGTTAATGCTATTGACGCGGGTCAAAAAAATTGACCCACGTTACAATAAAAAACAATAACCTACTATTCAAACAATTTTAATCAAATATTAAAAAACGAACTGATTACAATAATGAATAATTCAATTAAAAAAAGGAATAACAACTCTCAATCCAGTTCAAAAAATGAAAAAAAGCAAAGAAATTTACCTTGTATTGAGAGCCGTATTATAAAACCCTAAGCTTTTTATTAATTGATGCAATTTATTTTAATTTTTCTTGTTTTAACTGCAACTATTCTTTGGCAGTTATCACATTTAAATGCTTTAATTTGAAACTTATTAGAGACAAACAAACTTGCAATTTTTATTCTTATTGTTCTAGGAATTCTTTCCAAACTTCCTCGCTTGCATTTAGGACAAACACCATTTGACTCCTCATAAAACACCTTCATTTTAATCCTTATTTAATCCACAAATATTGAATTTTATTATTTCAATTTAAACATAGTTTAAGGACAAAAAACTAACAATTGAGGAATTTTAAAATGGTATTACAAAGCTAAATAAAAACAGAAACAACTCCTTATTTTCAAGTATGCAGAATCACATAATAACTAAATATGGAAAGGCAAAAACAATTAAAATTTATATGCCCGATTATTTTTACTTATTAGGATTAATTGTTATTTAGGTAGGTTAACAAAATAATCTAGGTTTAGGTTAGATTTATAAGGTATTGTAATAGCATATATAAAATTTATATTCCATTTACCTATCATTCGAATTCTTAATAAAAGAGTTGGCAGATTAAAACCTGCCAACTCCTAAATTGAAATGGGAAATAATTTATACAAATTACCTTAGGCAAGGTGCAATAAATAAAACTTCAAAAAAGATTAAAACATGGATTTATTACTTCAAATTAGATAAAACTATTTTTTTGCATCTACAAAAAAGGGCTGATTGCTTTTCAACAATCAGCCCAAACAATAATACCTCGAGGAATACTAAACCCCTATTTAGGAATTACAAAATTAGCCCTAATAAACTATTAGAATCAGTTACAAAAAGGATATAATAAAGCACATTAGAGAATAATTCTCACTTCTTCTTCGCATCTTCAATCACATGATCTAAAATTCCTAAAAAGGCGGTGGCATCGTGGTAACCTGGGTCTATGAATAGTGATTGTTTTTGTGGGTCAATGAAATAGGTAGTTGGAAAACCGGTGTTTTCACCCCTACCCAATTGTGCAAAAAAATCGCGTGCAGAAAAAGTTTGTCCGTCTATATCATAGGTTTTATCTCGCTGTTCTGGATTGAACTTAATCACTATAAAATGCTTGTTCAATTTCTTAATAACCTCGGGATGGCTGTAAGTATCTCTATCCATTTTCTTGCACCATCCACACCAATCGGTATAGGCATCTACCAATATGAGTTTCTTTTCTTTCTTAGCAATTGGGTAGCCTTCGTTCCATTGGTACCATTTCAATTCTTCTTCTTTTGGCTTTATAAACGAACTCAATAGGATCAAACCAAATGCTAAGCTTATTATTTTTTTCATATCTTTTATTATTTAAGTAGACAAGTTTAAAAGCGACCTCTTGCAATACGCAAATACCATTCCCTAATTTACTTGTTTCCAAAAAAAATTAAACCGTCATAAAATTACGTATAGTAGTTTCTAAAATATTGTTTGAAATACGTTCGAATGGATGCGCAGTATTGGGAATTACACAGAATTGTGCATTGGGTAAAAGTTGGTAAATGGTTAAAGTTTCTTTGATGCTGCTTGTTTGGTCTCTATCGCCAATGCTTAACAAAACAGGGTGTTTAATGCTCGCCAATTGCTCCTCACTCATCACCACGGTTTCGGCCAATTTCTTCATCATATCGCTGGTACTTTTCAATAGGTTTTTCCAAATATTCATTCCGTGCAAAACCATTAAATTATTAGCAAAGGCGGGCACTTTCTCAAACATTTTATCTGGATCTAACATACCCGTTTCTTTAGCTGTAGTTATTGGATCCCAATTAAACTTAACGTTGATAGTCATTAATTTTTCTACTCTCTCTGGATACAAATGAGCAAAATATAAAGCTGCATAACCTCCCATGCTAAAGCCGCATAAGTTTACTTTTTCTAATTTATTAGCGTTCAAAAAATCTAATATATTCTGCGCAAAAGTTGGAAAAGTTAAACCTTGAGAAGGTATCATCTCTCCTCCATGTCCTGCAAAATTTAGCGCATAACACTCGTAGCTATCCGATAATTTTTGCATGAGTGGACTAAACTGTAATTTAGAACCCAAAGCTCCGTGTAAGAAAACTATTTTTTCCATTCTATAAAGGTATTCAATTAATCGAAATGTCCCCAACCGCTTAACAAGGCAATCTCTTCCCAGTTGCCATTCTCTTGCTTTTTAAACAAGGTACCAGCGCCATGACTTTTCTTAGATTCACTTTCCATGTAGTTTACACTGATTACTGCATATTGCCCATCAGAAGAAAAAATTGGCACTGATAAATAATAATAATCTTTCAAACCATAATCTTGTTTGAGACAATCCCACATGGCATATTTACTAATGCTGCGGCATCCTCTTAACCTTTTTTGGTTCACCCAAACTACTCTTTCCGTTATTTGCTTTTTATCAAAACAATGGTATTCCATTAGCTTTATGGAATCTTCAATATTGCCAAAAATGCTATCGTTGATTTTTCTATTTACTAAGAATTTACGCAACTCTTTGGCATCGGTTTGGTTCAAAACTTTATTTCTAAATTGATCTACTAAACCCAAGGGTGCCTTGTTTTGAAGTAAAATCCATTTGTTTACAAAATCGTGAGCTTCCTTAGTTGCATAAGAAAATTCGGGCAAAGAATCTTTTTGGTGGTGGTGTTTTTTATTTTCATTTGGACCGCAACTCCAAAGTAAACCCACAGCTAATATTACAAAAAACAAGTTTCTCATAAATGCTTCATTTCTTTATTAAACTCTCCACTCTTGTTTTTAGGAATCGATAAAGATTTCCAACTCTCTGATTGAACCGCTTTGGCTAAGTAAACTATTTGCCCAACATGGTAGCTATAATGGGCAATCTGGCGGTTTATAGCTTCCAATACAGAATGTTCTTCTGTGCGTATGGTAATTATTTTAGAAAGGTCGGTTTGAACCAAAGGCCTTAGCGCGTTGTATAAAATATCCCAGCCTTCATTGTATTGGTTCAAAACGAATTCTTTGCTTGGCTTATCTGAAACAAACTCAGCATCTCTCTCCCGCCAAGGCTTCTCGCCATCTGTGATTAAAAAATCTGTCCAGCGGCTTTTCATATTTCCATGCAAATGTTTTACAATTACGGCAATGGAATTGCTCTCGGGCTCCGGACTCCAGTTGATTCCATCCGTATCCAATTGGTTCATGGCATCCAAACCCAATTTTTGATACTGCTTAAATATTTGGATAGCAGAGCCTAAGGGGTTTATATCAGTTTTAGACATGTGTTTAAGTAAAAATCAATTTTACAAATTAATCCACAGCCCTGCAAACTATCGTAAAAATTTGACCTCATCCGCTCAAAATGTCTATTTTTGCCACTCAATTTTCACCTATGCTTATCTTCAACAGAAAACAATATTCCAACGAGACTCTCCTATCTTTATACGCCGCCTTGCTAAAACCAAGAATGATAGAAGAGAAAATGCTCATCTTACTTCGCCAAGGAAAAGTAAGTAAATGGTTTAGCGGAATTGGCCAAGAAGCCATAAGTATTGGTGTTGTGAAGGCATTAGACAAAGACGAGTACATTTTACCATTGCACAGAAACTTAGGAGTTTTTACCGGAAGAGATATTCCATTTGCCAAATTATTCTCGCAATGGCAAGGCAAATTTGATGGATTTTCTAAAGGCAGAGAGCGCTCTTTTCACTTTGGCACCAATGAGTTTCATATTGTAGGAATGATTTCTCATTTGGGAGCCATGTTAGGTGTGGCAGATGGAATTGCCTTGGCCAATTTATTACAAGAAAAGAGAAAAGTAACTGTTGTTTTTAGCGGAGATGGTGGCGCCAGCGAAGGCGATTTTCATGAAGCCCTAAACACTGCAGCTGTATGGAATTTACCCGTTATATTCTTAATAGAAAACAATGGTTATGGCTTATCTACTCCATCCAACGAGCAATACAAATTCAAGTATTTTAAAGACAAAGGTGTTGGCTACGGAATGGAAGCCTACCAAATAGATGGCAATAATATTTTGGAAGTTTACGATACCATGCGCAATTTAAGTGAGAGTATTCGTACCAAACCAAGACCTGTTATTTTGGAATGCATGACCTTTAGAATGCGTGGGCATGAAGAAGCATCTGGAACTAAATATGTGCCTCAAGAATTGTTTGAAATGTGGGGCAAAAAAGACCCATTGAGCAATTACGAAAATTATTTAATACAAGAAGGCGTTTTGAACCAAGACCTTATTTCTGAATTAAAAGCTAGGTTCAAAAAGGAAATAGATGAAGGTGTTGAGTCTGTAGAGAACGAACCCGATGTTGTAGTTGATACCCACTACGAATTGCAAGATGTTTACAAGCCAAGCGAAATACCTGATTCGGTTGCTAAACACCAAGATTTGCAACATGTGGTTATTATTCCTGCCACAGAAAATAAGACTAAGAAAAGATATGTAGATGCTATAAGCGATGGTTTAAGACAAGCCATGGAACGCCATCCGGAGTTGGTATTAATGGGACAAGACATTGCAGATTACGGAGGTGTTTTTAAAATTACTCAAGGCTTTGTGGAGCAGTTTGGCAAAGGCAGAGTGCGCAATACACCTTTGTGCGAATCGGCAATTTTGGGAGCAGGATATGGCTTGGCTATTAAAGGAATGAAAGCCATGGTGGAAATGCAGTTTGCAGATTTTGTAAGCGTTGGGTTTAACCAAATTGTAAATAATTTGGCTAAAAGTTATTACCGTTGGGGACAAAATGCAGATGTGGTTGTTAGAATGCCAACAGGCGCTGGCGTAGGTGCTGGACCATTTCACTCGCAAAGTAATGAAGCTTGGTTTTTTCATGTACCAGGTTTAAAAATAGTTTATCCAAGCACACCATCCGATGCAAAAGGTTTGTTGTTAGCAGCCTTTCAAGATCCAAATCCGGTATTGTTTTTTGAACACAAAGTTTTGTACCGCAACATAGAATTAGAAGAAGATGTTTATGATGATTATTACCAATTAGATTTAGGTAAAGCGCGTTTGGTTCAAGAAGGAAACGACCTTAGCATTATAACTTATGGCGCAGGTGTGCATTGGGCAAGTGCTTATATAAAAGAGCAAAATATAGATGCAGAAATTATTGATTTGCGTTGCTTATTGCCTTGGGATAAAGATGCAGTGGAAGCGAGTGTGAAGAAAACGGGTAAGGCAATTATTTTGCATGAAGATACCTTAACAGGTGGCATAGGTGCCGAAATAGCTGCACATATTTCGGAGCACTGTTTCAAACACCTAGATGCACCTGTAAAACGCGTGGGCAGCTTAGATACTCCTGTTCCGTTTAATATGGATTTGGAGCAAAACTTTTTACCAAAGGAGCGTTTTAAAGTTGCCGTTCAAGAATTGCTTTCGTTTTAAAGAAGGAGCAATTAACCCATAAATTGCTTTTCAAAAAAACTAGGTTCAACTCGAGAACGGCGTTGTACAATTAAAGAGAAGCGAGAGACTTTCTTATATCAAAAATGGAAGCAACCTGAGGGTTGGCCTCGATGGTTTCATCGCCATCAAAGGTTACAGATCTGCGCTCGTAAAGAGGCTCTCCTTTTTTGTTAAAGGTTAATACCACCATTTCCATTTGTTTGTTAATTGGCAATTCTAAATGGTAGTTTTTCTTTTTATCGTGGTAGGCATAAACAAAGCTTTGAATGTCTTTTACATAAAATGAAATTCTTGCTTCACCTTCACAGTTAATTTCAATACTTGCCATTTGAGTAGGCGGAATATCACTAAAGCGATCGCAGTTTACCATACCAAAATTGGATAAGCTGGCTGAGTAAATTTGGCCAATATCTTTCTTAGTTAACAAACCCATTTTCTCGCGTTTCTGCATGATATCCATTTGTGCATTATCAAATATTGTTGCAAGGTCTTTGTCTTCATTTAACTGTTTGGCAGCAAATTCATTGCTTCTAAACTGCGAGGCATAATTCTTATATATATTTTGTTTATAGGAAGCTGGTGCACCTAAATAAATTTCGCCACGCTTGTTTCCTAAGTATTTTAAGGATTGACCCAAGCTCATTGTTTTTAGAATTTCGATATAGTTTAAAGCTAAATCTATGCTTTCTAATTTAGCATAATAAAACTGACTAGGTTTACTCATGTATTCAAAAACCGCGCGAGGATTCACAGAAGTGATGCTTTGGTTTTTACTTGCCTCAGAAACCTTATCAATGCCTCTATTAAAATGGTGTTCTTCTATGGTTTGTTTGGCCAACTTAAAAGCTTTTTCTTCTTGGTTCAGCCAGTCTTTAAAAGCTTGCAACTCGCTAGTTTCAAATGCTGCAGAATCTCTTTGAAAAGCATCTTGAGCAATATAATAGGTATCTAATTTTCTATTGTATCTAGTAAGTGAATTTTCATTTATTTTATCCCGTTTTTTGTTTTCTGCAATCACCCATTTATCCATGGTAGCTTTAGAATAAAAGATTCTATCTATCCACGAAAAATTGTCGGCATAAGTAGCACGTTTAAGATAAGTTGGCCGCCTTGGATAAGCAGGTTTTTTTGGAAAAGCAATTGCTTTGTAGGTATAATTTAGTTTAGCTAAACTACCCATATCGGGCATTACTTTTTTGGTTTGAAGAGTCTTGGTATCCAATTCTGTAAACGGCAAAACAATTTTTTCTTTGGGTTTTACCTCAAAAGGTTGGGCGCTATTTTTCCATTCAACAATACCTTGAGCGTTTGTAACAGGAAAGAAAACGGTCATGTTATTTTTTAAGTTTTCTGAAGGCAAATCCACTTGCATGGGTTTATCGTTTTTAAGCTGCAACTCTTTACCTTTTTGAAACGCTTTTATGCTAAACATTCCTCCAGTTTCTAAAATCTTTCCATCGCAAACGGTGCTTAAACTTTGGGTGGCGGCATCTTGAGGTTTAAAAAACTCTTCCACTTCAAGAGTAATTTCTGCATTGCTTAATGGCGAGCCATCTACTGTTTCTAAAGAACCTTTAGGCAAAACTACACGCAAACCATTTTTAGCAATTATGGTATTATCGGTATTGTGTTTAATCTTAAAAACCTGTTTGGTTTCACCACCAATAAGTTTGAGCATTTTGGTAGTGGTAGTAAATGCAAATTGGTTCAAAACAATTTCTACTCTTCTATTTTCTGCTTTGGCTTTATCGTTATTGTTTTTGGTAAGGAGTTTAGATTCGCCGTAACAATACTCGGTAATACGTTTTTCGCCAATACCATTTTCGCGCAAATAATTACTTACAGATTCTGCTCTTTTCTTAGACAAATCAATATTATAACTAGCATCTGCATCTTGGTCGGTATGGGCTTTTAAAGAAACTTCACTGTAAGTGCTTCCATTCATTTCTTTAATTAAATTGTCTAATAAATTTTTGTCGGTTTGATCCAAAAGGTATTCATCAGAATTGAAATGGACCTTAAAAGATTTGACGCTTGTTTGCGCATAAGTGATGCTAACAAATCCCATTAGCAAGCACAAGAGTAATTTTTTGTAATACATAATTGTAAAGTTTTATCTGGTGATAGAACGGCTTACAATTCTGAAATGTTACAATTTTATCAATATATTTTTTAGGCGCAATTTCCTGAAAATAATGGCGTTATATCTTCTATTTGCTCGTGCTTAGCAGGGTATAATTTCCACAACTTCGGTTTTATTAATTTGGAATACTATCTTAGGATTAAATAAGTAAGTACCTAAGAAAACAACATGAAAAAGCTATTCTATTTATTTATACCTCTACTAATTGTTTTTTCAACAAGTACCTCCTGCAAAAAGAAAGACAAAGGACCTTGTTGGGTTCCTGATACACTCTATATTCCCTTTTACCCTGGTGAAGAAGGTAAAATTCCCTACACCGGGTTTGATACCTTAATGTTTAAAAATGAAGCCACAGGTGTGGTTCACACCTTTATTGGACAAGGCATTGATACCAGCCTAACGTATTATCAGGTTTGGTTTCCGGATATGTGCCCGGAGGAATTTCAAAAATGCAAATCCAATCGCTATAAATAGTCGACCCTTAAAAAGTCACTTTTAATCCAAAACAACATAATTCTGACCAGTAGCGGTAAACAGCTAGCAATAAATTTTCAATAAAGTCAAAATGCCTCTGTTTCCAGAGGTTCATGACTCGTTTAAAATTCCAAGC
>JAIOYZ010000037.1 GCA_021740845.1 Bacteroidia bacterium
GGAACATCGTTGATTGGATCAATAGTGATAGTTACCGTTGCAGTTGAGCAATCAGGAGTTACATCACATACTTGGTATGTAAATACATCCGTTCCAGTATAGTTTGCATCTGGAGTATAAGTATATGAACCATCAGTATTCATAGTTACCGTTCCATGTGCAGCTCCACCATTCACTCCTACTAAACTCCAAACATTACCACCATCGCCACTTGGAGTATCGTTGGTTTGTGCTGTTCCGTTTACTGGGGTGTCTTCATTAGTTGTATTCACATCATTTACAGCTACTGGAACATCGTTCACAGAGTTGATAGTGATTGTTACCGTTGCAGTAGAGCAATCAGGAGTTACATCACAAACTTGGTAAGTGAAAACATCTGTTCCGTTATAATTTGCATCTGGAGTATAGGTATAGGATCCATCAGTATTCATTGTTACTGTTCCATGTGCAGCACCACCGTTCACGCCTACTAGACTCCATACATTTCCACCATCTCCACTTGGAGTATCGTTGGTTTGTGCAGTTCCATTTACTGGGGTGTCTTCATTGGTTGTGTTCACATCATTTACAGCTACAGGAACATCATTCACAGAGTTAATAGTGATAGTCACAGTTGCAGTTGAGCAATCAGGAGTTACATCACAAACTTGGTAAGTGAAAACATCCGTTCCATTATAATTAGCATCTGGAGTATAAGTGTATGAACCATCTGTATTCATTGTTACTGTTCCATGTGCAGCACCACCGTTCACTCCTACTAATGTCCATACATTACCACCGTCGCCACTTGGAGTATCGTTGGTTTGTGCAGTTCCGTTTACTGGAGTGTCTTCGTTAGTTGTGTTCACGTCATTTACAGCGACTGGAACATCATTCACAGAGTTGATAGTGATAGTTACCGTTGCAGTTGAGCAATCTTGAATTGGAGTAATGGCATCACAAACTTGGTAAGTGAAAACATCAGTTCCGTTATAATTTGCATCTGGAGTATACGTATAAGATCCATCAGGATTCATACTTACTGTTCCATGTGTAGCTCCACCGTCCACTCCAACTAAACTCCATACATTACCACCATCTCCACTTGGAGTATCGTTGGTTTGTGCAGTTCCGTTTACTGGAGTGTCTTCATTGGTTGTGTTCACATCATTTACAGCTACAGGAACATCGTTGATTGGATCAATAGTGATAGTTACCGTTGCAGTTGAGCAATCTTGAATTGGAGTAATGGCATCACATACTTGGTAAGTGAAAACATCTGTTCCATTATAGTTTGCATCTGGCGTATAGGTATATGAACCATCTGTATTCATTGTTACCGTTCCATGAGCAGCACCTCCATTTACTCCTACTAATGTCCATACATTACCACCATCTCCACTTGGAGTATCGTTGGTTTGTGCAGTTCCATTTACTGGAGTGTCTTCGTTGGTTGTGTTCACATCATTTACAGCGACAGGAACATCATTGATTGGATCAATAGTGATAGTTACTGTTGCAGTTGAACAATCTGGTGTTACATCACAAACTTGGTAGGTGAAAACATCTGTTCCATTATAATTTGCATCTGGAGTATAAGTATATGAACCATCAGGATTCATACTTACCGTTCCATGAGCAGCACCGCCGTTCACTCCTACTAAAGTCCATACATTTCCACCATCTCCACTTGGAGTATCGTTGGTTTGTGCAGTTCCATTTACTGGAGTGTCTTCATTGGTTGTGTTCACATCATTTACAGCTACTGGAACATCGTTCACAGAGTTAATTGTGATAGTCACTGTTGCAGTTGAACAATCTGGTGTTACATCACATACTTGGTATGTAAATACATCTGTTCCATTATAATTTGCATCTGGTGTATAGGTATATGAACCATCAGGATTCATAGTTACATTTCCATGTGCAGCTCCACCGTTTACTCCTACTAAAGTCCATACATTACCACCATCTCCACTTGGAGTATCATTAGTTTGTGCAGTTCCATTTACTGGGGTGTCTTCAGTGGTTGTGTTCACATCATTTACAGCTACTGGAACATCATTGATTGGATCAATAGTGATAGTTACTGTTGCAGTTGAGCAATCTGGTGTTACATCACAAACTTGGTAAGTGAAAACATCTGTTCCATTATAGTTTGCATCTGGTGTATAAGTATAGGAACCATCAGGGTTCATAGTTACCGTTCCATGAGCAGCTCCGCCGTTTACTCCTACTAAAGTCCATACATTACCACCATCTCCACTTGGAGTGTCGTTGGTTTGTGCAGTTCCGTTTACTGGAGTGTCTTCATTGGTTGTGTTCACATCATTTACAGCAACCGGAACATCGTTCACAGAGTTAATAGTGATAGTCACTGTTGCAGTTGAGCAATCTGGTGTTACATCACATACTTGGTATGTAAATACATCTGTTCCATTATAATTTGCATCTGGAGTATAAGTATATGATCCATCAGTATTCATTGTTACTGTTCCATGAGCAGCACCACCGTTCACTCCTACTAAAGTCCAAACATTACCACCGTCGCCACTTGGAGTATCGTTGGTTTGTGCTGTTCCATTTACTGGGGTGTCTTCGTTAGTTGTGTTCAAATCATTCACAGCAACCGGAACATCGTTCACAGAGTTGATAGTGATAGTTACAGTTGCAGTTGAGCAATCAGGAGTTACATCACAAACTTGGTAAGTGAAAACATCCGTTCCATTATAATTTGCATCTGGAGTATAGGTATATGATCCATCAGGATTCATAGTTACCGTTCCATGAGCAGCACCACCATTTACTCCTACTAAAGTCCACACATTACCACCGTCGCCACTTGGAGTATCGTTGGTTTGTGCAGTTCCATTTACTGGGGTGTCTTCATTGGTTGTGTTAACATCATTTACAGCAACCGGAACATCATTGATTGGATCAATAGTGATAGTTACTGTTGCAGTTGAGCAATCTTGAATTGGAGTAATGGCATCACATACTTGGTAAGTGAAAACATCTGTTCCATTATAGTTTGCATCTGGCGTATAAGTATATGATCCATCAGTATTCATAGTTACCGTTCCATGAGCAGCTCCGCCGTTCACTCCAACTAAAGTCCATACATTACCACCGTCTCCACTTGGAGTATCGTTGGTTTGTGCAGTTCCGTTTACAGGAGTGTCTTCGTTAGTTGTGTTCACATCATTTACAGCAACCGGAACATCGTTCACAGAGTTAATAGTGATAGTTACCGTTGCAGTTGAACAATCTTGAATTGGAGTAATTGCATCACATACTTGGTATGTAAATACATCTGTTCCATTATAATTTGCATCTGGAGTATAGGTATACGATCCATCAGTATTCATAGTTACTGTTCCATGAGCAGCACCACCGTTCACTCCTACTAAAGTCCAAACATTACCACCGTCGCCACTTGGAGTATCGTTGGTTTGTGCTGTTCCGTTTACAGGGGTGTCTTCATTAGTTGTATTGACATCATTTACAGCGACAGGAACATCGTTCACAGAGTTAATAGTGATAGTTACTGTTGCAGTTGAGCAATCAGGAGTTACATCACAAACTTGGTAAGTAAATACATCAGTTCCATTATAGTTTGCATCTGGAGTATAGGTATATGAACCATCTGTGTTCATAATTACTGTTCCATGAGCAGCACCACCATTCACTCCTACTAAAGTCCACACATTACCACCGTCTCCACTTGGAGTATCGTTGGTTTGTGCTGTTCCATTTACTGGAGTGTCTTCGTTGGTTGTGTTCACGTCATTTACAGCGACTGGAACATCATTCACAGAATTAATAGTGATAGTCACTGTTGCAGTTGAGCAATCAGGAGTTACATCACATACTTGGTAATTGAAAACATCTGTTCCATTATAATTTGCATCTGGTGTATACGTATAGGATCCATCAGTATTCATTGTAACAGTTCCATGAGCTGCACCACCGTTCACTCCTACTAAAGTCCATACATTTCCACCGTCTCCGCTTGGAGTATCGTTGGTTTGTGCAGTTCCGTTTACTGGAGTGTCTTCGTTGGTTGTGTTTACATCATTTACAGCAACTGGAACATCGTTCACAGAGTTAATAGTGATAGTCACAGTTGCAGTTGAGCAATCATTATCTATATCACATAATTGGTAAGTAAATACATCTGTTCCGTTGTAATTAGCATCTGGAGTATAGGTATATGAACCATTTGGATTCATAGTTACCGTTCCATGAGAAGCACCACCGTTTACTCCAACTAATGTCCATACATTTCCTCCATCCCCACTTGTATTATCATTAGTTTGAGCATTGCCATTTACTGGAGTATCTTCGTTTGTTGATGTAATATCGTTAACTGCATTAGGGAAACTATTTAGTGTTGTATTACAAGTTGCGGTACAACCATTTGCATCGGTTACAACTACAGAAAAAGTTCCTGTTGCTAATCCATTAACAGTTGCAGTTGTTGCACTATTGCTCCATAAATATCCATAGGTAGGAGTTCCACCTGTTGCAACAACACTTACAGAACCATCGTTGGTACCAAAGCCTGTAGGACTAATATTTGAGCATGCTGCACTTAAAGCTGCACTTGGTTCAGTAATAGTTACAGAACGAGTTGTTGTACAATTGTGCGCATCTGTTATAGTTACTGCATAAACGCCAGTTCCCAATCCTGTTAAGTCTTGAGTGGTTGGGGCAAATGCTCCGGCATTTTTTGTCCATACATAAGCGTAAGGACTAGTTCCACCTGTTACATTGATATCTATCTCTCCATTTGAACCACCAAAGCATGACACATTGGTTTGACTCACCAATGAAGACGTTAAAGCCGCAATTGGTTCAGTAATTGTTACCGACCGAGTTGTAGTACAATTATTGGCATCTGTTATGGTTACGGCATAAACGCCCGCTCCCAAACCTGTTAAATCTTGTGTGGTTGGTGCAAAGGCTCCACCATTTTTTGTCCATACATAAGAGTAAGCACCTGTTCCACCTGTTACATTAATATTTATTGCTCCTGTTGAATTACCATAACATAATACATTGGTCTGACTTACCAATGTTGATGCTAGGGCGGCAATTGGTTGAGTAATTGTTGCATTAACCGTTGTTACACAACCTCTAAAATCAGTAATAGTACAAGTATAAGTTCCAGCTGCCAAACCAGTAGCCGTTGCAGTGGTTTGAACTGGAGAGGTATTCCAACTATACGTATATGGTAATGTTCCTTGAGAGCCCGCAGCTGTTGCGCTTCCCGTTGATTGTCCAAAGCAATTAACATTGGTTTGAGCAGAAATAGAACCAGAGAAACTAGCCAATGATATTGAATAATCTGTCATAACAGTTTTCTTTACAGTAAACCAAGTATTCATTACCCTTTGATTTCCGTAAGGATCCATCCAAGTATGGTGACCAGAAACTGTTGAACCTCCAGAAACTGGTGCTGTTGCTGTAACTCCAGATAAATTCATAGAGCCTCCAGATAGACCATCATCATCCCAATAAACGGTCATGGTACCAATGCCTGTAGGTCTTACGGTTTGAGCCAAATACCCATTAGTATGCTGTTCGGCATCGTAAACTGGAATATGAAGGGTACCAACTTTGGTATATAAATTTAATTTGAAGGTAGTATTGTTGGCAACGTTATTTCCATTACCATCCTTTCCATCCCAAGGAATACAATTGGCTCCAGCGGTTCCATTTGATTCTAATGTCCTATCAATAGCATCTGAATAGGAACCATTATTATTTAAGTCAAGCTTAAGTTCTGTAAGCGCAGCACCATTTAGGGTAAAATTAAAACAATAATTACCCGGACAACCAGTAAATGAGTTAAAGGTTGCCGAGCGATTGGCTAAGGTGGCACTTGGATATGCTGTTAAATCTGGGTCATTTAAAAATACTTTAAATTCGGGACGCTCCATTGGATCACCCGAACCAAAATCTTTCGACTGTCTATCATACGACATATTCCCCGTATTGGTTACACCTGTTGAATTTGCAAAAATTCTAAAATAAAAAGGCGATAAACCATTTAAATCAACTTCAGTTACAATTGAATCTGATGCATAAATAAATAAACTACCTACACATGTATTTGGTGGGGTAAATCCATTTGAGTTAAAACCCCAATAATACGACCAAAGTCTACCTGTTTTTACATTGGTATTTGACGAACCATTGGCAACGGTAATATCATAATATTTTAAAAATATTTCTGTAGTATTAGCAGTTGAACTTGAAGTATTAAATTCAATATAATAATCTCCATTGTAGGCTGTACTTGAACTTGCACTTAAATCAAATACGGTAGGACTATACCCACCTGAATTTCCAGTTAATGTACTTGGACCAATACTAGCCTGATTCCAGGTAGAGATATACCCATTTCCCGATGTGGGAATTGCCGTTGGCCCAAGAACCACGGTACCATCCGGACGTTTAATTCGGTAATACACATTTTGGCTTGAGGTTTTCTTTTGGAAACCTAAGTAAATTTTCTCGGTGGAATAATCATTAATGTGAATATACAATCTATCCTCTGTTGTAGTGGCCGTCCAACCAGCAAAGGTTGAAGCAAAACCGCCTGTTGAAGACCGGTTAATTTGTAAATCAACATTGTTTGCAGTACTCGTAGGAGTCATCTCTTTTGTACCCTCACCAAAACCTCTAACTGACAGCAGCAGAAGTATTAGTAGGAAATACAGATTCAAGACTCTCAATTTACCGTTCACCAGGGTGTGTTCGGAAAGTGGCAGCAAAACCTGTTGGGGACTTCTGTCCAACAAATTTTTGTCAGAGCTAACACTCAGCAATTTTTGGGTTCTCATAATATTTCGTTTTGAACCAAATCCCTTTTTCCCCAAATAATTAAGTTGGGAAAGAGGTTTTTTGGCATGCCAAGAATGAAACAAAAGCTTATCCAAAAACCTTTATCGCCTATATATCAAAATGTTAGCTAAAAAATAAAAAATGAATTTAGTTTCATTTTGAACCAAAAATGCAATTTATGAACCAAATCGGGATAATAGATTCATAATATCAAGTGAATTTCAATATTGAACACAATTCCGATTCTGAATTATTAAACCTAAAATGGAGTATGTAAAAATATCATATAACAATATCAAAAATTCTATAATATTTGTAGTAAAGTTTCAAATAAATAATTGAACAACAAGCCATACCATGAAAAATCTATTTTTGATTTTATTACTATGCATTATTAGTTTAACTAGCATAGCACAGCCAAAACAAGCACCAAAACCAAGACCAACCGTTGCTGCGAGTGCACAGCCAAAAGGACCAGTACCATATGTCTATAAAAAAGACTACGATAGCAATATGGTTAAATTAAATAATCAATTGAAAAGTGTGCAACAAACAATCAATTCTATTAAAGGAGGCATCAATGGGAAAGATGCCGAAATAAATGAATTGAGTGAAAAAATGAAGCAAGTAGTGGAGGTATTAAATTCAACCAATTTCAAAATTGCCACCACAACAGATTCCTTAAGCAAAACAAAATTAACAATTGAAGGATTTGCAATTGAAAACGATAAAAAATTCAGTGAACTGGAAAGTAATTTGGATCAAGCCAGAGGTACTATAAAATTATTCTGGGGATTAATTATAGCTGCTTTATTAATTGGTATTGTAACTTGGGTAATGCTTACAAGCAAAATAAACTCTTTAGATACCAAATTAAAAAAGCTTGCCAGTGATTACCATATTAGCACAGAAGATTTAAAAACATCATTAGATCAAAAAGTACAGGAACTGGAAGTCCAATTAAGAAATGAATCTAGAAGCAATTATCATTTTGCTGAGAGAATGGGTAACTCTGCTAAAGAAAGTATTTCTGAAGTAAAAATTGATATGAATACCTTAAAATCTACCATTGAAGTGCTAACTACGGAAATGAGTGAACTAACAGAAAAGGTTAATTCCACCAAAGGTTAAAACACAAAAACACTACATAGAAAAAGCCCCAATTACTTTCGTAATTGGGGCTTTTTTAGTCGTAATAATAGCCTAAATTTATTTTACCGTTTTAACAATTTCTTCGAAAGTTTCTGGATGGTTCATGGCCATATCGGCTAAAACCTTACGGTTCAAACCTAAACCTTTTTTATGAACTAGGTTCATAAATTGGCTATAGCTATATCCATGTAAACGTGCTCCTGCGTTGATACGCATGATCCATAAACTTCTAAAGTTACGTTTTTTGGTTTTACGATCCCTGTAAGCATAACCTAAACCTTTGTCGATGGTATGCTTAGCAATGGTTAATACATTTTTTCTTTTACCCCAATAGCCTTTAGCTAATTTTAGGAGTTTCTTTCTGCGAGCTCTACTCGCAACGGAATTGACTGAACGTGGCATAGTGTGTGTTTTGTTTTTTTGAACCTAAGCGCTCCATTTTATTGGAATCTTTTGTGCTCTTGTTCGGGTTAAACTAATTTTAAACCTGGTGTTTTAGGCCTACCAACAAACGGCCGTTGGTTTATTTTCCAATTCCCAACAAAATTTTAACTTTACTCATATCAGCATCACTAACGGTTGTCATTTTGGTTAAACCGCGTTTCTGCTTGGTAGTTTTCTTAGTTAAAATGTGATTCTTAAAAGCTTTGGCTCTTTTAATTTTACCACTTGGGGTAACCTTAAAACGTTTTTTAGCCGAGCTGTTTGTTTTCATTTTAGGCATAATCCTAAATCCTCCTTTTTATATAGTTATTAATACGACTTCTTTCTAACCAGAAAATTATTTACCTGATTTACCTTTTGGGTTCAAAATCAAGAACATTTTCTTTCCTTCTAATTTAGGCATTTGCTCCACTTTTGCAATCTCTGTTAATCGTTGCGCCAATTGTAACAATAATACCTCTCCTCTTTCCTTATAAACAATAGACCTTCCTTTAAAAAACACAAAAGCTCTAACTTTATGTCCGTCTGTTAAAAAATTCTCCGCATGTTTCAATTTAAATTCAAAATCATGCTCATCCGTATTAGGACCAAAACGAATTTCTTTTACTTCAGACTTAGCCTGATTGGCTTTTTGTTCTTTCTTCTTTTTCTTTTGCTCGTATAGGAATTTCCTATAATCAACCACTCTACAAACTGGTGGATCTGCATTGGGCGAAATTTCCACCAAATCCATTTCCTGTTCATAAGAAATTTTCAAAGCTTGCGCTAATGTATAAACCCCAACTTCTACATTTTCTCCCACCAAACGCACATTACTGGCTCTGATGAGATTATTAATTTTGTGTTCAGGTTCTAACGAACGTCTGCCTTTGTTAAAGCGGTTCTGACTAGGGCTTTGCCCTCCTCCTGGTTTTCCGCTACTGCTAGGTGGTGTATTTGGTGCTGCCAAAGAAACTTATATTTTTACTGTTAATTGATCTTTAAAATATTGAACAAAATCTGTTGCCGACATTTTTCCTGAGTCACCTTCCCCATGCTTCCTTACGGAAACACTTTCTTCTTGCATCTCATTCTCGCCTACCACTAGCATAAACGGGATTTTTTTCATTTCTGCATCCCTAATTTTCTTGCCAATTTTTTCGTTTCTGTCGTCAACGAGGGCGCGAATATCGTTTATTTTCATTAAATCAACAAGTTTTTGAGCATAAGGCAAATACTTGTCGCTTATTGGTAGCACACTCACTTGCTTTGGCGATAACCAAGCAGGTAAATTTCCAGCATAATGTTCTAATAAAAATCCAATGAAACGCTCGTGAGTACTTAGAGGTGCGCGGTGAATGATCAATGGCCTTTCCTTTTCGTTCTTCTCATTGGTGAAATTCAAATCAAATCTTTCTGCTTGTGCAAAATCTACTTGGTTTGTTGCCAAAGTAAATTCTCTACCAATGGCAGAATAAATTTGAATATCGATTTTTGGTCCGTAAAATGCCGCTTCGTCTTCTACTTCCACAAAGTTTAAGCCCAAAGAAACCAAAACTTTTCTTACCATATCCTCGGTTTTTAACCAAAGTTCTGGCTCGTTAATATATTTCTGACCCAATTTAGCTGGATCGTGTTTTGAGAATCTCATTACGTATTTGTCGATTCCAAAAACTTTGAAATATTTCAAATACAAATCATTTACCTTTTCAAATTCCTCCTCAAACTGTGCTTCGGTGCAATAAATGTGCGCATCGTTCATTTGTAAACTGCGCACACGCATCAATCCAAATAACTCACCACTTTGCTCGTAACGGTAACAAGTACCATATTCTGCATACCTTAAAGGTAAATCGCGGTAACTTTTAGGAGTAGCCGCAAATATTTTATGGTGATGCGGACAATTCATCGCCTTTAAATAATATTTATCTCCATCCATTTCCATGGGTGGGAACATACTATCTTTATAATACGGTAAATGGCCACTCTTAATATATAAACTTTCTTTGGCAATATGTGGAGATTTTACCCTCACATAACCAGCATCGTTTTCTGTTTTTTTGGCAAAGCTTTCAAGAATCTCAATAATGGCACCTCCATTAGGCAACCACAAAGGCAAGCCCGGACCAATATCATCATCAAAAGTGAATATCTCTAATTCCTTACCAAGTTTACGGTGGTCGCGTTTTTTTGCTTCCTCCAACATGGCAAGGTATTCTGTTAATTCACCTTGCTTAGGAAATGAAATACCATAGACACGAGTTAATTGAGGGTTCTTTTCATTACCTCTCCAATAAGCACCGGCAACACTCATTAATTTTACCGCCTTAATAAAACCGGTATTAGGAATATGGCCACCTCTACATAAATCTGTAAAGTTGCTATGAGAGCAAAAAGTAATCTCACCATCGTTTAAGTTTTCAATCAACTCAACTTTAAATGGATTTTCGCGCTCTTGATAGTAAGCTAAAGCCTCTTGTTTGCTAATAGCTTTTTTATGAAACTCAGCTTTTTCACGAGCAAGCTCCAACATTTTGTCTTCAATCTTCTTGAAGTCTTTATCAGAAAAGGCCTCTCCGTTGAAATCAATATCGTAATAAAAGCCGTTTTCGATGGCAGGCCCAATAGTTAAATTTACTTTTGGGTAAAAAAACTCAATGGCTTGAGCCAAAACGTGTGCCGATGAATGCCAGAAAGCATTTTTGCCTTCTTTAGAATCCCATGTAAATAAAGTTAATGAGCCGTCTTCCGTAATTGGATCAGCCAACTCAATTACTTGGCCATTGATTTTTGCGGTTAATACATTGCGCGCCAATCCTTCACTGATGGATTTTGCAATTTCAAAGGCGGTGGTGCCCCGTTCATACGAACGAACGGAACCGTCTGGTAAGGTAATATTCATACTAATTCTTAAGGTTTGCAAAATACAATTTTACTTGCAAACCATAAAACTTATTTTGGCAAGAAAATTGCAAATTGCTAAATTCCAAAAATTATAAGTATGCAATTCGCCAAAAACAACAACAAAATCAGCCTTTTCGGAATTATCATACTTTTCCTATCCTTGGGAAAACCTGCACTTTCGCAAGAAAATAGAAGAAAAATTGGTATCGACATTTCAAATCACAACTTGATGTACCAACAGCCAAATGATAGTATTTTCAAGGGTAATTTTATGGACTATATCAGTTATTTTGATTCAGAATTTATTGCTCATCTTTCCTATAATTTGGCTCAAAACAATTATGAGATTAACCAACCTGGCTATTTTCAAAATGTAAGTTATAACGATTGCTTTATAGATTTCTCCTTCGATAAGCCTAATTTCTCTCCTAACCTTTTCGATAGTTCCAAATCAACCGATTCCTACCTCGGAACCCTTCAGTCTAGAATTATATGCTCTGTTAATCGAAACCCAAATCAAATATTTTATACCACCTATTCCACCCCAATTCATTTTCAACTCTATAAAGAAAACAACTACTCACAAACCGATAGCATTACTCCTTCCTACTTTCTTATGCCCATTCCACTCGATTCGGCTGAGACAAAAAAAATTGCAATTAGTTTAGCCAAACGCACTAGCATAAAAATGGATAGTATTGAAAAAGCTAAATACTTTCAAACTTTTCAATCCTTACCCACCGCAAATACAAATGAAAATTCTACTGGAAACGACATAAATATTGGCCCAGCAATTTTAAAAGTCGCCTTAGTGTTAATCGGATTTCTTATAATTATTAACCATTAAAATTCACCATATCAAAAAAAATCTGGCGAAGGCAAAAACTTTTTAGTTACTTGCCTCAAATTAAATTTTTATGCAGAGAACCCTACTTTTGATTTTAGCCCTTACAAGCATTTTTGGTGCTTGCAAAAAAGACGAAGAGCAGAAGTATACCTTTGAAACCAAATTAGGAGGCTTATACTATAGAGACAGTTCAGTTTTATCCGATGGGTATAAAATTCTCAATTTAAAAGAAGATGGCAATTATTGTTGGACACGCGTAATTAGTGGCAAAGACAGCAATTTTTGTTATGGCACCTACATTCAAACCAGCGATACTAGTTTACTGTGGGATAATCAAACAGTGATTAATTTTAAGGCCACCAAAATAGATTCCATTCCTAATGGCATTTTGTTACAGCTTTATGGTAGCCCACCCGTTCCAGCTTTGTATGGCTTTTCAAAATAAAAGCAATTCGGTTTGAACCAAAAATAATTTCAACTAGGATTGGTTCAAACTAAATTTATTTTAAACAAGCATAACGCAATTGGACCAAACCTTTTTCAAACGATTTACTTGAAATCAATTTTAGGTTTTCTCTAGGAATTCCTTCTTGAAATAACTTGGTTCCTGAGCCCAATAAAACAGGAATTATGGAAATAATCAGCTCGTCAAATGCAGTTAATTTCAAAAATTCATTTACTATTTCGCCACCACCATCACAATAGATGGATTTGCCTTCCTTGCTTTTTAATTCTTGAATAAGTTCACTTAAATTACCTGTATAAAAATTTACAGAACCCTCACTTGGCTTTTCAGTTCGGGTAATTATATACGTTTCCTTATCGGCATGTGGAAAGCCTATTCCCATTGCCATTACAATATCGTAGGTCTTTCTTCCCATGATAACAGCATCTACAGATTTCACAAAATCTACATAGCCATAATCTTCTCCTTCCTGTTCTACCATAGAGAGAAAATCTAGCTTATCATTAGGTTCAGAAATAAAGCCATCCAAACTACAGGCTATGTATAAAATCAATTTTCTTTTCATGCTGCATTTTAGCTAATTCATTTTTTATAATTCGGTTTGAACCAAAAATAATTAGGATTGGTTCAAACCGAAATATTTAGATACGAACGTAAACACCCAAACACCTAAATTTTAGTGGTAAATTATGCTTCTAGTAATTCCTGCAATACCAAACAAAAAGATAGCTCATCAAATAAAAAACCCAGCAATTGAAGGGTTTTCAATTGCTGGGTTAAACAAAACTATGCAGGAACTATCTTATAAAAATCAAACTATTTTTGGTTCAAACCGAACCTTAAAACTATTTAGAACCCATTTCTTTATCTGAATTGATGATGGCTTCTAATTCTGCTTGGGTGATAAATTGGGCAGTATAAGTGCCACCAGAGCTAATTATTTGTGAATAAAAAGAACGCATGTGGTTTCTGCTTCCTTTAGTTAGGTTGCCATACACAAATAAAATGTCTTGGTTATCTACCTTTTTCACCCAATTATTTAAATCAAAAATATCTAAATCTTCAATGGTGGCTCCAACATTATAGGCATCTAATAAAGATTGACTTCCTTTGGCTACCAATTGATTATACAAGGTTTGCAAAGTAGAATCTTCAAACACCCCAACTTCATGGGTTCCTACAGGATCTACCAATTGGTATCTTTGAATCAAAGTTAAAATAGCATCGGTATGGGTTTGTTCGCTTTTGGAAATATTATTGAAAACTGGAACACCCCATTTGGCATATAAAGTTACATAAACATCATGAGCTAATTTTTCCTCTTCTCGCATATGCAACAAGCTAGTTAACTCATCCGCATTTAAAGGCTCAATTGGAAAATCGCTTATCTGGGTAGCTACGGTTGGACTAGGGTTAGAAGCTTCCTCCTTTTTGCAACTGGTAACCATACTAAAAGTCACCAATGCCATTAACAATAGATTTTTCATATTCTTATGTATTAAATTTATAGCACAAACGTAATACGGAAAATAAAAACGCTGTGCCACTTTGGTTACACAAGAAAATGTTAAAAATCATTGGAAATAAAAGAAAAAAATCCTAAATATTATTCCATTCAAAAAACACCTATTTGGTATATTTTACAATTTTAAAATTACTAGTATTTCGTTGTTCATCTTCAACCCATAAAAAATATATTCCATCCGCCAAACTACTTAAATCTATTGCACTTTCATCTTGATTAAGGCTTCCTCTTTTCAGCTCTTTTCCTAATTGGTTCAAAACGATATAATCTATTTTTTGGTTTGAATTATTACTTATTTGAAACAAACCAGAACTAGGATTTGGATAAATACGAATATCCAAATTAGCTTGTTGATGCGCTATTAAACCTGTGGTGATAACTTCAATTGTTTGAGTTAATTTTTCTGTTTGCAAACAACGGGAAGCACTAAGACTTACCTCATAATTTCCAGCACTAGAATATTCATGAATTGGATTTTCTTCATTGGAGCTATCACCATCTCCAAAATCCCAATGGTAAGTTTCTGCATTTAGGCTTTGGTTGGTAAAACTAATCTGTTTGAACCCAGTTGTTGCTGCCATAAATTTAGGTTTGGGATCATACTCACCAATATGCCATTTAAGTAGGCTATCGTATACAATTAGTTTTGCAGCTAACTTAATATTATTGGCATCGCTTGCAGATAGATTTCCGTTGAAGCCAATTTCTGAAGGATCTTTTCTAAATACAACACTATAAAAAGAACAAGCGGCAGCATAGGTTCCTGCTTCGCTTGGGTGACTTTCATCTCCTTGATACAATTCTAAGCTTGGATAATTTTGGCGAAGGTATTTCCATAATTCGCCAACAGGCGATAATACTGCTTGGTTATTCTCAGCCATCATTCTATAGCGTAAGTTCAAGAGGCTATCCATTCCTGCATAAGTGCATACAGGCGGCCAAAAGGCACAATTACTTGCATCTCCATTCTTTCTTCCCCATGTCATGTAAAACATGGTTTCACCGCAAGGATTATAAACCTTAATTGTGCTATCTAAAATATGAGCATAAGGAAACACTTCTTCTTCCACTTGTTGTATTGGAAAAGATGGAAACTGACTTTGCTCTTGCAAGACCACAAAATCCCAATTGCCAAAAGAAATTCTACTTAAGGAAGCAGGGTCTGAAGCATGTTGTTGTAAGGTATAACCTCCTGGCGTATTATTATCTGTAATCAGCGAATCGCCAGTAGATTTAGCCATATCGGCTAATGTTTGTGGCAAATTATTGACATAAGTATAACTATTGCCTAAAAACAAAACTCTTTTGGTTTGGCTCTGACCCAAAGCAAAAAAGGAAATAAGAAAAAGGATATAAGTAAAAATTGATTTCATAATTGAATGGCAAAGGAAAGAAGTTTACTTGGCAAAAAAAATGAATTATCCATTTGAAAGAAAAGGAAAGAATCAAATTCTGGTTTTAAACAACACAGGGTTTAAAGTGAGTGTTTTGGATGGGTTGAAAGCTTATCTTTAGGCGGTAGTTATTTTTTCAATGAAAATTTCAAAATTCTATTTCTTTTAAGTCTCTATAATTTTCGTTAATCGGTTCTAAGGTTTTCAACTTTTCACTACATGGTGTTTCGGGCTGTTTTCTAAACTCAAGTCCCCTTTCATAATCTCTAATTAATTCTTTTTCGTCCTTTACTGGACTACTTGAGCCAATTCCAATTTTCGAAAAATCTAATTTAATCGTTTCTATTTTATAAACTGAATTTATACCGCTTTGGTTTAAATATGTAAAGTCTAAAAGTTTAATACATTCTTTACTTAATCCACTTGGAATATTTCTGCTAAATAAATGATTTTGGCTGTCAATAAATACAATTCCATACCATATTCCACCTTCATCTACTGAAATGTCGCAAATGATTCCTTTATAATCAAAGTTTTTAAATTTAACTACGTCTCCAAAATTGAATGCTAATTTTTTATCCCTAAACTTTCCAAAGTTTGTTTTAAATATTTCTGGAATAGATTCGGTATTATTAATCTCGGTACAACTCAATATTGCAAGCAATAATATTATAAATAGGGTTTTCTTCATGGGAGTTTTATATGATGACGCTAAATCGGGTCACGAAAGGGAGTTTTACCCTAAGGTTCTAAATGCTTGTAATTTTGTAATGCTTAAACCTACAAAGTTAATTGGCTGAAAAGCACCAAACCTGAGTGTGGTTCAGCTCAACACAGGGTTTAAGGTTCGTCCTTTAGGTGCTTCGAGGTCTTTAAGTTAGCGGTAGTAATCCTTTCAGCATCCAACACTGGTATGACCTCCTATTGGTTTTACTACCTCTCCATTGCCCGCAGGTCTTGACAAATAAATTGTAGGACTTGTTGCGTTATAATGTCGTGAAGTATCAATTATTAAATCTAAAATTCCGTCCCCATCGATATCGCCGGCAAATATTATGTTTATCATTTGGTCGGAAAAATTTGGCTGTGCAACAAGAAGGCTTGTGTGCTGTTGTCCTTTGATTGTTGCTGTTAAATAAAGTTTGTAATTCCAAACCTCAAACCACTCTGGGTCGTCTTGAACTTTCTTTTTGCCACCTATTGCAAATATTTCGTAGTCAATCCCTAAATAATTAATTCGCAAGGTGTCTCCAGGAAAGATTTGGTCTTTTGATAAAACTGCTTGTTGAACATTACGAGGAGTTAAGAAATTTAGTCCTTCCATTAAAATTATTGAAGTGTCCGTATTTACAGTTTGAACTTCCCAGCCAGTTTTTTCATTTTCATTCTCGTCTACAATTTGGTCATTAACTTTTGTAGTTTTCAGTTCAGTTTCAGCAATGTAATAAGCTGCATTGCCTTTAAAAAGTCCGAACCATTTTTCTTTGTCTGCATTTCCCCAAACTTCCTCTTCATGAAATATTCCAACTGTCAAAACTTTAATTGTAAAAGTGCTATCAATTGGAAAGCATGAATTGTCGTAAACTATAGTGTCATAGCCTGAAGTCGTTTTATCAGAAATACTGTCGACCGATTCAATTTGCTTATCGGTGATATTCTGTTGGCTTGAATTATTACAAGATGCCAGTCCGAAAACGGCAAAAGTTAAAGTTAATATGGTCAGTTTCTTTGTCGTCATTTTGTTGATGGTAATCGGGTCACGTAAGTGAGTTTATGAACCCAGAATTATTTTATTTCATAGGCGTTCATGATTATTAATTCACACTTAGGTTCCCGCAGTTTCAGGTTTCATCACGAATGTATTTATTCATCACGGATTTACCAATAGCTAGTGAGAAAAAAAGAATTAGTTTCTATTTGAATTTTGCAAATTGGAAACCATGCGTGTACTCATGGATTTTTATTATAGAGGGCTGCCAGAAGAGTATAAAGCAAAACTTACAATTGATAAAAGAATATAATTCCATCCTAAAAATGCGATCAAAATTTGAATAACCCTAATAAAACTTCGTTAAGTTTTCAGTAGTATTTAAAGTATATAATTAAATGTAAATCACAAGGAACCCAAGGAACTAATAATAAGAGATTGAAGGCTTTGGCACCATTTATGTAAAATTCTAAAGCCGCATAAATTGGCATCTTATGATAAAGAAAACAATTTACCTTGGAAACCCCTATCACCTTTGCATTAAAAATCAACAACTAGAACTAAAAGTGCCCGAGGGCAAAGGTGTAGACAAAGTTTTAACCAAAACTATTCCACTCGAAGATATTGGAATAATTATTTTAGACCACCAACAATTAACCCTTACTCATCCTTTTCTACAGCAAGTTTCGGCATTTAATATTGCTCTAGTGAGTTGCAATGAAAACCACCTACCTGCTTCCTTGCTTTTGCCATTAGATGGACATACAACCCAAAACGAAAGATTTAGAAACCAGATAGAAGCCACAGAACCATTAAAGAAACAACTTTGGCAACAGACTGTTAAAGCAAAGATTAGCAACCAAGCTAAACTACTTCATAAAACAGGTTGCCTTGAAGAAAGTAAATCCCTTTTACAATTTTCCAAAGATGTTAGCAGTGGAGACTCCCAAAACTTGGAAGCCAGGGCAGCTGCCTTGTATTGGAAAAACCTTTTTAGAGAATTTATTCCCAATTTTACACGCGATCGTTTTGGTGCTTACCCCAATAATCTATTAAATTATTCCTATGCTATTATCCGCGCAACGGTGGCCCGCTCCTTGGTTGGAAGTGGACTGTTGCCAACTTTAGGTATACACCATAGAAATAAATACAATGCCTATTGCTTGGCAGATGATATTATGGAACCCTATAGAATTTATGCCGACGAATTGGTATGGAATCTAATTGCAGAATCTAATGGAGATGAATTAGAATTAGACAAAATAGTAAAGGCGAAAATTTTGGGTTTACCTGCAAAGGAGATTTTATTGAACAATCAAAGAAGTCCAATGATGGTTGGTTTGCAGCGAACCACCAGCAGTTTAGCTCAATGCTTTGAAGGAGACAATCGCAAGATTTTATATCCAGAATTTGGCTAATGGAACGCCTTAATGAATACAGAATTATGTGGGTATTAGTATTTTTTGATTTACCAACCGAAACCACAAGCGAGCGTAAGATTTATGCTAGGTTTAGGAAAGAATTGCTACAAGATGGCTTTACTATGTTTCAGTTTAGTATTTACCTCAGGCATTGTGCAAGCAGAGAAAATGCAGATGTGCATATAAAACGGGTTAAAGAAATGTTGCCAGAAAAAGGCCATATTGGGATTTTAGCCATTACCGACAAACAATTTGGGATGATGGAAATTTTCTTTGGCAAAAAGGAAAGTACTAAAATTCTAGAGCCCCAGCAATTAGAGTTGTTTTAAGAAGTTTCGGTTTGAACCAAATTAAGATGGTGGTTTAAAATTTATTCCGGTTTCAACTATACCACTATTAAAGAGAATATGTTTGAACCGATACTTATAAATAGAAAGCAAAAAAGTCTTTCGAGGCAAAACCTGAAAGACTTATTGTACTCTTTTTTTTCATTCCATTGATTGGCTAGAAACCTTGTCAATAAAGGGTTTAAGCAATATTGTATTCTTGCCAATATAGAAAGAACTAAATCTGAAACGGAGTTTCAAAATTACCATAACTACCCTACCTTTAATTCTATGACTAAAATTATAGATTACCATTATGGTTCTAGAGCATATGTAAGAATTACAAATATTTATTTTATCTAGCCCCAAGGGAATATAATTGCTCTACATCAAAACTATTTTCAAATTTATCAATTAATTCAATGTGGTATTTTTTGTTCTTTGTTAGAGCATGATTATTAATTATTAAATATGCGCTTCTATCCTCATCAACGTAGTGTAAAAAATTTTCTGGATTAAAAAAATTGGTTGCAAATTTTTTATATACTCGATAGCGTTTCGTATTGCTAAATGTTTTATTTGTTGCTTCCACTCTTGTAGGTGAACCTAAAAACCCAAATGAGGCTTCTGGACAATTTTTTAAAAACCGCAAGCCAATTTCTATACAGGTATAAATTACTTTTCTTGCTCCAATTCCTTCTAAATTTGACACATTATGATACCTATATTTAGAAGGTCTTTCTTTTTTACGAAAGAACTTTAAAGCAAAAAAATTAAGGTCATACTCTTCTACCTCAACGATATAGTATGAGTTATTAATAGTTTTAAATCCAAATAAATGAATAGTTTTTCTGAATGATTCGTTTTTATAAACTTTTCCGCATGAATGGAACTCATATGGTTCCAGCTTATAAAGTTTCCGATCCGTCACGCAATATAAGCATATGCACTACATCTTAGGTCCTCAACCTTTTCCTTTGATAAAGGTTTAAAATTAGTTTTAAAAGGAGTGCTTTTCAAAGAGTTTTTCACTTTCTCTGAATTATGCGCTCTTTTACCAGTAACTTTAAAGCTAGGTTTTGATAAGAAGGCTCCCATAATGATAGATTTTGTGTGCGTTTGTTGTGCAAATGTAACGCAAATATGAAAATTTTCATATCAACTCCAAATATTTACAAAAAAATCATAGTTGAATTTTTAAAATATTAAAAATATATTTTCGAACTTTTTTGTATGTTGCTGATAATCTTCAATTAAATAAATTTCAACACTTTCGCATTTCTCTAATTGCCAGAACTTTATCAAGGAATAAAGGGTTTTCTTGATTTTTCAACTTCAAATTTTGAGTTTTTGTTGTAAATCCTTTGAAAATCAACCCAGAAAACCACATCAAATATTCAGTTTCGGTTTGAACCAAAAAATATTCTGGTTTTTGCTGTACCATAAGAAAGAGACTTGGTTTGAACCGAAACAAAGAATAGAAAACAAAAAAGTCTTCCAAGTGAAAACCTGAAAGACTTAATGCATTCTTTTTTTTCATTCCATTGATTGGCTAAAAACCTTGTCTATAAAGGGTTTACACTACTTTGTGTTGTTGCCAATATAGAAAGAACTAAATCTGAAAGCAAATCACAACGGTACCCTCATCAATTTTGTTTTTTAATGGGTTGTTGCCAATATAGAAAGAACTAAATCTGAAAGCAAATCACAACAATACCCCTAAAACATTATCTAAAACAATAGTTGTTGCCAATATAGAAAGAACTAAATCTGAAAGCAAATCACAACCTGAGGACAGTATAGAAGATTTGCAGCAAGGTTGTTGCCAATATAGAAAGAACTAAATCTGAAAGCAAATCACAACAAAGCGTTATACCCTTGAGTAAGTAGGCTTGTTGTTGCCAATATAGAAAGAACTAAATCTGAAAGCAAATCACAACGTTATGGTGCCAGTTCTGGAAACATTAATTGTTGTTGCCAATATAGAAAGAACTAAATCTGAAAGCAAATCACAACTGGCGCACTAAAATTGCCAAATGATAAACCGTTGTTGCCAATATAGAAAGAACTAAATCTGAAAGCAAATCACAACAAAAGCCTATGGTGACGAATTAGCATGGAGGTTGTTGCCAATATAGAAAGAACTAAATCTGAAAGCAAATCACAACCTTGAGCATTTAGGAAATGATTTGTTACTGTTGTTGCCAATATAGAAAGAACTAAATCTGAAAGCAAATCACAACAAATATTCTCTGAACCTCTTTCCTAATTTTGTTGTTGCCAATATAGAAAGAACTAAATCTGAAAGCAAATCACAACAAAGTAGGTTTCAATTTCTTTTTTTGTTAAGTTGTTGCCAATATAGAAAGAACTAAATCTGAAAGCAAATCACAACTGTTGTTGCTGGTGCAAGTATTCTTACTTCGTTGTTGCCAATATAGAAAGAACTAAATCTGAAAGCAAATCACAACCAAAGGTTCGCTGGCTGGTGCTGTTACTAAGTTGTTGCCAATATAGAAAGAACTAAATCTGAAAGCAAATCACAACTTTGGCTACATCATAGTAGCTTGCAAAGAAGTTGTTGCCAATATAGAAAGAACTAAATCTGAAAGCAAATCACAACTTTTTTTCATGCCTTGATTCCAATTCTTTTGTTGTTGCCAATATAGAAAGAACTAAATCTGAAAGCAAATCACAACCTAAGCGAAGATACATTTGCAATCGTTGCCGTTGTTGCCAATATAGAAAGAACTAAATCTGAAAGCAAATCACAACCAATGCTTGCGCATCTTTTACCGAATTACGGTTGTTGCCAATATAGAAAGAACTAAATCTGAAAGCAAATCACAACACATAGCGACTTCACGCTCAATGATTAACGGTTGTTGCCAATATAGAAAGAACTAAATCTGAAAGCAAATCACAACAATGACAGAAGATAATATAACCACAAATGTGTTGTTGCCAATATAGAAAGAACTAAATCTGAAAGCAAATCACAACTTGTTAGTGAATAACTTTGGTCAAATGGATGTTGTTGCCAATATAGAAAGAACTAAATCTGAAAGCAAATCACAACGTGATGCTATTTGTGCAGGTGAGGATAGCGGTTGTTGCCAATATAGAAAGAACTAAATCTGAAAGCAAATCACAACTTCAACAAGTCTTTTGTTTAAATCTCTCAAGTTGTTGCCAATATAGAAAGAACTAAATCTGAAAGCAAATCACAACGGAACTAATAGCAATCCCACCAAGCGAATAGTTGTTGCCAATATAGAAAGAACTAAATCTGAAAGCAAATCACAACGAGGCGATTCAACTGCAATTTCAACCTACTGTTGTTGCCAATATAGAAAGAACTAAATCTGAAAGCAAATCACAACAGTCCATTTATGTAGCGGTTGAAGCTGCCTGTTGTTGCCAATATAGAAAGAACTAAATCTGAAAGCAAATCACAACTAAAAGCTAAAATCGAAGCGTGTTTAAATAGTTGTTGCCAATATAGAAAGAACTAAATCTGAAAGCAAATCACAACAATTCGCACTCTTTTGGCATAGGCTCGTTAGTTGTTGCCAATATAGAAAGAACTAAATCTGAAAGCAAATCACAACTTTTAACGTACATTGTAATTATAATAATGTGTTGTTGCCAATATAGAAAGAACTAAATCTGAAAGCAAATCACAACTAATAGCAAAATAGAAACTTCCGTACCCGAGTTGTTGCCAATATAGAAAGAACTAAATCTGAAAGCAAATCACAATAAAATTGAAGGAGTAAATATTAACTCCCTCAATAAATTATTTCAACCAATTTACTGAGCCGTCTACATTAATTGCAAAGTGAATTCCTTCAATTGCAGCTTTAAATTTTGACGCACCTAAAAACACCCTTGGTTGATAAATCTCTAAATTTATATCTTTTACTCCCCCACCCAACTCATCATTATTTCTAGCTTCAATATGATTTTGAAAATAAACATATGCTGTAGAAGGAGCTGGTTCATTAAATTTATAAATTCTGAAAAACCTTTTTAACAATTCATCTTTTGAAATTTCTTTAAGTTCATTTATTGATTCATTATAAAAAATAACTTTTGCACCTGCTTTTAAAATTGCCGTTAAGGGCAGGTTAAATTTATTTTTCCCTTTACCAGCTTCAATACTTTTATAGTAATTATTTTCATACAATTCAACTTCCTTTTTAATTCCTAATCCTGCCAATTCGTACAATCCTACTATTCTAAAAGCCCTTTCTGTTTTACCATTTACCTCAAGTTCATAATATAAACAATAAACATTTTGGTCGTTTTGGGCGTATACAAAATTTTTATAATCATGTTTGGAAATAAAATCATGTTTATGAATTTCTAATGCTTTTTCAGGTGTTAAATAACCTCTTCCTGCTGCCACCTTACACCGAACCTTTTTTATTACCTCATTACCTTTATGAAAAGCTACTGGATCTAACTTTGCCTTATCAAAACTTAAACCTGAGTCCATCCTTTTTTGAAGCTCTTTCTGAACCAAATCACGAACTTTATCATCTACAATATGCTTGCAATCGGAAATACTTGTAAAAGAGGCAATTGGGTATCTTTCAACCAAATTCAATATTCCTTTATTCTTAATGGCTCCAAAATAACTATCCTTATGTAATTGCCCTCTTATATTATCTCCTTTCGACTTTAAGGGGATTTTATTCCCTTTATCATCTAATTTATATTGCCATTTGCCAGTTGGCAAATTTTCTTTTAAATATTGAATTTCACCACGCTTTCTAATTGTTTTATAGGTTGGTTTTAAAGTTCTGTATTGAGCCAAATAGTTAATTAAAACATCATCTTCTATATCTTTAATAATTTGACTTTTAAAACCATCCCAATGTTTTGGTAATTCGTGGTAATCTTTGTTATCTTCTATCGCCTCATTATAGCGTAATAATATTTTATCTCTTATTGCAGCAGGAGGAATTAATGTTAAAACTGCGGCATCAATTGCATGGTGACTATGTTTTGTTCTCTCCTTCCTTTCAAATCGCGCTTGAATTTTGTAAATCTTTCTAAAATCGGCAGTAATATTTCCCTTTTGAACTTCAACTTTATCAAATATGGTTTTTAAAAATGGCAATGCATATTTGGTTATTGTTTGGGTGTCTCTTAACTGACTATTTCTCCAACCTGCTTTATACTCCTTTATTGTAAATGTTTGTAATTTAAATCTCCAATAATCAAGATGCATTTTAGCAATATGCTTATCAACAATATTTCTATCTTTAGCTTCCTTTGTTTGAGCATTTTTTGCAAAATATTTATAGCGATCATAAAGTTTTTCATAATGATCAATTTTATCATTCATATAATCTAGTCTTGGCAAAATTGGACCAAAACCTAATGCCTCCTCAGAATAATTAGGACATTCACTTGGCAGTTTTTTACCTTTAATTTGTTGGTTGTATTGGGTATCAGCAAGAGTCAGATTTTTGAGTTCATTATCAAAACTCATGCTAGCGGGAATACTGTGTTCAAAATTGTATTTGCTACCATCTAAAACATTACACAAGTTAATTGTAACTCCAGTGTATAAACACTGATAATTCTGTTCTTCCCAAAGTCTAATTTTATCAATTAAATTCTTATCATTTTCATTAAAACTAGTACCACATTCAGAATTGATTTCGAGTATCTTCTTTTTAAAGTTCGCATTTTCACTTTCCCTTTGCCTCTGCCAATTTTCAATCGCTTTACGTTTATTGGCATCATTTAACTCCCTGGCTATTTCAATTACTATTCGAGTATCTCTATCAATTTTATCAACTCCTATTAAATAATTAATTAACTTCTTTAGTTTATGCATTGTCTTTAATGCCATAGGATTTTTAAACCCTTTGCTAATAGGTTCTGGGCTTCCTAAATAATACTTACCATCCTTTTCAATTGCAGGTAAGTATGTTTCCTGTTCTGAAGGATGCCACAAATATTTAATAGCACTTGCTGAAACACCTTTTTCATTCATCAATTCCAAAAATATCTTATCATGCAATCTTTCTGATTTAATGAAATGACTTTGTGCCCTAAATTTTGGTTTAGCCAAAAAAATATTTATTTCATCTGTAATAGAATTAATAATGTTTATAGCCTTTTGGGTAGGTAAAGACTTCCAATAAACATCTCCATAATTCTCAGAAATTATTTGAAGAATTATTTCATTTTTCTTTGTTTCAAAGTTTTTGCTATTCTCAAAATAATTGGCAATTAAGGAATTGATTATTGCGACTTTCTTTTTATCAAAATTATATTTATGTATTACATCCTTTATCAATTTGGAATAACTTTCAATGTCTTCATCGTTTAAATTTTTTAGTCCTAAAACTTTATGAAGATTTGCCAAATAAACTGCTTCACTATATATAAATCCTTTCTGTAAAAATGGAAGAATCTTCTTTATGGCACTTAAACTTAAAGTAGCGTATCCTTGTTGCAGCCTTATTTTTGCAAACAATTCTGCTTTATCTTCTGGTAAATTCAACTTTTCAATAACAAAACGTTTTAAAAAGTTAAATGGATCTTCTCCAGTTTTTTTGTTTGTAGTTTTAGTAAAATGTAAATGCCATAAATCTTCAATATTGTAATTATGTATTTTGGGTTCATTATTCAAAAGCTCTTTCCATTCAAGAATAGTTGCCCAATCATTACCAAATAGTTTACGCATTTCATATAAAAATGACAAGCTAATTACTTTAGAATCTTTTGGAAATTTTGCTGTTATTTCATACCCAACTTTTTCCAACTCCTTTGCAATGCTTGAAAGTTTAAAGTCCGCAGCTGCCTTAAAAAACTCTGGATAAACTTTATGATGTAAAGCCTCATTTAATTCAATTTTATTTAAACTTATTCCATTTTTAACAATTGGCTTTATTTTAAGATTATTTATGAAAACCCAAGTCCTAAATTCTTCATATAATGGATGACTTATTGGACATCTTCTTTTGTTCTTCTCAAAAGTACAAACTCCAACCAAACCTTTCTGGCTTCTCAAAGGCCTTTGCCAAATGATGGCTCCCCAAAAGCTCTTATACAAATGTTCTAATTCATGAACCTCACAGATCGTTTTCAACTCCGATTCATAGTGACTTCTTAAATTATATCTTTTACGTATTCTAACATTATTTTCTTTCTGTAAATGGTATAATGAAGAACCTAAAGTTCTATATTTTTCGATATAAGGTAAAATTTCATTAACTCCATTAGCACCTGCATCACCTCCACCCTTCATAATGGTTTTGCTCAGTTCATCCTTCTCATTTTCGTCAATATTTTGCCCGTCATTATAACCACGCCTTTGCACCAATTGATATAAAACCCTACCAATTATGTGAGGTTCTTTTCTAAACAATTCAACTTTTCCTTCATCTACAATTAAGTTTCTAAATAAATAATAACTTTCATGTTTACTATATCCAAACCTTTCAAAATCTGGTTTCCCATCCCCATCAAAGTCAAATCTCAACCATTGAATAAATTTATCTGATTTGGGGTATTTCCTTCCTTGACCTTTTGTATAATATTTCCAACTATTAAGTTCCTCAATAGTTAAAGGGCACATACCCTCATTTATTAGACACTCTAACAACTCCCATTTTCTATATTTCTCCGATTGATAATTCCTTCGCTTTCCTCTGGCCTCTGTTCGCTTTTGAACCATTGGATGCTCGCCAGACTTATCTTCAGCGACACCTTTATCAAAAGTTAGAACACCTTTATCAATTATTTGATTAGGCAATTCATTATTTACCTCCCTAATGGCCCAACCAATTGAATTTGTGCCTAAATCTAATCCTAATATTTTTTCCATAATTTGGTTTTTATGTTAAATAAACTATTTTCGTTTTTGAAAGCTTATCACAATAAGGCTATAAGCCGAAGATAACTCTTAAGCTCTGCGTACTCCGTGGGGCTTTTTTATTTTTGTGTGTTGAATTGAAACCTACCTAATATATCTTGACTCATTGGAATAATCCGAGAACCCAATCCAAGGATTTCTCCATTACTATTTTCTTGATCTTGGTCAATTAACGCCCAACCAATTGAGTTGGTTCCTAAGTCTAATCCTAAAATCTTTTTTGAAGTCATATTGCTAAATATTAAATTGGGGTTAATTGAAACGGGGTTTAAAATCTACTTGCATATTAAAAAAAATAATTTACTTTTGGTAAACTAAATCTAAAAGCAAATCACAATAAGGATTATTCCGTTGTGAAAACATTCAAGGCGGGGCAACTCGCCTTTTTTTTGTTTATATCCCCTATTTTATCCTGGCAATGTTTCTACTTGAAGGCTTTACTTATTTTGCTGGATTCCTCTTTTTAATTTTTACCAAGTGAGCACTTATTTGGTTCGGAGATGGTAGCTAAATTGCATCAAGGGTCTTTCCATTTGGTTCAAACCGAATACCTAACGTATAACAAGGCAGTACACATTTGGTGCGGAGCAGGTACCCATGTTATACGGAGGGGGTACACAAATGGTGCGGAGCAGGTACCCATGTTGTACGGAGGGGGTACAC
>JAIOYZ010000038.1 GCA_021740845.1 Bacteroidia bacterium
TGACCATGGTCGTTTTGCGGTTTGTTTATGAACCACTTTGCAAGCCTGTAATGCAATTTTATAACAAAAACTTAAGCCTATTAAAAATAACAAAATACTTAATGGAAAATAAAAGTGTGTTAGGGAAACTCCTTGAAACGACTAACTCAAAAACAATTGGAGACTCGGTGCAATTAAAAATAATTGCTAAATACTGTTGTTATGAAAAAAGGGTTAAAAGGATTAATTATATGCAGGAAAGCGAGATGTCGATTCCTTAAGTTGACGCGTATGCCCAACGGGGTTATATGTTTATAGAAAAATGATTCAAACGAAATTTATGCGACCCCGATGGGGTCGTATGCTTCGCGTTCTTACATTTTTTCTATAAACATTTTATACCTCTGGGATAAGGAAAAGCAAATTTGATCCAAAGTGAAAATTCATATTTAAAATTGGTGTCTAAAAATATTTACTGTTTTTAGGAAAAATATTGACACATTAATTTTAACTATGATTATTGCCCAATTCCCCTGCTAATGGGATAAAAACAGCATAAATAAAAAACTCATTATTCCTCGAGAAATTCTTCAAGGTCAAAATAGGAATATTTAGGTTGGTATATCAAAAAAAATGCACATCATATTTGCGAGTAATTAAACCAACAAATAAATTTAAAAATTTCATTCCATGTCCAGCACATTCTCTCAGGTATACATCCAAGTTGTTTTTGCAGTAAAAGGCAGGGAAAATTTAATTCACCATTCTTGGGAAGAAGAATTGTATAAATACATTTCAGGAATAGTTAAAAACAAAGGCCAAAAAATGCTTGCCATTAATGGAATGCCAGATCATATTCATATTCTAATTGGAATGAAACCCTCATGTTGTTTAGCTAACTTAGTTAGAGATATAAAAAGGTCATCCAGTGAATTTATTAGCAATCGAAATTTTTTGAGTCATAAATTTAATTGGCAGGTTGGATATGGTTCATTTTCATATAGTCATTCTGCATTGGACAATGTTATTGGATATATAAACAGGCAAAAAACACATCATATGAAACAAACATTTAAAGAAGAATACATTGATTTTTTGAGGAAATTTGAAATTGATTTCAAAGATGAATATCTCTTTGAATGGTATGAATAAATTGAATCAAATTGTAAAAGGTATAAAATTGAAACTTGAGAAGAAAAATATTGGAAATTCAATAGAATCAAATCGACCAAAATATTGGTAATAAGGCAAATAGGGTTTCATGTTTATAGAAAAAATTTGGTTGATGGTTTATGGGACCCCTTTGGGGTCGTATATATCACAACCCAGCAATTTTTCTATAAACATTTTATCCCTCCGGGATAAGGAATTTGTTTTCAATAATTATTTGAACAAATAATAAAAATTAAACTATTGTCTGTAACCCCAACGGGGTTATATGTTTATAGAAAAATGATTCAAAGGTAATTTATTCGACCCCGATGGGGTCGTATGTTTCGGCTTCAATGGCATTTCTATAAACATGGAATCCCTCCGGGATTGTAAATTGATATTTAGGATAGTTGCTCTATTTGACCAAGAAATGGCAATGTATTCTGCCTTGGTTCAAAACGACAAAAACAATCTAAAAAATATGGGGTTTACTTTGAATGTTGAGAAATTCGTTTTTTGCTTGCTTAAAATTTCTTGCTATATTGCCTCACAAGGATGTAAAAGCAACTTTTGATGTAATTACTCCATCTAAAATGAAAAATTATTTTATGAAAAAACTGTCTCTCTTATTTTTATTTTTACTTCCATTTGCATTTTTTAGTTTGGCTCAAACCAAAAAACCTGCTCCTAAAAAACCAGAAGCAAAACATACCACGGTAACCAAACCCAGCAAGAAAGATGAAAAGCCCGTAAGGATTGAAATTATTACTGAATACGGCTCCATGTTTTTTAAGCTTTATAACGAAACACCACAACACCGCGACAACTTTGTTAAGCTAATAAAAGACGGTTTTTACGATAGTCTTTTGTTCCACCGTGTTATTAAATCATTCATGATTCAAGGTGGAGATCCCGTTTCTAAATATGCGGATTCGAATGCGGTATTAGGCAGTGGAGATGTGGGATATAAAATTCCTGCTGAATTCAACCCTGCTTTGTACCATAAACGTGGAGCCTTAGCTGCTGCAAGAGATAATAACCCACAGCAAATGAGTAGCGGCTGCCAGTTTTATATTGTACAAGGTAGAAAGTTTACCACCCAAGAATTGGAGCAGATGATTAACACCAAAAACTTGAATAGAAAACAAGAAATCCTTTATCAAATATACCAAACAGATACCGTGCAAGCTGCAGTTAATAAAATGCAAACTAGTGGTGGGGATAAAGAGCAACTTCGTTTGTATATGGACCAATTACAAATTGTAGTTGATAAAGCTTACGAACAAAAATATCCAAATGCTGATAAAGTAAATATGGACCAAATTCAGACTTATGTGGAGTTTGGTGGCGCACCGCATTTAGATGGCGCTTACACTGTTTTTGGTGAAATGGAAAGTGGCTTTGAAGTATTAGATATTATTGCCAATGTAAGAACACTGCCAGGCGATAGACCCCTTTCTGATATACGAATGAAAATACGCATATTGAAGTGAGGTATCTCTTAATTTTGTTCTTATTAGTTTCCAATTTCGCTTTTGGGCAAACGGAAACTATTGTTATTGGTAAAATCCAAGACAAACACAACAAGGAGGCATTGCCTTTTGTAAGCATTGGTTTTAAAGGCTATGCTGGTGGTTCCACTTCCGATTTTGAAGGTCGGTTTAAAATTACATCCTCCCAAAAAGTAGATTCTTTAGTTGTTACCTACGTTGGGTTTAAAAAGTATATCGTAAAAATAAAACCAGGCGTTACCCAAACTCTTTTGATTGAGTTGGAGGAAATGACCCAAGAAATGAGTGAAGCTATAATTACGCCCGGTGTAAACCCCGCTTTAAGAATAGTAAACGGTGCAAGAGACCGAAGGAAAATAAACAACCAAGACAATATTAGCAGCTACCAATACAATAGTTATAGTAAGGTAGATATTTCTCTTACCAATATTTCTGATGAGATGAAAAACTCTAAAGTGTTTAAGCCTTTGAAAACACTTTTTGACACCATTCATCAAATGAAAAATGATGAAGGAAAACATATTTTACCTGTTTTTGTGAGTGAGACTTATTCTAAATATTATTTCTTGGCAAGCATCAATAAAGGGAAGGAAGTAATTGAGGGTAGCAAGTATTCTGGTATTGGTATTGAATCTAATTCTTACCTTATGGATTTAATGGGCGGCCAATTGCACCATTATAATTTGAACAATAATTTTACAACTATTTTAAATAAAGATTTTGTTTCGCCAATTGCCGAGGAAGCACATTTTTATTATATCTATACCCTTTTGGACTCTATGGATATTGATGGTTTAAAATGTTATAAATTACAGGTAAACCTGAAGCGTAAACAAGACTTGGGTTATGAAGGATATATTTGGATTAGCGATAGCACATTTGCCTTAAAACGGGTAGTGTTGGAGGTTAGCAAAGCTGCCAATGTAAATTTTGTGAACCGAATAAAAATTCAGCAAGAAATGGAACCTACAGCAGAGGCTCCATGGATTACCACAAAGAGTAGAATTATTTTTGATTTTGCGCGCTTTCAAAAAAATGGAAGTGGAATGGTGGCAGGATTTTACAATGCTTACTCAGATGTAAAAACCAATATTGGTATCAACAAAGAATTTTTTGATTTCCCTGTGGTAACCAATGAAAACGCTGGAAACACAGACAGTGCCTATTGGGAAGGCAAACGAACCGAACAACTTTCGAGCATTGAAAAGGAAATGGTGCTTCGAGTGGATTCTGTAAACAACCTAAGCATTGTAAAAACCTATGTTGACGTGGTGCATACCATTGTTGAAGGTTATAAACGAATTGGCAAATTGGATTGGGGACCTTATATGAATTTGGTTTCTTACAATAAAGTAGAGGGAATTAAATTACGTTTGGGCTTTAAAACTAATTACGATTTTAGTCAGAAATTTGTGTTTAATACTTACCTCGCATACGGAACCTTGGATCAAAAATACAAATACAGTGCAGGCTTGGATTATATTTTAGACCCGCGCAGATGGACAGTTGCTTCAGTTAGATACCGAAAAGATTATGACATTTTAGGAATTACCAACTCTCCCATTAGTTATGCATTAAGTGGTGGATTTTTCCAATTCTTCAACTTCTTTTCTCAAAATGTTAGGCTTAACCAAACTGAAGAAATAAACTTAAAGTTTACCCAAACATTTTCGAGTAGTTGGACGCTTAATTTTATGTTTGATAATAGGAGCTTTTTGCCATTAGGTGATTTTATTTTTGCCTATACCACCAATCCAGATGCGGCACCAGCAGAACAAACTGTTTCTAATTCTTTTTCTACAAGTCAGTTTGGTATTGAGGCGCGTTGGGCTTATAAAGAAGTAATGATTTCTAGGGGTCATGATAGATTTCAAGTAGAACGCCCAAAATTACCCGCCTGTATTTTAGGCTACCATAGGGGTATAAAAGGTTTATGGGGAGGCGATTTTAACTATGACAAAATTGATTTAATAGTTTCTCATCACATGAACACTTCCGTTTTTGGAACGGCTGATTGGTATATTTACGCGGGCAAAATATTTGGTAAATTACCTTACCCATTATTGGATGTAGCAAGGGGAAATGAGAGTATTATCTATAGCGATTACAACTATAGTTTGATGAACTTTTATGAATTTGTAAGTGATCAATTTATTCATTTGAGCTATACACAACGCTTTGAAGGAGCCATTTTTAATAAAATTCCATATATCAATAAATTGAAATGGAGAAATTATATGGTTGTGAAAGCAGCTTATGGAAGCATGAACGATGCCAATAAAAGCATTATTCCTAAAACAGATGAAAAGGGTTATACACTTTCTGCCATAAATACTTTCACCAAAGAGCCATATGTAGAAGTTGGTTATGGTATTGAAAACATCTTTAAAATTGGAACCATTGGCTTGGTTCATCGTTTAAATTACCGCAATTTGCCTGATGCAAGGCTATTTGGAGTAAATATTGGAATAAGGCTACAATTCTAATTGGGGTGTGAATTAAAACTTCTTAGAGGCCTTATTTTTCTCTTATTTTTGACCCAAACAATTCTTTTCTCTTGCAACATCACGTATATACCATAGCAAAAGTTTGCCAACACATGGGCATTGAACATGCTGTAATTTGCCCTGGAAGCAGATCGGCACCATTGGTTTTTGCTTTTACCCAAAATAAAAACATAAGATGTCATTCTGCAATCGATGAGCGAAGTGCTGCATTTATGGCATTGGGAATGGCTCAACAATTAATGAAACCTGTAGTGTTAATTAGCACTTCGGGAACAGCTTGTCTTAATTTTTTTCCAGCTATTGCCGAAGCATTTTATCAGAAAATTCCACTCTTAATTTTAAGTGCAGATAGGCCACCAGAATTGCTGAACCAACAAGATGGACAGATGATAATGCAAAAAGGTGTGTTTGGAAAACATGTTTTAGGAAGTCATGAATTGTTGTGTTTTGAGGAAGATAAAATTGATTATAAACTAACCGAGCGAATAGTTAGAAATGCCATTGAAGAAACTTCTTCTAGCTCTGGTATAGGACCAGTTCATATTAATGTGCCGCTGAGAGAACCTTTGTATGATTTGATGGCAAACATGGTGCTGCCTCGCCTAACAATTAACCAAGAACCTAAATTAGAAGATGCAGCTACACCTTTGCCATTTCTAGATATTCTATCTAAAGTTTGGCCAACTTGCAAAAAGAAATTGATTTTAATTGGCCAAATGCCTCCTTCCAAAGACCTAAGCAAATATCTTAATTCGTTTATGAATTTAGACGATGTGGTGGTTTTAACGGATGTAGTTTCTAACCAACATGAAGTAGGCAATATTCCTTATTTTGATAGCATACTTCAGTTTGGTTCAGACCAAGACTTAGAAAGTTTGCAGCCAGATTTAGTGCTTTCATTTGGAGGACAATTTGTTTCTAAAGCCATGAAAAATTGGCTAAAAAAACAAAAGCCAACTTACCATTTCCGTTTGCAAACAGAAGCAGATTTGGTAGACACCTATGTTAACGTAACGCACTTTATACATGCAGAAGTAATGCCCTATTTAGATGCATTTCACTCCTTGCGCATATTTAAAAATCCCATTCACAAACCCTATTTAGAAGAGTGGAAATTTGCACAAACAAAAGCTAAAAATGCCCTCACATCTTATTGCCAAAAAGAAATTTGGTCCGAACCAATTGCAGTAAAAAAAGTATTGAATTATATTCCAGAAAATAGTCAGTTACAATTGGCAAATAGTTCTATAGTAAGATGGGTAAGTTGGATGAGTGCTCCAAAAAAAGCATTGCATATTTTTGGAAATAGAGGCACTAGTGGAATTGATGGAAGCATAAGCACAGCGATTGGTTCAGCCAAAATTCAAATCCACAAAACAGTTACTTTACTCACAGGCGACTTATCACTTTTTTACGATCAGCATGGGTTTTGGCAGAGCAAATTGCCCATTAATTTAAGGGTAATTGTTTTTAATAATGGCGAAGGAAATATTTTTAATTGGATTGATGGACCATCGCAACACCCGGAACAATTGGAGTATTTTACAACTCCAACTCAATTGAGTGTTCAAATTTTGGCTCAGCAATATGGTTTAAAATACCTGCATGGAAATAACCTTGCAGATCTACCACACTTGATGCATAACTTCTACCAAGAATCTAAGGTGCCAGTAATTTTGGAATTGAAGTTTGAAAAGGAAATGAACTTGCAAGGAATAAGTGAGTTTAGAAATTTGAAACTATAAGCAGAATTCGAAACCCTTATTGAAGTATAATTTTTGCCTTTCTATTTGCCTTTGCTAAAGAGCCAAGAGCATTGGGATCAATAGCAGTTGCCATAATATCTACCTGCCCATTAAACTGATTGCTCAGCAAAATATTCTTCACTTTATTACCTCGCTTAATTGCCAACGATAAGTTATAAGCCTCCTCACCATAGGCATCAGATGAAGCAATAATTTGAATGGAAGTACCTGAATTATTTTTAATAAACTCACTTATTTTTTGTTCCTCCAAATTGCTAAGCTCAAAAGAATTCGATTCAAAAAACAACTCAAGTTCAATTCCTTTTTTAGCAGCCTCGCTTGGTTCAGACCGAAGCTTTTTACTTAATTGATTTTGCTGAAGCTCTGTTACTTTTAGTAATGAATCAATTTTTGCACTAAGGAATTTTTCTTTAAGTGTATTGGGTTTGTCGCCAATATTTTGCAATAGATATTGATCCAAATTATTACGCATCTTAATGGCCTCTTGAGCAGCATTGCTAGCAGTATCGGTTTGACCCAAAGCGCAGTAACTAACAAAAAAAAGAAATGCAAAAAGGGATTTAAATTTTCTAATATCCATATTTAGCAATAATTAAATCGATGCTTTCTTGAATGTTTTTGATGATACGCAAGTGCTCTGGATTTTCTACTTTGAATTTCTTCATTAATACTTCTAAATCCTTGTTGATATTCATTACTTCTTGCTTAATATTTACCAATCCAGGATTGCTTTGTTCTACTTGAATTAATCCATTCACCCTTCTATTTATCTTAGACAACTCGCTTGAAAACTCATCTATATCTGAGCTTATGCGTGGTTGGCTTGCCGCTTTTTTAATTTTATTGAAATGAAAGCTAATGGCAATTTCATTTTGTGCGGGAGCCACCCCATTGAGTTTATCGGTGTGATAATAGTATAAATAAGAAGCCGAAAACGAATTGAAATTAAAGCCAGCACCCATTAAAATTGCTCCACTATTTCTATATCCAGTGCTCAAAGAAACAGTTTGATTCCAAGTTCCTTTTAGCAATACATCATACAATTTATCTGAATATTGCATGTTGAAATAATTTACTCTTGGCTGCAAAACATACTTATTATCTTTTCCAATAGCATGATTGTATTGAGCTGATGAAACAAAGAATCCATTTATCTTATCATCTCCATTTACAAGAGATGGGAAGGAAGTTGCGAATTCAAATTTATTGGCGTAGTTGTAAATAAAACCAGCACCTGAGGCAATTTTCAATTTGTATAAACTTGGGTCGTTTAACTTTGGATCAGCCAAATTTACATTGCCATTAACCAACTCAGATTGCAAGGTAGTTTGAATGGCACCAAGTGATAAGCCAAAACTTAAAAATTGATTTTGTACCAATTGCACTTTTTTGCTATAAGCCATTTCTATATTGGTAGTTTGAAAAATTCCACTCCAATCGCTAACCACTTTTAAGCCAAGTCCAGCATCTTTTTCGAGCGAGCCATTGATGCCAAAATTAATGGTTCTGGGAGAGCCATCGATACCACCTAACATGGTTCTTGCATTAAAAAGGGCATTGATACCTTGCGTATTTCCAGCCAAAGCAGGGTTTACTAAAAAGGGATTTAATAAATTGGTATAATAATGTGATCTAACTTGAGCTAAACTTGGTTGAGCAAACAGGAGTGTAATTCCTGCTAAACTAATTAGTAACTTTTTCATACTTCTTTTGGTTTGTTTATTAACTAGCGAATAATGTTTATACTGCCTTTAAATTCGTTTGTCTTGTTTGAAAAAACATAAAAGTAAACTCCAGTTGGTAGCGGTGTTCCTTCAAAGGTTCCTTCCCAATTGTTTTGGTAATTGCCTAAAACTTTATAAACCTCTAAGCCATTGTTATTGTAAATACTAAGCGAATAATCTTGATACATTTCAATATTATCAATCACAAAAGCATCGTTCATTCCATCACCATCTGGCGACATTACATTATTAACAGGGAGTTTTTGTTTGGTTTCAATTTCATCACCAAGCCTAATGGTTATAAAAGCAGAGCTGCTCAAAGTGGCATCATTTGCATCGGATACTTTCACCAATATTTGGTATTCTTTGGTGGTTTCATAATCCAAACCTTGCGCAACTGTAATTTCTCCATTGCTGGCACCAATTTTAAATGGTACAATTTGCTGTGCATCTATTTGGTAAACTAGGGTTGAACCTAAATCTGGTGATAGTGCTTGAGCGGTTCCAACAAGTGTCCCAATTGTTGCATTCTCCGACACTTGGAAAGTATCTGGCAAGAGAGCAGGTTTTTCTGAAACGTTCTTTATCTGAATTATAAAACTCTTCTCCTTGCTTGCACCTAATTTATCGGCAACTAGGAGGCGAATGGTGTAATTATTTTTGGTTTCGTAATCGGCAATTACATTGCTTACCAATTTATTTCCAATCAACTTAAAAGAGGCATTGTCTGCATCACCTGCTCCAGCCACAAAACTAAATTCAAAGGTCTCGCCTGCATCTTCATCGCTACCACTTAGGGTTCCAATTTCTGTGGCTAAGGCTGCGTTTTCAGTTAAATCAGAATTGCTGAGTGTAATATCGTTTGGCGCATCATTTTCATTTGTTATAGCTACAGAAAATGCTTTTTCAGAAAATGCTCCAGAATTATCTGTTGCTCTCACTCTTAACGAATACAAACTTTTGGTTTCATAATTGAAACTAGTTGTAGCATAAATAGTATCGTTAGAAATTTTGAAGGATGCATTGTCTGATCCACCTGCACCGCCAACTAAACTAAAGGTAAAACCAGAAAATTGATCTGCATCAGTTGCTGTTAAGGTACCCAAGAAAGCTGAGCTCCCAGCATTTTCTGCTATAGCCAAATTACTCAATTGAACATCTGTTGGCGCATCGTTAGAATCAAGAATATTGATAACAAATTGCTTCACTAGGTTCAAACCTAAATTGTCTTGAACACGAACATAAATGATAAAGAAATTTTTGTCTTCGTAGTTAAAACTTTGTGCACTTCTTACTTGGTTATTTACCAATAAGAACTGGTTATTATTATTTGAAGCACCATCAAAAAATGAGTAAGTAAAATTATCGGAGGCATCTTCATCTTGTGTAGTAAGCGAACCAACCAAAGCCCCAGCTTGTCTGTTTTCTGAGATATTATCGTTGCTCAAAATTAAGCCTGTAGGGGCATCGTTTGAATCCAAAATAGAAATAGCAAATGCTTGTTCAAACAAGCCCCCACGACCATCATTTGTGCTTACCCTAATTGAATAGCTTGATTTGCTTTCGTAATTAAATTTGGCATTGCTTCTTAATTCGTTGCCACTTATATTAAAATTGGCATTATCTGTTGAGCCAATTCCGCTAACTAATGAATAAGAAAAACTGCTCGCTGCATCTTGGTCGGATGTAGTAAAATACCCAATAGTAGAACGTGATGGAAGATTTTCTGAAAGTGAATTATTTGAGAGCAACAAGGCATTTGGTGCATCGTTATTATCTATAATATTTATAACAAAAACCTGATCAACAGACAAACCTCCATTATCTAAAGTTCTTACGCGTATGCTTTTGCTTGAAGCCACTTCATAATCAAAAATACCATTGCTAAACAAAGAATCATTTCTTATAATAAAACTTGCATTACCACTTGAACTTGCACCCGAAACCAGACTATAGCTATAGGTTCCAGATTGGTCGTTGTCTATGGTGGTAAAATTGCCAATAAAAGTATTGTTTGGTAAATTTTCATCTATTCCCAAATTATTCAAAGCAATGCCAATTGGTGCATCGTTGCTATCTAATACGGCAACAATAAATTGCTTATCAAAGGTTCCACCATTTCCATCGTTGGTTTGAATTTGAATTACATAATTGGCTTTTGTTTCGTAATCAAAAACGGAATTGGTTCTAAGTTGATTTCCAGAAATAATAAACTTCCCATTATCGTTGCTACTGCTATTTATAAACGAATAAGTATGTGAAGAAGCAGAATCTTCGTCGGTGGTAGTTACTGCCGCTACTAGAGTATTGGCAGGCAAATTTTCTTTTATACTTGCATTGTTCAAGGTAATTTGAGTAGGCACATCATTAACATCTACCACATTTATTTGCAATACTTTGCTATAGGTACCACCATTTCCATCGTTGGTTTGAACACGAATAGAACACGTTTTTTGTTGCTCGTAGTTAAAGGAAGTATTGCTTCTTAATTGGTTGCCACTAATAATAAATTGTTGGTTATGGTTTGAACCAAGGCCAGGCACCAATGAATAGGTAAACACGTTTCCAGTATCAGGGTCGATGCTACTTAAATAACCTACTAAGGTGCTTGCCACTAAGTTTTCATTGATAAATGCATTGCTTAATTGAATATCAGTTGGCGCATCGTTGTCGTTGGTAACGCGAAGAGTAAAACTCTTTTCAAACAAGAGACCACTGTTGTTTACACGCACACGAATTAAATAGGTACTCTTTACTTCAAAATCTAAAGCAACAGCAGAAAACAAAGAATCGTTGCGAACAAAAAACGAACTGTTATCTGTACTTCCTGTACCGCTTACTAAGCTATAAACATATGTTCCAGAAGGGTCTTGATCTGTTGGGATAAGGGTTCCGATATAAGAATTAATGCTTTGATTTTCTGAAATAGTTGGACTGCTTAATGCCAAATCGCTTGGAGCATCATTTGAATCGAGCACATTAATTTGAAACTGTTTGCTAAAAGTTCCTCCATTTCCATCATTGGTAAGGATATAAACAAAATAAGCTGCTTTGCTTTCAAAGTTTAAACTTGTTGCTGTTTTTAATGAATTACCAGAAATAACAAAACTGGCATTATCATTTCCTGTTACAGCATCAAAAGTATAGGTAAAGGTATTACTAGCATCTTGGTCTGTTGTAGTTAAATTACCAATCAAAGCATTTGCTTCTCTATTCTCTGAAATTGAGTTATTGGACAATAGAATACTTGTGGGCAAATCGTTTAAATCATTTATTGAAATAGCAAAAACTTTCTCAAAAACACCCCCATTTCCATCGTTTGTTTTTACACGAATAGAATAGCTGCTTTTTGCCTCGAAATCTAAGTTACTAGCGCTACGTAGGTTCGAACCTAAAATACTAAAAAAGGCATTATCTGTAGCACCTGAACCAGCCACCAAACTATAAACAAAAGTATTGTTTGCGTCTTGATCTGTTGAGCCAAAACTACCAATAGTAGTTCCAATTACAGAATTTTCATTTACCAAATTATTTGATAAAGAAATATCAGTTGGTGAATCGTTTGCATCAATAATATTAATGGTAAAAGTTTGCTGAAAAGAGGTATTAAAAACATCTGTAGTTTTTAAGCGAATAGAATAATTTGTAGCAGATTCGTAATTGAAAACAGCATTTGAAAAAAGGCTATCGTTACTTAGGGTAAAGTTTGCATTTCCTCCACTGCCAGCGCCAGAAACTAAATCATAAGTAAAGCTAGATTGGCTCGCATCAGGATCGCTGGTAGATAGTTTGGCAACAAAAGTTCCAATAGGCAAATTCTCCGAGAAGCTTGTATTACTTAGTGCCAAGGCCGTTGGCGCATCGTTACTATCAGTTACATTTAGTAAAAATTGTTTTGCTATGGTTCCACCCAATCCATCCGAAGATTGAATAAATACAGAATAGGTTTGTCTTGTTTCGTAATCAAAAGCAATATTAGAACGCAATTGATTTCCTACAATTTGAAAGCTCGAATTATCATTACCTCCTGTACCAACAAAAGTATAATTGAATACCGAACCTGCATCTTCATCTACTGTAGAAAGGTTGGCAACAAATGTCCCTAAGCCTCTGTTTTCTGCAAAGGAAGCGCTGGTAGATGAACCATTAATTAAAAAATTACTTGGCGCATCATTTACATCTCTAATTAAAATAACAACAGCACGTTCATAAGATAAATTTCCGCCATCTCTAACTTTCAAACGAATTCCATAACTAGATTTTGCTTCGTAGTTAAATGATTGTGCACTTCTCAAGGTATTTCCAACCACAATAAAAGAAGCATTATTGCTATCGCCTAAACCCGTTGCTAAGCTAAAAATTAAATTATCACTGGCATCTGGATCGCTAGCAGATAAACTCGCAAATATGGTATTGGACGCTGTGTTTTCATTGATTACAGAATCGTTTAAATTCAATTCAAAAGGTGCTTCATTAACATTGTTGATGGCTATAGTAAAGCTATTTTCCACCCAACATCCATGGATATCTGTTGCACGTAAACGTATGCTGGCTGTGGTTTGCGCTTCATAGTTAAAAGCGGTTTGAACCAAAAGAGTATTTGAAGATAAAGAGAATTTTGAATTATCTGTTGCGCCTTCACCAGAAACCAAGGTATAAGTAAATACATCGCCAACATCAGGATCAGTTGCACTGATGGTAGCCACACTCGCATTAGAACCCACATTTTCATTTAGGTTCAAACCGCTTAATGAAATACTTGTTGGCGCATTGTTATTCTTTAATTGATAAGGAACATTGGAAGTACCAAAACTTGCATTTTGCTGAAAGGTTATGGTATTGCTTAAAGTATAAACCGAATCTTCAGCTGCATTATACACTTTAAACGTTAAGGTTTCTCCTTGAGCGGCATCGCTATAAATAAATAGAGATGCGGTATAGTTGCTATTTACTACCTGACTAGTATAGGCGGTTCCTCGGCATTGGCTGCCTACAAAAACACCTATTCTATTGTTAGCGCTTTTTAAATCTACGCAATTGATATTGGCCACTGCCACCATGGTCATATTGTACTGAAAACTCCCGGGAGTAACCGTCCAAGTTGGTGCGGCAGATTTTGCTTGCTGTGCAATTGCAAGCAATAAGCAAACAAATAAGTAAAGTTTATTTTTCATAACCGATGTATTTTAGTTTGTTTGGGTATTTTTAAACTATTGGGTAAAGCAAGTTGTATTGCAATCTGTGTTTTACAAAAATTTAGGAACCAAAACCTGATTTAGGGGTACTCGTTGCATAAAAACAGGAATGAAATTTTTTTGCCTCTCCAAATTATATTGAATTTAAACAAAAGGGATTGGGGGAAAATCCCCCAGAACCCTATTTAATTTTAATCATTTTTATGCGTTGATTTTCGTTTGATGTAGTTACTTCCACCAAGTAAATTCCTTCTTGCAATTCACTTGTGTTTAGGTTCAAAACGTAATTGCCTTTTGCAAAATAACCCATATCTTTTTGCATCACTTGTTTGCCAGAGATATCGTAAACACGAATGCTTATGGCATCTTCATTTGGCAACGACACACTTAAGTTAACCTTATCTTGAGATGGATTAGGATATAAATTTACACTTAAACTGCTCTCTATTTTTGTGCTAGAAACACAAGCAATTTTGTTGACACTCGTAAATTTCATCGGCATTTTTAAGCTGCCTTGCAATTGGTTCAAACCAAAATTTGTGTTTTCTTTTAACTCATAAACTGCACCAGTAGCTTCGTTTAATAATTTAAAGTTTAGCACCTCTTTGTCGTTTCCAGCAACAGTTAAGAAATAAGAAAATTGGTTTGAACCTACCTCTTTAACAGCAGTGAATCCACGTAATTCAGAGCCTACAAATGCGCCCAATAACAAGTTGCCTTCTTGCAATACTTCCTCACAAACATCTACATTGGCAATTAGGTTCATGTTACCTTCGTAGGTATGCGGATTTATTTTCCAATAAGCACTAGTGGCCAGATTTTCTGGTAGGGTTGTTTTGCCAAACATGGCCGAACGTGGATACCTTAATACACCCACACCATTAGAATAATACTGGTAACCTTTGCCTGGAATCAAAGCAGTTAAACTTCCTATCCAACCCAAAGTAGTATCGTAAATAGCAAACTGCACTTGGCCCTTTAAAAGGTCGTTTTGTTTTGAACCAAAAGCGCCGAAAGCATCGTTAACAGACATGTTGCGCTGACCCACATAGCCAACATAATTCCAACCTAAATTAATAGGAATTGGGCGCAATTGAGGATTTGCTTCTACACCTTTTACGATAATGGTATCTTCTGTTTGGGTATAGAACAAGTATGATTTTTCTGGTTTTAAGCCGGTACTAAAATTAGCCAAATTACCCGACCAACCATTTTGTGAATCGTATACTGCTAACTGATCTATGTTTTTAATTATGGCACCTGTATTTAGAGTAACTCCATTAAATACTTTTCCTAAATCATTAGAATCGTTCATCAATAGATTAAATGAAATCCAATTCCAACCTGGCTTCACAACTATCATTTGGTTTACCTTATCTAATGCATTAAACACTTGTGGATTTAACACAGCTCCAGTTAAAGTATTGGATTGGAATTGCAAGGCAGGAGTAACATCCACATGTGTTTTTCCTGTGGCAGAATTCCATATTCTAAATTCTAATTGTTCATTTTCTTCAACACCATAAACATCCATAAATACCAAGTATTTATCTAGCTGACTATAATAAGTTACTTTAGCTAAACCTCTACATTCCTCGCCCACAAAGGCCGCTAGGATATCATCGGTATTGGAAGAAATTATATTGTTAATTCTTACCTGACCAATAACACTCATAGATTTGGTATACAAAGCTGGATTGACAGTCCATACTGGTGCCCTTCCATTAACCTTAAGTTTAACAAGAAGTTTATCGGCAAAACCAAAATCTGTATTCAAAGCTATATCGGCTTCGTAGGAACCAATGTTTATATTTGGATCAAGCGTAAAGGTAATTTCTGAAGTAGAGTTAGGAGAGATAGAACCCTGGCTAGGACTGGCGCTTAACCAAGAAGGCAAATTGCTTAAGTTGTATTCTTTCAAGGCTCCACCCGAGTTCACTATTTTGGCAACAAAGCTAAGTGGCACCAAACTTTCTTTTACAAAAGTTCTGTTTTCGTCTTGCCATTTAACTTGGTTTCTATCCATATAGGCAATCCAAGTTTTAGGAGATTGCATGGTATTACCATTCAAATCGTTGATGTTCTTTACGGTAATATCTAAAGTTACATTTTCAATAAACTCGTTAGAAGTGGTTGGTGTAATTATTATTTTATCCTTGTTTACTGAATAGGCAAAATTTATATCCTGAACTGGACGAGGCAACTTCATGGTTGGAGATTCTGCACTGAAGACAGAGCCAGCAAAACTTGTAAAGTTTCTAGTACCAGAAGATGTCAAATCCAAGGTAGTAGGAGTAAGAATTGGGAATCCCATCAACTCGGAATAAGATTCAAAAGGCAAGTAAAGAACTAAGCCAGTTTCTGAACCAATTAACCTATTGTCTTTATCGCGTTTAATTTGTTCTACCAAACGAGAGCTTTGCCAGATTCTAACTTCATCTAAGTTACCAGTGAAATGCATGTCTGTGGAATCAAATAGGCTATTACCAATATTGTTCCAGAAACGGGCACCTAAGCAAAGTTTCAACCCACCAAATTGCTCGAAGGAAGAAGCCAAATCAGAGTTTTGCAAGTTACCATCTACAAAGCAGGAAAGGTTGCTGCTACGTTTTAAAAGCAAGGCAAAATGGTGCCAATTGCCATCAAAATAATTGGTAGAAGTAGCCAAGAAAGAATGACCATTATGGTTAACAACTATTCTGCCTTGCGCATCCGTTTCAATGCTCCATTTTAAGAAGGAGTTTAAATCGGTGCCATCGCCTTTTCCATTGGATAGCATACACACATTGGCACCATCATTTGATTTGAACCAAAACTCCAAAGTGAGATCCATTTCTTTGGAAATACCAAAAGTATTGGTAGGAACAGTTACAAAAGAGCTGCCATCAAAATAACGCGAAGTACCTTTTGGATTGATGGTCCATTGCGCATTAACAATGCTTGCATTTCTAGCACGCGCATAGTCTTTCAATTCCGAACCAGTAGCTTCATCCATGCGCCAATTGCCCATTAAGCCAGATTCGGTACCATTCAATAAAATCGACTTGGTATTGTTTACATCTGTTAAGGTTCTTGCTGCCGACCACAAGCGCAATTCGTACATGTTTCCTTGAGTAAATCTAGGAGCACCCGCAGCCGCTTTACCAATATAAAATTTGCCCGAACCCTCGTAAGGATTAAAGATTCTGTTGTTACCAATATTGGCAACAATATTATCGTAGAATAGTTCTGCAACAAATGTTTCTGGGTTGTAGGCAACGGCAATAAAATGGAACCCAACCGTATCTGTAATGGCAGTATTAGAAGTTACCATTTCTTCACCTACCCTGAAGTATAATTTATCATCGAAAGTAAAGCCAAACTCAAAGCTAGCTGCCGAATCTGCACCTTGAGAAAGCAGGACTTGGTTACCCAAAGCACCCCGTTTAAAATACATTTCCATTGAGAACGGAACTCTCTGCAAACTTAATCCAGGAGGCACTTCAGCATAATCGTTATCGCCATCTAAATACAAGGAAGAGTTGCTACGTAAAGCCGTTTTGTTTAATACACCTTTCACTTCAAAATTAGAAAGCGACAAGGTACTTTGATCTATTTCCTCGTTAAACTGAATGCTGATATCATCGTTAGGAGAAAGTATTCCATCGCCAGGAGAAGGGGTACCAAATGGAGAAGGATTTACCCTATCAACTGCACCTTGTAAAACAGTGCTATTGATGCGCGAATTTGGATATCCAGGAGCAATACATTCTGTTACAGCTCTTAATTCGTATTTACCTTCTGGTAAATTGTGCATATTAAATGCATAGAAAATATTGGGTGAACCAATAGGAATTTGCACATTTTGGTCTTGGGTATCTTTGTAGAATATTTTCTCGGTATACCAAGTATTTCCAGCAGCAGGTTTGTATTGAAAATGTACCGCTTGGAAGCCACCATAATTGTAATTGTAGCCACCAATTAAAATAGGCAAGGTATCATTGAAACTATTGTTGAGCACCCACCTATCGTCTGGAGATTTAATTTCTACACCGGTACAAGTAGGTAAGAAACGAGCACTTACCGAAACGGTATCAAAGATATCATCGTCGCAAGAAGATTTTAATATCAACTTGATATTGTTGTAATCGTAATTAATAGGACCACGTTCGATGGTTAAGGTTTTTTGAAGTGTTGTTCCATAAGGCACATCAAAATCTCTGTTTGGATCAAGCCCATCTACTTTTATAATTGCACCGTAAGGATTGGTTGATTGATCTACACGTAAAGAATAAGTACGGTCTTGTTGCCCTTCGCTTAAATTACCCAATTCTAAAACAAATACAGCTTGGTCTTCTGCAGGCACATTGAAGATAGTTTTTTGTTGCACATCAATTAAAGGCACATCGTTTTGGGCAGTGGCGGCTTGAAGGATTACACCTTCTTCTAATAAAGTAGTAGAAGTGATGGTATCATTATCTGGACTATAAAACAAGGCACGTTCCTCTCCTTCATAAGGACAGGCTGTTTTACCGGCTTTTAATTTAAAAATATGACTTCCTCCACCCTTAGGATTAACCACATCAACAGAAATTAAATCCCCATCATCTCCATCTTGTAGGGTATAAGAAAAGGTATTTGTTGTTGAAGTGGTCGATGATCTAGAACTTCCTTTATTTTGTTCAAAACTTATGGAACCAGACAGCTCAAAACCAGCAATTGAAGAAGTTTTAAATCCTCTAGAATAGCTGATATCTTGACCAAAATTTAATTCAAAAGTGGATGTTGATGTTTCCTCCTGAGTAGTAGAAAAATCCTCTGTAACTGAGGCTTTACCTATACTTATATTGCTTCCACCTGCCACTGCTGATGCACTACTATTGAATGCTTTATACTTTGCTTTTTCATTATCGGCGATTGCTTTCTTCCATAATCTTATTTGCTCATTTAATATTCTAATCGAATCTGGCTCATAAATGTTATTCCCTCTAAATAAATAACTCATACCTACAGAATCCTTTGCCTCTCGGTCATAAGGTGTAGAGGTAGACCTTAATCCACCCCAAATAGGATCATCATTATTTGAGCCAAATTTTCTAAAATAATCTGGGTCATTTTCATCACTAAATACTGGGGTGTATTTTCTAACTCCACTTGTATTTTTTATGTCATTTAATAAGAAAAAATTCCTTAGCCTTTCTAAATCAGGAATAATCAAATTTAGAATTTCATCTTGGGTATAGGCAAAAGTGGTAGCAACATCTGTAGGAGCAATATAAAATCCAGTCCTTTTACCAATTCTATGGCCTTCAACTTCGTTTCCAATACAAATATCTTCTCCAGCACTAATAGTACCTAAACGACAAGTTTGAGTATCCACTAATTCTAACCTATCTGCCATACCAAAAACCATATTTCTTGAGGTTCCAAAATAAATATCAGCAGATGCACCCACAGACCCAGCGTCAGACCCTGTGGAAATAGTTTTTGCATAGGTGGTTGAGGATACCATTTCACCATCATTTGTTAATGTCTGGTTAAATGAAATTCCTAGTGTTAGGTTATTTGTTAGGGTGCTATTTTCAATCTTTCCAACTCCCAATGGAGCAGCTACGATAATATTCTCCACACTAAAATCCCACATAGCAGATAAGCTTTGAGAAAAGGACTTAGAAAAACTATAACTATTTACAGATGTATAAGAGGTTTCTTTTGACCAAGTTGAACTACTTGCACTTCCTGGAGGGTCTCTTAGAACAAATTCAACCAAGGATGGCCCCTTTGTGGTAAAATCATTTCCACCTGACCTAATTCCCAAAACAATACCTCGGTAAAACTTACTATTTAAATCAGAATAATTTGGCTCAAAAGAAACTGTCTCACCATTGGTAGGTGCAAAGCTAATTTGAAGAGTTTTGGTATAACTATATTCTGGTATTAGACTATTTCTCAAATGGTTAGGAACACCACCTGAAAAGCTATAATTTAATATTCCATTTGAAATTTGTATTTCAATAGATTCTTCACTTGGAGAGGCTAAACTATTATTAATTCTCAATAATCCGCTAACAGGTACATAATCAAATCTACTCAAATCAGAAACGGGTTTATCAATATTTTGATACCTTTCAATTACTTTTATCACACCAGAATAATTGCCAGCCTGTTTAAAGATTGGATAACCCATTTCATTGTTTAATAATGACAAGGAAATTGAATCATTAATTTTGATTGATTTTTCTCCGATAAAATTATTTACAAATGAATCAGCAGGGATATCAACAGTACTAAAAAATATCTCAGGTTTTTCATAATATTTAAAATCCAACCTGCGGTTATATCTAAAGGAATCAACTTTAGAAAAAGCAACCGTAATTAATGTATCATATACCACAGTATCCCTTAAATCATTTGATAAATCAACTTGATTTGGATTATTTAATATATCTTTTGTTAGTATAGTTGGGTCTAAATTATTGACCAATCGTAAACCATCAATAGTATACCTTAATGGCAATAAATAAGCTATATACTCACCAGTTGAATCATCCGTAACTATCGATTTAGAATAACACCCTAGCAATCCGGATTGACCAACGGAATTAAATGTAAATTGGGCTTTACCAATATTGTTTTTCGACCGCCCTAAACCTGGTACTTTGTTCAACTCTATGTTACCTCCAACCACTCTACCTACAACTTTCAAGAAGGTTGAATCTGTAAAGTTTGCGTTTGCAGGTGTTTGGAAATTATATGTTCCTGTTGGTGGAAATCTTCCAGCACTAAAAGTATGTCCTTGTTGGTTCAACTCTACAGAGTGATTTCCAATTGGAACCCTAATCACAAATTTCCCACTATCATTAACTGTTACAATAGTTCCGTTAAGTACAGCAGGACTGCCATCAATCATTACATTGGCACCCACAGCGGGACAAGTAGTTCCTACATAGGTTACCCTTCCAACAAACTCAAAACTTGAATTATCAGTAAAGTCGATATTATTTAATACCTGCGCTCCATCTCCAATGAATACCACTCGGTTGTTTGGAGAAAAACTATGTATATCCAAAGATGGAACTACATTGAAGTTTTGACCCGTGCCCAAGTAACGCACATTGGCAATGGTATAACTTCCGGTGCTGGTTGTAAAACTTGCCAACGACAACTGACTACTTGTTGGAATTGAATCCGAGTAAATAGCTCCACCTACCAAGGTGGCATGGTTCTCGTTAAATACCAAATTCTTGTTACTAGCATCATAGGTTTCAGATAAGCCATCAAAGCGATCATCAAATGAATAATACAACAATAAATCTCCATTGTTCGGGTCTGTTGTTCTATTAAAATCATTTAAGATTTGGGCTTTCGTTTTGCTTATTTTCCATATCCTAATTTCATCTAAAATTCCTTTTCCTTCCCAAGCCATTCCTGGGTTTGAACCAAAATACATTTCAGAACCACTTGCTCCTATGCCATTCTCCAAAAGATTTACAACGGTTGCTGCTTCTTGTCCATTGATATAAACTCGAATACTGTCTGCCCCATAAGCCGCTGTAATTTGGCTATAAGATGTCATAGAAACAAAAGGATTAGGTGCACTTACCAATTGACTTGCGGTGGCATTTGCAACATAAAATTCAATTGCATTTTGTGCGCTATCGTAGCGCAAAGAATATCCTCCATTTAAGCTATCCAATTTAGAGGCAATAACAAAACTTGCGCCTTCAATTGGTTTGAACCAAGACTCAATGGTAATGGCTCCCGTGCTAGGGTTTTGCTTGTTTTGATGCGGTGTACTAATATAAGAACCCGCAGAAAATTCCATGGATGCACCTTTATTAACAGAGGTATTTTGCGCCAATACTTTAATGCCTTCTGCAGCAAATCCTCCAGCATAGGTTATGGCTCCACTAATAATGCCAGAAGGACTTCTAAATCCAATATCGGAAGTCATATTAGAGAAACGTGTTACCCCTGCGCATTGCGTTTCTCCAACCAAGAAGTATTGATACATTACTCCAGCTACAGTGGTATTGTCTACATACAATCCAGAACCAGATAATACACTATTGATGAGGATAGAATCGTTGGTAGTACCTGCAATTTTTCTATAAATCCTGATGGTAGATAATTGCCCGTTGTTTCTGTTGTTCCAGTTTAATTCTACTCTATCCGGATAATATCCCTTAGAAGCTTTTAACTTATAAATCGTGTTCGGTTCAAACGTATTTGCCAAATTTGGGGTCAACCTTGTTTGGTTCAAACCGAGTGAACTAACACCGTTTAATGCACAGCCAGAATATACCTTAACACTATAATTATAATTAGTACAACCAGCAGCTTGGTCGTCGTAATAAACAGTATCGTTTGGATTGGTTTCAAAGGAGGCAGAACCACCTCCAACTGCCGCACGCTCCACAGAGAATTTATCTTCAAAATTACTGTTATCGTTCCAACGAATGGTAATAACATTGTTGATAGAATCTGCAAACAAACGAATATTGCTTGGCCTTTCAGGCACGGAAGGTGAAATCCCACCTTTTAATTCCATGGTATCCGAAACCCCAGCAAACATGGTATCGTGGGCGTTTTGAACATAACAATCGTTGCGCGCAAAAATTCTGTAGTAATAGTATTTTCCACGTTGCAATCCATTGTCGGTATAACTTCTATTGGTACCTGCAATTACCGTGGTGGTAAGATTGCTCATGGTAGAATCTTCCGAACGGTTGAGAACAAATCCATTGCTTGGGTTGATACTCGACCAAACCCAACCTAAATCAACACTTCCATCGCATTTATTAAGACTGGTGGTAAAGCCAGAAGGTATTTCTGGGTTTGGTTTGAACCTACCCACCGCACTATTAGAAGGTGAACTTTCTTTTACATAATTGAATAAAGGCGGAGTATAAGCAGTTACAATTTTAAACTTATAATTTACTCCTCTTATTAATTTAACTCCGTTATAATATTTATTTACTTCAAAACTATAAGAAGTAGTATTGTATGGCAATACAGCCAAAACAACATCATCCAAATAAATAAACTGTCTAAAATCTACTGCTCCACAATTGATGGAAGCATCGCAATTGGTAGTTGGCAAAGAGCCAGCAATTTGCCAACTTAAATCTATGGTAGAACAATTATCTGTGCTTACCGTTAAGTTGCTTGGCGCACTTACACTAATTTCATAGGATTTAATCCAATTACTAGTATTACCCGAAAGGCCAAGATTAGATAGTGTTCCACCGTTATCCGCACCAGCAATATCCACTAAGGTTACTAAACCAGCATTGCTTCCTCCGCCAATACCTTGGTCGAAATTATAGTAATTTACCAAGCCAGTAGAATTTCTATCTACTGTATCTCTAAAATTATCAAAAATTTCGGCAGGAGTTCTTACTACATTCCAAATTCTCAACTCATCAAGAGCACCCGCCATAGAATAATTTTGGTCGTTTTGATGAAGATTATTTGCTCCTAACCTAATAAAGCTAGATGCACTTATACTTCCGGTTCCTCCTGTGCCCGTTGCCTCCAAAACACCATTGATATACAAACGCATCAAGCCAGAAGAGCGGTCTCTTGAAATGGCCACATGGTGCCATTTTCCCGTATTTACAGTGGAAACAGATTGTATAGTTACATCACTTCCGTTAGAACCAATAATAAAACCAATTTTGCCACCATTAATATTGTTTATGAAATCTCCAGACGCCCCACCTACTTCCATATCTACAATACCTCTAGCCCAAGAAGGACTGCTGGTTCTTGCTTCTGTGGTTTTTAGCCAATATTCAATGGTAAAATCGTCTGAAATTTGCCTATTAATGGTACCATAATCATTGTTACCATCAAAGTGCAAAGCATTGCCAGGAGGTGTGTATTCTAATTTAGCAAGTTTAACATTAGAAGGTCCGCCATCAAAACCATATAATTTTCCAGGAAGAGAAGCTCTAACTCTGCAATAAAATCTTCCTGGGGCTAAATCCGAAAGCGTTAGAGAGGTTCCACTTACAGTAAAAGGTGAACCTGGAATATTCCCAACAAAATTTGAGTTCTGCGAAATATCAACTTTATACTCTCCAATAACTCCAACACTAGGTGGCGTCCACGATAAAGTAAATCCATTTGGATTAATATCTGTAGGCTCGTTTAGGGTTGGTACCACCATGGCATAACTTTGAACCCAATTAGAGTTTAGAGCTTCCAAAGCAGAATTATACAAAGTACAATTGTTTCCATTTCCGGTAAAATCCTTCACGGTGGTATAGTCATAATTTAACAAATCACCCACCCCATGATCCATTTTGTATAAGGCTTGCAATCCAATAGAATTGTTTGCAATTTGTGCTCTCATGCCTGCATTAATTTGCTCCAAAGTTCTTGCGGTAGTCCATAACCTTACCTCATCCATACTACCCATTAATGGTGCATTACAGGTACTTTTGCCAATATACAATTTGCCAGAATTATTAGGGTTTGCAATACCAGTTCCTTGCCCAGAAGCTAAAAATTCACCGTCTACAAAAACACTTAATTTTAAACCCTCTCTAACTAAGGCAAAGTGATGCCATTTTCCATCATTTATTGGGCGAGCCAATTTGGGGTGCATTACAATTGGGTAACTTCCACCATTGTTAAGTTCTATATACAAAACATCGGTAGTTTGGCCAACTATTCCATGTCCAATGCTCCAAAAACTACCACCACCACAACCGCCGCGTTTGGTAATGTGGTAAGCAGAGTTATCATTCGTTTTGATCCAATACTCAACAGTGAAATTTGAAGTTCCAAAGTTTCCTGCATTGGTTCCATCACTCGAGATATAATCGTTGCTGCCATCAAAAGCAATGGCATTTCCTGGTTCGGTATAAGGAACTTCCACAGGTAGAATATTTGAATAAGCACCTTGGTTGTTTAAGTTAGAATTATTTGCACGAACACTTAAATAATGAGTTCCACCAGTTAAACCAATTACCACTTTTGTGCTATCTGTTTTAGGAGCAGAAAAGGGTGAATTAGGTACTGGAGAAAACATATCCGATGTGGACGAAACATCTACTAAATAATTATCTACTATTCCATTGGCAGGAGCAGTATAATTGGCTGTAAAACCTGTAGGTGTAACGGCTGTGGCAGAAGTTAATTGAGGTACAATCATGGCATAACTTTCTACCCAATTGCTAATGGTACCAGATAAGGCAAAATTATTTAGAGTTCCATTTACTTTATTTGCTGTTAAGTCTTCAACCATATTGGTAGTAGAATTATTGGCACCCTTTACTCCTAAATCAAAATTATAATATCGCAACAATCCAGTAGTTGTTGGATCCATTTTGCTTTTCATACCATCAAAAATCTGACTCTCACTTCGGGCATAGTTCCAGAATCTAAACTCATCTAAATGGCCTTTCATTAAGCGAATGCCGTTGTGCGCTCCAAGCCTTATTTCTGCACTTGGGCCTTTTGGACCTGTAGTACCAGTTTTGGACAACATTACACCATTTACATATACACGAGTTACATTACCCGTTCTGGTTAATGCCAAATGCACCCACCTATTAACTGGCATAATATATCCAGGATACAATTGCCCAATTTCTGGGTATTGTACCATTAATTCACCATTAGCATTTACATACAAGGCCATGCCATTTCCAACAATTCCATTATCATAACCATAAGCAAACAAGGTTTGATGATTGTTGGTTAATGCATTTAAATAAACCCATCCCTCCATCGTAAAACTATTGATGAGATTATTGGGAACAGGCAAGGTTACCACGTCATTTACTCCATCAAAATCAAGTGCATTGCCAGAATATTCGTAAGGTACTAAAACAGTTATCGTTTTAGAAGTTGCACTTTGGTTGGGGTACAAATAACTATTGGCTCTAACTCTATAATAATAATATCCTTTAGTCAATCCACTTACAGTAATGCTAAAAGTATCGGCACCAACTTTAAACGGCGAGCCTGCAATGGGTGCAGTAAAATCGGATGTGGTAGAAATATCAATTTGGTATTCGTTTATGGTTTCAAAATTGGGTGCTTCCCAATTGGCAGTAAACCCATCCGAAAGAATATTGCTAGCCGCATTTGCCTTGGGAACTACTATGGCATAACTTGAAACAAAATTGCTATTGCCCCCCAATAAACTTAATCCATATAACTCTCCATTGTACTGATTAGGACCTTTATCTGTAAGCAAAGTAATGGTAGTATTATTACCTGCCTGAACTCCTTGGTCAAAATTATAATAAGCAACTAAATTATTAGGCAAAGCGATGGAAGTGTCTCTTAAATCAGATAGAACCTGTTCTGCCGTTAAGGCTTCATTGTATATTCTAACTTCATCCATACTACCGTTAAAATATTCATTGTAATCCCACCTTTTGCCAAGGCTCCAATTTTCACTACCCAAGGGCAATGCAGACGTTGAGGCTTGGGTAGCTACTAAATCTCCATCTAAATATAGTTTAATTAGTTTTTGGTCGTAAGTACATGCAATATGAACCCACCTATTTAACGGCGTATTCGTATAAACAGCTTGTGTCCAGTTGCCATTGTGATGTCCTGCCCGTATGGTATTCTGATATAGATAAATAGCAAATTTTATATTATAGCCTCCAACGCCATTATAATTTTCTGTTATCAATGCCGGAGCTTGAGAACCAGTAGGTAGGCTCTTAATATAAAACCAACCTTCTAGGGTAATCCTATTATTATCAAACTGATTATTAATCCCATTAGCAGAAGGTATAGTTATAAAGTCTCCCGAACCATCCAATGCCAAGCAATTACCAGGAGGTGTTAAGGTTGTTTTGGTTTGAACCGAACTTGGTGTATTAAACGCACTTTGATTTGCCAAACTGGTTTTATTACTTCTAACTCGAACATAATAATTGGTATTGCTCAATAAACCTG
>JAIOYZ010000039.1 GCA_021740845.1 Bacteroidia bacterium
CACCATTGCTCCATACATATACTTTCTTTGTTAAATCACTTCCTTCAATTACTGATAAATCAGCTTTGTTGATTTTCCATTTAGATACAAAAGCTCCCTTTGATCCATGGTCACGAATAACTCCTGCTGTACTTCCAAATTCATGGTTCATTAATACAGTAAACGTTCCATCGTTATTATCAAATGCTCCTAAGCCATCTGGTGTTCCAGACATTGTATATCCATTGTTTGCTTGGTCGCCAGTGGTGATGATAGATGTCATTTCAGCACCAGGAATAACTGGTGTTAAATAAGGTGTTTTGGAAGAGCTTATACCTGTAACTCCTTGAGAAATGCTAGGTTCAATTGGCTTTTTAAAATTAGCCAATTTGCTAGCACCTGATAATCTATAAGTAATTACATGACTCAAATTGGTAGTTGCAGTTGCAATACCATTTTGCGATGGAGAAGTTTGTCCAAAATCATTATCATTACAAATAGCAATGGTACTATCATTAATAATTGCCAAACCTTCTGCTTTATCCAAAACTGCTGGCCATCCATTTGCCAATAAATCCATTACCAAAGTTTTGGTAACTGGCTTAATGCCTTGTGCTGCTAATCCAGTCGAATCAACCAAAGCTTCTAATGTTACTCCTCCATACAAACCAGAATGAACGGCACTTGCTTGGTTGATATTAATTTGATAAAGACGTTTGATATCTGTGGTTCCGCGTGCGGCTGCTTCTAACACTAAAAATGTACTATCATTAATAGCCGCCATATCTCCAATCTTCCAATCTCTTAATCTAATTTGGTTCGAACCGCTTGCTCCTATTATACCATCATTTAAATAAACCAACATGCGTTGTGCATTGGTAACCGGATTGATTTCTAAAATACGGTGAACTCTTGTTGCTTCGCCAACGGTTGTGCTTGGATATAAAATTGGACTTTGAATAATGGCATAAATTTTTCCATTAGGTGCAATCGAAATTCCTTCAAATCCTCTATTGTTTTTTCTGTATTTAAAAACAGTATCAATTTGCATGTCTACAGATTGAACTCCAGGTAAGTTAGCATATGGTGTATATCTTTGTATTAAAACTCCATTCGAATTCAATTTCCAAATGGTAGCTCCACCTTCTTCACATAACCAAAAATTACCTTGTTTATCCACCAAAATACCTTCTGGATCAATTCCAAAAGTATCTTTCGGTGTAGTTTTGCTCATAAAATCTGCACAATTATAAACCGTATCTGTTGTGGCTACTTCTGTAGAAGTACTACCCAAACCAGTTGGATTAATTATCCCAGATGCTCCAGTTCCATTAGGTCTCTTAATAGTAATAGTTTGTAAAATTTGAACCGAATTTCCTGTAATTCTTATGCGGTGAATTTTGGGAGCATAAGTTGGAAAAGCATATAACTTATCATATGTTGGCCTACAACCAGATGAATTGGCATTGGCTGCATCAATATTAACACCTCTGTCGGAACAAGTCCAAAACTCTTGTCCGTTGGTGTTAGGAATTGGATACAAGCCCGAAAAACCTGCTTCCTTAAAGGTTATACCTTGAAAGGTACCAATGGTAGGAGAAACAGTGTTTGAGTAGTCTAGTAGCTTAGTTACTTGTGCATTTAAGCTGCCCGCATAAAGGAGCAAACTAAAAGCAAAGATGGCAATTGTACATTTTTGTCTCATGTGTATTAAAATTGTGAGACACAAAACTCAACTCCAGATGTTTCCAAATGGTAGAAAATACATCAATAAAATGTAAAGGAAATATTAGGCAATTATTTATTAGCCATTTTAAATAACTATTATAAAAAAAATTAACTATCTGCCTTTCATCCTTGGTTCAAACCAAAACTCTAGCCTATTTTTTTCTCCATTCTCCCATCCGCATGTTTAGCAAATCTGCCCACATTTCTATCGTGTACTTGATCGTATCTTGGCCAAGGCCATCCGCCAAATTGTGTTTTATGATAGTCTTCAAATGCTTGGTTAATTTCTTCTTTGGTATTCATTACAAACGGACCATATTGAATAACTGGCTCTCCAATTGGCCTGCCTTGTAATACCAAAATGCGCGCTTCTTCTTCACCAGATTCCAAAACCAATTCGTGGTTGGGTTCTAAATCAACTGCACTGTATTTTGGTATAGCCGTTCCAAGTAATTTCAGGGTACTTCCTTCGTAATAATAAAGAGTTCGGTTGATACCAACGCTGGCTTTTGGTAAATTTAATACCGCTCCTGCTGGCATATGAATATTCCAAATTGCTACTTCATTGCTCGCTTGCGCAGCCCACGAATCTGGAGGTGGTGATGGAGCATGCATCTTACCTAATGCACCTGCAATAACTTCTACCACACTCGTTTTGTGATTGGCATCCGTATGCTTATAATTTGGAATGGTATCGCTCCACAACATTTTAAAATGCGGCTCGGCCATTTTATTTTTCTTGGGTAGGTTCAACCAGATTTGAAACAACTCCATGGGGTTTGCTTTTTCCTGACTAATCAACGGAAACATTTCCGAATGTTGCACTCCTTTTCCGGCTGTCATCCACTGCACATCCCCATTACCATACCTACCCGCAGCACCTAACGAATCTGCATGATCTACCAAACCTTCGCGCACAACCGTTATGGTTTCAAAGCCCCTGTGCGGATGCCCAGGAAAGCCCGGAACTTTCTTTCCATGATACATTCTAAAGCCATCTTTTATAATAAAATCATCGCCTAATGGTCGGCCTTGTGTGCCCGTGGCAGGACCCATTTCTGCATTGCCTTTTGGGAATTTATCTTCGTGATGCACACAAAATAAAAAAGGATCTTGTGTCTCCCATTGAAAACCCAAAGGTCTAATTCCGCGTATACTATTCATGGTATTTTTTGTTTGTGAAAGTTGATGCAATCCATTGGCCAAACCTTGAACTGGAGCAGCCAAAGCGGCACCAAGGCCTATGCCTAATCGAGATAAAAATCCTCTTCTTGCAATTGGTTCAGACATATAATTTTTTGTTTCTACTAAGGTAACAAAAAACTATATACCAAGGTTTTTTCTAAGGCATTTCGGTTTGAACCAAAGCAAATTTTACAGAAATAAATTGGGTTCAAGGCAAATCTTTTTCATTTCGGTTTGAACCAAGGCAAATTTTACAGAGAACTTTTGGTTCAAACCAATTCATCTGCATCCAACATTTCTACTCGCTTGCCCATTTTCTTTTGGATGATTTTAAAATGGTGCTGGTCTTCCATAGTTACAAAAGCAATGGCCTCACCGGGGTTCTCTGCCCTACCCGTTCTACCAATTCTATGCACATAATCCTTGGGCGACCGAGGTAATTCGTAGTTTATAACACAAGGCAAAAACTGAATATCAATTCCTCTCGATAACAAATCTGTTGCTACCAAAATGCGAAGCTTTCCAGATTTAAATTTAGCCATTGCCTCCGTTCTCGCTCCCTGACTTTTCTTACTGTGAATCGACATGGCATCAAATCCATGCTTTAATAATTTATCGGTTACATTATCCACTTGGTAAACGGAGGAAGTGAAAATTAATACCTGTTTCCAATCCTTATTTTTAAGCAAAAACCGCAACAAAGGACCTTTCTTTTCTTCACTTACAAAATACGAAGATTGGTTTATTAAATCTAGGTTTTCTGTGGGCTCTTCTATTTTTAAAACAACTGGATTATTAAGTAATAGCTGATGAATAGAAGCAACATCCTCGTTTAATGTGGCAGAAAACAAAAGGCTTTGTTTCATGGCTGGCAACACACCTAAAATCTTGTCAACTTCCTCTTTAAAACCAAGGTTCAACATTTTGTCGGCCTCATCTAAAACAAGAGTTTCAATTTCGTTGAGGTGAACTGAATTATTCTCCATCAATTCCAACAACCTTCCCGGAGTGGCAATTAAAACTTCAATACTTTGCAAAGCCATCATTTGTGGGTTAATGGAAACGCCACCATAAACAGCCATGGTTTTCATGGGCTTTTGTTCGTACAAACTAAATTGTTTAAAAACAGTTTGAACCTGAACCGCCAATTCGCGCGTTGGAACCAAAATCAAAACACGAACATGTCGGTTCTTCAGAGGCTTTTTCCTATCCATCATTAAAATAGGAAGCACATAGCTTGCCGTTTTTCCAGAACCAGTTTTGGCAATACCCAATACATCTTTCTTAGCCAAAATAGCAGGAATGGCCTGCACTTGAATAGGGTAAGGATTTGCAATTCCCTCCACCGCCATAGCCTTTACCAAACTACTAGAAACACCTAAATCCAAAAATTCCATAATAAACTCAATAGCCGCCAAAGGTAGGTTTTTTAAAGGGAGATACGGTTTGAACCAAATGAAAATTGAAACATTACTTTTATGATATAGGAAGATTTTTGAAATGTGATTTTTTTACCGAAGGTGAAATCAGGAGTTAAGAGTTGAGAGTAAAGAGTAAAGAGTTAAGAATTAAGAGTTTTGAGTTTTGAGTTAAGAATTAAGAGTTAAGAGTTAAGAGTTTTGAATTAAGAGTAAAGAGTAAAATTTAAGAGTTGATAAAGTTAAGTTAAACCCTAAACGATTAAACGCATAAACGATTAAACAAAAAAGCTCGCCAGTTTGGATTTGCCATTCGCTGGTTTGGATTTGCATAAAGCCAGTTTGAATTTGCACAAGCTGGTTTGGATTTGCAATCCAAACCTTCATACCACAAGGATTTGCAATCCGCATTCCTCAATCTTTCCTCCAAAAAAAAGGTTCCACAAATTCGGAATTACTCACCAAATTTTATCGAACGTGAAATCCAAAGGTATAAGTTATGAGTTTGTTATTTTAGTTAAACCCTAAACGATTAAACGCATAAACGATTAAACAAAAAAACATCCCCAACCAAAAAGGCATCAATAAATTAACAAAATCAAAACCAACGGCCAATTTCTAATTTACAATCTGCCAGATGCCAGCAGCCAGTGGCCAGAAGCAAAAAAACTCGCCAGTTTAGATTTGCCACTCGCTGGTTTGGATTTGCAATCCAAACCTCCATACCAAAAGGATTTGCAATCCGCCTTCCCCAATCATTCCTCCAAAAAACTGCCAGATGCCAGCCGCCAGTTGCCAGAGGCCAATGTCTACAAACCACCTAATATTTCGCTTTAAACCAAAAAGGACAACAAAAACCAAAATCCCCAAATGAAATTTGAAACATTACTTTTATGAAGTAGGAAGATTTTTGAAATGTGATTTATAGAATATCTTTTAAAAACGAGTTGGTTCAAACAGATTAAAACTTGTACCCAACAGAAAATTCAGCACGAGTTAAATTTAAAGCCCTTATTTTACTATTACCATATGAATCCCAAATTTGAACCTCAGCTTTTGAAACATAGCCGTAACCCAAACCACCTAAAATTTCAAAGTAAAAATTATTATTTATGCTTTTCTTATACCCCGCATTTAATCCCAAACCTAAAATCCAAATTTTCTCAGATTCATTCAAATAATAATTTTGAATATCGTGGTTAATGGGATCGTAGTTTACAAATTGGTTTTCATTTAATTTTTGAAAACCACCATAAACACCTGCAAAAACTCCCTCATATTTATCTGACTTCAATTTTCCAGCATTAGAAAAACAAATATATTTTCTGGCATCTAAAAACAATGAAACTCCTTGGTAAGCAACCTTAGCAGCCAATTTATAACCATCTGTTTCTGTATACATGCTAAACAAAGTATAACCATAATTAATTTGGCAGCCGATGGAGTAGTTTGAATTTTTCAAACCTTTTTCAAAACCTAGGGAAAATGTAGGAGGAATCAAGGGTCTCAATTCCTTATCAAAAGTTTGTGAATATAAAAGACCACCAAGGTTTAGCTTCAAAAAATTGGTTTGTGCAAAAACGCTTCCACTCATAACAGAACAAAGCAGAGTAAGGTAAATTCTCGAAAAAATATATTTCATAGGCGATGGAATAAAACTCAAATCTAATCCAAATTAGACTCAATTCCATTCATTTTAAACAGCATTCTCAATTCCCTTGAGCCTAATCCCCATGTCGTGATTTGCACACGCTGGTTTAGATTTGCCACTCGCCAGTTTGGATTTGCAATCCAAACCTTCAAACCAAAAGGATTTGCAATCCACATTCCTCAATCATTCCTCCAAAAAACTGCCAGATGCCAGCCGCAAGATGCCAGAAGCCAATTGCTACAAACAACCCAAAACCAACTAATATTTCGCTTTGAACCAAATAAGACCACAAAAACAAAAATCCTTTCTTATTTTTGATAGAATATCATGCCATATCCCAAACCTAAAAACCCAAAATAACTTGCCAGTTTTAGAATCCAAAACACTTTCCTTCAATGTTTCCAAATGTCAGAAATAAATAATTAGGCTATGAAAAAAACAATTATAATTATTTTTCTATTAGGAAATTTTCAAATTTCACATGCCCAACAAAATAGGTCAGCCCAAATATTTTTAGATGAAATGGCCGAAATGTTTAAGGGTGAAATATGTTTGATACCTCAATTATTGCTAGAGGATACTATTGGAAATAAATTGCTTTTTTATAATAATAGAAAGGATCAAATTGAATTGCCTTCCATTAAATTCGATAGTATTTCTACAATCCAATCTCTCCTATTTAAGCAGTTTGATGGAAAAATCGTCAATTTTTCTGAAACAGTAAACCTATATTCAATTAATGCAGTTAAAATTTATGAAGATGGATTTGAATTTATTTACAGATCGAAATATTCATTTAATGAAAATTACCCTGATACAGACATTGTTGTTTTATTCCTACCTCATAATGAAATTCGTAAATCAAAAAGCAAACAAGCCAAAGTTCTTTCCAAATTTTTATTTGAGGAGTTATGGAGAAAAGGCATTTTTGAGTTCGATATTCAAATTGCTTCCAAGCTAATTGCAGAATTCCAAGTTGATGTATTTTTAGAAAGTAATCGAAAGCTTTTATTAACTAAAAATAATGGATTTTATGAGAAGAATGATAGCATGAATAAATTGATACATGAATCACATACCATTTCTTCTGAGGATTTAGAAAAACTAAATAGAATTGACTTTTCTTTTATATATTCATCTCCTATAATTATTGATTATTTTTTGGATTCAAAAAATGGCAAATTGCTAATAAATGCTATTGGTTTTGGAATAGTTCCCAAGAATGGTAGTTACCAAGGAGTAGGTTTTCCATATGACTTTTATTATTTACAACCTAAAGACCTTAAGAAGGTTCTTAGTGGTAGAAGTTATTCGCTGCTATTCCACTTGGTTGATACTTATTTTTGTCGCTAATAATCAGTAAACGAGCAAAAAAGCCCCCTTGGGCTTAGCCTATCTCTACCTCCAACTATAAAACAACCTTAAGCACCCCTAAAAAGATCACCTAATTTGCTAAATACATTAACCTTCATAAGCACCTATGATTTAAATAATTTTTATCCTCAATTAGGTGCAAATCGATATTATGATTGTGAAAAATTAACTGCTGCCCTATTTTCGTATTACCAAATTAGTAGTTACCAATTAATTGATTTATAAACTTTGCCTCCCAATATAAAAGACATAGTAGGCGGAACAGTATTAGATATTAAATCAGAACCAATCGAAATAAGATTAAAATAATATATGATGTTGAAATTAATGTTTTTTAAAATCATATTTTTATCCATGATATTTTTAACGGGATGTCGTGATAAAAATAAAATGGATATTGCCAACAATCAAATAGATCAAGGTCAATTACAGGAGGCTATTGTAACTATTGATGATGCACTATTACGGGATTCTTCAAATTTAGAATATTTTAAACTTCGAGGCATATGTTATTTTATGCTGAAGGATTATAGCAAAGCAATTTATGATTTTAGTAAGTATCTTATGATTCATGATGGGGATACTGATGTTTTATATAATCGTGCAGAATCATATGAAAGGCTGAGCTTTTTGCAACTTGCCATTGCAGACTATAGTAAAATAATTTCAATGGATCCTAAAAATGCATCTTCATTAAATAGTAGAGGACTTTTATATTCTTCGTTAGGTGAACTCGATTTAGCATTGGAAGATTATGATAGAATAATAGGTTTTGATTCAAACCAATATAATGTATATAGTAATATTGGAGTCATATACGATAAGAAAAAATTTCATGAAAAGGCAATCATAGAATATACGAAAGCAATATTTTATAATAAATCAGAGTCAAGATTTTTTTATAATAGAGGTACTTCCTATTTGTATCTAAATAGACCTTTAGAAGCATTAAAAGATCTTAATTATGCGATTAAATTACACCCTGGAATATCTGGGTATTATGTAAATAGAGGTAGTGCATATGATTTATTAAATCAAAAGCAAAGAGCTTGTGAAGACTGGTTTAAAGCCTATAAAATGGGAGATAGCGATGCAGCTGAATTTCTAAATGAAAATTGTGGAGAAAAAATATCAATGTAGTTTTTCCGCTGGTTTGGATTTGCAATCCAAACCTTCATACCAAAAGGATTTGCAATCCGCCTTCCCCAATCATTCCTCCAAAAAAAATACCAGATGCCAGCCGCCAGATGCCAGTCGCCAGATGCTAATTCCAATACCAGCCGGTTTGAAATTCCAATCCGAATCCCTCAAAATATCCTAAAAAAAACAGTGCGGCTGGGATCCAACAGAAGAGCGAACTGGAAAGATTTTGGCCAGCGTGGGGCAGGCCTGCGCGACAAAAAATCTTTCAAGTTGGTTCTGTTGGTGCCCTTTTTTGTTACTTTTTTGGGCACGCAAAAAAGTAAAAAACATGCCTCATAGAAAATGTTCAATTTGTGGCACAATTCTCCTCAAAAAGAAAAGCTAAGAACTTTTTAATTATATTCGCGCCCATGTCGAAGACCGTTGCTTTTTACACACTTGGCTGCAAGCTAAACTTCTCAGAAACTTCTACCATAGGTAGAAATTTAAGTGAACACGGCTACCAAAAAGTCGATTTCCATGCAGGCGCTGATGTATATGTTATCAATACCTGCTCCGTTACCGACCATGCCGATAAAAAGTGTAAGAAGATTGTTAAGGAAGCCCTTCGCCATAACCCTAATGCTTTTGTAAGTATTATTGGTTGTTACGCACAATTGAAACCTCAAGAAATTGCCAAAATTGAAGGCGTTGATTTGGTTTTAGGCGCTGCCGAAAAATTCAATATTCAAGAATATATTGGCAATGGCAAAAAGAAAGAAATTGCAGAAGTAAAAGAAGGAAAAATAAAAGAGGTTTTGGAATACCATAGCTCCTACTCTATGGGCGACCGTACCCGAACTTTCCTTAAAGTGCAAGATGGTTGCGATTATTTTTGTTCCTTTTGCACCATTCCTTTAGCTCGTGGTTCTAGCAGAAGCGATACCATTGCCAATGTAGTAAAACAAGCCCAAGAAATTGTAGCTCAAGGTAGCAAAGAAATTGTCCTAACAGGCGTAAATACTGGCGATTTTGGCGCGGGAACTCAAGAAAATTTCTTTCAATTATTACAGGCTTTGGATAAAGTAAATGGCTTGGAGCGTTTAAGAATTAGTAGCATCGAGCCTAATTTGCTTACCGATGAAATCATAGAATTTGCTGCCCAAAGCAAAACCATCGTTCCGCATTTTCATATTCCTTTGCAATCGGGTTCAGATGAATTACTAAAAAGCATGCGTAGAAAATACGATACCGATTTGTACACTTCTCGCATCCAAAAAATAAAATCGCTAATGCCGCATTGTTGCATTGGAGTAGATGTTATCATTGGTTATCCAGGCGAAACAGATGAGTTGTTTTTGGAAACTTACAATTATCTAAACGAGCTTCCAATTTCGTATCTCCACGTTTTCACCTATAGCGAAAGAGCCAATACCACCGCCAACAAATTACCCGGAAAAGTGCTTTTACGTAAGCGCAACGAGCGTAGCAAAATGCTGCATATTCTTAGCGATAAAAAACGCAACCATTTTTACGAAGAGCAAATTGGCAAAACCTTTCCTGTTCTCTGGGAAGCCGAAAACGATGCCGATACCATGTATGGTTTTACGTCCAATTATGTAAAGGTAAAAACCGCCTACGAGCCTTCTCTCGTAAATGAAATTATGGAAATGGAACTTACCCATATAGATGAAGATCGCTTGGTTAAGGGTAAGCTTTTTGCTTTTTCGGCTTGAACCAACTAAGAATGGAAAGTAAATATTCCACTTCAAGCAAAACTCCAACTCTTATTGCCGTAATTTTATGTGGTGGAAACAGTAGTAGAATGGGTCAACCAAAAGCTTTACTTACTTACCATCAAATTCCACAATACCAGCATTTACTTCATCTCGCTAATCAACTACACTTACCTGCTTTTGTTTCTTGCAGGAAAGACCAAATTTCTTGGTTCAAAACGGAGAACAATTTCTTTTTGGATCAACCCAAATTTGCTAATGCGGGGCCAATGACAGGCTTGCTTTCTGCCTTCCAAAACATCCAAGAAAATACCAGCATTTTGCTATTGGCTTGCGATTATCCGCTCATTCAATTGCCACATCTTTCTCTTTTGGTTCAAACCTACCAAAAAGAAAATAAAACCTGCTTTTTTGTAAACGAACAAACTCAAATGCCTGAGCCTTTATTAGCCATTTACCACGCTCAAGATTTGCCGAAAATTTTAGAGAACTTCCATCAAAACAAAACTTCCCTGCGCCACTTTTTAGAATCCAGTAATTCAGCTCAAATTACGGGCATTAACCCAAGCATTTTCAAAAGCTTCGATACGCCAGAAGACTTCGCTAGTTTTGGGTAACCAACAAGCGCTTCACCATACTCGTATGTGCCGTTTTTAGGGCTATAAAGTACAATCCTGGACAAGGCATCTCAAAAGAAAATTCTCCATTAATTGGGTTGCTAAATTCCATTTCGGTCTGACCCAATTCGTTGAAAATAGTTAATTGACTTGGTTCTTTGGTTCGAACCAAAACTTGCTCCCCTGCCCTTACCGGATTAGGATAAATTTGCACCTCATTTTGGAAAAACAATTCGGTTTGACCCAAAGGTAATTCTCTTGTTGTAAACGTATCTACCACACCAAAATTAGAACAAGTATTGGCTTGAGTGATGGCTCGCACACGCCATGCATATTCCCAATTTCCAAACAATTTAATGGTAGTTGCAGTATTGTAAACCAATTCATCGTAGTTCAAATAATTCCAATCGCCAAAGCGCGCCACTTGCACGTGGTAAGCAAATGCTCCTTCAACAGCATTCCATTTTAATGGCACGTGTAAGGCATTAATTCCTGTATCTCCAGGAGTAGGAAACTGTTTTTGAGGTGCAATTAAGGAGCGCAAATCAGCACTTGGTTTTGCCCATCCTCTGCTATTCAAATTACTGTTCATGGCTTGCATTTGCTCTGTGCTAAAACGGCTCTGACAATTATCAGAAGAATAACTCATATAAATAGAACTATCTGGCTTAAAAACCACATTATTGGGATCGGTTAAATTCCACGGCAAAGGACAACTCCAGCGTTGCGAAACATAATCTGCTTTAGTATCGCAAAACCCATCCCCAGCGGTTCTACAGTTGCTACCATCAATTTTTTCTATATCAGAACTTGGCGGAGCATCTCCTCCTTCCCATCCAGAAAATGTATGTGGCAATCCAAAGAAATGTCCCAACTCATGGGTTAAAGTGGTGGCATTGGGTCCCTGACAAGAATTTTTAATAAATACCACATCTACCCCGCCAAAATAGACGCCGCACCATTGCATGCCTGCCCCATGAAAAAACACATTTACGGCTCCATTTAATTTAAAATCGGAAGCATAATTCCAAATGGCATCGGCGCTTCCATTGTATAGGTCGTTATCGTTGATATAGCTAACAGAATCAGCAATATAAAAATGAAAACCCACTGGCGTATATTTTTGGTTCAACTCGCAAATTGTTTCTAATAATTGGTGAATAGAATAATAACCAACTCCTTTGCTATTTCCAATTATATGAAACTTAACAGGCACATATTGCATGGCCTTTTTTTTCATAAACTCGGGATTGGTGTCAATTTGTTGCTGAATTGCCCTCAATTGCTGCCATTGTGCAGCAGAAAATTCGGTGGCACAATGATTTTGTTGAGCGCTAGAAACAAGGGCTAAACTACTAAATAACAGAAAGATAATTCTCTTCATACGATTGGTTTCAAACATAAAACAATCCTGTGAGTAATTTGATTGATTATAAAACTTTTTTAATAAAAAGGCTTTTTTACATTTGCGCTTCAATTCAAGAAAAATGAAGAACATAACTGTTATAGGATCTGGAACGATGGGCAACGGAATTGCTCACGTATTTGCTCAAAACAACTACCAAGTAAATTTGATAGATGTTAACGAAGCTCAATTGAAAAAAGCCATTGAAACCATCGGTAAAAACTTAGACCGTATGGTAACCAAAGGCAGTATTACCGAAGAAGTTAAAAACGCTACTTTGGCTAATATCACCACTTTTACTAGCTTAAAAGAGGCTAGTGCCAATGCAGATTTAATCGTAGAAGCGGCTAGCGAAAACATCAATATCAAATTAGATATTTTCAAACAAATTGATGAATATGCTCCTGCTCATTGTATTTTGGCTTCAAACACTTCTTCTATTTCTATTACTAAAATTGCAAGCGTAACCAAACGTCCAGAGCAAGTAATTGGAATGCATTTTATGAACCCAGTTCCTGTAATGAAATTGGTGGAAGTTATCAATGGCTACAAAACTTCAAAAGAAGTTAGCGAAGCGGTTGTTAATTTATCCAAAGCAATTGGTAAAGTTCCTGCAGAAGCAAACGATTACGCTGGTTTTATTGCCAATCGTATTTTAATGCCTATGATCAACGAAGCTATCATTTGCTTACAAAGCGGTGTTGGAACTGTTGAATCTATTGATACCGTAATGAAATTAGGTATGGCTCATCCAATGGGTCCATTGCAATTGGCAGATTTTATTGGATTAGATGTTTGCTTAGCCATCATGAATGTACTTTACGATGGTTTAGGCGATACCAAATATGCTCCAAGTCCATTATTGGTTAACATGGTAACTGCTGGTATTTTAGGCGTTAAATCTGGCGAAGGTTTTTACGTTTACACTCCCGGTTCTAAAGAATTAGTTGTATCTCCAAGATTCAACTAAGCAATACTTTAATAATTCTAAATCCATAAAGTTTAGTTCTAAATAGAGCTAAATTTTATGGATTTTTTTTTGCCCCAAATACTCAAAAAAAAAATGCCACCTAGTTTTCACTGAGTGGCATTTTCGTTTAAGTTATTTTGGTTCGAACCTAATCTTTACCAATATCAATTATTTTTAAGAAACGGTAAGTATCGCCTACTTTAATTCTTACTAAATAAACCGATGAACCAAGAGCAAAATTATCGGAATTAAATTCAAATACATGCTCTCCAACAGCCAATCTTTCCGAAGGCTTAAGCGTTCCTAAGTTTCTTCCAGTTAAATCAAATACTTCTATTTCTACCACATCAGATTGAGATAAATTCACTCCAATTTTTGTTGTTGAATAGAATGGATTTGGATAGGCTTTGATTGCAAAATTTTCCGCCAATGTCGCATCCAAACCTACAGAAGTTACATCTATACTTTGTGATGAAAATGCAGCACATCCTTGTTGATTTCTAACTACCAAACTAATTGTATAAGTTCCATTGGTGGCGTACAAATGTGATGGATTTGCTAATGAGCTATTAAATCCATCACCAAAATCCCAAGTATAATAAGCCCCAGATTCATCAGGAATTCCGGTTACTATTCCTCCAGATTGGGTAACTATAAAGCTTCCAACAGGATTTGGATTAACAGTAACTTCTCTAAAAGTAGATGCCTTACAACCAGAACCTGTAATCGAATCTGTAAGCATTACATATCCAGTACCAACCATATCCCACATTACTGTGATAGATGCAGTACTTTGTCCAGATTGAATGGTTCCTCCAATTACATCCCAATTAAATGATCTTCCAGTATTATTGAAGGTTCCATAAATTGCTTCGTTATCAACACACCTTACAAAAGTTCCACTAATTACTGCTGTTGGGTTAGATGAAATGCTTACATTAAATACACTACTTGTTCCCACACAACCTGTGGCTTCAATGCTATCTGTAACATAAACGTAACCAGACCCCACACTACCCCACATAATACTAATATTAGATGTTCCTTGTCCCATTATTATGGTACCACCAAATACAGTCCAATTATAATACCTTCCCGAATTATTAGGTGTTGAATAATCAGAACTTGAATTGGCACAAACCACAGATGCTCCCGAAACATCAGGTGCAGGACTTCCAATAATACTTACCAAATATCCTGTGGCACTTCCCACACAACCTGTCACTTCATTTGAATCAATTACATTTATAGTACCCAATCCAGAGGCACCCCAGCTAACCGTAATGGTTGAAGTTCCTTGTCCATTGGTAATAATACCATTAGAAACCGTCCATTGATAATCATGGTTGGTACTAGCGCTTACTGAATAATCATGACTACTTCCTTCACAAATGATGGTATTACCGCTAATTGCTGGCGTTGGTAAAGTATCTATGGTTACCAAATAAGGCAATGTTGTTACCTTACATCCAGCACCAGTTATAGAATCTGTTACTTCCACAGAACCTGAACCATTAAGAGGCCAATTAACATCAATGCTCGGAGTTCCTTGTCCACTTACTATTGTTCCTCCAATTACATTCCAGATATAAGAATGTCCAGAAACAGTTGGGGTTGTATAAGTAGCATTTCCTCCTTCGCAAATTTCAATCAAACCACTTATTAATGGTGTAGGACTAGAATTAATTACAACATTAAAATTGGCAGAAGTACCTTCACAACCACTACTATTAATTGAATCTCTAACAGATATAGTACCAGTTCCAGGCGTACCCCAAGTTACCAAAATATTAGAAGTTCCTTGTCCAGATGCAAGTGTACCACCTGTAACAGTCCAGAAATAGGTATGTCCCGAATTATTAGTGGTTGAATAAATCATATTGGTTCCATTACACACAGAATTAGCCCCAGTAATTACAGGATTTGGCAATGCAAATACCGTAACATCATGCGGTAAAGAAGTAGATTTACATCCTGTTGCATTTACAGAATCTAATACAGAAACACTTCCAACTCCAGCAACATTCCAATTTACAGTTAAGAAAGATGTCCCTTGCCCTGATGCGATGGTTCCACCAACAACAGTCCATAAGTATGTTCTTCCAGAATTTCCTGTTATGGTATAATTAGCAGAATTTCCCAAACATAATGCCGTTGGTCCAGAAACAACTGGGTTAGGTAAGGCAAAAATACTAACTACAATTGGGGTGGATATTCCTAAACATCCAGTGGCATTAACAGAATCAGTTACTCTAATTGTCCCAGAACCTGCATTAGCCCATAAAACTTGGATAGAATTTGTTCCTTGTCCAGAAACAATAGTTCCTCCTACAACTTGCCAAGAATAAGAATGTCCTAGCAATCCTGTAGTGGTATAGCTTTCAATCGCATTTACACAAACCGCCAATTTACCTGCTATTATAGGAGTTGGATTACTTAAAATTGCCACATTAAATGCAGCAGTGGTAGTCTTACATCCTGCATCATTTACAGAATCAGTAACCATTAAGGTTCCATTACCACTTGCCCCCCAAGTTACAAATATTGTATCCTTGCTTTGACCAGAGTTTATTGTTCCACCAGTGATGCTCCAAAAATATGATCTACCTGGATTAAATGGCGTTACATACATTTTAACATTTCCAGAACAAACTGTATCAGAACCAGAAATAACTGGTGTTGGGTTTGGCTGAACCGTAACATGATATGCTTCTGTTACACCTTTGCAACCTGTAACAAAAATAGAATCTACTACTATTAATGTGCCCGTTCCAGCTCCTGCCCAAGTAATAGTAACACTATCATTTCCTTGGCCGCTTGCAATTACCCCTCCATTAACTGTCCAGAAATACCCTCTTCCTGTATCCGATGGTGTGGTATATAAAGCAGTTGCTCCAGAACACAACAAAACAGAACCAGAAATTACAGGTACTGGAACATCATTAATTAAAACATTAAATACACTCGAGGTTGTTTTGCAACCAGTATAGTTTACAGAATCTACTACTTGCATAGTTCCTGTTCCTGCATTTCCCCATCTTACAGAAACACTATCTGTGGTTTCTCCAAATACAAATACGCCTCCTCCAATTGTCCAATTATAACTTCTACCTGTATCTTTTGGCGTTTGGTAAACAGCAATTGAATTAGCGCAAACTTGGTTCAAACCAGAAACTACTGGTGCTGGGTTGGCATTAATATGTATATAAAAAGTATCGGTTTGAACCAAACAACCTGTAGATTGAATAGTATCTGTTAACACAATTTTGCCCATACCCGAATTAGGCCAAGTAACAACAATACTATCTGTGGCCTGACCAGAAATTAAGTTGCCACCTATTACATTCCAACTATACCCATGATCTGGTTCATTTCCATTTTTATAAAAAGTGCTTGTACCTTCACATAAGAATGTATCCCCAGTAATTACTGGTGTTGGTAATGGCAAAATAGCAACTAAATAATCTGAAGTAGTTCCAACGCAACCTGTAGCAAAACTAGAATCTGAAACATTTAATCTACCATTTCCAGATGCTCCCCATGTTACCATTACACTATCATTTCCTTGCCCAGAAGTAATAACTCCACCGTTAGCTGTCCAGAAATATCCTCTACCTGGATTATCAACCGTTGTATACAAAGCCGTTCCTCCCGAACAAACAATGGTTGAACCAGAAATAACTGGAGTTGGTAAAGGATTAATGTTTACGTTAAAAACTGAAGTGGTTGTTTTGCAACCTGTCCAATTGTTTGAGTCGGTAACTTGTAAGGTTCCTGTTCCAACATTACCCCAACTTACTACTAAACTATCGGTATTTCCGCCACTTAAAATAATACCTCCAGTTATCTCCCAACTATAAGTTCTGCCAGTATCTTTTGGTGTTTGATAAACCTCAATTTTATTAGCGCAGGTTTGTATAGAACCAGAAATTACTGGGCTTGGGTTAGCTTGTATGTTTACTAAAAAAGTATCGGTTTGAACCGAACATCCTGTTGCAATAATTGAATCCAACAAAACTATTTTGCCTTGTCCAGCGCTTGTCCAAGTAACGGTAATGCTATCCGTTGCCTGACCAGAATTTAAACTACCATTTGCAACATTCCAATTATAGGCATGACCTGCTTCATTTCCATTTTTATAAAAAGTACTTGTTCCAGCACATAAAATAGTATCACCAGTAATTATTGGAGTTGGATAAGGATTAAGAACAACAAAAACGCTATCGTTTTCCTCACAACCCAAAACATTGGTAACATGAACATAATTCCATCCAGGATTAGTTACATAGGTAGAATTAGTGGTATCTCCATTCGTCCATAAATAAGAAGCAAATCCAGAACTTGCGGTTAACATCACACTATCGCCACACGAAATTGAAGTATCAGGTAGGTTCAAAACGAAAGGCGCACAGAAATTAAAATAAGAAAGTGTGTCTGAACCAAATGGATTAGTAACCATTACCACTCCTGAAGCTCCAGCACCCAAAGTTGCCTTAATTAAAGTATCACCAGAAATTACAAATGAAGCGGCTGAAGTTCCACCAAAAGAAACCGAAGTGGTTCCAGTAAAATGAAAACCAGTAATATCAATTATGGCACCAATCCCACCAATTTGTGGCGAGAAAGAAATCAAATAAGGTTTGGCCAAATAGTTAAATCCAGAAAGTGTTGCTCCACCAATGGCATTTCTAACAAACACATTTCCGCTAGAACCTTTATCTAAAATTGCAGTAATACTTGTTGAAGAATTTACTACATAACTTTGAACAACATGACCACCAAATAATAATTCTGAAATGCCTGTTAAATTACTTCCAGTAATTTCTATGGTATCTCCAAAAGTTCCACTAGTTGGAGAATAAGACAAAATGATTGGATTGGAAGAATTCTCCCAATTAGCAAATGTATACCAAGATTCTGCTCCAGTTATAAAATCTACAATAGAATTGGTAGCTGTTCCAGAATATGCTGTTACTGCAACAGTATCTATATTTTCGCTAATTGGAATCCAACAAAATGTATCAGTGCTCGTATTAATAAATTGGTTAAAACTTATTCCATCCGAACCTCCATAATACACTTTGTATCCGGCAACATTCTCTCCAACTTTAGTATTCCAATTAACAAATAATGAGTCGCCAATCACTTTCTTTATTGGCATGCTAACTCCCGAAATTGGGCAATCAGTTCTTGGTGAAGTTTGGAAAGGGGAAAAAGTAATTTGACCTTGGTTAATATCATCGTTTATATCAAAAATCAAAGCCTGAATAGCAGTAGAATTAAGTGTTCCAGTTGTTTTCCAAAAGTTATTTATGGCAGAAAGTATAGCCGTATTATCACTATTGTTCATCTGCATGGTATAGCTATAACCGCTGTTATCCATTAGGTTATTTTCATCTGCACTTGCAGGCACTTTTTCAAATTGCAGAAGTGCAGAAGTAGAACTTGAGGTGCTATTATTTGAAAAGGAATTTTTAACTATATCCGCACCAACATAAGGCCCAAAAGTTCTAAATATAAATGGCGCAGTATTACCAATGTATTCATTAAAATAATTAGCCTGACTACCATAAACCCTACAAATTTCTCCTGCACCAGTATTGTTAGCAATCACGTTTGAAACTAAAGAATCGGTTCCTCCCCAAAATGCCGCTCCAATTGAAGCTGTATTACCAATTATAAAATTTTGTTGAACCAAACCTCCTGCTGTACCTATAGTATCTAAATACAAACCTCCACCTTGGCTGGCTGTATTAAAGGCAATTCTGTTGTACTTAACTGTTGCTTGTGGATCCAAAATCAAACCTCCACCATTTCCAGTTGTGCTATTAGTATTGTGCTGAACCAAACTATTGCTAATAGAAATAAGTGACCCATTTCCCTTAACAACTCCAATCCCAGCACCTGTATTATATTCAACCATACAACTATCTATGATAACAGAATTGGAATGAAGGCGAATATTAATACCACCTGAAAAATTCTCATACGCTCCTGTAGAACTACCCGATTGACAATTAGAAACCGAAGTATTTCTTATTATCAAGACATTGCTTCCACTTTTAGAATAAATACCAGGATAAGCACAATTCTTCACTGTAACATGATTGATAAATGGTGCTCCATTTCCAGTTAAGGCAATGGCTCCAAAAACTCCACTGATGGCACTTCCAGCATAATCAAAATCTACATAATTAAGTATAGATCCAGATACATATTGGCTCGAAACATCGTATGTAGCGGGAGTTGAATTGGCTCCAAACGATAAACCTCCCCAATATCCAGCACTTGGAGTTACCGTATTTGCAGTAAATTTTATTCTCGATCCAACTTGACCGTCAGCAAGCAAAGTTCCCAAAACCAACATGCTAATATTTTGGTTAAACTTAATTACTACTCCAGGCTCAATAGTCAAAGTAGCGCCGTTTTGTATGATTAAATTCCCTGAAACCACAAAAGGACTTGCTGTTAATTTAAAAACACTGTCCACCGAAATTACACCACTCACAAAAGTTTGGCTTTTTGCAGATTGAATGGAAATTAAAAATAGGAAAAGAAATAAAACTCTTCCTAATCGTTTTGTAAATCTTGTTATCATATTAAAGATTATTAATTCGTTTTCTTACATCAAAAAACTACATTACTCCATTTTCACTTAGAATACTGCATAAGATCAATAATCGAAATTAGGCAATTAATAAGGTTTATCAAGTTGATTTAATTCAATTTGGTTGATAAACATGCCCAAAAATCAATTTTAAGAATTAATTAGTATACAGGTTTTTAGGTTCAAACCGCCAATAAATAGAAAAATGGGAATTCTAACAAAAAAAAATCCCCTTGGAAGAAAACTTCCAAGGGGATTTTACATTTAGTAAAAAATTACTATTTAGCTACAACAAAAGTTTTTCTAGCCGAACTTTCATTGTTACCTGTTAATAATAAATTATATGTACCAGGAGCCAAATTCATATCATTAAGATCTATCTCTTTCATACCGTTTAAGGTAAAGGTATTTGAATAAACACTTCTACCTAACATATCAATAATCACTATTTCAACCTTGTTGCTTTGAATATCTTTCAAGCCCAATTTGAAATTACCATTATTAGGATTAGGATAAAGAATTACCTCATCGCTTAAATCAGAATCTGTTTTTGCAATTCCAGTTGCTCCAGTTGGTGTTGCTACTTCCATAGAACCTCCGTCATTGTAAATACCATCAATTCTATCTCTCATAAACGGTGGTGTACATGCGCCAACAGTTAATACGGTAACAGTCATTTCACTATAGTTTGAGCAACCCATATTACTAGTTCCTGTTAATCTTACAGTATAAGTTCCAGGAGCTGCGTATGTTTTACCATAAGCAAATGTATTTACAGTATTTGTTGTTCCATCTCCAAAATCCCAAGCATATGTTGGAACCCAACCCCATCCATTTAACTGTGTGCGGTTAAAGAAATCATACCTATTTCCTGTTATACATTGTGTAGCTGCATCAGTAGAGAAACTAACCTCTGGTACTGGATAACCAGTTGCAGTAACAACCACTGGTGTTGCCGCTGTAGCATTTGAACATCCACCTGCACCGTAAGCAGTTAAGATTACATTAAAGGTACCTGTTGCAGCATAAGCATGGAAAATAGTTGAAGTTGTAGAAGGTACAGAAACTGTTCCATCCCCAAAACTCCAAACATATGTAGTTGCTCCAGTTGAAGTATTTGTAAAGCTCACTCCTGTATTGCAACTTCCTCCCACAACCATGGTTGAAGTAAAGGATGCTACTGGTCCTGTTCCTGCATTAGCTGTAACTGAGGCATTCGTTACAGAACTTACACATCCATTTGGCAAGGTTGCTTCCAATGTTACCGAATAAGTTCCAGCACTTGCAAAAGTATAGGTTGGTGAAGTTGAAGTTGATGTAAATGGGCTGTTGCTAGAACTCCAAGCATAAGTTGGTGTGGCACCAGCAGTATTGGTTGTGGTATTTGTAAAGGTAACACTAGCCCCACATGCACTTGAAGTAGCTGTAAAACTAGGTGTTACTGATCCAACAGAAACTATTTCACTTGCTACTTCTTCACAACTGCCATTAATAGCTTTTAAGTAAATGGTGTGCGAACCTGCTGTTAGGGTCACATCGTAAGGGAATGTAGACTGAACAGCATAACTGCCATTATCAATCTTTACCTCATAACTTGATGCTCCTGTAGATCCTGTATTATCAATTGTTCTAGTTAAACCGCAATTACTTGCTGCGGTTACTGTTAATGCAGGCACAACACCAGGTAATGAAGCGTCAGCATCAAAAACCAATTGAGTAGCATTAACTGTACATCTTCCATCTGCAGAAACTGCTAAATCTACAGTTGTGCCAAGGTCTGGAGCTGCATAAGTTCTTGTTGCTGTTGATGTAGTTGATGCTGCACCAGTACCACCAGAGAAAGTCCAAACATAAGTTAAACTAGTACCAGTAGAAACATTGGTGAAGGTATAAAGATTATTGCAACCATTTGTGGTACGAGTAATTGCTCCTACCACTGGGTTACTAACCACATTCACCACTTGAGCAGCAGAGGTAGTTGTATTGTTTACTTTTAAGGTAACAGAATAAGAACCGTCTGCCGAATAGGTATGTGTTGGATTTGCATCAGTTGAATGACTTCCATCTCCAAACGACCAATAATAAGTACTTGCTGAAGTAGCAGTACTAGTAAAAGCTACATCTTTGCTTCCACATGTATTTGGAACATATGTGAAACTAGATGTTGCACTTGCAGTAACATGTACTAATTGCTTTGCAGTACTTGTACAACCTAAACTTGATACTGCAGTCAAAGTAACTTCATAGTCACCTTCAGTAGCATAAGTCTTACCATAAACAAAAGTATTTGTTGTATTTGTGGTTCCATCTCCAAAATCCCATGAGTAACTTGTCATCCATCCAAAACCATTGTGTTGTGATGAATTAAAGAAGTCGAATCGATTGGTAGATAATGGTTGGGTATTGGCATTGTTAACAACATAGAAACTTGCAGCAGGTCCTCCTGTTGTAGAAGGAATAACTACAGTTGAACTAGCCGTACTTACACAAGCTCCATCAACAACAGTTAAAGTTACAGTATAAGTTCCAGCACTTCCATAGCTTTTTGAAGGACTGTAAACATTAGATGATTTTCCATCTCCAAAGTCCCAAGAATAAGTAAAGCCAGTTCCAGAAGTATTGGTGAAGTCAATTCCATTTGTACAAGCACTAACCATTGCCGCAGAGGTAAAACTAGCGCTTGCGCCTGTTGTACTACTAACAGTAACAGCATTTGTAATATCTGCTGTACAACCGCTTTCTGCTGTAGCAGTTAAAATTACATCTTTACTTCCACCTGATAAGAAAGAATAACTAATTGTTGGACCAGTTCCAGTTCCTTCGGCAGCGTTAAAATCCCAAGCGTATGTTAAGGCTCCGTAAGTAGATGTAGATGATGTAGCATTAAAGGCAACGGTTGTTCCACAAGAAGCTGGTGTTGCAACAAATGCTGGGGTTGGCACTGCAACAATAAAAGTTGCAGTAGCAGTATCGTAACAATCGCCTGCAAGACTAGCAACTATTTTCACTGTATGTGATCCAGCTGATAAACCTGATAATGTATTTACTCCAGGTAATGCAACACTAGGTGTACCACCATCCAATATTAATCTATAAGAATCGCCTCCCGTTGAACTATTAGTAATATCTCTACTTGTAGTACAAACATCTCCAGAAACTGAAAGTGCTGCTTGCGGAGAAGGAACAGTTGCATCAGATGTAAAGCTTAATTGCGGAACTGAAGACAAACCAGATGTTGAACAAACGCCATTTGATGTAACAACCAAATCCAAAGTTTCTGCTCCTACACCTGCATACATTCTTTGTATGCTTGAAGTAGTTGATGGGTCGCCTGTCCCACCTGAAAGTGTCCATGCATAAGTTAAATTGTATCCTGTAGCATTGCTAGTAAATGTGTATTCATTTGAACAAACATTTGTTGTTGAAGAAATGATTCCCGGTGTTGGTGTAGTTGCTACTACAACAGCATGAGATACACTAGATCCTCCACTATTTACCGATAAGGTTACTGTGTATGAACCATCAGCAGAAAATTCATGTGTTGGATGCTCTGAAGTGCTAGTATTATTAACTCCCGAGGCTGGGTCTCCAAAGTTCCAAGAATAGGTAGAAGCCAATACAGATGTATTGGTAAAGGTAACTGTTCTATCAGAACAGCTGTTAGTATTATTTGTGAAAGCTGCTGCTGATGTTGGAAAAACACTTAAATCTAGATAAGCCGTATCAGTACAACCAGTACCTGTATAGGTAATCACATGAACTCTATAATCCCCGGCAGTTGAATAAACTTTAGGAATAAATGTAGTATTTGAAGTTCCAGTTCCATCTCCCCAATTCCATGTTGAACTAGTTATAAAGCTAGGATGACGATTTTGAGAAAGATTTCTGAACAAGAATGAATTTCCAACCAAATTTTGTGAAACTGGATCGTTCATGCCAATAACAGCATCAGGACCATTCTTTATATCTCTATTAATTGCCACCGTAGTTGAACATCCTAAATCAGAAACAGCAACCATACTAATTGGGTATCTTGTATTAGGGAAAGCTGCATCAAACCAGTTGATGGTATAATTAACAGGGAACTCGTGTTTTACATTTGATAAATCATTTGTAACCACTGTTGGTGAACCATCACCGAAATTCCAAGTATAACTTACAATGCTACCATTTGGAATGGTTGAAGTATTATCAAAAATAACTTTGCTATGACATAATAATTGACCACCATTACCATTTGCTCCAACTGTACCAACTGGCACAGCAACTCCTGGTCCATATGAACCTTGTGCTCCAATATCTGGAGTACTGATTGCTGGAACTGGGAAAGGATAAACTAAAATATGTTGATTTCCACCACCACTAGTTTCATTGGTACATCCCCAATTGTTTGTCACCAATAATGAATATTCAAAATCATCATGGACAACTGAATTTGTTCCATCTATAGTAGGACTATATAAACTTGCATTTGAACCTGCACCTGCATTAGCTAGTGCTGGCGGACCAGGCAATATCAAATTAGCAACCTTGTATTGAAATGCCGCTAACCCAGAATTAAGCGTAGAACCAGGATATGCACCTGCAGTGGAAGTTGATCCATTAAAATTAACTACCGAACCAGTACAAATATTATAATCATTTGCTACTATTGAAGATTCTGTAGTTGTAAATGCTGCTGTTGGATGACCATAAACAGCAACATTATTAGAATAAGCAGTTGAATTAGTACAACCATTATCATCAGTAACAGTTAAGTTTACTGTTTTGTCTCCGATACCATCTGTAAAATAAGTTAGAGTATGTGGTCCTATTCCTGAAATAGTATTTCCATCATCTTCATTCAATGATGACCAATCATAAGCGTTGATTGTTCCTGAACCATTACTTGATGCATTAGTTACCACAAAACTATGTCCAATCAAACATTGGGTATTATCGTTAAAAGTAAATGCTGCTGTTGGAAGTTGCCAAACGGTAAAGTTTCCGGTGTTGTAGGTTATTGCATAATTTGTTAATCCAGTTCCAAGTGCTGCGCTCGGAGTAATTGTATATGGTGATAAACCATGAACTCCATTTGTTCCAGATGCACCACTAGTTAAAGTAACTGAACTTACCCCATCAGCATTTAAAATTCCAATAACACTAAACTCAGTTCCAGCAAATGTAAAATTCGAGTTTTCGCACTTTGCTTGATTATCTGCAGTTATCGTCAATGGCGCTGGGTTAACTGTTAAAACTCCTGGTGTGAAAGTAATATTATAGTTACTTGCTAAATAGCCATTTGCTCCTACTTCTAAACTTGGTGTGATAGTATAAGCTCCTACATTATCGGTGGCTTCATCGCCATCACTATAAGTTAAGGTTACACTTGTTAATGTATTACCATTCAACAATCCATTTGAGGTGAAGGCTGTTTTACCTGCTCCACCTGTTATTGTGGCTCCGTAGGTTTTTGCCTCTCCATCAGCTGTGATTTCTAAATTTGCTTGACCTACTGTTAAGGCTCCTGGTGTGTAAGTTATATTATAGTTACTTGCTAAATAGCCATTTGCTCCTACTTCTAAACTTGGTGTGATAGTATAAGCTCCTACATTATCGGTGGCTTCAT
>JAIOYZ010000005.1 GCA_021740845.1 Bacteroidia bacterium
CTGTTCAAACTCTAAGAGATAAAAAAGAGTGAGGCTATATCTCTGGATCAATATACTTCTACGAGCTATTTAGTCCACAATCGGCTCTCACACTTTTTCACTTTATGTTTACTAATTTAATAATTTTCAAACATAGGAGGCCAGAGGCCAGAATCCAGAATCCAGATTTTTATGGACATAGAGGGTGAGAAGAAAAGTTAGGAGTTAGGATTACTGAGTTGGGGTAGGCTTTGGCTGTTTGATGTTGTTTAATTTCGCGCTGAACCTATTTAGGGGTAGGTGGAAATATTTGCGTTTGGGGGTAAAGGTTTGGATTGCAAATCCAAACCAGCGTTGTTGCAAATCCAAAACACTGTGGGTATTGCGGGGAAAGTCGGATTACAAATCCTCATGTCCCGATGGGTCGGGAAGGTTTGGATTGCAAATCCAAACCAGCGTCGTTGTAAATCCAAACTAGCGTGGGAAAAGTCGGATTGCAAATCCTCATTGTATTTGGTTTGGATTGCAAATCCAAACCAGCGTTGTTGTAAATCCAAACCAGCGTGGTTTTGCTAAAGGCTAATAGCTAAAGGCCAAAAGCTAATAGCTATTTGCTTTTAGCCTCTCTCCAAAACTCTGGTACCAATTTCAATCATTTTTTGGAATGCGGCTTCTTTGGTATTGGGAATATCGCCTTCTAAAATGGCTTCGCGTAATTCTAATTTTATGAGTCCAACTTCTCTGCAGGGCGTTAAGTTAAAATGAGCCATAATTTCTTCTCCACTTATTGGTGGCTGCCAATTGCGTAATGCATCTCTCTCCTCCACTTCTTTAACAAGCTCCTGAACTTTTAATAAATTTGCTCTATAGTATTTTATCTTTTCAGGGAAACGGCTCGTCATGTCGGCACGACAAAGAGTAAACAAATCTTCCAAGTCTTCCCCTGCATCTACAATTAACCTACGTATGGCAGAATCTGTTATTCCATCTTCTGCAAGTGCTTTTGGTCTGTGATGCATGGCAACTAACTTCTCAACGTATTTCATTTTTTCGTTGAGAGGCAATTTCATTCTTCTAAATATTTTAGATACCATTCTACTACCGCGATCTTCATGTCCGTGGAATGTCCAACCTTCTGAATCTAAAAATTTCTTGGTGCTGGGTTTGCCAATATCATGCAGCATGGTAGCCCAACGTAACCAAAGGTTATTTGTTTCTAAACACACATTATCTACAACTTGTAGCGTATGGTAAAAATTATCTTTATGTGCTTTTTTCTTAATTACTTCAACCCCATGCATGGCTTGCAATTCTGGGAAAACATGCGCCAATAAACCGCTATCAAATAATAGGTTCAAACCAATACTTGGCTTTTTACTTTGCATTATTTTATTCAACTCTTCTGTAATTCGCTCCATGGAAACAATGGAAATTCTACTGGCTTGTTTCTTTATGGCTTCAAAAGTATTGTATTCAATGGCAAAGTTTAATTGTGCTGCAAAACGTATGGCTCGCATCATTCGCAATGGATCGTCGTCGAAGGTAATAGAGGGTTCTAAGGGCGTTTTAATAACCTTATTTTCTATATCAATCACGCCACCAAATGGATCAACCAGTTCAAATAAATTGCCTTCGTTTAAGCTTATGGCTAATGCATTAATAGTAAAATCTCTTCTTAACTGATCATCTTTGATGGTACCAGGAATTACAGCGGGCTTTCTACTTTCTTTGCTATAACTTTCTTTACGGGCACCAACAAATTCTATTTCCCATTGTTTGGTTTTTACCATTGCCGTACCAAAATTTTTAAATACGGCAAAGTCGGTTTTCTCAGGAATTAATTCTGCAAAGGCTTGTGCAAATTCAATTCCATCCCCTACTACAACAATATCAATGTCTTTTGATTCTCGTTTCAAAAACAGATCACGAACAAATCCTCCAATTACAAAAATAGGAGTATTCAAATTTTTGGCAACCGACTGTAATTTTAGAAATATTGGATCTTTAAGTTGAATTTTCACGCTGCAAATTTAGGCCTTTCCAAATGGTATCAAAGAGTGTTTAACAGACTTTGATAAAGCTCCATCTGTTGTTGAGCTAATAATTGAGTTTCAAATTTCTGAACATGTGGTTCAATTTCCAATTTCAATTGATTGCGAAGCGCAGTATTATATACCAATTGGTTCAAACCATTTGTTATTTCTACTAAGTTAGTTGGGTCAACCAAAATTGCGGCTTTACCAGCTACCTCTGGAAGTGAAGATTTATTGGAACAGAGAACAGGCAGGTTTGAACGCAAAGCTTCTAAAATTGGAATTCCAAAACCTTCGTAAATACTTAGGTAAACAAAGCCAACAGCCATTTGGTAAAATGCAGGAAAATCAGAAAAAGGCAAGTCGTGTAAAAAGCGCACCCTATCTTGTAAACTGTGCTTTTCTACAAATTTAATAAGCTCTGGATAGGCATCAGCTTGCTTTCCAATTAGCAACAAATCGGTATCGTGCAAATCACTTTTTACAAATGCTTTGAGCAATTGAATGTGATTTTTCCTTGCTTCCAAAGTACCTACGCTTAAAATAAAATCTCGGTTCAAACCGTATTTTCTTTTTAAACTTTTTAGGCATTGTTCCGATGCTTTCTCATAAAAAATAGCATCGCAATTTTGGTAAATCACTTTAACTTTATCCTCAGAAATACTGTAAAAATGCAAAATGTCGCACTTGGTATTTTCGCTGGTTGCTATTACCAAATCGGCACGATTTATGGCAGAAGCAAATTTCTTTTTATAGAAATACCTATCTAATAACGGATATTGTTTTGGGTAATGTAAAAATATTAAATCATGTATGGTTACCACAGATTTTATTTTGGTATTTTCAATTCCTATTGGCAATTCGTTGCTCAAGCCATGGTATAAATCTATTTCGGTTTGAACCAAATCTTGCGTTAACAAATTAGAACGCCAATACGAGGAAAGTTTTTGAGCAAAGGCACCTTTTGGAAAATGTTGGAATACTTGCGGAAAACCTTCTAAAAAAGCTCCATACATTTTTATTTTAGGTGTAAACAAATGATAGCTATCCTTTGGGAATTGCTCAACCAAACCTTGAACAAGGGAACGAGAATAATTTCCCAAGCCTGTTTTGTTATTAAAAATACGTTTGGCATCAAACCCAATTTTCATGGAGGCAAGATAAATAATTAAGCAATTTAATAAGCGGCGCCTATCAACATTACTTGGCTATTTGTCCAAATTATAGCCGATAAGCATTGGTTCAAACCGAACCCTTACCCTTAAAATTACTACGCTGATTTTCTATGCTTTGAATATTTTATTGGCATTAATTTCTTCTAGAATATAAACATATGTTAATATGTTCATATATTTGTACTCGAAATGAATGTAGAAAAAGAAAAGCTAGAAAAGGCGGCCTTTATCTTAAAAACGATAGCCCACCCTACCCGATTGGCGGTAATTGCGCAGTTGCAGGATAAGGAAGAACTATCTGTTAATGAGTTAATGGAAATTACAGGTTGCGAGCAAAGTTTGCTTTCTCACCATCTAATAAATATGAAGACCAAAGGACTTTTGAAAGTACGCAAAGAAGGAACGAGTGCTTATTATAGTTTAAAGGAAATTAACTTGGGTTCTGTGCTTACTTGTATTGAGAAATGCAATTGCCATATGTAGAAGAAAAATTAACTCAATTAAAATAAAGAAAAAAAACAATAAAAGAATTGAGTGGAATCATAATTTAAATGAAACGATTGTTTCAATTTTGAATAAACACTAAAACAAAACAAAATGTACGTAGAACAAATTTATACCAAATGCTTAGCAGAAGCAGCTTACTATATTGAAAGCAATGGCGAAGCTGCTATTATTGATCCGCTACGTGAGACCGAACCTTATATTGAAATGGCAGAAAAAAGAGGGGCAAAAATTAAATATGTTTTTGAGACTCATTTTCATGCTGATTTTGTAAGTGGACATATTGACTTAGCGCGTAAAACGGGAGCTCAAATTGTGTATGGTCCAACCGCAGAAGCAGGTTATGATATTTATGTAGGAGAAGATGAAGAGGTTTTTTCTGTTGGTGATATTACTTTAAAGTTAATGCATACTCCTGGACATACACTAGAATCTATGTGTTTGTTATTGAGTGATGAAAAAGGCAACCCAAATGCAGTTTTTACTGGAGATACTGTTTTTGTTGGAGATGTTGGGAGACCAGATTTAGCGGTTAAATCTGCCTTGACCCAAGATGACTTGGCGGGTTTGTTATTTGATTCTATTCAAAAGAAAATAAAGCCATTAGCAGATGATGTAATTATATATCCTGCACATGGCGCGGGTTCTGCCTGTGGCAAGAATATTGGGAAAGAAACACAAACAACTATCGGTGAACAAAAGAAAAGCAATTATGCCTTCACAATTACCTCTCGCGAAGAATTTATTAAAGCAGTAACAGATGGTTTGGAAGAACCACCTAAATACTTTTTTATGGACGCTGCCATAAACAAAAATGGCTACGATGATATTGATGCTGTAATGGCAAGAAATACCATTGGGCTTGATCCAAATGAGTTTGAAGCAGAAGTAAAAAAAGGTGCTATTATTTTGGATGCTCGTGATGCCGAAATTTTTGAAAAAGGATTTATCCCTGGTTCTATAAATATTGGATTGAATGGTCAGTATGCTGTTTGGGTTGGTTCATTAATAGACCATGCCACACCTATTTTGGTTGTTACTGATGAAGGAAAAGAAAACGAAGCCGTTTTGCGATTAGCACGTGTGGGTTACGAGCATGTATATGGCTTCCTAAAAGGTGGTTTTGAAGCTTGGTTGGTAAAAGGGAAGCATATAGAATTGGTGGAGTCTATTGAGCCAGTACAAATGTTGGGCATAGATCATCATACCATTATTGATGTAAGAAATGCCAGCGAATGGCATGGCGGTGTTTTGGAAGGCGCAGAATTAATTCCCTTATCCAAATTGGAGGCGCAGTTAACCAATCTCGATAAAGAACAAAAATATTTAATCCATTGTGCAGGAGGTTATAGAAGCATGATGGCTACTTCACTAATGAAGAAACATGGATTTTTACATGTAAAAAATGTAAGAGGTGGCATTAACAAAATCAAAGAAAGTGGCTTTATGTTAGTTATTCCAGCTTAATAGGTTTGAACCAAATGAAACTAATTTTGAAATATAAATTTATCCTAATTGGAAGCCTTTTAGGAATTGTAGCAGGGTTTTCATATTACTATTTTATTGGATGCGCTAGCGGCACTTGTGCCATTACCTCTAGTCCAGTAAATAGTAGTTTATATGGAGCATTTATGGGAGGATTGTTGGGGGATTCATTTAGGAAAGGGTGAGAATGGCTGTTGGCTATTAGCTTCTGGCATCTGGCTACTGGCTACTGGCTTTTAGCTATTTCTTTGAGTGAAGTTGTCTACTTATTTATTGGGATAAAAAAGGACAGTAAGTAAGTATGTAAGTATGTAAGTATGTAAGTAAGTAAGTATGTAAGTAAGTATGTAAGTAAGTATGTAAGTAAGTATGTAAGTAAGTATGTAAGTAAGTATGTAAGTAAGTAAGTAAGTAAGTAAGTAAGTAAGTAAGTAAAGAAAGAAAGAGTAGTAGGATTAATAAAAAAAAATAAAAGTAAAAATATATGTCAGCATTTAACGATTTAATTAACGGTACTACCCCGGTTTTGGTAGATTTTACGGCCACTTGGTGTGGACCTTGCAAAATGATGTCGCCCATTTTAGATGAGGTGGCGGGCGAATTGGGTGAAAGTGTAAAGATTATAAAGGTGGATGTAGATAAAAATCCACAAGCAGCGCAGCATTACCAAGTACAAGGCGTGCCAACATTAATATTATTTAAAGAAGGCAAAACGGTATGGCGTCAATCTGGAGTTGTACCAAAAGGACAATTAATTTCAAGTATTCAACAATTTAATAAATAAAGTTATGATGAGTTTTATAAAGAAACTATTTTCTAGTCCTGTTAACGAAGAAATGAAGGAACAACTTGCGGCAGGAGCTGCAATTATTGATGTGCGCAGCGAAAGTGAATTTGCAGGCGGACATGTTAAAGGCTCTAAGAATATCCCATTAAACAAGTTATCAGATAAATTGGCCGGAATAAAAAAATTGAATAAGCCAGTAGTTTGTGTTTGTGCAAGTGGGATGAGAAGTTCTCAAGCCACTAATTTCTTAAAGCAAAACGGAGTAACTGCATACAATGGTGGTTCATGGCATTCGGTAAATAGATTAATTGATTAAAAATGGGAACAGTACATCAAACCAAAACCCAGCATATGGGTAAAATGGAATTTGATAGTGTTATCAATAACCATCATATTACGATTGATACGGTAGAAGCTGGTGGTGGCGAGAATCATGGCCCAAACCCAAAGCCACTTATGCTTAGTGCACTTGCTGGTTGCACCGGAATGGATGTTGTTTCTTTGCTCAATAAAATGCGTGCAGAATACAGCGATTTTTCCATTGATGTAGATGCTGATTTAAGCGATGAGCATCCAAGAATGTATACCGAAATTCGCGTTAAATACTTTATCAAAATAAACGATAGAGAGAAAATGGAAAAGGCGGTACGACTTTCAAAGGACCAATATTGCGGCGTTAGTGCTATGTTGAAAAAAGTTTGTCCGGTAGAATTTGAGATAAATTATTTGTAGGCTGTTTTTGGGTTTTGGGCTTTGGGGAAGGACATGGTTGTTGGTAAATAGTACTTTTTTGCGGGGTAGTTTTTGGGCGGGTAGTTTGTTTATTTCGTTTTGAACCGAGACAATTTGAAAATAGAACCTTTATGGAGAATATAAATTTTAGACATTTTGTAAAAATAAAAAAAACACGCACGAAACAACTACAAAAAGTACCTTCATGGTACTAAATTAGGTTCAAAGCCTTCGAAAAAAACGAACTCCTCATTGAACAGGGGATCTCCTAAGCTGTTTTCTTATATTAAATATATGTTGTTTATTTATGTTCAATCAGATTTTATTTTTTTGTTGATTACCATTTCTTTGTGATGAAAGTACCAATTACAATTTGCAAATTTCATATAGGCATAAAAGAAAACCCAATTAACGATTGTTTTTATGGTTTGTCTTATAGAGCATTACTTTAAAAATCCAAAAAAATAATTTGAATATAATTGATTATCAAATTCCTTTTGAAAAGTTAAACTCATTTCATACTTTTATTGGACCTCAGTGATAAAAAAGAAATATTTTCGGGTCCTATTAAAATGAATTTTATGCAATTATTTATGAATCGTATTATAATTTTACTTCTTACATTAATTATTTTTCATTTCACTTCATGTGAAAATAATAGCAATAAAAAACAAAATATAAATTATTCGAAAATTGAAATAAAAAGAATAGTTTACTTGTGCAAAACCTGGGGTGCATTAAAATACTTAACTAGTAATACTAAATACAATAATATTGATTGGAATACAGAATTATACGAGCAACTTTCTGAAAATCCAAATTTTTACTCCAATAACCAAATATTAGAAAAGGTATTAGTAAATTTAATAAGTAAAGCTGATGACGGAGAAAATAAAGTTGAAGAAAGGGCATGCAATTTTAATCTATATTGGGTAAATGATACTTCAATAGTAAATAAAAGCACGACAACTAAATTGTTGAAAATAATTAAAACGAACCATGGTGTTATTAACAACCCAAATTTAGTATATGTTAATGGAGTTATAGATTTTACTGAAGAAAATAAAAAATTTTTGGATGAAGAATTACCAGAAATTAATTCGAAAATGGTAAATATTTTCAGGTATTGGAATATTATCAATTATTTTTTCCCTTATAAGAATTTAATGGATAGAAATTGGGATGAGGCTTTAAATGAATATATACCCAAAATATTAAATTCATTTTCTATTTCAGAATATCAATACAATTATCTTGAATTTATTTCTTTGTTAAGGGATGGCCATGGTTTTTCATTGTGTGACTACACCAAAACTTGGTATGATGACTTTGTTCCTAGTTTCAGCTTAGTAAATGGAAAAATAATTATCGAAAATAACCAAATTCAAACTTTGATAAATGGTGACTCAGTAATAATGATAAATGGAAAAACCATTGATAGTATTCAATTTTACCTCACAAAAATTTTCCCATCCTCCAATATTTCTTACACAAAAAAGAAACTTGAAAAGTTGATTTTTGATTTTGACACTACAAAAATTCTTGAATTAGAGATTATTAGAAATGGCTCGCCGAAGTCAATAAAAATTTCAAAAATTGAAACATTTTCTAACGAAAAAAATTCAGATTACCCGCCATTTAAATACTATGGAAATATACTTTACTTAAATTATGGAATACTTAATCCAGTATTATTAGATAGTTTATTAAAAAGCATTTCGAAAAATGAACCAGAAATAATTATAGATTTAAGGGTTTATCCCAAAGAATATATGTTTAATGAAATTTTTGCAAATTTAGTTGTCACTTCCAAACCCTTTGTTTTGTTGAATTTAATTAATCCAAATTGTCCAGGAAACTTTACAAATTCTGAGATTTATAAAACCGAATCTTTAGGTGCAAAATTAAAACTTAAAAAATGTATTTTATTGGTTGATGAAAACACAATGAGTCATGGGGAGTTTTCTGCAATGTGTTTTCAAACATTACCTAACACTTATACAATTGGTAAACAAACTGCTGGAGCAGATGGGGATATTGTTGGAGTAAATATTTCAGGTGGAATAAGTACCTCCTTTTCAGGAATAGAAATTCTATATCCCGATAATACACCGACTCAAAGAAAAGGAGTAAAAATAGATAAATACTTTGATGGAAATAGCGATTCAACTATGATTCATGCAGCCATTAATTTTATTAAACATCATTAATTCTGTTATAATCTAAATTAATTTGGCTTCTTATTTAGCAAAAAATCTATCAACAACTGAGTGAGTGGCTTATCTATGCCACAAAGCAAATTGAATCATAGTTAGTCCTTTATCTGGTAGTTTTTTTATTTCGGTTTGAACCGAGACAAGTTAGAGAGTAGAAGAAAAAAGCTGAGTGAGGTTTCTGAGTAGAAAAGGGCGGATCCTGAGTGAAATGTCATTTTTCGTTTACTCTGCTAAAAGTTAGCGAAGGTTATTCAATTTCAAAATGCTTCTTAATACGCAACATTCTTAACGTGTTCCATTTACTGGGTTTTCCTGCTTTCTCCATGATGACGTGTACTTGTCCTGAATGTGCTGCATGCAAATTCCATGATCCATCCTTATTCTGTTTTTTATTCAAATGGGCCAATGCCTCAGTCATTCTATCGTCCCATTTAATTCCTGCGTATTGAAAATAATCCATAGCTCTAAGAATGTCATATTTCCATCTGCATGGATAGCTTAACTTTAAGAAGTTTTTATCAATTATTTCTCCTGTGTGGTCTGATAAAAATAATCTGTGCATTAAGATAAATTCTATAGCAGTTTTAATAGCAACAGAAATTTCTTTTTTTCTATAAAAGAATCCCGTTTTCTGAAATTCGGTGAATCCTTCGAGAACTGAAATAGTAGAATGCAATGAGCTATGTTTTGCTCCACTTCTTGTTGACCTGCAATTAAATCCTCCATCCGGCATAATCTCATTAAGAATACTGTCTATAATGGAATGTAACTTCTTTTCAGGTGTTTTGAAATAGGAAGCATAATTCAAAAACATTCCATTTACACAAACGTCACTATGCTGCGATGTGGATGGCCCCAATTGAATACCTCCATCATCTGCTAGGTTATTTTGTAAGACCAGTTCTATTGTCTCTTGTACCATCTCATTGTTTGCTGGAAGATTTAAATTGCGAAGGTCAAGTAAAGTGTAATGGGTGGAAATCCATTTGGGTTGATAGAATCTATCGCCCCAATGTCCGTTTGAATTACGTTTTGATAAAATTTTGGTACCCCATCCTTCATTTGGTATTCGGTTTTGAAGTTTCTTTTTGTCAGAACCTAACAAATCACGCCAAACTTGGTATTGGATAGAGACATCTCCTTCCAATAACCAGTCTATGATTTGTTGATTGTTCATTTTCTTTTTGAAATTTAATTTTGAATATACTACTCAAGAATAGATGTGGCATACATTATTGTTTCCATCTTTCAAGATTTGGAATTGACCTTGTAGCCAACCATGCAAAGAAAACGTTCATTCCGTCTTTCTTCATTTCTTGTATACAAAACTTTTGCATTTTTTTGGCGGTATCAATCTCTGGAGGGGTTAAAAAAGATCCATTTTCATAACACATGGAACAGTACTTTTTACTAATCGTTCCGTCTTTCTCAGTTCCTCCACCTTTTTTATCTTTCTTTAATGGGAAACCACAGCTTTGGCAAAATTTATATACTTTCATTTTATTATTTATTTCATTGAAGGTTGTCATTCGTAATAATTACTGCAAACCTCAGTCATACTAAAAACTAAGTTTTGCAACTCGAAAATAAGATATTTTTTATGCGATTTGGCGATGGCTAGAAAAATAGTTTAGTTAATTGTTATTAAAGAAAATTGGGCGGCTTAATCCTTCCAATCGCCAAAAGAAAATACGGTTTTCTTATTAAAGCTAAATTCTTAAAAGGCAAACCTTATAGGCCTAGGCTAAAGATTTTACCCACAAAATTAATCGGCCGAAAAGCCCCAACCCTGAACGTAGTTCCACTCAACACAGGGTTCAAAGTGTGTCCTCCGGCCGCTTCGAACCCTTATCTGTTAGCAGAAGTTTTTTTTAAGGAACTTCATATTCATAAACTACTTGCGTCAATTTATTATCTACAAATTCCATTTCGGCTTTGAATTCAAGTCCATCTATAATGAAAGGTCTTAATCCCCCAACTTTATTCGATTCTCCATTCTCAAGCATAACAAATTGCCACACCAATAATTTTTTGTTTTCTAATTGTTCAGCAGTATTTGGAACTCCAAATATTCCCTTAACTTCATCAATTGACAAACCAAGCTTTATTCCTTTTTTAGTTTGAATTGTGTCAATTTCTATTGTCTTTTTGTGATTGTTAATTTGAATTCCTTCAAATTGAAGTAGACTTAATAAATTCGAATCAGTGATTTCCGTTTCAGTTAAAATTGCTGTTGTTATTGAATAGTCGGTGTATGGAACAAAATATAATTTACTCTTTCCATTCGAGCTAATAAACCACTTAGAACCATCTTCTTTAAATTGATTGAATTGAGAAGTATTTAGATTAAAGAAGTCAGGTTGTATTCCCTTAGTGTAGGTTGGTTTGGTTACTTGAATTTCTAATGATTCATCACTTTCAAAACTTTTCTCTTCAGCTTTTTCTTCTGTTTTTTCTAATACTTGGCTTTCAATTTGAATTACAGAAACATTCTTATCCGATTCGTTTTCAGAAGAATTATTCTGCCTGCAAGAAATCAGGCTAATAGCTATTAATATGTATATAAGGTCTTTCATTTAATTACCGCCAACTTCAGTCTACCAAAAACTAAGTTTTTCAACTCGAAAATAAGATATTTTTTATGCGATATGGCGATGGCTTGAAAAATAGTTGATATAAAAATTTATAAAATTTAAGTGGCTTAAAATGAAGGAATAGAAAGTGTAGCAAAGCTAAAACACAGAAAGCTAATCCATTTATAATAAGCAATACAATTCTAAATCTAAAAAAGGCAAGGATAAAAAACAATGTAGCTCTATTAAAGCAGCTTACTTTATACCCAAAAGGATGTGACCTTTTCAAAACTTGGTTTCAGTCAATTTCGTTTTGAACTGAGACAAGTTTGAGAGTAAAATAAAAAAGCTGAGTGTGGTTCCTGAGTGAAATCGAAGGGAACGGCCCTTTTTCGTTTACTCTGTTAAATTTTAACGGCTGGCAGATATAGTTTTCACAAAATTATCTGGTGTCATAACCGCCAAAGAACTATTTTTAAAATCTTTCAAATTTCGTGTGAGTATCAATTCTATTTCCTTATTTGTTTCGGCAGAATAATTTTGCAATGCATCCTCAAAATCTTTAAATTTTGAATTTAAAGCATGTATTACAGTATATCGGTCTATAACTAGAATTTCGGTTATTGAAACTAGCATTTTCAGATGGTCTATCACTTTTTCATGCTTCTCTGTTTGCCGTAATAAATAGTATACATTACCAATAATTACCGGTGTAATATAGCCAGTGATTTTTTTGGATTCGCATAGAGAAAAAACTTTTGCGGCATTGTCCGAAAATGGTTTTCTATCAAAAAAGAAATCTAAAATTACATCTGTATCAATCAGTATTTTTTGCATTGCCTATAAGTATTTCTCTGACAATTTTTTTGTCAACTCTTTTTTATAGTCAAAATTCGTTGGTGCTGTGAATGAACCTTTAAGCGACTTTACAATCGGCGTCAATTCTATTTCCTCTGAGTTCGATTCTTTAGTTATTGCACGAAGATAATTTTCTATCAAATTCGAAAGACTTCTACCTTTTCCTTTGGCGTATTTTTTTGCGTTTTCAATAACGCTTTCATCTATTGTAAGTGTAAGCTTAGTATTCATAATTTCTTGTTCAGAACAAAATTACTAAAGAATATATTCACGTGCAAAAATAATTTTAAGTACACGTGTTGACTGCTTGCCGCTAATCGGTTCACGCAAGAGAGTTTATGAACCCAGAATTATTTCAATTCATAGGCGTTCATGATTATTAATTCACCCTTAGGTTCTCAATACCTGTTCCGCATTTTTGGGAGAACCGTGTTTGATCCCGCACCTGAGGGACACACTGCTCTTCTTGATTCATCACGAATGTATTTATTCATCATGGATTTACCAATAAGTGGTGAGGAAAAATTAATTGGGTTCCATTTAAATTTTGAAACTAGAAGATTGATTGAGGAAACAAAGGAAGCAATACAATTTAGGCACAAAAAAAGACAAGTATAAACAAAGAAGCCCTGTAAAGCAGCTTACTTTATTCCCAAAAGGATGTGACCTTTTCAAAACTTGGTTTCAGTCAATTTCGTTTTGAACCGAGACATCTTTAAGAAACGCTCAATAAACTAGCAAAATAGCGTCATGGCAAATTGCCTTTACTTCCAAAATTTTGGTTCAAACCAAACCTTAATATTGCTTGGTATTTCTAAAATTTTCTAAATACCATTTTTTGGTTCAAACCGAACCCAAGACTTATTTATTGCTGCGCAACTTGGCTCTTACTTTACTTAGAAACTCAGGCGAAATACCCAAATAAGCCGCTATTAAATGTTGTGGAACACGCTGAGGAATACTTGGATATTTACTTATAAACTCCAAATAACGCTCTTCTGCTGGCTTTGAAATATTGCCTATCAAACGGTTCATAAGCGACTCTAAACTCTTTTGAACCAATATGCGGAAATACCTTTCAAAAACGGGATATTTAGTTAGCAATTGTGCCTTAGAATTAAATCCTAGAAATAGGAATTCGCAATCTTCAATGGCCTGAATAAATAGCTGAGATGGCTTTTGTTCGGTAAAACTTCCAATATCACTTACCCACCAATCTTCTTCTGGAAACGCCAAATCTACCTCAAATCCTTTCTCATTTAAATAATAAATACGGGCAATGCCTTTAACTAAATATGCTTCAAAAAGGCAAACTTCACCTGCTTGCAATAAGAACTCTTTTTTCTTAATTTTCTTAGGAACTAAAACACTATGAAGAAAATCTATTTCCTCTTGGTTAAAGGCAATTCGCTTGGCAATATTTTTATCTAATTCCTGAAACAAATTCTATTTTTTGAGCTTCTTTTTTGGAGTACTTGTTTTTAATTGAATTACATCCACTAAAAATGCAAAGGCCATTGAGAAATAAATATATCCTTTTGGGATATGAAAATCCAAACCTTCTGCCATCAATGAAATTCCAATAACAATTAAAAAACATAAGGCCAATATTTTAAATGAAGGATGCTTTTGAATAAAGTTACTAATGGCGCCAGAAGCCATTAACATGATGCCTACCGAGATAATTACCGCAGCATACATAATATAAAGATTATCTACCATACCCACCGCAGTTACAATAGAATCAATAGAAAACACTACGTCTAAAACCAAAATTTGGATCAACAATTCTTTAAATGTATTGGCTTTTCCTTTGGCTAAATTTTCTTCCTCTTCGCCCTCGTGCTCGGTTTTTAAATAAATCTCTTTGGTACTTTTATACATCAAAAACAAACCACCCGAAATAAGTATTAAATCCTTGCCCGAAATATCAATATCTTGAACACTAAAAAGTGTATTCTCGAGTTTCATGATATAAGAAATAATGGTAAGCAAGAACAAACGAATAACCATTGCCAAACCAATACCCGTTTTCCTTAATTTGTCTCTTTGCTCGGCTGGGAGTTTTTGAGTAAGAATGGAAATAAAAATAATATTGTCAATCCCCAAAATCACCTCAAGTGAAATAAGGGTAAAAAGGGCAATTAATAAATCGCTAGTCATGTTATTTAGTTTAAAACCTTAGGTTTTCAATGATACGAGAAAAAGGAATGGATTTCCAAATTCTTTGTTATTATTTTAGAAAATCTCGGTACCAAAAGCCAGAGTCTTTAATAATTCTTTCTTGAGTTAAATAATCAATGTAAATCAAGCCAAAACGCTGCTCATAACCTTCTGCCCATTCAAAATTATCGGTGAGCGACCAAACAAAATAACCTTTAATTTTATGGTTTTCTTCTAATGCTTTGTGCACATTATCAAGATGGGATTTTAGGTAGTGTACACGCTCCAAATCGTGCACCCTTCCGTTTATGGGTTCGTCGTAAAATGAAGCCCCATTTTCTGTTATTATTACAGATTTCACTCCTTCATAAGAAGAAAAATGCTTTATCATTTCGTAAATGGAATTGGGATAAACTTCCCATTCCATGCGAGTATGATGTACTTTTCTTTTTTTTGCAGGAATTAATTTTGCGCGCAAATAAGGAGTAAAAAAGCTATTGCTCACCACCTCTCTTGTATAAACTTGTACGCCAATAAAATCAAAGTCTGCTTTAAGATTTTCTTTATCGCCAGGTAAGATGTATTTGTTCATCTTTTTAAGCGTTGGCAAATCGTTAATTGGGTATCCCAAGCCCAAACTTGGTTCAATAAAAAACCTATTTAAAAGGGCATCCATTCTTTTGGCAGCCCTTACATGACTAGGAGAATAATCTACCGGTGTTACCTGCGTACAACTAAATGTGGTGCCAACAATGGCGCTGGGTTGTAGTTTTTTAATAGTTCTAAAACCTATAGCTTGGCAAAGCGCAGCGTGATGAGCAGCCTTTAAAAAATTACCAATTCCTTTTTTGCCGGGCGCGTGTAACCCTGCAAAATATCCTGCACCTGTAAAAACTAAGGGTTCATTTAAAACCATCCAATGTCTCACCTTTCCACCAAAAGCCTTGATGCAAACCTCAACATATTCTTCAAACCAAGTGAGAATTTCTCTGTTTGTCCAACCGCCTTTTTTCTCTAATAGCAAAGGTAAATCCCAATGGTAAAGCGTAATCCAAGGTTCAATTCCATTTGCCAAACAATGGTCGATTACTTGGTGGTAAAAATCAATGCCATCTTGGTTTATCCTTCCAATTCCATCTGGCAAAATGCGCGGCCAAGATAAGGAGAATCGAAAATTTGGAATGCCCATTTCTTTTATTAGGGCAATATCCTCTCTAAATTGGTGGTAAAAATTTGCAGCTACATAATGATTCTGTTTGCCTTTTATCTGGTTTTTATCTGCAAACTCATCCCATATAGATGGACCTTTACCATTAACATTATGTGCACCCTCTGTTTGCAAGGCAGAAGCAGAAACACCCCAAGCAAACTCTTCCCCAAAATCTTTTGCTTTTAATCGCTTATTTTCCATTTTTCGGTTTGAACCAAGCCTTATAAATTACCAAAGATTTTAGTCATTAATTTTGGGGATTTCTCCACCCTGTTGCTATTTTGATGTCCGTGATTACGAACAATTAGTTCAACTATTTCAGCAGCATTATCTGGATAATCAACTTTTATATCATCGCCCGTTTTGAACCAAAGTCCTAATTTTTCGCTATTCTTTTTATTCAATTTTTTGATAACAGTTACCTCCATGCTTTTTAACATGGCTGCATTGCATTGTTGCTCAAATTGAGTTTTCATGGGAATTACCAATAGCTTTTTACCCATGTACAAAGCCTCGCTGGTAGTACCAAAACCGGCATTGCAAATTACCCCTGCAGAATTGGCCATGCTTTTTAAAAACGCATCTTTTTCTATTGGACTAATTTCAATATTATCTTTAACATACCTTTTCTTGCTATGCTTAGAAAAAACCTGAAAAGGAATCGATGGAAAACGACGTAGGTTTTTAATAATTTTCTCATCCGAGTAGGAAGGCAAATACACCGTATAATGCCCTAGGTTCAAAACGGAATGTTCTCTTACTTCTTTTCTAATTATGGGAGTAAATATGTGTTGATCCAAAGATTTAAAATGGAAACCATAAGCGTAGGTTACGGGAGCATAATGCAATAAAACCATTTTACCCAAAACATCATTTTTCTTGGGCATAGGCGCAAGTGGATGGAGTGTTGCCATTTGATTGCTTAAGCCAATGCAAACTCTATTTTGTTTTAAAGCTGCCCATGCAGAAACAGGCTCAAAATCGGATATGATTAAATCGTAATTTTGGATTGGTAAATTCTTTATTTCCTTGAGTAATTTCAAGGATTTCATTTTCCAATAAGTTTTCCAAACATCTACTCCCCCATTTTTGCCAAACACAAAAGACAATCCGTTAAAGCGATATTTTACCTTTAAGGGAATTTCCAAATCAGCCTGAATTCCACTAACCAAAATATCCACTTCTCCATACTTTTGAAAATGTGGAATTAGCTCAATTGCTCGTGTTATATGCCCATTTCCAGTTCCTTGAACAGCGTATAAAATTTTCATTAGTCTTATTTAATTTTAGCTGGAACTAAAAACTCGGATAGCATTTGGTCGAATATTTTGTCATTGCTCATTTCCACCAATTCATCCTCTTCTTCCAAAACCTCTTCCTCTTCAAAATCGCTTTCATCGTATCGATATAGTGACCATTTGCCATCATTGTATTCTAATGCGGTTAAATTTTCAATCCAATCTCCAGAGTTTAAATACTCCACCGAACCCTTTTCTGTACTAATGGTTTTCATTTCTGGCTGGTGAATATGTCCACATAAAACGTAATCAAAACCGTTGGCAATGGCAATATCTGCAGTAATCTTCTCAAAATCGTTGATAAACTTTACGGCTTGCTTTACTCCATTTTTAATATTCTTTGAAAGCGAAATTTTTCCTTTTCCCATTTTCTCAGAAATCCAATTAACAAAGGCATTGATTAATATTAGCAAATCGTATCCATGAGAACCCAAGCGGGTAAGCCATTTAGAATGCTTCATGGTAACATCAAATACATCACCATGAAAAATCCAGGTTTTCTTGCCATCCAATTCGAGCACCAATTTATTTTCAATAGACAAGGTTCCCATTTTAAAACCAGCAAATTTTCTAAGTAGCTCGTCGTGGTTTCCGGTAATATAATACACCTTAACACCTTGGCTCACCCATTTAATGATTTTGTGAATTACGCGCATGTGAGATTTGGGCCAAAAACGTTTGCTAAATTGCCACATATCAATAATATCGCCATTAAGCACAATGGTTTTGGGTTTTATTGAACCTAGGTATTTGAGTAAAGATTTGCTCTGGCAACCATAGGTTCCGAGGTGAATATCAGAAATCACCAAAACATCTATTTTCCGCTTTTTAGACATAATTTTTCCTAGTATTGAAATAAGTTTGAGTAAGAATTGCTAGTTGAAATTTTGAGGGCTCAAAAGGATTGGCAATTTTTGCCAGCAAGAATGTTTCGAAAAAGAAACGTTTACAGTTTACCTTCAAGGAATAAGTTTTATACAAAACAAAGGTTTAAACACTACGCCAATGTTAGCAAAATATAAAATTAATATTAACAAAATCATGCAAAGGCGCATGAGAATTGAGAGCTTAGAAAAGGTTGAATAAAAAATTTCGGATTGAAAATCAGGAATTAAGTAGGCCAAAGCATTTTTTTTATAAAAAGATATTGCTTAGAAAAGTATCCTGCATATATTTGCACTCCCCAAACGGGAATATCCAAAGCGACGCAAGTCATGAGGGTAATAAGCGAGAGTAGCTCAGTTGGTAGAGCGCAACCTTGCCAAGGTTGAGGTCGCGGGTTCGAGCCTCGTCTCTTGCTCCAAATAAAAAAGTTATAGGAATCGCCTATAACTTTTTTATTTTAATGTTCTTAAGATAATCGCTCGGGTGGTGGAATTGGTAGACACGCAGGACTTAAAATCCTGTGTCCTTTAAAGACGTGCGGGTTCAAGTCCCGCCCCGAGTACCAAAGGCCTGCAAACATTGTTTGTGGGCTTTTTTTTTGCGGCGAAAATTTTTGGTCTTTGGGTGTTGGTCTTTAGTCTTTGGTAGAATTGCTTAGGTGAATGTTTTGGATCAAACCTAAAAGTTGTGGGGAAGAAATAAAAAGTTGACTTTTGGAGGGAATAAAAAACTTTATGCACGAACTTTTAACCTTCTCCTTTAATAATATTACCAGAATCAATTGAAGAATATTTTGAAGTAAGCAAAGTCAATAAGGAAGGCTAGGTTATCCTATTTATCTAAAGGAGTTAAATAAGATCCCAAGCGAATACGCGTCAAATAAGCTGACATCAAAAGAATTTTTTGATGAGACAACCATTCAAGATTTTCCTATTCGTGGTTTTAATGTATTGCTACATGTTGCACGTAGACGTTGGATAAATGAAGATACAGGTCAAGTAGTTTATAGAGATTGGGATCTAGTTGCAAAGGGCACGCGAATCACGAAAGATTTTGCGGCTTTTTTAAAAGAATTCCGCCGATACACAGGCTTATAGTCTTCAAACCATCGCATCGTTTTATGGAGTTGATGGAAAGAAATTGCAACTGCAATATCGCAATAAACTTAATCCAATTGATCTGATCAAACTGGAATTTCTTTTAAAACAAAAAAGCCGCTATATGCGGCTTCTTTGTTTTTTGTGATCCCGCTGGGATTCGAACCCAGGACCCCTACATTAAAAGTGTAATGCTCTACCAGCTGAGCTACGGAATCATCACTGTGTTACCAACTGTAACGGGGTGCAAAGATATGTTTCTTCACCTTTCTCCCAAACCTTTTTTCAATTATTTTTCATTCATTCTTTACTTGTCTGAAAACCAAGAGAAATAATTTTTTAATTCTCTTTAAAAATCATCCTTTCTCCAAAACTTTCTGCCAATTCATCCAAGGTGGTGGCTTGTTCCAAGCTAAACTCTCCAATCTTCGTTCTACATAAACTTTCTAAATAAGCTCCATTATTTAGTAGTTTTCCAAAATCTCTGGCCAAAGAACGAATATATGTACCCTTGCTGCACACAATTTCAAATCCAACTAAAGGTAATTCTATTTCAGTTATGCGAAACGATTCAACAAAAACCTTCCTAGATTCCATCTTTATCTCCACTCCTTCTCTTGCTGAAACATAAGCACGCTTACCATCTTTTTTTATAGCAGAGAAAATCGGTGGAATTTGATCTAATGCTCCTGTTAATTGTTGGGCTGCATCAGCAATTGCATCAACTGTAATGCCTTCAATTGAAAAAGTTTGATCTTCTGCTGTCTCTTTATCAAAACTCGGTGTAGTGGCTCCCAATCTAAATTGTCCTGTATAGGTTTTTGTCCAACCCATATATTTTTCAATATTCTTGGTTTCTTTTCCTACACAGACTATTAATAAGCCCGTAGCCAAGGGATCTAAAGTTCCGGCATGACCAACCTTAACTTTTTTCTTTTTGGCCTCAGGGCCTTTAATTTCTCTATGAATTTTGCGAATGATTAATCGCTGAATTTTCTTTGTAACATCAAAGCTTGTCCAATTGTAGGGTTTATATACCCTTAAAACAGAACCTGTTTCTAGATCTAATAAACTACTCACAGACTAAAATTAAACCATTTGAAGGTTATAGCCCATGAAATAAAGAACCAAGATTATTGTTCCTAAAACAATTCTGTACCAACCAAACATTTTAAATCCATTTTTAGTTAAATAGGCTATAAATCCTTTAATGGCAATTAGGGCAACAATAAATGCTACAACATTTCCAACCAGCAAAAGCAAAAGATTATTATTATTGGCTGTCTCAAATCCACCTGCTAAATAAAACTTTAACATTTTATAAGCTGTTGCAGCAAACATGGTTGGAACAGCTAAAAAGAATGAAAACTCTGCAGCAGCTTTACGAGTTAACTTTTGGGTTAAACCGCCAATTATTGTAGCAGCAGAGCGAGAAACACCCGGTACCATGGCAATAACTTGGAATAAACCAATTGTCAATGCTTTTTGATAGGTAATATCATCGTTACCGCTTTCTTTGTTTTCAAACCATTTGTCTACAAAAAGTAATATGAAACCACCTAATAATAAAGTAACTGCAACTACAATTACATTTTCAAGTAATGCATCTATATAATCATTTAAGAGAAAACCTAAAATTGCAGCAGGAATAAATGCCACAATTAGTTTGAAATAAAAATCCAAACTTTGTAAAAATCGTTTCCAATACAAGACTATTACAGACAAAATAGCGCCAAATTGAATGGCAACAGTAAACATTTTCACAAAATCATCCGCTGCAATTCCCATAACTGAGGAAGCAATAATCATGTGTCCAGTTGAAGAAACTGGCAAATATTCTGTTATACCCTCAACAATAGCAAGGATAATGGCTTGAAGGAAATCCATAGGTTTTTAGGATTTAGTTAAAAAAGAGGAATTAATCTTTCGGTTTGCGCATTATGGCAATAATCTCAATCACAAAGCCAACTAATACCACTATCGGTGCCAAAGTTAATTTGCGAAAATCGAAGATATCTTCTTTACCAACCATTAATGCAAAGCCAGTAAAAATTACGGCAATACCAATAATCATTAGGGTATAGTTTTCTTTACCGAATACGAAATCCTTTTCTGCGCCTTCCGCTTTTTTTGCGCTGATTTTTTCTTTACTCATGGGTGCAATATGCTATTTATGTGTTAATAATCCAAGCTCTTTTGCTCACTCGTTTTCAACCAATATTGAAATACAAATTAATACAAATCTTCCAAACGGGTTCTTAGGTATTTTCGTGTGCTTAAAAAGCTGCTAGCCAAACTTATTAATAATCCTATTGAAAACAGGGCTCCATAAAGAATTATTAACATATTTCCATGGTCAAAATCCTTCCATTCTGGAATCCACATAGGAATAGTTTGGTTTATAGAAATTAACATTAACCAGGCAATTGCCCAACCCCAAACTCCATTTTTAATAGATTGCCAAATAAACGGTTTAGTTATGAACCAATTAGTTGCTCCCACTAATTGCATGCTTTTGATTATAAAACGTTGCGCATATAAATTAAGCTTTACGGTATTATGAATAAGAACAATAGCAATAATTCCAAAAATTCCAGCCAATATCATAAATACAAAACCAATGGTTTGAGCATTTTTCTGGGCTTGCTCAAAAGTATTTCTTTGAAAATTTATTTCGTTTACTTTATCAATACCTTTTAAATATTTTTCAACTCCGTCTAAAGCAGAAGATTCATTAAAATTAGCTTTTACCTTTAATTGGTAAGAACCCATTAAAGGATTATACCCTAAAAAGCTTACAAAGTCCTGGCCCAATTCGTTGCTAAAATCTGTTGCAGCTTGGTCTTTAGAAATATATTTAATGCTTTTAGTGAAATCTTGTGATTGCAGTTGAGTTAAAATTTTTGAGGCATCCTCATCACTTACATCTGGTTGTAAAAAAACATTTATTACCATATTTTCTTTCAAATAGGTTTCCATGTGTTTGCTTGCAATTACCAAAAATCCAAAAAGACCTAATAGCAATAATACCATTGAGATACTCAAAATTGCTGATAGGTAACTGAATTTCTTTTTGCGTTTTATAGGTTCATTCATGCGCCTTAACTTTAATGAACAAAAATAGAAAGGAATTTGGCGGCAGCAAGATTATTTAAACCACAACTTTGGAAAAGCTTGCCTTGCCGTCTATTTTTGCGGACTATTGAAAATTTGGGAATTGGTAAAATAACCTATTTTCGCAACACATTGAACCTAATAACAGCTATTTTAAAGGCATGAGCAAAGATTACAACCACCAAGAAATTGAAACCAGATGGCAAAAATATTGGTCAGATAACAAAATATATGAGGTAACGGAAAACCCTAATCTCCCTAAATATTATGTTTTAGACATGTTTCCTTACCCTAGTGGTGCAGGTTTACACGTTGGCCATCCGTTAGGTTATATAGCGAGTGACATCTATAGCAGGTACAAAAGGTTGAAAGGATTTAATGTGCTTCATCCAATGGGTTATGATGCATTTGGTTTGCCTGCAGAACAATATGCCATTCAAACGGGTCAGCATCCTTCTATTACCACCGAGCAAAACATTAAAAGGTATAGGGAGCAAATGGATAAAATTGGCTTCAGCTACGATTGGAGCAGAGAAGTTAGAACCTCCGATCCAGATTATTATAAATGGACACAATGGATTTTCTTACAACTATTCAACAGTTGGTTCAACCCGATAAGCCAAAAAGCAGAGCCAATTAGTACACTTGTAACTTTGTTTGAAACCGAAGGATTTAAAGGAAGCGATGATAGTATTTTAACAGGTGGTATTGAGTTTGACTATCCAGCTTTTACTGCTGAACAATGGAAGAAATTTGGAGAAGTAAACCAACAAAAAATAATCCTTGGATTTCGTTTGGCTTATTTAAGTGAAGCTTATGTTAATTGGTGTCCTGCCATGGGAACAGTGCTGAGTAACGATGAGGTGAAAGATGGTGTAAGTGAACGTGGTGGTTATCCAGTTGAGCGCAAATTAATGAACCAGTGGAGTTTGCGAATTACGGCATATGCAAATAGGCTATTAACTGATTTAGACGAATTAGATTGGACAGAAAGTTTAAAAGAATCGCAAAGAAATTGGATTGGAAAATCTCAAGGCGCAAGTGTTTTATTTAAAGTTCAAGACCAAAAATTTGATATAGAAGTTTTTACTACACGCCCAGATACTATTTTTGGAGTAAGCTTTTTAGCTATTGCCCCTGAGCACGAAATGCTTGACCAATTAGTTACACCTGAAAGACAATTTGAGGTAATGGACTATGTTGAGGCAAGTAAAAACAGAAGTGAACGCGAACGCCAATCTGATGTTAAACGTGTTAGCGGTGAGTTTACTGGTGCTTATGCAGTGCATCCTTTTACGGGTAAAGAAGTTCCAATTTGGGTAGCTGATTATGTTTTGGGTGGATACGGAACTGGTGCAGTAATGGGCGTTCCGGCGCATGATAGCAGAGATTTTGCATTTGCCAAATTCTTTAACCTAGCCATTTTACCAGTTATTGAAAATGGTCACGAACATAATTTCAATGAAAGCTCTTTTGATGCCAAAGAAGGAAATTGCATCAACTCTGGTTTCTTAAATGGAATGGGAGTAAAAAAGGCCATGAAAAAGGCCATTGAAGAAATTGAATTACGCAAATGTGGTAAAGGGAAAACCAATTTTAGATTGAGAGATGCCATATTTGGTAGACAAAGGTATTGGGGCGAACCCATTCCAATTTATTATAAAGACGGCATTCCTTATGGTGTGGAAGAATCAGATTTGCCTGTCATTTTGCCTAAAATAGACACCTTTTTACCAACTGAAAGTGGCGAACCTCCTTTGGGTAGAGCTGAGAATTGGCTATATAAAAACGAGTATCCTTATGAACTTTCTACAATGCCAGGTTGGGCAGGTAGTAGTTGGTATTTCTTACGCTATATGAACCCAAACAATACCAAGGAAATGGTTAGTAAGGATGCGGTGAATTATTGGCAACAAGTAGATTTGTATTTAGGTGGAAGCGAACACGCAACTGGCCATTTACTTTATGTTCGTTTTTGGACTAAATTCTTGTTCGATTTAGGTTTGATCCCATGCAATGAACCTGCAAAAAAATTGATCAACCAAGGAATGATTCAAGGTAGAAGCAATTTTGTATTTAGGGTGGATTGCTTTAGAAAAGATATAAAAGAACTGAGCTTTTATGCTTCAAAAGGCTTTATTGATGAAAATGAAAAAATTAAAAACATCCCACAATTATTTGAAAATTTCAACCAACAAAACAACTTAAAAGTAGGCTTTGATTTTACTAAAATAAATGTGGTAAAATTAAATGTAGATGTAAATTTAGTAGAAAACGATGTATTAAATACCGAGGCATATAAGCAGTGGAGAGAAGATTTTGCAGATGCTTTATTTGTGCTAGAAGATGGAAAATATTATTGCACATGGGAAGTTGAGAAAATGTCTAAATCGAAATGGAATGTTGTAACTCCGGATTTTATTATAGAACAATATGGCGCAGATACTCTACGCTTATATGAAATGTTTTTAGGTCCTTTAGAACAAAGCAAACCATGGAATACCCAAGGTATTGAGGGAGTTCAGCGTTTCCTTAAAAAACTATGGCGCTTGTTTTTTGATGCCAATGGACAACTTCAAGTAATTAGGTCTGAACCAAGCAAACAAGAGTACAAAGCCTTGCATAAAACCATTAAGAAAGTTGCCGAAGATATTGAGAATTTTTCTTTCAATACTTCTGTAAGCACCTTTATGATTTGTGTAAATGAGTTGACAGAATTGAAGTGTAAAAATCATGAAATTCTTAAAAACTTATTGGTTACACTTTCTCCATACGCTCCACATATTAGTGAGGAACTTTGGAATATATTAGGCGAAACAGAAAGTATCACCAAAGCAAGTTTCCCAGCCTTTGTACTAGAGTATTTAATCGAAGATTCATTCTCCTATCCTATTTCAATCAATGGAAAACATAGAACCAATATCGAATTTTCTTTAGATGAGTCGGTTCAAACCATTGAAGAAACGGTATTAAAAAATGAGTTAATAGTAAAGTGGTTGGAAGGGAAAACACCTAAGAAAGTGGTATTTGTAAAAGGTAAAATCGTGAATTTGGTGGTATAGAAAAATTATAATATTTCTTAAAACAAACTAGTTATGAAAGAGAAATCAGTTTCCCAACAAACCGTAGATATTGCTTTAAGGTTATCCTTGCTTTTTGGGTTATTGTATTGGTGCTTTTTAATTCTTTCTCCTTTTCTCATGCCTGTTATTTGGGCCTTAATTATTGCAGTAGCGGCAAATCCTTTACAAATATTTTTAGAAACTAAATTTAGGTTCAAACCGAGTTTGGCTGCTACCCTAATTGTAGTTTCTTTGCTTTCTATTATTTTGGTTCCTGCCATTTTATTTTTCTCCTCAGCTACACAAGTTATTATTCAATGGAATAAGCAATTTACTGCTGGCACTTTTACCATGCCAGAAGTGCCTGCCTTTATTGAAAAATGGCCTCTTATTGGTGATAAGCTTCATGAATTTCTTGATAATTTTAATAGCAATGTGGAAGCCTTGCTTATTAAATATCAATCACAAATTATTGATATAGCTCAAAGAATTCTTAAAACAATTTTAGGTACTGGTTTGGGAGTTTTGGAGGTTATATTATCCATTGTTCTTTCTGGAATTTTCCTAGCAATTGGTGATCGTAAAAAGTTTTCAGGACAATTAATGGATCGTATTATCGGTTCTGGAGGGCATGGTTATGTTGATTTATCTGTTCAAACCATTCGCAGTGTGGTTAAAGGAGTTTTAGGTGTTGCTGTTATTCAAACTTTATTGGCTGGCATAGGTTTTTATTTAGCGGGCATCCCCAATGCTCCAATTTGGACATTAATATGTTTAATTTTAGCTATTGTTCAGGTTGGTCCAGGCTTGGTAATAATTGGTTGTCTATTTTATTTATTCGATGCCGAATCTACTTTGTTTGCATCTTTGTGGACAGCCTATTTTGTTGGTGTTTTATTGTCGGATAATATTCTACGACCATTTTTATTAGGCAAAGGAGCTTCGGTTCCAATGGTTGTAATTTTCTTAGGAGTAATTGGAGGCTTTATGCTTTCTGGTTTTATTGGTTTGTTTATTGGCGCCATCATCCTTTCTATGGGATATAAAATGTTCCTATTTTGGATGGAAAACGATGGAAAAGTTTTATTTAATTCTGAGGAAACCAATTCCCATTCCGAATAACTAAAACAAATATCTTGCTTCCATTTTCCCTGTATGTATAACCGGTATTGTACCAGATTTCCGGCCATCGTAACTAATATTAATTTGCAAGTTTTGACCAAACCTTTGTTGCAAACCAACACTCCACAATTGGTTATTACCTAAGCTCAATCCTTGCAACATATCATAAGCTAAAGGACTATTTGTGCTTCCCGTAAATGCAACTTTATACAAACTATATTTAACAGTTAATACCCCAATTTTTGCAAAGGAATATCTCAGCTCCGCGCCCATTTCATTTACCTCACTTTTCTCCCCTCCTTTTTCTATTTGGTTTACAGATTTTGAATATGTATAATTTAAGCTTATCCTAAATTGTTGTTGCCATTGAAAATTCACTTTCGGCTTAATTTCCTCAAATTGATATTGGTAATTATTTTGACTAAAAAACTCCGAATTAAATTGTCTTAGTCCCCAAGCATATGCCCCATTGATAGTCCAATTGGCATTTATATTTACTCTTCCACCAAGGGCATTTTCCATTCTATTTCTACTTTCAAATCCATTGGTTTGCAAGTTCTTTGTTTCTTGTTTATTCCATGCCCAATCCAAACCCCAATACGGATTATTCCGATTAAAAAACAAGGTATTTCTAATTGTAGAAGCCAGGTTAACTAAATTAGAATCTGGCACCGCAACCTGCAAAAGATTTCTCCAATCTTGTCCTGTTCCAATCAATACTTTGCGTTCAAAACGTGCCGCCGCTTGGTCGCTAAATCTATATACAAAACCAAGTAATCCCGTTCTCTTGGGCGATTGAAAAGTATTGATGTTTAAGGTCTGACTAAATTGGGTATTATTCACCCTAATAAGACTCGTTGTAGGCAAATAAACTTTTATATAATTGGCTAAATTCCTATCTGCAAAAGAGGCCAATTGAAACTCATTTAATTGTTGCTGCTCATCGCCATTAAAATCTTTCCAAACATAAGCGCCTTGACCAACCTGTACTTCCACATATTGGTAATCTCGTCTTAATTCATTGCCAGAACCCAATTGCAAATAAGAGTTAGCAGTAATCAATCGTTTAAAAAAACCATAATCGTATTCTACCCTACTTAACAAAGTTTTTTCGGGCTTCAATTGCGCAAAATTGGTATCCAAAATTCTAAAATCTCTAAAAGAAATATCTACATTAAGTTTGTTGAAATTCTTTTGCAAATAACCAATACCAAACTTGGCTTCATTGGCTAAGGTATGTTCCTTAAATTCGTTGAATTGAGGTAAAAAGTCCCTCCTTAAATTGTAATTGGCAAACCAACTAAAACGAGTGGTATCGCTACTTTTTATAAAAAAACCAATTTGTTCATAAGCAAAACTACCATTTAATAAACTGTCTTTTGCACTCTTAAAACTGCTCCTCTCGGCTTTTAAAGTGGTTCCGGTTTGAACCAACCTAAATAAACGAGTATAAGTAAGTTGAAAATTTTGAGACAAATTTGAACCTATTGAAACTTTAGAAAGATCCTTATCATTTCCATTAATCCACTCAAAACTTCCTAAAAGTCTGTTCTTAGAATCATATAGGTTTGAACCCAATTGATGTCGTAAACCAGAAAAGCCACCATCACCTCGATTATAATAAGAGAATTGATAATCCACTTGTCCATTCTTTGGCGTTTTATAGGCTAAAATCCAATTTAAGAGATGCTCTTTGTTACCAGAATCAGATGCTATTTGATTGTTCAATTGCCTATTCCAAATCCTGTTAAACTCTACATTCCTATACCGTTCTATATACCTAAAATTTTCATCAGTAAATTCATAAGACACTTTACTTTCTAATTTGCTGTTTGAACCAAAGGCCTGAAAGGTATTTGTAGAGTTAACCTTCAAAGCATAACCTGCATCGTTGCTTTTTCCTAAATCACTGTAAAGGTTTTTATCATTTATACTTCTTGCCCCCTCCACATTTAATTGGTGATTCTTATTAAATTTATATTCCGTTCCAAGGTTAAGCATTTGTCTCTGGTTAGGAGCAATTAGCTGAATATAGGGTTCAAAATCTCCTTGAGGAATTCCATTGATTGGTTCAACCCAATTAAAAACTCTACCATTGGTGCTACTTGCTCCTTGAACGTAATTACCTTTTTGAGTTCCAACAAATGAAAACCGAAGTTCATAAAACACAGTGGCAGAATTTGGGTCGGTAGTATGAAAATAAACATTAGAATAACCAAGAGTATCTATTTTCCTGTACAGAATTTTCTTTGGGTCGTAAGGTGAAACTGGCACTTCACTGCTCACTTTGGCATTTTGCAAATCATCTCCAACCTGCGATAATAGTAGTTTATTGCTATCAGTTAAACTTTGTTGGAAAGGCTGGTTTTTATTATCTTGTTCGGTATAGTAATTTAAATAAACCTTTCCCTTACCAATGTCCCACTTGGTGTTTAAGGCAAATAAGGTTCTGGCAAAATTTCTATCTGAATACTGAAACTCAATAATAATACGCGAATATTGGGTAATTAACCTTTTAGGCATAAACACAATTTCTCCTGAATTATAATCAATGGTATAGTCATTTTGCTCTCCACGTGTTAGCCTTTCACCATCTAAATACACGGCTTCCGTTCCAGAAATAATAATGATAAAAACTTCTCCATTTGGGCCAACCAAACGGTAAGGACCTTGATTTCCTTCTAAGCCATTGATAACATTTCTTACAAAGCGGCCTCTTGCCAAAGCTGCTTGTGCCCCAACTTCCAAATGTTGTTTGTTCTTTAAATCAAAATTGGTTTGCGCCGAAAGTCCTCTTGATTTTTTATAATAATTAAGAAAATAAGAATCTTGAGGTTTGGTCATTAAATAATCACCAACAACCAATTTGTTTTTGTTTTTGCTAAACTGAACAAACACCTGGTCAAAGTCTTGCAATTCTTGGGTATTACCTTCTGGTTGAATTGGATTATTCTCATCGCTAATGGCTGCCAAAATATCTACATCGTTGTTTATTTTTCCAGCCAATTGTAGGTTTAAATTGGCATTAACAATTGCATTCTGACTATTACCAATACTTAATCCCCGCATAATGCTTCCATTGGTTACCAGACCTTCATTTTTAAGAATTGGATCAAACCCACCTTTTTCATTTTGAATACTAAATGGATTTACTGTTTGGTTAAATTCTGGGAGGATTATTTTGGTATCTTTGTGTTGGTATTTTTCTTTAAATGGATACCGAATGGGAGTATAAGTAAGAGTAATTAGACTATTTTTAGGAATCTTAATATTGATAAAGGCACCATAAAAATAATTGATTCTATAATCAATACCTTCAACATAATTATCTACTAAAACGCTCCCTTTAATAATTACAGAACTATCTAATTGAAAGGAATCTTGTTGTATTAGAATACTTCTTTTGTAGGTAATATCAGAGGTTTGGGCTTGAACCAAACCCAAATTTAGCAGGAAAAGAAGTAGTATAAATCTCCACCTCATTCTGCTTTTTTTAGTGGTAGTCTTATTTTAAATATTGTTCCAGTACCCCACTTCGTTTCAAACCAAATACTTCCTCCTCCACTTTCTATCATACTTTTTACAATGGGTAAGCCCAATCCCATTCCAATTACTTTGGTACTAAAATAAGGCATGAATACCTTTTCTTTTTGTTCCTCCGAAATTCCAGTTCCATTGTCTTGTACCTCAATTTGCATCCAATCCTCATCCACATTTACCCTAATATTTATGAGGCCTTCGTTATCTTCGGGTATTGCCTGGGTGGCATTTTTAACTAGATTGGTTAAGGTTCTATTTAAATAACTTGCATCATACCAAAGTAATAACTCTTGTTGGCAGTCTACTTCAATTTTGCCATCAAAGGTTTGGAGTTGAAGATGTACTATTTGATCCAATAAATTATAAACATCAATGTTTTCGTAACGAGGCGCTGGCATTTTAGCGAAACTACTAAACTCAGTTGCCAAATCACTTAAGGTATCAATTTGTGTAATAAGTGTTTTTGTAACTCTAGCAAATGTTTCTGGCAGTTTTGGCGATTGGTCGTTCCATGCTCTTTCCAAATGTTGAACACTTAATTTCATTGGAGTAAGAGGATTTTTTATTTCATGTGCAATTTGCCTAGCAATATCTCGCCATGCCCCTTCCCTTTCGCTCTTTGCCAATTTGCTCGCGCTTTCTTCTAATTGGTTCAACATTAAATTGTATTCTTTAACCAACTCTCCAATTTCATCTTTACGGTTCCAAAGTATGGGTTCATTTTTCTTTTCAAAAGAGGTATTTGCCATTTGCTTTTGCAATAACATTAATGGGAAAGAAATATTGCGGGAAACTATCCAAGCCATTATTCCAATTACCAAAAACATCAATGCATATAAATTGATAAACCCAACGATGATGGAGGAGATTTCGGTATACAAATCGGTGCTTTGGTAGAAATTTGGCAATTGAACATAACCCAATAAATTTCTATTCTTACCAAATACTGGAACATAAGCCCCTGTATATTGAAAGGTGGCTATTTGCTCTTGTTGCACATACTGTGATTCGCGTAAATTATTCAGATGGTAGAATGCAGTGGCATTCATTAAAGGAGCTAAAATCCCATCGTCGTATACTTTTTTGATGGTAGAGGCTATTAGCTCACCTTCTGGGTTAAAGAAGGTAATATCTGTATTGTAAAAATCAGCAATTTGGTTAATACTTGCCTCTGCATCAATTTGGTTATTGGCAAAATTTACCTCCTGACTTTCATTTTCAATTGCACTAAGAACATTTCTAATCTTTTTTACAAGCTTTTCATTTTGTTTTTCAAGATTTTGTTGGCTTATAAAATCAATTGTAAAATAGGCGGTTGAACCAAGTGTAACAAAAACAATTAACACAATGCCCAATTGAATTCTGGTTCTAATAAGCGAAAGGTCGGTATCTTTTATGATTAAGAATTGATTGGCATGTTTTTGTACCCAAATCCAAATTTTATTTTCTTGCCATTTAAGTTGTTTGGTCCAACGGTTGTTGAAAATGAAATACAAGAAAATAAAGGCCAATAAAATGAGTGTAAAAAAGGTAAATGAAAGTGAAAACAGTCCAAATGGTTCGAACCAAGATGGAGCCTCTTTGCTTACAACCACAAACAATTGGTCACTTTCCTTAAATAATAAATGACTATAACCATCTTCCTCAAAAATGGCACTTTTATCATTAATATTATTCCAGGTAAAGGTGGTTCTATAAGCAAAATCTCCACTCTGACTTAATAACCTCCTATCTCTATAAATGGCATAGGAATAATTATAATGCTTGTTGTAATTGGTTCTAAAACCTTCAATCAACAATTCATCAAATCGGTTTTCATCCTGTAAAAGCTTTGGTTGAAGATGAATAAAGAAAACGCCTAAAATTTCTCCATTTTCTTTTATTACAAACTTTCCCAAATACCCTTTGAGGTAGGCATTGTTTTTTAAGAATTTAAAATTTTGGTTTATGGTGGCCGAACCAAGATTTTTATAAATATAATTTACTTGTTGATAGCTAAAAATATTACGAACCTGTTTGTGATTAAAGCTAGAATCAAAATCGTAAATTGAAATATCATATTTACCCAAATATCCCGAAAAATAAAGCTGCCTAAGTCGTTTCACCAGCTGGGATTTTAAACCAATTGGGTTCTTATAGTACGACCTAATAATATTTCCTTCAGCAATTTTCTTCTCAACATTCAAGAGAAAATATTCTGCATTTACATCGTTTTGAGAAACTCTTTTTGAGGCATATAAAAACCTGCTTTCTTCCTCTTCTTTTAAACTATAGTAATAAATGGTTAAGGATGCAAAAATGCTCAACAAAACCACTAAAACAAAATACTTTTGAAAGCGGTTCATTTTGTCTTGAACCCAATGTTTGTATGCAATAAAACTTAAAATAAGAAAGCTACTGGCGAAGGAATAATCAGCTTTGCGTTCAAAAAGAAATAATACGAGATATGGATGCAAAAAATAAAATACCAAGCCTACCATGAAAAACTTTTCATAGAAACTTAAATCCCTCCTTTGCAATAATTGATAGAACCTTAAAACCATTTGGTAGCATACCAATAAAAGCAGGAAGGCAAGTAACAATCCTAAAAAAGTATAAACATTGATATCGTAAATATTTTTAATATCAAATGAAATCTGAGAATCGAAAACCAAACTTTTAATGCTATCGAATGCTGCATCAGACAAGACAATTGTTAACCAAGACACAAAGCCCAATTGCAGAAATTGGATGGCTTTATTTTTGGGATAATGTGGTTTAACATCTTTTATTATTAATAAATACCAAAGAAGGGTTAAAGTAGCCACTAAAAAATCTCCTAAGGAAGGGTTATACAAAGAGCTTGCATAAATATCTGGGCTAAATAGTTTTTGGCTATATATAAATAGCGGAGTTTTGGAAGTAAGGAAAAGCCAACGAGCAATTTGAGTTAAAGAAAGAAAAGTGATGCTGGTAAGGTAAAAGTATTTCCCTATAAGATCTGAAATTACGAGGTGAAACAACCAAGCAGAAACTACCAAATTTACTAGAATTAACAAGCGCAACCACAGAGGTGTTAATTTTGGAAATCCAAAAATTTGTATGGAGCAAACGTACTTTCCTTTTCTATCAAAAATATCGTGAAAGTCTTTAATGGGTGAAGGACTAAAAAGGGCTGAACCAAGAAAAGACAAATCAGAATTGATATGGTTTTGTATGTATTGATTTTGAAAAAGGTAGTTAGTTTTTAATTGAAAAAAGATGGCAATTTTATACGACCCTTTCTGTAAAAAGGAAACCAAATAAGCGCCATTATTGGTATTGAGATAAAAAAAGCCATCCTTTAAGGCAGGTAAATATTTAATGGAATTTACCGTATTGTCTGTCCAAAGTATGAGTGAATCGTTTCTAAATAAATGAACAATAAAACTTTCGTTCTTGGCTTGATCCAAAAAATCTGTCCACTTTCTGGAAGCAACAGAAGTATCTTTAAGCAATTGGTAAATGAGGTCTTTACTTTCTGCTTCTTTATCAAAAAATACCTGTTGAATCCTCTCGTAATTGTTTTTTTCTTGCTGTGCAGTATTTTGTAAAATGGTAGCTTCCCAACCAATAAACGAGCTAAGAATAGCCAAACTAACGACTAACCAAATTAGATATTTAAGGGCTCGGTTCAAACCAAGTTTCTACTAAGTTTTATTAAAAAAATTATTAATTAATAATATCCTTCACCTTTTTCTAAATACTCCAAAACATAATCTTTTATCCCATCTTCTAAGGATGTAAATGGTTTTGTATATCCAATGGCTATTAACTTATCCATTTTTGCCTCAGTAAAATACTGATAGGTATCTCTAATATCTTCTGGAATAGGAATGTATTGAATTTTTGGTGCTAAACTTAAAGCATTAAACAAGCCATATGCCAAAGAATTCCAAGTTCTTGCCTGGCCAGAACCAAGGTTATACAAACCACTTGATTTGCGGTGATGCATTAAAAACAGGCAAACATCGCAGAGGTCTTTTACATAAATAAAATCGCGCTTTTGCTCCCCATATTTATAATCTGCTCTATGTGATTGAAACAATTTTACTTCACCCGTTTCCTTTATTTGATGATAGGCATGTAAAACCACACTGGCCATTCTTCCTTTGTGGTATTCATTAGGGCCATACACGTTAAAAAACTTCAATCCTGCCCAAAAATAAGGTTGTTCGGGTTGATCCAAAACCCATTTATCAAAGTCGTTTTTTGAGCGGCCATAGGGATTCATAGGCTTTAAATTTTGCAAATCAGTTTGTTGGTCGGAATAACCAAGCTCGCCCTCTCCATATGTTGCAGCGCTAGATGCATAAACCAATGGAATACCTTCTTTAACGCAAATATTAAATAATGATTTACTAAAATCTAGATTCAATTCTTTGAAAATTTGCTCGTCTTTTTCAGTGGTATCGGTTCTAGCTCCAATATGAAATACAAATTGAACCTCATGGGCATTGGTTTCCATCCATTGAAAAAAGGCTTTACGCTCAACTTTCTGATTGAATTTCTTACCCAATAAATTTGTTTGCCTTCCATCAATATGGCCAAAATCATCCACTAAAACCAAATCTGTATAAGAGGCATTATTTAGGTGTGCAACCAAACAACTTCCAATAAAACCTTCTGCTCCCGTAATAACTATCATAAATTAGTCAATAATCAACGAAAGTACAAAGTTTTTGCGGCCTTCCCAAGAAGAGAAAAGGTCCTTTGGTTCAAACCGAAATTTTAGAAGAAAAATTAAAATATAAGGAAACGGGATTTGTTAGAATAAACCAATCCAATTAGGAATTTATTCCCCGAAATATTCTACGAAATTATTTTCTGTTTCAATTAATTTAATGGAATGTAATTTTCCATTTTCTATCTGAGGAGCCATAATATCCCAAACTGCAACTACAATATTCTCAATGGATGGCATAAATCCTTTTAAGAAATCTACATCTTCATTAAGGTTTTTATGGTCCAATTTTTCTGTTACAGATTCTTTGATAATTTTCTTAAGCTTCTTTAAATCCATCACCATTCCAGTTTCTGGATTGGCAATACCTTTTATGGTAACAAATAATTCAAAATTGTGACCATGGTAGTATTTATTGGAGCATTTCCCAAAAAAATCCTCGTTTTCTTGTTCGGTCCAATTTGGATTATACAATTTATGAGCAGCGTTAAAACGCTCTCTTCTGGTAATATAAACTATTTTCTGTCTGTCTGCCATCTAGGTAAAAAAATCGCCCGCAAATATAATTAAGTTTCGTTTTTTTTTAGAATTAGTTTGCCTTGAACCAAAATCCTATTGCCAAATGTCTGGATGTTCTAATAAATTGGGCGAATAACAGATTTCCTCCAAGGCAGGCAAACGGTCGATAATATGAAGGGATTTCAAATCATTTAAAATGGAAACCATCTGAATTTCATCAATTTCTTCAGCATAATTGTATTCCAATTCGCTAAACCATTGTTTGGCATCGGCCAATTTCAATTGGTAACGCCATGCTACCATTTGTGTGGCTTCTTCTTCTTTAAACTTCAAAGAGTAACAAGATTTGTTTACCACTTCAATAACCTTTTTCAATAAATCAGGATCGCTTTCTATCAATTGGTTGTGAGCAACTACAGCAAAACATGGCCATGGAGTTGTGCATTCTCCTAACAACCTAAATTCACCACTATCAACCAAAGGCTTAGTCATGTATTTTTCCCACATAAAAACTTGGGCTTCATCTGCTGCCAATGCCTTTCTTGCTCCTTCCATATTTCCAACCAAAACAAAGTCGGTTTCTGGGTTTATGGTTTGATCCAAATTTCTTGCATTTACAAACGACATCAAATGCGAACCAGACTTATATCGGCTTATGGCATATTTCTTTCCTTCGATTTGGCTCAAAGAATGAATATCATTTTTGGTACTTGTATAAATTCCCCACATCAAAGGTGAATTCACGTAAAACTGAACAATTTTTGAAGGATTTCCCACCATGATATCTGCTATAATACCTTCTGTTAAGGTAATGGCAATATCAAGTTCGTGGTTGCGAAGAGCATTGCACATAGCACCTGTGCCGCCAGGAACATCTTGCCATTCAATCTCTATTCCTTCTTCACTAAAATGGCCATTTTCGTTGGCTAGGTGCCAAGCCAAATTAAAATGCTCGGGCACGCCACCAACACGTACCACTTTTTTCATGCTTTTTTTCTCTAATAAATCCATATGTGTAAACAACAATACTAGATAAAGAAAGATTCAATTACCTAGAAGTATTTTGAAATTAAGATTCAGAATCCTTTCTATCTTCTAGGAAGATAATTCTGTTTTCATTGCTTCTTCTGTTTCTGTTTTTGGATTCTTGTCTTAATGCCAAATCCAAAGCCACGTTTAAATCATAACCCAGTAATAAAATAAAGGTATTGATATATATCAACATCATGATAACTATTAAAACCCCAATGGAACCATAAACCTTGTTATAAGAATTGAAATGGTTAACATATTGAGAAAAACCATAAGTGGTAATTAATATAACAGAACTGGCAAATATGGCACCCGAATTAAAAAATTTCCAATGTCTTTTGTGGGCAGGAGCAATAAAGTAAATTGCACCAACTATTCCCATAACAATTAGACCTACAATTAGCAAATTGAAAAATGAAATTAAGGAAGGAATGGTAGACGTTGGAAAATACTTTACTTTCTCCAAATAAGAAATCAGGAGAGTACCAGTTGTTACCATTACAACTGAAAACAGGATAAGAATAGTAATGAAAAAAGAAAGGCCAATAGCCACCAAACGTTGTTTCCAAAAAGGTCTACTTTCCTCAAAATGACTGTATTTATTCAATAAAATCATGAGGTTATGAAAACCATTGGTAGAAAAATACATCGCCGAAATAAAACCTACACTCAACAAATCTCCACGCTGATTTTTCAAAATATCTAATAATGTTTCCTTTATCGTTTCATAGGCATTTGCTGGAATAGAGTCTGCCACAAAAAATAAAATCTCATCTGGCGTATACTTTAAAGGAAGGTAGGCAATTAATGTAAAGAAAAAGATTACCGTTGGAAACATAGCTAAGAAGAAAGTAAAGGCCAAGGAAGATGCCCTTAGGTTCAATTCGCTTTTACCAATATTTCTAATAAAAAACTCCATTACCGCGTAAACAGACACTTCCTTATTTCCAGGCATACCAATAGAAGCGGTCTTTTTATAAAGCCATTTAAACGGTTTAGTGAAAAATAGTTTCTGACGTTTCATGAGTCAATACGAATATAATTATCAGCTTGGGTCAAAAAAGCTTTTTAAATTATCTAACAATATTTGCGGAGAACCACAAGGCCTATTGGTTTGCATATTTATACAAACCAAAGTGGTTTCTCCTTGGTTTAATAAAATGCCCTCTGCGTTGTAAATATCATAAAAAAAATGAATTCTCACACCAGGTAATTCTTTTATGCTCGTTGTAATCGTTAGTAAATCGTCGTATTTAGCAGGTTTAAGGTATTTGCTATTAAGAGAGATTACAGGCATCATTATGCCCATATCTTCAAACATTTTATAACTCAAACCCATGCTACGCAAGCATTCTACACGAGCAACTTCATAGTACTGAGCGTAATTGCCATAATAAACATAACCCATCTGGTCGGTTTCGGCGTATCTAACTCTTAAGGTATTGCTATAAGAGTACATATTATTTTAAAGCCATTAAAGCAATGGTATTTCCAATACTTAAACTAGAAGTTGCAGCTGGCGAAGGTGCATTTAAAATATGAATGGCATGCTTTTCTTCAATAATTTTAAAATCATCTATTAAGCCGCCAAACTTATCACATGCCTGCGCTCTAACTCCTGCTTCTGCAGGAATAAGATCGTCTTCTTGCACTTCTGGAATCAGTTTTTGCAAGGCTTTGGTAAAAGCACCTTTAGAAAAAGAACGGTGAAATTCTCCCAAGCCTGTTTTCCAATATTTCCCCATTACTTTTCTAAATCCTGGCCAAGCTAAGGATTCAAACATTTCTTCTAGGTTCACATCAGACATTTGGTAACCTTCTCTTTTAAATGCAAAAACAGCATTCGGACCAGCCTCTACTCCACCATCAATCATGCGGGTAAAGTGAACCCCTAAGAACGGGAAATTAGGATCAGGAACAGGATAAATTAAATTCTTTACCAAAGACCTTTTCTCAGGCTTTAGCATATAATACTCGCCCCTAAATGGAATTATTCTGGTATCTATATTCTTTTGGGTTAAAGCGGCTACCTTATCGCTATACAAACCAGCACAATTGATATATCTATCCGTTACAAAAGTTTTTTGAGCTGTTTCTATATATGCGTTTGGTTCAAACAGATTTATTTTTTCTACTTTATGGTTCAAGTATATTTCACCGCCCATTTCCTTAACCAATTCTGCTAGCTTTTCGCAAACCACAGAATAATCAATAATTCCAGTATAAGGAACTTTCATGCCTTCTACCACCTTCAAATGAGGTTCTATTTCATTGGCTTCCTTTTGAGTTATCCTCGTAATTTGGGTCAAACCATTTTCCAAACCTCGTTGGTAAAGCTTTTCTAATTCAGGAATTTCTTCCTTAGAAGTTGCCACTACCAATTTACCGCATAACTCGTACGGAATTTCATATTCATTGCAAAAATCTAAGAGCATTTGGTAGCCATCAATGCAATTTTTGGCTTTTAAACTTCCCGGTTTATAATACAAACCACTATGAATAACACCGCTATTATGACCAGTTTGGTGGGCAGCAACGTGGTCTTCTTTTTCAATAACTGCCAACTTTAAGCCTGGCTGTTTCTTTAGCATTTGATAGGCTGTGGCCAAACCTACAATGCCACCACCAATGATACAATATTGATATTTCATGAATTGAATTTTCGGGGGCGAAGATAAGGTAAAATCTAATATGACAAGGGAATTCCAACACAAAGTGCACCCTCAATTTCAGTCACTATATAAGTAAATATTTGTACAAAAAAATTAGTTTAATAAAAGTTTTAGTAGGTTCGGTTTGAACCAAAAGTATTTACTAGGCCCAATTGAAACTTTTACGGTTTAAATATTTTTTTATAAATGTAGGAATGCTCTGTATAAATAGTTGTAAAATAAACTCCACTTGTCAATTCATCTATTTGTATTTCAGCTGTGTTTTCTAAAGATAGATTTGATTTTTTGAAAACAATTTTGCTTGTTATATCCATAATTTCAATTTGTGCATTGGATATTGGATTTGGAGTGGATATGACCAAGTTATTTTCATTCATGTGAATGGAAACATTGGTTTCATCTGCTTGATCAAAAACTCCCGTTTCTAAGGAATCAAAGATTAAAATTCTAAAACAAAAGAAAAACTTTCTAGGGGTCTCATAAAAATTATAACTTGGGAATTTCTGTTTTGGTAATTTATTAAAAAATAAAAATGAAACACTATTATAATCCCATGAACCAATAGAAGACCCTTTAGGACCTTGTCCTGAAATCGAGGTTTGGTAAGGTGAGATATATAATTGCAAGGTATTGGTATCGTAAAATATTGTTTTAGGTAATCTGTCAATATATGACCAAAATGCAGTCAAGCCTGGCTTGTCCGGAAATTTTCTAATATCCTTTTTAAGTTTTTTATTTTGAAATTCTGTATAGAAAATTGAATCAACAAAAAAAGCATGAAACTCATCGCTTGAATCAACGTATTCGTCAAGCCCAAGCTGAAAACCAGCATCCCCATCTTTATCTAATCCAATCGTTAATGTGTCATAAATAAGTACCTGGGACGTGTCATCTCGCCAAAATTCTATAACAAATTGAGTTTCCCATTTTTGTTGAGATTTAGCAATCAATGAAATGAATCCTAAAATGAAAATTAAAAATGTTTTTCTCATTGTTTATTCTAGCAACTCAAAGTTAATTGCTTTTAAACACTAAAAGCAAAAATTAATCTGAGCCATTTTTTTGGGGAAAGGAGGATTATTGAAAGGACTAAGTTCAACTCAAAAAAGCAGAAGTTAATCCTATTTTGAAAAAATCCATATCACACAAATTAATTTCCATCAATGTCTAAATTCAATATTTGCAAACCTATGCAAGGTTGAAAATTATATTCAATCAATTTGGCTCTATAATTTAGGTGATAATAAAATCCCAAGGGGATAATGAATTTGTTGTTTTCCCAAGCAAGATTTAAATGACCATCAATTGTATCAATAATTTGCCCATCGGGAAATGGACCATTAATCTTAAGGTCTAAAGCCTCTATCATTAAATTGTCTTGGGCGGTGAAAACTTTGTTTGTCTTGATTTTTACAATTATTTGAGCATTTTTCTGAAATAGATTAATTGAACCCAAATTTGAATTTATATAATTCGGAAGATAAACTGAAATATCACCTGTATCTGAATTTAATATTAAGTAATCACTATAATGGGCTTTATATTCAAAGGTAAATTTGCCATTTTCATCTGTAGTTATTTCTGTAATGCTTTCTTGACCTGGATCTTCAGCTTCTACACTGTATTCATTGGTAACAGAGAGCTTGCCATTTTTATAGGGAATGGTATTAGCACAATCACTGAAAATTGTACCTTCTAATTTATAGTTTTTCCCTTCATGGTCATTTTTGTCTTTGCTACAGGCGATAATGATCAATAGAATAGATATCAGCATTACAATTTTGGTAGGATAGATAGTCATAATTTTTACATTTAAACAAACTTACTTAAATCTTACCACAATTTTGCCTCAGAAATTGTTGGTTTGAACCAATACTTTTAAGCGGAAGGAAAGATCAAAGGTGAAGACTCTCAAGCCCTTTTTAGGCTGTCAAAATTATTCGCTTAAAAAAATCCACCCACAGGTTTTGTAAATGATCCGTACTTGACCCCTGAACCCGCTGAGCTATAAGTTTGCAATATAAAATATTCTCCCTCTATAGTAAAAGAAAAAGCCCGAAAATTTCGGGCTTTTTTGTGGAGGCACATGGATTCGAACCAAGGACCCTCTGCTTGTAAGGCAGATGCTCTGAACCAGCTGAGCTATGCCTCCTTATTTCCTCTCGTAAGGGGAGTGCAAAGATAGGATTGGCAACAATAAATGCAAATGGAATTGAATAAATTTAATGCTAAAGAATAATATTTACTCATAATCAATATATTAAAATTATCAATACTCATCTAAGTCAGAATCTAGTTCCAACAAACCATTATTTTTATTCTCAGAATCTATCAAAACTTCAATAGCATTGTCCTTTAAATTTGAATCTTCATTGATTGATAAATTATTTGGAGTTGAAATTTTAATAAGCATACTTTTAAACATTCGCTTTTCAAACCAATCATCAAAACTATATTCTGTTTGTTGGTCATTTGAAGTATATATTATTTTATTGAAAAGTAAATGTCTTAAATCTTTTCCATCTTTCGAATAATATTGAAGATAGCACAAATCATAAAAAACCGCACTCTCACCATTAATAAACTTTTCATATTGTGGCGCAATTGAAAGTATCCTGGCGAAATATTGATTAAGTCGTTTATCAAACATCCAGGCTTCAACAATTTTATATTTATAAATTCTAACTTTTGGATCAAAACTAAGAATAGAAAATTTTGCTACATTAATAGAATCATTTCGACTTGATTCATAAATTGTATCACAACCAATCAATACAAAATCTTCTAGTGAAAAAATCTTACTACGATTTTCATCTACGTAAGGAAGTAAATTATAATCGAGTATTTGCTGATAAATAAAATAAGAAAAATTGTTAAGAGGATAATTTAAAACGCTATTCTGTTTTTCTCTCGTATCAAGCATTCTTTCCACCAACCTTAAACATATTACGTCTCTGCTATTTAATTCAGGCCATGGCTTTAAAACACGTAATTTTGGTCTATTATTATCCAATTCAAACTTGCTTGAGTCAATGGTTTGACCCAAAAGCATAAATGGCAACAATAAAACAAGGGCAAAAATCGATTTCATACAAACTTGTTAAGAATATAAAATCAACGAAATCTAGAAGAAAAGAGTACAAAAATAATGCATAAAAAAAGGCCACCAGTAAACTGATGGCCTTTCAAATACCTCTTTAGGATTAATATTCCCAAAGATCGTGTTCTTTTTCGAACAATTCATTTTTAATACGTTCACCTTCTAATAAAGTTGCAACGCCATTATCTCTAAACTCAGCATAATCCTTGATATACATATCTTGCTGATTAGCTTCTTTAGTAATATAACTTGTAAATAATCTTTGCTCAAACCAGTCGTCATAAGTTAGTCTTGCAGCATCATTTTGCCTGTTAAAAACTTCATAGTTTACAAGGAAATGACGTAAGTCTAAACCATCTTTTGAATGGTATTTAAACACACATAAATCTTGTTCACCTAAATCTACACCACCTAAACGTACATTGTATTGAGGTGAAATAGATACTATTCTAACAAACATCTGTGAATGTTTTTTATCAAAAATCCAATCTTCAACTACACGAAACTTAAAAATTCTCAGTTCCGGTATCATTGCATTAACAACGGTATCAGTTACTGTAAATGTAGGATCATTAGGATCAATAGGTACATCAAAGTATTCTGTATCGGTTCCCAATGATAGAAACTTTTCAATAGACATTTGAGTGTTTAATGAGTCACTTTCATAAGGAACTAATTTACCATCACGCACAGCATTGTACAAAATCACACTTAATGGGTTTTTAGGCCATGTCATGGGTTGATTTGCTTTTTCACGCGTATCAATAATTCGCACAACACGTTTTGCGTACATTACATCTGCCTCACGTAAGTATGGCCATGCAATAACTTTACGCTCGGTAACTGCCTGACGGTTATAAATGAAATCATCATATACACCTTGGGCAAAATTGCTATACGAAAGCAACAGAAAAACTACAATACCTATTAATTTTTTCATTTCTGATTTGATTCTTTTTTATTGTCTAACCTCTAATGCCAAAGAAGCTGGAATTGGCACTGCACCAGCAGGTCCTTTAGCTTTAATGTTCATCAGGATAAAACGATCTCCAGGACGAGCATTCATCAATGCATTTTTAGCACCAGGAGTTAAATTTTGACCTGAACCATTCTCTACACGAGCAGGACCATTCTTTGGTTGGTAAACCAAGTTCCAGCTAATTGGTGTAAAAGTAACGCCTTCAAATGCAAAATCTTTTAATACTGTAAGAACAAAGTTTGCTGATTTTAATTGTCCCATGGATACAGAACCTGATTGTTCTATTGGTCCTAACATTGGAGTTGGTTTTGGTATCTGGCGTACTCTATAAGTTGCAAAACCCATAGTTTTACCATCAACAGAAGCCGAAATTTTTACTTCTCTATTTTTACCATCCACTGTTAATACATATTCTCCACCACTACCAACTTTCTTAATACTACCACCTTCGCAACGAACATCTACTTTATTAGCAGCAAACCCTGGTACTGAAACTGAAATAGGATTATCTAAACCAATATATACAACATTCATTTTTGTAGCAGAAATTACAGCTAAAGGTGCAAGTGCAAAGAAAGAACCCTCTTTTTCATAGGTCTCTTTTTTACCACTTGAATTCACAGTAGTTATAACTGCTTTAAACTTATTTTCACCCTCACGACTGGCAGTAACTTCATACTTACCAATACCACTTTCATTCTTCAATTGAGTACCGTTTACTGAAATACTAGCTTCTGATCTTGATGAAGAGGCTGCTAAGAAAATTTCAGCTTGATATTTATTACCTAAAGTAATATTGGTACCATTAACTGGAATAATTTGAGGTGTTAATTGGTCAATAATCATAACATTAGCAGTTAATGAACTTCTCAATTCATCCAAAACTTGTGCTTCAGTGTTTTTGATATCATTTTGAGTTTTAGACATTAAAGCAACCACAGCTGCTAATGGTGTATGCTCAAACATTTCAGACTCCCAAGTTTGATTAGATCCTTTTTTAATTTCAGTAATTAAATCACTTTTTATTACATTCCTTTTATCTTGAGGAAGAATTTCAATCAACTTCTTATTTAGTTCATCAATTTTAGCTTTTACCTCTTTTCCTTTTCCTTGATTAATCATCAAATTGGCATGCAATTCAATGTTACTAGCTTGGGCAACCTCTTCATCAGGGTTACCATCTTTACGACCACCTGCTTTTTCTATTAACTGATTTTTTAAGTCTGTGAAATACTTCACACCCTCATCAGCAATTTTCTTTACCTGTAATGATTTATTAAAAACATCAGTACCAGTTGGGTCGGTAGGGATATCTTTATGGTATTGAGCGATAGCCTTTAAGGTATTTTCATTTTTCTTATCAATGTTCATACCCGCACGGTCCATGCTCACCTCCACCATATGGAAGGACTTTAAGATTTCAGCAGATACATTCAAAGCTAACAATGCTGTTAACACTAAATACATCATGTTGATCATCTTCTGCCTTACTGTTACTTTACCTCCAGCCATTTCTTTTTATATCTATTAAAGTAGTTTGTAAAATTAGTTACTACGAGTATTCATGGCAGCAAGCATGTTACCATAAACACTGTTTAGTGAAGATAAATTCTTGTTCAATTTATCCATTTCACCTTTAAAATGCTCAGCATTTGTAGTTGATTCATTTAAAGTATTAACTACTTTAGATAATCCACCAACAAATTCATTAATAGATTTCAAGTGATTATTTGATTCTGAAATTTCTAATTCATAGATAGAATTCAATGAATTCAAATTCTTAGTCATTTTTTCAATTTGTGCACCGTATTCACGTGAACCTTCTGAAGCATTTACTAAACCTTCCATAGCACTTACAGCTTTGGTATAAGTAGTATTAATACCTGTTAAAGAATCAGCAGCCGCTTGAACATTTTTAGTGTAAGCATCAGTTGCTACTGCAGCTGTTGATAGATCTTTCATGCTAGTAACGTTTTCGCTTAATGTACGCATTCCGTTTCCTAAGCTACTAATCAAATCTGGACCAATTTTAGCCTCTTCCATCATTTTGTCCAATTGTTGAGTTAAGGTACCCTTACTTACAGCTTTCTTTTCTTTTGGTTCAAGACCAGCTAATTCAGGATAAACTAATGACCAATCTGGTTCTTGATGAGGTGGTTCAAAAGCAGAAATAAAGAAAATAGCAGCCTCAGTTAACAAGCCCACCATCAACATCGCATCAGCACCTGGCCAGTGAAGAATTTTGAAAAGGGCACCAATAATTACAACTGCAGCACCAATTCCATAAGCCTTTGCCATAAAAGACTTAAAGCCTTTACTTTCTAAAAAACTGTTTTTCATTCGATTAAATTTTAAAGTTTAGAATTTGTTTAGTTTGTTTGTTTGTTTGTTTTGTTTGTTTATTCGATCTTATTTCTTGTCTCTATTAGATCTACCAATATAGCTCATGACTGTTCTAAATCCAGTGTATGAATTACAGCTATCTTGATATTCATAACTTCTACTACCATTTTGAATATAATGTGCAATATCTTTCCAACTTCCACCTCTTATTACTTTACGTTTAAGAGTTTCTGCATCCTCATCTTTTGCATCATACTGGTAATCCGAATTCAAATCGTGTGAAAATAAATGTCCTGATTCTGCATAAGCTGTTATAGTCCACTCAGCAACATTTCCACTCATATCATATAAACCAAAGTCGTTAGGGAAATAAGAAGCCACACGAATAGGATAAACCCCACCATCTGCACCATAATCACCTCTACCTGGTTTAAAGTTAGCTAACGAACAACCTTTTGCGTTTCTTACATAAGGACCACCCCAAGGATACATAGTTTGATCTCTTCCTGCACGAGCTGCATATTCCCACTCATATTCTGTAGGGATACGGAAAGCTGTTACACCATTCTCTTCGTTTTCTGCATAGAATGAATTTAAATGGAAAGTTCTCCAATGTGCAAAAGCTCTAGCTTGCTTCCAATTAACTCCTACTACAGGATAATCATCATATTTTGGATGCCAGTAGTACATTGTAGAAATAGGCTCATTGTATGCATAAGTGAAATCACGCATAAATACCAAGGTATCTGGGTAAATTTCTACAATTTCTTCTTTTTTGAAATCGCCTCTATTTTTCAAATATGCATCTTGTTTATGCAATTGAGCTGCTGCTCTCAAGTCGATATAATCATACTTGTATTTCAATTTACGCACATCCAATTGCTTGGTGCGGTAGTAAATTTCATTACCTTGATAGTACATATCATTGATTTCACCATTTTTCATGTCCTCAACTTCCATTCTAGAACGGTAATTGATTGCATGTTCGCCTGTTTCCTCTTCGGTAATTGGGTCGATAAGTGGAATCCAATACTTGTCACCAAGCTTCTCACGAAATATAGAGTCTGTGATTTCATCAACAAACTGTCTGTATTCGTTATTGGTAATTTCAGTTTCATCCATGTAGAAAGCTGTGATGGTGATTTGCTTGTTAGGCGCAATCATCTGATTAGGGATGTCCTGCTCATTTGCTCCAACGTGGATGGTACCTGAAGGGATGTATACGGTTCCGTAAGGCTGTGGATGAAACCAAGCACTTCTTTTACCTACTCCCACTAATTCCCCTTTGTCGCTACTCAAACCACAACTGGTTAAGATTGTAGCAAACGCGAAGAAGAAAAACCATTTAAATTGCTTCATTTTTATGTTAAAAATTAATGACTGTAATGTGGCAAAAATATTAATTCCTGTGAATTATACAAGTATCTATGATATTATTTTGTTAATAAAACGTAAAGTATTGAACATTATTACATAAATCTTGGAGTTAATCTATAACGAACGATTGGTTCCTTTTTAGGAATTGTAATTCCAAAGCAATATCTCAATACTATTTCATGAGAACCAGAACTATAGTTTATAATTCTAGAAGTAGTTAAATCATAGCTATATCCAACATACAATGGAATTGATTGAAATTGATATCCTGCTAATAATACAGCTGCATCCATAGGTCGCCATGTTAATCCCCCAAATATATTACCATTCATTATTAAATAACAGTTTAAATCTGTTTGGATTTTAGCAGGATCCTTTTTTACAATAATGTTTGGTTGTAAAGTCAAGGTTGAGTTTATATCATATTCACCGCCTGTCATGAAATACATGTGCATTGCGCTATTAATTTCTGAACTACCTCCATTCCATTCGTAAATAATTTTATTTTGATTGAGGTGAGTAGCAGAAAAACCAGCATAAAAATTATTAATAATTCCGGCCAAATTGTTTTTAGTATAATACAATCCAAAATCAAAATCCATGGCATTACCACTAACAGCGGATGGTGGAATTCTTGGATCATTTGGATCAATCGCTTTTAATTGGGTTCCATCCATACTTCTTTGCATATAGCCTAAACCAACACCACCTGCTAAAACTCCATCACCAATTTCTTGACGCCAAGACAAAGTTAATCTAGGCATAACCATAGTTTCAAAACCCAATTTATCAGAAACTATTGTACCTCCAATTCCAAGATGTTTGCCTACGGCTGCATTTATTGAACCAACTTGATTAGTTGGAGCATCACCTTGAGGCAAACCATTTACTATATCTCCTCCAAAACCCATCCATTGGGTACGGTATAACAAAGTAGCACAAATTTTACCATCTGTTGCACCAGCAAAACCTGCATTTAGGTTTAGCTTATTGTGCATCCATTGGCTATAGTGTGGATCCTGTTGTGCCCTTAATTCATTGGCTATTCCAAGAATTGCAATGCTAAAGAAAAGACGTGTAAAAATTGACCTCATTCGTTTGTTTTAATTATTTACTTCTAAAAACGTAATTACGAATATAGAAATTATATGAAAAAAAAACGAAGAATGTTGAAAATTAAGGAAAATTTTAGCGGAGTATACACTTTTTCTAGCCCTTATTATGGGCTTCGATATGTTTATCTACTGCTGTAATCATAGAAGGTGTTTGTGGTGTAGGTGCTTGTACATTAACCACCAATCCCGCGTCTACCATAGCTTTGATGGTTGTTGCACCAAAACCAGCGATAAGAGTTTTGTTCTGTTTAAACTTAGGAAAGTTCTCGTAAAGTGATCGAATATCGGCAGGACTAAAAAAAGCGATGATATCGTAATTTACATGAGTTAAATCAGATAAGTCAGCGGATTTTATCATGTAGAAAAATGCTTCTTTGTATTGAAACTTACTTTTCTTCATGAATTTTTCAATATCCTGCTTGCGCCAATCACTACATGGAAATAAATATTTCTCTGTTGGATGATTCTTAAACAATGGGAATAATTCCGATTCAGTTCCTTTACCAACAAAGATTTTCCGCTTTCTAACTTGGATATATTTTGCCAGGTAATTGGCAATACTTTCGTTTACACAAAAGTATTTCATATCAATTGGTATTTCAATTTTCAATTCACCAGCAATTCTAAAAAAATTGTCGATTGAATTTCTTGAATTAAGAATAATAGCGGTATGATCGAGAATATTTACTTTTTGCTGTCTGAACTCTTTTCCAGATACAGGTTCCACTTGAATAAACGGACGGAAATCCATTTTCAATTTATATTTTTTCTCTAATTCATACCAAGGCGACTTTTCGCTTTCGGGTTTAGGCTGAGAAATGAGGATACTCTTAATTTTTTCGTTTTTCAATCTACCTACTATTTAAAAATAACTTAAACAATACCAACCAAGGCAGTATTTCGAGGCTGCAAAGATATAAAAATAAGTGTAAAAATTGAAACCGTCCCATTTGAGAGGTAAGAATTAGATTTTTAACTTGCCTAAAAATAACAGCTACAAATATGGTGATTAGGATGATAGCTGAAATTAACGTGTAAATTTCACCCTCAGAAACAAATACAAAAAACAGATTTAACAACACCAATCCAACCCCAAAAAGGTTGTTTACCATAAATGAATTATATAAAACTGCCTTCGAAAACTTGCCCATTTTAAAAACAGAACCTATTAAAATTTGAATAACAATCTTAAAAAAATAAACTATTAAAATTATTAAAATAACCTCCCAAAAAAGAAGCATAGAATTTCCCAGCTCAAAATGCTTACTTTCCAAATAAGTAGTTATGTATACCGAAACAGCGAAAACGTAATTTAAAAATAAGCCTCCTACACTAACAAGATAATTACTTCCTTTTTCATTTAGAACTTGTAAATCTATTTGGGTATCAAAACCTCCTACCATTAACTCGTCAAAGCGTTTGATATGAATAAGTCTTACTAAGGCTAAAAACAAAATATTAAGTAAAACTAGCCAGAATTTCCACCTTGATTTCTCTGATTTTCTTAAATGAATAGCTTTTAACCTAGGTAAATCTCTTGAGCTTTCCTGGCTTTGAATGTTTATTAACCTATCTTTTATTTTTTCATGTAAAAAGAAGTAGGGACGAATTAATTCTGGTTGACCCAAACTATCTAATAAATTTTGAGGATTTGAAATTTTGAGAATTTTAATAGAATCAGATTGAATTGAATCAGTTTGGATATTAGGTACAAGCATATTTTGGGCAATTATTTTGCCTCCTAAAAAAACTATCATACCTAATAATCCTATCAGCTTTCGCATTTTTATTAAAAATAATTTATCAAGCCAAAATGAATTTTTGCCTGGTTGAATTCAAAGGGATTATTTTTTTGCTTTCCCATTGCGTAATACAAAGAGAAAATTCCAGCACCTGTTTCTAGGTTCAAACCAATACCAACACCCCATGGCCGATCTGAAATTATTGGGTTTTGAGCTTGATTTTGATACCAAGCGCCATTCCAAAAAACCAAGAAATTAGAATTGGTTTGAAGTAAATAGCGCAGCTCTATATTTCCAATAAAATACTGAGAAGCAAAAATACTTTGTTCATCAAATCCGCGTAATGTTTTTAATCCACCGATGCGGAAAAGTTCATTGACGAATAAATTATCATTTGCAATAATAGCTGCCTTTACTTGTGTTAACAACACAAATTGCTTATATAATTTAGTGAACACCGCAGCGTCTATCTTAAATTTATATTGTAAACTCGATAACTTTAAAGAATCATAAATACCAAATGAATTTCCACTGCCATCAGAAATTTGAATATTCTCAAATGTGGAATTCTTAATTATTCTCTTTGTTCCTGCTCCACCTTCCATTTCTAAAACATACCCTTTACTTGGGTTACTAAAGTAATTTAAAGTGGATTTTCTGAAAGCCAAACCAAAAAGATCATTCTTTACATCATGAGTATTTGGAAGTTTTTTTTGATTTTTAATAAAATTGGTATCTGCTGTAAGCAATGAAATATTTTGGTATTGGTAAAATACTTTTAGGTAGTTATTTCCCATAAAACGGTATTGCAAGCCAATATCATTAACTAACTCCAGCCATGATGAATCAAATTTTAATAACTTAAATGAATAATCTACTCCCAATTTTGATTGTAGAAAATATGGCCACATAAATTTGAATTGCAAATCTTGTGAATTATTGAGATAGCCTCTATAAGCCAATTCTAAGTTTTTACCTGAACCGACAATATTTTGAAGTTTTAAATTTAAATCTCCTGTAATAACCAATTTGTTATTTACTTCGCTATTGGGTGCAAATCCAATTACTCCATCAAAACTAGAGGCTTTTCTATTATTGATATAAACATAAGGTTTGGCCTTATTGCCATAAAAATATACTCCCAAAGGGCGAATTACTTGCACATAGGGTAGTTCGCTTAATCGTGAATCTAAGTTTTTTAATAAAGATTCATCATAAATGGTGGTTGGTTTAATTCCCGAATAATTCTTTAGAAATACTTTGCTCATTTTGGCATCGCCTCCAAAATCTATGGAATCAAAATAGGTAAGTTCATTTTTTTGAAGGAATAATGAAGCCTCTACACCTTGAGTATCCACTTCTATAGAATCTAAAAAAATAGATGCAAAGGGAAACCCATTATTTTCGGCATAAGTAATAATTTTATATATTTCTGAACCAAGCAATTTGGAATTAAATTTATTTCCTTGGAGCTTCCCTCCTCTCCAACCCGAGGCAGATAGCCATTCAATGGGCACATTTCCTTGTCTTATTTCTTTTATTAAATAAGACTTACCCAAATCAATTGTAACCAAACAGGTATCTGCTTTCCAAACAATAGAGGATGTTTTGGCTGTTAAGTATGATTTTACCTGACATTGAAGTACTAATTCCTGAATTCTTTTATTAATAAAAATTGAGTCTAATCTTTCAGGCTCGTTATAATTTTTTGTCAGTTCTGTATTTTTTGGTTCAAACCGAAATTTTAAAATAGAATTTGGCTGTGCATTAAGAATGACAGTAACTAAAATGGCCCATATAGTAATTGCGTTTTTCAATAATTAGAGAAACGTTTTGGAAAGCCATAACATTGCAAACTTATTTTGTAAACTAAACATGGCAGGTATTTATATTCATATTCCATTTTGTAAGCAAGCTTGCAATTATTGTAATTTCCATTTTAGTACTGTACTTTCTTACAAAGAAAAGCTTGTTGAAACAATTGCAAAAGAACTTTTTTTGCGCAAAAATGAATTGAGGTCTGAACCGATAGAAACAATTTATTTTGGTGGAGGCACTCCAAGTTTATTGAATCCAAAAGAATTGGATCTTATTATTGATACCATTTACAAGCATTACGATATTTCTGGTCTTAAGGAGTTTACTTTAGAGGCAAACCCAGATGATATGAAACCAGAATGGCTTCAAAATCTTAAGGGAACACCGGTAAATAGGCTGAGTATTGGGGTGCAGAGTTTTGAGGATGAGCATTTAAAATTAATGAATCGAGCACATTTGGCCAATGAAGCTTTAACATGTATTGAGGCTGCAAGGAATAATGGAATTGAACAAATAAGCATTGATTTGATTTACGGAATACCTGGGATGAGTTTAAAAACTTGGGAGAAGAACATTCAAAAAGCCTTGGATTTGAATGTGGAGCACATTTCTAGTTATTGTTTAACCATAGAGCCAAAAACCGTTTTTGGGCATCAGCAAAGAAATAGTTTATTGAGATTGCCTTGCGAAGAGGATATTGAAAAACAATTTTTCACCCTTTTAGAAAAAACGGGAGAAGCTGGTTTCGACCATTATGAAATTTCAAATTTTGCTAAAAAGGATTTTTATGCACTGCATAATACTAATTATTGGAAAGGCAAATCCTATTTAGGAATTGGCCCAGGTGCACATAGTTATTTCCCAGGAATTAGGCAATGGAATGTGGCAAATAATCAGAAATATATTCAAGAATTAAGTTTAGGTAATTTGGTTTATGAGCAAGAGAAATTGAGCAAAAACGACCAATTTAACGAATATGTAATGACTGGTTTAAGAACCAAGTGGGGAATAAATTTAACGGAAATTGAAAATCAATTTGGCCAAAAATATATTGATAGTTTAAGGAAGGATTTAGCACCTTATCTTGAAAACAAAAAAGTTAAAATTGAGGGTCAATATTTAATACTTACTCCATCAGGTAAATTTTTGGCAGATGGCATTGCATCTGCTGCCTTTGTAATTGATTAATTATGGTTTGACCCTAATGCTTTGAGTAATTTCTACCTTATCTTCCGCTAAAGATTTAAGTAAAACTACAAATTTATTATCGCTACTAAGTCCCAAGCGATTGATTCCATTTTCATATTTTTCTTGGTAAACAACCATACCTAAAGAATCTAAAATCAATAATGCAGATTGCCCTTGTATAGCGGGCGACAATGCCAAAACATTTACTTGTTTAAAGGTAGAATTGCCAATTAAATAAACTTGTTCTATTGGTGCAATTGGTATGTTATGCGAAAATGTAAATCCATTCTTTTGGTTCATAAATAACAATCTTTTTGAGGAATGAAAATCAACCAAAATAGAATCGAAAAGTTGAGATGGAATAGCAGGCAATATGGGTTCTTTGATATTAAAATCGCCCACTTCAAAATTATTAATATTTATACTTTTTTCTTTGGGTGCTGTATTTATTGAACCTAAAGCGAGATTCATTGTTTCTCTGAGCGGTTTAATTAACAAAACAAATAAGAGAGTTGGGGCAATTATTATTAAGCTAATGTTCATTAATTTAAAAGCATATTGAGCAGCTACTTTTATTCCTCCATAATATATCATCCAACCTACCAAAGCGCCAATTGCAGCGCTAATTAATGCCAGCGGGAAAAACCAAATAAAGGAAAAGTATAGGTCATTAGGTAACCTAAAAAACGAATCCATGGCATTCAATACCAAATAGGAAAAGGTAGAAATAGCATAAAAAACGAAGGCATAAAAGAAAATTCCATAAGCTTTTAAGGTTCCTTTTTTTTGAAACTTCACCTTAATTATGAAGAAGAAGAATACAGTTGAGAGCAAGGAGATGCTCAACCAAATTGCATCTATTTCTTGTAGTATTGGCCAAAGGAATTCGAAATGCATTAGTTTGATTTAAATTTATCGTTTCTAATAAGAAAATCATTCTCAACTGATTGCCACCCAAAATATCTTTTTCTTTCCATTTTCTTGAACCTAAAAGGCAATCCTTGGGCTAAGGTATCATTTATTGTTGGCAAATTTTGGATGTGCATATGTAGGTGAGGAAAGCTGGTATTACCAGAATTACCAGCTATTGCAAGTAATTGTCCGGTTTGAACCGAATCTCCAATATTTACTTTAATGCTACCTTTTTGCAAATGAGCCAAAAACAAGAATTTATTTACACCTATTTCAATTACCAAAAGGTTACCACCTGGGTGAATAGTATCCTCTCCATGCATTACTTTTTGATTTTCAAAGCCATCCTCTAAGGAATAAATTCTACCATTTGTTGGGGCAAAAACCCTTTCACCAAAGGTAAAAAAATCAGTCGTATCCGTTCCATCGTTTTGAAAGAAATCACCCTCCTGATTTAATTTCACCAAGTCTATTGCATAAAGTTGTGGAGGATAATTGCAATGGTAATTAATCCATTTAGCAGCGCCTGAGTGCATCGCTAAATAATCTCCTTTTACAGGTAGTTCCAGCAATTCGGAGTCATCTACACTAGGATATTGGAAGGTGCCAGGAACTATGGCAGCTGCTAAAATAAACGAGGTTGTACAAAATACCGCCAAGAGAAAGAAAAACATCCTTTTAATAAATTGCTGAATCAAAGATTCGGAAACGGTAAAAGATAAAATTAGCTCTTGAATAGTAATAAAATATAGAACAAAAATCAAGGCATTTTGGGGCAATTTGGGGGCTACGTTTCTATATTGGGCCACATTCAAAAACCAGACAGGTAGATCAAAAAGGAAGAAAACAAGTCCTATTGCAAACACCGCTTTCATGGCAATAACAAACCATTCGGGCCCAATATTAAAAATCCATTTTCTGGTATTTCTATTTTTAATAACTAGGTAGGTTCGAACCAAACCCAAAATAAGAAATGATGCTGTTGCAATCCACAAACCCTCTGAATAGGTTTGTCCAAATTGTCTAAAATTTTCTTCCATATATCTATTATTCGAAACGTAAAGCCTCAATAGGGTCTAATTTACTAGCTTTTATTGCAGGATAAATCCCACTAATTAGTCCAACCACAACACATAAAGTTATTCCACTAAAAATCCATAACCAAGGAATAATGAAACCAACACCTACAAAAAATGTAACCAAGTTACCAATACCGATGCCTAAAATAATTCCTCCCAAACCACCAATTTGGCAAATTACAATTGCCTCAAATAAGAATTGACTTCGAATTGCTTTTTGAGTTGCACCAATTGCTTTTCTGATTCCAATTTCTCGAGTTCTTTCAGAAACAGAAACAAGCATAATATTCATTAAACCAATTGCGGCGCCTAAGAGAGTAATAAAACCAATTACTGTGGCAGCTGCAGTAACATAACTTAGGTTGCTAATCATTTCCTTGGCTATGTTATCGGCTTTATAAATATTAAAATTTTCTGTTCCTCTTACTGGAATTTTCCTGATTTTTCTAAACAAACTTGTTGCCTCTTCCACAGCAAAATCGATGGTAGAAACATCTTTTACCGCAACCGTAATAACACTGCTCATATTGGGCATTGAAAAGGTTTGATAAGCATTTTGAATGGGTACAATTACCAGTCTATCACCTCCAAAACCCATACTAGAACCTTTTGAATTTAGTGTGCCAATTACCCGAAACTTAGCACCTCCAATAAACATATACTCACCTATTGGGTTCCTAGTTTTAAATAATTTTGTTTTAACCTCAGACCCAATTAAGACGACGCTACTAGCAGAAATCTGTTCCTTTTCTGAGAAATTTCGGCCTTGGTTAATTTCATATCCAGCTACAGATAAATAATTTACATCGCCACCCATTACCATAACATTTGGGTCGGACTTAACATTCTCAAATTTTACGGTGCTAGCAAAACTTGCATTAACTGAAAGAGAAACTGTACTTGGGAATTTAAAATCTTCCGCAAAGGCATCTGCTTCGGCTTTTGTAATTGGCCGAAATTTTTGCATGCCTTTATTTCCACCCGAAAATTTTACACTTTGACCTCTATTTTTAATATTAAAGGTATTGGCACCCATATTAGAAAAGGAGTTGTTGATACCCGCTTTTATTCCATCTATAGCAGTAAGAATTCCTACCAATGCCATAATTCCAATAGAAATAATGAGGGCAGTAATAGTTGCCCTGAGCCTATTTCCGCGAATGGAACTGAGTGCTATTTTTAGGTTATCGTTAAAGGTCATTTTATTGGGTTTGAATCAATTTGCTTTTTTCTACGAATTTAAAACCACTTCTTCCATTTTGCTCCTGAAAATCGATGACCATGCCTGCAAAAAAGAATATTTGTCCTGCTTGGTATATTACTTCTATTCCATCAATATTTGCTGCCTTATCTTTATCATTTTTAGCATCAAAACCTATTAAAAGACCTTTGTCTTGTGAGTTTTTTTGTTTGATACCCACACGCAAAAAGTAATCTGTTGGGATTTTTAACGTATTTTGAAAATGAACAATTGCTTCTTTAGCGGCAGGTGTAAATTCAATTAAATGCATAGTGCCGCAAGTTACACAATCTCTTTAGAAAAGTACGTTTGGTTTAAACCAATAAAAAAAATAGTTGAAAACCCATAAATAGTAAAGGAAAAAGTATGGATATACTTATTTTTCGCAAAAAAACAGAAAAGCATGATAGATTTTTCACTGGTAAGTTTAGCAGAAGTATCCGTTCATCAAATAGGCAACAAAACTAATGGCGAATCGCTAATAGTTTCTAAAGAACCTCTTGCAGAAAAAGATGAAAAATTAGAAGAGTTATTATTGCAGTACTTTTTAAAACCCTTTCACAATCCAGAGTATTATCATTTAACTTTTAGCAACGATGACCATGCATTAAATCCAATTTATCATTATGCAGAGCAGTGCTTTGAACACCCAGAAAGTTTTCATATTCAAAGCATTCACCTTGCAAAACATTTATTTGAAACCGCTTTGCACCCCAATATTAAACCAGGAGATTTTTATGTAGCCAGATTTAAAGATTTGCAATGGGAAGGCAATTTAGTAGAAGGAATGGGACTCTTTAAGGCAGAAACAAAGGACCATTTTATTAAAATGAAAAGGCAAGGAAGTGGATTTGATGTGCAATATGATTTGGGAACTTCGGTAGACAAATTAGACAAAGGCTGTTTGATCCTAAACATAGAAAGTGAAAAAGGATTTAAGGTTTGTGTGGTAGATAAAGTGAATAAAGGAGCTGAAGCTCAATATTGGAAAGACCAATACCTAAAAATAAAACCTTGTTCTGATAATTTTCATTTTACAGAAAACTTGTTAACCCTAACCAAAGATTTTGTTACCAAACAGTTAACAGAGGAATATGAAGTTAGTAAAGCTGACCAGATTGATTTATTGAATAAATCTGTGTCCTACTTTAAAGATAATGAAAGGTTTGATCAAAAGGAATTTTCTCAATCAGTTTTTGGTGACCATGAAGGCCTTATAACATCTTTCAAAGATTTTAAAGAACAAACTCAAAAAGAGTATGAGATAGAATTATTAGATAATTTCGATATCTCAGACCAAGCAGTTAAAAAGCAAGCTAAGATTTTTAAAAGTGTTCTAAAATTAGATAAGAATTTTCATATTTATATTCATGGCAATAAAAACATGATTGAGAAAGGCGTTGAACCAGATGGCCGTAAATATTACAAAATTTACTATACAGAAGAAAATTAAAAGCACTTGAACTACCGCCATAAAATACAATACATATTAGTTCAAAAGCTTAAAATAAGTAATCAGACTGCAAAAGACTTTTTGACCCAAAATAAGGTGCTACTAAATAGTGAAGTTTGTTCCGAGAACAGATTGGTTCAGCCCTATGATTTATTAGAAGTAAATGGGAAAGTTGTTCAAAGTAAAGAACAATTTGAATATTTTATTTTGAATAAACCAAAAGGTATTGAATGCACTTTGAATAAGAATATTGAGCATAACCTTTCTAATTATTTAGGTGAAGAATATTCCAATTTATTCTATGCAGGCAGGCTCGATAAAAACTCGGAGGGCCTTATATTATTAATGAATGACGGATTTGCCTATAATAAAATTATTCATCCAAATCAGCATCTCCCTAAAAAATATATAGTAAAATTAGAGAAGCGGTTTGAACCAAAATTTATTGAAAAAATGGCGCAAGGAGTTGAAATATTAGGAACCACTACCCTACCCTGTTTTGTAAGTCCTATTGATGAACAATCATTTGAAATAATATTAACGCAAGGCATGAATAGACAAATAAGAAGGATGTGTTTTGCTTTAGATAATTATGTAATCCAACTCCAACGAACTTCAATTGGAGCAATTGAGTTGGGGGAATTACCAATTGGGGAAATGAGAAAATTAAATAATGAAGAAATTTTGTGGATTCAGAATTTGACATAGATAAAAACGAAATTAAACCTTATGTTTGGAGGTAAATCGTTTTAAATATGTTAAAAAGAATACTCATTATTACAGGAATTGTAATTGTTGGACTTATTATTTTCTTTAATTGGTTCAAGAAAGACACAAAAAAACATAGTCCAGCAGCAACAGCACATTACGCTGAAAATGGCTTGGATATTAACATTAACTATTGCAGACCTTACGCCAAAGGAAGGATAATTTTTGGGGATGAAGAAGCTGGAGCATTGCAACCATTTGGAAAGTATTGGCGCTTGGGGGCAAATGAAGCTACAGTTTTTGAAAACAAACAAACACTACTATTTAATAATATTGAATTGGCTCCTGGTAAATATGGGATGTATGCCTATCCAAATAGGGATAAGTGGACTGTTTGTATCAACAAAGAATGGGATCGTTGGGGTGCACAAGAAGCGGATATGACTCAAGATGTTTTTAGAACAGAAGTAATTCCAAATAATGACTCTCCTTTTCAGGAACAATTTGAAATAAGCTTTGAAAGTGCCGATTCATCAGGAAATTTTAATATGGTTTTCCATTGGGATAAAACTATGGTTAAAGTTCCTTTGTCTTCCAAAAAATAACTGAATTCTATTCAAATATTTTATAAGAACCAATTCCCCATTTCTTTAATCGGAAAATGAGGCTTGTTCTTAATACCCCTAAACCATATATACTGCTGCGCTTAAAATTAATACTTGAGGCTTCAGGGAAATATTTGGTAGGGCAAGTAACTTCTGCTATTTCAAAACCTTTCATAAAGATTTGTGCTGAAATCTCATTGTCGAAAACGAAATCATCACTACATAAATCAAAGTTTACAGCATTGAGCACTTCTGAGCTAAAAGCTCTATAACCAGTGTGGTATTCGGATAGTTTTTGTCCCATCATTATGTTTTGGAACAAGGTAAGCATCCTATTAAAAATGTATTTATAAACAGGCATCCCTCCTTTTAAAGCTCCCATGCCTAATATTCTTGAACCAAAAACTACAGGATAAACATCAAAGGCAATAATGCTACTCATAGCCATAATTAACTTTGGAGTGTATTGGTAATCGGGATGCAGCATAATAACAATATCAGCACCTAACTCAATGGCTTTGTGATAGCACGTTTTTTGATTACCACCATAACCTTTGTTTTGTTGGTGTTTAATTACATGTTTGATTCCAATAGATTTCCCCAATTCTGAAGTATCGTCTTTACTGGCATCGTCCACCAAAATTACATCATCAACAATATCGAATGGAATTTCTGAATACGTTTTTTCAAGTGTTCTTGCTGCATTATAGGCAGGTAAAACCACAATAATTTTTTTTCCGTTTAGCATAGTTTCGTAATCAAATAAAATTAATTAAATTAAAGTAAAGCAACCAAACCACAAATAAAACTGGTAATAAAATTGGTAAGCTATAGCGCCAAATGTAGTTCCCAAAACTTGGCATTTCTACGCCAGATTGCTCTGCAATAGATTTAACCATAAAATTTGGGCCATTACCAATATATGTCATTGCCCCAAAGAAAACAGCAGCAACAGATAACGCACTAAGTAAAGCAACTCCAGAGGTTTCCATAAATTGGTGAACATCGGAAATACTGTTCATGCTCAAATTGGCATCCGATAAAATTAAAGCAAAAACATTTAGGTAAGTTGGAGCATTATCCAAAACGCTACTAAAAATTCCACTCGACCAAAAAATCAAAGTTTGGTTCAAAACGAAACTGCCTTTTTGCGCATGGGCAAAGGCCTCTAATGATTGAAGCGCAGGCATCATGCATAGAAAAATGCCAAAAAACAAGAAGGCAACTTCTTTAATGGGTTCAAAATCAAATTTATTACCTTTAAGTGCATTTTGATTAGCAAATCGGTAACAAAAGAAAGCAGAACTTAATTGAATGAGTTCACGGATAAAGGATAATTTTTTACCGTGATACAAAATGGATGGCAAACCATCGATAATATTTGGATCAAGAAAAACGGTTCCAACCCCAAGTAAAAGCCAGAAAATATTGCGTTTCCCATTAATGATAATCTTATTTGTATAATGGGAACTAACATCCACATCATTAAGTTGGTTGTTTCTTTTCTCAAATACATAAAAGATAGAAAGTATTAAAACAATTGCTGTTGTCCATGGCAAAAATAAATGGCTTAAAGTCCAGAAGAATGGAACTCCTTTTAAGAAACCCATAAACAATGGCGGATCACCAATTGGGGTTAAAGAACCACCCACATTAGATACAATAAAAATAAAGAAAATGATGTGGTAAGGTTTAAGACGATATCTATTTATTCGCATAAATGGACGAATAAGTAAAACTGAAGCGCCCGTTGTTCCAATAATATTTGTAAGTATTGCGGCGATAAAAAGGAATAAGATATTTACCCAAGCTTTAGATTCTATATCCACAAATAGGTAAATGCCCCCGCTGGCTATATATAGAATGGTTAATAAACTAATGAATGAAAGGTACTCCGCCAAGGTTTCAATTGGCAAAACATGGTCGTTTAATTGAAAAACATAATAAGCACCTACTAAAAGACCTAAACCAATACTAATTTTCTTGTAATGATGATGCCAAATATTAGGGAAAAGTACTGGTCCTGTTGCAATCATCAGGAGCAAAGAAACAAAAGGAAAGACTAACCATAGGGGTGGATTTGTAACCAATACGCTTTCAATCATTCGGCAAAAGTAAGTAATTTGTGTCAGTCTGCCCGCCCTTAAACCTCTAAAAAATGATCATTCATCTACAATTTGATTTAATAATTGACACTTAATAAAAAAAATTACAGACTAATCTGTTTTAAGAAAATAAAAAAACGCACCCTGTATCCAAAAAATCTTAGGCAGAAAATTGGCGAGACCAATTCATTTTCAATGCTTTTTGGAAAAATGGGGTTGGTTCAAACCGAAAATAAAAAAATAAAAGTGAATAGAATGGAAAGAAAGAAAATCTAAAAAGAAATTGAATGCAAATTTTCCTATTTTCGCGGCAATGGACCATATTAGAAATTTTTGCATAATAGCACATATTGATCACGGAAAAAGCACACTGGCAGACAGACTATTGGAATATACCAATACAACTACAGTTAGGGATATGCAGGCCCAATTGTTGGATAATATGGATTTGGAGCGGGAAAGAGGAATTACTATAAAAAGCCATGCAATTCAAATGGATTACCAATTGGATGGCAAAAAATACAAGTTGAATTTAATTGATACTCCTGGCCATGTGGATTTTAGCTATGAGGTTTCTCGTTCGATTGCTGCTTGTGATGGCGCATTGTTAATTGTTGATTCTAGTCAAGGAATTCAAGCCCAGACAATTTCTAATTTATATTTGGCAATTGACCAAGGTTTAGAAATTATACCAATTCTTAATAAAATAGACCTTCCGCATTCTATGCCAGAGGAGGTTAGCGATCAAATTATTGATTTAATTGGTTGTGATTATGAAGATATTTTAAGAGCTAGTGGAAAAACGGGAGCCGGAGTTCTCGAAATTTTGGAAGCAATTGTTAAACGTGTTCCACCTCCAGTTGGCGATATTAACGCTCCTTTGAAAGCTCTTATTTTTGATTCTGTTTTTAATTCATTTAGAGGAATTATTGCCTATTTTAGGGTATTAGATGGGGTAATCAAAAAAGGCGACAAAGTGAAATTTATGTCGAATAACAGTGAGTATTTGGCTGATGAGGTTGGTATTTTGGGATTAACACCTGAACCTAGAGCACAAATATCTGCTGGTGATGTTGGATATATTATTTCTGGAATTAAAGAAGCACGTGAAGTAAAAGTTGGGGATACAATTACCCATGTAGATAGGCCTACGGCAGAATCAATTAAGGGATTTGAAGAGGTAAAGCCTATGGTATTTGCGGGTATATACCCTGTAGATACTGAAGATTTTGAAGAATTACGTGAAAGTATGTATAAGCTTCAATTGAATGACGCCTCCTTAACTTTTGAACCAGAATCTTCGGCAGCATTGGGATTTGGTTTCCGTTGTGGTTTCTTGGGAATGCTTCATATGGAAATTATCCAAGAACGTTTGGAGCGTGAATTTAAGATGACGGTTATTACAACTGTTCCTAACGTGAGTTACCATTGTTATGATAACAAAGGCGTTATGAATGTGGTAAATAACCCTAGCGATTTACCAGACGCCAATTATATAGACCATGTAGAGGAGCCGTTTATTAAAGCCCAAATAATCACTCACTCCGATTATGTTGGACCAATAATGGGGCTTTGTTTAGGGAAACGAGGTTACTTAAAAGAGCAAAAATATTTAACAACCGACCGTGTTGAAATGGTATTTGATATGCCTTTGGCCGAGGTGGTATTTGATTTTTTTGATAAGTTAAAAACCATTTCTAGAGGCTATGCTTCATTTGATTACCATCCTATTGGATACGTAGAATCTGATTTAGTGAAATTAGATATTCTTTTAAATAAAGAACAAGTGGATGCGCTTTCTGCTATTATACATAGAGATAGAGCATATGATTTTGGAAAAAGGATTTGCGAAAAATTGCGGGAGTTAATACCTCGCCATCAATTTGAAATTCCTGTACAAGCTAGTATTGGTGCCAAAGTTATAGCACGTGAATCTATAAAGGCATTAAGAAAAGACGTAACGGCTAAATGTTATGGAGGGGATATTTCTCGTAAGAGAAAGTTATTGGAAAAACAAAAAGAGGGTAAGAAAAGAATGCGCCAAGTAGGTTCGGTAGAAATTCCACAATCTGCATTTATGGCGGTTTTAAAATTAGATTAATTCGGTTTGAACCAAATAAAAAAAGGACGATGAAATCTTTGTACCATCCAGAAACTTTAAAGGAAGTTTTGACAAGAATAGATAATCTAAAAGTTGACTCTTCTGCAAATTGGGGCAAAATGAACTCATCACAAATGATGGAACATTGTGCTAAAACTTTGGAATTTGCAACAGGAAAAACAAAGGAGCCACGTTTATTAATTGGATATTTATTAGGTGGATTTTTTAAAACACAATATTACAACGAAAAGCCTTGGAGGCAGAACTCCCCTACTTCCAAATCCTTTACAGTTGTTGATCAACCTCAATTTGAAGCCAGCAAATTGCGATTGATTAATTTAATAAAAGAATTTTCGAATGGAGGTCCTGAAAAATGTACCACCCACCCTAGTCCATTTTTTGGAAAGTTAACCCCAGAACAAATTGGAATGGGCACCTATAAGCATTTGGATCACCATTTATTGCAATTTGGAAATTAAAACTCAAAAAAGATGGAATTACTCAACGGAAACGAAGTTTCAAAAAAAATTAAACTGGAAATTAAAGAGAAGGTTATTACTTTAAAATCTCAAGGTAAAAAAACTCCTCATTTAGCTGCTATTTTGGTAGGTTCTGATGGCGCTAGCATGACTTATGTTGCTGCTAAAGAAAAGGATTGTATGGAAGTAGGATTTGACTCAACCGTATTAAGATTTGATGCCAACCTAAGCGAGGAGGCACTTTTGGAGGAAGTAGAAAAAATCAATAACAATCCAGATATAGATGGGTTAATTGTTCAATTGCCATTACCTAAACATATAAATGAGAAGAAGGTAACAGAAACCATTTCTTATAAAAAGGATGTAGATGGTTTTCATCCCATGAATGTAGGAATGATGTTTAAAGGATTAAAGACTTTTTTACCTGCAACTCCATATGGTATTGTTAAATTATTAGAACATTATGGCGTTGAAACCAATGGCAAACATTGTGTTGTTATTGGGCGTAGCGATATTGTTGGAAAACCAATGAGTGCATTAATGCTACAAAAAAATTGCACGGTTACGGTTTGTCACAGCAAAACTAAAAGTGTTAAAGACTTCACTCTGCAAGCAGATATTATTATAGCAGCAATAGGGATTCCTGGCTATTTAACAGCAGATATGGTAAAAGAAGGCACAGTGGTTGTGGATGTTGGAATTACTCGTGTAGAAGATGCCACAGCTAAAAGCGGTTATCGTTTAAAAGGAGATGTGGATTTTGAAAATGTGGCGCCAAAATGTAGTTATATAACCCCAGTTCCAGGTGGTGTTGGCCCAATGACACGTGTGGGTCTTTTGTTAAATACATTGGACGCTATTTCCTTGTATTCTAAATAAATATTTAGTTTGGTTCGAACCAAATAATAAAAATGCCAGCATGCCACTGGCATTTTTTATTTAACCCATTTATTCAATTTATCTTCAACAGAAGGCAAGTATGGCATTCCATAATTATTTAAATTAACTAAGGAATAATACATTTGGCAAAATCCAATACGGATTTCCCAATCTTCTATTAATGGATAAGTAGAATTGTAGGATTCATAAAATGATGCAGGAAAACTTCCTACCATTTTTGTCATAGCAATATCCATCTCACGATGGCCAAAATAGGACGAAGGATTACACAAAATTGGATTGCCATCTTGAGTTACAAGAATTTGTTCTTTCCAAAGGTTGCCATGCAATAAAGAAGGTGTTTCTTCTGGAAAAACAACCTCCACTAATTGGTAATATTTCTCAAATTTCTTTACAATTTCAATATCCAAATACATGTTTTCTGCCGCTTTTCTTACATTTGGCATTAACCTGTTTTTAATAAAGAACTGTCCCCAATTGCTATTTCTATGATTAATTTGAGGGGTAATTCCTAGGTAATTATCTTCTACAAAACCAAAATATCTATTAGAATGCATGTGCAACTGAGCAAGTTTTTGCCCCATATCATACCAATAAGTTTCACTTGGTGGACCAGACTCAACATAGTCTAAAAACAAGAATTCCATACCTTCACATTCACAAATACCAATTGGATTACAAACTTCAATGGTATTCGTTTTTTGAATGGTGGAAAGTGAAAACATTTCTTTATCAAAAAATTTCGGGTACCTATCTAAATCATGGACCTTGGCAAAATAAACGCCCTTATCGGTAATAACCTTATATAATTGATTAATTTCGCCACCGCCCATATGGTGGAAACCATATAGTTGAGGCTCTTTGCCTAAAACCTTTTCAACTGCTGTTTGAAGTAGTGTGCTGTTCATAAGTAATTAACCAAATATCAACAAAGTTTTAAATGAATACAAATTTTCTCACTTTTACAAACCTAAGCAAATAAAGTTATGGCCAGAATATTAATAATAGACGATGAAAAGGCAATTCGTAGTACACTAAGAGAAATTTTGGAGTATGAGGGTTATCAAGTAGATGAAGCAGCTAATGGCGAAGAAGGCTTAAGCAAAATTGAGAACGAAGAATTTGATGCCGTTTTGTGCGACGTAAAGATGCCGAAGATGGATGGCATGACCGTACTATCAAAGGCAAAAGAAATTGACGAGGACCTACCATTTGTAATGATTTCTGGTCATGGCAATGTTGAAATGGCGGTAGAGGCTACAAAAAAAGGAGCTTTTGATTTTATAGTTAAACCACCAGATTTAAATAAGTTACTAATTACTATTCGTAACACAGTTGACCGCAAGGAACTTGTTATTGAAACCAAAGTTTTAAGACGGAAAGCTAGCAAAACCCGCGATATTATTGGAGAATCTCCAGCGATAAAGAACATTATGGATACCATTGATAAGGTGGCTCCAACAGATGCAAGGGTGTTAATTACCGGAGATAATGGAACTGGAAAAGAACTTGTAGCACGCTGGATTTATGAAAAAAGCATGCGTTCTAAAAATCCTTTAATTGAGGTGAACTGTGCGGCAATTCCAACAGAATTAATAGAAAGTGAATTGTTTGGACATGAAAAAGGTGCTTTTACATCTGCTATCAAACAAAGAATTGGAAAATTTGAACAAGCCCACCAAGGAACTATCTTTTTAGATGAAGTTGGCGACATGAGTTTATCTGCTCAAGCCAAGGTTTTAAGGGCATTGCAAGAAAATAAAATTACACGTGTAGGTGGCGACAAAGACATAGAGGTTGATGTACGTGTAATTGCGGCAACCAATAAAAATTTATTGAAAGAAATTGAAAAAGGTACTTTTAGAATGGACTTATACCACCGTTTAAGTGTAATTCTAATTCATGTTCCTTCTCTACATGATAGACGAGATGACATCCCATTGTTGGCAGAAAAATTTGTTAAAGAAATTTGTGAGGATAGCGGATTATCTAGGAAAAGTTTCTTACCTCAAGCATTGGAAGAGTTTAAGAAATTGAACTTTAGTGGAAATATTCGTGAGTTAAGAAATATAGTTGAGCGACTAATTATTTTGGGTCAACCTAGAATAACGGTTGAGGATATTCAAAAATTTGCCAGTCCAATAAATGCCCGCGATGAAGAAAAGTCTATTTACGAACGATTTTCTACTTTACAAGATTTTAAAGAATATGTAGAACGTATTTTTATTGAAGAAAAACTAAAGAAAAACGGATGGAATGTAGCTAAAACAGCTGCAGAAATTGATATTCAAAGAAGCCATTTATATAATAAAATAGAAAAATACAGTCTTAAAAGAGGTGAAGCCAACGATTAAATTTCGTTGGTTTCTCCTTCAAATTGAAGCATTATTTTTGAGCTTGGTTTTAAGCCTAGCAACCTTGCGCCTTTGCCTTTATTCATAGCTATTAGAAGGTTTCCATTTTCATTAAACAGCATCAATTCATCTCCTGATTTTCCATCATGAAAATGTTGCGAAATTTTAGAAATTGAATGCTTGCCCCAATAGTATAAAATAAAAGGTCGGTTTGAACCAACTTTAAGGAATAAATCTTTGGTGATATTTGTGATTGCATTCTGATAACCATCAACATACATAACAGTACCTTCTATGCTATTTTCGGTATATATAGCTGAAATACTTTGTTTTTCGGTAAGAATGGAACTAGGTTCGGCCAAACCTTTTAAATCTCCTTTTTTAAGGAAATTGGCAATAAGTGGTATGAAAATGTTTTTTTCTACAAAAAGGTCGTTTTCAAGTTCGGGAGCTATTAGTAATTTATAAACCTTTGTTGGTGTTGAATCAAAAAGAAGGGAAAAAATTCCATTATCTGCTCCAAGAAAATAATGACCATTCATCTCAACCAAAAGCAATTGTTTATGTAATGCCAAGCTGCAATCCACACAAATTAGATGAAAGGTACCAACAGGAAAATCAAGGTAAACAGATTTTAAAATAAAAGCCGACATACTTAAATCAAAGTCGGGAATTTGATGAGAGATGCTAATTACTTTGGTTTCTGGCAATAAAGTAGCGGCTTTACCCAACATTGAAGCTGTGTAAATGCTATCCGATCCATAATCAGAAATAAGAGTAATAACAGAGTTCAAATTCTTTTACTATTTTCGTGCAAAGTAACAGCAAGTACAGCAAAATTTGAATACCAAAGAAATCTTAATTGAACATCTTGAATCTGCGGAGGCTTTCGGGGTTCATCATCAAAACCTTAAAACTTTTGAAACTCACTTTCCTCAACTAAAAATTGTTGCGAGAGGAAACCAAGTAAATCTAAGGGGTAGTGAATTTGATATTTCACTTTTTGAAGAAAAATTTGAGCAAATGCTGAAGCTTATAAGAAGGTTTGGAGCAATTACTGAGCTACAACTAGAAGGTATTTTTAGCGGCGATTCGGTTCAAACCGAAAAAACTGCAGCAGCTGAAAATATGGGACCACAAGGAGATATTATTTTGTATGGAAACCATGCCAAAGTAATTAGAGCTAAAACTCCAAACCAAAGGAAGATGGTTTCATTGATGCAAAACAATGATATTCTTTTTGCTATTGGCCCAGCAGGAACAGGAAAAACTTATACTGCCGTAGCACTTGCAGTTAAGGCATTAAAAAATAAAGAAATTAAGCGAATCATTTTAGCTAGACCAGCAGTTGAAGCAGGCGAAAATTTAGGTTTTTTGCCAGGTGATTTAAAAGAAAAAATAGATCCTTATTTAAGGCCATTGTATGATGCTTTGGATGATATGATTCCTGCAGATAAGCTAAAATCATATATTGAGACTAGGGTTATTGAAATTGCTCCTATGGCCTTTATGCGAGGAAGAACTTTAGATAATGCTTATGTAATTTTAGATGAGGCCCAAAACGCCACTGATTTGCAATTAAAAATGTTTTTGACCCGAATGGGTCCTAATGCAAAATTTATTATTACTGGTGATTTAACCCAAATTGATTTACCGAAAAAATCTATGTCGGGATTAGTTAAAGCTGTAAAAATATTAGAAGGAATAAAGGGTATTGAGTTTGCCTACCTTACCTTTGAAGATGTTGTTAGACATAGGTTGGTTAAGAATATAATAAAAGCATATGATAAAAGTGTTGATAATTTAATGGACCAAAGTACAACACCAAAATCATAATTAAAGGTATTTATGAATACAAAAAAAGAAGTTCTTCTTATTGTAAATCAGGTAATGGAAAGTGGCATTTCTGCCATGAGTGCATTGCGAGCCAATAAGGTAAGAACCTTTCTTTCTACATTAGGTATAACCATTGGTATTTTTTGCATCATAATGGTTTTGAGTATTGTTGATTCGTTGGAGAAAAACTTACAAGATAGCGTTGATAGTTTGGGTAAGGACGTTGCTATTATTGAGAAATGGCCTTGGGAATTTGGTCCCGATTATAAATGGTGGAAATACATGAATAGGCCAAATCCTAATTTGGATGAATTGGAAAAATTAGAAATGCAAACTACTTTAAGTAAAGGAATGGCACTTACCATTAATTTACCAAGTGTTGTATTAAAATATAAAAACTTTAATGCCGAGAACGTTAATGGTTTGGCTGTTTCATTTGGTTACCCAGAAGTAAGGGAGTTTGAATTGGAGGCAGGAAGATATTTTACTGATAAAGAATCCAAAAATGGTGATCAAGTGGTAATGATTGGAGCCACCATAACTGAGAATTTATTTCCAAACTTAAACCCCTTGGAAAGGCAAATTAGAATTGGAGGAAAGGTATTTAGGGTTATTGGAGTTTTTAAGAAAGAGGGTGAAAGCATGATTGGTAATAGTTTAGATAATATTTTTATTATCCCTGTAAAAACTGCTGCCAATTTTGTAAGATTAAATGGACGGCAAATAAATAGTAGAATTCAAATAAAGGCAAAGGAAGGAATTAAAGTAGAACAATTAGAAAACGAGTTAAAAGGTGTTATGCGTTCTATAAGAAAATTAAGGCCCAATGAGGAAGCCGATTTTGCCATTAACAAAACCACACTTCTTTCTAAACCATTAAAAAGTTTATTTGGAGTAGTTTCAATGGGAGGATGGATTATAGGTTTATTTGCAATTCTTGTTGGAGGTTTTGGAATTGCTAATATTATGTTTGTAAGTGTAAAAGAAAGAACTCAGCAAATAGGAATTCAAAAATCATTAGGGGCAAAGAATTATTTTGTATTAATTGAATTTCTGGTTGAAGCTGTGGTACTTTGTATTGTAGGCGGGGGAATTGGTTTACTAGCTGTTTTTATGATTACCCTCGGTGTTAAAGAATGGATGGATTTAAATTTATTTTTAAGCACAGCTAATATTATAACGGGTCTAATGGTTTCTGTTAGCATAGGATTAATTTCTGGATTTATTCCAGCCTATACAGCCTCCAAATTAGATCCTGTTGAAGCAATAAGAGCCAAGTAAATGTTTGTAAGTGGTTTTACAATAGTTAGAAATGCAATTAAATATGATTATCCAGTTGTGGAGTCTATTTGTTCTATACTTCCATTATGCGATGAAGTGATTGTTTTAGTTGGAGAATCTTCAGATGATACTCTTGGTTTGATCCAATCTATTGGGTCTGAAAAAATAAAAATTCATCATTCTATTTGGGATGATAGCCTAAGAGAAGGCGGAAAGGTATTGGCTGTAGAAACCGATAAAGCTTTTAAATTGGTTGACCCAAATAGCGATTGGTGTATATATATCCAAGCTGATGAATTGATAAATGATGCCTATTATATGGAAATAAAATTGGCAATGGAAAGGCATTTAGACAACTCAAGTATAGAAGGTTTGTTATTTGCCTACCAACATTTCTTTGGCAATTTTAATTATTTGGCAGATTCTAGAAGTTATTATAGAAATGAAATTCGCATAATTAAAAATCTACCAGATATCCATTCCTACAGAGATGCCCAAGGATTTAGGAGAAATAATAGGAAATTAAAAGTAAAAAAATGTGGTGGTGAAATTTATCATTACGGTTGGGTAAGGCATCCCGAGGTAATGAAAGAAAAAATAAAAGACTTTCACCAACTATGGCATAATGATGAATGGATTGCATCTCAGGAAAGTTTAATAAATGAATTTAACTACGATGAAATAGAAGCATTAATTCCATTTACAAAGAACCATCCTATTTGTATGCAAGAACGGGTGAAAAATAAAAATTGGGATTTTAAACCCAAAATAGACCTTAGTAAGCGCAGTTTGAAGAAGAAATTTTTGTATTGGTTAGAAAAGAAAACTGGATATAGAGTTGGAGAATATAAAAATTATACTTTGATTTAACCATGGAAAATTTCAAAGGGAAGCTCTTCTTTTGGTCTTGTTTGCTGTTAACAATTGGTATGTTAGTTTTAGATTTCGTTCGCATTATGCCAAGTGTTGGAATGATTTTAATTGCCTTACTGGGAATTAGTTATTGGGTTCAAAAAGAAAATAAAGAAGTATTAAAGGCTAATAAAATCCCATTCTTAATTCTAACTATTGGTTTTTTGGCCTTACTCCCATCCTACTTTTATTCTGATAACCACAAGTATTTGTTCGAAAAATGGCAAATAGGAATTCCCTATTTGATTTTGCCCCTAGCGTTTATAAAGATTCCTAAACTATCCTCAAAATTACATTATCTCCTTTACGAGATTTACTTCTATTGCATATTAATTATTGGAGGTTTTGCATTTGTTTTTTACTTGTTGAACCAACAAATCATTAACCAATTATATTTAGAAAGTAAGGTAATGCCAACACTTTTAAGTCACCACCCTACTTTAAGTTTGATGTTGGTTTTTGCTATATATTGTGCCTATTGGTTATTTCTAAATAAGAAAATTTATAAATATGAAGTAGAAAAGAAAGTATATGTATTTGGTGGCATTTTCCTATTTATTTTCATCCATGTATTCTCAGTTAGAAGTGGATTATTGGCCTTGTATTTTGTAATTCTATTAGAATTAGGAAAATTAATTCTTCAGAAGAAACAATATAAATTTGGAATCTTAGCCGGGTTAGGAATCATTTTAGTGGGAGGAGCTACCCTTTTTTTATCACCAACCTTTAGTAATAAGATAGCCAACACAACCCAAGATTTAAATAATTACCAAAACAAGGGAAGTGCAAATAACCAAAGCCTTGGAAGTAGAATTATTTCTTATAAAAACTCCATTCAAATAGCAAATGAAAGTGGATGGCTCTTAGGTTGTGGGTTAGGAGACCTTGAAGATTTAAATTTAGCAATTTTTGCTAAAGAATATCCTGATGTTAGTAAACCAATTATCCCGCACAATCAGTTCTTATTTTATCTTGCTTCTATTGGAATTATTGGCACCTTGATTTTTGTTTTTAGCTTTTATTTTCCATTATTTTATCAAAAAGGATACACAGATAGTTTATTCTTTGTTCATATGATTATTATGTCAATTGGGTTCCAATTTGAAGCGCCGTTAGAAAGTCAAATTGGAGTGGCCTATTCCTTGGTTTTTATCTTATTGCCCCTGCATCAAAAATTTGGACCTCAAAAGTTAAAATCAAATTAATATTGACAATTTTTTGTCATTGAAATGTCAGTTTGAATAAATAATTATAGTAATTATTCTAATTGTTAAAAAATTACAAACTTATTGCTTGGATAATTCGCTGAGAAAAAGATATTTGACCTAATATCCATTTTTAGAAGGAAATAAAACAACGCAAAAAGCAAGAATGAAAAAAAAATTACTTCAGTTATTCGCCATTCCATTGTTTTCTTTAGGGTTGAATGCCCAGGTTAGCAATCAAAAAATCAATGATGAATTTAACAAGGCACTTAAACTTGAAAGATTCATTTCACCTGAGGAAGTTCAGTTTGTGATAACCTCATCTTATACCAGCAAGCACAATGGTGTAACTCATGTTTATGCAAACCAAATTGTTAATGGTGTTGAAATAATGAATGTAAATGCAGATATGCATTTGAGCAAAGAAGGAAACATGATTGCTTACCATCATAATTTTATTCCTAACTTGTCACAAAAAGCGATTCCTACCCAGCAAAAGTTAACTGCCATTGATGCCTTAAATAAGGGTTTATTAAATGAAGGTATGGTTCCAATGGGTATGAACCAAAAAGCACCAATCATAGAAATGGGTAAAATGGTTTGGTTTGACCCAAGCATATCATCTGAAAAATTAGCAGTTAAAGGAGCCTATTTTGCACAAGCAGATAAAATTAGTTTAATCTGGCAGACAGAGTTTTATAATGATGAAACTCACGATTGGTGGAACATAAAGGTGGATGCAATTTCTGGAGAAATTTTAGAAAAAATCAATTATACCAATTTTTGTAATCCAAGTGAAATAAGTTCTCATATTGCCCATCCTAAGAACTCATTTATTTTTGAGGATGAACCACAAGTTGTTTTAGGCAAAAAAGCTAGTTCTCCGCAATACAATGTATTTCCTTTACCTCTAGAAAGCCCAGCAAGAGGTCCAAGAGAATTAGTAAGCAATACAGCCTCTGCAAACGCTTCACCTTATGGCTGGCACGATACAGATGGTGTAGTAGGAAATGAATTTATGATTACAAGAGGAAATAATGTTTGGGCTAAAGATGATACGCTGGCCAATAACGGAACCTCTGGAGGATTCTCTCCAAATGGTGGCGATTCCTTAATTTTCGATTTCCCTTATGATGTAAAAGCAAAACCTAGAAATAATTTGAGTTCAGCTATTGTTAACTTATTTTATTGGAATAACATTATTCATGATATCATGTTTGAGTATGGTTTTAATGAGGAGGCTGGAAATTTCCAACAAAAGAATTATTCTGGGAAAGGCCTTGGTAAAGATTTTGTAAATGCAGATGCTCAAGACGGAAGTGGAACAAGCAATGCTAATTTTTCTACACCAGTAGACGGGCAAAATGGTAGAATGCAAATGTATTTATGGCCAACTAGCGGCGCGGCAACTTCAAACAATACTTTAGGCGTTATTTCTCCTTCAAGCATTAAAGGAGTTTTTTATGGTCCGCAATCTGTTGCTGGACCTAGGCTTTCGGCCAATGGTTTGAAAGGAAAAATTGTATTGGTTTTGGATGGCAATGGTACAACAAGTAATGGTTGTGATTCTTTCTCTAATGCATCCGAAATTGCTGGTAATATTGCATTAATAGATAGATCAGGTTCATGCGGAACACAATCTGCTACAAACAGAACTAAAATCAAAAAAGCTCAAGCTGCAGGAGCTATTGCAGTAATTTTCGCCCATGCAACTAATGGAATTACTCCAACTGCTGTAAATGGAACTGATAATGCAATTACAATTCCATCTATTACTATTGGTTATGGAACAGGTGTTATGATTAAAACAGCATTGCAATCAGACTCTGTAATAGCTATTTTATTTGATTCTTCTGAATACAATACCGCAACTGTTTATGATAGCGATTTAGACAATGGTGTAATTGCCCATGAATATGGACATGGAATTTCAACCCGTTTAACAGGTGGACCAGCAAACTCATCTTGCTTAGGAAATCAAGAGCAAGCAGGTGAAGGTTGGAGCGATTTCTTTGCATTAGCATTAACTACAAGAACTTGGGAAACAAGCACTGGTGCCGCAAGAGGAATTGGAACTTGGGTAATTGATGAAGATTCTACTGGCTTAGGAATTAGGGATTATAGGTATTCAAGAAATATGACTATTAACCCAATGACCTATAATAGAATTAAAACTTTGAGTGTTCCTCACGGTGTTGGTTCTGTTTTTTGTACCATGTTATATGATATCTATTGGGACATGATTGACTTATATGGTTTTGATCCAGACTGGTATAATGGTAACGGAGGAAACAACAAAACCATGCAATTGGTAATTGATGGATTGAAACTTCAAAAATGTAACCCTGGATTTGTGGATATGAGGAATGCAATAATTTTAGCAGATTCTATAAATAACAATGGAATTCACAAAGATTTATTATGGAAAGCATTTGCTAGAAGAGGTTTAGGTTTTTATGCCAATCAAGGATCAAGCACAAGCAGAACAGATGGAACAGAAAGCTTTGCCTTACCTCCTGTTACTGGTTTGAACCAAGTAAATCAAGATTTTCAATATAGAATGTATCCAAACCCTTCGCATACACAAATTACAGTAGATGTTTTTGGTGGAGCAAAAATTAGCGGAATTGAGATTTTTGATATCACTGGAAAATCGGTTCAAACAGAAACTTTTAGTAATACAAATTTACCAAGTGCTACTTTACATTTAAACAACCACCCTAAAGGTTATTACTTAGTAAAGGTGGAAAGCACCGAAGGCGTTTCATTCCAAAAATTATTGATTGATTAAAAATTAAGATATCTTTTAAAAAAAGGCGGCTTATTTGTCGCCTTTTTTTATGTTTGTAACTTAAGCCAAGTGAGGTGATGGCGCCAAACAGATTTAAACATTTTAAGAAAATTCTTTTTCTATTGGATGTGCTTAAATTAGCATTTACTGCATTTGGCGGACCACAAGTTCATTATACTCAATTTAGGAAGCATCTTGTTAAGAAGAAAAACTATTTAACGGAAGATGAATTGTATGAACTCAATTCATTTTGCAGTATGTTGCCTGGCCCAACTTCTACGCAAACCATAACCACTATTGGTTACAAAATGGGAGGACCCACTTTTGCTTTTTTTACTTTAGGAATTTGGATTTTACCTGCTTGTTTGGCAATGGGAACACTTGCAATTTTATTAACTAATTTAGCAATGGATCATCCAAAGTTGGAGTTTCTAAAATTTCTTCAACCCATGGCAAGTGGTTTTTTAATTTTTGGCGCATATAAATTTATTCAGCTGTTTGTAACAAAAAGGTACCATTGGGCGCTATTAATAGGCACAGCATTTTTTGGCATATTATATCAATCTCCTTTTTTAATTCCGGTAATGCTAATTTTAGGAGGCCTTATTTCAAGTTATATAAATACCAGAGGATTGGTTGAAAAACCAGCACCTATTAAAAATATTAGGTGGGAGAATTTAATATTATATGCAGGAATTTTTATTACTGCGGCGATAGTGGGCGTTGCAACCCACAATAGATTTTTCTTGCTATTTGAAAATAATTTTCGGTATGGAAGTATTGTTTTTGGAGGAGGAAACGTATTAATCCCCTTAATGTTTAATCAATTTGTGGAGTACAAGCATTATATGGAGGCTCCAGAATTTCTCGCTGGATTAGGCTTTTTACAAGCCATGCCAGGACCCGTATTTTCATTTGCCACTTTTGCAGGTGCGATGAGCATGAAAGAGTATGGTTTTTTTGGTCAGTTGTTGGGAATGATTGCAGGAACAGCAGGTATTTTCTTGCCAGGTATTCTTATGATATTTTTTGTTTATCCGATTTGGAATCAAATTAAGAATTTTGCACCAGTGAAAAACGCTATTGAAGGAATAAATGCTGCCTCCGCTGGCTTGGTTGTTACTTCCGCATATCTCCTTTTTTTGCCAGTTGAGTTAAATGAGGAAAATATGCTCGTATTGTTAACAACATTATTCTTATTATTGTCAACCAAAGTGCCAAGCCCAATAATTGTGCTTGCCTGTATAATTGGAGGTTATTTCTTTTAATGAATGCTTTAAAAATATTTTTATTCTCTTTGTTGGTTTTGCTTTTGGCTCCTTCCAAACAAGCACATGCACAAGTATCTAAAAACGATTCTGACTTAGTACAATTTACTGGGTTTGTGGTGAATTATGATTCTACCAAAACCATACCCTTTGTAACTATAAGAATTAATGGTACCAGCAGAGGAACCTATTCTGATATGCAAGGTTACTTTTCATTTGTAGCTAAGCGCTCAGATGTTTTGGTATTTAGTTGTATTGGGTTTGAACCTAGGTATTTTGAACTACCTAAATTTTCTAATGGATCCAAATTTAAAAGTGTTGTTGCATTGGTAGAAGATACCTTTAGAATGGAAGAGGTTGTAATTATTGGAAGGCCCACCGCAGAACAAATGGATTATATGTTTTCGAGGACCCAATTGCCACAAAACGATTATTTATTGGCTCAACAAAATTTAAGGAGAAAACCACTCTCTGAAGAAGCCATGAATTTACCTAATGATGCAGAAAGCAATGCCAGATGGCGTTTTAATGATTATGCCAACAAGGCTTATTATGCTGGGCAAACACAACCTATACCGGTATTGGATGTTTTTGCTTGGAGTAAGTTCATTAAATCACTTCAAAACGGCGACCTCAAAAGAAAATAAATACTTATTGTACTGTAAATAAGTCAAACAGCGTTGTTTATTGTTCAAAGGTTTAAAAGGTAGCAAAGGTATTTTTGAACCAAATTTTAATTTTACCAACGATATGGCAGCTGAACACTATTACGTTGATCGGGAAGATCACAAGCATAATTATTTTGGTATTCTAGGAACTACCTTGGTTCATGGAATTATTTTCGCTGTATTGTTTTTAACTGTATTGTATCCGCCTGATCCACCACTTGAATTTCAAGGTATGCAAATGAATTTGGGCGAGGAAAACATGGGAGGACCCTCCAATACTAATGTTCCAGAACCACAACAAACTGAAAGTTATGTTCCCATTAGTGAGCAAACGGAGGAAACCCCACCAATAACTTCTGAAGATCCGGAGAGTGTTGATATTAAGACTAAGCCTGAAAAGAAACCGAATGAAGTTGTTAATGCAAAACCTAAAGCGGAAGAAAAAAAGCCTCAACTTGAGTTGCCAAAAAAGGTAAACGAGGCAGCATTATTCAAAAGAAAAACAAATAATAATACTGGAGAAGGAGGTAGAGGAGATGGAGAAATACCAGGTAACCAAGGAGAACCTGATGGGGTAGATGGCGGCGACCCACATGGCCAAGGTCAAGGGGAAAGCGGTTATGGAACTGAAGAAACTGGTCCAGATGGGATTAGCTTTGTACTTTCAGGAAGAAAAGTAAAGCAATTGCCAGAAATTGAGGACCACTCAAAATCGGTTGGAAAAGTTGTTGTACGAATTGTTGTAAACCGCGAAGGCAAAGTTATAAAAGCTGTGCCAGGGCAGGTTGGTAGCACCACAACAGAAATTGCGTTGTTAAATAAAGCAAAAGAAGGTGCAATGAAAACTAAGTTCTCCTCGAGAGAAGATGGACCAGATGAGCAATATGGTTCTATGACCTTTGTATTTAGGTTCAGACCATAAATTATTATTAATTCTAATTATTTCCTTTTGAATTGCGCTTAGCAATAGTAATTTCGAGGCTTCAATAAATGTAGCCAAAGAAATTGACCTACCAAGAAACACTTGATTATTTGTATAGCCAATTGCCAATGTTTACTCGCATTGGAAGCGCTGCTATTAAAAAGGATTTAACCAATACGCTTGCCTTATGCAAAGCCTTGGGTCAACCGCAAGAAAAATTTAAGTGCATACATATTGCAGGCACCAATGGCAAGGGCTCTAGCAGCCATATGTTGGCTTCAATACTTCAAGAAGCTGGATACAAAACGGGTCTGTATACATCGCCACATTTAAAAGATTTTAGAGAAAGGATTCGCATCAATGGCGAAATGATATCTGAGGAAAAAGTAATAGGTTTTGTTGGTTCGAACCAAAATCTTTTTGAAGAAATAAGACCTTCTTTTTTTGAATGGACTGTTGCACTTTGCTTTGATTATTTTGCTGAAGAAAAAGTAGATATCGCTATTATTGAAACAGGACTAGGCGGAAGGCTAGATTCTACCAATATTATTGACCCTATCCTAAGTATTATTACTAATATTGGCTGGGACCATATGGATATGCTTGGAGACAGTTTGGAGAAAATTGCTTTTGAAAAGGCTGGAATTATAAAGACTAAAACACCTGTTGTTATTGGGGAATACCAAAGTGAAACCTTTCCTATTTTTATGGAGAAAGCCAGAAAAACAGAAAGTCAAATAATACTTGCAACGCAATTGGTAAATATTCTTTATTTCAATAGTTCCATTTCTCAATCAGCATTTGATGTTCAATTTCAATTTGGTGAATATTGGAAGAATGTTTACTGCGATTTAAATGGTTTATACCAAGAGAAAAATATTAAAACGGTTTTGGCATCTTTGGATATAATAAGGAACGCAGGTTTTAAGATTGAGGAAAAGGATGTTAGAAATGGATTAGCTCACGTGAAGAAAAATACTCAGCTTATGGGTAGGTGGCAATTATTGGGAATTCAACCGATGGTTGTTTGTGATACAGGCCATAATATAGATGGAATTAAATTAGTACTTAAACAAATTGCCATGCAAAAATATTCGCACCTTCATATGGTGATAGGCATGGTAAAAGATAAGGATATACAAAAGGTATTGAGTATTTTGCCCAAAGATGCTACCTATTATTTTACTAAGGCAGCTATTCCAAGGGCATTAGATGAAAAGGAATTACAAGGTTTTGCCATTGCTTACCAATTAAAAGGTAAAACTTATGAAACGGTGATAGAAGCCGTTGATGCGGCAAAGCAAACTGCAAAAAAATCAGATTTAATCTTTATCGGTGGAAGTACCTTTGTTGTTGCAGAAGCTGTTTAAAATTTTGCTGCTTGCTTAATTTTTCTAGCGGCATGCTTAACTAATGCAGGGCCACCATAAATAAATCCAGTATATACTTGAACCAAACCAGCGCCTGCATTAATTTTTTCTAAAGCAGAATCGGCATTGTGGATACCACCCACTCCGATAATAGGCATTTCACCATTTGTTTTTTGATGAATGTACTGGATAATTTCGGTTGATTTATTTTGCAAGATTTTTCCACTCAAACCACCAGCACCAATAGTTTCAATTTCTTCTTTAGGAGTTTTTAGGCCTTCCCTACTAATGGTTGTATTAGTTGCTACCAAACCATCAATTGCACTTTCTTGAACAATTTCTATGACATCATCAATTTGTGAGAGTGTTAAATCTGGAGCTATTTTTAAAAGAATGGGTTTGCTTATCACGCCCTTTTTAATCCATTCATTTCTCAAAAACACCAAACGATTTAGAATTTCGAGCAAGGGCTTTTTATCTTGTAGTTCTCTAAGATTTGGAGTGTTTGGCGAACTCACGTTTACAACAAAATAATCTACTACCTGGTACAAGGCATCGAAGCAAATTGCATAATCATTTACAGCTTCTTCGTTAGGAGTAACCTTGTTTTTGCCAATATTTCCACCAACTATTAAATCTGAGGGTCTGTTTTTTAATCTTTCGGCAACTACTTCTACCCCATCGTTATTGAAACCCATTCTATTGATGAGGCATTCGTCTTTTTTTAATCTAAATAATCTAGGTAAATCGTTGCCAGGTTGAGGCTTAGGCGTAACTGTACCAATTTCAATAAACCCAAATCCAAGAGCACTTAACTCATGCAAATAACCAGCATTTTTATCTAAACCGGCTGCTAGACCAACCCTATTTCTAAACTTCAATCCCAAAAAATCGTAGCTATTTTCAACCTTAAAGGTTTGCACGCAAATGGCTCTAACCAAAGGGAATTTCATGACAAAACGCAAGGCATGAAATGTGAAATAATGCGCTTTTTCAGCGGGCATTAAGAAAAGGATGTGACGTAATAAGTAATACAAGGGAAAAAAATTTGTGTCAAAATTAAGCGGTTCAATAAAGTTTCGTAAACAATTTATGCAGATTTTGTATTTATCTTACAAATACTAAGGCAAGTATTATTTAGAATAATTATAAATACAATTATTGTTAATAAATGTGGGCTGAAAAGCCTTAAGAAATGAGTAAGAAACATAAATTCGCACACAAATTTTAAATACAAACAGAATGAACTGGGTTACTAAAATGTTTTCATCATCCATTGGTCAGAAATTCATCATGGCCTTAACCGGATTATTTTTATGCTCCTTCCTAGTGATTCACATGGTAGGCAATTTACAACTATTTAAAGCAGACGACGGATTGGCGTTTAATACCTACGCGGTATTTATGACCACCTTTCCTGTAATTAAATTTGTATCTTATGTGTTATACGCCAGTATTATTTTCCATGCAATTAAGGGTTTAATGTTAGTTAGCAAAAACAACAAGGCTAGACCGGTAAAATATGCTGTACAAAACGGAGCTGCAAATAGCCATTGGACTAGCAGAAGCATGGGTATTTTAGGAACCTTGGTTTTGGTATTCATTGTTATTCACATGAAGAATTTTTGGTTTGAGTACAAATTTGGACATGAAGTAGGATATACTTCTTATTTCACCAATATTGCTACTGGAGAAACAGGTTCTAGAGCAATGGAAGCTGAATACAAGCAACACAATAAAATTGAAGAAACAATGGTTTCTAGCCCTGATGGACAACAATATAAAATTGTGGTTGTAAAAGACCTATACAAAGAGGTAGCAACAGAATTTAAAGAATGGTGGTTAGTAGCATTATATGTGTTGTGCATGTTTGCAGTTGCCTTCCATTTATACCATGGTTTCCAAAGTGCATTTCAAACATTGGGTATTAATCACTCTAAATACAATGGCCTTATAAAGTTTATTGGTATTTGGGTATTCTCTGTTTTGATCCCAGCTGGATTTGCTGCCATGCCGATTTTTTTCTTTTTTAAATAACCATTTGAATCCACAGATATGACATCGAAATTAGACTCAAAAATTCCTGAAGGTAATTTGGAACAAAAATGGACCAAATACCGTTCTACAGTTCCTTTGGTAAATCCTTCTAACAAGCGTAGTTTAGAAATTATAATTGTTGGTTCAGGTTTGGCAGGAGCCTCTGCCGCAGCTTCATTAGCTGAGCTAGGCTATAAAGTAAAAGTATTTTGTTTTCAAGACTCTGCAAGAAGAGCTCACAGTATTGCAGCGCAAGGTGGTATTAATGCTGCTAAAAATTATCAAAATGATGGTGATTCAACTTACCGTTTGTTTTACGATACAATTAAAGGTGGCGATTACAGGGCACGTGAGGCAAACGTTTATCGTTTAGCGGAAGTTAGCTCTAGCATCATCGACCAATGTGTTGCTCAAGGTGTACCTTTTGCTCGTGAGTACGGAGGATTATTATCTAACCGTTCTTTTGGTGGAACACAGGTACAAAGAACCTTTTATGCTGCTGGTCAAACAGGACAACAATTGTTATTAGGAGCATATAGTGGTTTGCAACGCCAAGTTGGTATGGGTAATGTGAAAATGTATGCCCGTCATGAAATGTTGGAAGTTGTAACTATTGATGGAGTTTGTAGAGGAATTATTGCTCGTGATTTAACAACAGGTAAATTAGAGCGTCATTTTGGACATGCGGTTTTATTGGGAACTGGAGGATATGGTAATGTATTTTTCTTATCTACCAATGCAATGGGATCTAATGTAACAGCAGCATGGAAAGCTCATAAAAAAGGAGCCATGTTTGCTAACCCTTGTTTTACACAAATCCATCCTACTTGTATTCCCGTTTCTGGAGATCACCAATCTAAATTAACTTTAATGAGTGAATCATTAAGGAATGATGGAAGAATTTGGGTTCCTAAGAATTTGGAAGACGCAAAAGCCTTGCGCGAAAATAGGATCAAACCGAACGATATTAAAGAAGAGAACAGAGATTACTATTTGGAAAGAAGATACCCTGCTTTTGGTAACCTAGTGCCACGCGACGTAGCTAGTAGAGCTGCTAAAGAAAGATGTGATGCTGGTTTTGGCGTTAACAAAACAGGAGAAGCTGTATTTTTAGATTTTGCTTTCAACACCTTGCGCTATGGAAATATGGAAGCTACTAAAAAAGGTATCCACAACCCAAGTGAAGCACAGATTATTGAATTAGGAAGAGCGGTTGTGAAAGAGAAATATGGCAATTTGTTTGATATGTACCAACAAATTACCGGTGTTAATCCATACGAACAACCAATGATGATTTACCCAGCTGTACATTATACAATGGGAGGCTTATGGGTTGATTATAACTTGATGACTAATGTAAAAGGTTTATATGCATTAGGAGAAGCTAATTTCTCTGATCATGGAGCGAATCGTTTGGGAGCATCAGCATTGATGCAAGGTTTGGCTGATGGTTATTTTGTAATACCTTATACTATTGGGTCTTATTTAAATAATGAAATTAGAACCAAAGCTATTTCTACAGATCACGAAGCATTTGTTGAAGCTGAGAATAAAGTTAAAGCAACCATTGACCATTTGATGGGTGTTAAAGGAACTAAATCGGTAGATTATTTCCATAAGAAGCTTGGTTTAATTATGTGGAATCAGTGTGGTATGGCTAGAAACGCTGAAGGATTGAAAAAAGCAATTGAAGAAATTAAAGCATTACGCGAAGAATTCTGGAATAATGTTCGTGTACCAGGTGAGGCTAATGAAATGAATCCTGAATTGGAAAAAGCAGGTAGAGTTGCAGATTTCCTTGAACTAGGTGAATTGATGTGCAAAGATGCTTTGATGCGTGAAGAAAGTTGCGGAGGACATTTCCGTGAAGAATATCAAACCGAAGAAGGTGAAGCAATGCGCGATGATGATAATTTTAAATTTGTTGCAGCATGGGAATACTTTGAAGGTAACAATTGGGAAATGAACAAAGAAGACCTTATTTACGAAAACATTAAAATTGCCCAAAGAAGTTATAAATAATGGAATTAGCTTGAGGTCATTTGCCTTTAGCTAAACACATATTGTACTAATTAACCAATTAATTAAAATGCCAAAGGCTATCAGCTAAAGGCTAAAAGCTTAAATAAAATGGAAAATAATTTAAATCTAAATTTGAAAGTTTGGCGTCAAAAAAATGCCAAGGATAAAGGTGGATTCGAAGAATATAAGTTAAGTGAAATTTCAACCGACATGTCGTTTTTAGAGATGTTTGATGTATTGAATGAGCGCTTAATTGTTGAAGGCAAAGACCCAGTTGCTTTTGACCATGATTGTAGAGAAGGAATTTGCGGTGCTTGTAGCATGTTTATTAATGGTCGCCCACACGGACCAAAACAAGCTGTAACTACTTGTCAATTGCATATGCGTAGTTTCAAAGATGGAGAAACCATTGTGGTTGAACCATGGAGAGCGGAACCATTTCCAGTAATTAAGGATTTAGTTGTAGACCGCAGTGCATTTGATAGAATTATGTCGGCAGGTGGATTTGTTTCCATTAATACGGGTAACGCACAAGATGCCAATGCTATTCCTATTTCGAAAGAAAATGCAGATGAAGCCTTTGCGGCAGCGGCATGTATTGGTTGTGGTGCTTGCGTTGCAGCTTGTAAAAATGCCTCAGCAATGTTGTTCGTTTCTGCTAAAGTTTCTCAATTTGCTTTGCTACCACAAGGTCAACCTGAAAGATCTGCACGTGTAATGGAAATGGTTGCGCAAATGGATAATGAAGGATTTGGTGCATGTACTAACACTGGTGCTTGTAGTGCTGAATGCCCTAAAGAAATATCTTTAACCCATATTGCCCGCATGAATAGAGATTACTTAATGGCAGAATTAACTTCAAATAAGTAATTATAAACTATTGATTTTTTGTAAAACCACGGTTACATTAAAGTAATCGTGGTTTTTTTTTGAGCTAATGCAACATTTTTATTTAAATTAGCGTCTTCATTCTATTGCATAATATTTTGTTAGCCAATCGAAAAATTTTTATAGCTTTTTTAGTTTGGATTTTTTCCATCCCCTTATTATGGGCAACCCATTATCGTGCAGGCGAAATTACCTACAAACAGGTTGGGCCATTAACATACGAAATTACGGTATTCACTTATACAGACCCTGCCAATACTGCTGCGGATAGACAAGAAATTGAAGTTGTTTTTGGGGATGGCAAATCTGAGATCGTTTCTCGTTCCAATGGAAATGGAGAAATTGTAAATGCAGATATTAACAATACCACAAAGAAAAATATTTATAGAACCACCCATACCTTTCCTGGAGCTTTTAATTACCTAATTAATATTACTGATCCTAATCGAGTAGATAATATCAAGAATATCAATGGCGGTAGAAGTGTAAATGTTCCATTTTATGTTGAATCCTTATTAAGCATCAAGGAAGGATTTGGAAATAATCAAAGTCCGATATTACTATTACCTCCTATTGATGTCGGATGTGTAAATCAAACATTCACTCATAATCCTGCGGCTTATGACCCTGATGGAGATAGCTTGGCATTTACTATTATTTCTCCCAAAGAAGCTGTTGGCAAGGAGGTTCCTAACTTTAGCATTCCATTGCATTCTGATTCCTTTTCAATTGATATCAATTCGGGGCAGTTAACCTGGCAAAAACCAATGGAGGCTGGTCATTACAATTGGGCAATTTTAATTCGTGAATTTAGAGGAGGTAAGTTAATTGGCTATGTTGTCAGAGACATGCAAGTTTATATTAACAACAATTGTGATAACTCTCCTCCTATACTCGTTAAAGAGAATAGTATTTGTGTAGAGGCAAATCAATTAATAACTGAACAAATTAGAGCTACTGATCCAAATCCAGGACAATTAATTAAACTTCAATATTACGGAGGCCCATTTGTTCAGCAAAATAGCCCAGCCACCATGACACCCAAAGACCCAATTGGGCCATATACTGGAGTAACAGGTACGTTTAATTGGCGACCAAGTTGCAATGCAATTCGGTATCGCGCTCATGAGGTGGTGTTTAGAGCAGCAGACGACCATCAGACAAAACCCTTGTCTGATATTGCGTACTGGAATATTAAAGTTGTTGGACCTTCACCAAAGAATGTACAAATAACCCAAGACAGCAATGGTTTTTTATTAACTTGGAATCGCGACACATGTAATTTGGCACTCGGTTATAAAATTTATAGAAAAGTGGACTCAAGTTATTGGAAACACGCCCAATGCGAAACGGGAGTTCCATCTTATACTGGATTTACATTATTAGATACCACTCAAGGCTTAAATAATTCTAGGTATTTTGATAATAATAATGGAAAAGGAATATCGCCTTTGATACGTTATTGTTATATCATAAGTAGCCAATATTACCCAAGAAATGAAGATGGAACCATCATTCTAATTGGAGAATTAACAGAAAGCTATGCAAGTATTGAAGTCTGTGATATTATTCTTAAAACTAAGCCCATTATTACTAAAGTAAGCGTAGAGAAAACGGGTACTACCGATGGAAAAATTGAGGTAAATTGGATCAAACCGGATATTTTTGATACCACACAAAATAAGCCTCCCTATAAAGTAGAATTATACCGCTCCACCACTCCGCTTAGCAATTATCAATTGGTTGGTTCAGCCATAAATTACCCTAATATTTCTTTTATGAAAAATGAAGTGGTAATTGATAGTTCAATAAATACCAAAGACCAAACCTATTATTATAAGGTTCAATTGTTTGCTACCAAATCAAACCAATTTAGGTTGGCAGAAGAAAGTACCGTTGCAGGTTCTGTGAGATTGGCTAATTACAATACAGATAAGAGTATTATCCTGAATTGGCAAGCTGAAGTTCCCTGGATAAATACAGAAACCAAAATTTTAAAGAAAAACAGTTCTAATACTTTTGATTCTATTGCAACCGTAACTACCAATACTTACAAGGATACTGGGTTGGTAAATGGGCAAACCTATTGCTATATAGTTGAAACAAAAGGAAGGTATGATACCAATTATTATGCTGCGCCAATTTTCAATAAATCTCAAGAAATTTGTGGGGAGCCAATTGATACCATAAGACCATGCGCACCTGAATTAAGTATTGATACACCATGCAATTCTTTCTCTCAACTTCAAGTTAAATTGAATTGGATTTATCCTTTAACATGCGAACAAGATGTAATAAAATATCGAATTTATTGGAGGAAAAATTCAAATGAGAAATGGATTGTTTTAGATTCTGTTCCATTTGGCATAAACAATTATATAGACGATAGAGCGCAATTAAAATTTTCGATTGCAGGATGTTATGCTTTAGCAGCAGTAGATTCATTTTTAAATGAGAGCTATTTATGGAATGCAAAATGTATTGATAATTGTCCGTTCTACACCATACCAAATGTTTTTACACCCAATGGAGATAACAAAAATGATGTTTTACATCCTTTCCCTTACCGATTTATAGATAAGGTAGATTTCTATTTATATAATAGATGGGGTCAAGAGGTTTTCCATTCAAGTGATATTGATATTAATTGGAATGGTAAAGACCAAAAATCTGGGGTAGATTGTGTGGAAGGAGTTTATTATTATATAGCAGAAGTGTATGAAAGTTACCTTGAAGGTTCTAAGAAAAGAACTTTAAAAGGAACAATAACCTTAATAAGATAAAGCGTGTTTACAGGAATTATAGAAACTACAGGCAAGATTTTGCTTTTAGAAAAAGAAGGTACTAATTTAAATTTATGGGTTGGTTCGAACCTAAGTAAAGAATTGCGAGTTGATCAAAGTGTTGCACATAATGGAGTATGTTTAACCGTGGTTGAATTAGGTGAAAATTCACATAAAGTTACAGCAGTTGAAGAGACACTTTCTAAAACAAATTTGGGCAATTTAGAAATTGGAAGTTTGGTTAACATAGAACGGTGCATGAAATCTGATGGAAGATTTGATGGTCATATTGTTCAAGGTCATGTAGATGATACAGCAACTTGCACTCAAGTAGAAAAATTAGATGGAAGTTGGTTTTACCATTTCGGTTTGAACCAAAAAAGCCAACAAGAATTAATTGTAGACAAAGGAAGTATATGTATTAATGGGGTCAGTTTAACTGTTGTGGCTTGCACAGAAATTGGATTTTCTGTAACCATTATACCCTATACCTATGAACACACCACCTTTCAAAGTTTGAAGGTTGGGGATTTTGTGAACCTAGAATTTGATATTTTAGGAAAATACATTCAAAAGCAATTGGCAGCAAGAGCATAAAAAAAACCACCCGAGGGTGGTTTTTTTATGAATAGGTTTGTAGTAATTATTCTGCTACAACTTCAACAGCGATATTAACAGTAACATCACGGTGTAAGTTTAAAGTAGCTTCATAGTTACCCAACATTTTAACGTCGCTAATTTCAATTTTGCGTCTGTCGATTTCAAAGCCTTTGTTTTTCAAAGCTTGTGAAACTTGTAATGGAGTGATTGAACCAAATATCTTACCATTAGCACCAGCTTTGGTACCGATAGTGATAGACATTTCTTTCAATTGCTCAGATAATGACATAGCATCAGCTTTCATTTTTTCGCGTTTTAGAGCACCTTGGCGATTGTTTTCTTCTAACATCTTCAAGTTGCTAGCAGTAGCCATAACAGCCATGCCGCGAGGGAACAAATAGTTATTTGCATAACCGTTTTTTACTTCCACAACATCTCCTTGGTGACCCAAGTTTTTCATGTTTTCTTTTAAAATAACTTTCATTTTCTGTTCTCCTATGATTTATTTTAAAGAATCTCCAGTAAAAGGTAAAACAGCGATGTGACGCGCACGTTTGATGGCTTGCGTTACTTTGCGTTGATACTTTAATGAAGTGCCGGTTAAGCGGCGTGGTAGTACTTTGCCTTGATCATTGACAAATTTTAACAAGAAGTTTGCGTCTTTGTAATCAAGATACTTGATACCATTTTTCTTGAAGCGGCAGAATTTCTTCTTCTGTGGTGCTTCTGGCATGGTGTTGAAAACCATTGCCGTAGTTGCGTTTGATTTCTTTTTCATGCTTACTTAGCTCCTTCCTGTTTTTGATCTTTTTTGCCCTGGTTGAATTCACCATTGCGTTTACGTTGGTTGTAGATTACTGCATGTCTGTCTAGAGACACAGTTAAATAACGCATGATACGTTCGTCGCGCCTGAAAGCTAGTTCAAATTTTGAAATAAAATCTGGTTTTGACCTATACTCAACCAAAATGTAGAAGCCTGTAGACTTCTTTTGGATTGGGTACGCTAGTTTGGTCAAACCCCAGTTTTCTTCATGAACCAGCTCTCCGCCTTCGTCAGTTATCAATTTGCGGTACTTAGATACTGCATCCTTCAACTGTTCATCGGAGAGTACGGGAGTGAAAATAATCACTGACTCATAGTCTTTTAAGACAACCGTCTCTGTTGTTTTAGAATTGGTTTTAGTTGCCATCTTTACTGAGGAATTTATTTAAAAAGGAGTGCGAAAGTATCCTTTTATATTTAATAATCAAACCTTTCCTTAATTATTTATTTTATTTCCTTTTGGTTTGAACCAAAATTAGGTAAAATAGAAATTCCATTCAAATCAAAATTTAACCAAATATCTACTATATTCGCAACCATGTCAAATAAAAACCACCAAAATCGTCTTTTAAGATCTGGTGTATTTATTATTGCCATTTTTCTTACAATTTCTAGCCACTCCTCCCCTATAATTGATTCTCTCTTAAAATTAGGAAATTTCCATATAGAAAAAATTCATTATGATTGGGCAGGGAAGGTTGCTGAAGAGTTAGATAAACAAATTGACCTAAGTGACGAAAACGAGCAACTCTTTAATTATTATGCTTTCAAAGCAAATTATTATAGCCGTCTAGAAAAATACGATGAACAATTTAGTTGTCTAAAAAAGACAGAAGAACTTGCCAATAAATTAAACGATAGAAGCAAAAAGGCTTCTGTGTTAATTGGATTTTCTGCCTATTATGAGCAATTTAATAATCTAAAAAAAGCATTGCCCTATATTTTAAAAGCAATTGATGAGTATACTTTTTTAAAAGAAGAACATAACTTAGCTTATCAGTATAATAAACTTGGCTTGATATATTATGCGGATGGCGATTATAAAAAGGCAAAGAAATATTTTGAAGTTGCATATACCCTGTATTTTAAGCATAGAAATGAGTCTGTTGAAAATGCCTATTGGGTTCAAAACTCTTTATCTAATATTGGTTTATGTTACCAGCAATCTGGGGAAAAAATTAAGGCCTTAGCAATAATGAAAATGGCTTTAAGATATTGCCAAACTGCACCTTTTGAGAAAGGGAGACCTATAGCGGTTATAAAAACTAATATTGGCGCTATTTATGGCGATTTACGCCAAATTGAATTGGCAAAGTATTATTTAAATCAGGGAATTAAAGAGTGCTTTTTGCCAGAAAATAATGAATTAGGCCATGGAATAGAAAGTCTTATTTACTTGGCTACAATTTATAGTGCTGTAAAAAAATTTAAATCTGCAGATTCTTGTTTTCAATTTGCAAATACATTCATTATTTCAAATGGGTATTGGTTTATTCAAGATTTCTATTTCCAGCAAATTGCTGTTCACAAGGCAAATAAAGGCGATTATAAAAGCGCCTTTTTTGCACATAAAAAATATTTAGAAATCACAGATTCCATCGACAAGGCAATGGAGAAATCTAGTTTTGGGAAACAAATTCTTCTTTATAGTTTAGAGAAGAAAGAGATGGAAAATGAACTACTTAGTAAGGAATACAGATATAAATCTCTGGAAGTAAAAGTAGTAATTGCATTTGTAATTTTCTTCCTTATTGGAATTAGCGTGGTATATATTAACCTCAGGAAAATAAAAACAAAAAATCAGGCTTTGGTTGTCTTAAATGAACAGGTAACTAAACAAAAGTCAAATTTAGAAGAATTGAACTTAACTTTAAGTAAAATCAACCAAAACAAGAATTACCTAATTCAATCTATTGCCCACGACTTGCGCACCCCAATTGGAAATGTGATGAGTTTAAACGGTTTGTTGGAAGACCATATCAAGCAAGAAGGTGAAGGTTTAGAATATCAAAATCTAATAGAAAGCAGTTGTCAAATGGCTCTAAATATTATTGAAGATATTTTAGATCAATCTATGATTGAAAGAGGCAAACTAAATCTCAGAAAAACAGAAACTGTACTTCCTAAAATAGTTGAAGAAACGGTTGCTATGTTACAATTTAGATGGCAGCCTAAAGAGATTTTGGTTCAAACCAAATTTGAAACCTTTACCCCAATATTTATTGATGAAGACAGGATAAAGCGTGTTATTTTAAATATTTTAATAAATGCTATTAAATTTAGTCCGAGGGCATCTTCTATTAATATTGAGCAATCACAAAATGAAGCTAGTTGTATATTAAAAATTAGGGATCAAGGAATTGGTATGTCGGAAGAAATTTTGGCTCAAATATTTGAGAAAAATACCAAAGTAGGAAGGGAAGGTTTGGAAAACGAGAAAACAATTGGAATTGGTCTTTCAATAGCTAAATCTATAGTAGAAGAACACCATGGAAAAATATATGTTGAAAGTGAACCTAATTATGGTTCAACCTTTTACATAGAATTACCCCTTAGTAGGTTTGAGTCATAGAAATTCCATTTTTGTATTCATAAAAACTTCTTATTTTGCGGCATGGAAAATTTTGTGGTAAGCGCCCGCAAATACAGGCCCGATCGTTTTGACACGGTGGTTGGGCAGGAGCATGTGGTTCAAACTTTAAAAAATGCGATTAAGAATCGTCATTTGGCTCATGCATTTTTATTTTGCGGTCCAAGAGGAGTTGGTAAAACTACCAGTGCAAGATTATTAGCAAAAACAATTAATTGCACCAATCTTAGTGCAGATTTTGAAGCTTGCAATACTTGTGATAGTTGTAGAGCATTCAATTCTAATGCCTCGTTTAATATTTACGAATTAGATGCAGCATCTAACAACTCTGTTGATGATATAAGGGGTTTGGTTGATCAGGTTAGGTATGCACCACAAGGAGCACAATACAAAATCTATATTATTGATGAGGTGCATATGTTAAGTGCTTCGGCATTTAACGCCTTTTTGAAAACTTTAGAAGAGCCACCTCCATATGCCAAATTTATATTAGCAACTACAGAAAAGCATAAAATCCTTCCTACTATCCTATCTCGTTGTCAGGTTTTTGATTTTCATAGAATCAAAATTGACGATGCAGTGAAGCAGTTGAAGAAAATATGTGAAAGTGAAAACATACAAGTAGAGGAAGAAGCATTACACGTAATTGGCAAAAAAGCTGATGGAGCAATGCGTGACGCACTTTCTATTTTTGATAGAATTGTAAGTTTTAGTGGTAATAAAATTACCTATGCAGATGTAATTAGCAATTTAAACATACTTGATTACGATTATTACTTTAGGGCAACCAACCTTTTATTATCGGGTAATATAGCAGGAAGTTTATTATTGTTTGATGAGATCTTGAACAATGGATTTGAAGCTCAACATTTCTTACAAGGGTTTAGTGAACACATTAGAAATTTAATGGTTTGTAAGCACCCAGATACATTGAAATTATTAGAAGTAGCACCCAATGTTGCTTCTAAATTTGGCCAACAAAGTGGAACATGCAGTAGTAGTTGGTTGCTAAATGCATTAAACTTGTTGAACCAAACTGATTTCAACTATAAATTAAGTAAAAATCAAAGGTTGCACGTTGAATTAGCACTAATGAAACTCTGCAATTTGCAAAGGGTTATTCAAATTTCTACTCAGCAACCGATGGTTGATGAGAAAAAAAAAATTAATCTAAGTACTGGTACCAGCACTAATTCAGAGAATACAATATCTAAAGAAACGATATCGGTTCAACCCAAAGTGACGGCTTTAGTGGCTGATTTACCTTCAAATGAATCTATAGGTTCTCCTAAATCTGCTATAGAAAAAATGAAGGAGCAAATTGCCTTGCAAAAGCAGCAAGAGCAAACTGCCAAGTTAGAAAATAACGAGGAACCAGAGGAAAAAATTGAGAACAAAGATTTTACTCAGGAGACTTTTTTAACAATTTGGAATAGCTATATAAACAATTTAGAAAATGGGGGAAAGTCAAGGATTTCGGTATTCTTAAAAGAATCTCCTGTTAAATTCTTAGATCCATTAAAGGTAGAGATTGAATTGAAAAGTCAACTGGAACATGAAACCATGGATGAAGAATGGATGGAAATGTTACCTTTTTTGAGAAAGCAATTGCAAAACACTTTGTTGGAAGTGGTTTTTTCTGTGAATAAAGAAAGAGTTCAAACAGGAACGAGAGTTAGTAAAACAGATCAACTGAAACAAATGGTTGATAAAAATCCTTTATTAGGTGATTTTGTGCAAGGCTTAGGGTTGGAAATTGATTATTAAAAATGAGTTTAGAAAAAACAACAATTAGAAAATCGTTTGGTTCAAGAATGAGGAAACTCTTGAACTATTTCCTAAAAGGACTTCTAATTACCTTGCCAATTTACGCTACCTATAGAATTATTAGAACCCTAATGGAATCTATAGATTCTGTATTGTTGCTGGATACACCAGGATTGGGTTTTATTATTGTTATTGGCACTTTGGTCTTAACTGGATTTATCGGTTCCTCCTTAATAACTCGTCCGGTAATAGATTTAATGGACGATATTTTTTCAAGTATTCCATTAGTTAAAACAATATACACCTCAGTTAAAGATTTAATTGAAGCCTTTGTTGGGGATAAGAAAAAGTTTTCGAAACCCGTTATAGTTGAATTAACACCTGGAATTTATAAGCCGGGATTTATAACACAGGAAGATTTGAGCCAATTAAATTTACCAGGAATTATTGCTGTTTACCTTCCCCACTCCTATGCATTCTCAGGAAATTTATTTTTGGTAGATCGATCTAAAATAAGAGATTTCGAGGGTGATAGCAGTGAGTTAATGAAATTTATTGTTTCTGGTGGGGTCATCCATTTAGATGAAAAACCAAAAGAATCGCTATGACAGAGCGCTTAGTAGACTTTCTAAGATTAATACGAATTAACAATCTGATTATAATTGCAGGCACACAGATTTTCGCCTATTATTTTTTGACGCCAAGTATTTCATTAAGCCATTTGGTTCAACCCGATTTTATTAAACTTATTATGAGTACGTTTTTGGTAGCTGCGGCAGGCTATATTATAAACGACTATATGGATGTGATGTTGGATTTGGTAAATAGGCCAGAAAAGGTTGTAGTTGGTAAAAGTATTTCTAGAAGGTGGGCCATGTTTTTGCATCTCATATTAAATACCATTGCATTTTTACTCGCTTATTCGGTAAATAAAAAAATTGGTTTACTGGTTTTGGCTTGTGCCTTTGGGCTTTGGATTTACTCGCAATTACTCAAAAAAACCTATTTAATTGGTAATTTATTGGTAGCATCTTTAACAGCATTTACACTTTGGATTTTATTGATGTACGACGATAACATTATGAAATCGGGTATTTGGGTATATGGGATTTTTGCCTTTGGAACTACCTTGTTGAGAGAAATAATTAAGGACACTGAAGATTTGCGTGGAGATCAAAAATTTAAATGCAGAACCTTACCAATAGTATTGGGAATTAGAAAGACAAAGGATGTTCTGTTTTGGATTCAAATTACATTAATTGGTTTGACCCTAACTTTTATTACTACGTTTACAGCTTTAAGTTTAAGTAGCAATAAAATATTTGTGATGTTCTTAATGTATATGTTGATGGTAGTGGTTTTACCAATGTTTGTAATGGCTTGGCTAATAAAAACAGCAGATGTAAAAAAGGACTTTTCTCGCCTAAGCCTCATTAGCAAAATAGTGATGATTAGTGGAATTATTAGTATGATTTTTTGGAGATTTTAGGTTGGCAATATCCTAAAATCCTGTTCATTTCTTAATGCAACTTCTTTGGTTATTATTTTTTCTACCTTGCTTAAAGGACTTCCTATTTTACACCACTGCATAAAACTATTCATTTTACTTTCCTCACCCTCAGCATAAATAAAAACTGACCCATCGGTTTGATTTTTAACATACCCTAGGAGATTTAGCTCAATTGCTTTTGTGCAAGTATATTTTCTGAAAAACACACCTTGAACCCTACCCATAACAGTTATTTCAAAGGCTATCATTTAAGAAAATTGATCATTTCTGGAGTTAATAACTCACCTATATGATTCGGATAATCTTCCAAAAGCCTATTAATAGAACTTTCAAGAATATTGAATACAGAGAAGAAATCCTCCAAATTTCCATAATAAGGATCTGGAACTATTAAACTACCTTGGCGAAAAGGATCTAATTTACGGAGAAGCAAAATTTCTGTTTGAGAATCTTCTGGCTTCATTCTTTTCAAAAAATTGTAGTTGTCAGAATCCATTGCAAACATATAATGGTAATTTTCAAAATCTGAAATAGAAACTTGTTTACCAAAATGCTTACAAGGAATGTGTTTTTCCTTTAATACTTTCAATGTTCTCTCATCGGGTAAACTACCAACATGGTAAGAATGTGTGCCAGCAGAATCCACATAAAAATCACTTTCACAATTTATTTGGGATATAGCATTATTAAAAATTGCTTCTGCCATAGGTGAGCGGCAAATATTTCCTAAACAAACAAATAGGACCTTTATCATTGGTTCAAAAATGTGCAATCTTTTTTAATTTGCAATATGAAAGATTAATATTGAGCAAAATCTTTAAAAAAAACAAAACATTGAAAGGTAATTCATATAATTTCATAAGGCACTTGGCGAAAATACTACTAGTCTATGGAATCAGCCAATTTTGTTTTCCCCTTAAAAGTAGTGGTCAAGAAAAAAAATACGGGTTGGAAGCTAATATATTTTCGGGCTACCATTTTGCCTCCAATGTGGTATTTAAAACAGGAATGAATTTAAGTGGAATTCCCATTGGGCTCGATCTTTCCTATATTGTTTATGGCCTAAAAAATGAAAAATTTTCTGAGGTTTATGCCAAGCCAAGAATAGCCTTAAATACTCGATATATTCAATTAAACAATGTGGATACCTTTGGATATTGTATGGGTATTTATCCTAGCATTCAATTTAATTTGGTTCAAAAAAACAAATGGCAGGTGGGGATTAATTATGGTTATGGGGTAAATTTTAATACGAAAGGATATAATCACGAGACTAATTTTGATAATAGGGCAATAAACTCGGTAATAAACTTTGCTGTAGATTTAGGGTTAAAATCAAGTTACTGTTTGAACCAAAAAACGCAATTAACTCTGGGAACAGGTTTATATCATGTATCCAATGGTAACCTAAAGATGTTTAATGGAGGAATAAATATAATTTATGGGAATTTGGGAATTGCTTATTTCCCTAATTCTATTCCAAAAAATTGGAATTCAAAATCAAATTACAAATTAGAATCGACAAGAAAATTTGGATACTCGATTTCAGGATTCTTGGCATATCGAAACCTAAATTATTTTGCCAGTAATCAGCATTATTGGGTTCAAGGCATTAGTCAGAGTTTTTATTTACCTATTACCAAGATTTTCAATACTGGAGTTGGGTTTGATTTTTTTATTGACCCAACACATAAATTAAACTATACAGATAGTTTAAAAGTATCAAAAATAGGGTTGAATGAACGAATAAATTTTGCGTTGGGTTGGTATTCTACTGTGAAAGTTGCGAGATTCTTTTTACCATTTGGCGTTTACCATTATGTTTATCCATTAAAGTATATAAAAGATCCAGTTTATATCCGTTTTGGGTTGGGTTACCAAATTAACAAAAGGCAATACTGCGGATTATTCTTTAAAGGCACAATAAATAGCAAAAAACAACTTCAATCTGATTTTATGGAATGGAGTTGGGGGGTTAGGTTTTGAGTTTTGGGTTTTGGGTTTTGGGTTTTGGGTTTTGGGTTTTGGGTTTTGAGTTTTGAGGGTTAGGGGTTGAGTGACAAAGTTATAAAATTTACTTGCCCGAATAACCAGCAAATTCTATAGTTTGGGTAGCAATAAAAGTTGTGGCACCCTTTATTATTTTTACATCATAAGTACGAGTTGCACCTTTAATTCTATCCTTAGTTTCTGCTTCAAATTTTACTTTATATGTACCGGCAGGTTTGCTTACACGAGCATAATTTATAGAATAAGGTAAAAGCTGCCAATTGCGAGTATCGGCTTGTTCTGAAACTGCCCCATAAATCATGGCTGCTGCAGCCAAACCACCACTCTTTTCTTCATTCTTAGCTTGGTGAATAGCTAATTGTTTTAAGGCAACACGAGTTAACCCCATTGCTATTTCCTTACCCATTCTATCGGCCAAACTTCTGTATGCAATATTATTAACATTTTCAGCTAATTGAAAAGTAAAATCCATGCTATCAATAGTTAAGTTTGCAGATGTATAATAAGGTTCTCTACTTACATATTTGGGCAAGGCCATTCTGATATATTTCATATCCAATAAACCTTTATTTTGCTCTTGGCTTCCAGGGAAAGTCATTGAAATTCCAAGTTCTGGATATACAAATTGAACTAGACCATTTCCATAAGGAATAATCATAATATCAATATTAATTTGGTCTTTGATGGGACCTAAACCATTGTTCCAAAAGAAAACCAAATTCCCATTTTCCTTATTTGCAGATTCGGCTTTTATTCCAAACTCAGCTTCGTATTTTTTAACTTCATCAAAAAAACCTGTTGCTAATGCTGTTCTTAGAATATCCTTCTTTAATTGCAAAGGAGTTGGAGTTTGTAATTGGGCAGAATAATCTTCATTATATATTTCATAGGCAGTTCTGTATGCAATAAAAGCATCGTTATACTCTTTTCTTGCATCATAGATAATGCCTAAAAGGTTATGGGCGAATGCATCTCTTTTGTATTTATTTTTGCCTTGGTATTTATCAGTAATACGTTGCATTTTTTCAAGCATACGTTTTCCTTCCACTAATGCTTCATCGGTTTGACCCAATGACAAATAGTTTAGGGCACCGTAATAATGCAATAAAATTTGTTCGAAACTTTCACCGGGGTAGGTAGACATTTTTGGATTCATTAGCATTGTTAATACCACATCCCCCACTTTTTTATCGTAGTCTTCAATAAATAAATCTGCCTTCGAAAAATAGGTATTGCTTTGAGCATTTTGGCCCTGCATCCAAAGTACGGTTCCTTTGTTAAGGTAAAAAAGTAGTTTATTTTTATCGTGTTTTTCCCAAGAGGCATCATCTGCAAGAATTTTATTAACAGCCTCAAAATTACTTTGGTAAACCGCAGTCATAAACTTTTCGTTCTTTTGGTAATAGGTTGCGCAGGAAGGCAAAACCAAAATAAAGAATGAAAAAACGGCATAATAAATTATGCCGTTTTTATTAAATAGACTTTTCAAATTATTCTAGTTTTTGATAAACTTCTTAATTTCCTTTTCTCCAATCCAAACTTTTTCGTTGGTTTCTAAATCTGTTAATTCAAGGTTTATCTGATACTTAACTGTTTTTTGATTTTTATATTGATCGGTAACGCTCATCATTACTCCATTTAACATGAAGTCGGCACCTTTTTCTTTACCCCACTTTTTGCGAGTTTCTTCACTAGAGAAAGTTTGTTGATCGCTTCTTTCGTCTCTTACCTCGTTACGCTCTTCACCACTTTGAACTACGCTAACAGTACCTGAATTGATAAATGCTTTTTCAATGTTTTTAATAAAAAGACCAGCATCAATATGTTCTGTAGTTTTGTTTCTAATTTGACCCACAATTACTGTTGGTCTCTTGCTGTTTTTCATTTCAAAATTGGTTCTCCAAGGTCTATCTAAAACATCCTTGATCATTTCTTCGGCAACCAATTTTGAATCTGTATCATTCCATCTGCCACTGATATCAGTTACAGTATTTGGATCAATGCGCTCAACTTTTCTTGACGGACCGCAATTGCTAAATACCAATAGGGCAGCGATACCAGAAGCTAAAAATAATTTTTTCATTTTTTTGTTATTTTATGATGACTATTTTACAAATTACAATCCAAAAATACAATTAAGCAGAATGAAGTTCATATATAAAAGAAAAAAAATAAATATAATTACTATACTACTCATTTTTATTACTTTAGCTTCTTGTTCTACTTCAAGAACCTATACCCTAAAACAAAGTGGAAGTGACCAAATAATAAACGGAAGTGTACAAAAAGCTGTACTTATGAATAAAAATAAATTCCCTTGGTTTAATTCAGAATATGCTAATTATATACCGAATGAAGCCATTTTGGGTCAACTTAAAATTTATGTACCTGAAATAAGAGTGCTAATTTTTGCAGGTACTTGGTGCAGCGATACGCAAAGAGAATTACCTAGATTTTATAAAATTATGGCGGCAATTGGAGTTAATGAGGCTCAAATGGAATTGATAATGTTGGATCAAAACAAAAAATCTAGATATTTTAATGTAGAGGTTCTTGCCATTGAAAACATACCCACTTTTATTTTCTTAAAAAATGGAAAGGAAGTTGGGAGGATAATTGAAAAACCTAATTTAACTTTAGAGGAAGACATATTAAACTATTATAAGGCACAGTAACAATTTTCCCGTTTATGTGCTATTTAAGCCATTAATGGTTTTGAAATTTGGAGGATTGCCCTATTTTTATACCTTGCGACAAATGACGAAAAAAATCTTTTTGGGTGTATGCGCCCTATTTCTATTTCAGATTGCTTTTGCAAATGATAGCACCAAAGTAGCTTTAAAAACATTTGCACCAGAAGTTCAACATCCAACGTTGTTTCAACTTATTGGCCAGATTTTAAATTCTTACCATTATAGGAAAGTTAGTATTGATGATAAATTATCCTCAACATTATTGGATAACTATATTGATAATTTAGACCCTGCTAAGGTTTATTTTATGCAACAAGACATTGATAAGTTTGAAGCCTATCGGAACCAATTGGACAATGACTTATTAATGGGCAATGTAGACAAGGCATTTGAAATATATAATCTTTACCAAACCAGATTAAATGATAGGATACAATACACCTTTGATTTATTGAATAGTGAATTTGATTTTACCAAAAATGATTCCTTTTTAACTGATAGAGATAAGGCCACTTGGTGCAAAAGTGCTCGTGAATATGATGCTTTGTGGTTGGCAAAAACAAAGAGTGAAGCTTTGCAATTAAAAGCTGATGGAAAAGATTTTAAGTCCTACTCTGATATTCTTAGAAAGAGATATTATAATTTGTTGAAGCAATTGGCCAAAACTAAAAACGAAGATGTGTTTTCTTTTTTTGCCAATTCTTTATCTGAAATAGCCGACCCGCATACTAATTATTTTTCGCCAAGAGCAGCAGAGGACTTTGCTACAAGCATGAGTTTAAGTTTGGAAGGAATTGGAGCTACACTGCAAACTGAAAATGAGTATACCAAAATTAGAGAAGTTGTAAAGGGAGGTCCCGCAGAAAGAAGTAAAAAGTTAGCTGCTAATGATAAAATTGTTGCTGTAGGACAAGGCAAAGATGGCGAAATGGTTAGCATCTTGGATTGGAGAATTGATGATGTGGTTTCATTAATTAGAGGTAAAAAAGGAACTCTTGTTCGTTTAGAAATAATACCTCATGACGCCACCAGTAACAAAACTGAGGTGATTGAAATTGTTAGAGACAAAATAGTTTTGGCTGATCAAGGTGCCAAAAGTAGCATTAAAGTTATTGAGAAGGATGGCAAAAAATACAAAATGGGTGTGGTTGTTTTGCCTACTTTTTATTTGGATGTAGCTGCTTTACAAAGAGGCGATGAAAATTATAAAAGTACCACCAGAGATGTTAAAAAGTTAATTGTTGATTTAAAGAAAGAAAACATTGATGGACTTGTTATTGATTTAAGAAACAATGGCGGAGGCAGTTTACAAGAAGCTGTTGAGTTAACTGGTTTGTTTATAAGCAAAGGTCCTGTTGTGGCGGTAAAAGACCATTTTGGGGTAACCAAAGCTGAAGAAGATAGGGATGGCTTAATTACTTGGGACGGCCCGATGTGTGTATTGGTAAATAGATTTAGTGCATCTGCATCAGAAATTTTTGCTGCGGCAATTCAAGATTATGACAGAGGTTTAGTTATAGGCGAAAAAACCTATGGAAAAGGAACGGTTCAAAACCTTTTTGATTTGAATAGTTTTATAAATATTGAAGGAAAAAAACTTGGGCAATTGAAGCTAACCATTGCCAAATTTTATAGAATATCTGGTGGTAGTACACAATTTAAAGGAGTTATCCCAGACATTGAATTTCCTAGTATTTATGCTGATAAGGATTTTGGTGAAGGTGCAAGTGAATTTGCTTTGCCTTACGATGAAATTAAACCACAATCTTATTCCTCATTGGGATTGGCAAAAAAGAATTTAAATGAAATTCAAGCCAACCATACAGCAAGAATGGATAGCAGTGTAGCCTATAGATTTTTAATGGAAGATATTGATAACATGCTAGAAGCAAGACAAAGAAAGTATATCACACTAAATGAAGAAAAATACAAAGCTGAGCTTGCCATTGGAGAGAAAAAGAAAAAAGATAGGGAAGCTCAAAAAGCTAAATTGAAAGAAAGTAATCCAGGTGAGGATAACCTTATTTTAGACGAATCACTACAAATTCTATTTGACCAATTAAAATAAAAATATTCGGTTTGAACCAAACTAAAAATTGGTTCAAACCGAACTTACTCTTCTACTTTTTTTAAGCCTTGACCTGGCAAATCTGGGACATGCTTTTGTGGCCAAGGTTTGTCTTTAGGAGGTAATTCTTCTATAACTACTTTTGCCCAACCTTTTCCATTGGTCATTCCTAAATGTTTAGCTGCACGGTAACTTAAATCTATGAGGTATTTATGGTTATAAGGCCCTCTATCGTTTATAATAACGATTACCCATTTACCTGTTTTTTTATTTGTAACTTTAACTCTAGTACCAAAAGGCAAAGTTAAATGTGCGGCAGTAAGCTTATTTTTATTATATCGCTCACCATTTGCGGTTTTACGACCATGAAAACTATTTGAATAATAACTTGCCTTGCCTTCTCTATAATACCACTCTCTAGTTGGCATTAAGGTATCCATGGAAATGATGGTTTGAGACCAACTTTCTGTAAGGCCAAAAACTAACAATAAAAAAAATAAAAGCAGATTCCTTTTTTGCATTATATTGGCGAATATAAGCAATTCTATTATTTCATCTTTATGCACGTTATTGCTAACACAAAACCCTTGGCGGAGAGGGTAAGACCACAATCGGTTTCGCAAATGATTGGCCAGCAGCATTTATTGGCGCCTGGTGCACCATTGTACCAAGCCATTTTAAATAAAAAAATTCCTTCATTAATTTTATGGGGACCACCGGGAGTTGGCAAAACAACATTGGCTAAAATTATTGGTCAAGAATTGGGAATGAATTTCTATTATTTAAGTGCCATTCAAGCTGGGGTTGCTGAGGTGCGTAAAGTTATTGAAGAAGCAAAAAAGCTTGGAAAAGTTTTGTTGTTTCTTGATGAAATCCATCGATTTAATAAAAGTCAGCAGGATGCACTTTTGGGAGCGGTTGAAAATGGTACCATTGTATTAATAGGAGCGACTACAGAAAACCCAAGTTTTGAAGTAAATAATGCATTGCTTAGCAGGGCACAAGTTTATGTGTTGAATGAATTAACTGAAGAAGAGTTAATTGAATTATTGCACCAAGCAATTGCAAAAGATGAATGGCTGAAACAAAAATCAATTGAGCTTATTGAAACTGATTTATTGCTTCAACATTGTGAAGGAGATGGAAGAAAACTATTGAATTTATTGGAGTTATTGGTAAGTCAGGCAGAGGAAGGTGAATCTATAAAAATTACCAATGATTGGGTAGGAAAAATATTACAGAAGAAAACCACCAAATACGATAAAGGAGGAGAAGAACATTATAATGTGATATCTGCCTTTATTAAATCTTTACGAGGTAGCGATCCTAATGCGGCGGTTTATTGGCTTGCGAGAATGTTGGTGGCAGGAGAATCACCAGAGTTTATTGCAAGGCGCATGCTAATTTTAGCAAGTGAAGATATTGGAAATGCAAATCCAAATGCTTTGTTAATTGCTAGTAATTGTTTTGATGCCATTCATAAAATTGGAATGCCCGAAGGGAGGATTATTTTATCGCAATGTGCTGTTTATTTGGCAACATCAGCCAAGAGTAATGCCTCTTATATGGCAATAGAACAAGCGATGGCAACAGTATCTAAAACTGGTAATTTAGCAGTGCCCTTGCATTTAAGAAATGCACCAACCAAATTAATGAAGGATTTAAATTATGGGAAGGAATATGCTTATGCACACGCCTATAAAGACAATTTTGTGGAGCAAGAATTTTTACCAGAAAACATAGCTGGGCAAAAGTTCTATGAGCCAGGAGAAAATGCCAGAGAGAAAGAGCAAAGGGCATTTCTTAAGGCAAGATGGAAAGAGAAATATGGGTATTGATTGGAAATAGAATCAAACTTATTCAAACAAATAACCACTATAAGCCAAACCTTTGGCAACACTTATAAAATTATCACCAGAGTTGATGGGAGTTTTTGGGAATTTAGTCTTAAATAAATCCTGGATGGCTTGAACCAAAGAAGTTCCGCCTGTTAAGAAAATACTATCTATTTCTTCTGGTTTAATTTGATATTGGTTCAAAAAGGAATCTAAATAGTTGTTAATTTTTGTAAGATCTTTATTGATTATTTGGTTGTATTGTTCCAAGGTAATTTCCTCATCTAATAGAATTTCAAAATCGTTGTAATGAAAACGAGTTTGGTTCAAACCAGACAATTCTATTTTAGTTTTTTCTATTTCTCTAAAAACGGTATAACCCAAATTATTCTCAATTAATGTAATTAGGTTTTCAAATTTGGGATTATTTTTAGATAAGAAGAAATACCTATCAATATCGTTGCGGATTTTTTGCCCATTGAAGAAATTCATCTTTTCCCAAGAGCAAATATTGGCAAACAAAGAAAGGGGAAGGTCTAAAAACTTGCCTGGCCCCGACTCATACTGAACTCCTCTACCAAAATATGGGGTTCCTCTATCCCACATAAAAGATGAATCAAAGCTATCGCCACCAATATAAATACCGCCAGTTGCAACTATATCCTCTCTTCTATTCTTGCTTCCCGACTTAGCAGGATCAAGATTAATGATGGTAAAATCTGTGGTACCACCGCCCAAATCTGCTACCAAAACCCTTTCTTTTTTTGTTAGGCTTTTCTCATAAGCAAAGGCAGCACCAATTGGTTCAAACTGAAATTCTATATCTTCTAAACCCGCATTGAAGGCTGCGTTCATTAAACGTTTTTGAGCCAATGCATCCTTTCTAGTATCGTCATCATCAAAAAATACGGGGCGACCTAAGATGGCTTTTGTACAGGATTGTCCTATGCGTTTATCGGCCATCTCTTTTAATTCTTTGATAATAAAAGTTGCTAAGTCGGTTGCGGTATATTTGTTTGAACCAATTCGGGTATCAACAAAGCTGCTTCTGGGCAAAACTCGTTTGATGGATTTCATAAACCGTCCTTTCATTCCGTCTGAAATATATTGGCATATGGCATCGCTACCAACAGTGCAGGTAGTTTCACTGCCGTTGCTGGAAAAATACAAAACAGAAGGAATAGAAATTGTGTCCACAATTTCATTTTTCTCTTCATCGAAAATGGAAAGTGCCGAATTGGAGGTACCAAAATCGATACCATAAATATAAGATGCCATGTTAAATTTTAGGGTTGGCAAATTAGGATTAAAATATGTTTTGACCTATGGTAAAAAGGAAAATTGTTAAGGTAATTTAGAAAGTTCTTTTAATAATTTCTTGCTTCTATTAACAATTCCTGAACTTCCAAATGGAATTAAATCTTCTATCATTGGAATCAATTCATTTTTTAGATCGGGTTCTTTTTTACACATATTTGCCAGAACCGTCATGGCAAAAGCCTTTACCGCAATAGGTTCTTTTATATCGTGAAGATAGGTAAAACATTTATCTGCCAAAATACCCATGTTATCTTCTGGAATATCTAAAACTTGAAAGGTTCGCAATACATTGCGTTTAACTGCTGCATGTAATGGTTTATCTAAAAGTCCGCAAAGGAAAGTTATTTTACCTTTTAATAAATCGGGGTTAGAATCTGCCAGCAATCCCAAAGGCCAAGCGGCACGTTGTGTTAGGCGAGTATCGCCTTCTGCAAAAACGTCAAGCAATTCATTTAATTTATCTTCATCTTCACCAATATAATCAACAATTGATTTGGCAATAAATTTAGAATGTCCGCTTTTAAGTTGCTCTCGAATAAACATAGTAACTACGAAATATTATTCTTCTCTATTGACTGTATGAATTGAAAAAGCTGGAACACAAATACTCCAATAATTGGCAGGTTCAGGAAATGGATTGCTATATTTTATGCGCGCACCAGCTTTAATTAAAAGGCATTGACCTGCTTCTAAAACAACAATATCACCATCAATTTCAATTTGTTTTTTTCCACTAATCATCAGTGTCATTTCATCAAATTGAGGTGTTTGGTGCGGTTCGCTCCAACCAGGAGGAGCCACCATATGAGCAGCGCTGTAACCCGAATCTCCAGAGCTTGCCAGGCCAATGTGTTCTTCAATTAATTTTCCATCGGTGGTTGGCACCACAAAAGGGTTGTTTTGGAGAAAGTAATTTTTCATGTTAAAAACTATTTATAGAAAACCGGATAAAATGCATCTTCGAAGTGTGCAATATCTACTTTTCCGTGATAAAAATTGATAGCGATGATATCAAATTGAATGGGGTCGTTGATTTTATTTTTAAACAAATATATTTCAGCGGCTCTAGCCAAATTTCTCTGTTTGGCAAAGTCTACAGCATTTTCGGGCTGAACCAAAGCATTGAATCTAGACTTGACTTCTACAAACACCAAAAGCTTGTCTTTCATGCAGATGAGGTCGATTTCTACTTTGCCAGCCTGGTAATTTCTGGCAATAATTTGATAGCCTTTTTTTTCTAAAAATTGTGAGGCAATATCTTCTCCTGTTCTTCCAGTTTCGAGGTTATGTGATTTTTCATTTTGTTCCATAGCCTAAATTTACCAATAATATTGGATAAAAAAGGACAATGAAAAATGGGATTAACCTTTGTAGAATTTACGTTTAAAGAAGGGATAGGTAAACACAGCAATCAATAAAACGGAAGCACCTATATAAAATCCGCTGCTCATTAATTCGCTTTGTCCGAAAATCAATAAAGAAAAACCAACCCCATAAACAGGTTCCAAATTATTGGTGATGATAACAGTTAAAGGATCAATTTTCTTAAGTATTTCAACACTAAGAGTAAAAGCCAAAGTGGTACAAAACACACTTAAAATCAATAAGTAAATAAGGTCTGAACCAAGAGGAAATTGAATATTGCCGAGTTCGCCGTTTAAACCTTGAAGAATGCAAATAGTTACTAATGCACCTAAAAATTCGTAGAAAGTGATTTTACCTGCATCGTGTTTTAGAATTAATTTACCGTTGTAAACACCAAATAAAGCTGCGGTTAAGGCAGCTAAAACACCATAAAAAATTCCCAAAGCATAGAATTTTTCGAACTGAAGAATTACCAAGATTGCTGCAGCTATTATTAACCCATACACGGCATCTCCCCAAAAGAATTTTTTCTTTAATACAAGGGGTTGAACCACACTTGCAAATAAAGTAATACTACTAAAACCTGCCATTGTAATTGCAACATTAGAAACTTTAATGGCATGGTAAAAGAAGTACCAATGCAAACCTACAACTGCGCCCCAACCCATTAATGAGACAAAACCTTTCCAATTAATCCGAAGGGAAGCTCCTTTAAATCGCAGGTAAATAAATAGGCTCAAACCGGAAAATACGAGGCGCCAAAAAACTAAGTCTAAAGCTTGTAATGAAATAAGTTTCCCTAAAACTGGCGTAAACCCCCACAACAAAATAATGAAATGAAGTAGAAGGAACTTATTAATTTTTAGGTTTGAACCCATGAATTATTTGGGTGCTTTTTTGAGTAAATACAATGCTACGAACAAGAAAAATACTGGTGGAATTAAAACTGCCAATAATGGCGACAAAACACCAGTATTACCAGCAGTATTAAAGATTTGTATTAATAATAAATATGTAAATGTTAAAGCAAAGCCCACACCTAAATGGTAGCCAACACCTCCCCTACTTTTTTCGCTAGAAACGGCAACAGCAAGAATTGTAAGTACAAAAAAGGCAATGGGAATCACAGAACGTTTGTATAATTCTACTTTAAAGATATTCACCTTTGGATTTCCTTTTTCGGTCTCTTTTCTAATGTATTCAGTGAGTTCGGAATTTGTCATGGATGAAACCACTTTAGTTTTTTCAAAAAACTCATCTGGTTTGAGGTTAAAGGTTGTATCAATTTTTTGACCTTTATAAATGTATTCTCGGTTATCTGCAAATTTTCTGCGGGTATAATTTTCCATTACCCAGCATTGTTTTTTACGGTCCCAAGTAAGGCGGTTAGCATAAATTCTGTCAACTAATTTTCCGCTGGCAAAGCTTTCTAAATTAAAATCAAAACCAGAGCTATCAACGTAATTAAACGACTCCATGTGAATCATGTTAGAATCGTTGAGCATATTGTAAATATTGTTGTTTTGGGTTTGTTTATGATCGCGCAACCAATCTTCCTCAAACGCAAGTCGATGCTTGTCGCAAATGGGTAAGAATTGAGTATTTAAATACATAAATAAAACAAACAACAAACCAGCGCCAATTAAATAAGGTCTTAAGAATCTGCCATAAGATAAACCACTATTTAATATGGCAATTATCTCCGTATTTTGGGCCAGTTTGCTATTAAAAAACAAGGTAGAAAGGAAAATAAATACCGAGCTAAACAAACCCATAAAATAGGGAATGAACCAAATATAATAGTCGAGAATGATGCTGGATAATGGAGGTTTACGCTTAATAAAATCGTCCATTTTTTCACTGATGTCAATAAAAATGGCAATAACGGTAAATAACAAAACCGAATAAAAGAATGTCATTAAATACTTCTTTAAGATGTATTTATCAAGTATTCCTATTCCTATTTTTTCTAGCATTTTGGTTCGAACCTAATTAATTAAAGCGGTGCAAAATAGACCTTCTTATAATTTATTCATGACTATTGGTAAAATTTCCTTTTTCCAAGAAGCAAAATCGCCTGCTAAAATATGCCCGCGAGCCTCAGCAACTAGCCAAAGGAAGAAACTCAAGTTTTGAATACTGGCAATGGTTGCACCCAACATTTCATTGCATTTTATGAGATGTTTAAGATACGCTTTGGAATATTCGGGTGTGAAAATATCATCCACAGGAGAATTATCAAATTTCCATTTCTCATTTTTGATATTGATAATACCTTTGGAAGTAAACAAGAAACCATGTCGTGCATTGCGCGTTGGAAGCACACAATCAAACATATCAATTCCTAAGGCAATGCATTCTAAGATATTTGCAGGAGTACCCACACCCATTAAATAACGAGGTTTATCTAAAGGCAAATGCTCGCAAACCAATTCGGTCATTTCGTACATTTGCTCAGCAGGTTCGCCCACACTCAAGCCACCAATTGCATTTCCTGGCATGTTTTGGTCTGCAATAAACTTAGCCGACTCAATTCTTAAATCTTTGTAAACACTTCCCTGAACAATAGGAAAAAGACTTTGTTCAAACCCGTAACGAGGTTCTGTTTCATTGAAACGAGTAATGCATCTTTGCAACCAACGGTGGGTTAAGTCCATTGAATTTTTAGCATATTTATAATCACAAGGGTAAGGCGGACACTCATCAAAAGCCATGAAGATATCGGCACCGATGCTACGTTGAATATCAGTAGCAATCTCTGGCGAGAAAAATATTTTTGAACCATCTAAGTGGGATCGAAACGAAACTCCTTCTTCTTTGATTTTACGAATGCTACTCAAACTAAAAACTTGGTAACCTCCGCTATCGGTAAGCATGGGTTTATCCCAATTAATAAATTTATGAATGCCTCCAGCTTGGTGCAATACTTCTAACCCCGGACGTAAGAAAATGTGGTAGGTATTGGCCAATATTATTTGCGCCTTTACCCTTTCAGCTAAATCCTTTTGGGTTACAGATTTAACGGTACCTTGAGTTCCCACAGGCATAAAAATAGGGGTTTGTATTTCTCCCCTTTCGGTTTGAACCAAACCCGCTCTTGCCTTTGTTTCTTTATCTGAATGAAGTATTGAAAATTTCATGAAGGCGCGAATATAGCTAAAAGGGGCTATTTTTTTAGAGTAGAGAGACCGCCATCTATTTTATGAATTTGACCAGTAATCCAAGATGATTTTGGAGAAAGAAGAAATTCTGCCAGGTTGGCAATGTCCTGCGCTTGGCCATATCTGTTGAGAGGATGGCGGATAGCATTGGCTTCTTTCTTTTGATCTGTATTAAGCAATGAAGCCGCAAGTGGAGTATCTGTTAACGAAGGCGCAATGCAATTCACTCTAATTTTTGGGGAATATTCTGCTGCAAGTGCCTTTGTTAAACCTTCTATGGCACCTTTTGATGCCGAAACTAGACTATGAAAAGGCAAACCTGTTTGCACAGCAATGGTTGAAAATAGAACTATAGAAGCATTGGAACTTTGCTTTAACTTTGGCAATACAGCCTGAATAACCTTAATGGCACCAATTACTTGCAGTTCATAATCGGCAATAAAATCATCGGATTTAATCCTTTCAAATGGCCTAAGACTTATGGAACCAGGACAATAAACTAAACCATCGATGGAGTCAGGTAAAAAATCTAGGTTCAAACCGCCTTCTTCTAAAACATTTAGAAAATGGTATTCTAAAAATTGATTTTCTGAGGATAATTGGTGTTTGTTAAAAGTGCCGTAAACCTGATTTCCTGCGATTGATAATTGTGCAGCTAATTGAAAACCAATGCCAGAAGAAGCACCAATAATAAGGTAATTTGCCATAGTAGATTGTTAATGTTATAAGCTAACAATCTGCTTTTGGTTTTGTTGTAATTGAGAATAAATTATTCGAAATGCAGGGAGAATTGAATTAACTGTGGAGAGATATTTTGAATATAATCTGTAAAAATATATCCATCTCTAAACATGGCATTTCCAAAGGTATTGCACACTTTGATTTCGGGAGAGAATTTGAAATACTCGAAATATACGTCTAAACCAAAACCTGCTTCCCAGCCGTAAGTAATTGGATTTAGTGAAACTACTGGATTTTGCAAACCTCTATTTTTATTTATTGTGGAAGCAAAATCATAACTCATTCTTCCACCTCCAATAACATATACTCGGGTATTTTTTCTTCTTGCAGATTTGTATTTCACCAATAAACTTGCATCGCAATAGGCAGATTCAACTTTTACTTCTTTTTTAGAATTGGGGAAATCGTAAACCAAGTTGCGCTGAACAAAAGAAATAACGGGAGTCATTAAACGAATATCCCAATAATCGCCAATGCGCAAATTGGTGATGGCACCAAGGCCAATTCCAGGGAAGTTTTTAGCAGTAACATTCATAACTGTATCGCTAGGAAAGTTCTTGGCCAAATCAATGTTTAGGCGACCAGAATTGGCTGCTAATGTAAAGCCAAAATGCAGACGTTTGAGATCGTATTGCTCCAGATTGGGTTGAGCCCATGCGCAGATAGACCCTAAAATAACCACGAAGGTTAAGGCTATTTGTCGGCTATATACAAAGAGCACGTGCCAAATGTTAGAGGTTTTACAATAATATTTTTATACCCTGCTTCCTTTAAGAATTTAGCAAATTCAGGACCTTCAGGAAAATGTTTAACACTTTCTGGCAAATAGGTATAGGCATTTTTACTTTTGCTAAGCATATTTCCCATAACAGGTAAAATGTAGGTGAAGTAAAAATTATAAACTTGTTTGTAGGGAAAACTTGAGGGCTTTGAAAATTCTAGGACAACTAATCTTCCACCTGGTTTTAATACCCGATTCATTTCGGTTAAGCCTTTTAAAAGATTTTGAAAATTACGCACTCCAAAAGCAACGGTGATGGCATCAAAGTTATTGTTGGGAAAAGGGAGGTTTTCGCTATCACCTTTTATCATAGAAATTTTATCTGACAAGCCTTTGGATGCAATTTTTTCTCTACCAAACACCAACATTTGTTCGGCAATATCCAAACCTGTAATATGATCTGGATTGAGTTTCATTGCTTCAAGAGCCAAATCGCCAGTACCAGTTGCAACGTCTAATATTTGTTTTGGTTCAAGCGGTTTTAAATAGGAAATGGCTTTTTTACGCCAACCTTTATCTATACCCATCGATAGAAAGCGGTTAAGAAAATCGTAGCGATGAGCAATGCTGTTAAACATTTCTTCTACTTGTTCTTTCTTGCTTGTTTGGAGACTAATATCTGGTTTTACTTCTTTCATGCTGAGGTGGCGAAGATAAGAGGATTATTTTGAAAAGATAGTATTTGGATATGAGATTGCGAGAGGTGAGAATCTATTTACAAGTATCCAGATGTTCGGAGGTTAGAGTTTAGGCAACCCCTTAAACTTAAAAAAAAATGGAATAAAAAAGGAGAAATCAGAATCCAGATTTAAGAATCCAAAAATTAAAATTCTGGCAAACTTTGTTACAGTTAAAAAAAAACATTTATTAGATTTTGAATTTCTATTGTGCGCCTTTTTATTAATTATGTAAATCCATGTTCAATGGATTTATTTTAATTTCGTTCACCTATTTGTTGGCGCCACATAGCGTAGTAAAGGCCTTTGGCAGAAATTAGTTCTTCATGTCTTCCAGTTTCTACCAACTCGCCTTTCTCTAAAACGTAAATTCTATCGGCATGCATTATGGTAGATAAACGGTGCGCAATCATAATAGTAACATGCGCTTTGCCAGCACTAATTTCTTTAATGGTATTGCCAATTTCTTCTTCTGTAATTGAATCCAGTGCAGAGGTGGCTTCATCAAAAATTAGCAAACGAGGTTCGCGCAACAAGGCACGTGCAATAGATAATCTTTGCTTTTCTCCTCCCGAAATTTTAATACCTCCCTCTCCTATCACACTGTCGATTCCCTTTTCACTTCTTGTAAGTAAACTTTCACACGAAGCTTGGTGCAAAGCAGTTGTTATTTGTGCGACGGTAGCCCTTGGATTAACAAACAACATATTTTCTTTAATGGTTCCAGAAAACAATTGGGTGTCTTGCGTAACAAATCCTATTTGGTTTCTTAATTCATCAAAATCAATTTCTTGAGATGGAACTCCGTTATACAAAACATTTCCTTCTAATGGATGGTATAAACCTACCAAGAGCTTTACCAATGTAGTTTTTCCAGAACCAGAAGGACCAACAAAGGCAATGGTTTCGCCTTGTTTGGCATGGAAACTAATTTGGTTCAAGGCGTAATGTTTACCCGTTCTATGTATAAAACTAACCTGGTTGAACTCCAAATTTTCAATCTCACGAATGCGCTTTGGATTAGATGGTTTTACTTCAATTGGCTTTGACATGATATCTTCAAAATTTTGGAGTGATGCCTCAGCCTCACGGTAACTCATAATTACATTTCCCATTTCTTGCATGGGTCCAAAAATGAAGAAAGAATAAAACTGCAAAGTCATTAATTGTCCTAATGACATTTGATCTTTAAAAATCATATACAAAAGCAAAAACAAAATACTCTGACGCAGCAAATTCACTATGGTACCTTGCAAGAAACTGATACTTCTTATGTCTTTTACTTTCTCCAATTCCAAACGCAAAATCTTTTGGGTAGAAAGGTTCAAACGCTTCATTTCTTGTTGGGTCAAACCTAAACTTTTTATAAGCTCTATATTGCGCAACGATTCTGTTGTGGAACCCGCCAATGCTTTTGTTTGTGCTACTATTCGCTGTTGAACAATTTTGATTTTTTTAGACAAAATACTCGTTAAACCAGCCAATAAAAAGCTAGCTCCAAAGTAAGCCAATATTAACCAAGGCTGTACTTGAATAGCATAAATAATAACAAATACAATTCCTACAATAGAGGTAAAAAAGATATTGATAAAATTGATGATAAACTTTTCGGAATCGGTTCTAACTTTTTGCAAAATATTTAAAAGCTCGCCGCTACGTTGGTCTTCAAAATCTTGGAAAGGCAATTGCAAAGCATGTTTCAGGCCATCTGTATAAACTGCTGCACCAAATTTTTGGATGATAAGGTTTAAGGTATAATCTTGAAAAGCCTTTGCAATTCTACTTACCATGGCAACTCCAATAGCAGCCAAAATCAATAAACCTGCACCTTTTACAAAAGCATCGTTATCATAATTATGTGGTTTGGTGGCAAAACGGTCTACAATTTTTCCATAAATATATGGGTCCATCATAGAAAACATTTGATTTATGGTTGCCAAACCCAAGGCAAGAAAAACTAGGTTTTTATAATTTTTAAGGTATCGTAAGAGCGTTTTCATGTATAAATTTTAGGATTGCAAATATTGCCTTTTCAATGCTAATTAAATGTCAATTTTTGGTTCAACCATAAGTATTTCTTCGCGCTCCACGGCAACTTGCCCAGCATGAGCGCCTTTTGGTTTTCTAACAAACTTTTTAGGCGTGTAAATTACAGGAACCAACTGACTATTTCTGGAAGATGAATAATGTGCTGCTATCTGCGCCGCAAACTCAATTACCTGTGGTGGAAAGGGTTTGAGCTGTTGGTGTTTAATTATAACATGACTTCCACTTACACCTTTTGCATGCAACCACAAATCGTCTTTATGTGCAAATTTCAATGTAAGTTCATCGTTGTTAACCGCATTTTTCCCAACATAAACCGCAAAACCAAGGCAATCAAATCGTCGGAATTTTTCTTTGAGAGGCAGGTCTTGAACCTTTTTTTCTTCTTTAATCCAAGAGCGTAATTCCCTTAAACTTTTGGCCGCACTAATTTGATTCAAAGTTTCTTCTAGTTCTTTAATCTTTAATGAACACACCTCGACCTGCTTTTGTTTTAAAGGAATTTCCTTAGCCCTGTTTCTGGCCTTCTGGTAATATTGAGCGGCATTGTCCTGTGGCGAAAGGTCTTTTTTTAATGCAATAACAATAGGTTGTTCGCGGTAAAAATCGTGAAGTGTAACCTCCTTTTCACCCTTTTTTACCACATGCAAATTAGCCATTAAGATATGTCCAATTTCTTCATAGGGCGTTGCCGTTAAAGCATGGTTTAAAAAGGCATTGGCACCTGTTAGCAAACCATGTTCTCTTTTTAGTTTCTGTTTGAACCGAGCCAACAATTTCTGTTGTTCGCTTAAGAAAATATAACCTTGAAGGAAATTGCCAGAAAAGGTGTGTAAAGCTTCAAAGATTACTTCTGTTTTTAAAATTTGGTTCAAACCGAACTCTTCTTTAAACCCTAAGCCATACTGATGAGGAGACAATTGGTAAACATAAAAATTTCCCTCAAAAACAGGTAATTCTTGTGAGGCATTTGATTGGGAAAATTCGTCGCGCTTTAAATGAAAATCGTTTTCTATTCCTGCTCTAAACAATTGCTTTACTTGATTATTATCAAACCAAATAACATTGGCAAGTGGCCCATACATTTTAAAAACCAAGGCTTGGTTATTTGCAAAAACTACTTCAAAAGAGCGGTTGTTCTTGTGGGCTTGAACCAAACTTATTTTTGAACCAATTAGGTCCTGAAATAAAGGAAAGACAGTTCCATTTCTTTCGATGGGATATTCGTAAAAGAAGAACAAGCCAGTTTTTGCTTCGGTATTTATGCGCAGGCTGATTTGCTCTTGGTCTTTTTGAAAAATTAAATTGAGTTCGTGTTGTTGAACGCGAAATGCATCTTTTAACTGGAAATCTAAAAGCAAGTGCTGCAAGTCTTTTGCCAACAAAGGAAAAAGAGATACATGTTGGTGAAGCGACTGCATTAAAAGTGAAGTGTTAAACCATCGTGTGCCAAATGTATGTTTTCTGGCAATTCAATTTCTAAATCTTGGTGCAATCCTAATTGGTGACTAATATGCGTAAAATATGCTGTTTCGGGTTTTATTTCCTGCACAATTGCAATTGCTTCGTCTAAGGTAAAATGAGAAATATGGTATTCTCTTCTCAGGGCATTTAATACCAAAACTTTGCAACCTCTTATCTTATCCATCTCTTTTGGTTCAATTCTATTGGCATCTGTTATATAAACAAAATCACCAAAGCGGAAACCTAAAACAGGTAATTTGTGGTGGTAAACCTGAATAGGAATTATGGGCAAACCAAACAATTGAAAAGGCTCGGAGCTAATGGTATGAATATTCATTTCTGGAACTCCAGGATATTTGGGTTCTTCAAACGCATAGAAAAATTCTTTGCGAATGGCCTTTTCTACGCGGTGTTCGCAATACACATCTATGGCACGTTTCATCCTAAAATTGAAACCACGTATATCATCTAAACCAGCTAAATGGTCGCGGTGGGCATGGGTAAACAAAATGGCATCCAATTGTTTTATCTGAGAGCGTAACATTTGCTCTCTAAAATCTGGACCAGTATCTACAACTATTTGATGGCCGTCGTGTTCAACCAAAATACTAGAGCGCAGGCGTTTATCTTTAGGATCAGCAGAGCTGCAAATCTCACAATCGCAGGCAATAATGGGCACACCTTGCGAAGTTCCTGTTCCTAAAAAAGTTACTTTCATTTAATGGCCTAAATTATTAAGTTTGATTGGTTAAACAAAATAAAAAAATGAAACTACGAATAATCACCCTTTTACTTATAGCCACCATCTATTTTCCTTCTTGTACAGATACAAAACCTAAAACAGAAAAAGCAGAAGTAAAAGAAATATATGAGTTGCTTGAACCAAAAGCATTTCAGGCACGCTTAGCCTCCGAACCTGGAATTATTTTAGATGTGAGGACACCATCTGAGCAAAAAAATGGTATGATTAAAGGCGCACAAGCTTTGGATATTTTTGCAGAAAATTTTGAAATGCAAATTGATAAATTAGACAAATCAAAAACTTACTATGTGTATTGTGCTGCAGGAGGAAGAAGCTTGGAAGCCTGCGAAATCATGGAGAAAAAAGGATTTACAAAAGTAATTGATTTAGATGGAGGCATTGGACGTTGGAGAGATGAAGGATTGGAAGTGATGCTTCCTTAGCTAATTCTCACCACTACTCTTCCCGGTTTTTCAACTTCTTCTATTGGAGCTAATAGTGCATCATCGCCTTCTGCAAGTGCTTTTTCACGGGTTATTTCTTTGTCCCAAGTATCTGATAAAAACATATACACCATTGAGAAATAAATAACGGCACCCGTTGGTAACTGACCCAAAATTTGGTTACCATAACTTGCTACCACAATTCCAAAATAGCCACAAATTAATGCTATAATTTTTTGTCGCAATTCTGGATTCTTCAGGTTAAACACCTTGATACATCCAATGATTAATATTCCAATCAAAGAAACTAAATGCAGGAATAAACCCACAATACCAGTTTCTACCCAAATTTTTACATACCAACTATCCAAGGCAACTTCAGCTAAAAAACTTCCAGGAGTAAAGCGTTGTCCCCAACTTCCACCTGAGCCAATTCCACCACCAAATGGTCGTGTAGCAAGGTAAACAGCCAATTTCTTTTGGTTATCAATACGCACTTGAAGGGAGGCATCATTTGGGTCTAAGCCTGTTCGCATTCTGTGAATTTGATAATTAGAATCACCCACATGTGTAAATTTTAAAATACCAAAAAGGATTCCACCAATGGCAGCGCCAATAATTAATATGCGCACATTTCCAATTAAGAAAAGGTATAAAAAACCACCCGCTGCCATTACAAAAAGCGGACCTCTACTACCAGATAAGGCAAAGCCCCAAAAGCAAATAGCCACCAATGCCCAATACATATAGCGTTGTCGTTTAGGGAATGGACCAATTGCTAAAAGAAAAGCACTGATGGTGGTGTGTGCCATGGCAGCGCCAAACTGACCAGCATCGCTATAAAATGAGAAGATACGCAAACGACCTTGAATTTCGTGAGTAATACTTCCACCATTATCTAGCCATTGTCTTTCGCCAGCAGTAACGCCAAAAATATCCATTTTAAAACCATACATGGCAGAGGTAAAACTCCAGATAAACCAGAGTCGAATTAGTTGATCCAAATCCTCTTTTTTGTTCATCAAAATTAAGATGAGAGGAATCATTTCCATGGAATACATAGACAAACCCCTTACTGCATAAAACCAAGCTTCTTTGCTACGTGCTTCGGGGTTTGCCACCATTAACATGGTATAAATAAACCAAACCAAAGTAATAAAGAAAATTGGATTGTTCATGCGCTTGGAATCCTCTTTACTTACTTTAAAAATGGTAGCAATAACAGTAAGTATTAAAAGACCATCAATAACCAAACCCCAAGGAATTTCGCCAGGAACAAACCTACTCATCCCATTAGCTACAAAGCTAAAATGGAAAACAGACAATAAACCAATTTTGGGATCGTGGAAAAGCCAGATAAAAAAACCTACTACAAAGGGAAGAGCAATATAAAATCCAGCAGTAAGTATTTGCCCTTTTCCAATGGTATAACCAAGGATAAGCGCTATAATCAGAAAGCCTAATAAGGCAATTCCATCTTTGGCTAATTTATTTGAAACTGCTTTTGCCAAGGTTTAAAATCAATATTGCTCACCACCCAACAAACTCTTCATTCTCTTTCTAAGGGCAGACCTGCGTTTAGGAATTTCACCGTAAATAGATTCGAGCAAATCTGGAATAACATGGTTTAGCAAGACACTGGTTTTACCTTGAGCCAATTTCATATATGTTTTTAATTGAAACTGATCTGCGTTGGTCCAGGATTTGGCTGCATGAACTACCAAAATAGAATAATGAGCTTGTTCAACCAAATTGGCAGGAATAGGATTTTTATTTAAACTTGGAATTTCTAAAACATTATAAGAAACCTCGCTTAAATCCTCGTTATTCTCATCGTTGCTTTTAATAAAATCTTGGATTCCGTGGTAATCAATTATGCCATCGTTAATATTGTAAGCATGCTGAATTAACTTAGGATTATCGGCATCTAAGAACTTGCCTTGGTTCTCGCCATTTTCTGGATAGAGATATAAAACCTTATTGCGAATTCTGCTTAACTTATTAACCAAACTTTCGGAAACAAATGATTTTCCCTCTCCACCCTTTGTACTAAAAACAATAATCAAATAGCTTTTGCAAGTTGGATCAATACGTTTTAAATCTATAAAAATGGTATTGATTATTTGCTGCATTAAACTGGTTTGAACCTCCGTGATTTTCACACTTTTCTCATCCAATTTTTCTAGTTCGGGTAAAGCACTCAGTAATGGCAAACCAATTATTTTTTCAACTTTATCTGGGTTCTTAATAGCTTTGTCAAGTAGGGCTGAACCAACATAGTAAGCGAGCAATAACATAAAACCAGCAATAAACGAAACCATTATCAAAAGGCTTCTTTTAGAAGGAAGGGGTTGCAAAGGAAAGAAAGGATTGTCTACCACTTTCAACTGGTTGCTCATCTCCAAACTTTGCTGACGCAAGCGAGCTAGGTTCAAACCATGTAAAACAGAAAGGTATTGTTTTTCTTGCACCGCTACTTCACGTTCTAATCTATTTATGGTTGAACCCAAAGGAGCAAACTCTTTATAGATACCATCGTATTGAGTCATGCGTTGGTTATAAACCATTAACCTTCCTTTAGATTCTTCTAACTCTACTACTTTTCCCAACCACTCATTTAATAAGGAGTTTTGAGGAACCCATTCGAGCGAGTTATTGAACTCATAATACTCGCCTGCTCTTTCTTTTAACTCCTCCTTAATTTTTGCAGCCTTCTCCTGCATTTTAGTAATCTTATCGACGTCGTATTTATAGATTTGAGCGTTTGTAATTTCGTAATTGATGGTAGAAAGATCCGAACGTAATTTCACCAAAACCTCATTTGCAGCCACAAAATCTGCATAGTTGGCCATTTTTTCTTCAATGCGTTTAAGAGCAGATTGCGCCGCTTCAAACTTCATTTTCTCTTTGTAGAAATCGGTGCTTAAATCTTCTTTAGATTCTGCCACAAACTTAGCCTGCTCATAGTAATTGATGATTCTATTGTTAACACCAAAATCTCTTAATTTATTCTCGGAGCTTTGCAATGAGTTAAAGGCCAATTTCAATTGGTCTTCAAAATACTTTACTACATTAATTGTTTCAGAACCCTTAATATTTCTGAACCTTTGAGAAAAGGATTCAATCAAAAAACTAAGAGTGTTTACACAAACGCCTGCATCGTTTGCTCTGAAACCCAATTCTAACATATCCGAAGAAAACTTACGCATTACGGTAAGGCTTCCTAAAATCTTGGCAGTAGAATACGGACTAGATAAATCTGATAATAAATATTGAACAGCGTTTTTATTACTACTATCTTTAATGCTATATAATTTTTTAACAGTTTTATTAAAATCACCTGGAACAATTAATTTAGCAATCTCCTCATCACTTAGGAGTTTATGGAGTTTCTTGAAATTGTCTTCGTTTAAAACATTGTTATCTGGTTCCTTTAATAAAAGGTGTTGCGCCATTAATTTAATAGCCACCTCTTCAATAGTTTCTCTTGCTTTAACGGTAGTAATTAAGTTATCAAATGCATTGTTAACTTTAAAGTAATCTACCTTTTCGTTGCCATCATCGGTAATGCTATAACCACTCGCCAAACCAGTATAAACGGTTGCAGAGGTTTGGTATTCCTTGGTCATGTTGCGGGTTAGGAAAATAACTACCCCAGCCAGCATCATTGGAAAAATTACCAACCATTTTAAGTTTTTAAATATTATTCTGAAAAATCCTATTAATGTCATTCTAGCAATTCTTATTTAGGAATAGACCTCCTAAGGGTATTAAGTTTAACTCCAACCACGGTTTCCAGCTGGTAATAATAAATCATGAAATCTCTTCTTGATAATTCTAAGCCAGATTCGGATATGGTAAGGATATTTTTTAAACGAGATAATTCGTAAGGATGAATTTTACCTCTTCTCATTTCCACCATGGCAATCTCCACCGACAAACGAGCGCTTTCCACATCTTGTTGTCTGGAGTTCATAATTTTTTGGGAGGCAATTAAATTGTAAAAATCGGCAATAACTTTTCTTCTAACTTCAATTTCTTCGTTTTCGCGTTTGTATTTTGCCATTTTCTCTTCTGCCTTCAACGACTTCATTTTATTGGGTTTGCCCCAAACTTCGGTTAGAGGAATGGAGATATTTGCACCAAAGCGATAACCTAAACCTAAACTATTATTTAAAACAGAACCATCTGAGTTTACAGTATTTAAATTAGTTTGATTACCGTAAGTATAATTGAAGAAACCGCTGATACCATTGAGGAAGATATAGCGGGTGTATAAAGTATTGTAATGAGCTTTCTCCCAATTAGCCTCCTCCAACTTTAACACAGGTGAAAAGCGTATAGCATAGGCCAAGATGGTATCTAGAGGCATTATTTGCCTATCCAAATCAATATTTAAATCAAATAAAATGGTATCCACAGGAATACTCGAAAGCGGTACCATGGCTTTCCCATTCCATACCAAAGTATCCTTGCTATTAGGTTTGGTAGGTGATTGCGCCAAGATGGTTTGGTTTGAACCAAATGCCAAAACGACGAAGAGAAATATAAGTTTTCTGGTTAAAGCCAAGGCTAGTTGTATTGTATTTTAATGCAAGTCAAAAATATCGTATCCTACCCTTAATATATGATTGATACCCACAATGGATTCAGTTCATTGTATTTTATTCTATACAATAATTATTATTAGATTTGATTAAACCATTTGAGTAAATACCTATCCTAAAACCATAAATTCTATAACTATGAAAAATGTAAAAAAAATGATTGCCCTAATTTTTTGTTTGGGCGCTTTAGCAATTTCACAACCCTTATTGGCACAACCTGGCTCGGGTGGACAAGGCAATAGAGAGGAAATGAAAAAACGCTCGGAAGAATTGAAGGCCAAGTTAAAGTTATCTCCAGAGCAAGGTGCCATGTACGACAAAATTATTGCACAAAACCGTGAAGAGGCAAAAACACAAATGATGGCCTTACCTGAAGATGCTAGTAGATTGGAAAAGGCAGAAATCATGAAAAAGAGCATGGAGAAAGCAGATGGCGAAATTTTAGAAATACTTGATGGAGAGCAACAAAAAATTTACAAAGAGGAAAAAGAAAAAATGAAGGCCGAAATGAAAGCTAAGCGCGATCAAAGAAAAGGCAAAGGCAAAAAATAAGGATTTGGTTTGGTTCAAAAAGAACCTAAACTTTTTTGCTAGAATTGAGACGGCCTCTTATATTGCAGCATGAACCTTGAAGAGGCAAAAAAACAAATAGACACACTGAGTGCTGAGCTTAAACAGCACAATTACAATTACTATATTCTTTCTCAACCTAGCATTAGCGATTTTGATTTCGATCAAAAACTTAAAGAACTGGAGGCCCTTGAAAAAGAGTTTCCAGTTTTTCTTTACCCCAACTCTCCCACTCAGAAGGTTGGTGGGGATATCACCAAAAACTTTCAACAGGTAAAACACCGTTACCCCATGTTGAGCCTTGGAAACACCTATTCTGAGGAGGAACTTTTAGAATTTGACGAGCGTGTAAGAAAAAGTATTGGCAACGAATTTACCTATGTATGCGAATTAAAATTTGATGGTTTGGCCATTAGCATTACCTATGAAAATGGGAAATTAGTAAGAGCCGTAACCCGAGGCGATGGCGTGCAAGGCGATGATGTTACCAATAATGTAAAAACCATCCGAAGCATTCCGCATGAGTTAACAGGCAATTTCCCTGCAATATTTGATATTCGTGGTGAAATTTTCATGCACCGCAAAACCTTTGATAGACTCAATAATAACTTGCGCAAAGAATTAATAGAGCAAGGTGTTGACGAAGATAAAATTGCTGAACGACTTTATAAAAACCCAAGAAATTTTGCATCGGGAAGTTTAAAAATGCAAGATTCAAAAGAGGTTGCCAAGCGTTCTTTAGATGCCTTTTTGTATTTTGTTTATTCGGATCAAAACGTAGCTGAAACCCATGCCGAATCTTTGCAAATGGCCTCTAGCTGGGGCTTTCAGGTGAGTGATCATTTTAAGGTTTGCCAAAACATGCAAGAAGTTATGGCATTTATTAACCGCTATAACAAAGACAGAAACCAACTCAGTTACGATATTGATGGTGTTGTAATTAAGGTTAATGAATACAAACACCAAGAGGATTTAGGCTTTACAGCCAAAGTTCCAAGATGGGCAATTTCCTATAAGTATAAAGCAGAAACTGCCATAAGTAAATTAAGAGAAGTAACTTATCAAGTTGGAAGAACAGGCGCCATTACTCCAGTTGCCAATATTGTTCCTGTGCAATTAGCAGGCACCACAGTTAAGCGTGCAAGCTTATATAATGCAGATGAATTGGAGCGACTAGATTTATACGATCACGATACCGTATTTGTAGAAAAAGGCGGAGAAATTATTCCTAAAATTACGGGTGTGGACAAAAGCAAACGCGATTTATTTGCCACCAAAATTGTTTATCCAACTCATTGTCCAGAATGCGGAACAGCATTGGTACGTAAGGAAGGAGAAGCCATACATTATTGCCCAAATGATAGTCATTGCACACCACAATTGATTGGCAGAATGGAACATTTTATTAGCAGAAGGGCTATGAATATTGAAGGATTGGGTAGTGAAACAGTGGCTGGTTTATTTAAAAAAGGTTTGATCCAATCCTATGCTGATTTATATTCTTTAACCTACGAGCAATTAAATGGTTTGGAGTTTGAATCTGAAGATGAGGCTGGGAATAAAAAGAAACGTAGCATTAAAGAAAAAGGGGCTGAAAATATTATCAAAGGAATTGAAGCCTCCAAGCAAGTTCCTTTTGAACGCGTACTGTTTGCTTTAGGCATTAGAATGGTTGGAGAAACTGTTGCAAAAAAATTGGCTCAACATTTTGAAACCCTTGATGCCATTATAGCTGCAAGTCCTGAACAGATTGCCAATGTTTATGAAATTGGGGAGAAAATTGCCGAGAATTTAATTCGATTTTTTGCCGATACCGACAATGTGGAATTGGTTAAAAGGTTGCAATCACTTGGTTTAAAAATGGCCATGGAGTTTGACCCAAATGAAAGTCGTAGCCAACTTTTGGCAGGAAAAAGTTTCTTGGTTTCTGGAAGTTTCTCTATTTCTAGAGACGAACTTAAAAAACTAATTGAAAACAATGGAGGAAGAAATGTTGGAAGCATTTCTAAGACTTTGGATTACCTGATTGCAGGCGATAAAATGGGTCCAGAAAAACTTAAAAAGGCCACCGACCTCAATATAAAAATGATTAGCGAGGAGGAGTTTAAAGCCATGCTTAATCATTAATTTTTCCTTAACATCAGAAAGCCTTGAAAAACAAGGCATTTATTTTTGATTTCTGTTATTTATCATTTTTCGGTTCCAATAAAAATTGTTTTCTTGAAGGTTTAATTTCAACCCATGAAAACTAGTTTAAAGCAGCCATTGGTATTGGCTTTGTTTACACTCCTATTTCTTACCAGCAATGCTCAAGATAAAAAGTATGTTGAGCTCATCAATTCTCAAAAATTATTAGATGATGGTTTGGATGCCTACAAGGAAGAAAAATACGAGAAATCAATTTCTTTCTATGAACAAGTGCCAAGAGGCGATACCAATTATTTTACCGCCCAATACGAAATATCCCTTGGGTATTATCAATTAGAAAAATACGAAAAAGTAATAGAGATTTCGCGCCGCTTAATTGCAGAAGGCTCACCAGAATTAGCTCAGATAAATTTGCTTGGTTCAGCCCTAGATGATTTAAAACGAACAGAGGAAGCCATTGCCGTATATGACGAAGCGCTGAAAAAATATCCGTATAGCGTGATGTTTTTATTAAACAAAGCCATTGTTTACGAAAAGGCAGAGGATTATAAAAAAGCTTATGAGGCTTACCAAAAGGTTTTGTCTATTTCGCCATTATACCCGAGCGCGCATTTACGTTTGGCATATATGGCAGAAAAAGAAGGCAAACTTACAAATGCAGCTATGGCATTTGCAATCTTCTTAATGCTTGAACCTTCTGGTAATAGAAGTATTGATGCCTTAGATGAATTTAATAAAATGGGGAACAATAGCTCAACCCTTGTTGGAAAAATGAAAACCAATGTTATTGAAAACGATTTTGAAGACATTGATTTTTTAATCACAAACCAAGTTGCATTAAATAACAAATACAAAGTTCCTGGAAAATTTAAATATCCATTAAACAAACAATTGTATTTGGTAATGCAAAAATTGGCAGAGTATGATGGCAAAGAAACTGGATTTTTTAGCAAACATTATTTACCATTCTTTAAAGACTTTATTAAAACACAGTCTTACGAATATTTCTCATTGTTAATGCTAGGTTCAAGCAAAAATGAAACTATTGTAAAAGAAATTAATAAGAGCATTGCTAATGTGAAAAAATCTAGGGATGCTGGCATGGAAAAATTGAAGAAACTTAATCCTAAATTAGACGTAACAACCTACGGAAAAACAGAATCCTTAGATATTTTTTACTATAATAACTTTGCTTTAGAGGCCTTAGGAACTGTTAACACGGCAGGCAAAAACACTGGTAATTGGGTGTTTTTTGATAACGATGGTTTCATAGATGTTTTAGGTTCTTTCAACAACAATGGAGAAAGAGTTGGAACCTGGTATTATTTCAATTCAAAGAAAGACACTACTAGAATTTTAAATTATGTTAATGGTTCTTTAAATGGTGAATACAAATCGTTTAGAAATGGATTTTTACGCGAATCTGGAACCTATCTTAACGGCAAATTAGATGGTACAATTACAGAATATTATCCTGATGGAACTGTTTCAGGTGTTGAAATTTATACGAATGATTTAAGAAATGGTGCTGGTAAACAATATTATTCTAATGGTGCTTTAAATTACGAATACACCTTTACATTAGACAAGCTAAATGGTTCTCTAAAAGAGTATTTCGACCATGGTGTTTTAAAGGAAGAATCTAATTATAAAGATGGGAAATTGGAAGGCAAAATGCTCTCATATTATGAAAACAAAAAATTACAAAAAGAGTGTGTTTATGTAAATAACCAATTAGAGGGTCCTTATAAAACCTATTACCAAAACGGACAAACAGAGCAGGAAGGAATTGCTGTTAAAGGCAATACCTCTGGCAAATGGACCAAATACTATTCGGATGGAAAAGTTAAATCTATTTCTAATTTGGATGAAAATGGAAAAATAAATGGTGAGGAAGAATCATTCGATCACCAAGGTAGAAAATACAGAACCGATACTTATATAAGAGGCGAATGGAAACGTGTTCAGGTTTTTAACCATGCTGGAAAATCAATCTACGATGTAAAGATATCTAAAAGTGGCACTAAAGTTAGCAATTATGGCTTCCAGTTATACATTGGCTCTGAAGGAACCATAGCAAGTGATGAACGCGATGGAGAATGGAAATTCTTCTTGCCAAACGGATATCTTTCTTCTACCGAATTATACAAAAAAGGAAAGCTTGATGGCCTTTCAAAAAACTACCATGAAAATGGAAAAGTATCTGGAATTTATAATTATACCCTTGGTTCAAAAAACGGACAAGAAGTACTTTTCTATGAAAATGGTAATGTGAAATCTGAAGGCAATTATATTAATGGAAAACGCTGGGGCTTCTATAATGAATATTCGGTTGATGGGAAATTAGAAAACCAAAATTTCTACCACAATAACAAAAGAAGAGCCTGGGGTTATGAGTATAACTCAAATGGAACTGTAGCTAAAAAATTGTTCTACGAAAATGGTGTTACTGTAAAAATTCACCAATGCGATACCAATGGCATTACTATTGATTCTGCTGAATTTCCAACGGGTTCTGCCAAGGTTGTTTTAAAAGGAGCTTCTGGCAAAAAAGGCTTTGAGGGAACCTATTTAGAAGGCTATTTACATGGCCCTGTTACCAATTTTTACGCCAATGGAAAAGTATTTTCTAAAGGTGATTATTTTATGGGTTACCGTCATGGCAACTGGGAATACTATTGGCCTAATGGCAAACTAAATATTAAATCTACTTACTACCATGGTGACCGTGAAGGAGTGAATGAAATTTATAATTTCTTTGGCGAAAGAACTAAAAGTTTTGGCTACAAAGACAATCAAAACCATGGCAAAAATATTTGGTATTATAGCAATGGAAAAATAGAAACAGAAAGCGAAATTTTTGAAGGAGAAAGACACAATGCAACCAAATATTATACAAATACCGGTGAGATAAGAGAAATTAGATATTACGAGTACGGAAAATTAATTGGCTATAGTTATTTAGGTAAAGATGGTAAATTGATGGATACAATTTATACGCCTAGCGGTGATGCTGTAATAAAATCATACTTTCCAAATGGTAACATGGCTTCTTCTTATGAAATAAAAAATGGCGTTTACAATGGCGTTTACAAAATATTTTATGCCGATGGAAAATTGCAAGAAGAACGCTTATATGAATTTGGCCAAGAAGTTGGACCTACAAAATCATATTTCCCTGATGGAAAAATTCAAAGCGTAGAAAATTTTATCAATGGAGTTTTATATGGTGAAGCTTTAGAATACAATGCAAATGGAACCCTTCGCCAGAAATTAAACTATGTAAACGATAACTTACAAGGCGTTTGTGAGTATTTTGATACCACCGGTAAGCGTACAAACGCATACTATTATTACGACAATCTTATTTTATCAGTAATTCAATAAATAATGAGGAAATCCCTTTTAGCCTTTTTCTTCCTTTGTTCCCTTACTATTTTTCGGTTTGAACCAATTTTTGCGCAAGCAATAAACGATTACAATAACTATAAAGAGAAATATCCAAAAGCGGAAGTAATCTGTACGCGGATGAATCAAGTTTTGGAAATTAAATTGGAAGACAATCATCCTAAAATTACCTACAAAACCTTGGAGGAATTTTTCTATTTGGGTGAAAACAATTCTGGATATTCCAACCGCTCAATAAGCTATTCGGGATTCTACGATTTAAAAGAATACAAGGCTTATCTTTATTCGGTTCAAAACGATAAATATAAAAAATACGAAGTAAAAGACTTTAAGGTAAATGATTTTCAGGACGACAATATTTTCTTTGACGATTCGCATGAACTAAAATTCATGTTTCCTCAAATTGGAAAAGGCAACAAAACCGTAATTGAAAATACCTACCATATAAAAGATCCTCATTTCTTACCCAAACTATACCTTTCGCCTTACCTCAATTACGAAGACATAAAGTATACGTTGATTGTGCAGGATGGATTTGAAATTGCTATTGATAGCTTTTTGCATCAAGAGAATAAATTGAATTTTTCTATGGTAAAAAAAGGCGGTACAAGTATTTATAGCTGGATGGGCTCATCGCCTAAAAGCCTCGATTACGAAGGAAATGGACCAGATATGGGTTATGTGGCAAATCAGTTTTTCTTTAGAATAAAATCGTATAATGTAAAAGGAAACAAGGTTTCTGTTTTATCTAACTTAACAGATTTATACCATTGGAACTGTGCCTTCCTTACCAAAACCAAAGAGGATATAAACCAGTTTAAATCACTCAGCGATTCTATTGTTGGCAAAGAAACAAACGAGGAGAAAAAGGCAGAACTGATTTTTAATTGGGTTCAAAACAATATCCGCTACATTGCTATGGAAGCTGGCTACGATGGCTTTATACCTGCACAAGCCAGCTCTGTTTGCAAAGAACGCTATGGCGATTGCAAGGGGATTGCTAATATACTTTATAGCTTATTGCGCTCACAAAATTTAGAAGCATATATGGTTTGGATTGGCACTAGAAGCATTCCTTTTAAATACACAGAATTGCCTAGCCCAGTTGTAGATAACCACATGATAACTGCTTTAAAAATTAATGGTAAAACCTTGTTTTTAGACGGCACCTCACACAATTTAAAGTTTGGTTTACCCTCTCCTTTTATTCAAGGAAAAGAAGCCATGGTTAGTTCAAACAACTGCGAAGATTTTACCATAGAAGTTGTTCCAGAGGTAAGTTTTACCCAAAATACAATTACAGATTCTTGCTATATTATCATGGACAAAAAGAGTTTAATTGGCTCAGGATTGGCAGTATTTAATGGCTATAAACGATTGTCATTTGTAGATCAATTAAGCAACAGAGAATACCGTCATATTCAAGAGCAATGCAGGTATTATCTTTTAAGAGGAAACAACAGATTTATTTTAGATACCGTTTGGTTAGAGAATTTAGATAATAACAATCTCCCATTATTGGTTCATTACAAATTTAATATTCCAGACTATGCTATTTTTGTCGACAATGAATATTACCTCAACCTAAATTTGGATAAGCCTTCCATCCCATCCAAGGTTGACCTTACAAGAAACGTAGGCATGGAATATCGCTTTATGGCAGGAGAAACCAACGACTATTATTTTGAAATTCCAACAGGTTACCAAGTTCTTTCCCTACCAACCAAAATTGAAAAGAATACTTCTGTTATGAATTTTACTAATGAATATTCTTTATCAAAAAATACCATTGTTAGAAAACAATCTTATTCTTTTAAAACACTTTTGCTTGAACCAAAAGATTTCCCAACCTACAATACCATGGTAGAAACCATGCAAAAAAACTATTCAGATCAAATTACCCTCAAATTAAAATAACATGTTTAAACGCCTTATTACCCTAGTATTAGTGCTAAACCTAAGTCAGGTTTTTGGCCAATTTTCGATGCCACATAAATTCAATAGCAAAGTTGATTTTAGTGCACAAACAAAAGCATACGATTTAAAAACAATAGATGAATTTGAGGTAGTTGATGAACGAGTAATTGAATTTGCCTACGACAAGGAAGGCAATTTATTTGAATACTATTACCAACATGAAGTTCGCTACGTTAATAGCAATGAGGCAATAGATAGAAACAACAAAATTTATGTTTCCCTTGCCAATGCATTTGAATTAGTTGATTACGATGTTAGAGTAATTCTTTCGAACGGTGGAATTAAATCCATAGGTAAAGATGCCTTAAAAGAAGGAACCTCCGAGGACAAACAAAAGGTTCAATATTTTGCTGTTTCTGGTGCCGAAAAAGGAAGTATGATTGAGTATTATTACCTAATTAAACGTCCAGCACATTTAACTGGCAACATCTATTCATTTCAAGCAGACAAACCAAAAGCAAGAGTTATTTTTAAGGTAATTTCTCCAGAAAATTTATTCTTTAAAAGCCAATCGTTTAATGGTTTTCCAAACTTAAGAATAGATACAACCTTGTCTGAAAGAAACATGCTTGTAGCAGATACCAATGATATTCCTGCCATATTTGACGAGCCTTTTTCTAACGATCAAGCCAATAAGCAAAAGGTAATTTACCAATTGTATTACAATACAGCGAAAGGGAAAATTAATCCGTTTAACTACGGTTTGGTGAGCCAATCCATCTTCGAAAATATCTGTAATAAATTAACAAAAGACGAAGAAAAAGCGCTAGATAAATTAATGAAATCGGCCAATATTAAGTATGCGCCAGATGAGGTAGCTAAGATTAGAGCCATTGAAAATTATGTAAAGAAAAGCTACAATTTTGTTGAAAGCTCAGATGATAGATTTGCTGATTTGGCATCTATTATGAAGGTTGGAGCACTGAATGAAAACGGCGCCACCAAAATGATTTACCACATGTTAACAAGGGCCGGAATTGATAAAGAATTAGTGGTAACAAGTAACCGTTTCAACAACCCATTCGATAAAGAGTTTGAATCTTATGCTTACCTAACAAGCTTTTTACTTTATTTCCCTAAACTTGATAAATATTTATGCCCATTTGCTCAAACTTATCGCTTTGGTTTGGTACCTTCTGGATATACCCATAATTATGGATTATTTATACGTAAAATAAGCGTAGGCGATTTAAACACGGGAGCGGGAAAAGTAAAATTTATCCCAGCACCTGCTGCAGAAATTACCCAGCACAACATGAATATTAAAGCTAAATTAGATGCCAGCGGTGATAGTCTAGACATTGATTTCGACCAAGAATACAAAGGGTATTATGCTCAAACCTACCAATCTTATTTTGATTATATCCCTAAAGATAAAATGAAGGATTACGAAGAAGGAATTGTGAAATCATTGAACGAAGAAATTACCATTAAGAGCATCAAAATAGAAAACAAAAAAGCAGATGATTTTATGGTGCTTCCTCTCCTACTTCATAGCAAATTAACTTCGGCACATTTTATAGAAAAAGCTGGTAATAAAATCTTATTGAAATTTGGAGATTTAATTGGACCACAATCTGAGTTATACCAAGAAAAAGCCCGCCAATTGCCAGTTGAAAACACGTATAACAGAATCTATAATAGAGAAATCGTATTTACCATTCCAGAAGGGTATCAAATTAAAAATGCAGAGGAGTTAAACTTGGTGGTTCAACCATTTAAAGAAAAAGGTGATGGATGTGGTTTTACAGCTTCGTATAAAATGGATGGCCAGAATTTAATTGTGACCTCAACAGAATATTACAACGAAATTTTATTCCCATTGGATCAATACGAAAACTACCGCGCTGTAATTAATGCGGCAGCTAATTTCAATAAAATTGTATTGGTTTTAGAAAAGAAATAAATTCATGAAAAAAATTAAAATTTTTATCCTTTTAGTTTTCGGTTTGAACCCATTTAGTTGGGTTCAAGCCCAAAGCAATTTAGATGCAATTAAAGCTTTGCTTAAAGAAGGTAAATCTAAAAAAGCATTGGAATTGGTGAACAAAGACATTTCTAAAAATGGCTTTAATATTGAAAATGCATGTATAAAAAGTGAAATCTTGTTTCATATCAATGCCGATGAGGCTTGGGAAAACATGCAGTTAACCTTGCAAAAATTCCCTGATGAACCAAGAGCATACAATACAAGAGGTTTGTTTTATTACGAAATAAGGGAGATGAATTTAAGCACCAAAGATTTCACAAAAGCCTTGGAGTTAAATCCTGACGACTCGTTGAAATTTGAAATTTACATCAACAGAAGCGGCTCATATCACCACGCAGATCAAATTAACCTAGCTATAGCAGATTGTAGAGAAGCCTTAAAACTAAGACCTAATAATATTGATGGATTAAACAATATGGCCACTACCCTATTTGAAAACAAGGAGTACGATGAGGCTGAAAAAATCCTTTTGCAAATGAAGGAAATAGACCCAAAATACATGGGTGTTTATGTTAATTTAGGCTACCAAAATCAACAACGAGGATTGTATGAGAAGTCGGAAAAATATCTATTAGAAGGCTTGGCAATTGAACCTAATAACGGTTTTATCTTAAACAATTTAGGCTATTCACAATACAAATTAGGCAAGAATGCTGAAGCAATCAAAAACATCAATAAATCACTCAAATACTTTCCTGGCAACTCTTATGCATACCGTAATTTGGCGCTTATTTATTTGGATCAAAACGACAAAGTAAAGGCTTGCGAAAACATTAGATTATCCCTAGCCAATAAATTTACCCAAATGTATGGCGACGAAATGAAGGATTTGAAAGAAAAAATTTGCCCATAGAAATACGCTTTTATTTGCTTTTGGGATTTTGCTTACCTTAGCGCCCATGGCAATGAACCAATACCATATAGAAGATACAATTTGCGCTTTGGCAACTCCTGCAGGCGTGGGAGCCATTGGCGTTTTACGTATAAGCGGCAAAAAAGCCATTGCCTTGGTTAACCAATCGTTTAAGGGAGCAAACCTAGAAAATGTTGCATCACACACCCTCCATTTGGGAAAAATAATGGATCAAAATTCTGTTGTAGATGAAGTTTTGGCAAGTGTTTTTGTTGAACCAAAAAGTTATACTGGAGAAAACACAATTGAGTTAAGTTGTCATGGTTCGCCTTATATCCAACAACGTATTTTACAGGTTTTAGTAAATAACGGCGCACGTTTGGCTCAACCCGGAGAATTTACTTTGCGAGCATTTCTCAACAAAAAACTAGATTTATCACAAGCCGAAGCAGTGGCAGATTTAATTGCTTCTAACTCAGAAATGAGTCATAAAACGGCCATGAACCAAATGCGCGGAGGCTTCTCCAAAGAGATAGCCAACCTAAAGGAAAAATTGGTAAACTTTGCATCTCTGATAGAATTAGAATTAGATTTTAGCGAAGAAGATGTGGAATTTGCCAGCAGGCCAGAACTCAAAGAACTTGTAATACATTTACATGGTTTGATCCAAAATTTGGTTCAGACCTTTAAAATGGGAAATGCCATAAAAAACGGCGTACCTACCGTTATTGCAGGAAGACCAAATGCCGGAAAATCTACACTCTTGAATGCTTTAGTAAAAGAAGATAGGGCAATTGTTAGTCATATAGCCGGCACCACGCGCGATACCATTGAAGAGGCATTTGTAATTGAAGGCATAGTTTTTAGACTAATAGACACCGCTGGAATACGCGAGCATACAGCCGATATTATTGAGAGCATTGGAATAGAAAAAACCTACGAAAAAATTAGGCAAGCCAGCATTGTTTTGTACTTGTTTGATGTAACTGAAACTAGCGCAGAAAACTTGGAAAAAGAGTTAAAACCCTTTGAAGAATTGGGTTCGGTAATTATTCCAATTGGCAATAAAATAGATCTGGCTGAACCAAAAGTAACAGCCGAAAAGTTTGGCCACCGCAGTGATATTTTGTTTATCTCATCAAAGGAAGGCATTGCCATGGAGCAATTGAACCAGCGCTTAAAAATGGTTATAGAAAAAGACAAAGTAAACAACGATGTTATCATCACCAATATTAGGCATTACCAAGCATTGAGTTTGGCCTCCGAATCATTGGAGCAAGTATTAAACAATATGAGCACCAACCTCACAGGTGAACTCCTAGCCTTTGATATCCGCAAAGCCCTCTTCCACCTCGGCGAAATAGTTGGGGACGTAAGCACAGACGACCTTTTAGCAAATATCTTTAGCAAGTTTTGTATTGGAAAGTAGCATACACAAAACAAACAAATACTAAATTATTAAATAACCATACAAATCCCTATAAAACAGGGCTTTTTTAATATTTTTAATTATACGTTTGTCAATTAATACTATTGATTTATTTATCAAATGTTTGTACCTTCGTTGTACCTTAAAGGCATGAGGTACAAAAATTGAGGGCATAGCCCTTTTTATTTTGCACTTAATTGCACTTAAAGCTACCTAACAACATTAATGTATATTTAAATGAGTTCAAAGATTGAGGTTTTAAGGATTTGCGAGCAATGTAATAAAGAATTTACAGCACGAACCACTGTTACCCGTTTCTGTTCCCATAAATGCGCAAGCACAGCACATAAACAAAAGTTAAGGAATGGAAAGATTGAGGAAAGTAACATCCAAACCAAGCAAGTAAGAAACCAACCAATTGAAGAACTCAAAGCAAAAGAGTTTTTAACCGTTCGTGAGGTTGCCCGATTACTTAACTGTTCAATACGTTCAGTTTATTACTACATTGATGATGGAAGTATTAAAGCCGTAAATTTAGGGCAAAGAATAACAAGGGTTAAGCGTTCCGAAATTGATAAACTATTTGAACAACCCAAGCCTTTAATAAGTCAAGCTGAACAAAAGGAATTAAACATTTCAGATTGTTATAATCTTTCAGAAATACAAATCAAATTTGGTGTATCTGAAAAGGCATTACATGATATTATCAAAAGGAACACCATACCCAAAATAAGGAAAGGCAAATTTGCATACGTTCCGAAAACCGAAATTGATAAAATATTGAATTAACCCCAAAGCGATAAAAGACCATGGCAATCAAAGTAAAGTTAAGAGAAAAGAAGATTTCAGGAAATAGACATAGTTTGTATTTAGATTTTTACCCAGCTATTCCACACCCAGAAACTGGTAAACCAACCAGAAGGGATTTTTTGGGCTTGTACCTATTTGATAAATCAAAGAATCCATTTGACAAACAACATAACAAAGAAACTTTGCAGCTTGCCGAACAGATAAGGCAAAAACGTGAAAACCACTTGAACAAGCCCGAAATATACACAGGGTACGAAAAGGAACAACTAAAAATTAAGGAGAAGAGCGAACAGAATTTTGTTGAGTATTTCAAAAGCCTTGCCGACAAACGTAAAGCAAGTAACCACGATAACTGGGTTTCAGCTTACAATTACCTTAATACATTCACAAATGGAAATTTGAAATTTGCCAATCTTAACGAAAATTTTTGTAATGCGTTCAAAGAGTATTTACTCACTACCAAAAGCAACAAGAGCATCAAAAAAAGCCTTGCCATAAATTCAGCAGTTTCCTATTTCAATAAATTAAAAGCCACTTTAAAGCAAGCTAATATTGATGGGTATTTATCCAGCGACCTAAACTCGAAGATTAAACAAATTAAAACAGACGAAACTAAAAGGAACTTCTTAACCATTGAAGAACTTAACAGCCTTGTAAAAACAGAATGTAATAATCCATTACTGAAACGTGCCGCAATATTTTCAGCTCTTACTGGGTTGAGGTTTTCGGATATTAAAAACCTAATCTGGGGCGAATTGGAATACATTGAAGGCAATGGCTATTTTATTCAGTTCAAACAACAAAAAACAAAAGGGGTTGAAATGATGCCTATTTCTGAACAAGCATACAGCTTATTAGGTGAACGCAAAGAACCGACTGACAAAATATTTGAGGGACTAACTTATTCAGCATACGAAAACAAACACCTCGCAAAATGGATAGGTTTGGCAGGCATAACTAAAGACATAACCTTTCATTGTTTTAGGCATACGTTTGCAACATTACAGCTATCAAAGGGAACTGATATTTACACCGTTTCAAAAATGCTAGGACACCGTGAATTAAAAACTACACAGATTTATGCAAAGATAATAGACCAAACTAAACGTGAGGCGGCTGATAAAATTCATATTGATTTATAAGTAAAAAAATATTCAAAAACAAATGAAAACAAAGGCAAATTCACCCCAAGCAATAAACAATAAAATTGCTGAAGATGTAAAAAAAGAAATTTCCTTTTTGGTTGATGGTAAAGATAAGACAGAATTTATTTTACCAGAAAAAAATCATCTAAATAAAGGATTATTTATTTATTGTCCTTTGCGAAAAATTACCTCAAATGGGAAATATTCAAAAGATGGTGAAATTGGGAACGTGAAACAATTTTACATTGATTACTCAATAATGTTAAAACTTAATGCCCTTTTCAACGATTTTAAAATACCAACAAATTTACATAAAGACCTTATAGTGGCTTTCTTAAGTATGACATTTGCATCAACTACGAATTTATCAAACGATATTTCTATGAAGGAGCAAATAAAGGGCTCAAAAGAATTTATGGAACTTATGGAATTTCTTGAAGGATTAACTGATAATAGCTTGAAAATTGTTGAGGTTAAAATAAGATACAAGGATACAATAAAGGAAAAGAATTCAAATACTAAACTATCATCTGAAAATTTCAAAAGTTTATCCATTGGGGGTAATATTGGCTTGAATAGTGTTAAGGATGCTTTACTTAAATATAAGGCCATGGAGGATTATGGCATATTAATAAAAACATATGGAGTTTATAAAAAAAGAGGATTTCCAAATTTGATTGGAAAAAGCAAAAATCATGAAAAATACAATCAAGAATATTTAGCAAGTGTGATTTTCGATTACCTAAGGAACAGCTTGTTTAAACCTCTATTTCAACTAAATCAATTAGATGATAATAAGAAATTTCAAACTGAGCTAAAAAAATATAAAGGGATGTATCCTAGAGATAAAATGTACCTTTTTATTTCAAAGCTAATGATTTTATCTGGCTTAATTCACCTAGAAGCTGAATCTGACCACACACAGCAAATTGACCTTATCAAAAAGAAACTTGAAAAAAAACTGAAAGATGAAAGAGATTATGTGGATTTAACAAATAAACTTAATTCTGAACCAGAGAATAATGCATATATAGCCACCCAATTTAATTGGAATTTCTAAAAAGGGAAAAACTAGCCTCTAAAATATTCACCATTTTTCTCTAAATCCATTAAGCAATAAACATGAAAATTGTTGTACTAAACAGATAAAAATAATAGTACAATATGGATTTAACATTTAATGACCTACCAAATGCATTTTATAATCTTACAAATGAAGTAAGAGAGATAAAAATGTTATTACTTGAAAAAAGCAACGAACAACCAACCGAAACCGACCGTTGGTTTGACCTCAACGAACTTTGTATTTACCATCCCGACAAACCCAGTAAGCCCACAGTTTACGGCTGGGTAAATGCTGGTACTATTCCAGTGCACAAAGGCGGTAAAAAGTTGAGGTTTCTAAAATCAGAAATTGATAACTGGTTGAAGCAAGGCAGAAAAAAAACTTTGGCAGAAGCAAGCAATGAAGCCGAACAATACATTAAAAATAAAAAAGGTTAAGCTATGCAAGAACATAACTCAACCTCCAAAAAATCTTTGTCAATTAGTAAGCACAAAGATACAGATATAGTTTGTTTTTTAATAGCTGCAAAATATCTTAAACCACTATTAAATTCTGTTGTAATTAAACTTGCAAATAGATTTTCTATAACCCCTGAACATTTGGTTATATTAATTGAGGTTAGCCGCAAAGGAGGGTATTTAATATGGAATTGAAACCAAATTTCGACTTTGATAAATACAATATAGGTGTTGAGGATTTTAAAACCGAAGCTGAACAATTAATAAAGCAGGGAAATGATGCCAAAGAAAGTAAAGGACTATTCACAGTTAAAACAGCCAGCCGTTGGATTGAACAAGCGAAAACCCGACCTATTCCGCAAATGCTTTTTGGTGAATTTTGGTTTGAGGGTGAACTATGTATTTTGTTTGCCGACACTAATTTAGGCAAGTCAATTTTAGCTGTGCAAATTGGAAATAGTATCAGCAAGGGCGAACAGATACGGGGCTTTAAATTAGAAACATCAAAGCAACCGATTTTGTATTTTGATTTTGAATTAAGCGACAAACAATTTGAAAACCGATATTCAATAAAGTTTGAACAGCATTACAAATTTGATAATAACTTTATTCGGGTTGAAATAAACCCCGATGCCACTATACCCGAAACACAAACCTTTGAGGATTACCTAAACCATTCATTGGAAAGAAGTATTACAGAAACAGGGGCAAAAGTTTTAATTATTGATAACCTTACTTACCTCAAAAATGAAACTGAAAAGGCTAAAGATGCTTTGCCCTTAATGAAACATTTGAAAGCATTAAAAAACAAATACGAGCTTTCAATATTAGCACTTGCACATACACCAAAAAGAGACTTGTCAAAACCCATTACAAGAAACGATTTGCAAGGCAGCAAGATGCTGATAAACTTTTGTGATAGTTCCTTTTCTATTGGGGAAAGTAATACAGATAAAAGTTTAAGATACATAAAACAGATTAAACAGCGGAATACAGAACAAATTTATGATGCCGAAAATGTTTGTGTTTGTCAAATAGATAAGCCCTCTAATTTTTTATTGTTTGAGTTTGTGAATTTCGGCAAAGAATGGGAACATCTTAAACAACATACCGAAAAGGACAAAGAAAACCTGAATGAAAAAGTAATTGAACTTAACCAGCAAGGGCGAAGCCTTCGGGAAATAGGGACTGAATTAGGAATTTCTCACATGAAAGTAAGCAGAATTTTAAAGGATTGTAACACGCTGTAACAACTGTAACACCCTGTTACAAGTGTTACACCTGTTACACTAAAGGAGTAAAAAATGATTGAACACCGTTTCATATTAGAACCTTACAAGGGAATGAACACTCGCTACCCTTGCCCTAGTTGCCAGCAAAAAGATAAAACCTATTCCCTTTATATTGATACGGAAACAGGCGAACACATACACCCCAACGTTGGCAGGTGCAACCGTGAAAGTAGTTGCGGATACCATTACACCCCGAAACAATATTTTCATGATAACAATATTTCATTTGATACACCACAGCCCAAAGCAATTAAACCCCGACTTGTCGCACCACAACCAAAGACTGTTTCATTTATTCCTGTTGAGGTATTTAAAGCAAGCCTGAAAGCAAATGAAACAAACCACTTTGTAAAGTTCCTTATTAACCAATTCGGGGTTGAGATTGCCAGCCAATTGGTAAGCCGTTATTTTATTGCAACCTCAAAACATTGGAACGGTGCAACGGTATTTTGGCAAATAGATACACAGGGCAAAGTTAGAACTGGCAAAATTATGCTTTATAACCCCACCATAGGCAAAAGAATAAAAGAACCGTTCAACCATATCAACTGGGTACATAAAGCCCTTAAGCAGCCTGAATTTGAGTTAAAGCAATGTTTGTTTGGCGAACACCTACTAATTGATAAAACAAAACCAGTTGCCATAGTTGAAAGCGAAAAAACGGCTGTAATTGCTAGTGTATATTTGCCCCAGTTTATTTGGGTTGCCGTTGGTAGCCTTACCAACCTGAACGTTGAAAAATGCAGCATATTAAAGGGGCGAATTGTTACACTTTTTCCCGACCTCAATGGGTTTGAAAAATGGAAAAGTAAGGCAAAGGAACTTTCACACCTTACAAATTTTACCGTTTCTGATTTATTGGAACGCAAAGCCACCGAAGCCGAAAAGGAACAAGGGTTTGACATAGCAGACTATTTGATAAAATACAATTTCAAAGATTTTGTCCAAGTTAAAACTAAATCTATACCCATTCCTTCCTTTCAAAAATTAAATAATGCTAACCTTACTACACACCAAGAATCAGTTCACCATTTTATCCCAACAATTCCAAGCGAAAATCTAGTTCAAGGAAAATGGGAACTTGATATTTTCGAACTTAAAAAGTACTTTGAAGAAATTGGAATACCAAACTACCCCATAAAACTGAATGATTGTTGTACAATAACCAATTGTTCCCTATTCATTGAAAGCCACTTTGAAACAATTAAATCAAACAATGGCAATAAAACTTTTCTACCATTTCTAACTAGACTAAAGAATTTGAAGGATAGACTTTGAATACTTCTTTCATAATTAGAAAATTTATTATCTTTGGTTCTAATTAAAAAAGTTAAAAAAAGTTACATAGCCAAAATCTTGACACGTTTTTAAAACCCTTTAAATAAATGAAAACAATATTTTTTTTACTCCTTTTATCACAATCTGTATTTGCCCAAAAAATAGAAAGTTCCTATATTGAAAAATATGGTGAAACTTCATATAACAATTTAATTGCAAATTTCAATAAACTGAAAACAGACTCTTTACACTCATTATTAGAAAGCTTCCCAACGAGCATTTTATTAAAAAAGTCAGCATATGAAATTTCGCAGTCAGATAATAGTAAAGAAGAATATGATGAAATTGTTGTGGGAGCATTTATAACCTTTTCAATTATTTCTATTAGAAATAAAAAAGACATTAAACCTATAGATTACTATAATATTGCATGGGTGAGTGAAATTGTTGGTGAGTATGAATACGCTATAGTAAATTGCACAAAAGCATTAAACCTAAAAAATAATGAATCAACATATCCAAAACGTTTGATAGTTTATAATTTAAGAGGTCAATGTAAAATGAAACTTGAAGACTTTTATGGAGCTATTTTAGATTTTACCGAGTGCATAAATATACCAATAGATACAACCACCAAATATTTTTGGGAAAATGAAAAACATACCTTCTATTTAGATAGAGGATTGTGTTTGGCTAATTTGAAAGATTATTTAGCAGCAATTAAAGATTTTGATAAGGCCATTGAATTAAATAAAAGAAAAAAGAAAGATGGTAGAGCTTATTATTATAGGGGTCTATCTCACATATACCTAGGAGAAAAGGTTGAAGGTTGCATAGATTTAAGTAAAGCTGGAGAATTAGGCATTTTGAAGTCCTATGAAGCAATAAAGGAGTTATGTCAATAAATTTAAAATTGTTTTTATGTTCATTTTCAACAATTTTTACTTTTTGAACAATAATTTGATAAACAATTCAAATTATTTTTATGTGAATAAGTGGTTACAGTTTTGGGCTCTTATATTTAAGATTGAAAAAAATAGGTACATAGATATAACGTTAATTAAATGACAATACACGAAATTAAACATTTAGCAAGAGTACATTTTTTGCGTTACATTGATAACTTGAAAATTGAAAAAGGCCTTTCGGAATATCGAATTATTAAAAATGTTCAGAAGCATCAACCTAAAGTTCCGCGCAATATAATCACACTAATTCGAAACCATGATAAACATATTTCTCTTGAGTTATGTGTACTTATAGGTCTTTCAAATGATTTCCCATTTATTGTATAAATTACACAATGAAAAAATTATTTTTTGTATTAACCCTTTTAACTGCTATATTTTTTACAAATCCTATTATCGCGCAAAATTGCAATTACTTGCCCAAAAAATTCAATTCATATTCTCAGGCATTAAAAGAAGTAAGGAAAGCAGATTTTAAAATAAATGATTGGCAGAATACTTCTAGTAGTTCATGGATTAGAGGAGCATATTTTTATAGTTGTGATGGGTTGAAGGGTTATTTAATTATTGAATCAGACAATAAGAATTATATTCATGCAAATGTTCCTTTGAATGTTTGGAGGCAATTCAAACTGGCCAACTCTTTTGGGTCTTTCTATGCTAACAATATTAGAGGAAGATATCTCTTGCCGTTAAATTAATAAGTATGGTTTCTTTTTAATTTTCGAACCATCTATTTTGAATTATAATACCTTGGTGTAAGTGAGAACAATTACTACCCATTTAAATTGATTATTCCTAGCAAAAAAAACATCCGCCATACCAATTTGACCCACCACCCAATATTAAGTTTAATGTTTCATTTTTGTTCAATTCTTCAAAATTCAAAATACCTTGCCAATTACATCCATTTTATATAATAAACAAGATAATAGATATTGTATTAAATTGTACCCTATTTGTACCTCAATTAGGATAAATACCTATTTTAAAGGGCAAGTTACTTTTTGTATTGGGAAGTAGTTTTGGGTTTTGGGTTTTGGGTTTTGGGTTTTGGGTTTTGGGTTTTGGGTTTTGGGTTTTTAGTTTTTAGTTTTGCGTAACTTACTTGTGTAATGGTTGTAATCCCGCAAAATCAACTATAAATATTAGAATAAAACTGTAGAACCTTTTCCTAGCAAGGGTTTTCGTGTTTTTGTGGCATTTTACAATTTTCGATAATAATGGCATTTTGTACACTTATTGTTGCTCATATGTATCTCAATAATATTTAGCAACAAGTGAGCAACAAAATTGAAGAGTGAATTTAAAAAGCAGCTCTATGCAGCACCATTCTGCAACTTAAAGGAGAAGGGGAATAGGCCCGCTAGTAAGTGAAATATTAATATATCGATTCCCAGCTTTCTTAATAGATTACGTAGTAAATTTCATTCGATGTTAGCATTTTGCCCAAAACATAATTTTCCTTAATGATAATTTATTAGGTGCTATAAAATCAAAATTGTTGGAACATAAAACACTCAACTTTTTTTTGTAAATTTGGTCCTATGAAGCAACGAATCTATATTGACACTTCTGTTTTTGGGGGGCATTTTGATGAAGAGTTTTCTGAACATACCATTCCCTTGTTCGACAGACTTAAGAATAACTAATTTACAATGTTGTTTTCAAGTGTAACTGAAGACGAATTATCAACAGCACCACAAAATGTGAGGGACCTTGTAAAAGGCATTAAGATTGACAATACAGAATTCCTAGAAACTACATCCGAGGCTATTGACCTTGCTTCTGAATATATTTCGGAAAAGGTTGTTGGTCAAACTAGTTTTGCAGACTGTTTACATATTGCATTAGCCACCATAAATCGTTAAGACTTTTTAGTAAGTTGGAATTTTAAACACATAGTAAACGTTCAAAGAATTAGAGGCTACAATTCAATTAATATTAAAAACGGGTACAAGCAATTAGAAATACGTTCACCAAGAGAATTTGAAAAATATGAAGACGACTGAGAAACAATTTGACGCTGTAAATTTCATGCGTCACCAAAGAGACAAATTGAGCGAAAAGTTATCAAAAATGACTAAATCAGAAATTTTAGAATACTTTAAAAATATCAAAACAGAAAAATCAGTTAGACCTTGTGCTAAGTAGCTCTTTACCTTTAGGAATTCGTGCCATTTTTGAAGTGAAAATTTAAATCTAGTGGTTTCTAGTGGTTCAAAACGCCTGAATCACTAGGTTCATTATCCCTCTAAAGTTACAGCCTAGTGGCTTTATTATTCTGATTTTCAAAACTTAATATATTTATTTACTTCAAATAACCTATGCTCATTCTGTTGAACATAGCCCAATTGATTGGTTAAAAGTCTTGTTTTACCAATTTTAAATTCGGGAGTATTGGTATGGTGATGGCCATATACCCAGCAATCTATGTTTGAGGATTCTATAAAGTCATGCAATTCTGTCGCAAAAGCTTCATTTAATATACTGCCTTTGTATTGCTCTGGGTAGTTCAAATAAGTGGGGCAATGGTGGGTAAAAATGGCTAATTTCTTTTCCGTATTATTATTTATTTCGGTTTGAACCAAACTCAAACTCTCCCGATTTAGTTGATTGTAATTTTCTGCTGAAAAGCGAAAACCATTTTTTTTAATTACATGAAAATCATTCAAGCTTCTTTCAATTTGCCATTGATTGCCCTCACTTATTTGGCTCCATAGGGTAGAAAAAATAAGCTTGGTGTTTTTATGAACCATAGCAATATTGTTTACTAAAAACACATTGCTACGTATTTTCTCATTTAGCACACTGCTTTTCTCAACTATATCAAAACGATAATATTCATGGTTACCTGGTAACCAATAAGTAGTTTCAAAATTATCTGCCACATAACTAAAAAAATCCTTGTGTTTATCCATTACAGCAAAGGGCACAATATCACCGGCTAAAACCAATATCTCACCCACTGGAAGCAAAGGAAGCTGCTTTACGAACTCCTTGTTTGCAGGAAATTCTAAATGAAGGTCGGAGGCGTATTGGATATTAAGAGGCATATTAAACAAAAATAAACTTTAATAGGCAAACTATCCAAGTATTGCTTCCAGCTGATCCCGCCATATTACAAAACCTTTTCTTCCTTCTGAATAATCATGTTGAATTCTGATAAAGTTTTTGGGTTTCGCATCGAGGAAGCTCTGCATTCCTTTTAAAGATATCATTCGAATATTAGAATCTATTTCTGAAATGGAAATTAACCTAAAATATGTTTTATCAGTCTGGTTTTGGAACCAAAAAACCAGCGTTATTAATTATCCTTTCATTTGAAGCAATTTGATTTCCTAAAACTGGCATTTTTATTTTTATTAAATCAAAATATACCTATTTGTAGGGAATCGCTTTTTTCAAAATTGGTCTAATTTTGAGGAAAGGATAATTATCGTCAATACTATTTTAGAAATTGGTTCAAACCGAAATAAAAAAATAAAGGAATAACCGCAAAAAAGGCAAAATAAGTTTTGTTGCAAAATTGAAAAAAAAGTTAAAACATTATCTCTTTTAAAGCGTTGTTATGAGGTCGATTTTCCTTGTATGAACGAATGAACTTAAGTAAAAATACTTGAACAAATGGACCATTTCTCAATTTTTTCTTAATAAAAGATATTCTCGAAATCGAAAAAAACTATAGACGTATATTTACAAACTACAAATTATGAAAAAACTAATACTATCCATCACATTACTTTTCTTACTGTTTTTTAGCTATTCCTCCAAGGGGCAAGCACTATCTGGCACTTATACCATTGACGGAACAAGCAGTACATCTTCAAGCAATTTTGCCACATTTACAGAGGCTATATCCGCCCTTAATTTACAAGGAGCTGACACCTTTTTTGGAGTTGTTTTTGAGGTTGCAAGTGGCCAAGTTTTCAATGAAAGACCACCAGCAATTGTTACTTCAGGTGGAATTATCAATCCAATTATTTTCAAAAAAACAGGTTCAGGAACAAATCCTGTAATTAAACCTTCTTCTCCTGGTACTCTTACCGTTTCGGCTATAGGTGGATTTGGAGATGGGGTTATTCGTTTTGCAGGTGCAGATAATATCCATATTGAAGAAATTGATATTGATACCAATGCTTCTTTTACAACAGCCTCACAAGTTTATGATTATGGCTATATGCTTTTAAGAAAAAGCGCAACAGATGGCTGTAAAAATATTACTATAAAAAACTGTAGCATTACCAATTACCCGGGTATTATCCATACGAGTGGAATCTTTTCTGGTGCTTTTGATACCACAGGCCTAGCCATTTCTACGAGTAGCGAAGAAGGCCGAATGGAAAATATTCTTATTAAAGGCAATACTGTAAAACATGCCTATCACGCCATTCAAATTAGAGGATTTAACCATTCTGTTAGTCCGAACAATTTTTACGATCATTTTATCTCCATTGATAGCAATACCGTTCTTAATTACGGTGGATTAACCACAGAAGCAAATGGTATTTACACCATTTATATCGACAGTTCTGATATTAGTTACAATACGGTAACCAATACTACAAATGCGGCTACTACCTATGGCATTAGAGCTGAAACAGGTTTAAATTCTAGCATTGCTATCAAATACAATAGCATTAGCATCACTTCTACCTCTGGTACTTTATATCCAATTTTAAACAATTGTGGTGGAACAGGAGTAAATAATTTTGTTGACATTGGGTATAACAAGATTTTCAATTGTAGCACTTCAGGTTCATCTATGTATGGAATGCGTGGACAGGCGAGTGCAGTTACCATGCATATTCACCACAACGAATTGTACAACCTAACCAATTCTGGAACCGGTGCATTTTATGTAATTTGGAGTATCCCTTCGGGAGCAACACAAAGTAGGGTTTTTAACAATTCAATTTATAATATTACCACATCTAATACGTCCAACAATTCTACTTTGTACCCCTTCATTTGCAATACAACAACAGGCTCAACTCATGTATTTAATAACCAAATTCACAATATTACCCATTTGGGCAGTGGAACTGGAAGTCTAATTATTAGCAGGTCGAATGCAGCGAATTTCTATTGCTATAATAACATGATTACGAATTTAAAAACACCAAATTCAACCGGACTTACTGCTATACGTGCCATTGAATTAAACACAGGTGCGAACCAAAAAGTGCTTTTTAATACAGTTTATTTAGACGCAAGCAGCGGGTCTACTACCAATTATGGAAATGCATGTTTGCATGTTGCAACAGGAGTTTCAACAGCAGAGGTAAGAAATAATATTTTAGTAAATATGAGTACTGCAGGTGCAACAGGAGGAGTGGTTTCGGCCTATAGCAGGAGTTCTACAACTCTAACCAGTTACGATGCTGCTTCTAATAACAACTGCTTTTATGTAGATACTACCTTAACAAGACGAGCCATATTTACAGATGGCACCAATATTTTGGGAAGCTTTGCTGCATTTCAAACCCTTGTTGGAACTACCCGTGATAACCTATCGGTTTCGGTTATGCCTCCATTTTCAAATATTTCTACCGCACCATACGATTTAACTTTAAGCTCCTTAAGCAGTCCTGTTATTGCTGCAGGAAGTAGAGTAACATTGCCTAATATTACCGATGATATTTTTGGAAATGTTCGTGATACTGTAATGCCTGATATGGGAGCTTTTGAAGCATCTGTTGTTTTGCCTGTAGAATTATTAAGTTTCACAGCTATTGATGCAGAAGAAAATGCATTGCTTAACTGGACAACAGTTTCAGAAACCAACAACAACGGTTTTTATGTTGAGCGTTCCTTTGATGGGTTAAATTTCTCGGTTATTACATTTGTTAAAGGTGCAGGAAATTCAACTACTACACAAAATTACTCGTATACCGATTTAGGTATATTAGCAACAAACACAGATGTATATTACCGACTTAAACAAGTAGATTTTGATGGCACCTCAACCGTATCGCATATTAGGCTTATTAAAGGGAAAGATATTGCGGGTAAGATTCAAATAGGCTTATATCCAAATCCATTTGTGGATGGAATAAATCTTTCCATAACTGCCAATCAAATGGAATTTACCCAATTGCAATTGATTGATTTAAGTGGCAAAGAAGTAGCAAACACCCATTTCAATTTGCAAGAAGGTGTAAACAAATTTTCATGGAATGGCTTATCTAAAATACAAGCGGGTATTTACTTCCTAAAAATTACGGGTGCCACCCACACTGAAATTATTAAATTAATTAAGCAATAGCATTTTTCTTAATTACGCTACTATTTGTTTAAAAGTAGCATATTGAAGGCTCTTCAAAAAAAGCCCAAAGGCCGAAAAATTTTATTCGACCTTTGGGCTTTTTTTTGCCATTTCATTTCGGCTTTCAATTAGTTGTTTAATTCCAAATGCATATTTGTAATAGTTCATTAGAATTGGAATAAATATCAAACGGTATTATATTTTCCATACTTATTAAATTGATTTTGCCTTAGTTGATTTATTTAACTTCAAATTATAGCAAATAATTTCACTCAATGCAAATCACTCCTATTTAACCAAGCTTTCTATTCTCTCCCAAATCCTTACCATCGCCAAGGTATCCAAATGGCAATAATCTAATAAATCTACTCGCAGTTGTTCGCGCTCTTTTGGTTCGAGCAAAGCCATTTGGCCATATAAAAAACTAGCGGTGCCGCCTTCTTGGATATTGAGTTCTTGGTAGCTAAGCTCAGGAACCAATACTGGAAGTATGTTTTTGATACTGTAACTGCCTCTAAATGCTTCGCTATATACAATGCCCCAATTTGGCCTGAAAGGAGGCATGAGGTCGACCAAACGTGCTTGAATGGCATTTAATTCCTTTTCGTATTCTGGAAAATCTATGGCCAATTTAGCAATCACTCCTCTTTCAAAGGTGATGTTCCAAGTTATAATGCTTCCGCGTTCGCCCAAATCGCCTATCATCTGTTCAATCAAATCCCGACGAGGGTCTGAAATTCCATCACCCAAATAAGATTTGTGCAAGAGTTTGGAGTTTGGTTTTAGCAAAATATGCAAAGAATATTGAAATGGAATTTGTTGGTAGGGTCTCGAGAAATTATATTCGGGTACGCCATACATCACCGTTTCAAAATCGAAAAAGTAAAGAGGAAAAACAAAGTCTTCCCTAAAAGATTTCCATGCGTCGGCATCCACACGAATTGCAGTATCTGGCTCCACTTCTTCCTCTAATTCCCTTTCACTTTCTGGTATTAGGTTCAAACAGTACTCACTAAAATTACAAGCATAAGGTTTGTTGCAATGGGCACCCATTTCCACATCCGGAATTTTCTTTAACCAAACTAATTTCTTTATGTCGGCAATGTTTTTGGCAATAGGTTTTTGCCTAGCTTCCACTTCTTCTATAACCGAACTAGAAGTAAACAATTGCTTCACATCCAATTCGCCCAAACGAATATAATCTCTGTTAAAATGGACGATACTAAAATTGCTTAGGTTCAAACCGCAATTGCTTAAAACATAATATTGCAGAGCTGCATCATCTAGGTGTTGTTCTTTAACACCGTTGGTACTTTTTACTTCAAAGGCGTAGTAGTTATTTCCTTTTCTAACCAAAATATCTACTGCACAAATTACATCGTTGTAGATAAACGCAGCTTCGTAAATTATTTCGGTTTGAACCAACAATTCTTGCGTGCGTAGAACTGTTTTTTCGCTATGGTATTTCTCTTCGCCTTGCGCATTAAGGCCGCCGGGAAATAACTGTTGAGCCAGCTCACCAACATCGGTTCCGCGTTGAAAAATTAATTGTGTTTGCTCGTCTTCAGGGTTGGCAAATGCCTTGTGGAAGCGGTTTAGGTAAAATCGTTTGTGGCATTGCATGCCATACAGGTAGGTAGTTTTAGATATAGGTGGTTTCATAGTTGAAGCAAATTAGGAGCTTAAATTTATAAAAACAAGCAACAAAAATCATCCTTATTTTTATTGCAAGTTCAATGCAAAATTAATTAACTGCTATGCCAAACTATGTCGTGTTTATTTGGGTTTTAAAGATGAAAAAAATTGAACCCAAAAAACTCAAAACAGAAAACCATGTCTTGGTTCAAACCGAAAAAAAACAAAAGCATTTATACAAAAAAAGATAGGTATCCCCTATCTTTTTTTGTTCTATCTTATAAGAAAATATAGTGCTAAATTTATATTAAGCCATTTCCAATTCTTTGCTTTTTACCAATTCAGTTTCTTTATGGCAAACATTCCAAGTGGTATAACCTCCAGATAAATTACGGACATTCTTAAAGCCATTTTGCTTCAAAATTTGTTGTGCTAAATATCCTCTTTGTCCAACCGCACAATAAACAATTAGCTTATCTTCATTAAAAATTTCACCCATGCGTTCACGCATTTCATCCACCGGAATATTTATGGCTCCGGCAATATGGCCTTCCTGAAATTCTGCAGAAGTTCTCACATCCACAATTGTTGCGTTTGTTGTTTCCAATTCATTCCAATAAGCAATTTCCATTTTGCCTTCCAAAATATTCTCTGCCACAAAACCTGCAATGTTAACCGGATCTTTAGCCGAAGAAAATGGTGGAGCATAAGCGTGTTCTATTTCCATTAAATCATAAATGGTGTCTTCGTTTTTAATAGCTGCCGATAACAATTCAATGCGCTTGTCTACGCCATCGTATCCGGCAACTTGCGCGCTTAATACTTTACTAGTTTTTGGTTCAAACCCAATTTGAATAGTCATTTGTTGAGCACCCGGATAATAGCTCGCATGCGAACCACTATGCGTAGTAGAAACAATATGCTCAATACCTGCTTTGCTCAAATGTTTAGAGGCCATTCCAGCTGTTGCAACCGTCATATCAAATACTTTTACAATGGCAGTATTGATGGCTCCTTTGTATTTTTCTTTATTGCCATACACTATATTATTGGCACAAATTCTACCTTGTTTGTTGGCTGGTCCTGCCAAAAATGTGCTCATAGATTGATGCGTAATAGGATTCTCAAATTCTATAGCATCGCCTACTGCATAAATATCAGGATTACTGGTTTGCAAAAATTCATTCACCCAAATTCCTCGGGCTGAACCAATTTTTAAATCTGCTGCTTGCGCCAATTTTGTATCGGGTCTAACGCCAATAGATAAAATTACCACATCAGCTTCAATCGACATTTCGTCTTTTAACAGAACACTTAATTGTCCGTTTTCTTTTTCAAAACCAGCCACGGTAGTGTTCAACCTTAGGTCGATATTTTTGCTACGAATATGTTGTTGTACTTCTGCTGCAACTGCAAAATCTATGGGCGCCAAAATCTGATTTCCCATTTCAATAATGCTTACTTCCATTCCCAAATGGTGTAGGTTTTCGGCCATTTCCAAGCCAATAAATCCTGCACCAATTACAACTGCTTTTCCTGCTTTGTGTTGGTCTACGTAAGCTTTTATATAATCGGTATCAGTAACATTGCGTAAGGTAAAAATTCCTTCGTTGTTAATGCCAGGCAAAGGCGGACGTAAAGGTTCTGCCCCAGGAGATAAAACCAATTTATCGTAGGTTTCTTCGTAAACATCGCCTGTATTTTGGTTTCTTGCAGTTACTGTTTTTGCTATTGCATTAATACCAATAACTTCTGTTTTCACCCTTACATCTATATTAAATCTTTGGTTGAAAGAAGCAGCCGTTTGAACAAACAATTTATTTCGGTCTTTAATTACCTCGCCAATATAATAAGGCAAGCCGCAATTGGCATAAGAAATGTATTCACCTTTTTCAAAAATTACAATCTCAGCCTTCTCATCTAATCTGCGTAAACGTGCGGCGGTACTTGCTCCTCCGGCAACTGCGCCTATAATTAAATACTTCATCCTTGTTGTTCTTAGTTTATGATTCTTTCAACTCAATCCCTGTTTAATTAAGGGATTTTTTTAAGAGGAGTAAAGAGTTAGGCCAGTTCATTTGGTTCAAACCAACCCAACCTTTACTTGTCCTTTACTTAATTTATTTTATTCTGTAAACTCATCCATCCACCACCATTGTGCACGTCGTCTATGCCATTGGATTTAAGCATGCCTTTTGCCGAAGCACTTCTCATGCCAGATGCACAACAAGTGATAATGGGTTTGTTCTTATCTTTTAGTTTTTTGATGTGATTTCCTAAAGTATCTAATGGAATATTTACAGAGCCTCTAATATGGCCTCCAGCATACTCGCCTTTGCTGCGCACATCTACAATTACGGCTCCGTTTTTCACCAATTCTGCTAAGTCTACCGATGGGCCAAAGCCCAACATGTTTTTCAATGCACCTATCATGCTTGTACTACTTTACTTTGAACGTACTCTACTTCAAACCAAGGACCACCATTTACGCAATCAATGCCGTTGCTTGATAAATAACCTTGTGCATTTCCACTTCTGTTACCAGATGCGCAGCACAAAATCAAAGGTTGATTCAAGGCTTTAATTTCGTCCATTCTTTCAGGAATTTCTTGCAAAGGAATATTGATGGATCCTTTCACATTTCCTCCAAAAAACTCTCCCGGAGTACGCACATCTACAATGGTGCCTTTTCCTTCTTTAATAATTGTTTCGATTCTCATTGTGTTGAATTTAGTTTTGTTTTGATAATTTGATGGCACAAAGGTGCGACACAAAATTTACCTCTACAGCTACTTTTGTTACATTCAAAAAATAAGTAAAAAAATTCGGTTTGAACCAAGCGCATTATCTTGGAAAAGCTTATCCAATAAGGCTTACATCCTATTTATAACCAAGGCATTTAGGTTATTCACCATTTACTAATCTATTCGGTTTGAACCAAAAAATTAATATCCTAATTTGTTAGCGTTAGTTTATTTCTTGCCAATTTTACCAAACCTTCGTCTTCCATTTGTTTAAGTAAGCGGGAGATTACAACACGAGCAGTTCCTAATTCGTTGGCCAATTGCTCGTGAGTTACATTTATTTGCTTGCTACCATTCATTTCAGATTTTTTCTTGATAAGGTTCAACAAGCGCTCGTCCATCTTTTTAAATGCAATGGAATTTACCACATCCAATAATTCCTCAAAGCGTTTGTGGTAAAGTCTAAAAATATAATCTAGCCAAGCCGGGTGTTCTGAAATGAGCAAGGAAACCTTTTCTATGGGAATAAACAATATCTCTGAGTCTTCTTCTGCTATTGCTCTAACCTTACTTCTATCTTGGTGCATGCCACCCAAAAACGACATAATGCAACTTTCTCCGGCTTTGATATAATACAACAAAATCTCTCTACCGTCATCATCAGAACGCATCACTTTGATACTACCTGTTATAACAATTGGAATAGATTTGATATAGGCATCTTCATCCAAAATAACATCGCCTTCTTTAAAATTTTTGGTGATGCCAACTTCTTTGAGTTTATCTAATAATTGTGGGGATGTTTTAAACTCCGAGTTCGATTGTAATTGCATAGGGCGAAAATAATGCAAAAGAGTAAGGATTTCAGGGGTATTTCCGAAACTAATACAATTTTCAATTAGCTCTTGATTTTCAAAAACAAAATCCTATTTTCGGTAATTGGAGTTTGGTTCAAACCGAACCCAAAAAAAGAGTTTGTATAGAAAAAATAAATGGCAAAAAATAAAACTATTCCTAGCTTACCCGCATTAACACACCAAAACTCGCTAAAGACTTTGGTGGAGAATAGAACTATTTATAACCTCGAAAATTGCGAACTCAATTTATTTGAAACCTACGAACGCTCCATTCAAGTTCCTTTAAAATTTAACGATTTAGTTGTTACCAGCATGTTGCGTGGCAAAAAGGTAATGCATCTTTTTGAAGACCCTGCTTTTGATTACCTACCCGGCGAATCTGTAATTATTCCTGCCAACGAAATTATGCTTATTGATTTTCCAGAAGCTGCAATTGAAAAACCAACTCAATGTTTGGCTTTGGCTATAGACAACGATAAAATTAGTAATACCTTGGATTTGTTGAACGAAAAATATCCCAAGGAGGGCAAGTCGGATTTTTGGAAATTAGACGACCAAAATTATTTCTTCTATAACAACGAAGATTTGGCTCAAACCATCAATAAAATTATTGGTATTTGTCAGAGCAAAGACTTAACAAAAGATGCTTTGGCAGATTTGGCTTTGCAAGAATTATTGATTCGAATTATACAAACACAAACGTTAAAACAGGTAGTTGAAAAACAACCGCATACTAATTCAAACACCTATTTATCAACCATTGTAAATTTGATACAAGGCAATCTCTCCGAAAAAATAAATCTTAAAACTATTGCGCTAAATGCAGGTATGAGCACTGCCTCTTTGTATCGCTTGTTTAAACGAGAACTGGGAATTAGCCCGGTAGAATACATAATTTTAGAACGTATTAAACTGGCAAAAAAACTTCTCAAGGACCAGAGCATTTATATTAAAAACGTTTCCTTTGAAACGGGTTTCGAAGATTGCAATTACTTTATCCGAACCTTTAAATACTACGAAGGCATTACCCCAAAACAATACCAACAACTTAACAATAAAAATTAATCTTCAAGAAATTTTAAAGGTTCTAATTGTTGCAATTCCTCTTCTGTAAACAAGCGAGATTGAGTGATAAAACGAAAACCCATGGGAATTTCTAATGAAAAACTAGAACCACGACCTTTAGTAACATGAATAATTAACTGGGTAAACTTCCAATATTCAAATTGGTCCTTGCTCATCCAAAACTCACAGTCGTCTATTATTCCTAAGCAAACATCGTTGCTGCCAATAATAAAATCGCCTTTCTCAAAACACATAGGTTGTGAGCCATCGCAACAACCGCCACTTTGGTGAAACATAAGCTTACCAAATTTAGCTTTTAATTGTTGAACCAAGTCACTTGCTTCTTTTGTAATTAGAACCCTTGAAATCATAAACCAATAATTAAAAGTAGGCAAGAACATAATTCCTGCCTACCCATTGCAAAAAATATACGACTAAAAGAACCCTAATTTCTCTTTGCTATAAGAGATTAACATGTTCTTAGTTTGGCGGTAATGACTCAACATCATCTTGTGAGTTTCTCTACCAAAACCAGATTTTTTGTACCCACCAAATGGAGCATGAGCTGGATATGCATGGTAGCAATTTACCCAAACTCTACCTGCCTGAATGGCTCTTGGCACTTGATACAACTCATGCGCATCTCTTGTCCAAACACCAGCACCCAAACCATAAAGGGTATCGTTGGCAATATGTAAGGCTTCTTCTGTTGTTTTAAAAGTGGTTACACAAACTACAGGACCAAAAATTTCCTCTTGGAAAATGCGCATTTTGTTATGGCCTTTAAAAATGGTTGGTTGAATATAATATCCATTGGCTAGATCGCCTTCCAATTTCTGTACCTCTCCACCACACAAAACTTCTGCACCTTCTGCTTTGCCCAATTCCAAATACGATTGAATCTTTTGATATTGATCATGGGAAGCTTGAGCGCCCATCATGGTTGATGAATCTAATGGATTACCCATTTTAATTGCTTTGGTTCTTTCAATAACCCTACTCATAAATTTTTCGTAGATACTTTCGTGAACCAAAATACGCGAAGGACAAGTACAAACTTCACCTTGGTTAACAGCAAACATCACCGCACCTTCAATGGCTTTATCAAAAAACTCATCGTCGGCATCTGCAACCGATGGAAAGAAAATATTAGGAGACTTGCCACCTAATTCCATGGTAACAGGAATTAAATTTTCGGAAGCATATTGCATAATTAATCTACCAGTAGTGGTTTCGCCAGTAAAGGAAACTTTAGAAATTCTAGGAGATTGTGCCAATGGCTTGCCTGCTTCTGGACCAAATCCTGTTACTATATTTAAGATACCTGCAGGAATTATATCTTTTAATAATTCCATCAAAACCATAATTGAAGTTGGCGTTTGCTCTGCTGGTTTTACAACCGTACAACATCCCGCGGCAAGAGCTGGAGCTATTTTCCAAGTTGCCATCAACAAAGGAAAATTCCAAGGAATAATTTGTCCAACTACACCAATTGGTTCAGCCAAAACTATACTAACAGTGGTACTATCTAATTCTGAAATAGTGCTTTCCTCTCCTCTAATAACCCCAGCAAAATATCTAAAGTGATCAATACATAATGGCAAATCTACATTAATGGTTTCGCGAATTGCTTTACCGTTATCAATAGATTCTACGGTAGCCAATAAAGTTAAATTAGCTTCCATAACATCTGCAATTTTGTTGAGTATGCTAGAACGATAAGCTACAGAAGATTTACCCCAAGTAGCAAAAGCTTTGTGCGCTGCATCCAAGGCTAAATCAATATCTTCCTTAGTAGAACGTGCCGCTTTGGCAATAACTTTTCCATCAATTGGACTTACATTTTCGAAATACTCACCATTTACTGGTGCTACAAATTCTCCACCGATAAAGTTATCGTAATGAGATTTAAAAGTTGGTCTTTGTGCTGACATATTTGTTTAAGTTTAGAATGTTTAAACAATGTTGCACAAATAAAAATTGAGAGGATAGCACTATTCAATCAAATGATAGCATAATTAATTCATGGAGGTTTGGAAGCAATTATTCCAAATCAATTCCTTGTTCCTTTAAAACCAATAATAGGTTAGCTAAATTTTTTGTACCTGTTTTTGCTCTAATATTTTTGCGATGCGTCATTACAGTTTGCACACTCAAGCTAAGTTCATCTGCTATTTCTTGATTGGTTTTACCATGACTCAATTCCTTAATAATATCCTTTTCTCTTGGTGTTAGAAAAATGAGTTCTTTGGTTTGTTTTGCCTCAATTTTATGAAATATTTTTTTGCCGGTTTGAACCAAATGAATGGCTTCTAAAAACTCTTCCCTACATGTATTCTTTAACAAATAACCATAAGCACCAAAGTTTTTGGCATCGTTAATATACCTTATATCTTCATACATAGATAAGATTATTACTTTGGTAGGCGATTGCAAATGAAAAAGGTTTTGAGTGATTTTTAATCCATCTTTGCCTGGCATCCGTATATCTAATAAAGCAATATCCGGTTCTTTTTGCAATATGTCTTGTTCAGCCTCCAAACCATTATTACTGCTACCCACAAAAATAATATCGTCTTGATCCAATAAAAGCCTCTGTAAACCTTCTACAATTAATTGATGATCGTCGGCAATATAGATGCGAATCTTTTTCATAGCTTAATCTTTTAAAGGAATTATTATTTGAACCGAAGTGCCTTTTGAGGATTCAATACTTATGGTTCCTTTCAATAATTCTACCCGATTTCTGATATTTATCAAACCAATTCCTGGTGCATTTTCTTTTGCAACTTCATTCATTCCAATACCGTTATCTTCCACAGAAATTAAAATGGAGTTTTTCTCTAAAATCAACTGACAAAAAGCTTCTTTGGCTTTAGCATGGTGAAGAATATTGGTGGTAAGCTCAGAAAAAATCCGATAAATATGCAGGGTAGCTTCCCTATCAAGTTGTACCTTTTCTGATGCATTAGTGTAAAACTTATAATGAGTTTTCTCAAAACCATTCACTTTTTGTATCAATTGTTTAAGGGCATTCACTAAACCCAAACTGTGAATATACTCGGGTTGCAAATGATGAGAAATACCTCGCAATTCATTAATCGCTTGATTTAATTGATTGATAATTTCTTTTGGTTCAACCCGAACTTGATTGCTATTTAGGTTAGCTTCTAGTTGCATTTTGATAGCAGATAATTTAGCACCAATGCCATCGTGTAAGTCTTCCGAAATCCTTACTCTTTCTTTTTCTTCACCGTCCAATATGGCCTTTGCAACTTCCTTTTCTTTTTCAATTTCTTTTTCCTGCATAGAAAGCAAAAGCTTTAATACACGGTTTCTATGGGTAATTATAAAAAACAGCAAAGACCCCAAAACAAAGGCAATAAAACCAGTTCCTATATATAACAATCCTAAATTGCTCGTTCCTTCTTGCATATAATCCCAATGGTTAATAGAAGATAATATAGTGTATTGAAAGAAGAATGCAATATGGAACCAATTTTGATTTTATTCTCCAAATGAATTCTGTTATATAACAAAAAGTAAAATACACTAAAACCATAATAAACCAAAATAGCACAAGCCACCCAAAACAAGGGCTGCAAACTAAGTGGTATAGCACTTGGAACTTTTAAACTTTCATTAAAATACAAAAACACCGCTGCAACCAATAGCATTGATTCTACAACAATTGTAATACTAGGAAACGAACTTAAATGATTTACCCAAATGGTTTCATAAACACCAACCACAACAATCAGGGCAAGAGCAGTCCAAAACAATTTCTTAAAATTCTGAAGCAATTTCTCCTCCAGAAAAACTAAACTCATCAAATAAAAATCTAAGGGAATTGCAAAATGAATAAGCGCCAAATTATGAATTCTAAAAACACTCAAAATAAACATCAACAATTCAATTGAAAATGTAAATGCGGTATAGAATAAAATTCGCTTCGACAAATTTGGCAAATTCTTAAAAACAATAAACCCGGCCAAAACCGGGATTATTGATGCCACTTGAGAAGCATGCATAAAAATGGAATAGGTATTCATCTATTAAAAGGACGCTTTATATCATTTATTTAGTTGGTGTATTCAATATGTTTACTTGCCCGCAAACCTCAGAACAGATATTGGCTTTACCCGAAAAAATAGAAGTCTTTACCGTATGATTTGCTTCCTTATCCACACCACAAATATTCAAATCCATTGGCTTATTAGCTGCTACAACCCTATCTAAACGAACAAATTTAACATCTGGTAAATTCTCGTAACAATTCTTTAAAGAGGCTTTATCAAATAACCAAGATTGAGGAACTCCAGCAGGGCCTTTTCCTAAATTTATAAATACACCTTGGGAGGAGCCTTCACATAAATCAGGACAAGTTTGCGCGTACTGGTAAACCTTGCTAACGGTATTATCTCCTAGCACATCATCCATTACTCCATCGCCATCTAAATCTTTAACACCAACTGCAATCAAAGTTAATTTCTTATCACCATCTGGTGTAGTAACCAAACCAGAATAAAAGCGAACACCAGTGATAGTTGCATCACTAAAAATCTCATCTAAAATCCAAGTATCAAAATACCAATTTTGTGGCACTTGAAACATTCCTGCCTCTGTTTGGTATTCTTTTACCTTCATACAAGCAGAATCTAAACTCATTGGTGCAGCATCAATTATAGCAGCTGTGTCTGCAGAACTTTCCGATTTTTTTGATTCGGTACCTGAATTACAAGCGGCAATTAATGCCATGGAAAAAGCAAAGATTACTAATTTAAATTTCATGTTTTTTTGGTTAAGGTTTTCAAAATTAAGAAGGCTAAAATACATAATGCTACCTATTTCTAGGTATTTTTTTTATTTCGGTTTGAACCAAAAAGATAAAATAAAATCCAAAATTTGGTTCAAACCATTACAAAAACTCCACAAAATATAAACAAGGCTTTAGGCACAAAAATGTTAGAGTATCTTGCGAGCAATGGCAAAGAAAGTAGATGGTAGCGAAACTCCTTTGATGAAGCAATACTTGGAAATTAAAACCAAGTATCCTGGTGCAATTTTGCTATTTAGGGTAGGAGATTTTTATGAGACATTTGGTGAAGATGCTATAAAAGCTTCGCAAATACTAGGAATTGTGCTTACTAAGCGCGCCAATGGCTCCGCCTCACACATAGAACTAGCGGGCTTTCCGCACCATTCTTTAGACAATTACTTACCCAAATTGGTAAGAGCTGGCCAACGTGTTGCCATTTGCGATCAACTAGAAGACCCAAAGCTAACCAAGAAAATTGTTAAGCGTGGAGTTACAGAATTAATTACTCCAGGCGTTAGTTATAACGATAAAATTTTAGACCATAGAAGTAATAACTATTTGGCTGCTGTTCATTTGCAAGAAAATGTTGGTGGCATCGCCTTTTTAGATATTTCTACGGGCGAGTTTATGCTTACCGAAGGCCCTATTGCATATCTAGATAAATTGCTTCAAGGCTTTAAACCTTCCGAAACACTAGTTTCTAAAAAGCACCTAACTGCTTTCAAACAAAATTTTGGCGATAAATTCTATACCTACACTTTAGACGAATGGATTTTCCAGCATGATTTTGCTTACGACAAATTACTTTCTCATTTTGGAACCCAAACTTTAAAGGGCTTTGGAATTCAAGATTTACCTTTGGGAATTGTGGCTGCTGGGGTTTGCTTGCATTACCTTGCAGAAACTCACCATGAGCAGGTAAGTCATATCCAAAGCATCTCCCGCATCAATGAAGAAAAATACGTTTGGCTCGATCGATTTACTATTCGCAACCTTGAGTTGATTCAATCTACTGGCGATGGCGGCGTACCTCTCATTCAAATTTTGGATCAAACCGTAACGCCTATGGGCGCCCGATTATTGAAGCGTTGGTTGGTAATGCCTTTAAAAGACAAAGTATTAATTAACGAACGTTTAAATGTGGTTGAGCAAGCCAAAACTCAACACAAACTCCGCCAAAAAACATTAGACTCTCTTTCTCAAATTGGAGATTTAGAGCGTCTTATTTCTAAATTGGCCATGCGCCGAATTGGCCCAAGAGAATTGCAACAACTGAACCGCTCTCTTAAAATGATGCAGCCGGTTCAGGATTTATTAAAGCAATTTAATTTCCCTCTCATCGATCAATTGGCAGATCAAATTCACCCTTGCCTTTGGGTAATTGAAAAATTAGACAAAGAATTAATGCCAGATCCACCTGTTACGGCAAATAAGGGAAATGTAATTAAAGAAGGTGTAGATGCATCCCTCGATGAATTAAGAAAAATTGCCTTTGGAGGAAAAGACTATCTGCTTCAATTGCAGAAAAAAGAACAAGAACGCACTGGCATTCCTTCCTTAAAAATATCTTATAACAATGTGTTTGGCTACTATTTAGAAGTAACTAATGTGCACAAAGACAAGGTTCCGCCAGAATGGATGCGCAAGCAAACTTTAACCAATGCAGAGCGCTATATAACAGAAGAACTAAAAAAATACGAAGACCAAATTTTAGGTGCCGAAGAAAAAATTGGCGTTATAGAAGAACGTCTTTATAATGAATTAGTAACTTCATTGGCAGAAGAAGTAGCCACCATTCAACTCAATGCTCAAGTAATTGCCAAACTAGATTGCTTGCTTTCTTTTGGTCAATTGGCCGAACGCAACCGCTATTGCAAACCAGAGTTGATAGATGGGTTTGACCTTTTACTTAAGGATGCACGCCATCCTGTTATCGAAAAACAATTGCCTCCCGGCGAGCCCTATATTTCCAACGATGTTTTCCTAGATAAAACCACCCAACAAATTATTATCCTAACGGGTCCTAATATGAGTGGTAAATCTGCCGTCTTAAGGCAAACTGCATTATGTGTTTTAATGGCGCAAATGGGTTGTTTTGTGCCAGCAAAAATGGCCCAAATATCTATAGTTGATAAGATATTTACCCGTGTGGGTGCCAACGATAATCTTTCATCTGGCGAGAGTACCTTTATGGTAGAAATGACAGAAACAGCTAGTATTCTTAATAACCTTTCGCCAAATAGCTTAATACTTTTAGATGAGGTTGGAAGAGGTACTTCTACATACGATGGCATTTCATTAGCTTGGGCTATTACAGAATTTTTGAACCAACATCCATATAAACCAAAAACACTTTTTGCTACCCATTACCACGAACTAAACGAATTGGAACAAGCAGGCAATGGTATTAAAAATTACCATGTTCATGTAAAAGAGCAAGACAATAAAGTAATCTTTTTACGCAAGTTAAAACCAGGTGGTAGTGAACACAGTTTTGGTATTCATGTTGCAAGAATGGCGGGCATCCCTAAAACCGTATTAACGCGCTCAGACGACTTATTAAAAGAACTTGAAAAAGGAAGGGAACAAATGAGTGCTCGCGAATTGGGAAAAGCAAAAGTAAACCCAATTCAATTGAGCATGTTTCAATTAGATGACCCCGTTTTATTAGGCATAAAAGAGCAATTGCAACATCTCGATTTAAACACCCTCTCTCCTATTGAGGCTTTGCTAAAACTAAACGAACTAAAGAAATTATTTGAGGCTTAATTTATTTCACCCAAAGCAGTTTCTCTGTAGTTTTATATCCGTCTTTTAATTCAATTTCCACTAGGTAAATACCTTTAGCTAAATCCGCTAATTGCAGAACTTGAGTAGAAGAAATGTTCTCAAACTGTTTTACCACAACTCCTGTGTTTGATATTATGCGCAAGGATTTTAGCTCATCAGACGCACTTAATTGAACACCCTCTCCTCCACTTAAATAAAGCAATTTAGCCCACGAATTTTCTTGTAAATCTTGGTTGATAGAAATTACTTTAGTGTACTCATAATTGCCATTAAAATCAACTTGCTTTAAGCGGTAATACAATAGTTTTCCATTAGCTTGTTCATCTTTAAATTCATAATCATTTGTTATGGTTGAATTACCCTTTCCGGCAACAAAACCTAATGATTCAAATAAAAATCCGTCTTTGCTTTTTTCAACCTCAAACCCTTTGTTATTTTGTTCGCTAGCAGTACGCCAATTTAATTTTACGGCTGTTTCATTTAACCTCTTTCCATAAAACTGCACCAAATCAACTGGCATTGCAGGGTTGGTAGGACCAACAATCTCAAAATCGTCGATTGCCAATCCAGCGTTGGTAACAGCATCATCTGATCTAAAAACAAATCGGAAACAAATTTTTTGAATGCCGGCAATGGAGGTGAAATTATACGATTGCGTTACCCAGGTTTTATTGGCATTAAAAAATGCTTGGCCAGATGGGAATGCTGTTCCTCCTGATGCATTTGAAAAATCATACCAATTAGTTTGTGTGCTGGTACCCATTGGATTCCAATTATTTCCTAAATCAGTACTGTATTCAACAATATATCCATCGTATCCTAATTCAAATTTGTTTTTCGCTTTGAACCTAAAAGTATAGGTTCCCGTTGCGCTAACATTGAAATTGGGAGTATATAAAATTGCATGGTTATTATCGCTGTAATTGCCTGTTATACCTGTAACCCAAGCATTGGAACCACTTGCAGTTCCGTTCTTTCCAGTAACACTAGAACTTCCTCTTGCAAAAGCAATTCCACTTGGAGTTTCCACCCCAAAATCATTTGGATTGGTTTCAAAATTACCTCCCATTGCCAATGTATATGGAACTGCTCTAAATGGCATAATTTGAATAAAAGAATTGTAAACCTTGGAATACATTCCTCCATTTATGCTTAAGGTTACATTATAAAAACCGGGTAATGTATATTGCTTAATAGGATTTTGCGAAGTACTAAAAGTTCCGTCGCCAAAATTCCATGAATACGAAGTTGCTCCATTACTGGTACTCGTAAATTGAACATTACTGCCAATGTATGCCACCTTTTTATCTGCTACAAAATCAGCAAATGGTGGGGCAAAAACATTGCTTGTAAATACGCCTCTTCCATGGGTTGCGGCTAAAACTTGTTTATCAAACCCACGCATCTTCAACATATCCGTTCTTAAATTAGCAAAACCTGTATTACTTGGTTGCCAATTTGTAGTAGTTCCCCTGATACTATCTGTTGTCCAAACACCCAATTCAGTTGCAAGCATCAATTGCCAATTTTTATTAGGGCTTAGCAAAGCCCATCTAATAGGCATATCAGGTAAATTACCTTCAATACTTGCCCAAGATGTTCCACCGTTTTTTGTTTCCCAAACACTTACCACTCCATAATTAGAATAGGTAACTACAATATGATTATCATTTCCATCTTCCACTTCAATACATGAAACACTTCCTGTTGGCATTCCAAATCCATTATTGATATAGGTATCAATTCCTGCGTTAATATGAGCATTGTCAATTCTAATAATTCTCCCATTATTCAAACCAAAAAACACTCGGTTGCTTGTATTTGGAGAAACCTTAACATGCGTAATTTTTCCATTATTAAATAAAGGAACTGTATCAAATTGCAATGTATTTCCAGTTTGTGGGTTTGTCCAACGAACAAAGGTTCCATTATTCCCACACAAATACATTTTATTATTTAGGTCATCATAATCACTGGGCGAAATAAAACTACCAGTTGTAACACTGGTATTTAAAACATTAGAAAAACTAGCTCCTGTATTTGTAGATCTATAATAACTGGTATAAACATAAGAAGTAAACCAATATTGTGGCTGGTCTTGGTCGATATGACAAAAGGCTCCATCTCCACCCGTTACCTCAATCGAACTTCCTATTCCAGGAGAGTTTAAGGCATGTGACCCATTGTCTTGCGCTCCCGCAACAAATTGGTTAGAACCTGCATTTGGATGAATGTCGCAGGCATAAAATTGAGTAGTATTATAATTAGATTCTTTGCTTACAATGGTAGGAGAACTTGCTGTAAAATTGGAACATCGATAAACTCCTCCGTCATTAGAATAATAGGTTACATTGGAATTTCCTGGTTCAAAACAAACATAATGTTGATCGGCATGTACTTCTTGAAAACCAAAGCCTCCATACCAATGAGAAAGTTGGGTCCAAGAACTTCCGCCATTGGTAGTTTTAAATAAATCTACTCCCCCAACCACAACTACATTTGGGTTATTTGGATCAACCGCTAAACTTAAATCATACCAAGCCTGACCTCTACTAAAATCTTTTCTCGCGCTACTTGTACTAACTCCACCGTCAGCATCAATTGGATGAGAAATAACAGTATCAAAAGAAATACCCGCATTGTTAGTTTTTAAGATGCCTTGAATTTTACTTGAACTTTCAACTAAAGCATACAAAGTATTGGTATCTGTGCCCGAAACGGCAATCTCCATTTCGTCTTTATTAAAATAAGATGGTAATGTTAAAGGACTCGTCCAAGTTGCGCCAAAGTTATATGATTTATGAATGGTACCTCCATTGCTTGAGCCTGTACTCATGGTAACATAAATGGTTTTATTGGCCATCACTTCTAAATCATAGGCAATGTTTCCAGCACTGCTGATTCCAGTTCCTAAAACTTTTGTAAAGGCTGTTCCTCCATTTACCGACCTATACAATCCAGTTTTCGTTAATACCATTAATGTATCCCCATTTCCAATGGAAACCACCTTTTGACAATAGTAATAATTACTGTTACTAGTAGCTGCCAATTGGCTCCATGAAGCACCTCCATTTACGCTTTTCCATACACCCAAACCACGCACCGCATCTAAATTGCTATTGCCTTCACCCGTGCAGAAATACATTACTTGAGGGTTATTTGGCGCTTGATCAATATGTGTGATTGCTAAATTATCAAAGAAATCATTGCTGCTTGTCCATTGGGTATTTGTGGCAGTAATATCTGTAGTTCTCCATAAACCTCCAGCAACAGAACCTGCCCATAAAGTTTTACGTGTTGGATCGTTTAAATCTACCAAAACACAGCGGGTTCTTCCTCCACAATTATTTGGTCCTCGGGCCGTCCAAGTAACTCCTGGTATTGCTGCCTTGTGCATTCCATTTTGCGAAAACAATTGTTGTTGGTATTTCCAAGCATCATACAAACGCTCTTTGGGAACAATACCTAGGGATGGATCTTTGGTAAGCTCAAACTCTTGCTCCCAAGCCAAATCCATCCTATCTTTCTTAGGAATCTTGGTTTTAGAATTAAATAAAATTCCATGTTTATTAACACTAGTTATTTCTAGGTTCAAAAAGGAATTTAAAGAAAATGCAAAGAGTACAAATAATGCTAGGGCAGAATAAATGGAATTGTTTTTTTTCATTACGGTTTGAACCAATTTAAAACAAACATAATTTTTTTATTGGTGGGAACAAAGCAATGTCTAAGTATAAAATAAACAAGCTATTGCCACCTAGTTTTCACCCAATTTTCTTGCTCCCTTTTGCTTAAGAATGTCCACGCCAAAACTCTACTTATTTTGTTCCCCTGTCCCATTGGCAATACCCGTATTTCAATTGCCCCTAATTCTTCCAATAGGTCGGTTGACTTGGTAATATTATCTTGTTTCGACAATAAAGTGCTGAACCAAAAACAGTTTTTACCTATCTCTTGACTTTGATGAATCATCGTTTTCACAAACCTTTCTTCCCCTCCTGGGCACCATAATTCATTTACCTTGCCACCAAAATTCAAGGTAACTTTTTCCACCTTTTTCTTTTTTAAATTGCTTAGTTTTTTTATGGAGCCTGCTTGCGCTTCAGCCAACGACGAATGAAAAGGAGGATTGCAAATTGTGAAATCCACTAGTTCATTTTGGTTCAAAACGCCTTTTAAAATATGATTGGGATTGTTTTGCAGCCTTAAGTCTATCTCGCCAACAAGCACTTTATTTTTGGCAACAATTTCTTCTGCATTTTTTAAAGCAATTGGGTCAAGGTCTGAACCAATAAAGCGCCAACCATAAAAACGATTGCCAATAATTGGATAAACACAATTTGCTCCCACACCTATATCTAAAGCCAAAATGTTTTTACCTGTAGGAATTTTGGATAAACCATAATGACCAGCACTTTTTGATAGCAAATCTGCAAAATGATGCAGATAATCGGCTCTACCAGGTATAGGAGGACAAAGGTAATTTTCGGGTATGTCCCAAAAATCTATTTGGTAATACTTTTTTAGCAATGCTTTATTCAACATTTTAACCGCTAATGGGTCAAAAAAATTGATAGAAATATCTTCGTATTTATTTAAGATAACAAAGGGTTTCAATTCTGGACAAACCGCCACCAAGCTTTCAAAATCATAACGCTCGCGATGAAGGTTACGAGGATGAATGGAATCTTTTATAGTAGCATGTTCTTTTTTAGGTGGCAGCATATTGGGTCTAAAGATAACTAAAAAAAGGACTCTCAAACCCGGAAACACCATGAAACCAGGTTTGATTGTCCTTATAAAGGTTGGCCGAAGCCCTTTGTTTTAGCTTTATTGCTTTGACCCTAGGTCAATATTTTTTATTAATAAATATTTGCTGAATTGCGGTATCCACTTTCGTTAGCATACCAATTTGTGAATTGAGAACCTCCACTAGAAACCCATGATGCAAATTTTAAATGTGCGGTATTGATATCTGCTTTTTCTTTAGGATAATCAAAACTTGCAGGAACATTCAATGCCCAAGGATACCTTCCGTTTTTACTTACATAAGTATCGCCATTTCCTAAGTTAGTAGCATCTC
>JAIOYZ010000006.1 GCA_021740845.1 Bacteroidia bacterium
GGTATTGGAAGCGATTACTTCATTAACAGTTACCTCAATGGCAGAACTGGTTAATGTTGCACAATCACCAGAACCTACCACACGACGGAACCAAGTGGTTTGGGTTAATGCACTAGGAGAATAATCTATGGCATTATTTATTCCACTAGCAGAACTAAAGCCAGAAGAAGCACTGGTGGTACTACTTTCCCATACATACGAGAATGGTCCATTTCCACCTGCTGGGGTTGAACCAACTAATGTACTTGGAGTGCTTCCTGTACAAATGGTTTGAGCACCACTTATGGTGTTTGCACTTATTACAGGTGTTACTGTTATTTCAATGGTTGAACTTGTATTGGATGAACAAACACCAGCACTAACTATTCTTCTATACCAAGTGGTTTGGGTTAAACTTGAAGGACTATAACTAGCACTTGTTGAAGTGCCACTAGCTGCGCTAAATCCTGTTGAAGCACTGGTGGTGCTACTTTCCCATAAATAGGTATAACTACCATTGCCTCCAGTTGGAGAGCTTCCACTTAAGGTACTTGGGATGCTACCTGAACAAATGGTTTGAGCACTTGAAATGGTATTGGATGCGATTAATTCATTTACTGTTACCTCTATTATCGAACTAGTATTGGATGAACAAACACCCGCACTAACAACTCTTCTATACCAAGTGGTTTGGGTCAAACCTGAAGGACTATAACTAGCGCTTGTAGAGGCGCCACTAGCTGCGCTAAATCCTGTAGAAGCACTGGTGGTACTACTTTCCCATGTGAAGGTATAGCTGCCATTGCCTCCTGTTGGGGCACTGCCACTTAAGGAACTTGGCGTGCTTCCTGTACAAATAGTTTGACTACTTGAAATGGTATTGGAAGCGATTACTTCATTAACCGTTACCTCAATAGCAGAACTAGTATTGGATGAACAAACGCCAGCACTAACTATTCTTCTGTACCAAGTGGTTTGGGTCAAACCTGAAGGACTATAACTAGCGCTTGTTGAAGTGCCACTAGCTGCACTAAATCCTGTTGAAGCGCTGGTGGTGCTACTTTCCCATGTATAGGTATAGCTACCATTGCCACCTGTTGGAGAGCTTCCACTTAAGGTACTTGGGGTACTGCCAGTACAAATGGTTTGAGCACTTGAAATAGTATTGGATGCGATTAATTCATTTACCGTTACCTCTATTGCCGAACTAGTATTAGATGAACAAACACCAGCACTAACAACTCTTCTATACCAAGTGGTTTGGGTCAAACCTGAAGGACTATAACTAGCGCTTATGGAGCTACCACTAGTCGCACTAAATCCTGTAGAAGCACTGGTGGTGCTACTTTCCCATGTATAAGTATGGCTACCATTGCCTCCTGTTGGGGCACTGCCGCTTAAGGAACTTGGCGTGCTTCCTGTACAAATGGTTTGACTACTTGAAATGGTATTGGATGCGATTACTTCATTTACCGTTACCTCAATTGCAGAACTGGTTAATGTTGCACAATCACCAGAACCTACCACACGACGGAACCAGGTGGTTTGGGTTAATGCACTAGGAGAATAATCTATGGCATTATTTGTTCCGCTAGCAGAACTAAAGCCAGAAGACGCACTAGTGGTACTACTTTCCCATACATACGAGAATGGTCCATTTCCACCTGCTGGAGTTGAACCAACTAAGGTACTTGGAGTGCTTCCTGTACAAATGGTTTGAGCACCACTTATGGTGTTTGCACTTATTACAGGTGTTACTGTTATTTCGATAGATGCAGTGGTATCACTACTATTAAGGGATGAAACTATTCTTCTATACCAAACTGTATTGGATAAACTAGATGGACTATAGTTTTTGTTTGAATTTGAACCTGATGCTGATGTAAAACCTGTTGATGAACTGGTAGAACTACTTTCCCATAAATAGGAATATGAATTATTTCCTCCAGCAGGATCAGATCCAGATAAAATTGCAGGTGTTGAACCAGAACAAATAGTTTGGGCCGAAGAAATTGAATTGGATGATATAATTGGAAAAACCGTAACTTCAATTGCGGTAGAGGTATCAGCAGTACAAACTCCTGCGTTAACAACCCGTTTAAACCAAGTAGTTTGGGTAAGGGCGGCGCTATTATAATTTAAATCTGTTCCAGACCCACTTACATTAATAAAACCAGAACTTGAATTAATTAAGCTAGAAATCCATTGGTAACTATAAATTCCATTTCCACCTGTTGCGTTAGAGCCATTCAATTGGGTAGGTAAAGTACCCGTAATAATACTTTGTGCTCCGCTTATAGAATTACTTGCTATCACAGGATTTATGGTTACACCATATGCTGCAGTAGTTGTTTTACAACCAGTGGCATCCACAGAATCGCTAACAATTACAAAACCAGTTCCATTTGAACCCCAGTTTACAGTAATTGAATTTGTTCCCTGTCCTGATCCAATTGATCCACCACTAACCATCCAAACATAGGATCTGCCAGAAGTTAAGGGTGTAGAATAAACAGCGGAAGTGCTTTCGCAAACAACTGTATCTCCACTTATTACTGGAGTTGGATAAGGATTAACTGTAACTAAATATGAATCTGTAGAGGTTTTACAACCACTAATATTAACAGAATCTTGTACAATTAGTGTGGCAGAACTAGCATTACCCCAAGCTACAATTACACTATCTGTACCTTGTCCATAAGCAACAGTACCACCCACAGGAGTCCAGGTATAGGTTCGACCCAAATTAGAAGGAGTTGTATAATAGGTAGTATTATTTTCGCAAATTTCTGTTAAGCCAGAAACCATTGGTGTAGGTTTTAAATAAATATTTATGCCTTCCTGAATTGAATCATTTGTCAAATCCTCATCTCCATCAACCTGGGTATATGTTGAAATATCAACACTTCCACCTACAATTGAATTTATAGTAGATGAGAAAGTGAAGGTATCTATTTCCCCTGCCGATAAAGTATCTCTTAAAGTATCGCTAACCATGGTTGAAATAAACCCATTAATTGAATAGGTTACAGGTATATTTATTAAATCTGCAACACCTGTATTTTTAACAACAATTGTTATAGGCATAGTGGCAGAACCACACTCATTATTAGAAGGACTAGTTCGAGCTAAAATTGAGGCTTCTGCTAATCTAAAGTCGTAGGCACCTATATCGGGTTTGGTGCTATGTCGAGGATTACCTTCTATGTCCTCAGTTAGGTCTGAAATTACTTGAGCCTTACCATTTACACAGTTACTATAGCCTCTCAAATTGGTTTCTGAAATAAATTCAGGATTACAACTTACAGAATTTATATCCTTACTTGTTGCTGTTTGCCAAGCTGTAAGGGTAGTTTTCTCCGAACCTCCAATGAAACCTAATACACCTTTTGAACCTGAAGGGTAATAATCATTATTATCAATAAAATCAAAGGCGGTGCTCAATGCATCAGAGTAAATACAATACATTTTACCAGAGGCATTAACTGAGGTCATCGAATTACTCAAGATGTTATTCCTAAAATCGATATTACTACTTCCTGAAGTAAAATAAATACATGATGAAAGAGAGCCCGAACTATTGGTTACCCCTCCAGTCATATTTATAGAGTTATGATAAAAATTCAAATAACCATTGGTTCCATCCAAATAAATTCCAACTGGTGATGAGTTAGAAAAGGCACTCCATCCATCTCCTCCAATCCTTGTAATAACATTATTTATAAAATATAAATACGAATTGGAAGAACCAGTATTTACATAAACCCCTCTTAATCCATATCCACCAGTAGAGGTATACTTCAAATTGTCAATTATGTTTGACTCAATAGACACTGAATCTGTTCCAGTATAAATTGTAATACCAGCACTTATTAAGCTAGTTGAAGTATTTAGGATATTTTTAATTGTATTTTGGTATATTTCAAGATAACGAGTATTTGTTGAATATATCCCTGAATATCCAATATAGTCAGTAGCGGTTTCTGAACCGATAACATTATTATTTATTTTAATATTATACGCTTTATTTAAACTATTACCTTCTATTCTTATACCATAATATGCTTTTGAGAAAATGTTATTGGAAATGGTAATATTCTTATTATCAAATCCTGAAGTAGCCACACTTGTGCCTCCAATGGCAATACCATGAGTAGAGGTAATGGTTGAACTTCCACCTATAATATTACAATAACGAATGGTATCATTTTCAGAGCCATTTCCAGCAGATGTAGAAATAAATTGAATTACAGCAGAAGTTCCTGTACTTGTATTTGAGAATGTCAAACCAATATCATTACTTCCGTTATTACCATCAATCAAAATTCTATCAGCACCATTAAGTCTGATTAACCCTCCACCATAAGAACCAGAAACCAATTTAGAGGAACCAGAAGTAGGCTTTAGGTTCAAAACAAATTGACTTCCATTATTTATTTCGTCCAAAGGATTTAAGGCAACTGCACCAGTTTCTGTAAGGTTGCTTGAAATGCGCAAGGTTGTATTTCCTCCCAACCTATTGTCATTTATAAATTTAAATGCTCCATCTGTGCCAGTTAAGGAAGTAAATTGTTTTCCAGTTCCCACTTCAAACTCGCCACTTATTTCTGAAATTAAACTAGTAGAATGTGTATTTACTGCTGGAAAATTGCCTCCAACTAGGTTAGTTCCAACTGGATTTGTATTCATTGTTCCAGCACTAATTGAGGTATTTGGGCTAGAATATAGATCAGTGGCAACAATAAAATATTGAATTACATCTCCATCATTAGGCGAACCTCCATAGAGTTTACTAAAGTCCATTGTAAATGAAAATGGTGAATTGCCAATACCTTCAGCTGTAACATATTTCCAACCATTATCGATACTGGTATTTCCAACAAGTGAATTGCCATCAGTAGATTTTTTATAGTACAATTTTGGCCTATTCGTACTAGTATCCACTCCACTTAAATCCGTTATGTAAACATTGTTTAATGTAATACCTGATTTACTTGGTTTGTATGGTGGAGTAAAAGTTATAGTAGGTCCAATAGGGTCACCTGAATTTTCAAACGAACCAATAGTTGGCGTGCTTCCATTTCTAGTACTATCAATAATATCACCCAAAACGGTTATCGATGTACCAGCTCCCAAAAGAGGTGAACCCGGGAATGGAATTAATAAATTATAGGAATTAAATAATGGATCATTAGATACTGAATTTGCATCTGCACTAGCTGCAACCTTCCATGATGTTAGGTTCATGGCTCCACTATAGTAAGTTGCATTGGTAGAAATAGAACTATAATATAAATTATAATTGACATTTACTCCAGACCAACCTGTAGTAGTGGCAACATAAATTCCATAATTATTGGATGCACCTCGCGAATTTGCGAAGGCATTGTTATACATGGTTCTTGCATTTGCTCCTGATTTATAATAAGCGGCGCACAATGAAGAGTTAGATGAATTTCCTGTGATATTAACTGAATTGTACTGGAAAGTACTTGTACCTGAAGATGCATCATAGATACCATAGATACTGATATTCGAGTTTGATCCATATCCCAAAGCAATTGAATTATTATTTGCAACCAAAACTCCAGTTGATGAATAGTAAATTCCATAAGTGGTACTTGTTCCAACCAAATCATGAATTCTATTTTTCGTCATATTCACATTACCTGCTCCACCAATATTAAATCCATAAAGAATATTATTGGCACTAAAATTTGAAATGGTATTTCTATTAATTTCCAAACCTGTTTGTCCTGTTAGGTAAACACCATATGGAGATGCTGTTGAATTAGAAGACCATGCGTTAAAGCTATTATCATTTATAGTATGTGTTGATGCACTTGTTGAGTAATATCCATAAATTGTTGTTGCACCACTACTAATAGAGTCCATTGTGTTATTAGAATAATTCACACTAGCAGTAGAACTAGAATAAACCCCATAAAAGGTTCCAGCAGTTTGAGTAATACGCTTGAAAATATTGTTCTGAATTGAATAAGTATTTGGGGAGGCACTTGTTAAATAATACCCATAAGTAGTATTGGCAGTATTGTAGCCAATAAATGAATTACCTGAAACTATGGTTGACCCACCTGTTGCAAGGTAATACCCATAAGTGGTGCTTCCTGCAGACAATCCGGAAATAGTATTTTCCCTCAAGAAAGCATTTGAACCTCCTGCTAGGTAAATTGGATACAAAGTACTCGTACTTCGAATGTTAGAAATAGTATTGCTATCAATTTCTAAGGAATCTCCATTAGTTGCATAAACACCATAAGTTGTAGAAGCAGAATTCCATCCTCCCAAATTATTGTTTACAATTTGAGGGCTTCCAGAACCTATATAATAAATACCATAAATGGAACTAGTTGCCTTAATTGTATCTGAAGCTTCAGCGTCTCCACCAATCCTATTATTGGTAATAGATAATTCACCTCCAGTTCCATAAATTCCATAAAACGAAACTGTTGATATATTCGAAATTATATTATTCGAAATTATGGTTTGATCCGTATCATTAATTGTTGAAACCTCAATTCCTGTAAAAGAGGGGAAGGTAGATGATGTAACCGTCAAAGCTGTTCCAGTTCTTGTAGAATTTGATCCTCCAATATTATTTCCATCAATTATATGACCTACACCCGATAAGAATGAAATTGCCTTAAGTTGAGAGGACCGAGGAGATGTTTGATAGAAATTATTATTAGAAATTTCCCAATTAATTCCTGCTGAATTGTTAGAAGCTCGTATACCATAAGAAGTCCAATTAAAAATCGAATTTCCTTTAATATAAACACTATCATTTTGACTAGAATTGGATTGAATTCCTATACCAGGAGTTGCAGATGTGCTAGTCAAATCTCTAATTTGGTTATTTTCAATCCAAATCAAATCATTTCCAAAAACACCAGCACCAATAAAAATAGCAGCACTCAAAGTTCCAGCACCTTCAATAATACTGTTTGTTAGGGTGTCATTTCTAGTTCCATTTTCTAAAACAAAAACATTCCCATTTGAATTTGAATTTTGGAATTTCAAATACGTATCACTACCTGTTCCCCCTTTAATACTAACATTTTTTGCTCCATCAATCCTAATCAATCCACCAGAATAATTTCCAGATATAGTTCTCATGGTTGTGGCATCTGGTACTATAGAAACACGGTAACCTCCGGCACCTTGTTCATCCCATTGAATTAATCCTACATCGCCACTTTCCGAAAGGTCGGACTTAACAATGAGCCTTACATCACCAGAAAGTATATTGCCATTAACAAAATTAAAAGCACCATTTGATCCAGTTAAACTTGTTAATGATTCTGAAACTCCTACATTATAATCTCCTGAAATTAGAATCTGAACTCTATATCGGTTCATATCGCCACTAACAGGGAAATTGGCAGCACTTAAATTCACACTTGTTGGGTTACTTGTAAATGTGGCCTCATTCGCCGAAACATGTGCAATGGAGACACTATCCTGTGCTATTACAAAATATTCAATATCCTCTCCTCCACTTATACCTCCAAATAATTTTGTATAATCAAAAGTAAATTGGAAAGGTGAAACACTATTATTTGCTTCCACATATTTCCACCCATTATCTGAACTTGTATTGCCAACATAAGTATTGGCATTGGTTGATTTACGATAATACAACCTAGGCTTCAAACCGCTTCCAACCTGCACCCCGCTTGGATCTGTAATGTTTACCAAATCAAAAACCCTGTTTGATGTACTAACAATATTTGAAAGTGGCTCATAGGAAATATCAGGAGAACCGTTATCATATAAACTGTCGTAAGCACCTATATTCGGAATGGTTCTAGTCATTCCAGTAATATCTGTTAAATAACCTGTTCCAGTGTATGCAGAAACAGAAGCTATGGCAGAATTAGGTGTTGGGCGTAAATTGGTTTTTGTATTAAACTTAGGATCCCCATTACTTGAGTTAACATCTGCTGAGCTAGTAATTTTCCAATCGCTAAAGCTAGCAATACTTGCTCCATTGAAACTAGCTAAGGTATCCAAACTACTATATAATAAATTGTTATCCACCATTGCACCATTCCACCCTGTTGAATTATCAATTCTTATGGCGTAATGATTTACATTTCCACCTGTTCTTTGATTAGAGAAAATATTATTTCGCAAACTATCCACACCTGTTGAAGTTCTTCTAAAAGCAGCCGAAGAATTCCCAATATTCCCATTAAAAACGGTTCCTGCTAGATTTACGGAATTATAATAAAATTGGTTGGTTCCTGCACCCGCATCTTGTATACCAATTGCTGAAATATTTCCATCTTGGTTCAAACCGATTGCTATAGAATTATTGACATAGGTAGCATTGCCACTTGCAGCATAAATGCCGTATAGTGAAGATGAGTTTGGTTCACCCAAAGTGGAACTGGTTTTAATCTCTTCAATGATATTTCCAGAAATTTCTGTTTTAATTCCACTTGAACCAACATTTGAAATATAAATACCACCTGAAGCTCCTTGTCCACCTGTTGCACTTAGGCTAATATTACGTATGGTATTACCAAAAATAAGGTTTCCAGAGTTACTGGTTTGAACCAAAACTCCTAATGCACCAAAGGATCCACTTGTAGAAAATCCTGTAGTAATATTTTCAATACTATTCTCTTGAACCAAATTAGTACCAGAAACAAATGAAGTTGCATATATCGACCCAGTTCCAGATTGGTTCAAATCTGAAATTGAATTTTGAATGAATTTATTGGAAGCAGAATTGCCCGAATAAATACCATAAATGGTGCCTGTACCATTTGCTGAAATATTAGATATGGTATTTGCTGAATCGGTAATTTGGGAAGAACCTGAATGATAAATTCCATAGTAAGTAGCGCTAATAAAATTATCTTCTAAGTTATTTTCAGAAATATACCAAGTATTTGGACTTGCACTATTTGTATTTATTCCCATAGTTGTTCCACCCGTATTGGTATTGTTTGAAATCGTATTATTTGAAATAGTTCCTAAACCATTAGTAAAATAAATACCATAGTGGGTAGAAGAGGCTGTATTATTCGATATGGTATTATTGGTTACTTCAAAAGAACCTGCAACTGCACTATAAATAGAATAAAACGTGGATGATGCTGAAAAATACTGAATAGAATTGTTTCTAACCAATCCATTTGTATTGCTACTTGTAAAATATATTGGATAGGTAGATGAAGTAGTATTTATTCCTTCTCCTAATGAACCAATTGTATTATTCTCGGCAACTATATTTCCACCTAAAGAATTTAAAGCGTAAAAAGCTCCACTTGAAATATTGCCAAAAGTATTATTTCTAAAATAAGAAGTATCACCAGCTGTAATGGCTTGACCCGAAACATAAGCACCATAAAAAGTACTTGTCATTTGCCAAACAGAGCCCGACCTTCCTGATGCACTTCCTCCAAAACTATTATTGGTTATGGTATGGTTATTTCCTAATGCATAAATTCCATATTGGGTGCTGGCTGACGTTGGCAAATTGCGATAAAAATGATTTTGGTCGAATACAAAACTTTGATTAGAGGTGGCTGAAGTAATATATATTCCTAAAGTTATAAAATTGCTAATTTCATTTGAAACAAATTTTAAACCTGAGTTACCTGTAGAGCCAATCATTATTTGTGTATAAGGAGCAATTCCAGTATTGGAATTATGTCTAAACAAATTCCCAGATATATAAAGATTTTGATTTGAAGTTGTACCCGACCCAAGATTTAAAGCACCTCCTGTTGTTCCAGAAGAAGAACTATTATCACTTTCAAAAATCACATTTCTTAAGGTATCATTTATCCCTGAATTGATAGCCAAAGCAGAAGCGGTTGCTGTATTATTCCTAAACATTAAATACCTACCAGATCCATCATAACTTCCATCAATAACCAAACCTTCCACACCATTCAATCGAATAAGAGGACTGGTATTACTTCCTTGAACTGTTCTTTCAACCGCAGAATCTACTCCAATTACAACATTAAAGGTACCTCCTTCAAATTGAAGTGCTGAAAGTGCAATGGTCCCTGATTCTAAATTCAAATCAGAACTAATTTCTACACGTAAATCTCCAACAATTACATTCTCATTAATTGCATTAAACAAGCCACTTGAATCAGTAAGATTGGTATATGTTTGACCCGACCCAACTTTAACGGTACCTATAAATCCCGTAACAGCGATGTTATAAGAATTTACTCCACTTACAGGAAAGTTGGAATTATCTAAATTCACACTTGTTGGCCCACTGGTAAAAGTTGCGGAATTATCCCCAACATTCATATCCAAAGTATTATCCTGGGCAACAACAAAATATTCAATTTCATCTCCAGCATTAACCGCTGCTCCTGTTAATTTCGAATAATCAAAAGTGAAACTAAAAGGCGAAGCAGATTCATTTGATTCAACATATTTCCATCCATTAACCGCAGAGGTATTTCCTACATATTGGTTAGTATTGCTTGATTTTTTATAATACAATCTTGGCTTTGTTCCAGCAAGTACATTTACACCACTTGTATCAGTAATAATAACGTTGGTTAATGTGCGGTTACTAGTTAACAAAGTAGTTGGTAAATTGACAAAACTAATTTCAGGTCCTACTAAATCTTTAGTGTTTTCGTAAGCCCCGATACTTGGTGTACTTACATTTCGAGTACTATCTAAATAATCTGTGGCAAATCCTGGAATGGCAATACCAGCTGAATAATTGGAAGAGTTTGGTTGTAAAATTAAAACAGGATATGTATTGAATTTTGGATCAGAACCTCTTCCATTGGCATCGGAACTGCTTGCGGTTTGGTATGCAGAAAAAGTTTTTGCCCCCGAATAATAAACTGCATTAGCAGAGTTAACAGAATAAATATTGTTGTAATCTATTGTGCTTCCACTCCATCCAGTAACATTTCCAATATAAATTCCATAATTATTACTCAAACCTCTAAAATTAGTAAAAACATTATTTTTGGCGGTAATTGTACTTGAACTACTTTTATAAAATGCCGCTGTGGTATTGGTATTCCCTGCATTTCCATTAATCAAAACAGAGTTAAAATAATATTGATTCGAACCAGTACTTCCATCAAATATTCCATAAATAGTTGCATTGGCAGTCATATCATTTCCTAAGGCAATAACATTATTATCAACAATTGCCCCTGAGGAACTAGCTAAATAAAATCCATATTGGGTTCCAAGGGAATTGATATTGTACAACCTATTTTTTGAAATTGTTCCAACACCACCAGCTTGGTAAAAATTGTAAAAAGTGCTGGCTAATGGGCCATAAATATTATAATAAGTATTGCCTGTGAAGCTTACATTTCCGGAAGATGTACTAGCAATGTAATACAATCTAGGACTCGTACTTAGGGTATAGGTTAGATTGGAAATGGTATTGTTTGTGAAGGTATGTGTACCACTCGAACTACCATAATAAAAATAACAGGTAGAAGTTGTGGAAATAGTAATACTATCCCACATATTGTTTGTAAAACTATAGTTACCCGTGCTGGAAGCATAAGTGGAATATGCAGTTCCTGCCGTTTGTGTAATATTTCTTACATCGTTGTTGCTATAATTATAGGTACCAGTACTCGTAAGGTAAAACAAATATGAAGTTGAGTTTAAAGTTAAATTTCGCAATCGGTTATTAGAATAATTAACGATACCTGGACTTGCACTTAATGCATACAAACCATAGAATGTAGATGAATGGGTGATATTTTCAATTAGGTTATCACTAATAGTATTGGTACCCAAAGATTGAATATAAATTGCTGCAGTGGTTGATGTATTTAATAACTCATAAATATGATTATTGGTAACATTTACACCAGATGCTCCTGAGCTTGCCATAATTGCATAAGCAGTACTTGGAGAGGAAACTCTGTAAATTTCATTGCTATCAATTGTATGGTTTGAACCACCCAATAAATAAATGGAATACATAGTACTACCTGCTGAAATATTTGAAATGGTATTATTTGAAAAATCAATAGTACCTCCACCAGTTTTATATAATGGATAGGTAGTACTTGTATTAATAATGGTATCATTAACCAGAGTCAATCCCCCAATAATATTTCCTCTTAAATTAACATCACCACCATTTAGGTAGATTCCATAAAATGAGCTTGAATTAATATTGGAAATAGTATTGTGGTTAATAGTATTTGCATTCGTCCCAGATGACTGTAAATAAATCCCATAAAAAGTATTTGAAGTAACAGTGGCCGTTCCAACCCTGCTAGAATCACTTCCTCCAATACTATTGTTATTTATATTATGTCCTGCACCAGATTGCAACCAAATAGGATAAAGCACAGAAGTACGTGAGGCAGTTTGATAAAAACGATTACTTTCAATTGCCCATCCATCTCCCGCACCAGAAGAAGCTCCAGAAGTTTGCCAACGAACACCAGCACTTGAAAAATTATAAATATTATTAAACTCAATTCTATTATTTGAATTTCTATTTGAGGCACTATAAATGGAATACAAAGGCAGATTTCCAGCATCGTCACCAATATCACAATAACCAATATAGTTTCCTGAATTTGCATTTGTGGCTGAACCAAAATAAATATTACCACTAGTTGAAGAGGTATTCCTACCTTGAATAATTGCAAACCGAATGGTATCATTTTCTGCATCGGTACTAAAATGAAAAACATTACCTGATGCATTGCTATTAACAAATCGCAACCATTTTCCACTTTCATTTTTTCTTCCATCTATAATAACTCCATCGGCTCCATTAAATCGGATCAAACCGCCTGAATAATTACCACTTATTACAATTTCCGAACCAACGGTATCAGCTGGTTGAATGGTTAAAGTATATCCTGAACCGCCAAATTCAGACCATTGATTAATACCATTTGTGGCTGGCTCAGGAATATTTTCCAAAATTTTAGCTGTAATATTTCCAATTACAGTCTTTGAATTAATATCCTCAAACAATCCTCCAGTGCCTGTCAAGGTCGGATAATCTCCTCCACTTCCAATCGTATAAGTTCCACTCATTGTTGGACTAAATTGGTACGACTTTAATGTACCACCAATTGGAAACGCTGTGGAGGCTAAAACCACTGAACTCGGATTTATTGCAAAACTTCCACTCTGAATCCCAACATTAGCTGTTGGTGCCAAATCTTGAGCCACAACAAAATACTGGATGATATCACCTATTGCTAAACTAGAATAAGCATTTAATAATTGATGGTTAATGGTAAAGGTATAAGGACTTGCCCCTGTTCCATTTGCCACCACATATTTCCAGCCTGTATAATTGCTGTCATTGGCTGTCGCCAAACTATTTGGTTCAGAACTTTTCTTAAAATATAACCTTGGACGATTTAGGGAGTCTACACCACTAGCATCCGTAACAACAACATCCAAAATTTCTCGAGAACTTGTAACCGGTGCATTACCTAAATTGGTAAAAGATATTCCAGGAGAAGTTAAATCTAATCCTACGAAATCATCCTCGTGTGCCCCCACATCTGGGGCAGTTCCATTTCCAGAATAGCCAACATCACCATATCTTGCATTACCAAAGAAATCTCCAACTACACCGGTAGGATTTGTAATAGCCAATCCACCAGATTCGGCTTGGGTGGCAATACTATTGTTAATTCTCAAATCATAGGGAGCTGAGGTGGAATTTAGGAAAGGAGGCAAAGAAGAAAAACTGCCCGATTCACCACCAACTCTAGTTTTAAAACCTGCTATTGTTTGATCTCCATTTGCGGTAAATTGATCAAAATACACGAAATTATATGGAGAACCAGTACCTCCATAATAGTTATTGCTATTGGAACTACTTCCATGATTAGCTAAACTTCCACCTGCACTTCTCCAATACCCAGCTGTAACAGCATTAGCATTTCCACTTCCAGGGGTTGAATTATTAATTACTAAGTTATTGATAAATTCCAAATTTCCTGGACTAGAGCCAGCAAATATCCCTGCCGATCCAAAACTAGTGCTGCTGCTTGTAGCAGAGAGAAAAATTGTATTAAAATAAGCACCAATATTACCTCCATTTGAAAAATACATTCCTGTTACACCAGGTGCTGAAGAACTTGTAGTTGCTGTTAATTCAGAAATAATATTATTATAAACAAACGTATGCCTTAATCCAGAACTTCCTATGCAATAAATACCATTTACACTGCCTGAAGTAGTAGTTAAATTTCGTATGAAATTCTTATAAAACCGCAAACTATCATACGTTGAAAAATAGGCTCCATAAATTGTACCTGTAGTAGATAAATCTTCAATGGTATCCTGGTAGGTTCTAATGATTGTACCAGAAGTAGCTCCATTGAGAAATATGCCATAAGTAGTTGTTGAACCCGTGCTTGAAATACCTTTTACCTTATTATTATATACTGTATGAATTGCAGAGGTAGAATTGGCTCCACTGGTATATAACCCATAAGTAGTTCCACCTGTGGCAGTCTTAGTTTCATTATTAATTAAATTATTATAAATATTCAAATTAATTGGAGATCCAGTTCTATTTAATCCATAATAAGTTCCTGAGGTTTGGTAAATGCTATTATTTTCAATCCGATTGTTATAAACATCGCAATTGGTTGAACTTGAAGTAATGTTTAAACCATACATGCTACTTGTACTACCCCTAAAGGTATTTCCTGTTATGAAATTATCATTTATGGTTAAATTGGTAGAAGAACTTGAAACAAAAATTCCTGCAGAGGTTCCTGTTCCTAAAGTAGATTGATTTCTAGTATTTCCACTTATGGTATTGTTATTAATAATCCAACTATTATTGCTTGCTGCTCCTCCTGTCATATACAAACAATAATTTGTACCCGTGGCGGTTGAGGACCCACTTCCATAAGAATTATTCTGGATAATATTATTGCTACAATTTAAATTGTAAGGACTTGCACTGCTGTATATATAATATAGAGTTGAGGAAGTTGGAACTGTCCAAGTCCAATTACTTACATTATTATTAGTTATATTAACCGTATTATTTGTTCCAGATGACCCTCCACCATTAATAATTCCATAGGTGGTACTTCCCGCAACTGTGCGATTAAATGTTATAGAATTGGAATCAATTGTAATATTAGCATTTGTTGCCGTATTTGAATAAATACCATAAATAGCACTGCTTGCTGAAGCTAAATTTGAAATGGTATTCTTCCGAATAGAAACCTCGTTCTGATAAATTGTATGAATACCATAGGTCGTTGTATTTGAACCAAAATTTTCAATCGTATTTCCTTGACTAGTTCCAATATTTATTCCTTGATCGTAATATGGCGTGGTGGAATTACCATAAAACATTATCCCACATCCAGCATTTATGATGGTACATCCATCAATGGTAATATCTCTAAATCCTCCAGCTACTGAGGTTGGAGCTGTTGTGGTTCCAGCATCATTTAAATTAACGGCCCGAATTCCCATGGTGTACAAAACAGCACCATTCTTTAAAGTTACAACACAATTTCGGATTGTTACATTTTGACAACCATTCGTTGAAGACTGCCTAACCAATAAATAACCACTTTCTACTAATAAACTAGTTGTGGTTCCTGTATATCCCTCAGTTAGGTCAATTCCATCAAAAGTAATATAATCCGTTCCTACCAATTTAATTATTCCATCCCCATTACTTGTAGTATTGCTTGTTCCTGCAACTGTACCATTTCCAGCTGCGGCAGTGGATATTTTGGGATTAACGCCAACACCACTTTTTTGAAAAACAATGGGATTTGATGCCGTTCCAGTTGCCGTTATTTTATAATTTGCTAAACTAGAAACCGTTTCTGTGTGGCCTGCTGCAACATTAAAGGTAACACCGCCACTTCCAACTCCTGAGGAATTGAGAGCAGTAATTGCAGCTGCTATTGTTGCATAATCAGGACTACCGCCTCCAACGGTTTTAGTTCCTGTTAATTGACCAAATACGGTGGTAGAATTGACTACCAAAACCGATAAAAAGAGAATCAAAACTTTGCCTAGAGAATTGGATTTTTCCATATACTGTTTATTTGTTTTTTTAGATTCTTAATAACACAGTTTCAGCAATATCCATTTAGCAAAAAGCACATAACTCCCTCTTACTAATTGTATTCACTTTTTAATAAAGTAAATTCTATTAATATCCCCCCCTCACAAAACACGAATTATTGTACAGTTTTAAATAGGCTACTGCAGATAAATGTTAATTTTTTCTTAACATAAACATAGAGACAATTCACATCTTAGCAACAAATAAGAAAAAATAAAATGCAGAATTATGACAATTAGAGTTTTTCAAAATCCAATTGAGTGATTTTTCTATTTGAACAACTGTATTTTTTTCTATACAAAATGTAAAAAAAATGTAAAAATTACCTCTGATAAGTAATAATACGTTAATAAATAAGGAGAGAATTTCTAAAAAAATGGCGTTTTTTTACCTAAAATCTGGACTAAAAATTAAATTCAGAAATTAATGAAATTCAAACCAAGGAAGGAAGAAAATTTAGATAAATTTCCTTGAATTATGGAAAAATGGTTTACTCATGTAGTAAACTTATTATTATAAACATTTTCCTTTTTTGCGGAACAGAAAAACCTAAAAAACAAAGCAGAAAGTCACCTTTCTAGAAGTTTCACCCAACCCTACAAATTCCCCTTTTCAGCCATATAGGCTTGGGCTACTTCGTGGAGTTCTGTATACCATTCTTCTCCAAATTTGCTGATGAGCGGTTCTTTTAAGAATTTGTAAACTGCAACTTTTTCTTGTTTTCCTAAAGTGCAAGCAGCGCTGCAAATATCCCAACGATGGTAATTAAGCGCGGTATAATCTCCTACTTTTAATAAACGAATAGGGTATAAATAACAAGAACTTGGTTTGCGAATGCTTGATTTTCCACCCAAGAAACTCTTTTCAATGCCACAACTTAATAAGCCATTTTCGTCGCGTTTTACAAAATTGCACTCACCAGTTGGAAGGCAGGTGGTAACCCATTCGTCATCTTCGTCTTTTTCAAAACCACCTCTTTTTTCTAAATCGAGTAAAGATTTCTCACTCAAATAAGGCTTTATAACTTCAAAGTTTTTCTCAATTTCTTCGCGTTCTTCCTTAGAAACAGGAGCGCCGCTATCGCCTTCAATGCAGCAAGAACCTTTGCAGGCACTCAGGTTGCAAATAAATTCCTTTTCAAAAAGGTCTTCCGAAATAAGGGTATCGCCAATAATTATCATGATTCTGGTTTTGGTTCAAACCGCCAAAACAAAGGCAGAATGATAAGCCAAAAATAAGCCTTTCTGCCGAATCTCCATGAATTACAAATCAATCAATTATCTTTGGAGCCACATGTTGCAAGAAGTAAAAACAGATATCCGTTTATTAAGTCTCACCGAAATTAAAGAAGCCTTTGTAAAAAAGGGCGATAAAGCCTTTCGTGGCCAACAAGTTTACGAATGGCTTTGGAGGAAATCTTGTGTCGATTTCGACCTTATGAGCAACCTAAATGTAGAAACTAGAAATTGGTTAAAGGAGAATTTTGCCATTCATGCCATAAAGGTTGAAGACAAACAAGTGAGCAATGATGGTACTATTAAAAGTGGTTTTCGTTTGCACGATGGACATTTAGTGGAAGGTGTATTAATTCCTGCCGATGAGCGAATGACGGCCTGCGTTTCGTCTCAAGTAGGTTGCAGCTTAACGTGTAAGTTTTGTGCAACGGGCAAAATGGACCGTGAAAGAAATTTAACTCCTGGAGAAATTTACGACCAAGTTGTTTTGATAAAATCTTGGGCCATGCAGCATTTCCAAAAACCTCTCACCAATATTGTTTTTATGGGCATGGGTGAGCCTTTATTGAATTATGCAAACGTGCTTAAAGGCATCGAAATGATTACATCTCCCGAAGGTTTGGGAATGGCTGCCGATAGAATTACCGTTTCTACTGCAGGTATTGCAAAGATGATTCGCAAATTGGCTGATGATGAGGTTAGGTTCAACCTAGCCCTTAGTTTGCATGCCGCCAACGATATAAAGCGAAACCAAATCATGCCCATCAACGAAAGCAATAATCTAAAAGCTGTTGGCGAATCATTGAAGTATTTTCATCAGAAAACTAAGAAGCGTGTCACGTTTGAATACATTGCTTTTAAAGATTTCAATGAAGGAATTCAGGATGCTAAAGAATTATTAGCCTTTTGCAAACAGTTTCCTGCCAAGGTTAATGTGATAGAATACAACCCAACAGGAGATGGCCAATTTGAAAAAGCTGATTCCAATAAAATTGATCAATTTTGTGCCTACCTAGAGCGCAATGGTGTTGTTGCTAAAGTGAGAAGAAGCAGAGGAAAAGACATTGATGCTGCTTGTGGCCAATTGGCAAACAAAAAACACAGTGAAGCCTTAGTTACAGAATAATTAATTGGTTCGAACCAATTTTAAAATACTGGTATTTCCTTTTTGATCCGAACAACGTAAAAGATAAATTCCACTAGAGAATTCCTTTGGATTAATTTCTATTTGTTGCTCAAATCCATTTGATTTCTTAATCACTTCTCCATTGATATTACTTAGTTCATAATTCAACAAATCGCTATAAGTTGTATTTACAATTAAGTTTCCATTTCCTTCTGCAAAACCTTGCGAATTAATTAGGTTCAAACCGTTTATAGCTCTAGGTTTATCAATACCTGCCACTACACTAAAACCTCTAGCATTTAGGCGTTGCGCCATAATTACACCATGTTCGTAACCATATAAAATACTATCCGATTGCATGAGCAGTTTTGCAGCAGTTTGCATGGTCATGTAGGAGTAATAACTATAAATAGAATTCAATAAAATTTTGGTTATTACCTCTCTGCCTAAATCATCACTTAAATCGTTGAGCATGCTGCTCCAAATTAAGGATGAAACATAGAAATCAGAATTTAAATCTTTAGGATAGATATTTGGACTATTAGCATCTCTACCATCCCAATAATCGTTATGACCATCCCAATTAAAAACTTCACGCCATTTGTAAGTTGAAATAGCCTTAGAATATTGACAAGCCATAAAATCACAATTAGCCTCCTCTATAGCCAAACGCTCGTTTCCATTGGTTGTATTGGGAGCAATAAAATAATTTATTCCATGAGTATATTCATGTATTATTACATCTGCATCTTCTGCATCGGGCACGCCACCAGTTCCAAAATACAATGCAGGATTACTTTGAGAATAAGAAAAACGAGATTGGTCCTGACCTTGATAAGCAGTTGGATCAACTTGTAAAACTTGCATACCCGTTAGCGGCAAACCAATAGAACTTAGATACTCTCGTAGAGTTTGTATATGGTACAAACAATTCATTTCCCTAAAAACAGACTGACTTCTAGTAAATGAAAAATTGGCTTGTGTAGACTTAAAAACAGTTTGTACTGGCGACTCTAAATCTAAAATTGTAATATAGGGTGAAGCAGCATAAAAGGTGTCGTTTTCAAATTTAATTTGTATTGTTCTTTGCTTCAACTCACCTGTTAATTCAGGAGAATCGGCGCCTGCATAGTTTTTCCAAAGACCGCCTTCTCCGTATGCTTTTTCCGCTGTAGTTAAAGGATCTGGATTATAAACTTTAGTTTGTACAACTGTATCTTTTCTTACCATTAAATCCAATACTTTGGTTTGAACCAAGTCATTGTATAAAGTATAAAGATATTCTGTCATCTCTCCTTTTTCATTACCTTGAACCAAGAGTTTTAAAATTTGCCAGGAATCGTTTGAATGAAAAAACACCAAATCTTTTTGGTTCAAACCGCTACTTGCTTTTTCTATATTTAGCAAATTATTAATTGGAACTAATTGATCCGATTCGCTCAATATTTTTCCATCAAAACTTAAATTCAATTTAAAGGAAGCTCCATAAACCAAAATCCCTTGATGTTTTTGAATGAACAAATAATGGGTTCCAATTTCACTGGTACGAACTGCAATTAACTCCAACTCATTTGAGTTCGCAAATAACCATTTGTGGCCTGCCAAAACATAGTCCCAAGCAAATTCATTTGGGTTAGTTTCGGTTTGAACCAAATTAGTTTTAAGTAATTTTGAAGATGCTTGCACGCTAATTTGGAGCAAGGCAAATAAGATAAAAATAAAGGCGAAATATTTTTTCATACTATGAGCAAGTTACAATTTTTATTTCAATTGATTGAGGAAAACCTAAGCTTTGTATGGATTCTAAAACTTGAGCTTTCTGAGAAGGTGGAATATCCATGGTAATGCCATGCATTTCTTGTTGGATATCGGGATAAAATTTTAGTTGGTAGTGTTTACATATTCTAATTATCTCATGTTGTTTTTCAAAATCACAAGGCTGAAACACTTGTTCTAACAACCTCATTTCTTTTTGTTGGTTCAAACCAATTGCAGCTCTTGCAGATTCTCCATAAGCATGAATTAATCCTGGAACACCTAATAATTTTCCACCAAAATAACGAACAACAGCCACCAATGTAAAGCTTAATTTCTTTTCTACAATGGCTCGTAAAATGGGTCTACCAGCCGAACCACTTGGCTCTCTATCGTCGGAACTTTTCTCAAATTCAGCATTGTAACCCAATACAAAAGCCCAACAAACATGAGCCGCAGAAAAGTGTTCTTTTCTAATTAATTTCAAATGCTCTTTTGCATCTTCTTCGCTTAAAACCGGAATTGCAAAAGACAAAAATTTGCTGCCTTTATCCTTGAACTCACCCTCCGAAGATTGAGAAATAGTTTGAAAGGTATCTGGCAAACTCATGAAAATGAAATTAGAATAATAGCTAAAAACGCTAACCCTAAACCCAACATATTTTGCTTGTTGAGTTTCTCTTTAAAAAACCAATAAGCCAATAAAGTTGAGAGTGCAACTATGCCAATATTATTAAGTGGAAATATATAAGTGGCATCAAAAGCACCCAAGGTTTCAACCAGAAAATACATGCTAAAATAATTGGGAATGCCTAATAAAACTCCCCATAATAAAGAATGAGAAGAAAGTTTTATACCACCTCTAAAATAGGAAACCAACAAAATTAAAACACCCAAAACAAAAGCAAAAAAGAAAGATGTGGTTACTAAATCGTCTGCTGAATATGCTGGAATAAAAGAATGTTCCATAAATTTTAAGAGTGTATCAATACTGCCACTTCCTGCAAATACAATTATGGGTAAAACAAGTAAACTTAATGATGCAGAAGCTTCTCCAGATTCTTTTCTACTGATAAAATATACAGCAAAAAGTGAAAGGAAAATTCCAATTATTTTGAGAAATCCTAAGTTTTCGTTGTAGAAAAAATAGGCCACCAAAACAGGAATTACAACCGAAAGCTTGGCAGCAACCATGCTAGTAGAAACGCTTATTTTTTGGGCAGTTAAGGCAATTGCATAAAAAATACTGATAAACAAGGAACCCAGTAAAAACGCCCAAATGAGCCAATCTGCTTGCCACAATTCTGCCGAATAAAGTGGGTGTTTGGCAAATAAGGTACCGATGATGGAACAAGTTAAATAATTAGCAATAATTGCCTGAAACGTCACCACATTCTTTATCTCGAATAGTTTGAAAAAACTAACCGTTATGGATGAAAACAAAATACTGAGTAAAAGAAATATCATGCGTTTATATATTGAGTCATTTTCATTTGGTCAATGGTTTCAACTTGATTGATTTTTCCAGAAATATAGGGCGCTTTAATTCCATTCGAAATGGATTTAGGCGCATAAAACACAATTGCCTCATCCCATAAATTATTTTCAATTATGGTGTTTAATAATTGAGCTCCACCTTCCACTACAATGCTTTGAATTTTCCTTATATGCAATTCATCCAACATCTGTTTGAACCAATTTCCAGAAAAATCCAATTGGATATACTCTGTATTTCCATCTGCTTCATTTTTGCTAGCGTTCAAAACGAAAGTTCTTTGAGATTGATCCAATAACTTTAATGTTTTGGGCAGACGAAGGTGCTGATCTAAAACTATCCTTGCAGGCGCTCTGCCTTCCCAGGCGCGGTTGTTGAGAGCAGGATTATCTGTAAGAGCAGTATTTGTGGCAACCATTATGGCATCTTCTTGGGTACGCCATTTGTGTACTAATTTTTGAACCAAAAAACCTGTGATATGTCTTTCTTCTTCAAATTGCTCGGGAGACATTTTTCTTGCATCTGGAGATAAATATCCATTGAAAGTTTGCGCCCATTTTAGAATCACATAAGGTCGATTTTTCTCTATTGAAGTAAGAAACCTTTTGTTTAATTCAATGCCTTCTTTTTCTAAAACACCAATCTCCACTTCAACGCCAGCTGCCTTTAATAGCTCCACTCCTTTTCCTGCAACTAAAGGATTTGGATCAAGGCAAGCAATAACTACTTTCTTGATTTTCTTTTCTATAATTAAGTTAGCACATGGTGGTGTTTTACCAAAATGCGCACAAGGTTCTAAGTTTACATAAAGTGTAGAAAGTGGCAGCAAATCTGGGTTCTTTACAGAATTAATGGCATTTACTTCGGCATGGTTTGAACCAAATTTTTGATGCCAACCTTCACCGATTATTTTATTATCGTATACCAAAACAGAACCAACCATCGGATTGGGCGCCACATTTCCTGCACCCAACCTGGCCAATTCAAAACAACGGTGCATCCAAATTTCCTGATTCATTGCTTGCGAATTTACTATTTGCAGGTAGAATAAAAAGGCAAAAAAAAGAGGCCACCTTTATAGGATAGCCTCTTTAATAAAGAAAGAGAGAATGCTTATGCTTCTTTCATAAAATCGTATTCATATCTGTGCGGTGGCACAAAAGTTTCTTTAATGGTTCTTAAACTAACCCAACGCATTAAATTAATCATAGCACCTGCTTTATCATTGGTACCACTAGCTCTAGCGCCACCAAATGGCTGCTGACCAACAACTGCACCAGTTGGTTTATCGTTGATATAAAAATTACCCGCAGAGTTTCTTAATTTCCAAGTTGCCAATTCAATAGCATATCTGTCTTGAGAAAGAACGGCACCAGTTAAGGCATATTCTGAAGTGCTATCCAATAAATCTAAAGTAGCTTCAAAATCATTTTCTGGGTAAACGTATAAAGTTAAAACTGGTCCAAACAATTCTTCACACATGGTAGTGTATTTTGGATTGCTGGTAACAATAATAGTTGGATCGATAAACCAACCTTTTGATTTATCATAAGTACCACCTGCAATAATTTCGCAGCTAGCGTCTTTCTTAGCACCTTCAATATAATTCACCAATTTATCAAATGATTTTTCATCGATAACGGCGTTTACAAAATTGCGGAAATCTTCTACAGGACCAATGCTAAAGGTTTTCATTTCAGAAACTAATTTACCTTTAACCTCTTCCCACATATTAGAAGGAATATAAGCTCTAGAAGCTGCAGAACATTTTTGACCTTGGTATTCAAATGAACCACGCAATAAAGCTGTAACTACGGCATTAACATCTGCAGATTTATGCGCAATAATAAAATCCTTTCCACCTGTTTCACCAACAATTCTAGGGTATGTTTTATACCTATGAATATTGTTTCCAATGGTTTTCCAAATGCTTTGGAATACAGCAGTAGAGCCAGTAAAGTGAATACCAGCAAAATCTGGATGACTAAAAATTACTTCGGCAGCAACAGGGCCACTAGGATAAATTAAATTGATAACACCAGCAGGAACGCCAGCTTCAATAAATATTTCCATTAATACATTGGCTGAATAAACTTGTGTATTACTAGGTTTCCAAACCACTACATTTCCCATCATAGCTGCAGAAGCTGGTAAATTACCGGCAATAGCAGTAAAGTTAAATGGAGTTAATGCATAAACAAAACCTTCTAAAGGTCTGTATTCAATTCTATTCCAAATCCCTTTTGCAGATTGTGGCTGTTCAGCATAAATCTGGCTCATGAAATACACATTGAAACGCAAAAAATCAATAATTTCACAGGCACTATCAATTTCTGCTTGGTAAGCATTTTTGCTCTGACCAACCATGGTTGCTGCATTTAATTTGGCACGGTATGGACCAGCTATTAATTCAGCAGCTTTTAAGAAAATTGCAGCTCTTTGTTCCCAGCTGAGTGCTTCCCATTTTGGCTTAGCAGCTAAGGCAGCGTCAATTGCTTGGGTAACATGGGAGGCATCGCTTACATGAAATTTCCCTAATAAATGCTGATGATCATGCGGTGGACGAAGGTCCATGGTATTGCCAGATTTAATTTCTGCTCCACCAATATACATGGGTATATCTAAAACTTTGCTTCTCGCCTCTTCAATTGCTTCTTTAAGAGCTTTGCGTTCTGCGCTTCCAGGAGCATAATTTAAAACCGGTTCATTCACCGGCACAGGTACTTTAAAAAAACCGTTCATAATTTTTGATTAGCTTGATAAATGAGGCCTCAAAGATAGGCACTCCATTTAGAATTTAATCAAACAAAATCAATTTATTTCAGTTTTGGTTCGAACCAAATAAAGCCGTGAGGATTATTTTTTTATTCAAAAAATATTACAAAAAATCAACTTACCTAACAGCATTTTCCACATTTCAAATTTTTAAAACCACTATTCTGAAAAGACAGATTGTACTTTTTTGTTATTGCACTGAATATCTACTTGTTCATAGGTAATTTCAGCTAAGTCGTGGATAATTTTCTCCTTAACTTCTAGGCTTGCACCGCGAGTCATAACTCCCAAAAGGAAAGGTTTTTTAGGGTAATAAACCAAGGCAAAGTGATGCAATTGGTCGGATTTCAACTTATCACTTCCTGGAACATGTTCATCCCTTTTTCCATATTTATGGGCTATCACAATATTACTAGGAATGCCAGAACGAATGCCTTTTTTATATCTAGACTGAGACAATAAAGCAAGTGCTTTTTGAGACATTTCTTTACTTAAATAAGATGCATTGTAAATTATCCTAAACATTGCTGCATAAGATTTAACGGTAACAAAATTGGACTTTTCATCGTACTGCTTTTCAATTTTGATATTCATTTCTTTTAAAGTTTGCTCAACGGCATCCTCCCCCAAAAAATTCAATAAAATTAAACTAGCGGCATTATCAGAATAACAAATCATTTGATTCAACAAATCCTCTGTGGTATAGAATTTCCCATCTTCTTTTGGAAAGCCGCTTTCCTCCTCTATTCCTTCAACATTCTTTTTGTAGAAGGTTAATCCCTTAGAAAAAATTCCAGGATCTTTTTCTGCTCTTTTAAGAAAGGTAATAAGAACAGGTAATTTAAATAAACTAGCAGGACTAAATTTCTCTCTCTCATTAATCCCAATCCACAATCCATTATTTAAATCTCTAAAATAATAGGATACAAATAACCCCGGATTATTCTTCTTAACTTTTTCGATATAGGCATCAATTTGTGGCTTGAAAGTACTCAATTCACCATTCTCCATTCCCAATTTTTCAATGCAAGGAGTTAAAGGGTTTATTAATGGGTAGGTCTGAATTCCAATGGAGGTTTCATTGGTAGTTTCCATTTTCTTCTTTTCATTTTTTGAGGATGATTTTGGCATGAAGTAACCAAGTAAAAAAACCAAAACAAGAACAACAAATCCTAAGACATAAAATAATTTTTTACTCATAATTTTCCTTTAAGACAGGCACTAAAATATCGGTTTTATTCAATATTAACAGCCCCTTACAGACTTATTAAGAAAATCCTTAGAGTTATTAAAATAGCTTTTAAAATCCACTTTTTTAGAAACACTTACCATCAAGACTATATAAAATAATTAAGCCTATTTTTATGCGAGGTAAATTCTATTTTTATTCAAAAAAAATAGAAAAAAAACTAAAACAATTGGTTCAAACCACTAGATTTTATTGAAACAGGTTCTTTTTTTACAGGATGTACAAAAGATAACTCAACCGATTGCAATGCAATTGAGCCATCCGTAAACGCCTTTCTTGCTCCATATTTTAGGTCTCCAGCAATTGGGCAACCAATAGCAGACAACTGTGCACGAATCTGATGCTTTCTGCCTGTTAATAATTCAATCCGAAGAAGAGTTAATCCTGCAATGCGTTTTATTATTTGATATTTAAGCATAGCCTTATCTGCTTGCTTAACTTCTGAAGTAAATGCTTTAGTAAAATTTTTATGTTCGTCTCTACGCAACCAATGAGTTATTAAATCAGAATCTTTAGGAGGTACATTTTCTACCCAAACTTCATAGAACTTTTTCACTTCCCTATCATGAAACATTTCATTCATGCGAGTAAGCGCTTTTGTTGTTCTGGCAAATAATACCACACCACTTACAGGCATATCCAAACGGTGAATTACCCCCAAGAAAACTTCACCCGGTTTTTGATATTTCTCCTTTAAATAGGCTTTTACTTCCTCCTCCAAAGATATGGGCTTGTGTGGCTCGGGCTGAACCGTTTGGCCTGATTTCTTGTGTGCCGAAATAAGGTGATTGTCTTCGAAAAGTATTTTAACCATTGAAATTATGGACAAAGGAAACCAAAATTAGTATTGCTCCTTCTCATTCGGAAAATCAACGGCCTTTACATCTTCCACATATTTTTCTACTGCTCCCTTTATTTCATCAAATAAATTTAAGTAACGACGTAAAAATTTAGGTGAAAAATCTTTGTTAATTCCCAACATATCATGACTAACCAAAACTTGTCCATCTACATCCGGACCAGCACCAATTCCTATGATTGGAATTTTAACCATTTGTGCAACCTGCTTTGCCAATTGGGAAGGGATTTTTTCGAGAACAATAGCAAAACAACCTGCTTCTTCAAGTAAGCGAGCATCGTGCAATAATTTATTGGCTTCTTCCTCTTCCTTAGCTCTCACTTCATAAGTTCCAAATTTATAAATACTTTGAGGCGTTAATCCCAAATGCCCCATAACAGGTATTCCTGCAGTTAGGATTCTTCTTATGGATTCAACTACTTCTTCGCCACCTTCTAATTTAACGGCATGAGCTTCGGCTTCTTTCATAATTCTAATAGAAGAATTAAGCGCCTCCTTAGAGTTTCCTTGGTATGAACCAAAAGGCAAATCCACAACCACTAAAGAACGATTAACAGCTCTGATAACAGACGCTGCGTGAGAAATCATCTCATCTAAGGTTATAGGCAAGGTTGTTTCATGTCCGTGCATCACATTACTCGCTGAGTCGCCAACCAACAAAACATCCACTTTTGCGGCATCAAAAATCTTTGCCATGCTATAATCGTACGCCGTAAGCATGCTGATTTTCTCTCCTCGCATTTTCATTTCTGTAAGGGTATGCGTAGTAACCTTTTTAACTTCTTTATAGGTGCTCATTCCAAAAAAAATAGAAATTCAAAGGTAAACATAAAACCCAAAATCAAATTTGATTGACTAACTATTTTTGAAGACTATAAAAATTAAGTTTACTTTGCACACAATGAATTTGAAAAACCTATTAGGAGTCATGCTGTTAACCAGCCTTTTTGCATGCAAAAACGATATCGACATCAATGCACCCTATAAAGATGTAGCCATTGTTTATGGCTTTTTAGACCAAAATCAAGGTACTCAATACATCCGTATTGAGAAATTATACCAAAATTCTAGCACACAAACCACAGCTGAAGGAGCTCAATATCCAGATTCTTTGTATTTTGATTCCTTGTATGTGAAAATAACAAATTTGGCTACAAATACCGTTTACATTTGCCAACCAATTGATACTATTGCTAAAGATTCTGGATTCTTTAGTTCTGGAAAAAACACTCTATATTCAACCAAGCTACCTAAAAATGATGGTGCTTCTGAGGTTTACGAATTAGATATTTACTACCCTAAAAAGGACATTCATTTTAAAGGAAAAACCACTGTAGTAAAAGATGCATTTATTCCTGTTAGAAATATCAGTTTAAAACTATTACCTGCCAATCACGTTTTTGTTTATAAATTTACAACTGCTCGTAATGCATATATGTATGATTTAACAATAAGGTATCAGTACAAAGAAGTTAGTATTACCGATACAAGTGAATCTGTGATAAAAAATGTAGATTATTCAGTTGCTAAAACTAAAGAATTCCAACCTGGAAAAGAATACACAAGCGTAATTGCTAGCAGCACTTATATTGATTTCCTAAGATCGGAAATAAAACAAGATGATTCAAAGAAAAGGTTTACCGTTGGAATGAGTTATATTGCATATGGGGGCTCCAAAGAATTTCAATACATGATTGACTTAAGCAAACCCAATTTATCAATTGTTCAGAAAAACACCACCTATTCAAATATTGAAAATGGAATAGGAATATTCTCAAGTAGAAATTACATGGAAGCACCCATGACAATTGACCCCTTCACTATTGATTTATTGAAACAAGAGCTTCCTAACTTCTAAGTAAAACTGCCATTTTAAACTGACATTGGGTCAGAAATATTCGGTTTGAACCGATAAAACATGTCAGAAAAAGCTCAAATATGCCATAATTCCAATTGGCACTTTCATTGCTAAATAGAGGCAAAGAAGAAATTAATATATTATGAGCAAAATAATTGGAATCGATTTAGGAACTACCAACTCTTGCGTTTCTGTTATGGAAGGTAACGAGCCTGTAGTTATTGCAAACAGCGAAGGAAGAAGAACAACTCCTTCTATTGTAGCATTTTTGAAAGATGGCGAAAGAAAGATTGGCGACCCTGCAAAAAGACAAGCAGTTACCAATCCAATTAATACCATTTATTCTATCAAACGCTTTATGGGTCACACATTCTCTGAAATTAGTTCAGAAGTACCAAGAGTACCTTATAAAGTAGAAAAAGGAGATAACAATACTCCTCGAGTTAATATCGACGGAAGGATGTACACTCCTCAAGAAATTTCGGCAATGGTTCTTCAAAAAATGAAGAAAACAGCCGAGGATTACCTTGGAACTGAAGTGAAAGAAGCGGTTATTACCGTACCAGCTTATTTTAACGATGCACAACGCCAAGCTACTAAAGAAGCGGGCGAAGTTGCTGGCTTAACAGTAAGAAGAATTATCAACGAACCTACTGCTGCTGCCCTTGCTTATGGCATGGACAAAAAAGGAAAAGACATGAAAATTGTTGTTTTCGATTGCGGTGGTGGTACACATGACGTATCTGTTCTTGAATTAGGTGATGGTGTTTTTGAAGTAAAATCTACTGATGGTGATACTCATTTAGGTGGAGATGATTTTGATAACGCAATTATTGGTTGGATGGCAGATGAGTTTAAAACCGATGAAGGTATTGATTTGCGTTTAGACCCAATGGCTTTACAACGTTTAAAAGAAGCTGCTGAAAAAGCTAAAATTGAATTGTCTAGCTCTTCCCAAACTGAAATCAATTTACCTTATGTTACTGCTACTGCTAGCGGACCAAAACACTTGGTAAAAACTCTTACTCGTGCAAAATTTGAGCAATTGGTTGATAGCCTAATCAAACGTACTATCGAGCCATGCAGAAGTGCTTTGAAAAATGCTGGATTAAGCACTAGCGATATTGATGAAGTAATTTTAGTAGGTGGTTCAACACGTATTCCTGCAATCCAAGCCGCTGTAGAATCTTTCTTTGGAAAAGCTCCTTCAAAAGGTGTTAACCCAGATGAGGTTGTTGCAATTGGTGCTGCAATTCAAGGTGGAGTATTAACTGGTGAAGTGAAGGACGTTTTGTTATTAGATGTTACTCCACTAAGCTTAGGAATTGAAACCATGGGTGGTGTAATGACAAAATTAATTGAGTCGAACACAACCATTCCAAGCAAACGTAGCGAAGTTTTCTCTACTGCATCTGATAACCAACCATCTGTTGAAATTCATGTTTTGCAAGGTGAAAGACCATTAGCTAACCAAAATCGTTCTATCGGAAGATTCCATTTAAGCGAAATTCCACCTGCACAACGTGGTGTTCCACAAATTGAAGTAACTTTTGATATTGACGCAAATGGAATTTTGCATGTAAGTGCAAAAGATAAAGGTACTGGCAAAGAGCAAAAAATCAGAATTGAAGCTAGCTCTGGCTTAAGTGATGCAGAAATTGAAAGAATGAAAAACGAAGCTGCTGCCAATGCTGAAGCAGATAAAGTGGCTAAGGAAGAAGCAGAAAAAGTAAACCAGGCTGATAGTTTAATTTTCCAAACTGAAAAGCAAGTGAAAGAATACGGTGATAAAATACCTGCCGACAAAAAAGAGAAAATTGAAAATGGCTTAGTTGAATTGAAAAAAGCTCATGGAGAGAAAAATTTAGCCGCAATTGATGCTGCCATGGAAGTTCTAAATGCCGCTTGGCAAGAAGCTAGTCAAGATATTTACGCTGCCCAACAAGCGCAAGGCGGACCAGAAGCTGGAGCAAATCCAGAAGGTAACCCTCAGCCTGAAGGAAACAATGTACAAGACGTAGAATTTGAAGAGGTAAAATAATTTCAAATTTTGGATTTTTTTAGAACAGCCAATGCATTTTGCATTGGCTGTTTTGCTTTATGCTCCTTAAATTCGTTGCCATGAAAAAACACATTCCTTTTGTTTTGATCCTATTTTGTGCGAGCCTTCTTTTGGCTCAAACCGCCAAACCTAAATTTATACCTAACCCAGCAGGCTTTGTTTATGTGCCTACCAATCCCAATAACCCTAAATCTTACTCTTTTTATGTTATGGTTGAACCCGTAAAAAATGAGGATTTCAGAGATTTTATTGCTTGGCTTTACAAGCAAAATAGACTGATTGATGCTAGCCAAAGTTTGAGTTGTGTGCCAAGTGATGTAAAACCCAATGCCACCTATTCCATTTTATCAAGTCCAACTGCAATTAAATTATATGGAGAATACCTTTCCAAAAAATTAAGCACAAAAGAGGTTAGAGCCACCTGCCGTTTAATTTCCGAAAAGGAATGGAAACAAATGAAAGGTCCAATTGAAGGCGAATTGCCTAGCACGAAAAATCCATATGGTGTAAAATTTGTAAAGAATATTTACGAATGGAAAATTGGAAATTCTGGTCAACCAGAAGCTTTTAAGGATATCAATGGATATATTCGCGCTGGATATAGATTTGTATTAACTCAAACACCCTTATTACCATGATAAAACATATTGTTTTTTGGAAACTCAAAGACGAAGCCAATGGCTTGAGCAAAATTGAAAATGCTAAAGCTATTAAAGAAAAACTAGAAGCATTAAATGGCCAAATAGAAGGACTAATTCGTTTGGAAGTTGGAATGGATTTTTTAGGTTCAGCAGAATCTGCCGACCTAGTTTTGTTCAGCGAATTTGAAAACAAAGAGGCACTCGATTATTACGCCAACCATCCACTTCATAAAGCAGTAATGCCATTTATAGCGGAAGCTCGAAGTGAGCGAAGAGTTGTAGATTACGAAGCATAAAAAAAGGCTGAATTCGAATTTGAATTCAGCCTTTTTTTTATTTGTTTAATTGAATTATTTGATTCTATTCTACAATCAACTTTTTATAAGCACTTTGATCTTGGCTGCTTAATTTTAGAACATAAATACCTTTTGAAATTCCTGATAAGTCGAGCTTATTGCCAGAAACAAATTCGGTATTTAGGATAAGTTTTCCATTGATGTCCCATAACTCAACTGTTCCATTTCCGCCTTTATTCCAATTAATGCTTACTTCATTTCTGGCCGGGTTTGGAAACAATTGCATTCCCATTGAATTTGCTGATTCAAGAATACCAGTAGCCGAAATTGTTACTTCTTTGCTAGCACTGCCCATACAATCACCAGATGTAAAACCATCCATTTGAATAGTTTTAGTTCCAGCTGTTGTAAAGGTATGCGTATAGCTTTGGTTATTGGTGGCAAAAGTATCCCCTTCAATTATCCAATTACGTCTAACATTATTATTTGTTGTATCCGTTAATACTATTTCCAAATTAGTTTTAGAGAAGGTGAAACCTACCGTAGGTTTATCACTTACTATTAGCGTGGTTATTGCAGTAAAAACAGCGCATCCAGAAAGTGTATCTTCAGCCTTTGCTCCAATTTGGGTTCCGTTTAGAAAATTAGGATTGATGGAAACTGGACCGTAACTAAAATTAGGTTTATTCCTCCTAGCAAATTCTGTTAGGTTTGAACCATCAACGGTGTAATAATAAACTCTATTGATTATTGAATTAAATGCCGAAACATTAAAGGTTATTTCATCATCCTTGCAATAATTGGGTTTGTTAGTTGTTAATTGGGAAGTTGGACCAGAAAAATTTGCAAAATAAACATTGAAACTAGTATCCTTTGTTGGGCAAAAAGAATTTGCCGAATCAATTACAGTTATCTTATGAAGCAAGTTACCAGAACTTGGACTATTAAGAATAGGAAACGAATCTAATTTCGTCCATCCACTTCCCAAAAATGGCTGTGGGTAATCAAATTTAAAATATGGATTAACCGCATTGGTTGAAATTACTCGCATCATTTTTTCTGAACTTGGACTATAACTACAAACGGTTTTTGGTGCAATAATGCTTAAAGTTAATGGAGTACAATTTGCACTTGCACAAGATTTATTGCTACTTAGCGAATACAAACAAGGAGCACTAGTGGCATTTCTTGCATAGGCCAAAATCTCTGTATTTGGACTCAACCCAGTTATTAAATGAGATGAACCTTGGTTTGGTGTTATATATGTTTTACCACTATCTAAACTAATTTCTGGGTTGGTTCCAGAAATGGTAAATGAAACAAAATTAGGATTTACAGGGCCGCATGAAATTATAGGAGCACCAGGTTTAGTGGAAATAGAAACCGCTTTAATATCTGGGTCGCTATTACAAGAGCCGTTTGAACCAACCACAAAAATGGTAGAAAAACTTGTTGTAATTGGGAATTTCATTGTGCTATTAGAACTAGAATCCATTAAGGTTGAACCAAAGTAGTACTTATAACTTTGTAAGCCAGGTGTGGCAACAATTTCGATGGTATCGCCAATACATAATGAATTGCTAGACAAGGTTGCACTTACTGTTGGTTTAGGAGAAACACTTGCCGTTATCGAATTACTATTGGCAAAACAATTGGCAGCCGCATTGCTCACCTTAACTGAATATGCACCCGCAGCACCAACTTTTATAGATTGTGTAGTTTGGTTTCCTGGACTCCAAAGATAAGACAAACCTGAACCAGCATTAGCCGTTAGAGTGGCAGAATCATTTCCGCAAATAGAAATAGGTCCACTAGGTGTAATACTTGCAGTTGGCTTAGCCAATACCTGAATGGTTATTTGAGCATTTGGTGAAGTTCCACTAGTATTTGTTGCCCTAAAACGAATGGTATAAAAACCTGCATTGGTAAATTTAATTTTTGGATTTTGGAGGGTAGAGTTATTAGGAAAATTCCCTAAAAAATCCCAAGCATAACTTACCGGACTATTGGTACCTGAACCTGTGAATTGAATTGAATCGCCGGCACAAAATACAGCTGCATTAGAAGGTGAGTTAATGGTGGCAACTGGTAAATTACCTGGTGAAACAGAAAATGTTTTTACATAAACTGCATCTCCTGAGGTACCGCTATTTGAATTAGTTGCATTTAATGACAAATAAAAAGTAACCGCACCAGCAGCAGGATTTGGAGCTGTCCAAGAGAAAGTCCAAGAACTTTGACTTGTACCCCCAGACGAATGACCAATATAACTCCTTCCAGAAGAAACCATGGTTTGACTTCCTGTTCCTGAGGTAAAGGATCCAGCTGCCCCATTGGAAGAATTAAGGGCCGTTAGTTGAAAGCCATTTTTGCTGGTTGCCGCAGAACTTCCACTTAAAGTTAAAGTATATGTTGTTCCTGGTGAATAACCTCCAGCTGGCAATCCAGTTAATGAAACGGAAGAATGTGCTGTTCCTGATGAAATGGCGGAGCCAGTATGGCAACCGGTACAATTGGATTCTGAAGGTGCATTGGTATTACCTGCTGGCGCTCCAGATTGATTGGTGTAAGTTACTCCTGAAATGCCAATTAAAATGGCCAAAAAGGAAAACTTCAAATAATTTCTAGTAGATTTTTTCTTCATATAGTTTTGGGTTAAGTGTTTCTTGTTTTTGGTAATTACCCTCAATTGTCGGTTTTAAATTTTCGAATTAATTATTCCAAAATCTAAACAAACAGAAGGCAAAACCTATCAAATTTAAACTTCCTTTAATTAATATTTTCCTAATTCTTGGTTCAAACCGAAAAAAAAAAGCCACAAAACAACTGAACCTATTTTATGACAAGGCTTGCAAACCATTGTCATTTTTACATTCAGCCGCTTTGTGGCTATAATTTTAAGGGAAAATACTTCTTAGTTAACTACCCAAGTTTCTTTACCAGCAATTAATTTATCTAAATCACCAGGACCCATTTTTTCTTTTGCATAAGCAATTTGGTCGTTAAACAATTGTTCGAAAGTTGCTTTATTATTATTTACATAAAACACTCCAAATGGACGAGGGAAATGACCATCATGAGAAGGATCATCGTAGAAACGAGATAGTATTGTTGCTTTAACCAAATCTGTTTCGTCATGTACCCACAAATCATTTACAGAGCTATCGTTTATATCAACAATAATAGGTTTGAACCCATCTAATTTAATACCCTTATCATTGTTATCGCCAAACACCAAAGGCTTGCCGTTTTCCATGAATAAAGTTTGTTCTTTCTTGCTACTTTTTTCGGTGAACACTTCAAAAGCACCATCGTTAAACACGTTGCAATTTTGATAGATTTCCACCAATGAAGTTCCTTTGTGATCGTATGCTCTGCGAATCATTGCTTGCTGGTGCTTTGGATCGCGATCCATAGTACGAGCCACAAATGTTGCATCTGCACCTAAACTCAAAGCAATTGGATTGAAAGGATAATCAATAGAACCCATTGGAGTGGATTTGGTAACTTTACCTTGCTCAGATGTTGGAGAATATTGTCCTTTAGTTAAACCATAAATTTGGTTATTAAATACCAATAAATTGATATCTGGATTTCTTCTCAACATATGAATAAAGTGGTTACCACCAATACTCATTGAATCTCCATCACCAGAAATTACCCAAACAGAAAGCTCAGGTCTGGTAGCTTTTAAGCCCGTTGCAATGGCATTTGCTCTACCATGGATAGAGTGCATACCAAAAGTATCCATATAGTATGGAAACCTAGATGAGCAACCAATTCCAGAAATAAATACAAACTCCTCTTTGGGTCTTCCCAAATCTGGCAAAATAGTTTGTACTTGTTTTAATATGGAATAATCGCCACAACCAGGGCACCATCTAACCTCTTGATCGGATGAGAAATCCTTTGACGTTAATTTTTCTATTACTTCAGCCATAATATTATTTTTAAGTATATGTTTTTTGAGGTATGAGCCATGTGAATTTTCATCTCATCTCTCATAAATCATATCTTTATTTTAGTCTAAAATTTGTTTGATTTTGGTTACAACTTCATGACTCATGAATGGTTGTCCTTGAATTTTATTATAAGGAATTGCATCAATGAAATATTTATCTCTAATAATTTTCACTAATTGTCCATTGTTTAATTCTGGAACCACCACCGTTTTGAACCTACTCATTAATTCGCCTAAGTTTTTAGGGAAAGGATTGATATATCTCACATGTGTATGTGATACTTTGTATCCTTCTGCAATTAATTGTTGAGTTGCTGTTCTTAGAGCACCATAAGTTCCACCCCATCCTAAGATTAATAAATCACCAGTCTCTTCTCCCGAATCAATGGTTTGTTCTGGAATAAAATCGGCAACTTTATCTACTTTTTCCTGACGAAGGTGAGTCATTAATTCGTGGTTGGCTGCATCGTAACTGATATTACCTGTTACGTTTTGTTTTTCAATACCACCAATTCTATGTTCTAAACCTTTAGTTCCAGGAATAGCCCAAGGACGACTCAAATTTTCATCACGGAAGTAAGGCATAAACTTATCATCTGAAGCTTCTCTTGGTTGAGCAAAAGAAACATCGATTGCAGGAAGATCTTCTGATTTAGGGAATTTCCAAGGCTCAGCGCCATTGGCAATATATCCATCACTTAAGAAGAATACTGGAATCATGTGTTTCAATGCAATCTTACAAGCTTCGTATGCTAGTGTAAAGCAATCTGAAGGTGATTGTGCTGCCAAAACAACAACAGGACATTCGCCATTTCTACCAAACATCGCTTGCATTAAATCTGCTTGTTCTGTTTTGGTTGGCATACCTGTACTTGGACCAGCACGTTGAATATTTACAATTACCAAAGGCAATTCTAACATGGTAGCTAAACCAATTGCTTCACCTTTTAAAGCAATACCAGGACCAGATGAACCAGTTACAGCTAAATGACCACCAAAGGCGGCGCCAATGGCAGAACAAATACCAGCAATCTCATCTTCTGCTTGATATGTTTTAATACCGTAGTTTTTGTATTTAGATAAATCGTGAAGGATATCAGAAGCTGGAGTAATTGGATAAGTTCCGTAAAACAAAGGCAAACCAGATTTAACTGATGCTGCAATTAGACCAAATGCTGCAGCTTGGTTACCCATAACGCCACGGTAAACACCTGCTTCCATTTTAGCAGGAGCCACAGTGTAACGGTTAGCAAACATTTCTGTAGTTTCACCGTAATTCCAACCTGCATTTAATACCTTAATATTGGCATTCATAACGGCTTCGTTTTTCTTGAACTTAGCCTTTAAGAAATCTAGAGTATTTTCAATTGGGCGATGGTACATCCAATACACCAATCCTAATACAAACATATTTTTGCAACGGTCAATTTCTTTGGTGGTCATGCCACTATCTGCAAGTGCCGCACGAGTAATTTTAGTTACATCAACAATTTTTAAATCGTATTCTGTTAAGGAACCATCTGTTAATGGATTTTGAGCTTCAGGCACATTTGCCAAACGCATGTTTTTAGCATCAAAACCATCAGAGTTAACAATAATAACTCCACCTTTTTTAAGGTTTTTGATATTCACCTTTAACGCTGCAACATTCATTGCAACCAATACATCAGATTGGTCGCCAGGAGTATTAATTTGGGTTGAACCAAAATGAATTTGGAAACCAGAAACTCCTGCTAAAGTTCCTAAAGGGGCCCGTATTTCGGCTGGGAAATCTGGGAAAGTGGCAAGATCATTGCCATGTAGTGCCGTAGCATTGGTAAACTGAGTACCGGTTAATTGCATTCCATCTCCGGAGTCTCCGGCAAATCGAATCACCACCGATTCTAATGATTTATCTGTTATTTCTGTCATTGTGGAATTAATCTCGAGGGAATGGCCCTCTTCGCGTCACGAATCTATAAATTTACTGCAAATAAAAAAGTGATTTTACTCATCGAAAAAAAAAGGTGACAATGGTTTGATTCCTTTGTTGCGAAACCTTTTCTTTGAAGAAAAAAAATTATGAGTATCAGACTATTTGTAACCGGCGGCACCTTTGATAAGGAATACAATGAATTAAATGGTCAATTGTTCTTTAAAGATACTCATATTCATGAGATATTAAAACTAGGTAGAAGCCGATTAGATATCAATATTAGAACTTTAATGTTAATTGATAGCTTAGAAATGACGGATAACGACAGAGCAATTATTGCCGAAAGCTGCATGAGTTGCGAAGAAAACAGGATTGTTATAACCCATGGCACGGATACCATGACCCAAACGGCGGCATTTTTGGCTCAAAAAGAAATAAACAAAACCATTATTATCACTGGAGCCATGATACCTTATAAGTTTGGTTCAAGCGATGGCTTGTTTAACCTAGGCGGAGCATTGGCTTTTGCACAAACCTTAGAACCCGGTGTTTATATTGCTATGAACGGCCGGTATTTTAATTGGGACAATTGCCGTAAAGACAAGCAAAACGGCATTTTTGAAGAGAATCTGGGTAGACTATAAAACAGGAGCATTTAACATGTTCCAAATTTTGTCTTTCAAATCTTCAATTCCATCTTGAGTGGCCGAACTTATAAAAACATAAGGAATTCTAGGTAGCTTTTTCTTTAACTCTTTAATTGTTTCCTTATCTATCAAATCACATTTGGTAATTACCAATAATCTAGATTTATTGGTTAGCTGCTTGTTGTATAATTTCAATTCACGCAACAAAACATTGTATTCGTCTTTAATATTTTCGCTGGTTGCAGGAACCATAAACAACAAAGTTGCATTGCGTTCAATATGGCGTAAAAAACGAGTTCCTAAACCTTTTCCTTCGTGGGCACCTTCAATAATTCCAGGGATATCTGCCATTACAAAACTCTGGTAATCTCTGTAATTTACAATTCCTAAATTGGGCACCAAAGTTGTAAAAGGATAAGCTGCAATTTCTGGTTTGGCGGCAGTTACCACAGATAGTAAAGTAGATTTTCCAGCATTTGGAAAACCAACCAAACCCACATCAGCAAGAATTTTCAATTCAAGGATTTTCCATTCTTCTTTACCAGGGTCGCCACCTTGGGCATGAGTTGGAGCTTGATTAATAGAGGTTTTAAAATGGTGATTTCCTAAACCACCTCTTCCACCTCCAAGTAAAACATGCTCTTCACCATGTTCGGTAACTTCAAAAAGAAACTCACCTGTTTCGCCATCACGAGCAACAGTACCCAATGGCACTTCTAAGATTTCGTTTTTACCATCTTTACCTTTACGCAAGGTACTATTTCCATTATCGCCCGGTTGAGCAATAACGTGTTTGCGATATTTTAAATGTAATAAAGTCCAAATATGTGAGCTTCCTCTAAGGATAATACTCCCCCCTTTTCCACCATCACCACCATCTGGTCCGCCCTTAGCAGTATGTTTATCTCTAAGAAAATGCATTGCACCTGCGCCACCTTTACCACTGCGGCAACATATTTTCACATAGTCAACAAAATTCGATTCAGCCATAATTCCTTATTTTCTTTTTTGGAGTTAGGTCCACAAAAAAGCCCACAAAGATAATCTTTATGGGCTTGTAAAAAATAATGATTTAGTTAAGCTCTATCTATTTCCACACAAAGGGCGTCAAAAATAGTGTCTATTTCGCCAACACCCGGTATCCCTTTGTATTTGTTTTGACCCGAATAATAGCCTTTAACAGGCATGGTTTCGGCATTGTATACGTCTATTCTTTTTTGAATAACAGCAGGATCTTGATCGTCGGCTCTGCCACTATCTTTTCCGCGAATCAACAAACGTTTTCTTAATTCTTCTTCTTCCACTTCCAAAGCCAACATCATTGAAATGCCAGTATTCTTTGATTCTAATAATTTATCTAAAGCCTCGGCCTGCGCTGAAGTTCTTGGAAAACCATCAAAAATAAATCCTTTGGGATCGCTTTGTTTGTTAACCTCCGAAGCCAACATACCAATTGTAACTTCATCTGGAACCAATTTCCCTTGGTCGATAAAACTTTTGGCTAAAACCCCTAATTCGGTTCCACCTTTAATATTTGCTCTAAAAATATCACCAGTTGAAAGATGAACCAATTGGTATTTTTCAATCAACTTGGCAGATTGAGTTCCTTTACCTGCGCCTGGAGGTCCGAATAGTACAATATTTAACATAGTCTTAAGTTTTGAAGCCGCGAATAAAATGCAATATTTTATTTCCACCAATGACTTTTCTTATATGTTTCATCAAAATCTTGAAAAGGCTTGTAAATACTACTATCAATAATTAAATTTTTCTTAAATCAACGCTTCTTTTGGTTCAAACCGAAACTTATTAAAATAAAAATATTGGTTTGAACCAAAAGAAATGAGGAGTAAAATATTTCATGTCTTTCCTTCAAAATCAAGAATATCCGAAAAAATAGTTTACATTTGCACGGCTAATTTCTTTCACCTGCTTTATCTTCACCCAAAGCCAGAGCTCTGAAATTAAAGAGCATTTACAATTAAACCCAAAAAATGGCTAAATCACAGGAAACATTCAGTAAGAAAGAAAAAGAAAAATTAAAGATTAAGAAGAGAAAAGAGAAAGAGGAAAAGAAAGCCGAACGCAAAGCAAACTCTCAAAAAGGTTTAGACCTTGAAGACATGATGGCTTATGTAGATGAAAACGGTAACTTATCTACTACACCTCCAGATCCAAAAAAACGTAAAGTAATTAACTTAGAAGATATTTCTATTGGGGTTGGCAAACAAGCGCCAGCAGAGCCAGAAGAAGTATTACGCAAAGGTATTGTTACCTTCTTCAATGAATCTAAAGGGTACGGATTTATTAAAGATTCTAAAAACCAAGCGGGTGTGTTTGTTCACATCAATGGTTTATTGGATCAAGTAAAAGAAGGAAACAAAGTAACTTTTGAAATTGAGATGAACCACAAAGGAGCCAATGCTGTAAAAGTAAGATTGGATGTTCCTGAAAAAGCAAAACCTGTTGAAGTTAGATTGGCAGAATTGAAAGCAGTAGAAATTGCGCCAGCAGAATCTATTGAATCAACTGAGCCACCTGCAGGAGAATAATTTTGGCTAAGTGGGGCAAGCGGTTTTTATGAACCCTTGCCGCCCATTTGCTTTAATCCTGTTTGTCTACTTGGTATAAATGGCGCAAGTTTCTTCCCAATCCGTCGTAGTCTAAACCATAGCCCACCAAAAATTCATTTTCCACTTCAAAGCCTTTATAGGCAATATCTAAGGCAACTTTTAAAGCCTTTGGTTTAACCAACAAACTGCAAATCGACATGGATTTTGGTTCGGCCAAAGCCAATTGCTTTTGTAAGAAATCTATGGTTAAGCCAGAATCAATAATATCTTCAATAATTACCAATCGCCTTCCCTTTACTGGTTGCGATAATCCCAAAACCTGTTGAATCTTGCCAGAACTTTGTGTTCCATGGTAGCTGCTTACTTTAACAAATTGAATTTCGCAGGCAAATTCTAGGTTCTTTAATAAATCGGCAGCAAACATAAACGAGCCATTTAAAACTGCCACAAACAAAGGTTGTTCGCCCTCAAAATCCTTATTTAGCATGGCAGCTAGCTCTTTTACTCTTTCATTAATTCTTTGTGCTTCAATATAAATATGAAAGGATTTATCGTGTACTTTAACCGTATTCATGAATCAAAAATTTAATCAAAAGTAGTTGAATTGATGGCAAACCTGCATATTTGCTAAATGTCTGGGAGAAAAAAAATACTTGCGGTTATTTCCTACCCCTTTTTGCCTGCTACCACGGGAGGTGAAATATCTACCCTACAAATTCTAAATTTTATGGGAAAGAAAACTCAGCTTCGAGTTTTTACAGTTGACCCATATAAAGAAATTAATACCAAAGAATTGGATTTTGAGGTAGACTTTGCCATGCGATTTAAACCCAGCAGGTATCTAAATCCATTTTTACTTTTTACGGTTTGGGGCAGAATAAGAAAGCAAGGTTCTGATGCTATTTTTTTCGACCAACCATTTATGGGTTGGATGATTCCGTTTCTTAGAATATTAAGCGGCAAACCTATTTTTATTAGAAGCAATAATATTGAATACTTACGCTTTAAAAGCATGGGTAAAGCTTGGTGGCCTTTGATGAAAGCCTATGAAAAATGGGTCTATCGTTTTTCAAATCTCGTAATTTTTGTGAGCGATGTAGACCAAAATAAAGCCATTAAAGAGTTCGGTTTGATCCAAGAAAAAACCTTGTTAACTCCTTATGGTATTCCACAAAATTCATTACCCGCAAAAACTGAAAATGCAAAAGCCCTTTTAGCAAAAAGACATGGGTTTGGTTTGAACCAAAAAGTAATATTATTTTTTGCGACGCTTAGCTACCAACCGAACTACGAAGCTGTTGATTTTATTGCCGACGAAATTTACCCGAGGCTACAACAAACGCGAAATAATGATTTTGTAATTCTTATTTGTGGCAAAAATTTACCTCAGGCTATTTTAGATAAACTTAAAGACAAATCAGAAATTCAGTACTTGGGATTTGTAGAAGACATAGAAACTTATATTGATGGCGCAGATATAATGATAAATCCAATCTTAAGCGGCGGAGGCGTTAAAACAAAAGCAATCGATACATTGGGAAGAGGACAAGTTGTTCTTTCCACCAAAACAGGTGCAGAAGGCATAGACCCAAATGTATGTGGTAAAAACCTTGTGGTTGCTAATGATTTTGATTGGGAAGAATACAATCAATTGCTGAACCAACGCTTGGATCAACCCGAAAACTCTTTACCAAATACCTTTTTTGAAACCTATAGCTGGAGCGGAATTATTGATAAATTGCTGCAAAAATTGAATGGATAAATTTACACGTATATTTAATTTGTTTACGTAAATTCGCAATATGAATACTAAATTAACCTTGAATATTGATAAACAAATTATTGAAAAAGCAAAATTGGTATCTAAGAAAAATGGCCAATCACTTTCCAAAATAATTGAGCATTATCTAAAACTTATAATTGCCAAAGAAAACGAAACAAGTAAGTCCTTATCTATTTCTGAGAAGTTAAGTGGAATTTTAGAGGAGCCAAAAGAATCTTATTCTGTTGGCAAAGCAAAGCATCTTTTAAAAAAACATGCATAAATTATTTCTAGATACGAATATACTTTTGGATTGGATATTTGACAGACCAATTCACGGGGAATTTGCAAAAAAAGTAATTGCTTTAGGAGAGGAAAAAAGAGTAAAGCTTTATTGTTCTGCCATTAGTATTTCTGACTTTAATTATATCGCTTTTCAATCAATTAGGGACAAAAAAAAAGTAAGCTATTATATTGAATTAATGACCGAAATCATTCAAGTTGAACCAAGCTTTCACAAAGATATAGTGCAAGCTGTTCATTCAGAATTTAATGATTTAGAGGATGCATTTCAATATTTCACTGCAATTCATATTAATGGATTAACAGCCATAATTACTAGAAATAAAAAAGATTTTAAAAACAGTAAAATCAAAACTCTTACCTCAGAAGAGTACCTTAAAAATTATTGGTAAAAGTATCGATTGAGTTTGTGTTTCTCAAAGAAGAACTTTTGAAATAGTCATAAAACATCCATTAAAAACTTAGCAAATAGCTTAGCATCAAACCAAAATCACTTGCTCTTCTGTTAGCAAAGCTTCATTTCTAAATTTTAGGAGAAGTTGGGCTACAGTTACTACATCCTTTTGGCAATAATTCTTGATGCGCTCCACATCGTCGTCTTCCCAAAACACACGCCAAACCTGACTTCCATCAATATCATCTTTGGGAGTTGGGATGCCAAAGGAGGCTGCCAATAATTCTAGAGAGGTATAATTTTTATAGTCGCCAAATTTCCAAAGTTCCATGGTATCTAACAGGTTTACTTCCCAAGGTTTCTTGCCAGCTATATCCAAAAGACTTGGAATTTCTAAACCTAATAACAAGCATCTTCTAGCGATATATGGATAATCAAATTCTTTACCGTTGTGAGCACAAAGAGAACTGCCTGGTTCGCTAAAATGTCTTTCTAACATGTGGTTAAAATCGCTTAATAATTGGGCTTCATCTTTTCCATAAAACGATTTAACTCTAAATTGGTAGGTTCTACCAGAACTGCTAAAAAAGCCACATGAAATACAAACGATTTTCCCAAACTCAGCATAAATTCCTGCTCTTGGGTAAACACTCTCCTCCGACTCCCCTTCTACCTTGCGCAAAGTATTTGATTTTTTGGACCAAAGCTTTTGCCATTGTTCTGGAACATCCATAAAGCTTGGGTATTGAGGAACGGTTTCTATGTCTAAAACCAAAATTTTAGTGAGGTCGATATGTTGTAGCATAACTCAAAAATAGAAAAGAGTTTGGTTTTTCTTTGGTTCAAACCGAAACTTAAACCTAGCAACTTGAAAATGCCCAATAGCAAGAGGAAATAATAATTCTTAAAAACAAGATTTACTTTACACCTTGCATTAATTTTTTAACTAAAGGAGAAATTGCGATTAAGGCAATACCACAAATTAATGCATACAAAGCAAGCTGTTGGTAGCCATCTGCATAAATAGTTAGCTTTTCTAGATTGCTAGAATTTTCGGAAGCAGAAGCAATATTGGCGCCTAAAATTCCAGCGAAATATTGTCCGTAAGCACTTGCTAAAAACCACATTCCCATCATTACCGCCTGCAATTTTTGTGGTGATAATTTTGTCATGATAGACATTCCAATTGGTGATAAACAAAGCTCACCAAACGTAATGATAAACCAACCAAAGGTGAATAAATCCAAGGAGGTTACTCCATTTTCATCGGCAAAGAATTTGGTATAATAAAACACATAAAAACCTGCTGCTAAGAATAAAAAGCCCAAACCAAATTTCACTACAGTATTTGGTTCAAACCCTTTTTTATTTAACCAAATCCAAACCACACCCACCAAAGCTGCAAATAAAATAACAAAGAAAGAATTAGCAGAATTGTTTACTCCATTTGGATCTAATTCAACACCCAATAAAGTATCGTTTAAATTGTTTGCAGCAAACAAACTTAGAGAACCACCACTTTGTTCAAAAAACGCCCAGAACAAAATAGAAAACAATATGAAAACCATGGCAGCAATCAGTTTTTTATTCTCGGCTAAGGTAAACCCACGCATTTCATACAGTAAATATAAAATGGAGAATGGCCCAATAATAAACATGAACAAATCTGTGTATTGCGAATTGGAAACCAATAAAATAATAAATGGAACTATAGCTATTGAACCCAGGAAAGTAATTATTTCATAGGTTTTACGCTTTTTAGGCTCCATATCTGCTAAAGGAGAAAGTCCAATTTTGCCTAAACTTTTTTGAGTTTGAACAAAAGTGAGCAAGCTAATTATCATCACAATGGATGCAAATCCAAAGGCAACATTCCATCTTAATTCAACTGGAATATAACTTGCAAACAAACTGCCTTTTGCCACTGCCACACAAAGGTAACCGCCAATTAATGCACCTAAATTAACACCCGCATAAAACAATGAAAAACCAGCATCGGTTCTATTGTCTCCTTCTTTGTAGAGTTTGCCAACAATGGTTGAAATATTGGGCTTAAAAAAACCTGAACCAACAATGGTAAAACTAATACCTAAAAAGAAAAACTCTTGGGGGTTTATGGCAAGTACAATACTACCTACAATCATTAATATTCCGCCCCAAAATAGCGATTTGCGATAACCTAAAATTTTATCGGCAAACATACCACCTACAAAAGTGAAAGCATAAACAAAAGCTTGTGTAGCGCCATATTGAAGGTTCGCCACTTCATCATTCATCATTAGTTGGCTAGTCATAAAAATAACTAACATACCACGCATGCCGTAGAAGCTAAAACGCTCCCACATTTCACTAAAAAACAAGTACCACAATTGCTTGGGGTACTTGCCTTTGAAATTTTGAATTTCTTCTATTTCTAATGTAGAGTTCATAGTAAAAAAAATCACCCCATTCGGTTAAGAATGGAGTGATGTAAAATCTAATTAATGTGCGTCTAAATCTTGCTTAAATTCATTGTGATGTTCTTGCATCATGTTTTGCAACCAAGTACTCAAAAGAAACAAAATACCGGCCGAAATACCTGTCATAACAATAAACACCATGAAGAATTCGTACAAGTTGGTAATTTGAAAACCAATAATACTTGGATATACAACTGGAACATTAGGATCAACACCCTCTCCTGAAGGCGGAATCAAAGCACTTAAAGTACCAGCAAATTTATTAGCTGCTGCATTTGCCAAGAACCAAGTTCCCATCATCAAAGAAGACAAACGTAAAGGAGCCAATTTAGAAACCATAGATAAACCAATTGGCGACAAGCACAATTCTCCAATAGAGTGGATTACATACAAGCCAATTAACCACATCATATTTACTTTATCACCTAAACCAAGACCTTTAACAGCAATGGCAATTACTACATAACCCAAGGCAACTAAAGCTAAACCTAAAGCCATTTTCTTAGGAGAAGATGGTTCTAATTTTCTAGAGTATAAGAAACCCCAAATCAATGTTAAAACTGGAGCTAATAAAATTACAGTAAGAGGATTTATAGATTGGAAATAAGATGCAGGCATTTCCCATCCCATCAACATTCGATCGGTTTGTCTGTCTGCAAATAAGGTTAGAGAAGCTCCAGCTTGTTCAAATGCACCCCAAAAGAAAATAACAAAGAAAGCTAAAATGAAAATTACGATAATACGATTACGCTCCAATTTGGTTAAGCTTTTATCGCTAAGAATAACAACTGGCATAACCAACATAGCACCGTAAATCAAATAACTAATAATTTCAATATCACTTTTGAACATATTTTTAAAGTTCAACATAAAGAAGATTAATGCAATTGAACCAATAATATTCAAGATTGCTTTTAGATCAAGAGCTTTAACTGGCAAGCCAATTTCTTTTCCTTCTTCTGAAATCAGGTATTTCTTTTGCAGTAAAACAAAACTCACCAAACTAACAACCATTCCTAAACAAGCAGCAAGAAAGCCCCATTTAAAATCCATAGAACCACAAACCAAAGGAGAGAAAAATGCACCTAAGTTAATACCCATATAAAAAATGGTAAAGGCACTATCAATTCTACGGTCGCCTTCAGGATACAATTGACCAACCATGGTAGAAATATTGGGTTTAAAAAATCCATTACCAATAATAATAGCTGTTAAACCTGCCCACATAATAGAAATTCCAGTATCTCCTCCACCTGATGAAGCACTTAAGAACATTAAGAACTGCCCAACGGCCATTAATATTCCACCAATAACAATACTCCTTCGATTTCCTAAAAACTTATCACACAAATACCCTCCTAATAAAGGAGTTAAATAAACAAGTCCCGTATAACTTCCATAAATCTGTGAAGCATCTGCATCTTGTATCATTAATATTTTAGTCATGAACAAAATGAAAATCGCTCTCATTCCATAATAACTAAATCGCTCCCACATTTCTGTGAAAAACAAAAAGTAGAGCCCTTTTGGATGGCCCGTTTTAACTACTGATTGACTCATATTTTTTAATTGTTGATGCTGCAATATATGTTATAGTATCACTTTTTCAAATGGAACTGAAATTATTTGATAAAGTGATTTTGAAAAAATTCTTTAGTTTTGAACCAAACGATAATCCCATGTCAAAAAAATTTATTTGGATCAGCCTATTCTTGGCTACCTTTTCATTTACTGCCTGCGAAGAAGCAAAACAAATATTGGAAGCAGCAGGATTAAGTAACGATGAAGTTATACAAGGTTTAAAAACTGCACTTACTGTTGGAAGCGATACTTCAGTAACCACACTATCTAAAGTAGATGGTTATTTAAAAGACGAGGCCGTTAAAATATTATTGCCTGAAGAAGCCCAACCTGTTTATGCTGTTTTAAATAGTATTCCTGGTGGCAGTATTTTATTAGACAATGCCATTGAATCTATTAACCGTGCGGCAGAAGATGCAGCCCCAGAAGCCCAAACAATTTTTGTGGATGCCATTACTGGAATTACAATAGCAGATGGATTTGAAATATTAAATGGTGGTGATACTATGGCCACTGTTTATTTAAATAACAAAACCTACCAACCCTTAACCGATTTGTTTGCACCTAAAATTAAAACCTCTCTATCAAAGCCATTAATTCTAAACACTTCAGCAGAGGAATCCTATACCAAATTATTGAATGCCTATAATACAGCTTCATTGGGAGGAATCCTTTGGCCAGAAATAAAAACCAATAGCCTTAGTGAGCATGTTACTCAAAAGGCTTTAGATGGTTTATTTATTAAGGTTGCTGATGAAGAAAGGAAAATCAGAAAAGATCCTTTGCATCAAGTTAGTGAAATATTAAAGAAAGTTTTCGGAAGCAAATAGGCTTTCTATAGTTTCTCTAAAATAAAATTGGTCATGCGGTTGTATAAATGCAAGCGCGTTTTTGCTCCACCTATTCCATGGTTTTTGTTTGGATAAAATTCCGAATCAAATTTTACGCCTTTGTTAATCATTTTGTCTACCATTTCTACGGTATTTTGAAAATGAACATTATCATCTGCCGTTCCGTGAATTAGCAGGTAATTTCCTTTGATTTTCTCCACATGATTGATAGGTGAATTATCATCGTAATTAGCACCATTTTCTTGTGGCGTGCGCATAAATCTTTCGGTATAGATATTATCGTAATATCTCCAATTGGTAACTGGAGCAACAGACAAGGCTGATTTAAAGACCTCATTACCTTTACTAATTCCTAAACCTGCCATATAGCCGCCAAAACTCCAACCCCAAATTCCAATTCTGCTCGAATCTACATCTGTTCTTTGAGCCAATAATTTTGCCGCATAAATTTGATCTGCAATCTCATATTTTCCTAAATTTAGATAGGTGCATTTTTTGAATTGCTCCCCTTTTAAGCCTGTACCTCTTCCATCAATAGAAACAATCATATATCCTTTTTGAGCCAACATTTGGAACCAAAAATAATTAGCACCTGTCCAACGATTCATGACTGTTTGTGAGCCAGGTCCACCATAAACATACATCAATACTGGATATTTTTTAGTGCTATCATAATTGGCTGGGAGAATTGTGTACATATTCATGTTATCTCCCACTTCATTTTTAAGTGTGGTAAATTTCACTTCACTTAATTGATACGGTTTTAAGGTTTCCTTCAGGGCTTGATTATCCTCTAATATGCGAACTTCCTTACCAGAAGCATCTCTTAAAGTATAAACTGGAGGAGTATTCATAGAGCTAAACGCATCCATATAATAAGAAAAATTACTATTGAAACTAATGGAATGCCATCCTTTTCCTTCACTAATTTGCTTTTTACCCTTACCATTTAAGCCCACTACACATAAGTATCTTTCTGCTGCATTCACCTCAGAAGATGAGAAATATAATTTTTTGTTAGTTTCATCAATTCCATAAATATCATCCACATCAAAATTTCCTTTGGTTAATTGCTTTTGCAATTTACCATTTAAGCCATATAAATAAATATGGTTGAACCCATCCTTTTCACTGCTAATTAAGAACGACTTTCCATCCATTAAGAATTTTAGGTTATCAGTAATGTCAATATAATACGAATTGGTTTCAGTATAAATCACTTTTGTTGAACCAGTTTTTGCATCAGCTAATAGTAATTCCAATTTGTTTTGTAATCGGTTCAAACGTTGAATAGAAAGTATCTCATTGCTTTGAGTCCATTTCATTCTAGGCAAATACATATCTGTTTCAGTACCTGTTTGCATTTCAGAAATCAATTCAGATTTGGTATCAAAAACAAAAATATTAACTACAGAATTAACCTCACCTGCTTTAGGGTATTTAAACTTTTCTTGCTTCGGGTAAAGTGAACCATAAATTGCCATTTCGTATTCTGGCACCTTGGTTTCATCAAAGCGGTAAAAGGCTAATTTATCACTATTAGGACTCCATGAAAAGCCTACCCATATAGCAAATTCTTCTTCGTAAACCCAATCTGTTGCCCCGTTAATTATTGCATTTTCTTTCCCATCCTTGGTTACTCTAATTTCGCCGTCTGCCATAAAATCATAATAGTATAAATCGTTGTTTCTTACAAAGGCCAATTTGCTATTATCTGGAGATAAAATACCATAGCGAACCTTATCTGAAACTGGCTTTGCTAGTGTTTTGGAATTAATATCATAAACATAAAAAACACTTTTAGAACTGTGTCTATAAATACTTTCCGATTCTGTGGCAAATACTAATTTGGTTTCATCCTCACTCCAGTCAAAGGAGCCAAAATCAAAGGCTTCGCCCTTATTAGCAGCTTTTAAATCTTGATATCTTACAATTGTATCAACCAATCTTCCAGAGGCATATTCAAACTTTAGCAAATTTCTTTGTGCATCTAATCTACAAAAAAACCTGCCATCTTTAAGTGATGAAAAACCAGCAACACCTTTACTGGAAAAGGTACCTTTTGTCCAAATATCTTCTAAGGTAATTTCTTTTTGACCCAATACATTTTGGGAAAAGAGTAAGAATAACAAGCTGAGTGCAAAAACTGATTTCTTCATTTTAAACTATTTTGTCCAAACCTAAATAAAAAAAGCAGAATTTGTAAACCATCCATCACTAAATTGGCCTATTTCGCACTATTTGTGAATAGATTCAATTTAAGAATCTTATATATTTTGAGATATTTGAGGCATGGAATACAGAAAAATCCAAGAAGCAGATATCCTATTTTTTCAAGAAATTTTGGGTCAAGAAAATGTTTTTACAAATATAGAAACCCTTGAATCCTATTCGCACGATTATACCGAAGATCTAAAATATTACCCTGAAGTTGTTTTAAGACCAGGTAATGCGGAAGATGTTTCTAAAATCTTGAGTTATTGCAATTCCAATTTAATACCAGTTACACCCAGAGGAGCAGGAACTGGCCTTAGCGGAGGTTCATTGGCAATAAAAGGAGGCATTAGCTTAAGCATGGGCAGAATGAATAAAATTCTATCCATCGACGAAAGAAATTTCCAAGCAATTGTTGAACCAGGTGTAATTAATGAAACCTTACAAGAAGCAGTTAAACAAAAAGGCTTGTTTTACCCACCAGATCCAGCAAGTAAAGGAAGTTGTTTTTTAGGAGGCAATATAGCGCATAGCAGTGGTGGCCCAAGAGCAGTTAAATATGGCACCACAAGAGATTACGTTTTGAACCTAGAAGTTGTTTTAACCAATGGAGAAATTATTGAAACAGGCGCCAATACCCTAAAATATTCAACAGGATATAACCTAACCCACTTAATGATTGGCAGTGAGGGAACTTTAGGAGTTGTAACCAAAATTGTTTTAAAACTGATACCTGCTCCTAAAAACACCCTACTTCTTTTAGCACCATTTACTTCCCCAGAAAATGCTTGTGCAGCGGTAAATGGAATATTCTTAGCTGGTGCAAATCCATCAGCCTGCGAATTTGTAGAACCCGAAGGCTTCCGTTTAGCAGCAGAATTATTACAGATAAATTTTGAAATTGGTTCAGACATAGAAGCCTATTTACTAATTGAAGTAGATGGGAATAATTTGGATGAAATGATGCGCGAATGCGAAACCATTAGTGATGTTTTATATGCACACCAAGCTAGTGATGTATTGTTTGCCGAAACAGCCAATCAAAAAGAATATTTCTGGAAGCTTAGAAGAGGAATTGGTGAAGCTACCAAGCACAACAATATATATAAAGAAGAAGATACAGTTGTGCCAAGGGCTGAACTTCCAATCTTATTTAAAGGCGTAAAAGAAATTGGAAATAGGTATGGCTTCAGAACCGTTTGCTACGGACATGCTGGAGATGGAAATTTGCATGTAAATATTCTGAAGGATCAATTGAGCGATGAATATTGGCATACAGAAATTCGGTCTGCTATTATTGAGATATTTGAACTTTGCAAAAAACTAAAAGGAACAATAAGTGGCGAACACGGCATTGGTTTGGTTCAACAAGAATATATGAATATTGTAATGTCACAAACCAACTTAGAACTCATGAAAGGCATCAAAAAAGTGTTTGACCCAAATACTATTTTGAACCCAGGGAAAATATTTAATGGGTAAAATTAAACGGTATGCTTTTCGTTTTTCTGGATATTTTCGAAAGTCCAATCTAATTTTTGAACAAAATCATGTTTCCTTTTTTGACAAGTATGAATTTCGCAAATCTTACAGGATATTGGTAAGCAAGGATCGGGGTGAATGAATAGTTCTATTTCGTCATGAAAATTTTGAGAGACGATATCATCCATACCTTTTAAGGCATCATGCACTTCTTCCAAATTCCAATACCAAGGTAAAGTTACATGTGCATCTATATGAAAACTTGAACCATATTTTACTACACGTAAATTGTGAATGTCTATCCATTCTGCTTTTCTATTTTGGTTCAAAACGGGTACTAATTCATTAATTATTTCATCATCGGCTTCATCCATTAAACCAGCCAAAGCTTTTCTAATTAGCTTTAACCCGGTATATAAAATAAACAAACCCATTATAATAGCAATTACACCATCCAACCAAAGTAGATGGGTATATGAAACCAATAGCAATCCTACAACTAATCCAATTGTAGAATAGGTATCCGTTAGCAAATGTTTGCCATCTGCAATCATTGCATGAGAGCGGTTTTTATTTCCTGTTTGAACCAACAAGGTTCCCATAATAAAATTCACCAATCCGGTTATGGCAATTAGGTAAATACCAGTATCTAATTTTTTAATAGAAACAGGAAGAAAAAAAGAATGGATGGCTTCAAACAAAATATAAAAGGCGGCCAATACAATCATTCCGCCTTCAAAACCTGTTGAAACAAATTCTATTTTACCATGGCCGTATGGATGGTTTAAATCTTTTGGCTTTTGAGATAACCATAAACTAAATAAAGCAAAACCACCAGCAGCCACATTAATAATAGATTCTAATGCATCGCTTAATATGGCATTACTTTGTGTAAGTAGGTGAGCTATGAATTTTACAATCATTAAGAGAATGCCAATTAATAGCACCCAAAACTGCAAACGAAAGATGGAATCAGATTTTTTCAAGGGGTGTAAAAATACAAAAGGCAACCCAAATGGATTGCCTTTTGCAAAATAAAATCTGAATTATTTATTCAACAATCATGCGACGAGACACTTTAAATCCGTCTGCTTCCACTGTATATAAATAAATACCTGTTGGCAATGAACCCATTTCCAATTTCAAGTTATTATTACCCGAAGAAATGTTTTCAAAATTTTGGTTGTAAACTTCTTTACCTACCATATCAATAACAGTTACATTAACATCTGTTGTGCGTTGGAAACTAACTGGAATAGTAGTTGAACCATTGAAAGGGTTAGGGTAATTTTGACCAACAGTAAACAATTCATTAGTTCTTACCTCACCAATACTGGTTATACTTCCAAAAATATCTGCAGTATCAATTACCATATACATTACATCATGAATACCTGCAGCACCAGGGTTAGTTGAGGCATCATATCTTCCAATAGATAATTTTTGCAGGAAAGTCATGTGCAATCTACCATCCATATTTTTAGAAACAGAAGCAAAAATTTGTTCTACGTTTAATCCTAACCAAGAGGTTAAGTTTTTACTTTCGCTCCAAGTTTTTCCACCATCTTTAGAGAAAACACAATATACATCGCGGAAATTTTTGCTATCGGTTGAAATATCATCTTCTGTTAAAGAGCTATAAACTACGAAAATGGTTCCATTTTCATCCATGGCAGCATAAGGCATAGTTACAATAGAATGGTTACCATAACGAGCACCAGCATCGTTCCAACTTGCTGCTAAATCCAAAGCCTGATTGTTGTTCTCATCAGGCATACCCGCAATTGCTTGAATACTATCTAAGGACATTCCTTCGTTCCAATACATCAAATTAACTTGACCTGGGAAATAAGTAACTGTATTGTCATCCACGTTTGCATCCAAAACACGGGCTAATGCCCAGAAGCAATGTGCCGTTCCGCTATTATCTAAACTTACATGTACTGCACCGTCATTGGAAAATGTGGTATCAAATAAAGTTTTGTAATCGTATGCAGGAACTGGGAAAGAATCAATAATAGTTTTTGTCCAAGTTGCACCTGCATCCGTAGATTTCCATAATGCTACATCATCAGTTAAGCCACCGATTAAAATAGCAACATTGCTGCCGTTTGCATCAATAGAATAATTATCTCCACCACCAGCATAGACACGTGAGTTATCATAACCAGGCAATAATTGGTTCTTTACCAACCAAGTATTGGTGCTAAATTGGTAACGAGAATAAACTTGAGGAGTACGTACACCATCCATAACCACACGATTTGGTTGAGTTGGAGTTGAATCGGTGTAAGAAGCAATTACAATCATGTAATCGCCGGATATGGCTGTTTGATTCCAAAGAACGCCAGGAAGGGTTGCAATTGTATCCAAAACTGTATTAGAGGTCCAAGTTCCAGCACCTAAACCAGTTTTACGGTTCATTAAAATACCACCAGCATTACCAGTTCCAACCTTTACAATGTGTGAAGTAATAATTTCTTCGTTTGTAGTTGGGTTGTAAACATAGCATGGGAAACCAGATCTTTCTGCATCAATTCTAGTGCTATTGGCTTGACCCCAAGAGCTACCATCAAAATGATTATACCCAGACCCGCGAGTTGAATATGGAGATGGATCCGAACTTGTAGTCCAAGTTGCAGAAACTTTACCTCCTGGTAATAATTGAGTATGACGGTAGATAGTTGCGTTGGTTTGCTGATCATTTTGGGTTTCACCAATTTTGGTTGCAAATGATTTTTTACCCAAAGCTTTGTAAGTAATGCCTGCACTTGGTGCAATTCTTACAGGTGATGGATCTGCACGATCAACGGATTTTGTTGCTTCACGACTTACATTTGGCCCATTTTGAATTACTGGCTTTTGAGCAATAGCAGCTCCAGCAAGTAATGAAAGTGCCATTAAGTAGACTTTTTTCATTTTATGTTAATTTTAGGTTATTAAACTTGTATTTTTCAAATGTAGAAAAAAGGAACTAAAAAAAAAGAAAACTATTAAAAAGAAGTTTTACTCGTTTCCTATATTTTTTATTTATAATTTTTTTTTATTTTTGAGTACACTAATTCATTAAACTTATGAAAAAATCAATTTTTATCCTACCATTAATTTTAATTTTATTTTCTTTCAAAACCTCGGCCCAAAGGTGTTTAGGTATCGAAAACAGAACTGATTGTAATTTTGAAGCAGTTCAGGTCGAGTATTCAGTAATCGATTGGGTGAATGAAACTACTAATACATATTATTATCCTGATCCAATTCGCGGATTTGGAATTCTCTCTGGACAAACTAAGTACTTCCCAACAAGTGAAGAATTAATTGAAAGATGGGAATTAGACCCTGGACATAATTATGAAATGACTGTGACTGGTGTTTGGGTTTGGGATATTTATGGAATTAACAAAATTAATTACCTTCCTGCTCCTGGTGGAGTAATGACAGGTCCAATAAGTACAATTTGCTGTCCAACTGGAATATATACTTCATATAGACACATAATAAATAGCTCTACTGGTGATTTTATACTTGTTATTACATGTGGATCTCCAGTTGGAGGAGAACAATAATTTGAAATTAATTAAATAATGAAGAATTAAGATAATTTATTAATAATAAAAGCCAAATTTTTTATCAATTCAATTAATTACGAAAAGAGAGGAAGGAGGATGAATAAATCATCCTCCTTTTATAATTGAATGTTTCTAAAAAGAATTTTAAATAACAATTCTTTCATTAATTCACTATCGTCTACACTGGTTTGGTTTACCCCTTTGCTTTTTAAATCATACTCAGCCACCAAACTCATCGCATTTTCTAATTCATGCAAACTAAAATTGGCTAATAATTTTTCAAAATCACGTACTTGCCTAAACCCTATTCCCAAAGCCATCATTCCTTTTTGATCGCGTACCTGAGTTTGTTTTAATACAACACCCTTCATAAAGAAACTATTGAATTGAGCCAAAAGAGGTATGATAGAAAAATCCTTTGCACTGCTCATGTGGTGATTGATATAAAAAATGCGTTTTGCATTTCTATGAGCAATGGCAGTAAGCATTTCAAATACATTAAAGTCTTTGCTAACTCCAATATATTTTTCAATCATGGCTTCATTAACCTCGGCTAATTCACCCTTATTAATTACCAATTTTTTTAATTCATTGGCAACTTTGCTCAAATCACTTCCCACATGATCAGCAATTAAAAGGCAATTACCTTCACTTATTTGCAATCCTCTTTCACCCAAATATTGTTTAATCCAACGAGGCAATTCGCTATCCTCGTAAAGTCTTTTAGATTCGAAACTGACAAATTTTTTGCTAGACTTAAATAATTTACTCCTACCATCTACCTTTTTTCCCTTTACACTAACCACTAAAATGGTTGTGGGAACAGGATTTTCAAAATAGGATTCAAACTCATCCAATTTCTTATAACCTTGTGCTTCCTTCACAATTATTACTTGGTGGCTAGCCATCATAGGATATCGGCGAGCATTTTCTATTACTGCTGGGATTTCGATATCCTTTGCATAAAAAACAGTTTGGTTAAATGCCCTCTCAGATTCTGTTAAGGCATGGCTTTCTATATAATCAACTATCTCATCTATAAAATAAGACTCTTCCCCATGCAATAAATACACAGGTTGAAAAATTCTTGATTTTAAATCATGAATTATTTTTGAATATTCTTGTATGCTATCGGCTGGCAAGTTTTTATTTATTGAAAGGCGAATAAACCATTTTATAAGCTATTTAAAAAATTACGGTTTGAACCAAAAGATAAAAAAAGGGATTTGCGAAAGTAGTTTTACTCCCAATTTCTGTTAAGAAAAAAAGTATACCTAAAATAGGCCTTTCATTTTATCTTGATTCCCAAATAAGTAGGTTCAAACCGAAAAATGAATTGTTGATAAAAGAGTAGCTGACAATCAAGTGATATACCTAAATTTGAAAAAGTAATTAACAGCTTTTCCCCACAAACAATAGGTATGTGAACAAATGATTTTTCATTTCTTTAGATGTGCAAGGGCTAGTATATTCGGGGGGTTGAAACAGAAAAAATGCAGGAAGAAAAAGGAAATATAAGGAGAAAGAAAACATCCATTACGCCATCGATATTGACAGAAGGCAGTAAATTGCCACCACAAGCAATAGATTTAGAAGAAGCCGTTTTAGGGGCATTGATGATTGAAAAACATGCAATTACTATTATTGGTGAAATTTTATCACCAGATAGTTTTTACAAAGATGCGCATGGAATGATTTACAAATCAATTCGTTCTCTTGCCTCCAATGCCGAACCAATTGATATTTTAACAGTTACTGCAGACTTAAGAAAAAAAGGTCAATTAGATTTAGTTGGTGGAGCATATTACATAACCAATTTAACAAATAGAGTTGCATCTGCAGCAAATATTGAATACCACGCCAGAATTATTTCCGAAAAATTTCTTCAAAGAGAACTCATTCGTATCTCTGGGGAAATTCAAACAGATGCTTTTGAAGACAGCAATGATGCTTTTGATTTATTAGATAGCGCAGAAAGAAAATTGTTTGAGCTATCACAAGGTAACATCAAAAAATCAATGCAATCGATGAACAAGGTGATAAAAGACACCTTGAGAGATATTGAAGAATTGAAACATAAAGTTGGTAAATTTACTGGAGTTCCATCAGGTTTTACCAAACTAGATCGAATTACATCCGGATTCCAAAAATCAGATTTAATAATTGTTGCTGCTCGTCCTGGTATGGGTAAAACCGCTTTTGCACTTAGTGTAGCAAGAAATGCATCCTTAGAAAGTTTAGGAGAAGGTGAAGAAGCAAGAGGTGTAGCCATTTTTTCATTGGAGATGGGTAATAAGCAAATGGTAAGCAGGATGATAAGCTCAGAAGCTGAAATACCTGGACAAAAGCTTAGAACTGGAGAACTAAGAGATTACGAATGGGCTCAATTAAATTCTAAAATTGCACGATTAAGTGAAGCTCCCATTTTTATTGATGATACCCCTGCCCTATCTGTTTTTGAATTGCGTGCAAAATGCCGCAGGCTTAAACAACAAAGCAATATTCAAATGGTATTGATTGATTACCTTCAATTGATGCGTGGGGATGATACAAATAATAAAAACGGAAATCGTGAACAAGAAGTAAGTTATATTTCTAGATCATTAAAGGCATTGGCAAAAGAATTAGACGTTCCTGTTATTGCACTTTCTCAGTTAAGTCGTATGACAGAAAGAAGAACCTCTGCAAGTAATCGTCCAATGCTTTCGGATTTGCGTGAATCTGGTTCTATTGAGCAGGATGCCGATATGGTTATGTTTATTTATAGACCAGAATATTATCAAATAAACGAATGGGAAGATGGTGAACCAACAAACGGACAAGCAGAAATTATGATTGCGAAGAATCGTCATGGCGCATTGGAGAATATTCGTTTGAGGTTTATTAATGACTTTACAAAGTTTACAGATTTAATGGAAGACTCTTATGCCTCGCCAAGTAGCATGATGATTGACAACCCTGGATTTATTACCATAAGTTCTAAATTAAATGAGGAAGATGAGTCGCATGATTCGTTTAATCCAGCTCCATTTTAAAACTCACTGAATTAATCAGATAAAAAATCTATTTTCGCCACAAAATGAAGGAAAAACCTCTAATACTGGTATCGAATGATGATGGCATAACTTCACCAGGAATTCGCGCTCTGGTTGAATCAATTAAGCATTTAGGAGACGTAGTAATTGTTGCGCCAGATAGCCCGCAAAGCGCAATGGGGCATGCCGTTACTATTAGCAAACCCCTTCGACTAGAAAAAAATCATAGTTACGAAAACCTCAAGGCTTTTCACTGTAGTGGAACTCCTGCAGATTGTGTTAAAATAGCAGTTGACAAAGTTTTACATAGAAAACCAGATTTATTGGTTTCGGGAATTAATCACGGTTCAAACAGTTCTATTAATATTTTATATAGTGGAACCATGAGTGCCGCAATGGAAGGCGCTATAGAAGGAATTCCAAGTGTAGGTTTTAGTTTATGTGATTTTTCTATTGAAGCCGACTTTACCTTAGCAGGAAAAATAGCGAGTTCTGTTGCCCAAAATATTTTAGAAAATGGATTGCCGCCCGGAGTGCTTTTGAATGTAAATATCCCTAAAATCTCGGAAGAAACTTTTAAGGGGGTAAAGGTTTGCAGGCAAGCACATGCAAAATGGGAAGAGGAATTTGATGAACGCCACGACCCAAATGGAAAAAAATATTATTGGCTTACAGGAAAATTTGTGAATTTTGACAAAGGAAATGATACTGACGAATGGGCTTTAGCAAATGGATATGCCTCCATCGTTCCAGTTCAATTTGATTTAACAGCCCATAACGCAATTGGATTTATAAACCAATGGACCATTAATTATGAAAATTGATATCAAAGACATGACCTTAACAGGTTTTTTAATAGGATTATTAGGACCAAGCATTGGCATCCTAATTTTTTATTATTTCAATTTCAACACATCTGGAATGGGTGATTTCATAGATTTATCTGTAAAGGAAAAATTGCTCTCCCCATTGCTAAGTTTGTGCTGTGTAATAAATTTAGGCATTTTTTATTTGTTTATCCAATTTGATAAATATCTATCAGCAAGAGGGGTTATCTTTTCCACCTTTATTTATGGTTTCCTTATTGTAATGCTTAAATTCTATGTTTAAAGATTTAAGAATTTTTTAATAAATTTCTCATTTAGTGGCATAAATCCATATTTTTGTGCCATGCACAAACAATTACTAACCATCTTATTCATTGCGTTTGCTTTTTTAGTTTCTGCTCAAAATGAACCTAAAACAACCGTAATACGTTTGCAAGGAAGCTCAAACGATTTAAATGCCGTTGCCGTTAGTCCAATTAAATACAAAAGGATGGCAACCGCAGGTTGGGACAATACCATTTTGATTTATTCAACGGATACTCCCTATAAATTGGTTCAAAAATTAAGTGGACATACTGCCAAAATTAACAAACTAACTTATAACCTTTCTGGCAATATGATGGCTAGCGCCAGTGGTGATATGACAGTTAGACTTTGGGATTCTATGTATAGATATTACCCATTACAAGAAGATTTAAACAAAAGACATCTTGCAGCAGTTAATGCAGTCATTTTCGACAAAACTGGAAGATTTTTATTTAGTGGAGATAATGATGGAAAAATAATGTTGTGGGATGTTAATAAGCAAATTCCTATAAAATATTTCCTAACAGGAAATAGTATAAATGATATGTGTTTATCTCCAAATCCGGCAAATGTTTTTGTTGCCCATAGTGATAGACAAATTAAATTAATATCCTTAGCAAATGGGAAATTAATGAGAACACTAGACGGCCATACGGATGTTGTAAATGCATTGGCAATTAGTCCTAATAGAAAATATTTATTAAGTGGATCAAATGACAAAACCGCAAGAATTTGGGATATAAGAACAATGAAACAACTGTATGTACTACCAGTAGATTGTTGGAAAGTAACTGCAGTGGCAATTTCAGACGACAGTAAATATTGTGCAACAGGTGGTAACGATGGATCCATAAAGGTTTGGGATTTAGAATCGGGCAAATTGATTTCATCAACTTTATTGGAAAATATATATGTTAAAGACCTTGCATTTAGCAAGGATTATTTAAACCTTATTGTAGCCACCAAATTAAAAGATGGCAATGATTATGGTGGAAGAATCGTTCCAACTTTAATTCCTGAATTGATTAAAGCACAAAATATTGAAATTGAAAAATCTCAAGAACAAATGGAATTGGATAGTATACTTTCTGAGAGAACATTAACAAAGGAAGATTCAATTCAATATCAAAACCTATTAATGCCCAAATCTGATCCTAAAACAGGGCAAAAAAGAACTGGGCAAAAACCAAAATCCGCCCCGCAAGGCAAGAATCAACAACCAGTTATCTACAAAACACCAATAAAAGGTCAATAAAAAAAATTACATTTTTATACAGAACTAATTGACCATACGAATGTTGATTAATCAAGGGCCTAAAAACCTAACGATTATTAGGTGAAAAATAATTCACAGAAGTATAAAAACGTGTTTTACAAAAAGTTTACTTTACTATATTGCACCGCATTTTAACCTAAACTGTAATCCCAATAAAGCTAACAAAAATGAAGATTCTCAATCTGTTATCTAAAATTTCATTCATCATGGCTGTGATGTTTTCCTTGAGTCTGCGTCTTAATGCACAAAGCGCCGATGAAGGAAAAGAACTTTTTAACGCCAATTGTACTGCCTGCCATGCAATAAAAGACAAGGTAGTAGGACCTGCACTAAAAGATGTTTCCAAAAGAAGAGAGGAAGCATGGTTATTAAAGTGGATCAAAAATTCACAAGCTTTAGTAAAAAGCGGTGACCCTTTAGCTGTTCAGGTTTATAAAGAAAATAATGAAAGCGTAATGACCGCTTTTGAAACCTTAAGTGACAATCAAATCAAATCCATTTTAGCATATGTAAAAGCTGAGAGTGAAGCACCAGCAGCTGCTCCTCAAAATGCTGGAATGAGTGTAGGAACCCCAACTAATGTTGATTCTTCAAGTAATTTTGAAACAGGAATAAACTGGTTGTTATTTATCATAAGTATTTTATTGGTATATATTATTTCTTTGGTTTTTAAAATTCTAACAAGAATTGGCGATATTCAAGGAAAACCAGTTATTAATTGGAATCAAGTAAATTCCATTCTATTAATGGTATTCTTAGTAGTAGGAATGATTGCCGTAATATGGGAATTTGCAGTTCATGGTAAACTAACCATATTTGAGGCCGGCTCAGCTTCTGCTCATGGAGTTGAATACGATAGTATGTTTATGATTACACTTGTGTTAACAGGAGTAGTTTTTGTTATAACCCAAATCTTATTGTTTTGGTATGGATTTAAATATAAGGCAGATGGAAAACGTAAAGCATTGTATTATCCAGATAACCATAAAATTGAATTGTTATGGACAGTTATTCCAGCAATTGTATTAACAGTTTTAGTTATCCGTGGATTAATAACATGGAATACTATGATGAACCACAAAGATGAAAAGGCTAGAAAAATTGAAATCTTTGCTTATCAATTTGGATGGAATGTTCGTTATGCTGGAGTAGATAATAAATTAGGAGCTCATAATTTCCGTGAAGTTGGAGTTATGAATGCATTGGGAGTTGATACAAATGATGTAAATTCTCATGATGATATTATCACAAATGAATTGCATTTGGAGGTAAATCAACCAATTGATATTGCCTTCCGTGCAAAAGATGTTATTCATAGTGCATTAATGCCTCACTTCCGTGTTCAAATGAATGTGGTTCCTGGCTTACCAACAAAATTTTCATTCACTCCTACTGTAACTACAGCAGAAATGCGTGTTAAAATGAGTAAACCAGAATTTGATTACGTTTTATTATGTAATAAAATTTGTGGTGGAGCGCATTACCGCATGAAAATGAAAATAGTTATTGATTCAAAAGAAGATTACGCAAAATGGATGAGTAGCCAAAAGGTTTTGGTTGCTAACAAAGTAGCTTCAACAGCTGTAGCATTAAATAATTAATAAAAGAAAATACACTAAACTGATATGAGCGATCACACTACGCACCACAACCACGAGGAACATGAACACCACGAGGACAACTTCTTTTCGAAGTATGTCTTTAGCATGGACCACAAAATGATTGCAAGACAATTCCTCATTACCGGTATCATAATGGGTACAATTGGTATGATTATGTCTTTGATTTTCCGTTTACAATTAGCATACCCAGACATGACCTTCCCTTTCTTAGAAGGTATCCTTGGTCATTGGGGAAAAGATGGTAAACTTGATCCAAATTTCTATTTGGCATTAATTACTATCCATGGTACAATCATGGTATTCTTTGTATTAACAGCAGGATTAAGTGGAACTTTTTCGAACTTACTTATTCCATTGCAAGTTGGAGCTAGAGATATGGCTTCTCCTTTCATGAATATGTTATCGTATTGGTTTTTCTTCTTGTCTTCTGTAGTTCTTTTGCTTTCTTTATTTGTTGATGGCGGACCTGCTTCTGCTGGTTGGACGGTTTATCCTCCTTTATCTGCCTTGCCTAAAGCAATTCCAGGATCTGGAACAGGTATGACAATGTGGTTAATTGCCATGGTATTGTTTATTGCCTCTGCATTATTGGGTGGTATTAATTATATCGCTACCATTCTAAACATGAGAACCAAAGGAATGAAAATGACTCGTTTACCATTAACCATTTGGGCGTTTTTGGTAACTGCAGTTTTAGGTTTATTATCTTTCCCAGTTTTATTAGGAGGTTCTTTACTTTTAATCTTCGACCGTAGCTTTGGTACCTCTTTCTATTTATCAGAAATAGTGGCTGAATTTGCTGGTGGTATTGAACGTACAGGTGGTTCACCAATTTTGTTCCAGCATTTATTCTGGTTCTTGGGACATCCAGAGGTTTATATTATTTTATTACCTGCATTAGGTATTACCTCAGAAGTTATTGCAACTAATTCACGAAAACCTATTTTTGGATACCGCGCAATGATTGGTTCTATTTTGGCTATTGGAATTTTATCTTTCATTGTTTGGGGTCACCATATGTTTATTACTGGTATGAACCCATTCTTGGGATCAGTATTTATGTTGGGAACTCTAATTATTGCAGTGCCATCTGCGGTAAAAACATTTAATTATTTGGCTACTTTATGGAAAGGTAATTTACATTTAACTCCAGCCATGATGTTTGCAATTGGATTGGTTTCTTTCTTTATTTCTGGAGGATTAACTGGAATTTATTTAGGAAACGCCGCTTTGGATATTAACTTACACGATACATATTTTGTAGTTGCTCACTTTCACTTAGTAATGGGTAGTGCAGCTATTTTTGGTATGTTGAGTGGTATTTACCATTGGTATCCAAAATTGTTTGGAAGAATGATGAATGAAACTGCAGGACATATTCATTTCTGGTTAACTATTATTTCTGCTTATTGTGTATTCTTCCCAATGCACTTTATGGGATTAGCTGGTGTACCTCGTAGATATTATGCTAATACTGCTTACGATCAATTCAATGTTTTTATTGATATGAATGAATTTATTACCATAGCGGCTATTTTGGGTGGTGCTGCTCAGTTAATATTCTTAGCAAATTTCTTTATTAGCATTTATAAAGGAAAACGTTCTCCTCAAAATCCTTGGAATTCTAATACACTTGAGTGGACTGCTCCGGTTGAACATTTACATGGCAACTGGCCTGGAGATATTCCTCATGTTTACCGTTGGGCTTATGATTATAGCAAACCTGGGGCTGATGATGATTTCATTCCTCAAAATGTACCTGATGCTGGTCAAGTTGATCCAATGGAAGAACCAGTTGGTTTACCAGTAAGTCATAAAGTTGCCGAAGAAGTTTCTGTAGCTTAATTAGAAAATTAAATTACCACACCTTTCAAATGAAAGGTGTGGTTAAATAAAAATTTAGTGATTCAACTAAATAAACAAATACGATTTAGACGCCTTGGAATAATTACCATAGCGGCAGTGTTCTTTCTCATTTTTATAGGAGGATTAGTCCGAAGTACAGGAAGTGGAATGGGTTGTCCGGATTGGCCAAAGTGCTTTGGACAGTTTGTACCACCAAGTGATATTTCAGAATTACCTGCGGACTACAAAACTAGATTTGCTGTTGCCGGAAAAGAAATAGCCGACTTTGATGCATTTAAAACTTGGACAGAATACTACAATAGGTTGGTAGGTGTTTTAATTGGTATTTTCATTTTATTGACAGTACTTTTTTCAATACCCTACTTAAAAAGCGAAAACAAAAAAATATTTTGGTTGAGCTTTCTGGCTTTCATATTAGTTGGTATCCAAGGTTGGATTGGAGCAAAAGTAGTTTCAAGTGATTTGGCGGTTTACATGATAAGTATACACATGCTAATTGCATTGGTTATTGTTGGCTTATTAATTTATACCGTTACAGCAAGCCAAGAATTCACCATTATTCAAAACAAAGAATATGGTGCGTTAAAAGGACTTATATTATTGACTCTATTTATTTCATTGGTTCAAACCATAAGTGGAACACAAGTTAGAGAGGCAATTGATGAAGTAGCAAAAAGAATAGACAACAGGTGGATTTGGACAGAGGAGGTAGGTTTGTTGTTTAAAGCTCATAGAAGTTGGAGTTTATTAAATTTAGGTTTAAGCATATTCCTTTTAACTCGGTTCAAACAGTTATATGCTCGTGAATCTATCCTATACAAAGCCGGAATGGCTCTAATATTGTTAATGAGTACCCAGGCATTAACAGGTGCAGTTTTAGCTAACCTTGGATTTCCAAGTCAGTTTCAAAGCTTACACCTCACATTGGGAAGTTTAACAGCAGGATTGCAAATTTTTATTGCCATTCTGGTGTTTACTAAAGTAAGAATAATAAAAGAAAACGTTTAAAACGTGGAAGTAAAAACTATACAAACAAATGAGACTATTGCCGAGGTGAGCAGCCTACGAGCAAAAGTGAGCGACTATAACCAATTGGTTAAGTTTAGACTTACTTTTCTTGTGGTATTTTCTTCGGTAGTAACTTATTTAACTGCAAGTGCAGGAGCTATCAATTGGTTTGAGGTTGCGATGTTGGCTCTGGGTGGCTTTTTGGTTACAGGTGCTTCCAACGGAATAAACCAAGTTATTGAAAAAGATTTCGATAAGTTAATGCTGCGCACCGCAAACCGCCCAGTTGCAACAAATAGAATGAGTGTTACAGAAGCCTCATTGCTAAGTATGGCGATGGGAATTAGTGGTGTAATTATAATTGCTACATTTCTAAACCCACTCTGTGGTTGGTTGGCACTAGGAGCATTAATGAGTTATGCATTTGTTTATACTCCATTAAAAAGAATTTCACCAATTTCAGTTTTTGTAGGAGCTTTCCCTGGTGCAATCCCTACTATGCTTGGCTGGGTTGCTTTTACAGGAAAAATAGATATGCCTGCAATCATTTTATTTGGTGTTCAATTCTTTTGGCAATTCCCACACTTCTGGAGCATTGCTTGGATATTAGATGATGACTATAAAAGAGCAGGATTTAAAATGTTACCTTCTACACCTGGTAGAGACAAAGGAACTGCATTTCAAACCTTAACATTTAGTTTGGCATTGATACCAATAGGAATGGTACCTTATCAATATGGCGTTAGTGGAATTATTTCTGCAGTAATTGCTGCTTTAGGTGGCCTAATGCTAAGCTATTATTCTTGGAAATTATTTAAGTCGTGTGAAATTGCAGATGCAAAGAAATTAATGTTTGCCTCATTCGTTTATTTACCCTTGGTTCAATTGGCTTATTTATTTGATAAAATATAAAAATGGTTAGCAATACAGTACTACAAAAAGAAGAGCAAAATTATGTAATCAACCCAAAGAAATTTGTGTTGTGGTTACTAATAGTTGCTAGTGTTATGCTATTCGCTGGCTTTACCAGTGCCTATATTGTAAGAAGGGGTGAGGGAAATTGGGAGATTTTTAATTTGCCAACTTTTTTTGCTATAAATACTGTTCTTATTATTCTGTCTTCTATTTTCTTGCAATTGTCTTATATGGCTGCAAAAAAAGACAAATTAAGTCAGGTAAAATCGTTCTTACTAGTGAGTTTTTTAATTGGTGTTGGCTTTGTTTTTGGGCAATTTTTTGCTTGGAATCAATTGGTAGCCGACAACGTGTTTTTCTCTTTTTCAAACCCATCTAACGCATTTGTGTACGTGATATCAGGAGTACATTTATTCCACGTTTTGGGAGGTTTGGTTTTTATGCTACTCATGGTAGTAGCATCGTTCAGAAATAAGATTCATAAATTGTCTTTATTATATCTCAATATGTGTTTAACCTATTGGCACTTTATTGGAATTCTATGGATTTACCTTTACTTGTTTTTATACCTATACAGATAAAATTAATTAACCTAAACAAAGCATAATTCAAAAATGGCTACAAACACTTTAAGTACTGAGAAAAAGTTTACCTGGGGCGGCGGCAAATCCCCGTTTAGTGTAAGCTATGGAAAGTTAATGATGTGGATTTTCTTACTTTCCGATGCCTTTACGTTCTCGTCTCTGTTAATCGCTTATGGATTTATCCGTTACAGTTTTCAATCTCCAATTGTAAACACGCTAATAAAACCATTTGATCATTTATCGCACGAGTTTGTTCAAGAGATGGTTGAAAAAACCAAGTATTTTGTTCAAGACCATTGGCCATCCCCAGAATTGGTATTTAACCATTTCCCTTTTATCCATGGCGTTCATTTGCCTTTGTTCTTTGTAAGTTTAATGACATTCATTTTGATCTTTAGTTCTGTAACTATGGTATTGGCGGTAGAAGCTGGTCATAGAATGGCAAAAGATGAGGTGTCTAAATATATGTTGTTAACCATTATTGGTGGTGCTGCTTTCTTAGGCTGCCAAGCTTGGGAGTGGACAACCTTTATTGGAGAAGGAGCAAGATTATATGGTAACCCTTATGGACCGAGGTCATTTGCTGCCCTATTCTTTATTGTAACAGGTTTCCATGGCTTCCACGTATTTTCGGGGGTAGTGCTTAACGTTATAATTTATATTAATGTTTTAGCTGGTACTTACCAAAAAAGAGGTCATTATGAAATGGTTGAAAAAGTTGGTTTATACTGGCACTTTGTAGACCTTGTTTGGGTATTTGTATTTACCTTTTTCTACCTTATCTAATTTAATTAATCCTAAAAATAACTTATTATAATGGAACACATAGAAGAACATTTTGAGCATACAGAAACTCCAGCTGACATGAAAAGTCAGATTTGGAAAACATTTTGGATTTTGCTTGGCTTCACTGTAGTAGATATTTTCATTTACTTCATGCTTTTGAGCACCCACGCAATGTGGAAGAATTGGGTATTTATTATTTTGGGAATTGTAAAAGCATACTATATTGTTGGTGTATTTATGCACATGAAGTTTGAACGCAAAACCCTTATGTATACCATAATTGTACCGATGGTTTTTGTGGTATTTTTTGTTACACTTATGGTTATAGAAGGCGACTTTACAAACCTTCTTAGATGGGGTAAATAATGAAGCGAAAAGGCTTTTGGATAGCAACCGGACTACTTGTAGTTCCGGTTGCTATTTTTTATATACTTAGTGCAGGGACACATCATTTTAAATCTTTGCCTATTTATGGGGAACGCATTCCCCCAAATGGAAACGATATTAAAGATACTATCTTTTATCAAATTCCAGATTACTTTGTAAAGGATCAAAGTGGTGTTACCATTTCTTCCCAAAGTTTCCAAAACAGTATTTATGTGGCTAATTTTTTCTTTGCAAGTTGCAAGGATGTTTGTCCTACCATGAACAGACGTTTGGCCCAGGTTTATGATAAATACAGAGAGTTTGCTGAAGTTCAATTTATCTCTTTTACGGTAGACCCCAAAAACGATACCTTAGAAGTACTTGAAGCTTATGCCAAGAAATATAATGCTGATCCTAAAATTTGGCATTTTGGACGCGCAGAAAAAGAAGCCTTATTACAAATTGGCCAAGGTTTTTTATTACCAGTTTCTATAGAAGATAAAACAATTGACCATAGTCAGCAGTTTATTTTGGTAGATAAAGAAAAACATATTCGCGGCATTTATGATAGTTTTAGTGATGTAGAAATAAAACGCTTAGAAGAAGATATCAAAGTATTATTATATGAGTATCACCACCCAGGAAAGTAAAGACAAAAAGTTTTTTAATTTTGCCATTGGCATTTCGGTAGTTGTATTTATTGCCGTTGTTGTTCTGAACCGAAAAGTATTGCCTAGTCCAGAAGTATTGCCCTCTTGGACTTATTATTTACCCATGTTAAATGCCATTATTAATGGTACTTGTAGCATTTTATTATTGCTATCGCTTTACTTTATTAAGCAAAAAAATATTAATGCCCATAAGAATATTAACCTTACTGCATTTGGATTGAGTAGTCTCTTTTTAATAAGTTATGTTTTATTTCATTGGATGGCTCCAGAAACAAAATATCCAGAAGGAGATTCTTTTAGACCGATTTACCTTAGTATATTAATTTCACATATTATTTTGGCTGCAATTGTACTTCCTTTAGTACTGTTAAGCTTTTATAGAGGAATTCAAATGCAGGTAGAACTACACAAAAAAATTGTCCGTTTTGCCTATCCAATTTGGTTGTATGTTACCGTAACTGGTGTTGTTGTTTACTTAATGATTAGCCCTTTTTACCCTCATTAGTGTTTCACAAAGCTTATCTTTACCAAATGAAAAATTTGAAGGTTTTTGCCGTGTTAGTATGGTTATTTCTTTGTCCTCTTGCCCAAACTTCTGTTTATAGCCAATGTGCTATGTGCAAGAGTAATGTAGAAACGGCAAGAGAAGGAGGTGGAACCATGGTTGGCAATACCTTAAATAATGGAATAATGTATTTATTGGTTTTACCTTACGCCATTGCAGGAGTTTTTGCTTTTATATATTATAAAAAATACAAAGAAAAACAGGCTGCAAATACTAACTCAACTACTCAATCTTAACTCAAACAATTATGTGCGATAAATACGAACCTAACAAAGGGTTGTCCATAGCCAAAGGAAAATGTCCTCAATGCCAAAGCGGCAAAATGTTTAATTATCCTTTTTATAATCTTAAAAGATTTATGGATATGGATGCTACCTGTAAAGTTTGTGGTTTGAAATACGAAATTGAACCTGGCTTTTTTTGGGGAGCTATGTATGTAAGTTATGCGTTAACTGTTGGGCTTATGCTAGTTTTAGGTGGTTTCATACTTTGGGTAAGCAATGGCAAAGCAGATTTCTGGGGTTATGTTATTCCTATTATTAGTGCTTTATTGGCCTCTTCTCCCCTCACCTACCGATATGCAAGAGTGTTAATGCTCTATTTCTTTTCACCAATTCGGTTCAACCCGGATATGGCAAAAAAATAACCCAATTGAATCCGCTACTTTTATATGATGGCAATTGTGCCTTGTGTAATTGGGCAGTTAAATTGGTATTGAGTTTTGATAAAAAACAAATCTTTCGTTTTGCTTCTTTACAATCTCAAACTGGTATAAAAACAATTCAAAAGTTTCGGGTTGAACCAAAGCTAGACTCAATAATTGTCTTGGTTCAAAACGAACTATTTACTGAAGCGGAAGCTGTATTTAAAATTGCTAAAATTCTCGGATTCCCATTAAACATAATACTTATTGGGAATTTATTGCCTGCAAAAACAAGCAAATTTATTTACCAATGGATTGCTAAAAGACGGTATACGTTTTTTGGCAAATACGATTCTTGCCCCATCCCTCCAGCTAAAAATAAAAATCAATTTATTACAGATTAAAGATTGGCATTCTCCAATTTTGAACCTAATATTACTTAATGAAATTTATTAAAGGTCTATTAATTTTCTTTCTAACAATTCAATTAGCTAGCGCACAATCGCAAGATAGTAGCTATCAAAAAATGAATGAACTAGTAATTTCTGCGGATAGGTTTCAAGAAAAAATAAAAGACCTTCCAAGACAAATTGAATTAATAGATCAGAAAAAAATACTTCAACTTAACCAACAAACTACAGCTAATTTATTGGAGCAAACAGGAAGTGTATTTGTTCAAAAAAGTCAGCAAGGAGGCGGAAGCCCTGTTATTAGAGGGTTTGAAGCCAATAGGGTTTTATTAGTAATAGATGGCATAAGATTAAACAATGCCATTTATCGGTCTGGGCATTTGCAAAATGTAATTCGTGCCGACCAATATTCTCTTGAGAGTATGGAGGTTTTATTTGGCCCTGGAAGTTTGATGTATGGATCTGATGGCTTAGGAGGAGTGGTACATTTTAACACCCTAAAGCCAAAAATAAACTCAGGAATTTCTGGAAATGTATCAGCAAGATTTAGTAGCGCGAACCAAGAATTTACGAGCAATTTTGGATTACAGGCCTCTTATAAAAAGTTCGCCTTTTTAGTAAACTATACCGAAAGCAATTTTGGAGATTTACGTCAGGGAGCCAATAGGAATAGTGAAATGGGGGATTTAGGATTGCGAAAGGTTTATCAAAAAAGATTGGGTGATACCGATAGAGTTGTAAGCAACAATGACCCAAATTTGCAAGTGGGTAGCGCTTATAAACAACAGAATTTAATGACAAAATTATTGTTTCAGCCAAAGGAATACCAACAACATTTGGTGAGTTTTCATTATAGCAACTCCAGTGATGTTCCTCGTTACGACAGGCTATCAGAAACTGTAAATGATACACCCACACAAGCAGAATGGTATTATGGACCTGAGAAATTTACCTTAATAAGCTACCAATTTGAGGATGGGAAAGAAAGAACTTACTCTGATCAAATTAGGCTAACAACAACGTACCAAAACATTGAAGAAAGCAGAAACAGTAGAAGTTTTGGAAGTTCTAAACTGACCCAAAGAAATGAGAATGTTAACGTGGCATCTGTAAATTTAGATTTAAGGAAAAAGAAAAATATTCATGAGATTAGATATGGATTGGAATATTCTTTTAATAAAGTTAATTCTAATGCAACAGCTACTAATGTTAATACACTAGCTCAAACTGCAGCTAGCACACGTTACCCAGACGGGGGCTCACAAATGTGGTGGTTGGCAGCTTATGCTAGTTTAAACCAAGAATTAAACTCAAATTGGATACTATCCGAAGGCATACGAATTAGTAATACCCAATTAAACTCTATGTTTACAGACAAACAGTTTTACAGCTTTTTACCTAATGAAACGCATCAAAATAATATGTCGATTTGCGGAAACCTTGGTGTTGTTTATTTGCCTAATAAAAATGCAAAAATCTATGCCAATACTGGTAATGCCTACAGAACTCCAAATGTAGACGATATGAACAAACTTTTCGATTCCAAGCCAGGGCAAATAATGGTTGTTCCAAATGAAAATCTCAAGCCAGAACAATCATGGACTTCTGAAATCGGCGTTTGGTTCAAACCGAGACCTAAAATAAGTGTTGAAGCAAATGTGTATTATACACAATTATGGAATGCCATAATTATTTTACCAAGCCAATTAAACGGCAATGATTCTAGTGTTTACGATGGAAAAAACACAGCCATTTTTTCCAATCAAAATGCGCAAGGAGCTTATATTTACGGATACCATTTACAAGTATCTTATTTAATTAACAAGCTCTTTTCTATTCAATCTAGTGTAAACTATGCCTATGGACGAATTAAGGCAGATAGCATTATGCCAGCGGACCATATACCGCCAGTTTTTGGCAGAACTACTTTAGATTTTAAACATAAAAAATGGCAGGCAAGTTTATACTCAGTGTATAGTGCGGCAAAAAAATTGGAAGATTATTATTTAAATGGGGAAGACAATATTCAATATGCTACTGCCAATGGAATGCCAGCTTGGTATACTTTAAATTTACAAGGTGGCGTAGTTTTAGGAAAGAAGGAATCGTATGTGTTGAGAGTGGGAATGGAAAATATTTTGGATAGAAACTACCGTACTTTTTCGAGCGGGATGAGTGCAGCTGGAAGAAATATTTGGATAAACTTTAGGATTAAATTTTAACTAATGCCCAAGGCTAATACTTATTAAAGCTGCTAGGCCAATTCCAATTAAAACGGCACTTAATTTACTTTTATTGAAATGATGTTGTTCGCTATTTTCGAATAGAATGGTGGTTGAAATGTGCAAGAAAGTTCCAATTACAAAAGCCATAAAATAATCGAAGAATTCTTCTTGAATGCTTGTTCTTAAATAAACGCTTAAACTGGCGCCAATTAAAGCCATTGAACCATAAATCAAACTAATATTTCTGAGAGAGAAATTACTCAAATTTATACCTTTTAGTATGCTTATTAAGGCAAATGCAGCAGGTATTTCGTGAAGGATAATACCAAATAACAAAGAATAAAAACTAGAACTAGAAGTTTGCCACAAAGCACCTAAAGGGAAGCCTTCTGTAAAAGAATGCAAACTCATAGAAGCAACTATGCCAATAGGAATTACTTTAGATTTTAAATGATGGTGAACATGCATATGGCCATGTTCAATTCCTTCTGAATATTTCTCTAAAAAGATTTGGAAAAAGAAACCACCTAATACCAAAAGTCCTTTGTAAAAATCGAATACTTGAAATACCTCTGGTATTAAATTAAGCATGGTAATACCCAAAAGATAGGCACCAGCAAAAGCCAAAAACCAATTTAGTTGATTTTGATATTTCTTAGAACTTTTGATGGCCAAATAACTGCCAAACAAAGGACCAATAGGTAATAAAAGTAGCCAAAATGAACTCATGCTTTTACATTAATATACTTGTATACATACCTTGAAAAAGCCGTTCCAAAAATAATTCCGGTGATGCCTCCTGCCAAAACGTCGGCAGGATAATGAACGCCCACATAAACTTGAGAAAAAGAAATAAGTGCCGCCCAAAACAATGCTAAAGGCAATAACCATTTTACTTGTTTAAAAAAGAAAGGCATAAACATGGCCAAAGCAAAATGGTTGGTAGCATGAGCCGACATAAAACTATAACCAGCGCAACTTGAAATTAAATGACGGGTTATACCTTGCAGACTTGGTTCGGCACAAGGTCTTATGCGCATGAAAGTATTCTTAACAAGGTTTGCGCTAAATTGATCGGTAGCCAAAATCATTAATGCTGCGGCAAGAATAATTTTCCAACTTTCTATTTTGTATTGCTTAATTACAAAAAATACAAAGAATGCATACAATGGATACCAAGTAGATTGGTTGCGCATTAGCACACAAAAGCTATCCAAAAATGGATTGGCCATTCCGTTGTTAATGGCGATAAAAGCTTGCTTGTCTAAATTGAATAAACTATCTAACATCACTTTTTTGAACTAGTAAAATAAGCCTATCGCTTTCTTCAATATTAAAAGGTGATAAATCATAAGCACCAAAATTTTCAATAGATTTAAAACCCACTTTTTCAAACATAGATTCAAAATCTGTTAACCCCAATGTTTGAACTTTCTCTTGGTATTGAAGGTTTTTGCCCATTTGATCGAAGGAAATAGTTTTGATAATTTTTCCATCAATTACTTCCTTTTTCAATTTAAATAAAATTCCATCACGCACTTTTTCCTCATAAGGAACAATGGTTTTAAGAACTTTATGTGCATTGAAAAAATCTATTAGTAAGTAGCCTCCTGGTTGAAGAATAGAGTAAATCCTTTCCAGAACAAGCCTATCAACTTCCAGGCTATCAAAGTAAGCGAAACTTGTAAAAAGGTTTAAGGCAATATCAAATTTGGACGAAAGCATTAACTCTCTTAAATCACAAACCTGAAAATGGAGTTGTTCATTTTCAAACTTCTTAGCTTGCTCAATACTATGAGCTGCTAAATCAACACCGGTAACATCAAAGCCAAGAGAATTTAGGTAAATGCTGTGCCTACCCATCCCACATGCTAAATCAATAATTTTTGCATCTGGGTTCGGTTTGAACCGATTAATAAGATTCTTAAGAAAAAATTCTGCTTCTTGCATATCCCTATTTCCATACAAAATGTGGTAATAAGGTGAGTCAAACCAATCTTCAAACCATTCTTTATTCTTCTCCATGCGTGGCTACGAATTTATGTTTTTCCAAGCAAATACCATGAGAAGGAAACCAATAGGTTCAAACAAAATTTAGGCCGTTTATACGAAACAATTTGGAGAAGACGTTAAGCCAAATACCTTTGAACTTTATGAAACACCTGAAACAACTCTTCCTTCTCTGCATCATTCTATGTCAATTCTCAAACAGAATTTTGGCTCAAACCGGTTCTATTTCTGGAGAATTATCTGATACCACCAACTACAAACCCATGGTATTTTGCAGTGTTTCGTTAATAAAAAAGGACTCCAGTATTTTTAGAAATCAGTTTAGCAATCAAAAATCTCAATTTCGGTTCAGCCAATTACCTGCTGATACTTACACCCTTTTAATTACCCGCCCAAGCTATGCAGATTATAAAGAGGAGCTTATTTTAAAAGAAGGTGAAGAAAAAAATTTGGGGATGTTGGTACTTTTATCCAAGGAAAATTTATTGCGTGAGGTTCTAATTAAAGACCATTCTGCTATTAAAATAAAAGGTGATACTACAGAGTTTTTGGTAGATTCTTTTTTGGTAAACAAGAATTCTAATGTAGAAGATTTATTGAAACGATTGCCTGGACTGCAAGTTGACAAGGATGGAAAAATAACGGCACAAGGACAAGAAGTTAAGAAAGTATTGGTGGATGGGGAAGAATTTTTTGGTGATGACCCAACTGTTGCCACCAAAAATTTGCGAGCCGATAATGTTGAAACCGTTCAGGTATTTGATCAAAAAAGTGAGCAAACCATACAAACAGGAGTGGATGATGGCACCAAAGAAAAAACCATTAATCTAACTTTAAAGGAGAATTCCAAGAAAGGATATTTTGGAAAAGTAGGTGCTGGTTATGGAACCAAAAATGAAAGTAAAGTAGATGGAGTTAACCAATCTTTTGGTAATGAAAATAGATATGAGGGAGAAGCCATGTATAATAACTTTAAGAACAAACGAAAGTTCTCTGTTTTCTCTACGGTAAGCAATACTAACAAAACTGGTTTGGGTTGGGAAGACCGAGAAAAATACATGGGAGGCAATAATATGGAATACGATGAAGCAAGTGGCTATATGTATTCCTTTTTTGAAGGTGACCCAAATGGTTACAATGGTAATGGAATTCCGCAAACCACGTTTATGGGAGCCTTTTATGGAGATAAAATAAAAAAAGACAAATTATCCTATAGCCTTACTGCTACAAGAAAGCAAAGCCATATTCAAGGTATAGATAAAAACTTTACTCAGTATATTTTACCAGATACCATGTATTTTAATACTCAGGTAAATAAAATGGATAACAATAGAAATACCAATACCATTAATGGCAAATCTGAGTTACAAATAGATTCTACAAGCAGTATAAAAATAAAGGCCAATTTAACCCAAACCAATTTTGATAATAGAAATACTTTTTCATCTGAAAATTACAATGGCTTATCTCAAATAGTAAACAAAAACAACCGCGAAAATCACAACCAAGGTTATTCTATTACGGGTAATTATTCCTTGCTTTATGTAAAACGATTTGCCAAACTAGGACGATCGATTACTTTGCAATGGGACCAGCGAATTACAGACAACCAAAGCGAAGGAAATTTGCTATCGAATACCACCTTTTACAATGGCGACACAATTAATAGTATTAATAGCGAACAAAATTTGGATCAATTGAAATTGAGTGAAGAAAAAGGAAATAATTTTGGAGCCAAAGCCACTTATACCGAACCTCTCACCAAAACCTGGTCAATGATATTGGATTATGATTATCACCTTACCTTAAATCATTCTTTAATTAATTCATTGGTAAAAACACCCTCTGGTGGATATACCAATAGGATTGATTCATTGAGTAACGATTTAAAGTACAATATAGGCATACAAAAGGGTGGAATCAGTTGGCGGTATATTACCAAAAAAATTAATACTTCATTTGGAGGAAGAATTAGTCAGACACAATTAACTCAAGAAAATTTGATAAAAGATACCACCTCTTACCAAAACTTTTTTAATGTGTTTCCTTCCGCACGTTTTAATTACAAAATTGGAACCACAAAAAGTATAGGTGTAAATTATAGTGGCAATACTCGCCAGCCTAGCTTGCAACAAATAAACCCAATTCAAGATTTAAGCAATCCCTTGGTGATATATAAAGGCAACCCAAATTTAAAACAACTTTTTAGCAATTCATTTAGTTTAAATTATAACAGTTACAAACCCATTACCGGTAGAAGTTTGTACCTTAGTGCCAGCTATAGCTTTACCTACAACGATTTTGCTAATTACGATGAAGTAGATAATTTGGGAAGAAAACTATATAAAACAGTGAATGTGGATGGAAACCAATCTGCAAGTGGGTATGCCCATTATTATTTTAAGCTATCCTCAAAAGGTCTTGGTTTGAGCCAAAGTATTAGCCCAAGTTATAGCAAGAATGCCAATTTTATTAATGGCTTATCTAATACCAATTACAATACAAGGATTAATTACGATATTGATTTGTATTACGAAAAAGAAGAAGTTTTTGAGGTTAATTTTTCACCAGGAATAAATTATAGTAAATCAAAAACTAGCCTTAGGCCAGATGCTACCACAGAGTTTTTCATCTATTCATTTTACTCTAGCATCAATGTGTATTTACCAAAGAAGTTTGAATGGTTTATAGATGGACAATGGAACATAAGAAAACAAACTGATGTATTTACCAAAAACAATAACAATGTATTGATTAGTGCATTTGTCTCTAGAAAATTTTTAAAGGGAGAAAATCTAATTGCCAAAATTGGGGTGGAAGATTTGTTGAACCAAAATATTGGTTTTAGTAGAAATGCCAATAGCAATTATATCAACGAAAACACTTACCTAGTTTTAAGAAGGTATTTTCTTTTTAGCTTAACCTATGAATTCACTAAAAGCCCAGCCAAATAATTTATGAAAGCAATAATCTATACCCTATTTATATTTTTCGGTTTGAACCAATTGGGTTCGGTTCAAGCCCAAAACCTTTTATTGACAGGCAAGATAACCTTTGAAAAAAAGGAAAACATGCACAAGCAATTTACGGAAGAAAACAGTTGGAATGCGGAGTGGAGAAAGAATATGCCCAAATATAAAGTGGATGAATTTGAATTGTTTTTTTCTCCATCTCAAACCATTTATAAAATCTCAAAGGAAGACGAAAGCCCTTATTTTTCATGGTCGAAAGTGGCAGCAAGCAATACGGTAAAGCTTCTTTTTGAAGGAAGAAAATACGAAGCAGAAAAAACCATTTACGAGAAAAACTACCGTCTACAAGATAGCATTCCTACCTACGAATGGAAATACCATGGAGAGTTTAGAACCATAGCAGGATATTCTTGTCGTAAGGCCAGTACCATTATTTTAGATTCCATTTATGTCATTGTATTTTATACCGATGAAATTCCGGTATCGGCAGGACCAGAATCATTTACGGGATTACCAGGAATGGTTTTAGGAGTGGTATTACCAAGGTTGAATCTTACCTATTTTGCCACCAAAGTAGAAGGTCAATTGCTAGCAGAAAATGCTTTTGAAATTCCAAAATCAAAATCGAAGCGAGTAGGTTTTAAGGAATTTAACACCGAACTAAATAAGGCCTTATCGGATTGGGGTGAATACGCAGCAAAGGTATTGTGGAAGGCCAACCTTTAAGTTAATTCCATTCAAACAATTTGTCTAAAAGTCTTACAGCTGCTTATTATTTTTTGAACCTAGGTTTAAAGAATTTATTTGCAGGCGGGCGTTTGCTGGAGTTGGGAGAATAGGTAGGACCAGCACCTAATGACGCAGGCAAAGGCAATTTAGGGATTTCCTTTTCAATAAGAGTTTCAATTGCATGAAATCTGCGTTGGTCTTTTTCATTGATAAACGTGATGGCAGTACCTTTAGATTCGGCACGAGCGGTTCTTCCAATCCTATGAACATAATCTTCTGGATCTGGCGGAACATCAAAGTTTACAACCAAGTCAATTCCATCTACATCAATACCACGGGAAAGGATATCGGTACCAATAAGCACTTGAACTTTTCTATTTCTGAACTCATTCATTAAATCTTCGCGTTCCTTTTGTTCTAAATCAGAATGGAAAGATTTGGCTTTAAGACCAATTTTCTTCAACTCAAATTGAAGACTTTTAACTTTGTCTTTTGTACCTGCAAAAATGATAACGCTTACAAAAGTTTGTGCCTTAAAAATTTCACCTAATAAAGGAATTTTTTGGTTATCGTAAGTGAGATAAGCTTGTTGTAAAATTCCCTCAGCAGGTTTAGAAATAGCAATAGTAATTTCTTCTGGTTTGTAAAGAATTTTGTTTGCTAAGGTTCTAATTTTTGGCGGCATGGTAGCAGAAAACAACAAAGTTTGCCTATCGTGCGGCAAATAAGAAATGATTTTAATGATATCATCGTAAAAGCCCATATCGAGCATTCTATCTGCTTCGTCTAAAACCAAATGTTCTAGTTTATCAAAATTCATATCGCCAGTTGCCAACAAAGAAATCAATCTTCCAGGAGTAGCAATAATTATATCGGCTCCATGTTTTAGAGCTTTCTTTTGTTGATCCCAAATAGCACCATCTCCCCCACCGTAAATTGAAATAGAACTTACAGGAACATAATAACTAAAACCAGCTACTTGTTGGTCTATTTGCATGGCCAATTCACGCGTGGGAACTAATATTAAAGTATTAAGATGGCTATGATCTGATTCCACAATCTTGTTGAGGATTGGCAAAACATAAGCAGCTGTTTTTCCTGTTCCGGTTTGTGCACAAGCAATTAAATCTTTATGGTCTAAAATAGCGGGAATAGCTAATTCTTGGATGGGAGTTGGTTTGTTAAAACCCATGGCATCCAAACCATCCATGAGCGAGTAATCAAAATAAAATTCGTCGAAAGTCAAAGTAGTTTTTTTTGCAAGATAGGCAAATGGACTGGTTTTGGCATTATGGTAAAAACATGGATGATTTGCTGTGTAAATGAAAGGTTTAAAACAAAAAGCCAGAGAGAATAATTGTTCGCTCTGGCTTTACTATTTTAGTTTTCTTTTGATTTCTTTTTGCCTCTAAAAAACAAATAGAGGTTCAAGAAAAGCATTACACCTAAATAAATTGAGAACCATCCTATTTTATAACTTAAGACTTCCAACAAGTTTCTAGTATCAGGAATATCATAATCGATGCGGAGTTGGAGTAAGGCATAGCCAATATTTAGTAAGTAAAAACCTACTTTAAAAAGATGGTTGGTTGCATCGGCAATTTCTTCTCTTCCTTTAAAAATATCTATCATAAAAATACGAGCATTTTTGAACAAGGAATTAGAAACATAAATGGTTAACAAGAGGGTAATTGGCAAATAAATGCCATACGCTAAAACTACAAAATTGGTTTCCATACGAGTTGTATTAAGAGTTAATTAATTTGAAAAATTTGTTGAATGTTTTTTGAGAATTTGGCAAATGCATAGAGGTTAAAGTAATGGAGCAATCCTAAACCTATAAGCAAAACGCCCAATCGAAAAGCAATGGATTCGAAAGCCATGAGCCATGAATCTACACTGCCAAAAAAATTTATTGAAATTACCGCATAGCCTAAATTGAGCAGGTAATAACCAATTAATAAGAATTTATTTACGCTTTGAACCAAATGAGTTTGCTGATGAAAGGCCCGCATCAAATAAACTTCACCCTTTTGGTTCAAATCTTTACCAATACCGATGGTGATGTAAAAGGTAATGGGCAAATAAATGAGATAAGAAACTATATTGAAGGATTCCATTTCTATTGTAATTTAATTTTGGTTCAAACCGAAAACATACTTATTATATTTTCAAGAATTATTGAAACATAAGGTCAATAAAAAAAGGCTAATTCCTTTGCTTCTTGAAAATTTAGGTATACATAAAACACAGCCGTGATAGGCGAAAGAAATAACAAAGCAAATAAGCCAAAAAAGGTTAAAGGCGGAATTAAACCAATAAGGAAAACAAGTAAAAAATAGGCAAATATTTTCCTCTCTCTACTTTGCTTATACCCCGCCAAAAACCAATTAATAAAGAAGCTGGCTAATTGAAAAGAGCCAATTATATAGTAGAAATAGAAAAAATCATGTGACCATTTAAATTGGCCTTCACTAATTAGTTGAACCAAGAAAGCAAAAACCACAACGCCCAATGCAATCAGTTGAATCCAGGCATCTGCTTGTTTAAAATTTCTGAATTTCGTTTTCATAAAATTATTTTAAGAGTTTTAATAAAGTACTAAAGAACCAACTTTCGTCGGCTTTCAACATTACCTCCACCGACTTATCCATTTTGCCTACAAAATCGCCTAAATTGGCAACGGTTTTACTAAAGGCCGCATGCTCCGGATTTTCTTTGCTACCTTCAAATTCGTTTAATTGACCCAAGACTTTAAGTACAGGTTCAATTTCTCTTCTTTTACGTTCTTTGGCAATTCTTCTGGCAATTTCCCAGATGTCTTTTTCGGCCACAAAATACTCCTTACGATCGCCAGGAACCAATTCTTTGCTCACCAAGGTCCAGTTAATTAAGTCGCGAAGATTCATGTTTGCATTGCCGCGCGAAATGCTTAAATCTTCCATTACATCTTCGGTAGTAAGTGGTTTTGGAGAAATAAGCAACAAGGCGTGAACCTGTGCCATACTTCTGTTTATACCCCATTCGCTACCTAAAGTTCCCCAGGTTTGAATAAATTGTTTTTTTGCTTCCTCAAATTTCATGTGGTGGTAATTACGAGGACAAATGTATAAACACTTTTTAAACTTTCAATATTTATTGAAAGTTTAATTTCAATAAATAGCTAAAAGATTGATTGAGTGAAAAATAAAATTTCTTGCAAATAGGTTTGGTTCAAACCAAAAGCTGTTTTTAATTAAAATAATAGAAATTCGGTTTGAACCAAAACTCATTTAACAGAAAAAGGTTACTATTGATACACATAAATTAACAAACCATGCAAACACTCGCATACGCAGCTTTTGACGCTAATTCGCCTTTAAAAGAACATACCATAGAACGCAGAGAACTCGGAGTAAAAGATATCCAGTTAGAAATAATGTATAGTGGCGTTTGCCATTCTGATATACACCAAGTAAAAAACGAATGGGGAGCTACCACCTACCCTATTGTTCCTGGACATGAAATTGTTGGGAAAGTAGTTGCCATTGGCTCGGAAGTTACAAATTACAAACTAGGAGATATTGCGGGTGTTGGATGTTTTGTAGATAGTTGTAGGCATTGCAATCCTTGCAAAGAAGGAGAAGAAAATTTTTGTGAAGGCGCAGTTACCTGGACGTATAATTCAATACCTGCCGGTGCAAGTATGCCAACCTATGGCGGTTATTCTAAAAGCATGGTTGTAGACGAATTGTATGCCTTGCATATTGACCCTAAAATGGATTTAAGCAGAGTGGCTCCATTGCTTTGTGCTGGTATTACTACTTACTCGCCATTACGACATTGGAATGTTGGAAAAGGAACAAAATTAGCAGTTCTGGGTTTAGGAGGATTGGGCCATATGGCAGTTAAATTTGGTGTCTCATTTGGTGCAGACGTTACAGTTCTAAGTTCGTCTGAAAATAAACGCGCAGACGCAATGGCTTTAGGTGCACATCATTTTGTAAATTATAAAAATGAAGCAGAAGCTAATGCATGTATTAATTCCTTCGACTTAATTTTAGATACTGTTTCGGCAGAACACGATTTAAATTTCTTTATGAATATGCTGAAAAGAGATTCTAAAATGGTATTGGTTGGTTTGCCTTCTGTACCAACTGAATTTAGCCATAGAAGCGTGATTGGAAGAAGAAGAAGCCTGAGTGGTTCATCAATTGGCGGTACAAAAGAAACCCAAGAAATGCTAGACTATTGCGCAGAACATCAAATTTATTCTGATGTAGAAATGATTACTCTCCCAGAAATTAATACTGCATACGAACGCATGCTTAACAATGATGTAAAGTATAGATTTGTGATTGATTTGATGAAATAGCTCAGCTTTTGTATAAATTTAGATTATTTAGCTAGAACTAGTAAGGAGAATCCACCTAATACTTTTGCGGCAAGATCTTGATTTATTTTGAACATTAATTTTCTAGGCAAAACTGCAATTTTAGATTTTTTGGTCTTTCTTGGTAAATCCAATGTACCAGCAGTATAAAAGAAATCTACAATTTCATAGCCTGAATCAACCAAGGTAGCTAATGCAGTATCCTTCGTAAAATAATGCAGGTGCCCAACAGAATTTCGTTTTTCGATTAGTTTATTTCTCAAAATCTCCTGAACTGAAATATCTAAGGGGATATGAAATATTGAATATTTTGACTTGTTTTTACACGTTTTCAAAAAACCCAAATAATCATCAACATGTTCAAAAACATCAATCATTAAAAGTAAATCAACCTTTTGATTTGTATCCAAAAAATTCTCTTGTTTAAACTCTAGTCTTTCTTTTTCTCTTAACTTTGCAAGTTTAATAGCATCAAGCGAAATATCATAACCTGTAAAGTTTATATTCTCCTCCATTGACAAGTGTAATTGATTTAATATTTCACCAGCACCACAACCTATTTCAACAATTGTTTTTGGATTTATAGGATTCCGACCTAGCATTTTAACTATTTGTTGTGCTTTCCATGGTGAATCTTCCACATGCCAAGAAGGGTTATTTTTTAAATATTCACCATTTTCATCTGTATATATTCTTTCGGTCATAGTTTTAAATTTTGTTCTAATCGACCCAAATAACTAACTTTCATTATTAAGGCACGAAATTCTGTAACGGACAATAAGGAGAGAAATGAAATATCCCAAATCTAGCCGAACCAAGGCATTTTAGCTTCATTCCAAATGTATTTATTCTCCAAGTAATTACCATAGGTAATTTCATAGATTTTTACTAATGGTACTCATTCATTTTAAGTGAAACAAAAAAAACTAAACTAACATCTTAAGATGAGCCGCTTTAAACAGTAGCAATCACTTTCAATTCAATAGCAATTGGAGTTGGAAGGCAATTGATTTCAAGCGTTGTTCTGCAAGGAGGATCAATGGCGAAATATTCTGCCCAGAGTCTGTTGTAGGTTGGGAAATCATCCTTCATATTGGTTAGAAAAACGGTTACATCAACAATATTTTCCCATTTGCTACCTGAATCTTCTAGGATATTTTTGATATTGTTAAATACCGAACGGCATTGTTTTTCTATATCGTAGCTGATGATATTTCTGTTTTCATCTAATTCAACACCTGGAATAATTTTGGTGCCTTTTTCTCTTGGGCCAACACCAGAAAGGAAAAGTAAATTACCAACGCGCTTTGCATGTGGGTAATGGCCAACTGGCTCAGGTGCTTTATTTGAATGAATGCTCATGGTATCAAGATTTATCGGGTCGAAAATAACTAAAAAAGCGGTATTGGAATAATTTCACAAATGGTTTTAAAAGTAAGGTATACCATTTTGGGTTCAAACTATTTATTTGCCAAGCTCTTCGGTCTTCTATGTTTGCCTTTAATCGGTTCAAAAAGGACCTATTACTAGCGCCACCTGTGCGCATTTTAACAAAGAACTTTGGAATGTATTGCAGTTGAATTTGGTGGTTTAAAATAAAGCGAAGCATGAGTTCATAATCGGCAGCACTTTTTAAGAGAGTATTGAAGGAACCATATTTTTGATAAACCTCACGTTTGGCAAAAAAAGCAGGATGAGGTGGCATCCAACCATAAAAAAAGTCGTTTGGTTTATAAACTCCCGAATCCCACAAGCGAACAATTTTATTGGTATTGGAGCTTTTTACATAATACAAATTAGAATAAACAGCATCGCATTTAGTCTTCTCAAAAGCCTCCACTACTTGCGATAAAACAAAAGGATGCGCATAATAATCGTCGGAATGCAAAAGTGCAATAATATCTCCTGTGGCTAAAGCAATGCCTTTGTTAAGTGCAAAATAAACGCCTTCATCGGGTTCAGAAATAAACTTAGAAATTTGATTGCCAAACGATTTTACCACATCAACGGTACCATCTTTGGAACCACCATCCACAATGATGTACTCTATCTCTACATTTTGCTGAGACAATACAGATTGAATGGCATCTTGAATAAATGCTTGATTAGAGAAAACTGCTGTAATTACTGATACTTTCATTACTTGAGTGTTCCATTAATGGTGGTACGAACTGTATCAAAAAACCACCCATATTTACTAAAATACCTAAAGGCAGAAACGATATGGTATTTCAATAATTTTATACTTTTATAAGAACCTTTTTCGTAATGGTGTAATATGGAAACTGTAGGGTAATAAATAGTCTGAAACTGTTGGTTGATGCGACGACTTAAATCTGTATCTTCTAAATACATAAAGAAGGATTCATCAAATAAGCCAACAATATTTAGCACTTCCATTCTCAACAACATAAAGCAACCCGATAGATTGGGAACCTCCATTTGCAGATTATAATCTTTGTGCTTGAGTTCGTATTGATCCATTCGTTTTAATAGAGCTGGCTTCAAAAAACCAGGAATAAAACGGCGCATAATTAAGTCGAAAGGAGTAGGTAACATTTTGCAAAGGTTTTGAATTTCACCATTTGCATACAGCACTTTTGGCATTAACAAACCTACATTTGGGGAGGCTTCCATAAAGGAAATCATCTTATCCAAATCACTTGGTTCAAACAGAATATCTGGATTTAAAACTAAATGGTAATCGGCTTGATCCAACATTTTTTTGATTGCCAAATTATGGGCTCTACCGTAACCTAAATTCTTTCCAGAAAAAATGTATTCAAGTTTACCGTTTTTAGGTAGGTCTGAACCAATAGAATTTTCGGGAGAATTATCTACAATAATTAGATGATGAAAATGGGAAGAAGCGCAAACGGCATCCACCAAATCTGAGATTTGGGAGAATTGGTGTTTATAAATAACTATAGATGCGCTTACCCTCATTTTGACACTTACCGAACAAATAAACGATAAACTTTTGGGTAAAAAAAAACTGAATAAGCTAAAATTTTAATTTAGAATTTCTTTTCCGGAAATAATATCTCGGTAAAAGTCCTCATATTCTTTAACCATTCGTTCAACGCTAAAATCGTAATTAGACTTAAAAGGTGTTGGTTCAGGCATATTATTGAATATTTGTATTAATTCTGAACTTTTAGTTGGAGAAAATAAACGATGAGGCACACCAGATTTGGAGACCAAATCTTGATGAGCAGGAATATCAGATAAAATAGGATACAATCCACAGCTCAATGCCTCTAGTGCTGAATTAGGCATCCCTTCAGAAAGAGAAGCGGAAATATAATAATCGGCAATTTGTAAATATGGGGCTGGATATTCTTGATAGCCCAACCAAATGATATCGCCTCTGTTTTTATATTTTTCTCTTAACTCAAATTCGGATTCACCAGTACCGATTACTAAAACTAGAAAACTAAATTGAGTGAAACTGCTAACAAAAGCTTCTAAAAAAAAATCAATATTTTTTATCTTATTTATTCCGCCATGGGTAACTAATATTTTAAGTTTTGAACTGAACCCCAAACTTGCCTTCAAATCAATCTTTTTGATAAGAGGCAAACAAGAAAACAAATTGGAATCAATTCCATTATCTATAATCCGACCATTAGATTTTTGTTTTAAATAAGAAACCAAACTAGAACTTACAATACTTTTATAAGCAGCCTTATTAAAAGCATACTCCTCCAAAAAAGCAATCCATTTACCCTTAAAGGAACCATAAGATGCTACATAATTTGCTGATAAATTACCATGTATAGTGGCCAAATGTAAATATTTTGCCAAAAAAACTGAAGTATAAAGGGAGCCTCTAAAAGAATGGGTATGAATTAAATCTGGATTGTAATTTTCAATTTCATTTCGAAGATTTTTAATTAAACCTAATTGATCATTGCCAATATTTAGGCATACTACAATTATTTTTTCCCTAACGAACAAGGGTAATTCAGAAATAAAACTCGCTTCAGAAAAGGTGTAAATCCTAATTTCAAATTCTGATTTGTTTATATATTTTGAGATATAAAAAATTATTTTTGTTAATCCTCCTCTATCTAATGACGAATGTACAATTGCTATTTTTCTCCTCATCCCAATTCCTCCAATTCTTGGTTATTTTTTTTTGAATACAGGTAATTGAAATCAATAAAAAAGAAAAGTAAAAAGGAATTACAGTAATAAGCACTATTGGGAAGAAAATTAAATTGAACCAAGAATAATAAAAAAAACGGCATAAGGCTAACTTTCCATGCCCTTTTTAATAAAAGGTATTGTAAATATATAAATACTAAAAACAATAACCCATATTGACCCCATAAAAATATTATTCCATTGTGAGGCATATGAACTTCGTTCTTAAATTGAGAAGCATAAGATTCAGAATAAGAAGCACCACCGGGTCCATAAAGAAAAAAATTGCTTTTAATATATTCAATGCCACCTAAAATTGAATTTAGTCGCTCATCGTTACTCGCAGTAGACATATTATTATCTTTATAAAATACAAATCTAGATATTGAAGAGTTTGGATTTTCAAAGGCGTAATGGGTAAATTGGTCTTGAAATAGAAATGCAAACAATGCCAAAACGCTCATAAATGCGGCGAAATAAAAAAAATGTTCCTTTTTAAATTTGGGCCAAAAATACCCCAAAAGCAAAATAATAAATGAAATAAAACCTTGTCGTGATCCAGAAATTTCAATTAGGTAAAATCCAATAATAAATAAAAATAAAACCAAAAATCTATTTTTGGTATTGGCAAATCCTCTTAGTGTGAAAAAAATTATTCCAATAAATGAAATTACAGCTGTTGAAAAAGAACTAGGATCAATCAAAGTACCACTAACCCTTCTATTATCTCTATGAAAGGTATCTGGCAAAACCAAATTAAAGGCAATTGGAAACTTAGAATCGAAATAGGCTTCAATTATTAATATTCCAAGTGAAATAGAACAAAGTATTAGAAAGTACTTCTTCAACGACTCTAAATTTTTATATAAAATAAAAGTCCAGTTAAAGTAAAACAAATATAATAAGGCTCGAATTAAATCATTAAAATTGGGTTTAAATCCATTTATTAAAAACTCAATAATTGAAAGAAAAAAAGAAAAAAGCAGGAAGAAGATTACATTCCAAGTATTTAATAAATCCAAGTACCTTTTGGAATCAAAATTCTTAAAAAAATAATATCCTGAAACAAAAAAACAAAAAAGGATTATAGTGGAATAGGGCAGAAAAATTAGTTTGGAAAGATAATACAAATTGGTAAGAATAATAACTCCAACCATCCAATTCAATATTTCTTCAAGTTTCCTCATGCTTTTCTAAGATTGTATCCTATTTATTATTGAACCAAATTCAATTGAATCATTTTTTTTAGTAAAAACCTGCTAAAAAACAATGGGCATGACGCTAAAATCCAGGCACCAGAAAGTTTGATATTTGAATCCAACTTCTTTAAGCGTTCATCTTTAAAAAATTTTCTTGCATTTTTTAGTGTTCCATTTTTAATATTTCCCATTACACTTAGAAAAAGTAATTTGGCAATAAATGTTTCAAAGTCCAATTTGTATGATTTCCAATCAGAAGTTTCATAAAACAACGCTTCAAACAAATTTATAACAGGGGGTTCTTCTAATACCTTGACAGGCACATCCGCTCTATTGTTTGCATTTCTATTATAAGTTGACCCAATATACTCGCCAATTACCACCTTTTCTTTTTGGAATATTTTAGACCAAAGTAAAATATCCTCACCATTAGAAATGCCTTCATCAAAACCACTCATCTCCATTAGAATATTTTTTGGAATGCAAACTGAATTAGAATTGACTGGAACGTCGGCCTTCACAAATGCCCGATAAAAATTGGGATGTTGATATACTTTATTCTTAATGTCACCCTTCAAGTATTTGGCCAATCTCAGGTTTCCATTTGACTCAACAATTTTGTAGGAATTAGAAACCAAACCTGCATTTGGAAACGCATCTATTAGTTTTTTCAATTCCAGCAAATTATCAGGCTCCCATAAATCATCGCCATCTAAAAAAGTTATCCAATTATTTTTAGCCAAGGAAATCCCCTTATTTCTAGCTGCAGAAACACCTTGCTTTTTTTCTGATACCAATTGAATCCTCTTATCATTAATTTTCGAAACAATAGTAATTCCATTGTCTGTTGAATTATTATCTACAACAATCAATTCAAAATCAACATAGGTTTGGTTCAAAACAGAAACGATTGTTCTTTCAATTGAATTGGCCTTATTGTATAATGGAATTATTATGGAAAACATATTTGAATAAAATAAAACTTAGACACCGAATTACTTTAATTAAGTAATTGAGGGATTTTTTTTCTATTAATAAACAAATAAACTGTTGTCCATAATCCCACCCCAAAAATAAACATCACAAATGCACCAAGAAAACCAAACAATGGAGCACTTTTCTCTTTTTTAACTAAGGGAGCAAAAGGCTGATCAACCAACTGAAATACGGGTTTTTCTTGATCCAAATTAAACTTGGCAATTTCCTTGTTCTTAATAATTTCGGCATACATGATATTTAGTAATTCTGCCTCTTTTCTCAAGCGCGCTTCTGGCAATCTACCTTGATATTTAAACACATTAAAAGCTGCATCTCCTGCAACTGCTGTTTCCTGCTCTTTCTCCATCATAAGAGCCTTTATAGAATCTGCCTTTTGACTAATTAATTGGTAGTTTTCTAATAAATTTTTGGTAGTAGAGTATTCATAAAACTCTATTGCTTTTTGGTAAATGGCATTCACAAAGGTCATAGAAAGTTCTTCGTTCCGTGATTCAAAATCAATGGTTAATATTCCACTATTAGATGACCCAACAAAAGAGTTAGAATTCTTTTTCACGGTTTCAAATTTCATTCTATTAGATTCCCTTAAAATCAATAAAATTTGATTCATGGCCTTTTGTTCTTGGAAGTTTGCATCATCCACATGCTTCGAGGAAAAGCCAATAAAATCATCCATTAGGGTATCGCTTTTCCAGGCATTGTTTACATGCAATGTTTTGGCTAAAACATCCCCAATTCTTTCTTTCGAATTACCAAAAGGGGCTAACATTGCTTCGCCTAAAATTCGTTTAGTTGACAATAAAAACAAAATTTTATCTTCTGTTATTCCAGGGCCATTACCACCCATTCCTAATTGACCAGCCAATGCGCTCAGAGGGTTGCCAGAAAACGATTTGGTTTCATTTATCATAAAACTCAAATTGGCTTTGTAGTATGGTTTATAATTGAAAGAATAGAATAAACCTAGTCCTAAACCTATTAATCCAATGAACAATATTATTCGTATTCTTCTTTTTAAATAAGCTAGATATTCTTTAAAAAACAGGCTTAAATTTTCCATGTTAGCACCTTTTTCCATATCCATATTTACTTCAAAAGGGTTGAAAGAATTACCAGCATACTAGTTAAACTGGTTGCAATTGAAATCACTTCCACGGTAGACAGATTTTTCTTTTCGTCTTTAATTGGAATTACAATTTCCGAACCGGGCTTTATTTTTGGATAAAACTTAAAGAACAAAAAGCTTTTTGTATCATTGGCTGTTCCATTGGCATAAACCACATATGAACGTTTTTTCAAAGCCTGAGAACTAAATCCACCAGCTTGCGAAACATAGGTTTTTAGAGAGGCGCGTTTATCGTAACGTAGGCGAACGGGATACAAAACTTGGCCACTCACCAAAACGGTTTGTTTAATTATGGGAATTTCCAAAATATCATTTTCCATTAAAAACAAATCTCCTTTGGAGCCTGGATTCTTTAATATCTTATCTAAATTTATTCCAACAATATCTGTGGTGCGCTCCATTTCTTTTTCAATCTCTTCACTTAATTTGGTGGTATCCTTACTCAATTTTCGCAAAGCCTCCAATTTATTTTCTTTAACAACTAAATCTTGGAAAGTATTACTCTTTGGCCTAATTAAAATTGCTCCTTCTGGAAAGCCTCTAGCGGTTAAACCACCTGCCCTTTTAATCACATCTGAAATGCGTTCATTTCCTTTCGCTAAAACATAGGTTCCCGGAAACATCACTTGCCCATTTACCACTACCTGCTTTTGCTTTTGGTAACTTGGCTGTGGGAAAATAGTAACTACATCAAATGGTTTCAAAAGCACTTCGCTTTCACCTTTTAAATCTTTTTGAATGGAAATAGTTGTAATTTTAGAAAGCTCGGTTTGAGGATTTTTTCTGTCTACATTGTAACTTCTTTCCGAAATTTGAATATTCTCCAAAGAGGCCGATTCTTTTAATCCTCCAGCCAAAATGATTAAATCCTCTACTCGCATATTTTCTGCATAAGGATAAATACCTGGCTTCATTACTGGACCATTTATGGTTATGGTATAATTCTCTCTCATTTCCAATTTGGAAACAATGGTAATTTTATCTTCCCGTTTCAATTCAAGGTCTTTGGTTCCCTTAATTATTTCAAGCAAATCCACCGAAATAACCTCCATAGAATTGTCGTCCTTTTTTCGCAAAACTGTTGCACGGGTCATAAAGGCATCTTCCTTTAATCCATCTGCATTTTTTATTAAACTACTTAAGGTTTTATTACTTTCAAGACTAAAGTACCCTGGTCTAAATACTGCTCCTTCAATAGCAATTCTATTTTCAAATCTGCTTAATACACTGTCAATGGTAAACACATCTCCATTTTTGGGTTGGAAGCTTACATACATTGCCTTATCAATATCTGAAATGCTTTTTTGTGAGCCAGTATTTCTTACTACCTTTATTCGTTCTGTATAAGCAACTGGAGAAAAGCCTCCTGCAAAATTCAATAATTGAGAAAGAGTTTCTTTATCTTTCATTTCAAAAAAACCTTCTCTTTTTGTAAACCCTTTTACCTCCACCCTATTTTCATAAGGTTCTACTTTTATAACATCTTGATCTTTTAATGGAATATTTCCTTTGCTATTACCATTTAAAAGAAAATCATACATATCTATTTTGGCAATAACCTTATTTCCTCTAACCAATTTAATATTTCTGAAGGAACCATTTAAATTTGGACCACCAGAGGCATACAAGGCATTAAAAACAGTGGCCAAAGAAGGAAGGGAATAGGTTCCAGGTAAAGTTACTTCACCTAAAATAATAACCTTAATACTTCTTATGCTTCCTAAATTTACAGATACAGAAGTTTGGCCTGAACCAATTCTTGGATAAACACTAATGAGTTTGTTTCTAATTTTTATTTGTGCTTGCTCAACTGTTAAACCTGCTACCAGCACCGGACCTAAATTTGGAATTCTAACTTGGCCTTCTGGGCTAACTACCAATCTGTAACTCTGCTCGGAATACCCAAAAATATCAATCAACAATTCATCATCAGGACCCAATTGGTAATTAACAGGTGTGGCCATTTTTAAATTCGGTTCAAAACTTAATTTAGGATTATTGAATAATTCTGAACCAAATATTTTTGGAATCAAAATTTCAAATGGATTTCCTTCATCCAAACTTCTGTTAACGCGGGAGTTATTATCAGCATTATCCTCCTTAATTGCATTTTGGTTTGAACCAAGTGATTTGTCTTTGGCAAGAATTTCCTCCAACCTAACTTTAAATTTAGCAATTTCAGCTTCCGGCATTTTCCTCTTTTGCAATTCATACTCGATGTCTTGCTGGGTATAACCACTATTTAAAAATTGAACATAAAAATTCTTGATTTGGTCGTCATTTAATTCATCTACTTTTAATGAGGCTAAATTTTGACCTTGAATCTTCATTTGCTGTGCATTGGCTGAAGAGGAAAGAATTAGTGATAATAACACCAAGAATACTCGTAACCAACTGCAATTAGTCTTTTTAAACCTATTATACATGCCTACCTTTTTAGTTTAGATTGCCGCAAATTAGCCAAAATGGTCAATTTTTTCCTATTAAAATCCAAGTGAAGCAACTTTTCCCAATAATTAATGCACTTCTCTTATATTCGTGGCACTTTTAAGGATATTATTTTAAAGGTAAATAGCTCATTATAAAAAGGAATACATGTTTAATAAAACTATACTCGTTTCGATTTTCTTTCTGTTTTCATTTTCAATTGTGGCTCAAACCGGAGAAATAAGAGGCTTTGTTTACGACAAAGAAACCGGGGAACCCATTATTTTTACCAATGTAATTATTAAGGAATTAATGCTTGGCAAGTCTACAGATGCCAATGGATTTTATTCTCTTTCTAAGGTAAAACCAGGCACTTATACCTTAATGTGTTTTAGCTTGGGTTATGATACCACTTTTGCAAAAATCAATTTGGCTCAAGGTAGAATTGTTACCCAAAACTTGTATTTGGTTTCCAAAAAGTTTGAACTCAATACTATTGAAATTAAGGCCGACAGGCAAAAAGTAAAAGAGAATGTAAATATTTCTACCAATGTTATTACGCAAAAAGAATTAAAACAATTACCAACTTTTGGTGGTGAACCCGATTTGGTTCAATACCTACAAGTATTGCCAGGTGTAAACTTTAGTGGTGATCAAGGGGGCCAATTGTATGTGAGAGGCGGTCCTCCGGTTATGAATAAAGTGATGATTGATGGAATGATAATTTACAATCCTTTTCACAGCATTGGTTTGTTTTCTGTATTTGATGCCGATATCATTAGAAATGCAGATGTAAGTACAGGCGGTTTTAATGCACAATATGGAGGCAGAATTAGTGGGATTATTGATGTTACCACCCGCGAGGGAGATAAAAAACGCTTTTCGGGAAAGGTGGCTGTTAATCCCATAACCGCAAAAATTTTATTGGAAGGTCCTTTGAGAAAATTTACAGAAGATGGTGGTAGTGCTTCTTATGTATTATCCTATAAAACTTCCTATCTAGATAAAACATCCAAATCTTTGTATAGTTATGCTGATGCTGTAAATGGTCTTCCTTATTCCTTCAATGATATTTACGGAAAAATTTCTAATATCTCTCCTAATGGGAGCCGTATTAATTTATTTGGATTTAGGTTTACAGACAATACCAATTTTCCATCCAATCAATACTCATGGGTATCTAATGGTTTTGGAGGAAACATGCTTGTAATTCCTGATGGTTCCAATACTTTGATTAATGCCAATTTGGGTTATTCAAATTATAAAATGGACCAAAAAACTGCGGATAATCTGCCAAGAGAAAGTAGTATTAGTAGCTTTAATGCCAGTATAAATTTCACCAATTTTATTGGAAAAGACGATGTTAAATATGGGTTTGAGGCTATTGGATTTTCTACCAATTACAATTACACCAATGCCTATGGAAGAATCTTGTCACAAGACGATTACTCTTCTGAAATACATACCTTTTTTAAATACAGAAAAGTTTGGAACAGGTTAGTTGTTGAGCCAGGCTTAAGGGCAATTTATTATGCATCATTAACAGAAGGTAGTTTTGAACCAAGGCTCGGAATGAAATACAATTTGACCAGTGCAATCCGTTTGAAATTAGCTGCTGGAACGTATTCTCAAAACTTAATGTCGGCCACAAGCGACCAGGATGTAGTAAATTTATTTTATGGATTTTTATCAAGCCCAGACAGAGTAAACAGTGATATTAGAAGACAAAAAGCACAACATTTAGTGGTAGGAACAGAAATTGATTTGGGTAGAGATATTGAGATTAATATAGAAGGGTTTGTTAAGAATTTCACCCAAATAACCAATATCAATAGAGACAAACTTTACGATGATAATCAGGCCAACCAATATTTAGATTATTATTTACGTGGCGATGTAATTAAAGAAACTGGAAAAGCATATGGTGGTGATGCCCGTTTAAAATACGAGCACAAAAGCATTTATTTCTGGGCAGTTTATTCCTTAACTTTTGTTACAAGAAACGATGGAAGGAGAGATTATACGCCAAGTTTTGACAGACGACATAATATCAATTTAGTTTTTAGTTACACCTTTGGTGACCGCAAAAGTTGGAGTGTAAATTCACGTTGGAATTTTGGTTCAGGCTTTCCTTTTACCCAAACACAAGGATTCTATGAAAATGTAAACTTTAATGGTGGTGTAGGCACCAATGTTAATAATCAAAATGGAAATTTAGGTATTTACTTTACAGATATCAATACGGGCCGACTTCCTTATTTTCATAGATTAGACGCCTCAATTTCCAAGAAATACAAATTGTCTAAACACCAGTCTATGAGCTTTACGCTTTCTGCCACCAATGTTTACAACAGAGACAATATTTTTTACTTTGATCGCTTAAATTACAAGAGAATTAATCAGCTTCCTATAATGCCAACTTTAGGGTTTAACTATACTTTTTAAAGTACTGTCTGAACCAAGGCGCTCATAAAACACAAAGCCACCCTTGCGACCTATTTCTTTCATTTCTGAATTAATATGGTCGTTGATATTATTGATATGTAAACTAAAATAGGCAGGTTTATCTAAGTTTCCTGTTTGCATCCAATGCGCATCTAGTGAAAGCGAATTAGAAGGTATTTGCTTTTGAGAATAAAAGTATTGAGCATAACTTTTATATCCTAAAGTTTCTACATACACATCTTTACCCTGAAGACTTTGAAAAAATTGAATGGCAGGACCTTGGCTATATTTCTCAATATTTACGGCTAAAGCTATTAATAGAGTAGGAATCAAGAAGGAGGTAAAAAGCAAATATTGTAAGCTTGCACGCATCATTTGTTTATTTCTATAACAATACATGGTATAAAAGGTTAACAAAAGCAAAGCCACTCCAGGCAGGCTTTCATAACCTGTCCAACCACCATCTATAGAAAGTGAAGCCACTGCAAAATCATCCTTGATATAGGGAATTAGTTCGTCCTTAAAATAATCAATTAATGGCAAAATTATGAAAGCCAAAGCCAAAACAATCCCGATAACCGAAAACAAAATTCTTTGGATCAAACCTAACTTAACTTGTGCCTTTTGCCATGATTCTAAATATTGGGCAGCGAGGAAAGTTAAGGGCAAATAACACAAAGAACTGTAATGAACAATCTTAGTTTCAACAATAGAAAACAAAATTAAAACCACCCAAAAGAACAATTGCATCATTTTATGAAAATCTTTTTGAGGTGCATTATTTTGTTGCTTTGAGCCATTGATTAAAAATGGCAAAGCAAATACCGATGCAGGAAAACACCCCAACAACAAAACCACAGGATGATACCAAAAAGGCTGTCCATGCCCTGCAACCGGATTCAAAAACAGGTCGGCTTGGTACTTTATAAATTCAACCAAAAAACTTGGGCCACTTTGCCAAGTTTCAACACCAAACCAAAGTGCACTTACAAGTAAGGCGCTTAAAGTTGCAAAGGCTAAATCCTTCCAAAGAAAAAACTTTTTAAATTTAGTTAGGATCAAAAAGACTAAAAATAACAAAACAACTACCACCACCGCTACCGGACCTTTAGTAATAATTGCCAAACCAATAAACATACCTAAAAGCCAAGCATGTTTGCTTAATTGGTTTTGGGTGTATAGAAACAATTGATAAACCGCAGAGAAAATAAATAGGTTATAAATTGGATCAATAATACCTGTTTTAAAATACAAGTGAGGCGTAATAGAGCCAGAAATAAAAAGCACCCACCAAAATGCCATTTGGGTGCTAAACCACTTTTTACCAATATTAAAAACCAACAACAAAGTAGCAATTCCAACCAAAGCATTTGGGAACCTTGCAGCAAACTCATTTACTCCAAAAACCTTCATACTTAAGGCTTGTAGCCAAAAGAACAAAGGCGGCTTTTCCATAAAAGGCTTAAAATTAATTTGCACTTTTTGGTAATTACCAGTAAGAAGCATTTCTCTTGCAGATTCAGCAAAATTCACTTCATCCCAATCAAACAAATGCACTGAACCTAAAAATGGAACAAACAAAATAAGTCCCCAAATAAAAACTAGGATGCGATCATATTTAAAAAGAATGTCTTTCATTTATTAAATCTTTTAAAAAGGATATTCAGCCTTCCATTTTGATACACATACAAGTAAATTAATAAGGTAATTGTGGTTCCAATTATAGAACCTATACAAGTATCAATAAGAAAATGCTGTAACAAATATATTCTTGTAAATGCAGTAAATACAGCCAATCCAAGAAAAAATAATTTCAAGGATTTATTTTGAACCAAAAAACTTAGGCCCGCAAAAAAGGAAAAGGCAGAAGTGGTGTGTCCAGAGGGAAAACTATTTTTTAAAACCCATTCTGCACCTGGAATATAATAATAAGAATTTGGAGGAAGCTCCCTTAAATAAAACAAAGGTCGGTAATGATCAGCAAAAACAAAATTCTTGAGAGCTTGGGTCAAACCAGAACTTACCAGATATGAAATTAAAAGATATACTGCAATTTTAGGTTTATAAAAAAACAAGCTTAAGCATACTAAAACTATAAAGATTCCATCACCGAAATAGGTTCCATAAAGGCAAATAAAATCAAGAAAATAATTATGGTATTGGTTGACCCAAAGGCTTATTGAAAGTTGAGAATATTGTATTTGAAATATTAACAAAATCAATAAAACACTAACCAGTCCATACAAAAAGAAATCCTTACGCCAACTCATGGCAGCAATATTAAAACAAAAATGCAAATCCTGAATAGAATTTGCATTTTTGATAATTTGTTAATTACACCCAATTTTTATTTTGGGTTGGTCTGTTGTTCTATCTACAGTTCCCGTATAAACTTTTCTTCGTACCGTACATTCAATTTCTTTTGGTTTAAAAGTTGGAGAAAAACCAAAGAATTTTGCAGGAGAAAAAGTTAGGTAAAACCTACCCGTACTATTATCCTTAGACATTTCTAAATTTGGATTATCGCCTGTAGCAAAAAAGGTAGAAGGTTGGTAAACAACGCTAAGTCCAGTTAATGTATCTGTACCGGTAGCTTTAATCCATAAAAAGGCATCCCCTTCAGCTAAATCTTTCATACCAATATTTGTATCTACAGGATTATCGTAATAAATGGTAGTAACTTCTTCTGGTAGAATAATGGCAGGCACTTGATAAATATAACTACGAGTTAATTTTGGAGGAGTAATTGGAATTATCAAATCCTCAGTTTTCAAATCAGGATCACCATAACCACCACCATCTTTAGGTTTTACTAAAAATTTAATCCCTTTACTATAAACCTCACTAGCAGGAACCTCATAAAATTCTGTTGGTATCATTTCGTAATACCAAACTTTTGGTCCTTTGGTTTCGTCTTTAATCATTACCAAAATATCGCTTGAACTTTTCCAAGGTTTATCGCCTGTACCATTTACTTTTGGACTAGAAGCAGGCAATTCAACAGGACTCCATGTCCAAATATAAAACGGACCGGGCTGATCGGCACAAGAGGTATTTGTAGTTTTGCTCAAATCTACATACAACCTTACCGTTTGAGTAACATCTGGATTTTCTGGTTCAATCCATGCTGCTTGGCCCATTACCAAAGAGCTAAGACAGGTAAATAAAACACTATATATAATTCTTTTCATAACAATCTTATTTTCTTAAAAACTCAATATTATAACTCATTACCCAAGTATCTTTTCCTTTGCAAGAGTTGTAAACTTCTTTAGAAAGTTTCAAATTATCTTGAGGGCGAATTGGGCCATTCAATTTTAAATCGAAAGCAGTTCCACCATCTGGAGTGAAGGTAATTTTGCTAGGATATAAAACATCATCAAAAGCCCAAGTTCCAGAAGCTCCTCCAAAAAAGTTGAAGCTTAAACCAGCAGTATCAACAGTATAAGTTGTTGCTGTAAACTTAATATTTGGCAATTTTCCTGAATTAGAAAAATAACCAAAAATATTAGCTGATTCTTTTGTTAATGAGGTTTCATCCACTTGAATAGCTTTTGACATTTGCCAATCGGCCATAATCCCTTCCATTTTACTAGCAGGCATTCCTATTTCTTTTGTTTCTTTTTTACATGCTCCAACAAGAAGGGTTGAAACTAGTAGTATATAAACGTAATTTTTCATTTTCATATGTATTATTCGCATCCTCCTTCGGCATTAAATTCAAAGACACTAGTATTTTCACCAACTGGAAATTGTAAAGCTAAACCTGGGCAATTCCATTTAGAAGTTCTAATCATAACAGAACCAGAACCAGTAGGATCTTCCTTAGCTCCAATTCTCTTTAAATCTTGAACACGAACCCCTTCGCATGGAAACTCTAATCTTCTCTGTTTCCTGGCCATTGTAATTAAATCGGCAGCAGGTGTATTAGTTGGTAGATTATAAGTATTAGATTGATATGCTCTTGTTAGAATATCATTGATATCACCAACTGCTGTGGTTAAATCAGTACCTAAAATTGCACAAGCTTCTGCACGCATTAATTTCAATTGAGATAAATAACTGATAGGGTTACTTAAAAAATCTGAATTAAATTTTGTTATACCATATGTTTCAGAAGCATCACCAGGACTAAAGATAGTATAGAATGCAGAACGTTTGTCGGCAGTATCAGCAGTAGCTTCTAAATATAAAGATTTAGACAAACGATTAGGTGATGGGTTTGAAGGATTAACAATTCTAAAATTATTAATATAAGTAGCAGCCCTATTGTCTCCCACTCCAGTACTTACAAAAGAAAATATTTTTTCAGTTGAAGTAAGTGCATTTTCAAATCTATTAAGAGTTGGATCCATTGTATATTTTGGAATTAGCTCATCACAAACCTCTTTTACTTTGGCATAATTATTCATTTGGAAATATACTTTTGCCAACAATGCTTTAGCAGCATCTTTTGTTGCATAATTTCCATTCTGATCTGGTAAACCAACGATGGCACTTTCAATATCACCTAAAATAAATGAATAAACTGCTCCTACACTTGCACGGGCTTTAGGTGAGGTTTCAACTTCTTCTCTGATTACAACCCCTAAATGCGAATTATCTGTGGTATACCCATAAGGTTGAGCCCAAATACGAACGATATCAAAATAAATCATTGCACGCAAAAACTTGGTTTCTGCTTCAACTCTTGATTTGAATGCGGCATCAACAGTTATACTCCCATCTGATAATTTCTTTTGTAAGAAATTTAATCGGAATATAACGTTGTATAAATCTCCATAAAGGCTACTTACATCACTATTAAAAAAATTGGTTGTATGTTGGTAAACTGGTACGGTAAAACCACTTTGAGGCTTTTCTAAATTATCACCCATCAATTCATTAAAAAACTGAACTCTGCCATTATAATGGTTGGCCATTGCATCATAGCAAGAATTCAAAATATTGGCTAAATCTTGTTGGGATTGCACTGCTTCACTTTCCAACTGAGTACCTTCAGGTTTAATTTCAAGCCATTTACGGCATGAACCTAAAGACAGCATTAATACTCCTATAATTAATAATCTCTTCATCTTTTCTCTAATTAAAATTCAATATTTATTTGAACACTAAACGTTTTTTCTTGTGGTGGTGTTAAATAGGTAATATTTTGTGAACCCATATTACGTGAACTATTTAAATCACCAGAAGAACCACCTTCAGAATCTCTACCAATTTCAGGATCTAAACCATCATAATTTGTCCATGTAAAGATATTGGTTGCAATTGCAGAAATACGCATGCTAGTTAATTTCATCCTTTTGCAATTAGCACTAGGCAAATTATAACCAACTGTTAAATTTCTTAACCTTGCATAACTTCCATCTTTTAACCAAAGTGTTGTATTACTCCATTCATCAGGCAGTCCATAAGTTCTATAATCTTTAGTCATTCTAGGAAATTTGCTTACATCGCCTGGGTTTTGCCAACGATCGTAAACTCTTTCGTCCATATTCCAATCTGTAACCAAAGAAGTTTGACGTTTTTGTGAAGATTCATAAATGTTTGACCCAAAACTATAAATTATCAAAATACTCATGTCCCACTGCTTGTAGCGGAAAGTATTGGTCATACCACCTATTGCTTTTGGAATTATTTGACCAACTGCGGTACGGTTTTTATTATCATAAACCGAAGTTTGATTGCCATTGATATCCAAATACACTGGTAAACCTGTATTGGCATCAACGTGCGACCAACGAATTAAATAATTGGTACCAACGGGTTTCCCAACCACCACACGAGTATCATTTGTACCACCACTTACGGCATCTTCAGTATAAACACCTAAGCTCGTAATTTCATTGTGGTTTCTAGCCACGTTAAAATTGGTTGTCCATTGAAAATCTTTGGTAACAATGTTTCTTGATTTAAAACTAAACTCAACACCTTCATTTAAGATACCACCTACATTATCCCAATATTGAGAAAATCCTATAGATTGAGGTATGGTTAAATACATCAAAACATCAGAAGTTACTTTTCTGTAATAATCTAATTCTACTGTTAAACGATCTTTAAAGAACCCTGCTTCTACTGCAACATCATAATTATTAGAGGTTTCCCAACGAATGTTTCTATTTTCTAGTTTTAAAGGAAATAAGGTTGGATTTCCATTGTAAGTAATATTGTTTGAAGCGGCTGAGTATGTTGCATAACGGGCATCATCAGGAATATTTGCATTACCAGATTTACCCCAACCTGCTCTTAATTTTAAAAAACTAAAATGGCTATTTCCTTTCATAAACTTCTCTTCAGAAATCACCCAGCTACCAGAAAGAGAAGGGAAATTAGCCCAACGGTAATTGGCTCCAAAACGAGAAGAGGCATCTGTTCTAAAAACTCCTTGAATAAAATATTTCTGCTTATAGTTATAAGTTGCTCTTGCAAAATAGCTCAAGAAACCCCAATTAGTACCAGGTTGAGCTAAATAACGAGCTGTTAATAATTTATCAAAATTATCTGTAAATAAACCGCCAACATTTGTAGAATCCGCAGACCTTCTAATGGTATTTGCCCTTTGGTATTCATTACCAACCATCACTTGAAAATTGTGCTTTTCCTTGATGGATTTCATATAAGTGGCAGTAACATAATAATTAAAATTCTTTACAAAAGACATTCCTCTGTATGCATCCCCATCATTAGCATTACCTGTAATTTCAGAAGATCTCCATTGGTCATCCGTTTGGTTCATATAATCGTAGCTTGTTTGAGCTTGCACCACTACATCTTTTATTGGTGTTAAAGTTAGGTTCAAACCAGTTAAGGCTCTTAACTCTTCTGTTCTCCACTTCAAATTATCCATCATGCGAACCGGATTGTTTCCAGAACGATAATAGGTACCATCGGCATTGTATATAGGATAAATTGGTAATGCAGTACTCATGGCAGCACCTAATCCCCCAGACCAACCTGCATTTACTCTATTATTTAAGCCTCTGCTTAATGAACTATTTATTCCAATTTTCAACCATTGGGTAGCCTTATAATCCATATTAATTCTTCCAGCAGTCCTAACAAAAGAGTTTCCTGCTAGGTACGAACCATTATTATCATGAGATAGGTTCATAAAGGTATTTAATTTTTCACCGCCTTTGGTGGCAGAAAAGTTCATCCCATATTTGGCACCTGTTTGAATAGTTTCATCAACCCAATCTGTATTGGTGGCCATTGCTTGATCATAAGTGATACCTCCAGGTAACGGAGCTCTACCTGCATGTCCATCATTCTCCCAAGCCTCTTGGTTTAATTGTAGCCATTGTTTGTTGTTCAACATTTTTGGTCTGGCTGTTGGCGTTGAAATTCCCGCACGCGCTTGCGCTCCAAATTTCCAGCCTTTTCCTTTTCCACGTTTGGTAGTAATTAAAATAACCCCATTTGCACCTCTTGATCCATAAATAGCATTGGCAGCGGCATCTTTTAATACCTCAACACTTTCAATATCATCTGGGTTTAAGGAAGATAATGGGTTATTATTCATACCTCCCGAATTACCTAAAATAAAATAATCTTGGGTAATTGGAATTCCATCTACAACATATAATGGATCCCCACCTGCACTTATAGAGGAAATACCTCTAATCCTAACAATAGAGGCAGATCCAGCTAAACCACTTCCTACCGTTACTTGTACACCAGGAGCCTTACCCTGCAAAGCAGCTTCAAAACTCGGAACAGGCAAATCGTTTAATTCTTTTCCACCAATTTTTGTGATGGCACCCGTAACCTCACGCTTCCTTTGCACACCATAACCAACAACAACAAGCTCATCCATTTGCTTGCGGTCTTCTTTTAAAACCACAACAACTGTAACATCCGATTCTCCAAGTGTTACCTCTTTGGTAATATTGGCAAATCCAATTGAAGAAATTTTTAATCGATAATTCCCTGGTTTCAATTTTTTAATTTCGAAAAAACCGAGTGGATCCGTTACCGCGCCATAACTAGAACCTTCAACCTGAACGGTTGCTCCAATTACCGGTTCATTGCCTACATCTTTAACCGTACCCTTTATACTTTGGGCACTTGCGGATGTTGCAAAGATTAATAATAAATAAAAAGTAAGTAATCTTGTATTCATGGAGGCAAAATAATATTTACCTAACATATAAAAAATTTCGACTAAAAAAATTTGAATAAATTGTTAGAATCCTTGTTATAAATCTAATATTAATTACTTGTGGGAATGAACCCAGTATATAATTATTGTCCAATTGGTAGAAAAAATCAAAAAAAAAGTTACAAAACAGACCAAAATCAGGTCCATTATTTTTTACTTTTCCCCTTTTTCTATTTCGGTTTGAACCAAAAAGCGGGAATTAAAAAAATTTAATTAATAATTTCTTTTTATGGGAAAACTCATAAATTGCGAACATCAATTACTTTATATTATTATGAAAAAATTATTACTAATCGCGGCGGCATTGGTGGCAAGCACTGGTGTTTTCGCTAAAAAAGTGAAGGTACAGGTTGACATGACTGGTCAAACAATATCTTCTAATGGCTTGCATGTTGTAGGAAACTTTAAAAACGTTAACTACGATGGAACAGACGAAAATCCATCACAATACAATTGGGATCCAGCAAATAATACAATGTCTAATGGTGGAAATGGCAACATTTACTCAGTAATGTTAGATATTCAAGGAGATTTAGTTTACGAATTTAAATTCATAAACGATAACGATTGGGCTGGTGCTGAAAGCATCCCTGCTGAATCTCAAGTTGGTGGCGGAAATGGAAACCGTTGGGTTTATATTCCAGCTGGTACAGATACTATTGAATTGCCTGCAATTAAATTTAGTGGCAACGCACCAATGGGTCAATATTTACTTCGTTTAAAAGTAGATATGTCATTAGCTGGTACCGTTGATGCTGCTGGTGTTCACGTGGCTGGTGATTTGCAAGGTTGGGATCCTGCAAAAACTAGAATGGTTAATTACACAGGTGATGGAAAATACGAATCAACTGTTTACCAAACTATTTTATTTGTAGATAGCAACTCTTACAGCTACAAATTTGTAAATGGAGATGCTTGGGGTAAAGACGAGTCTGTACCTTCTGAGTGTGCTACTAGCAATAACAGAACTGTTTTAGTTAATGCAATGGATGTGGTTAAAGACATCGTTTGCTATGCTAAATGTGATGTTTGTAAGGTTGTTCCTAAATTCGATATCGTATTTAACGTAGATGTAGAAAGCATTTGCGATGTAGATTCAGTTGACGTTGCTGGTGGTTTATTAGATGGTAGCTGGGGTGTTGGTAACAAAATGACTAAAGTTGGTGCTACCAATGTTTGGACAGGCTCTCAAATGGGAATTGATTCTGGTTCTACTGTACAATACAAATACCGTTACTACAAAGCTGGTGTTCAAAACTGGGAGCAAATTGCATCTCCTTCTGGAAACCGCGAATTGAAATTAACAGAAAATACTACACTTCCTGCTAATTGTATTAATACTTTTGCTAATTGTGCTCCTAGACCTGCGCCACAAAATATTACTTTCAAAGTTGATATCAGTGAAATTACTCCTAACGGAAACCAATATTTAGTTGTTGATTTCTTAGGTGGTAAAAATGCTCCAATTCGTTTAACTCAAATGGAAGGAAATCCAGCTGTTTACATGCATACATTAAATGCAGTTTGTAATGGTACTTTGTATTACTATTTTATGAATGGTGATAGCAGTGTTGATTTAAATGCTGAGCAATTTGCTGATACTACAGACCGTGATTGTACTAAGCCAAATGGTGTAGGTGGATTCAATAGAGAATTAGTTAGAACTACAGCAACTGATTTAACTTTGTTCTACAAATTTAGCTCTTGCAAAACCAGCACAAATGGTTTATTTGATGCAAATACCATCTCTGCTAACTTACGTTTATATCCTAACCCTACTAGCACTTATACAGTTATTGAATTTAATGACAACGCTAACAGCCACAATGTTCAAGTAATGGATATTGCTGGTCGTGTTATCAGAACTTACGATAACCACAAATACAATACCTTGAGAATCGACAAAGATGAGTTGACTCCTGGTATTTATTTTATTAATGTTGCTAACGATAAAAACCAAACTGGTTCTATCAAATTATTAATCGACTAATTTTAATTAGCTCATATAAAAAAAGCTCCGATTCGTCGGGGCTTTTTTTTTGCCTTTACTTAGAGTTTTTTAACCTTTGGTTTGCAGATTTAACAGAATCATTTATCTTTCAGAATTCAAATATTAGCTCGACAATTATTTAACTTATATGAAAAAACTTGGCGTACTTTTAGCCCTATTGCTATTCATTAGCATCTCATCAAATGCTCAAACCCAAACATCTTCCTCTCCTAACGGAAAAGTGAATTTATCTTTCACCCTTTTAAACGGAAAAGCTAGCTATAGCCTTACCTATAAAGGAAAACAAGTTATTGAAGAATCTTCCCTTGGCTTTAAAATAAAAGACATGCCAGATTTTGGTAATTCCTTTACAGTTATAAGCTCTGATAAAAAATCAATTTCAGATTCTTGGGAACCAGTTTGGGGGGAGGTAAAAAAAATTGAAAATAATTACAACGAATTAGCAATAACCTTACGAGATAATGCTACCAAGCCTCATGTTTTAAGAATTGTTTTTAAAGTATATAATGATGGTGTTGGATTTAGATATGAATTCCCACAACAAGAAAATTTATTTCACTTTATCATAGAAGAGGAATTAACTTCTTTCAACCTTAGCGGCGACCATAAAATATGGTGGATTCCTGGTGATTTCGACACTAATGAATACGCATATTATACTTCCAAAATTTCTGAAATTGCCCAAATGGCAAAGAAAAGAGATGGTGCAATTTTTACCGCCACTCCTATTTCTGGAGCATTTGTTCAAACTCCATTGATGATAAAATCTGCGGATGGAATTTATATGAATATCCACGAAGCAGCTTTAATTAATTACCCATGCATGGATTTAAAATTTGATGTTGGCACTTTTGATGCAACAACAGCATTAGCGCCAGATGCAGTTGGGAATCTTGCCTATATGCGAGCTCCAACACACACTCCTTGGAGAACAATTGTAGTTAGCGATGATGCTAGAGAAATTATTGGTTCAAAAATGATTTTAAACCTAAATGAGCCTTCTAAAATAAAAGACCCAAGCTTTATAAAACCAATGAAATATGTGGGCATTTGGTTAGAAATGCATTTGGGTGTTTCCACTTGGGATTATGCCGGGCAACAATCTGCCTCTGATGCTACCAGTGATGGCAAAGCAAAAACAAAAGTGAAACATGGTGCCACTACCGAAAACACAAAAAAATACATCGATTTCGCAGCTGAAAATGGCTTCGGTGGCGTATTGGTAGAAGGTTGGAATGCTGGTTGGGAAGATTGGTTTGGCCAATGGAAAGAAGATGTATTTGATTTTGTTACCCCCTACCCAGATTATGATGTTAAAGGTTTGAACCAATATGCAAGAAGTAAAGGTGTTGGTATAATTACACACCTCGAAACAAGTGGTAGCGCCACCAATTTTGAAAGATATATGGATACTGCCTACAGACAAATGGCCTATTATGGAAGTCCAGCTTTTAAATCTGGCTATGTTGGCAAAATAATTCCTAGAGGCGAATACCACGATGGCCAATGGATGATTAACCATTACAATCGTTCTATTTCCAAAGCAGCTGATTATGGTTTAATGGCTGTTATTCATGAACCTGTTCGACCTACGGGTTTACACAGAACTTATCCTAATTTTATGGCTGCAGAAGCTGCTCGCGGACAAGAATTTAATTTTTGGAGCGAAGGAAATCCACCTGAACACGAAACCATTTTGCCTTTTACTCGCTTAATGGGCGGACCAATGGATTATACTCCAGGTATATTTAAAATTAAGAAAAGCTACTATGTTCCAGGAGCCAAAGAACAAGTACACACAACACTTAGCAAGCAATTAGCTTTGTATTTAACCTTGTATAGTCCAGTTCAAATGGTTACAGATTTACCCGAAAATTATTTGGCTAAAAAGGATGCATTCCAATTTATTAAAGATGTGGCTGTAGATTGGGATGATACTAAAATATTGTTGGCAGAACCTGGTGATTTCTTAGCAATTGCAAGAAAAGCTAAAGGAACTAATAACTGGTTTGTTGGCGGAATTACTGATGAAAATGCAAGAACATTAACTGTTGATTTTAGCTTTTTAGATAAAGGTAAAAAATACGAATTAACAGTTTACAAAGATGCACCAGATGCCAGTTGGGACGAAAATCCTGAGGCATATGTAATTGAAAAAATTACCATAACCAACAAAACAAAATTAAAAGTAAATCTTGCGCGTGGTGGTGGTTTTGCCATGAGTGTATTTATGAAATAATTGAAGAGTTTAACCTATTAAAAGAGAACTGACTTTTATTTAAAAAGTCGGTTCTTTTTTTGAACCAAAAACAAAAATTATGATAACCGTTTACGGAATAAAGAATTGTGACACCATGAAGAAAGCCTTTATTTGGCTGGATGAAAATAAAATTCCATATCAATTTCACGATTACAAAAAACTAAGCATCGACAAGCCAAGTATCTTAAATTGGATCAAAACGAAACCTTTAGAAGAGTTGATAAATAAGAAAGGCATTACGTTTAAGAAATTAAGTGAAGAAGAAAAAAATGCCTGTTTGAACCAAAATACTGCCATTGAATTAATGATAGAAAAAACATCCATGATAAAGCGCCCAATTCTCATTTTAGAAAATGGAGAATTGCTTCTTGGGTTTGAACCAAACTCTTGGAAAGAAATTCTGCTTTAATGCCATGGAAAAGGAGTTTTCATTTATTGGAAAGGTAGAAAGGATTGATGCAATCTTCAAATCATTCTGCATAGATGTGCCAGAAACTATTCTAGAAAAACTCCCCACAAAAGGCAGGTTTAGAACCGAAGGATCAATGAATGGAATTCCCTTTAATTTGGCCATTCAAACTCAAAAACCAGCCAGAAAATACCTAACGGTTAGTCAGGATTTACTCAAGAAAATGAAAGTAAAGGATGGCGAACCAATTGAAGTAAAATTTTATTTGGTTAGCTCAGAAAAACTAGATATTCCAGAAGAATTTTTGGCCGTTTTGGAAGGTGATGAGCTAGCAGAAAAAATGTTTAATGAATTTACAACTGGCAAAAAAAGAGGACTTATTCATTATATAAATACAGGTAAATCTATAGACACCAGAATTAAGCGTTCTTTTGAAATGGCCCATAAAATTAAAACTAGAACTTTATACGGGCAAATCAACTCAAAAAAAGAAGATTAAGAGTGTCCAATTCATAAAGCATACCCAAACCAGCAAATGGCTTTTGGGGATAATTACCGCGTTCATAACAATCTGATTAAAGCTAGTTTCGTTAGCAGTTGTAATTAGTCCATGCGAAAAAATCATTTTCAAAAAATAAACCTTCCTCGGGAGTGGGGTGGGAAGCAAGCTTTTCTTTGGGTATTGGGGAGAGTATTGGTAGTGTTGTGTCTTGTAATGCTTTTTCAACAACGCATTAAAGCTCAACAAACAATGGTTTACACCGATGAAATAAAATTCTACAATCGGGGTATTGAATTATTCGACAAAGAGAAATATGCTGCCGCACAAAAGCACTTTGATTGGTACCAAAGAATTGGTCACCAACCATTGAATAAAATAAATGCTGAATATTATTCTGCAGTTTGTGCAATGGAATTGTTTAATCCAGATGCAGAAAATTTATTTCTTCAAATAGTAAACAAATACCCAGAAAACCCAAAATCAAAATTGGCCATTTTACAATTAGGGAAACTTTATTACCGGAATAAAAATAATAAAGGCGCTGTACAATGGTTAGATAAGTTTGATACAAAATATGTAAGTAATGAAGCCTTAAAAGAATATTACTTTATATATGGCTATTCACTTTTTAAGGTTGAACGCTACGATGATGCAAAAAAATCCTTCGCTCCCATAAAGGATGAAAAAAGCAAATATTACGATGCCACCAATTATTATTACGGATATGTTTGCTATAAATCTGGTGCATTTGATGAAGCCTTAGAACATTTTGGTAGAGTAAAATACCACAAAACATTTGGACCATTAGCAAGCGTATATATTGCACAAGTTTATTTTGCCCGCAAACAATACAAAGACGTTATCTCATTTTGCGATACCATCAGAAACCAGGAGGTAGCCAATGATGTGGCAGGTATGGTTGGTCAATCTCATTATTTATTGAACCAATTCGATCAAGCTGTTCCTCACCTAGAGAAATTTATGAGTGCAGCTCCTGTTGTTCCAGGGGCCAATGATTATTACATGCTTGGTTATTCTTATGTACAAACAGGCAACTACAAAAAGGCAATAGATCAACTAATGAAAATCGATTCAAAAAACGACACTATCGCTCCATTTGTACAATACAATCTGGGAATAAGTTATCTAAAATTAGAAAACAAAACTGCCTCCAGAGCAGCTTTCGACAATTGCTATAACCTTGATTCTACAGGCAATTTGGCTGAACCTAGTTTATTCTTTTCTGCAAAACTTTCAGATGAATTGGGCTTACAAGGAATTGCAATGAACAAATATGTAAAGTTCATAGATAAATTTAATGATAGTGATTATTCTGAGGAAGCAAGAAGTAATTTAAGCAATATCTTATTGAATGCAAAAAACTACCGAGAAGCAATTAAGATATTAGAGAGTTTAAAGAAACCAAATAAGCAAGATTTAACAAATCTCCAGCGCGTAAATTATTATAGGGCAGAAGAATATTACCTTAACAATAATTACGAGGAAGCACAAGGCCTATTTAAGAAAGCAGCCAAGGAAGAGTATGATAGAAAAATTACGGGCCTCTCCTATTTCTGGCTTTCTGAGTACGATTATAGAAACCAAAATTACAAGGGTGCTTTGGAGAATCTGAAGAAATTTCAATCGTATCCAGAGGTTAAATCAACACGTTTCTACAATCACTCTTTCTATAATCAAGGTTATGATTATTTAAAACTATCTGATTATGCTAAAGCAGTGGATGCATTTATTGCATACGAAAGTAAAGAAAGCACCCCAAGCAATCCAGAGGCATATACAGACGCAGCAATAAGAACCGCAGATTGTTTTTTTGCAGATAAAAAATACGAAAAAGCTATTGAGTATTATGGTAAAATAATTCAAAAAGAATTGAATGGTGCAGATTATGCCCTTTACCAGAAAGCCTTAATTTTAGGGGTTCTAGGAAGAAATGAAGAGAAAATGATTGCCTTAAAAACCATTGAAAAAAACTACCCAAAATCTCCCTATATTGATGACGCAGTTTTTGAAATGTCGGATATCTATTTAAAATCAGAAGAGTATCCAAAAGCAATTGAATCCTTTGGTTCAATCATAACCAATTATCCTCGTTCTATTTATTTAAGAAAATCCATTTTAAATAAATCATTAGCCTTATTCAACATAAAAAAAGACGATGAAGCTTTAGAAGAAATCAAAAAATTAATCATCAATTATCCCAATAGCGAAGAAGCCAGAGAAGCTTTACCAATGGTTCAAAATATTTTTGTAAACCAAGGCAAAGGAGAAGAATACTTGAACTTTATTCGTGTTTTACCAAATGTAGTTATTTCTGCTTCTTCTCAAGACTCCTTAAGTTATGAGTCTGCCTTTAATTTATATCAAAAAGAAAATTACGAAAAAGCTAGCAAGGGATTTGGTACATATATTACTCGTTTCCCTGGTGGTTATTTTATCCTTAAAGCAAACTACTTCAAAGCAGAAAGCGATTACAAACAAAAGAAATACGATGATGCCTTGGTGGGTTACGAATATGTAGCTAACTCCTTGCGCAGTGAATATTCAGAACGTTGTACCCGCCAAAGTGCAGTATTGTTAAATACCCGAAAAAATTACGAGGCAGCCTATACTTATTTTTCTGCCCTCGAAAGAATTGCAAGCAATAGAGACAATTTACAATTAGCATTATTGGGTCAGATGAGAACCTGCTCTTATCTAAACAAAGTAGATTCTGCAGCATTTGCATCCATAAAATATATTAATTCTGGTATTGCTCAAAAAGAGGGTTTAATTGAAGCCCAAACGTTTGTTGGAAGATACTACATGAAACAAAGCTATTTGGATTCGGCTCAAACAGCGTTTACACAAGTATTAAAAGAAACCAAAAACATTTATGGAGCAGAAGCAAAATACAATATCGCTTTGATCCAATACAAAAGAAAAGAATACAAAACTGCACAAAAAACAATCTTTGAACTCAATGATAAATTTAGCGGTTTTGACAATTGGGTTGCAAAAGGATTTGTACTTTTAGCAGATACCTACATCCAACAAAAAGATTATTTTCAAGCTAAGGCAACCTTGCAAAGTTTAATTGATAATTACGATGGGGAGGATATATTAAACGAATGCAAAACCAAACTTACAGAAATTGCCGAGTTGGAAAATAGCCAGAAAAAAGAATCTCAAAAACAAATAGAACAAAGGATTAAACAAAGTGAAAAATAAGACCATGACAAATAAAGCCATCCTTAAACTAGCCAGTCTTTTGTTAGGTATTTTCTGTTTGAACCAAGTAAATGCCCAAACTACCGATAGTTTATTAAAAGATAATAAGATAACTGTAATAAAAGATTTCATTCCTGTTTTATCTGAAGCTATCAAGATCCCTGTAAATCCAAATCCAGAAAAACCAGAAATCATCCCTCCTGTTTTTAACTACGATATTCCCAGTAAACAGTTTTTGGTTCAGCCTACAATTTATACTATTAAACCTTTAAGTGTAGGCACCATGTTATTACCAAAACTAAAAGGCAATTACATGAAACTTGGCTTTGGAAATAACCAAATGCCATTGGCAGAAGTTTACCTAAACACCGTAAGAAACAAACAATACCAAGCTGGCATGTTTTTAAAACATTTATCTGGTAATGGAGATGCCAATTACAATAATTTTGCTAACAGCACTGCTTATGGTTATGTAAAGAAATTTACTCAAAAAGGTGTGTTTGGTGCTGATGCTTACTTTCATAGAAATATGGTTAACTATTATGGTTCACCCAATGATGTTTTGGATTTAAAAAACAATGAACCCAAAGTTGTTTATCATTTATACGATATCAAAACCAATTATCAGAATTACACTAAAGATAGCAATGGATTAATTTATAAATTAGATTTAAACTATTATAACTTTAATAACTCTGGTAGCTTTAATGAAAACGATGTTGCTATTAAAGCAAAAATAAGCAAGAGCTATGCAAGCATTCCTTTTGAATTATTAACAGGCTTGAGAATTAACAACAATTCTATTAAAGACCTTAATAGCAATTGGAACAATTACCAGAGAATTTACTTCGATTTAAACCCTCAAATATTCATGAATGGCAACGACTATTACTTGAGAGGTGGTTTCAATTCTACCATCGCAAGTGATACTGCCGGTTCTGGGTTTCATTTCTTCCCTAAGGCTGAAGGTGGTTATTCTATAATTGCACGAAAAATGGTTGTTTATGCAGGACTTACTGGTAAGCTTGAACCAAATACTTACAGAAGTATTTTAACAGAAAATCCATTTGTAAATCAAATGCTCTTGAAAAACACTGTCAACAAAATTGAAATTTATGGAGGTTTAAAAGGTGAATTGACTCCTCAAACAAGTTATCAAATTTCTACCTCATCTGTTTCTGTAGAGAACATGACTTTCTATTCTCAAGATTCAATAAAGGGTTCTCAAATTTTATTATACGATAAAGGCAACTCTAAGTTTACAACCTTAAGTTTTGGATTGCAACATCAATTAAACGATAAGTTTAGATTGGGTTTTGTAAGCAATATTTATGGATATCAATTGAAGAATTTAACCCGTGCATATGGTAGACCAGAATTTGAAGCAAAATTGAATACTACCTACAATATCGGAGATAAGTTTTTAATCAAATTAGATCTTATTTATTGGGGTGAAAGATATGGTAGATTAGATGCCAATAGAGCTGATAGCACTTTTGGTTCAACCGATTACAAAATGAAACCTTTTGTAGATCTAAATATTGGAATAGACTATAGATATAACAAAAACTTTTCTGCCTTCATAACCTTTAATAATATAGCAAATAACAATTACCAAAGGTTTTATAGCTACCCAGTTTATGGTATCAATATTTTAGGTGGATTTACATTTACATTTTAACTAAAAAACAATGAGCGTTTTTAAAATACAAGGTGGCAAAAAATTAAAGGGTGAATTAACACCTCAAGGTGCCAAAAATGAGGCTCTTCAAATATTATCTGCAGTTTTACTTACAGAAGATGAAATAGAAATTTCTAATATTCCTCTCATAAGGGATGTTATGAAATTAATTGAACTTCTGGGTGATTTAGGTGTAGAAGTTAAAAAGGTAAAAGAAGATACTTATTCTTTTAAAGCTAAAAACGTAAACTTAGATTATTTACTTAGCGAAGATTTTAAACTTAAGGGTGCCAGTTTAAGAGGTTCTATCATGATTATTGGACCACTATTGGCTCGCTTTGGCTTGGCTTATATTCCAGAACCAGGAGGAGATAAAATTGGCAGAAGACCTGTTGATACACACCTTAGAGGTTTTGAAAATTTAGGAGCAACCTTTGAACACATGCACCAAGAGCGCTTCTATAAAATTAATGGCAAAGAGTTAAGAGGTGCCTATATGTTATTGGATGAGGCTTCTGTTACAGGTACTGCAAATATTCTGATGGCAGCCAGTTTAGCCAAAGGCAGAACAAGTATTTATAATGCCGCAAGCGAACCATATATCCAACAATTATGCAAAATGCTTAATAGCATGGGTGCTAAAATAACTGGTGTTGGTTCAAACCTATTGCATATTGATGGGGTTGAAAAACTTAGTGGTTGCCGCCATAGAATGTTGCCAGATATGATTGAGATTGGTAGTTTTATTGGTCTTGCAGCTGCAACTAATTCTGATATAACCATTAAAAATTGTTCTATCGAGAACTTAGGAATTATTCCTAAACAGTTTCAAAGAATGGGAATTAAAATGAATATCAATGGCGATGACATTCATATTCCAGAACAAGAATCCTATAAAATTGAAACCTTAATTGATGGTTCTATTTTAACTATCAAAGATGGCATTTGGCCTTCCTTTACTCCTGATTTAATTTCAATAGCTTTGGTTACTGCCACGCAAGCTAAGGGCAGTGTTCTTATTCATCAATGGATGTTCGAGAGCCGTTTGTTCTTTGTAGATAATTTAATTGATATGGGTGCTAAAATTATCCTGTGCGATCCACACCGTGCTGTTGTTATTGGTTCAAACCGAGAAACAAAATTGCGCGGAATTAATATGTCGTCACCAGATATTAGAGCCGGTGTATCTATGCTTATCGCAGCTTTAGCGGCACAAGGAACAAGTACTATAAACAATATTGAGCAAATAGATAGAGGCTACCAGCATATTGATGAACGCCTAAGGGCAATTGGCGCAGACATCACTAGAATCTAATGAAATTACTCCTTTCATTTTTTTTATTTTTCGGTTTGAACCAAACTCTTTTGGCTCAGAAAAAATCATTTTCTATTGGAGATACTTTGCCCAATTTTGAGTATCAAGGTCAGTTTGCACGCAACTATCAATTAAAGGAATTAAAAGGTTCTTACGTTTTGATCCAATTTTGGGCTTCATGGAATCAAGAAAGCCGTTCGATGCAATTTGATTTTATTGAAACCTATGGAAAATACAAGGATAAAAAGTTTAAGAAAGGTAGGAGATTTTATATCATTAGTGTTAGCCTCGATGAAGACAGAGTTATATGGGAATTAAGTTTAAAAAAAGATAACCTTCCTTGGAAATCTAACGTTTGCGATTTTCAGGTTTGGAACTCCCCTATTGTTAAAAACTGTAGAATTAACAGCATTCCTTTTAATTATTTAGTAGATCCCGACGGCAGAATAATTGCCAAAAACCTCACCAAAGAACAATTAGACGAAATCTTGAAAGGCTTGTAGAATGTCACATTGTCACCAAAAAAGGCGTGGCAAAGGATTTGAACCTAAGCAAAGAAAAAGGAATAGAATGGCACAAGAACAAAATAACCAAAACGAAGAAATCGAATTTAAGGCAGACAATACCCATATCGACGAGGAATTAAAGGAGATTGCAAATGAAATTGAAAATCACCAGCCAACTGCCACAAATGAAGAATCTGTCAGTGAGGAAGAGAAAGTAAAAGCCGAATTGGCATCGGTTCAAGACAAATATTTAAGATTGTATTCTGAGTTTGAAAATTACAAACGTAGAACAACAAAAGAAAGATCTGATTTATTTAAAACAGCCAATCAAGAAATGGTTTTGGCTATGATTCCAGTCTTAGATGATTTTGAAAGAGCTTTGCAAGCAATGGTTACTTCAGAAGAAAATAAGACAATTAAAGAAGGGGTTGATTTAATTTACAACAAATTAAAAAGCACCTTAACCCAAAAAGGTTTAAAAGAAATGGAAGCAGAAGGGAAACCTTTTGATGTTGAATTCCATGAAGCCATTACTAAAATTCCAGCTCCAAGTGAAGAATTAAAAGATAAAATTGTGGCAGTTTTAGAAAAAGGATATTTCCTTCACGATAAGGTTATAAGGTTTGCAAAAGTTATAATTGGCGAATAAAAAAAATGGCAAAAAGAGATTATTACGAAGTACTGGGTGTAGGTAGAAATGCTGCCGCAGATGAAATTAAAAAAGCATATAGGCAGATGGCTATTAAATTCCATCCAGACAAAAATCCAGGGAATAAAGAAGCCGAAGATAAATTTAAAGAGGCAGCAGAAGCTTATGAAATATTAAGTGATGCAGATAAAAAGGCTCGCTACGATAGATTTGGCCACCAAGGAATGGGTGGCGCCGGTTCTCATGGTGGAGGCGGAATGAACATGGATGATATCTTCAGTCAATTTGGAGATGTATTTGGAGATGGACATCCTTTCGAATCTTTTTTTGGTGGAGGCGGCCAACGCAGAGGCGGTGGCGGAAGACGTCAACGAGTGGGAACCAACCTTAGGGTAAAAGTAAAGTTAACCCTTCAAGAAATTGCAACTGGCGTTGAGAAAAAATTAAAAGTAAACAAACAAATTTCTTGCTCCACCTGCGGAGGCAATGGAGCAAAAGATAAAGCATCTTTTAAAACCTGCGGAACTTGCGGTGGCGCTGGACAGGTTAGAAAAGTTACCCAAACATTCTTAGGACAAATGGCAACCACATCTACTTGCCCAACTTGTAATGGAGAAGGAAATGTAGTTACTTCTAGCTGTAGCAGTTGCCGTGGAAGTGGAAGAATGGAAGGCGAAGAAATTATCACAGTTAATATTCCAGCAGGTGTTGCAGATGGTATGCAACTTTCGATGAGTGGAAAAGGAAATGCTCCTGAAAGAGGTGGAATTCCAGGTGATTTAATTATCTTAATTGAAGAAATTGAAGACCCAATTTTAAAACGCGATGGTAACAATATCATCTACGATTTATACATGAATTTTGCCGATGCTGCTTTGGGAACTCAGGTAGAAATACCAACAGTTACTGGAAAAGTAAAGTTAAAAATTGATGCTGGAACGCAAGCTGGAAAGATATTGCGCTTAAGAGGTAAAGGTTTACCTGAACTTAACTCTGGCTACAGTGGAGATCAATTGGTTCAAGTAAATGTTTGGACACCAAAAAAATTAAGTTCTGAGGAAAAAGCACTTTTGGAAAAACTAAGAGAGGCAGAGAACTTTAGTCCAAAACCAGATAAAAACGATCATGGCTTCTTTGATAGAATGAAGGAGTTTTTTAATTAAAACTTAGGGCAACCTAATCTTCCTTTTCTTTGAGTTATATTGATATACAAGCCTATTCCTGTGTAGTAATATCCATCTGGCGGTATCCAAGAACGCTTGTGTAGATTTCCCGACATTTTATTGGAGGTGCTAATATTAACGGTATTTTGCCAATACAGGCTTATATTATTTGTTATTCGCATTCCTAATACCAGGCCAAAATTTCCAACAACAGCAAGTTGCTTATCTGCTTGGTCTTTTGATGTTTTGATTTCGCCAGCATAGCCAACTGAGGAAAATATCCTATCAATGGATTCTGTTTTGGTATTTACCGTAAAATATTTCGACCTAAAGGAAATAGCACCCAGACCAATTTGACCATTTACAGTAAATCGTCCATTGGTTAAACCCGCATTGTCATTAAAGCTATAATCTATATTAAATTGAATGTCGTTAAAATCACAGCTAGAACCTTGTGTGTTTTGGGATTTTAATGTAAGTAAATGGCCATTTCTGTATTCTAAACCCATTTCCCAACGGCTGTTTAAAGCTTTATTTATTGACCCAAAAAAAGATGGAATTAGTTCATTAAACTCTCCATAATTGGTAGTAATTTGATAATCCATTTGGTTGGTAAGGTAAATGGAATATCCAACACCTCCTCCAAACCTAAAATCCTCCCAACTCCAACCTCTTGATAAATAACTTTGCGACAGAGTTGCACCATTTCCAAAAGTGTTTGAAAGGTTAAAAATGAAAATAAAAATTAGTAATCGCAAATTTTTCATAAGAACCGGGGCATTTCTTAATTTGTTCTTAACGAATTTAGGATAAAATAAATAAAATGCAAGCAGCTCATTTTTTTGAGCCAAACCATACCTTGCCTATTTAAAAGGAGAATAATACTGCAATCTTGGGCAGCCTAATCTACTTCCACCTACACCAAATCTCAAATAAACACTAATTCCAGAATAAAAATATCCATCAGGTGGGATCTTAGCTGTTTTAACCAAATTGCCCGACATTTTACTTGAGGAAGATACTTGAATACTATTTTCCCAATATAAATCAACAGTTCTAGATAATTTAAAGCCCAAACTTAATCCAAGGTTACCAATTACAGCTAACTTTTTATTTGGAATGTCTACAAACTTTTTACCTTTAAAATCAGAACGATCCTCATATCCATATCCAACGGTAGAAAGCTTTTCGGTAATAGTTAAAAAATTTGGATTCACCGAGAAATACATGCTTTTGAAATAAGTTAATCCGATACCATATTGAACATTTACGGTAACTCTCTTTTGGTTCAAATCAATATTGTCGTTTAGAGTTCTGTGCCAAATTGATTGAATTTCTTGGTAATTACATTGTATTCCTTGGGTATTAGACGATTTTAAGGTTTGAAAGGAACCAAATTTCATAACAAGTCCCCATTCTTTGTCTTGGTTAAGTTGTTTAAAACCACCTAGTGTAAGATTTGGCCTTAACTCATGAAAGTCTCCATAATGTTTTGTAATGGCATAATCCATTTGATCGCCTAAATACAAGGCATATCCCAAACCTACGCCTAAACGCCAACCATCCAATGGAGAATGATTGTTTAATTTGGGACTTCCCAAATTATTTATCTCACCAGCTTTCACTGCAAATGAAAAGCTAAGTAAAATTAACAAATAATATATCTGTCTATTTTTCACCTAAATTTTATTAAAAAGTATATTGTTCCAACAAATAAAATCGAATTTATTGGATTAGCAAATAGGACCTTACATTAATTTTTTTTAATGCCTAGATAAACCGCTTAAATAATTATTTATCTGCTAAAAAAAGTTTACCCTCACGTATAATTAATTGTGCTTATTTGCACCTATGATTTTGCAAATTGAAAACGTTCACAAAAGCTACCAAAACCATGTAGCTCTTAAAAATATTAATTTGGAGATAGAAAAAGGCTCCATTTTTGGATTATTAGGGCCCAATGGTGCAGGAAAAACAAGTTTAATTAGAATCCTTACAAGTATTACAGAATCAGATTCTGGAACCATCTTGTTTAATGGGATACCACTTTCTAGTAATGATATCTACAAAATGGGATACCTTCCAGAAGAAAGAGGCCTGTATAAAAAAATGACAGTAAAAGATCAGCTACTTTATTTTGCTGAACTAAAAGGCCTTTCCAATTCTATTGCCAAACAAAAACTCAAGTACTGGATAGATAAATTTGAAATCAGAAATTGGTTAGACAAAAAAGTGGAGGAACTCTCAAAAGGAATGCAACAAAAAGTGCAGTTTATTGCCACCGTTTTGCATGAACCTGAATTAATAATTTTAGATGAGCCTTTTTCTGGGTTCGACCCAATAAATGCACAGCTATTAGTAGATGAAATATTGCAATTGAAACAAAATGGTTCAACCATTATTTTCTCAACTCATAGAATGGATTCAGTTGAATTGCTTTGTGATAATTTTGCCCTTATCAACCAATCCGAATTGGTTTTAAAAGGCGACCTAAAAAGCATCAAGCAACAATTCAAAAAAAATCAATTCCAAATTACTTATACAGGTGAAACTCTCCAATCCGACGAATTCCTAAAAGTAGAATCGGATACAAATTCGGATGGTATTAACAATTCAATTATTTCTTTGGTTCAAACCAAAACCAATAATGAGTTATTAATGCATTTATTAAACAAAGGAATTTCTATACATACATTTGGAGAAAAACTCCCAAGTATGGAAGAAATATTTATAATGGCAGTTCAACAAAAACATATACAACATGCATAAAATTTGGCTAATCTGTAAACGTGAATACCTTACTAGAGTAAAGAAAAAATCTTTCTTGGTAATGACTTTACTATCTCCCCTTTTGATAGTTCTTTTCTATGGAATAATTTTCTATTTTTCTTTTAACCGCGACCTTGCTGAAGAGAAAAAAATAATACTTGTAAGTGATGCTACGGGCTTGTTTTCGGGGAAATTGGAGAATACCAAAACCATAACTTTTTCCTTTGAACAATTAACAGACCCGCTGGCAAAAAACCTATTGAAAGCAGAAAATGCCTATGGTGTTTTATTTATAAATCAAAAAGATTCAATAATAAACTACGATTTATTAGCCAATGAACAACCTGGCCTTAACACACTTTCAGCAATTGAAGAAAAATTAGAAAATGTTGTTAAAAGTAATAAGCTTGCCGCTAAAGGAATTGACAAAACAGTTCTAAAAGAAATTAACGACACCCATGTTAATGTTAGCACGAGAAAAAACACAGAAGATGGCTACGAAAAAGGTAATTCTGGTGTTACAACAATGATTGGTTTCTTAGGTGCTTTCTTAATTTATTTCTTCATTTTCTTATACGGTGTTCAGGTAATGAAAGGTGTAATTGAAGAAAAAACTAACCGCATTGTAGAGGTAATTATTTCTTCGGTTAAACCATTTCAATTGATGATGGGAAAAATAACAGGAATTGCTTTAGTTGGCCTAACCCAGTTTATTATTTGGGTGGCCTTGGTTTTATTGTTAAGTGGACCAGTTTCTTCTTTAGTTATGAATTTACAGCATGTTGAACCAAGCGCAATTACTGCAAATGGACAAGAAACATTATCACAGGCAAAAGAAATTGGTGCAGCTGGAATTCTTTCCGAATTGGGTAATTTTAATTACGTGCTAATTATTGGTTTGTTCATCTTTTATTTTATTGGTGGCTACTTATTTTATGGTGCGCTATTCGCTGCGGTTGGCTCTGCTGTTGACAACGAAACTGATACCCAACAATTTATGATGCCCATTACTTTGCCATTGATTTTTTCTATTGCAATAGCTCAATCCATTATCAATGCACCAAACAGTTCTTTATCCGTTTGGCTTTCTATGATACCTTTTAGTTCTCCAGTAATTATGATGGTGCGATTGCCATTTGGGATACCAACTTCCGAAATTATTGCATCAATGCTTTGCATGATTATTGGCTTTGTTGGAACGGTTTGGTTTGCTGGTAGAATATATAGAATTGGAATTTTAACTTACGGCAAGAAACCTACTTATAAAGAACTTTTCAAATGGCTCTTTCGTAAAAATTAATGAGCAGAAAATCTTCTTTACTTGTCTTAAGTATACCTTCCTTCCGATACTTTTTATCCACGCGTTTGTTCCTTACAATAGGTTTTCAAATGCAGGCAGTAATTATTGGGTGGGAAATTTATAAGGTAACTGGAGATCCTTTTTCGTTGGGTTTGGTTGGTCTTGCAGAAGCTATTCCAGCTATTTCTATTGCACTTTATGCTGGCCATATAGCAGATATTTCCAACAGAAAAACAATTCTCCTTTTTAGTTTATTTGCTCTCATTTTAAGCAGCTTTGGTTTGCTTTGGAGCTTCTCTGGTTTGGTTCAAAACTCCCCTAAAATTTATGCCGTTTACGCATTTATTTGTATGAGTGGTTTTGCCCGTGGATTTTATGGACCAACCGCATTTGCTCTTATATCTCAATTGGTGCCAAAAGATATTCTTACCAATGCAGGAACTCTAAATAGCACCGTCTGGCAATTTGCAGCCGTTATTGGTCCCGCTTTGGGTGGATTTAGTTATGCCTATTTGGGATTAAATTATAGCTATATAGTAATTATTTCCCTTATGTTACTGGCCTTCCTCAGTTTGTTTCAAATAACATATCGGTTTGAACCAAAACCAAAATCTGAAGAAAAAATTTGGGATAGACTTAAGGAAGGTTTATCATTTGTTTACCGAAGTAAAATTATTCTTTCAGCCTTATCACTTGATTTATTCTCAGTGCTCTTTGGTGGCGCAACAGCCCTCCTACCTGTATTTGCAGATGAAATTCTAAAAACTGGTCCTGAAGGATTAGGAATACTAAGAGCTGCTCCATCTCTTGGCGCGGTAATAATGATGACCATCTTATCCTTAAGGCCAACAATTCATGAAGCTGGTAAAATATTAATAAAAGCAGTAGGTGCTTTTGGTTTGTGTATGCTCCTATTGGGTTTGTCGGAGAACTTCTATCTATCGTTGTTTGTGCTCTTCTTAAGTGGAGCTTTTGATAGTATTAGTGTCGTTATCCGTTCTAATATTTTACAAGTACATACACCAGATTCTATGCGAGGAAGAGTTTCTGCAGTTAATACCATATTCATAGGCTCATCAAATGAAATTGGAGCCTTTGAAAGTGGTTTGGCATCTAAACTAATTGGCACAGCAAACGCAGTAATTTTTGGGGGCTTAATGACTTTAGGTATTGTAGGATTTACCCAAGTAAATGCGAAAGAATTAAAGGATTTAAAATTCTAGTTGATAGACAACAATCCTTCTGGTAAATCTACATAGAGTATCTTCTTTTCGTCGTCTATTTCTATGAGAATTTCCTCAACCAAGGGAATCAATATTTCTTGGCCATTGTAATTAATTTGAGCAAGCGATTGATAAGGATTTTCAATGATATCTATTACCTCGCCTAACTCACCATGAGTTTCGTCTATTACCATGTAATGCAAGGGTAAATCCAATTCCCAATCGTTTTGTTTCTTTACAAATTTCTTTGGAAGTAGAACAACTTTACCAAGAAACAATTGTGCGGCTTCCATATTGTCAATGCCTTCAAACTTCACTAGCAGCTCTTGCTCCATTCCAGATTTCATCGACTGGATATAAAAAGGAACGGGCTTTCCCCGAAATTCGAGAAAAGCCCATTCTGTATTTTTTATGGATCGACTTAAAAAAATTTTAAGCTCACCTTTTGTGCCATGAATTTTTCCAATGGAACCAACTTCAATGAAGTCATTTCTTTGGATGGTTTTCACAGCAAAAGAAATTATTCAGCAGGAGTTTCAGTTGCTTCTTCAGTAGCAGCTTCTTCTGTTGCTGGAGCTTCTTCTGTAGCTACTTCTTCAACAGGGTTAGCAGCAGCTTCAGCAGCAGCAGCTTTTGCAGCTATTTTATCCAAACGAGCTTGATTAACTTTAGCTTCATGAGCTAATTTAGCAGCCAATTGCTCAGTAACACCCGATTTAACACGAGTAACATGAGATTGAACTTTGCTTTCTTTTTCGCTGATCCAAGCTGCAAATTTAGCATCTGCTTGTTCTTGAGTCATTGCACCCTTCTTCACTCCAACTGCCAAATGTTGCTTCATCAAAGCACCTTTGTAAGAAAGAATTGCACGACAAGTGTCGGTGGGTTGAGCACCATTTTGTAACCAGTAAGAGGCTCTGTCAACATCTAATTCGATTGTTGCAGGTTGTGTCTGAGGAAGGTACGAACCAATTTTTTCGATAAACTTACCATCTCTCGGAGCACGCGAATCCGCCACCACTACGTGGTAAAAAGGTGATTTTGAACGTCCATGACGTTGTAATCTAATTTTTACTGACATATAATTATAAAGTATTTAAGCCCGGGGTCTCCTTTTCCGGGGTCGCAAATATGGTATATTTTTTTGAAAAACAAAAGGTTTCCCTGTTTTTCAAGCTAAAATTCCACCAAACCAAATTGGCTAAAATGATGTGTAAAGTGTTTTCTTTGAAAAAGATACCACTCTTCTTTGTTTAATGGACCAAAGATTGGATGGGTAAAATTAGCCTCTGGGTTAGCTTCCCAAAACTCAATATAAACCTCCACTTCCTTTATTAGAGCCTCTTGTGCTTTTGTAAATGTCTCAAATTTTAGGGGCTGTAATCCAGGACCTAAAAATGGTGCTGCAAAATCTCTCTTTAATGGAGCCTCACTCATTAACATTATTCGCTTAACCTTTTCCACTTTATCTGCTGGAGTAACAAGTGGCACAGAAAACAAACCTCTCGAAAATTCTAAAGGCAAAAGCAAATGCTCCAACATATGTTGTGCAGTCATTGTGCCCCATAAGCCAGGAGTTTCCGGCTTTAGCTTTTCAATTAAGATGGCTATTTCTGAACTAGGAAAGGCAAGGAATTTATCCATAATTACGGGTTAATTTCTGTGATTTTATATTTCCCTTTTATCATTCTAAACCAAATCTGACCATCATCTCCAATCATGGCTCCTTTTTTATCCCTATATATTTCCATAGGATCTTGGTTCAAAATTTCTTCTACAAAATCAGGTGCAAAAATAGAATCGAATTTAGACATAAATGTTTTTTTGTCCTTGAAGTCCCTTAATGGAAACTGAATCATTCCAGCAATTTTCTCCTTATTTCTATCCATTACATCCCATTGAAAAGTTTTGAAAAACTTAACAAAATATTTTGCATTTGGGAATCCAGCATCATCCCAACTTGTTGCAATGGTGCTATCTCTAAAAAGTTGTGGTTTGTGCTGGTATGGGTTTGGCAAAGTATAATCAATAACTTTGGCATCCATACCAGGAATAGTTCCTTCATAGTTGTCGTTTGAAACTTTTGGAATTTCAATTTTGGTTGAATCTACTTCATCAAATACCACATGCGGTGTTGGTTCATCACAAGCAAATAATAACAAACCCATGGCTAGTAAAGTAATTACGCTTAATTTCATATTTTACCTGTATAATTTTGAGGTGTTATTTTTAACAACTCTTGTTTTACAATATCAGTAACCGGCAAGGTATGAATAAATTCATGAATGCTGGTCTTCGTAATTTGTTCATTGGTACGTGTAAGTGCTTTCAAGGCTTCATAAGGCTTTTCAAACCCTTCTCTTCTCAAGATTGTTTGAACCGCTTCTGCAACTACAGCCCAATTATTTTCTAAGTCTTGATCCAATTTTTGCTCATTTAATAACAATTTACCCAAACCTTTTTCTAAAGATTTAAATGCAATCATCATATGAGAAAATGGCACTCCCACATTTCTTAAAACAGTACTATCTGTTAAATCTCTTTGCAAACGAGATATTGGAAGCTTAGCAGATAAATGCTCCAAAATAGCATTGGCAATTCCCAAATTTCCTTCTGCATTTTCAAAATCTATTGGGTTTACTTTATGAGGCATAGCACTAGAACCAACCTCTCCTGCTTTTAATTTCTGCTTAAAATATTCCATGGCAACATATTGCCACACGTCTTTTGAGAAATCTAATAAAATGGTATTGATACGTTTAAAGGCATCAAAAATGGCGGCCAAATTATCGTAATGTTCTATTTGGGTGGTTGGGTGCGACCTATCTAAACCCAAAGTTTTGCAAAAATTACTGCCAAATTCAACCCAATTAATTTCTGGATATGCAACATAATGCGCATTTAAATTTCCGGTAGCGCCACCAAATTTGGCAGGATATGTTAATTGGTTTAATTGTGCTATTTGAACGTCTAATCTTCTTACAAAAACCTGCCATTCTTTACCCAAACTAGTTGGAGAAGCTGGCTGACCGTGAGTTCTGGCTAACATAGGAATGCGTTCCCAATCTTTAGATTGTTGGGCCATAATTCCTTTTACCAAATTTAATTGAGGCATTATTACTTGCTCAATGGCAAGTTTCATGCTCAATGGAATGGCAGTATTATTTATATCTTGTGAGGTTAAACCAAAATGAACAAACTCCGATTCGGCCTTTAATCCTAATTCCTCAAAAATATCTTTTATAAAATATTCAACGGCCTTTACATCGTGGTTGGTGGTTTGTTCAATTTCCTTAATTTTTTTGGCTTGATCCAAACTCAATTCTTGGTAAACCTTGCGGATAGCAACTTTATGAGCCTCCGAAACCTTACCAGCCAATTGAGGCAATGGGATTTCACTAAGTGCAATGAAATATTCCATTTCCACCCAAACCCTATATTTTATCAAAGCAAACTCACTAAAATAATCTCCTAGTGCTTCTGTTTGCCTTCTGTATCTTCCGTCTATTGGCGAAATTGCCGTTAATGCCTCTAATTGCATATCTAAAATTTTAACAAAAATAACTGCTTCAACGCCAAATAAAAACCTATTTCTCCACTTGCGTATCTTAATTGAATGAATTAATTTACCCTCATGAATTTAACTCGCTGCAATTGGACCCAAGACGACTCTTTGATGATGGCATACCACGATGAAGAATGGGGTATACCTTTATATGATGATCAGAAATTATTTGAATTCCTTGTGCTCGATGCCTTCCAAGCAGGCTTGAGTTGGAAAACAATTTTACACAAACGCAAGAATTTCGAGAAAGCCTTTGATCGGTTCAACCCGAAAAAAATTGCTAATTACAAGGAGGAAAAATTAGAAGCTTTAATGCAAGATGCTGGCATTATTAGAAACCGTTTGAAAATTTGGGGAACAGTAAAAAATGCAAAGGCATTCCTTGAAGTGCAAAAAGAATTCGGCAGTTTTAACCAGTATATCTGGCAGTTTGTAAACCACCAACCTATTGTAAATAATTGGGATTCCATGAGTCAAGTTCCAGCAAAGACTCCTGAAAGTGATGCCATGAGCAAGGACCTGAAAAAACGAGGATTTACCTTTGTTGGTTCAACCATTTGCTATGCTTTTATGCAAGCAGCTGGCATGGTAAACGACCATATTGTAACCTGCCATTGCAGAACCAAAAAGAAGAAAAAATAGGAAGGGTTTATTTAAACAAGCCCCAAATATCGTTTCCGAAAATCAACACCATTAGTGTAAGTAGTATTATCATTCCAGCATATTGAGCACGTTCTAAAAACTTCTCACTTAATGGTCTGCCAATAATCATTTCTACTAACAAGAAAATTACGTGTCCGCCATCTAATGCTGGAATTGGAAGGATATTCATAAATGCTAAGCCTAAAGAAATTAGTGCAGTGAATAACCAAAATCTGCTCCAAATCCATTCGCCACCATAGAATTTTGCAATACCAATTGGACCTTGAACAGCTTTGTTAACAGCAATATCACCTTTAAATATTTTACCCCAACCACGAATTTGCGCATCAATGGTTTCTACAGCTTTGTTCCAACCTGCAGGGAAAGAACCAAAGAAACTATAATTTACAGTTTCGTATTCAAAATCTTTAGAATCTGGTTTGAACCCAACTTTTCCAGCCTCATCTACCATTAAATGAAGGATTTTACTTTCGTTGCCTCTTTGAATACTTAGGTCGATTTCTTTTCCTGCTTTAGTTTTTAATAAGGCTTGAAACTCATCAAAAAATTCAAATTTATTAGTATCTACAGCTGTTATAATATCATTTGGCAATAAGCCAGCCTTCTCTGCTGGGTAACCTGGCGTAATCTCATTAACATAAAAATGCATGCGTGGCAAAAAGAAATCTGCTTTGGCCTCACTAAATTTTTTCACAAAATCAGAAGGCAATTTAACCTCCACTTGTTGGCCATTTCTATCTACTTGATAAACTACTCCATTGCCTAAAATATGCTTTATTTTTAAGGCCTCTTCAAATCTTACAATAGGAACATTGTTTACAGAAATCAATTTATCTCCCACCTGAAAGCCATATTCTTTGGCCATTTCGGAAGGAACAATACCATTTTTAACAGAACTATTTTGAATGTACTTTTCACCGTATGCATAGCTCATCATGGCAAAAATTACAATACCTGTAATTATATTTACCACCACACCACCAATCATAACAATTAGGCGCTGCCAAGCTGGTTTGCTTCTAAATTCCCAAGGCTCTGCTGGTAATTTCATGGCTTCTTTGTCCATGCTTTCATCAATCATTCCAGCAATTTTCACATAGCCTCCCAATGGCAACCAGCCAATACCCCATTCGGTATCGCCAATTTTTACGGAGAATAGTTTTACACCCCAGGCATCAAAAAATAAATAAAACTTCTCTACTTTAATTCCAAATGCACGAGCGGCTAAATAATGTCCAAACTCATGTAGAATTACCAATATAGAAATGCCCAAGATAAGCTGGGCGGCCATAATTAATGCTTGCATGTTTTTCTAATTCCTAAATAATTTGCAATAATAACCAATTAACTCAATAAACTTTTGGCAATAATTCTAGTTTCCTCATCTGTTGCCACATAATCGTCGATACTAGGTTTTTGAATAAACGAAACCTTGTTCATACACTTCTCATTTAACTCAGCAATTTGCAGAAATTTAATCTTGTCCTGTAAAAAGGCTTCAACTGCAATTTCATTGGCTGCATTTAAAATACAAGCCATATTTCCTCCTTTATCCATTGCCTCAAAGGCAAGTCCTAAATTTCTAAAGGTTATTGGATCTGGTTCTTCAAAAGTTAGGTTAGTAATTTCTTTAAAACTCATTCTTTTAAAATCGGTTTGAACACGAGTAGGAAAGAAAAAAGCATAATGGATAGGCAATTTCATATCTGGCAAACCCATCTGCGCCTTGATACTTCCATCGTTAAATTCAACCATTGAATGAATAATAGATTGTGGATGAACCACCACATCTATTTGCTTTTGGTTCAAACCAAATAACCATTTTGCTTCTATTACTTCTAAACCTTTGTTCATTAAAGTGGCGCTATCAATGGTAATTTTTGCGCCCATGCTCCAATTGGGATGTTTAAGTGCTTGTGCTTTGGTAACTTCCAATAATTCATCGCGCTTCTTTCCTCTAAACGGACCACCCGATGCTGTTAAAATTACCTTATCAATGCTGTTTAAATTCTCTCCTACCAAACATTGAAAAATTGCTGAATGCTCAGAATCTACAGGGATTATATCTACGCGATTTTCTGCGCAAAGGTGGGTAATTAATTCTCCAGCAACTACCAAAGTCTCTTTATTTGCTAAGGCAATTCGCTTCTTATTTTCGATAGCTTTAATGGTTGGCTTTAAACCACTATAACCAACCATGGCTGTTAAAACGATATCTGCATCAGTAATTCCCATTAATTCTTCAATGGCTTTATTACCTGCAAAAACTTTTATATCCAATGGATCCAATACATCTTTTACCTGTTGGTATTTAGATTCATCGGCAATAACAACGTGATTAGGCTTGTATTGAATGGCTTGTTTTATCAACAAATCTGCATTGCTATTGGCTGTTAACACTTCCACTTGCAAATATTTTTCTTGTTCACTAACAACTTCCAAAGCCTGTGTGCCAATGCTTCCAGTACTGCCTAATATTGCAATTTTTTTCTTTTGATTTTCCATAAAAACAGGCTGCAAAGTCCATATTTTTAAGCAACAATCAAAATGCAATCTTAGGTATTTCGGTTTGAACCAAAATTAGCTTACTAGCTCCATCAAAAGTTTGGTTCAAACCGAATAAAACCCAAGAAATAAAAGAAAATGAATGAATAAAAGAATCTAATTTTCCAATTGTGAAATCAATAACTCGGCAATTTTTCTATCGTTGCTCAAGCGCGGTACTTTGTTTTGCCCACCTAATTTCCCTTGCGATTTCATATAATTAATAAATGCATCTGTAGGCAAAACTTTAACCTTCAATGGCTGTAAAATACTTCCATCAATGAGGTCTTTGTAATAAATATTTTTTTGCTGCATGGCCTTATCAAGCTCTTGGGCAAATTGCACTAAATTAGTGGGTGCAGTTTCAAAAGAAACCAACCACTCGTGGTAAGGCAAACCACCTTCTGGCGGATTAACCTGAGGAGCAACCGTAAATTCTGTAATACCAATTCCGTGAAAATTAGCAACATTTAGCATGGCTTCTTCTACCTCCTCACCTATTACATGTTCACCAAATGCAGAAATATAATGTTTGATCCGACCCGTTACTTTAATGCGGTAAGGATTTTTAGAAACAAACTTTACGGTATCTCCAATAGAATAGCCGTATAAGCCAGCATTAGTAGTTAATATAATTGCATAATTTACATCCAATTCAATATCTGCTAATGAGAGCCTGGTTGGGTTTTCATCAAAGAATTCGCTAACAGGAATAAACTCAAAAAATATTCCATTGTTCACCAAAAGTAAAAGTCCGTTTGCTTCTTGTGAATCTTGGTAAGCAATAAAGCCTTCCGAAGCTGGATAGGTTTCTATGGTATCTACTTTTTTTCCGATGCTTTGTTCTAATTTGGCTCTATAAGGTTCAAAGTTTACACCTCCATAAACAAACAAATTAAAATTAGGAAACACGTCCTTAATTGGCTTACTGGTTCGTTCTTTTATTTTATCAAAATACATTTGCACCCAAGGTGGAATTCCACTTATGAGCGTCATGTTTTGATCTATAGTTTCATCTGTAATTTTCTCTACTTTCTTCTCCCAATCTTCCATACAATTGGTTTCATAAGAAGGCATTTGGTTTGTTCTTAAATATCCTGGCACATGGTGGTTTACAATTCCACTTAATCGTCCGGTAAATATTCCGTTCTTCTTCTCCATTTCTGGGCTACCAGATAAGAAAATTAATTTTCCATCCACGAAATTGGCATTGCCTGTTTCTGCTATATAACACAACAAAGCATTGCGCGCAGAGTTAATATGAAAGCCTATAGATTCTTTGGAAATTGGAATGTATTTTACTCCGCTTGTTGTTCCAGAAGTTTTAGCAAAATAAAGCGGTTTGCCTGGCCACAAAATATTTTCCTTGCCAGCAACGGTTTCATCTATATAGGTTTTTAAACCCTCGTAATCTTTTACGGGAACTTGGGATTTAAAATCTTGGTAGGTTTTAATTTTAGAAAAGTTATGGTCTGAACCAAATTTAGTTGGAGTTGCAGATTGAACTATCTTTTTCATCCATGTTTCTTGCCAAAACAAAGCCTGTTCGCTTTCTTTTTTCACTTTGCCAGAAATATAGCGGGCAAAGGGTTTTGCAAGAATTGCCTTTATACCCATGGCTCAAAAATGCAAAAAAAAAGCGGGTTAAAAAACCCGCTTTTAAAATTATAAAGTCTTTTTTATCGAACTTAATATGGTGTTCAGATTTAAACTCTGTAACAGTTCTACTAATATATTATTAATTCCTAAACTTTTTAGGTTCAAACCGCTACCTGATAAGATTCCCAAAGCAGAATCTAAAATTTGGTTGCCTTGTTTGGTTTGATTAGCAGCCGATAATTTTGTAAAATCTGAATCAGCAACTTGAATTTTTAATGCATCGCCTACTAAAGAAGATTTAACACCATCTAATTTAAATTTATCTTTTAATTGTTTATCTAAACTAGCTAAAGCAGCCGCGGTTGTTGCTTTTTGAGCATCTTGTGCAACTGTAGAAGACTGTTTTGATAAATTGGTTAGTGCGCCGCTTTGTGCACTACAAGAACTTAGTAGGATGGCTAATCCAAAAACAAATAATAAATTTTTCATGTGTTATTTTATGTATTGATTGTAAAAATAGTTTTTTTTCGAAAATAGGTTCAAACCATAACTAAAAAGGCGAAATTATTTTATTGGAAGGATAACTGATTTCAAAAGTAAAGCGGAACTTGGAAGTTTGCTTTGGCAAAAGCTTTACCTTCCAAGTTAACTTACCCGATTCCAAATCAAAATCAGAACCTCCCTTATCGGTTAATTTTACAGTAATCTCTTGGTTGGTTGTTAATGGCACTTGATCTTCTAAATCCAATTCAATAGTTTCATTACTATTGTTAGAAAGTGTAATTTCAATAGTATTTGCATCTTTTCGGGTTGAACCAAAAAACGATTTGGTACACATTTCATTTACCTTTTCTCGCTTGCTTACCAAACGTTTGTCGGTACCTAAAGTAATCAATAATGAATCGCTTGCACTTTGTGACAAATAAGTTTTACCAGTAAAGCTTCCTCCAAAATAAATACTAGCTTCTCCGTTCAATTGAGAAATTAAATCGTTGGATTCTATTTTGGCGGTAACAAAAACATCTTTACTTAGTTTAGGAACGCAGGCATGACCATAAACTGCATTAGAAGAAAAACTGCTAATATCAATCATTTGACCTTTTTTATCGGAAGGAATACTTTGTTTGCCGGGTACTTCAAACTCCATGCTGACTGCATTTTGCGAAACTCTAGCATTTCCTCTATAGCCATTAAAATCTGATTCCACAGTCATTTCTTCCATTGCAACAGTTGGCTCTTCTGAATAGCTATACACATTCTTTTTATTGGCAACGACTTGGTTAAAATAAATTTTTACAGGATGTAGAACCGGTTTACTTCCTCCAGAATTTGGATTATTGGTTGCCAACTTCAATTTCACATTCGACCAATTTTCGCCAGTATTTTGGGTAATTTGGGCTTTTAAATAGAACTTAATAGGAGATTTGGTATCAGTAACCCTAATATCATAAAGTGGTGTCCAACGAATTCCTTTTACCAAATAGGTTAATTCAAATTCACTTTCCATTCCAAACTTCAGGTTTCTTACTTGTAAAACAACCTTATTGGAAACACTCATAGTTCCCTGATTGAACTCCCTTAACTGTTCATCTATTTTTCGCTTTCTTACCAAAAGCTCCTTTTCCTTTTTGTCCAATGCAGATTTTTCAACCTTAAAATCATGAAACTTTTTTTGATAGATGGATAAAACATCTTCTAATTCTTCTGCCTTAACACCTTGAGTTCCGCCCAAATTTTTATTAGCAATAAGCAAATCTCGCTGCATAGAGATAGCCTCTTTATCACCTCTAATATCTGCAAGTCCTTCATTAATTTTTTCTAATGAATCTTCCAAATCCACAATATAATTAGGCTTTTCCTCTTCCTTTAAATAATCGTTTTGAACTCTAACAGACAATATCTCAACATTAGAAGAGCTCTTGGCTTCAATGGATTCTTGTAGTAAATATGGAGAAATCTTTTCTATTATTACCGTTTGAACTCCCTCTGCTAAAAACACTTTTCCTTTTCTATGAACCTGAGCCTGGTTTCTAAATACACTTACCTCATCAATTGATGTTGGGCAATATTTAGTAACTTGGGCTTGCGAAACCAAACTGATTAAAAACACTAATATAAATAGGGTGTTTTTTGTAATTGAATTCATTCTCATAATAAGGATAATTTTTAAGGAAACGTTTCTATTTCGCAATTCTTACAAAGGAATATTTCCGTGTTTTTTTCTTGGCAAATTCACCACCTTATTTTCCAACATGGCAAATGCTTTGATTAATTTCTCTCGAGTTTCTTCTGGTAAAATCACATCGTCTATAAAACCTCTTTCTGCTGCGCGGTATGGATTGGCAAATAAGTTACCATATTCCAATTCCTTAGCTTTTAAAGCTTCTGCCTTATCTTCTGCTTGGTCTATCTGACGTTTGAAAATAATTTCTGCCGCACCCTTTGCTCCCATTACTGCAATCTCAGCAGTTGGCCAAGCAAAATTCATATCGGCACCAATGTGCTTGCTATTCATTACATCGTATGCGCCACCGTATGCTTTTCTGGTAATAACGGTAATTCTGGGAACAGTTGCCTCGCAAAATGCATACAATAACTTAGCTCCATTGGTAATAATTGCATTCCATTCTTGATCCGTTCCTGGCAAGAAACCTGGAACATCTTCAAACACCAAAAGTGGAATATTAAAACAATCGCAGAAACGCACAAACCTTGCTGCTTTTTGAGAAGAATGAATATCTAAAACACCCGCCAAAAATGCTGGTTGGTTGGCAACAATACCAATGCTTTTTCCTGCTAAACGAGCAAAACCTACCACTATATTTTCGGCAAAGTTTTTATGCACCTCATGGAAAGAGTTTTCATCCGCTACTTCTTCAATTACTTCTCTAATATCGTAAGGTTGGTTGGCACTTTCAGGAATTATATCTGCCAATTTCTTTCTTGTTTCATCTGCTTTTGTATAAGGCAATGATGGAACTTTCTCTTCACAGTTTTGTGGAATATAACTCAACAGTTTTTTCAATTGTTGAATGGCTTCTATTTCATTGGCAGCTGTAAAATGTGCCACTCCACTTTTAGCAGAATGCACAGATGCACCACCCAAATCTTCTGAGCTTACTTCTTCATGCGTAACTGTTTTTACCACATTTGGTCCAGTTACAAACATATAGCTAGAGTTCTCTACCATTAAGATATAATCTGTAATGGCAGGACTATAAACAGCGCCACCCGCGCAAGGCCCCATGATTGCCGATAATTGTGGTATTACTCCAGAAGCCAAGGTATTTCTATAAAATATATCTGCATAACCACCTAAGCTCACAACACCTTCTTGAATACGAGCTCCACCACTATCGTTTAATCCAATTAAAGGTGCACCATTTTTCATGGCTAAATCCATCAACTTGCATATTTTCTCTGCATGAGTTTCGGACAAGGAACCACCAAAAACAGTAAAATCTTGCGAGAAAACATATGTCAAACGGCCATTAATTGTTCCGTAACCCGTTACCACACCATCGCCCAAAACCTTTAATTTTTCCATTCCAAAATCGGAACTACGGTGTTGCACAAAGGCACCTATTTCTTCAAAAGAACCTTCATCCATTAAAAAATGAATACGCTCTCTTGCGGTTAGTTTTCCTTTCTTATGTTGTGCGGCTATTTTATCTAAACCTCCGCCTAATTGGGCTTCATCTCTCAGCTTTAATAGTTGTTCTCTTTTTTTCATTTTTGAATATTCTAATTCAACAAATCCATAATTTCATCCACATCAATATGCTTAATTATAGATTCGTCGGTTTCAATAATATTATCTGCAAGTAATTTCTTTTTTTCCTGAAGTGCTAATATCTTTTCTTCTACCGAATTTCTGGTAATAAATTTATAGATAAACACATTTTGTTTTTGGCCAATTCTATGCGCTCTATCAATTGCCTGGCGCTCCACAGCGGGATTCCACCATGGATCAATCATAAATACATAATCCGCAGACGTTAGGTTCAAACCGAAACCACCTGCTTTTAAAGAAATAAGGAAAAATGGGGTATTGCCCTCTTGAAATTTATTAACCATTTGCTGGCGCGCCTCATTGGTCATGGAACCATCTAAATAGCAATAATCTATTTTTTGAGACTCCATCCATTTGCGGTAAATCTCTAATTGCATTACAAATTGAGAAAAAACCAAAACCTTATGCCCTTCTGCCATGGCGGTTTCTGCCATATAAGTTACTTCTTTAAACTTACCACTTTCTCCCTCAAAATCTGGATTAACTAATTTAGGATGATTGGCAATTTGCCTCAATTTGGTTAAGCCTTGCAATAAGGTAAATTGCGAACGGTTTACACCCAAATCTTTAATGGCTTTAATAATTTCATTGCGGTAATACGATTTCACCTTCTCATACGATTCTTCCTGCTCTTCGCTCATTTCGCAGTATACAATTTGTTCCATTTTTGGAGGCAAATCTGTGGCCACTTGGTCTTTGGTACGGCGCAGAATAAACGGACTTATTATGGCTTTTAATTGCTGCATTTTAAGTACATCTTTTTGCCTTTCAATGGGTAAAACAAATCGTTCTGTAAACGATTGCAAGCTACCTAACAATCCAGGATTTACAAACGAAAGTTGGCTCCATAATTCTTGAACACTATTTTCTATTGGAGTACCAGTTAATACCAGTTTATTATTTCCTCTTAATAATTTTACCGCTTTAGAAACTTGCGATTGAGCGTTTTTTATGGCCTGACTCTCATCCAAGATGATATAATTAAATTTAAATTCTTTAAAAACATCTATATCAACACGAACGGTTCCGTATGTAGTTATAATTAAATCGTAGTTAATAAAGTATTGCGCATTCTTTATTCTATTGATTCCGGTATATACTAAAATCTTAATTCCGGGAGTAAACTTTTTAGATTCGTTGAACCAATTAAACACCAAAGAATTGGGAACAATAATAAGTGATGGCCGAATAAAATTTTGCTTAGGCAAATTGGCATCGGCAGCAGGCTTGCTAAAACTATGATGTGCAATGCCACCAGTTTGTTCATACAACAAACGATTCTGCGATGGTGTTGCTTGAACCCCGTGATCAAAAATATTCAACTGACCTTTCACATCTCCAATAGAACTATGTAAGGCAATTGGTTCAGACGGAACTCTAACTTCTTTTTTGGATTTTATTTGTTCTAAATAAAGCTCTCGTTCTTTCTGTATTAATGCTAAAGTTTGAATGGTTTTACCCAAACCCATATCATCTGCCAAACACCCGCCAAATTGGTTGTCTTTTAAGAAATAAAACCAATCGAAGCCTGCCTTTTGGTAAGGGCGCAATTCGCCTTTAAAATTTTGAGGCATTTCCATATCTCGCAGCTGGCCATAATCTGTAAGTTTTTTTAGCTTATCGCTTATCATCAAATACCTGCCACCATGCGATAATTCCTCTAATAAACCAATATGGTGCTTCTCAATTTTTATATCGTCTTCGTTGGCACTAAACTCCAAAATGCCACTCAAATTCCCAAACCACTCTTCAGGAATAATGGCAATTAATCCATTAGGCAAAATAAACTCTCGCTTACCTTTTATAATGTATTCTCGCAAAGCCAAAAACGAAAAAGAGTAATCGCCAAATCGAGCAATTGCTTGCACATCAAACCAATCTTTTTGTTCTTTAACTTCTATTTTTAATTCTCTTGGACCAATAAAATACTTGGAATGAGAACTATCTTGTAAAACATCAATTTCCTGTGCTTTTAATTCCTCAGAATATTGGTTCAGCCATTCTAAAAAAACATATTTATTAGAAGAACCAATACCTAAAAAATCTTCCTGCTTTTTAACAATATTAACGGCTGGCAAAGTAAAAAATGCTCCCTTTTCATTTAGCAATCCCATTTGCATCAGCTCTTTTGCCTTTGCCTCTTCCCATCGTCTATTGCGGGCTACGCGGTTAAATACATATTTATCACCTGCCTTTAATAGCTGTGCATGTACTTCTTGTTCCGACTGATAATCGAAAATAATTTCGCCATAATTAAATTCCAATTTTAAAGCAACCTCATCTTCAAATAGCTTTTGCATATTAAGAACAGCTCTTCCAAACGAGGGTTGATTTTGTATGATAAAACAATCCGATTTTACATCGTATTTTTCTACCAATTGAATTACGAATTTACTAAGGTAAGTCTCTTCAGATTTTTTAGGAATTTGAATGTAGCGCTTGCTCATAAACGGCAAAAGTTTTTTACCATCTACATTCTTTTCAAAATCGTAAAGCATGTTTTCTACCAGCAACCAAGCAGTACTTTGCGACACAATTTGCGCGCCTCTATACATAAATTCTACCTTTTGGTTTTTATACCTTAAGGTAGGGTAATAGCGAATTCCTTCTGGGTTGTTTTTAAAGTGAAACCAAATATTGGCTTGCTCGTCTGCCACAGTAATTTTTACAGATGTTGGATTATTGTCGTTGCCATTTTTATAAATGGTTTTACCTCTTAGCGCCAAAAACACCTTGTGCATGCGCTCTTCAATAAATGGTCTTATTTTTTCTTCCAATAATTCCTTGGGACAATATTTAGAAAAAAACTCAGCCGTTCTAATCTTCCGTTTTACATCAGTATTAAACTTTTTGAAAATATAATCGTCGTCAACCTCATCTAAAATCTTAATCAGTTTTAAATCTTCGGCGCTGATATTCTTGGCAAAATAATCGGCGGTTTTGGTAAAAACCCTTTGGTGTGTAAGGGTGTAAGCACCTTTTGTATTTACCTGCACCACATGCGGCTCCAGCACCAAACCCAAATAGGGATGATGAAACAGGGCATATATCAAAGCAAACGGTTGGGTGTTAACTACTATCAATTACACTACACTTTAAGTTAGGCAAGATAGGTGAAAAACGAAATAGGAATCAAGTAAAAAATCTGAAAATTATCCCAAAACTTCTCCTTGGAAAACTTGTTTAGCTGGTCCAATTAACCAAATATCTTCAAAACGATTCTCAGTAGAATGGTAAAAGAAACTAACTTCTAAATTACCACCCATCACCTCCACTTTTACTTGATGCCTGCCTGCTGGCAATTGGTTTAAAACGGCAGACGACAAGGCCGCAGCGGTTGCACCAGTTCCACAGGAAAGGGTTTCATCTTCCACACCACGCTCGTAAGTTCTTAAAAGTAAATCCTTTAAACCCAGCATTTGTAGATAATTAACATTTATCCCTTTTACTTTATAGGTATCGTTGTAGCGAATAGATTTGGCTTCTTCAACTAAATTCATCTCGCGAATTGGTTCAGACCTAAACGAAACATAATGTGGAGAACCTGTATTGAGTTCAAAAATAGTTTCGCCCAATTGCTTATAGCTTGGTACATCCATCATTTTTAAGGCAATAACCTCTTGTTGGTTTTCAACTTCTTTTTTTGTGGCAAGGTGCCAGCCATCAATAGCTAAAAATTTAATTTCGGTTTGAACCAAGCCTAAATCATAAATAAATTGAGCAAAACATCTACCGCCGTTACCGCACATGCTACTTTCATTGCCATCGCTATTAAAATACTGCATGTAAAAATCGCCAGCTTCTGTTAATTGAAGCAGAATTAATCCATCAGCTCCAACTCCAAACTTGCGATCGCATAAATGATTAATGTAGGCAACATCATTTGCAGGGAAAGATCTATTGCGGTCGTCAATCATTACAAAATCATTGCCTGTGCCTTGGTATTTATAAAATTTTATCACTCTTCAACTATTTTATGAAACTCATTATCTGGGAATAAATGGTATTCTTTATTGCGTAAAATTAGGTGGTATGTATTATTAACCTCTCCATAGGATAAATAAATGGGAGCTTTTGGGTCGATTCCATACAGCATTAATTTTTTACCATTAAACAAATAGCCTCTAAAATGAATGGGCGAACCCCAAAACTCTACCAATAATTGCCTTGGAATGGATTTAACATTTCTATACAAACTTTTAACAACCAAAGCCGTAATGGAACTATCATCCAACAAACTATCAGTTTCAATATTTAATAATTCTTCCTTTTTCTTAATCGCACTCGCCTCCAAAACCTTAAATAAAGAATCCGCCAAAAAATAATCTCCTTGAATAGCTAATCGATTTCCCTCCTTATATAATAGCAACTGCGCTTCGGCGGCTTCAAATAAAACATTTGAATCCTCGGGATAAACTTCTGGAATAATGATGCTTTTTTTCCTTACCTTTTTTTCTTTAACTGGAGCTATTGGTTCAGGAACATTTTCTTTGGCTTCAAAAATATTTATCTTCTCTATTAAAGGTTTGCGCCTAGGTTTGGCTTCTGTTTGAACCGAATAATTGGCAGAAAAGTAATAGTCGATAATTAGAACCAAACACAAAATAGAAATTGTGGCATACAACCAACCCCATTTTTGAGGCTTTGCTTTTAACAATTCTGGCTCATCGTATTCTGCCAATTCTTCCTCAACAATTTCCTTCCTATTATCAACATAAAAGTCAAAGTCGGATTTAAACTTTTCATTTTCAGACAGCTTCTTGGTGAAAGACAAAAGTTCTTCTCCTTTCATCTCATTCCTGAGAAACTTCTCGAAAAAATATTGGTGTTTATCGTGGGAAAAATGCATATTTACTGAACTTACAGTAGCGGCAAATTTCGCCATTTAGTTGGTAAAATTTGTCATTATTAAATTGCGTTTTACAAATATATTTTTAAAATCATGCCATTTTTACATTGGAATGATTTTTGAAAATTAAGCAAAAAATTTAAAAAACATATGAAAAGATTCTTAGGATTAATTTTGGTAGCCAGCCTTGGAGGTTTGGTAGCCATTGGTTTAAACAAATTTTTTAACAAAGAAGACGAAGCAAAATTTACCACGCAGCACTTGGCTCAATACGCCAGTTTGCAAGAAGGAAACTACCCAGATTTTGTTGCTGTAGCCGAATTAGTAACCCCAACAGTTGTACATATTATTACTACTGTTAACACTTCAAGCCAAGAAATTGATGTAGAAAATGACCCATTTGGAGGTTTCTTTAAAGGATTTCAAATTCCTCAAGGTCCAAAAGTAGGCTCAGGTTCTGGTGTTATTATTTCTTCTGATGGATATATTGTAACCAATAACCATGTAATTAATGGTGCCAGTAAAATAAAGGTAATCCTTAACGACAAACGTGAATACGATGCGGAGCTTTTGGGTGCCGACAAAAATACAGACTTAGCCTTATTAAGAATAGACGAGAAAAGTTTACCTTTTGCTTTAATAGGAAATTCAGACGAAGTAAAAGTTGGTCAATGGGTTTTGGCTGTAGGCAATCCATTTAACTTAACGTCAACCGTAACTGCAGGTATTGTTAGCGCAAAAGGTAGAGGTTTGAACCTAATCCGCGACCCTAGAAACCAAGAAACTCAATATGCAATTGAGGCATTTATACAAACGGATGCGGCAATTAACCCTGGAAATAGTGGTGGCGCCATGGTTTCAACCGAAGGGAAATTAATTGGAATAAATACCGCAATTGCTAGCCAAAATGGCCAATATGCCGGATATGGATTTGCAATTCCTTCTAACCTAATGAAAAAAGTAATCGAAGATTTGATGAAATTTGGGGAAGTACAAAGAGGTTTATTAGGAGTTCAAATTCAAGATGTAAACAATGAACTTGCCGAAAAGGAAGGGTTGAAAGAAGTAAAAGGTGTGTTTGTAGCCAAGGTAAATGACAATACTGCTGCTTCTGCTGCAGGAATCAAAGACAAGGATGTCATTATTTCCATAGATGGCCAAACTGTTAATTCAAGCAATGAGCTACAAGAAAAAGTGGGAAAGAAAAGTCCGGGAGACAAGGTGGTTGTAGGATTAATTAGAAATGGAAATAAAATGGAACTTACTGCAACTCTTAGAAACAAAGAAGGAAAAGCAGAAGTTGCTAAAGCAGAAAAAGTAGAAAACAACAAAATTTTAGAATGTGATTTTGAAACCATTCCTAGAGAAGAACGCCTAAAATTAAAAGTTTCTAATGGTGTAAGAATTAAAAAAGTAGGAGAAAAAAGTCCTTTGAAGAAAGCTGGAATTCCCGATGGTTTTGTTTTAACCAGCATTGATAAAAAACCTATTGCTACAATTACAGATGTAAAATTAAGTCTTAAAGACCATAAAGGAGGCGTGCTTATGGAAGGCATAAACCCTAGCGGCAGCAAAGGCTATTATGCATTTGGTATAGAATAGGTTTGAACCTAAAGATAATTAAAGAAAATCCGGCAATTGAATTTGCCGGATTTTTTTTGCCCAAAACCAAACCTTCGTCACAAAACGAAACCATATTGATTTTAAAATGGGATTGGATCAAACCAAATTTGAGGACAAGAATGTAAAATACAACTTGCATTTGAACTAAAGAGAATCTGCATTCCGTTTAATTTTCCTATTTTCGCGGCAACATGGAAATAGTGAATGGACAGTATACCACATCTGGTATCAACCTTACAGAAATTGCTAAAGAATTTGGCGCGCCCGTATATGTATACGATGGCAACACGATTGTTAATCAACTCAATCGCTTAACAAATGCATTTAAACCTTTAAATATTAAGGTAAAATATGCTTGTAAATCTTTAAACAATTCTGCCATTCTTAAACTATTAAAGAAACATGGAAGTGGTTTGGATACGGTTTCTATTAACGAAGTTTTATTAGGATTAAGAGCAGGATTTGAACCCAATGATATTATTTTCACTCCTAATTGTGTAAGCATTGAAGAAATTCAAGAAGCAGTGAAATTGGGTGTTCATATCAATATTGATAATATTTCTATCTTGGAGCAGTTTGGACATATATATGGAAATACAGTTCCTTGCTGCATTCGCATCAACCCACATATTTTGGCTGGCGGCAATAGCAAAATTTCAACCGGCCATATCGATTCTAAGTTTGGGATTTCTGTTCATCAATTACGACATGTTACTCGCGTGGTGCAATCGAACAATATTCATGTAAATGGTTTGCACATGCATACTGGTTCGGATATTTTGGATGCAGGTGTTTTTTTACAAGGTGCCGAAATATTATTTGAAGCGGCCAAAGATTTCCCTAACCTAGAATTTATTGATTTTGGTTCAGGCTTTAAGGTAGCTTATAAAGATGCCGACATTACTACAGATATTGAGGAATTAGGGGAAGCAATAACAAAACGTTTTCAGGCATTTTGCAAAGAATATGGCAGAGACCTAGAATTATGGTTTGAACCAGGCAAGTTTTTAGTAAGTGAATCTGGTTATTTTTTGGTTAAAGTAAACGTATTAAAACAAACTACAGCAACTGTTTTTGTAGGAGTAGATAGTGGGTTAAACCATTTGATTCGCCCTATGTTATACGATTCGTACCATTCTATTGTGAACATTTCTAATCCAGAAGGCAAACAAAGAATTTATACCGTGGTGGGTTATATCTGCGAAACCGACACTTTTGGTTGGGATAGAAAATTAAGCGAAGTACACGAAGGTGATATTTTGTGCTTTAAAAATGCGGGCGCTTATGGCATGACCATGAGTAGCAATTACAATGCTCGTTATAGGCCAGCAGAAGTATTGGTTTGGAACGGCAAAGCACAATTAATTAGAAAGCGCGAAGAATTTTCGGATATTATCAGAAATGAAATTGAAGCTGAATTGTAATTCTACAAAATAAAATCACCCAATATGTTTAAAGAAACCATTCAAAAAGGATATACCCATAAAGGAGAAAGCATTGTTTTAGGGGCAGCTATGTTAAATGGCGTTGCGGATAAAGATTGTTTAATAAAACTTCCTCTAAAAACATTTAACCGTCATGGCCTAATTGCAGGTGCTACGGGAACAGGTAAAACAAAAACACTTCAACTAATTGCAGAATTATTAAGTGAAAAAAGTGTTCCTGTTTTGGTAATGGATATCAAAGGCGATTTAAGTGGGATTGCTGCTGTAGGGACTGCAAACGAAAAAATAAATGCCCGACAAGAACAAATTGGATTTCCATTCAATCCTCATAATTCGCCTGTAGAATTTCTAACTTTAAACAAAGGAAAAGGCACTCAATTAAAAGCTACTGTATCTGAATTTGGACCAGTATTGCTAAGCAAAATTCTGGGATTAAACGATACCCAAAGTGGTTTCGTTTCTATGATATTTAAATTTACCGACGATAACCAATTGCCCTTATTAGACCTTAAAGATTTTATAAAGGTATTGCAATATATTTCCAACGAAGGCAAGGCTGAAATGGAAAAAGATTATGGTAAAATTAGCACTTCGAGCACAGGAACCATTTTAAGGAAAGTAATAGAACTTCAACAACAAGGAGCAGATACAATTTTTGGTGAACCTAGTTTTGAGGTAGAAGATTTAATGCGCATTGATAGCAATGGAAAAGGAATGGTTTCTGTTTTGCGCGTAAATGATTTGCAAGACAAGCCGAAATTATTTTCAACCTTTATGCTTTGTTTGTTGGCAGAACTCTATGCTAAATTACCAGAAGAAGGAGATTTGGATCAACCCAAATTGTGTTTATTTATTGATGAAGCACATTTGATTTTTAACGATGCCAGCCAAGCCTTATTAGACCAAATTGAAACCATTATAAAATTAATACGTTCGAAAGGAGTAGGTATATTTTTTGTTACCCAAAACCCAACGGATGTTCCAGCAGCTGTTTTAAGCCAATTGGGTTTAAAAGTGCAACATGCATTAAGAGCATTTACCGCTGCGGATAGAAAATCAATTAAGCAATCTGCAGAAAATTTCCCTGAGTCTGATTTTTATAAAGTAGACGAATTGCTAACCCAATTAGGAATGGGGGAAGCCTTGATAACAGGCTTAAACGAAAAAGGAATTCCAACACCCTTAGCAGCAACTTTGTTATGTGCGCCTTCTAGCAGAATGGATGTTTTGAGTGAAGAAGAAATTGATGCGATTGCCAACAAATCTTTTATCGCCAAAAGGTATAATCAAGAATTGGATAGCCAAAGTGCTTACGAAATTTTAAATGCCAAATTACAAAGAGCTTCTGCCCAAATAGAAACTGAAAAGGAAAACGAAAGGGAAGTGGAAGGTGACTCTAGAACAAGCAGCAGAGGAAGAACAGAAAAATCTACTTTAGATGAAATATTAAGTTCTCCTGTTACCAAACAAGTTGCTAGAACTGCGGCAAGTGTTATTACCAGAAGTTTGCTCGGCGCCTTAGGATTAACAAGCACTAGCAGCCGCAGTAGAAAGAAAAGTTCTTGGTTTTAATACTTGAAAACAATTTACGAGGTGAATCAAATTCAGAAAAAAATGCGTTTAAGCAATGTAAATAAATAATTAATTCAACTTATTTTTCTAATTTAACTTTTCACTTTTTCTTTTTGATTTCTAATGGTCTATTGCTAACAAAGCCAACATAAAAGCCATAATTTTCTTGCATACCACTTATTTCATTTACTAAATTGTATCTAAAAATTAGTTCATTTCCTTTTGAATTTGCAAAACTAATGAGCAAACCAATCTGATAATACTTTTCATCTATTACTCCGAAAGAAGTTCCACTAGAAAAAACGTATTTAGCATTAGGATTAAATGGCCATTTATAATTGACAATAGTACTAAATACTGGTTTTGAATTAAGTAAAGAATATTTTATATAAGATTCTAAATATAAACTTGATTGTAGTTTACTCTTAAAGATTCCAAGGGTATTGCCAGTAACAATAGCAAAATATTTTGGAAATACTTCATCTTGATTAGCAATTGGAAATGCATTGAGAACCATAACAGAAAAATAAATTCTTTTGAGGGAATCAGATAAAATCAAAGAAGTATTAAAACCATCAGATATTTGCCCATAACCTGGAACTGCGGTCTGTTTCAAATAATCTACAAATCCGGATGAAAGCGTTCCCCTTACCAACTTATAATTTAACCCAATGGCACAATTTAGTTTAGAATTTACTTGGAAATTATAACCTGTTCCTAAACTAATAACTCCAATTGAAACTTGGTTTGGTAAAATATTCGTTGTAAATGTAAGGCCAAAATTTAGTGGGTCTATAAAGGAAGTAATACCAACACGATAAATCCTTGCCTGATAATCACCATTTCCTAAATTTGAATTATTTGCAAAATAAGATGAAACATTATGAAAAAGTCCCAATTCAGCTGGATTTATTTCAAAATCGTTATTTTCTAAGGGTAGGTAATTATAAACCTGAGCAACTGTGTTTGGCATAAAAATTTTCCAACATATAAATGAACTAAACAGAAGCAAAGATTTAATATGCATTTTCATTTTACAATAGGATACCCAGTATTACGAAAACAACAAAACCAGCAGAAAAAAGTGATGCTGTCAGAGTAGCTTGTGTAATACAATCGTCTAAATTATAATCTTCACCTTTATGACTTTCGGTATACCTTAAATATCCTACAGCAAAGCCTGCAGCGTCTGCATAAACCCATAATGGAGCAGATGTTTCATAATTGGGATCATATGGGGGCAACCAAGGATCCCAAGAGGTAACACCAACATTATCCACAATCTGCTTCCAATATAAACTACTTTTTTGAGCAATAGCGATTGTTCCAAGTAAGCCCTGATAATCATTGGAGGAAACGGATAATAATTTAAATTCATCTGCAAGTGAATTAAGTTCAGTAATTACCGTATCTATTCCTGAACCATTTGTGCAAATTGACTTTATTTTATCTAATCCAACTTTAAATACAGCACTAAAATAATTTGACACGAAAAATGGATCCGAATTAATTGAAGCATAATTAAATGTGGAAATTAAATCAGAAATTTGAGTTTGCCTTTCAAAATCCGAAAAAACTTTTCCTGATTTAGTTCCATAAAAATCAATCACAACTGAGGCAAGGTTATCAATTGAATCTCCAAAACTAAAGTTATTTGAGACATAATCCATGCATTCATTATGCATTTCTCCAAATCCGTTGTAAGGATTTACATAGTTATATGACATATTTTATAAAATTTATTTAGTTAAAAAATATTTATACTCAAATTTTATGCATTTTTCTTAGAAAACATCACCCATTTTATAGATTTAGAAAAATTTAAGAAATAAATACAAAACTCCAAAACTATTTAAGATTGAGGCGTATAAAAATTGCAATCGTTAAAATAACTAAACCATCGGCCTAAATGCAGAAAGAAAAGTTCTTGGTTTTAGCTTGCCAAATTTTATTAATTCGACTTGAACCCAATTGCCTTTCGAGGTTCTACTGGTGGATTTAGTAAATGTTTCAAAGCATCAAAAATTACCTGAATTTCTTGTTCGTGTTTGCTTACTTTTTTATTTTGTTTGAGTAATTTCTTTTCTAATTGCTCCATTTTAAACAAGACATCTTTGTGAGTTAGTAATACTTCTCTAATGCGAGTAAAAATTCTTATTATCTGAATATTTACCTCAATGGCAGTATCACTTTTCAGAACACTTGAGAGCATAGAAACACCTTGCTCTGTAAATACAAAAGGCCTTTTTCTCATTCCCATTTTAACAGAATTGGAAGTCACAAATTGTGACTTCCAATTCTCAAATTCATCGTTGCTTAACTGAAACATAAAGTCTTCGGGAAAGCGTTTGGTATTTCGTTTTACAGATTGGTTCAAAACTTTGGTTTCTACACCATACATTTCTGCCAAATCTCTATCCACCATCACCTTCTTTCCTCTAATATGGTAAATCTTGCTTAATACAATTTCGTCAGTAATTTCAATGGGGTTGCTCATAAACTATTTAGGTTTCAACAAATATATTTACCTAGGTAGATTAATTCCAAACTGAAAACACTAATAAATCCGGTAATTAGGATTTAATTCTTAACAAACTTCTTATATAATTTCTTTCCTCCTTGCTCTATGCAAATCAAATAACAACCCAATTCCAAATCACTGATGTCGATAGAATTTTGGTTCAAACCTTCCCTTACAATTTCTCCTTTAATTCCAATAAGTTTTATCTCATAACTACTATAAGAATGAAGTCCTCCAATAGATAAAACCGATTGTGCTGGGTTTGGATAAAGAGCAATACTTTCTGGGTTAAATTCTTCTGCTAAAGCGTTGCTTCCACTACAAATAACTTTATTGAGATAAAACCAAATTTCATTATTGAAAGTGATAGGCACTTCTCCATTATCTCCAGGCGCCTCCCCTATTCTTACCATTACCAAATTCATAGATGGAACTACATTTATTAATTGTCCATTTTTACCCATAGCTGCAAACATATCGGGTGGAGCATTGGGTGCAAGGCTGGTATTAAAAACAATCTGACTCGTAGGTACCATTAACTTGCCTTTTCCATTCAACCAAGTTAGGTAACCATAGGAAGGATTTAAGTTTTGAGAACTATTGGTCATTTGCCTAAAGTAAGCGGTATCTGTTAAAATTTCGGTTTGATCCCACTTACCATGATTTAATAATAACAAGCCAAAACGAGCCATGCTTCTGGCATTGCTATAAAGAACATTGTTAAAATCTGGTTGAAGCCAAATGCCCAAAATACCTGTTTTGTTTCTAACCTCATTATTAAAAAATTGTTGAAAGGTATTTCCTGTGGCACTCTCAATTACTTTATCCAATAAAGTATAAGGCGCATTGTGATAAGCCCATCGTGTTCCAGCATCTGATTTGTAAACCAAACACGAATCAAAGGTGCAATCTTTATTTACCCCATAATCATCCAAACCGCTGCTCATGCTTAATTGGTTCAACACTTTTATTTTCGCTTCTTGTTCGGCCGTTAAGCTTGTCCAGCCTTTTCCTAAATATGTTGAACTGGTATCATGAATATTAAGCAAGCCTTTTTGTTGTGCAATTCCAACCAAAAAGCTGGTCATTGTTTTTCCTGCCGAAGCCCAATACCAAAAGCTATCTTGGGTAAAAGTTCCAAAATACTTTTCAAGAACAATTCTTCCATCCTTTAAAACCAAAAAACCTTTGGTATTTTTATCTTCTAAATAGTTATATAAAGTATCTGTTTTGCTAGCGCACCACCCCAATTCCTCTGGAGTTTTACTCTCCCAAGTTTTACCAATTAAAGGTGGAAAATAAAGGGTTTGCCCCATGGAGGCCAAAGAACTAATAATACCAAAAAGCAGTAAAAAAAATTTCTTCATATAGCAAGTTACTAATTGTCTGACCCAATTTTAGAAAAAAGGTTTAAACAAAAATCAAAAAAGCCAATGGCTAACAGAAAAAAATGACAAAAGACAAAAAACTAACTCCAAAAGACTGTCTCTAAAAGCCGAATAAATTTGTTGTTAGATTTTTTTATCTTTGGAAGATGCAAGTACAAGTAGAAATAGGCTTTGAACAATTAGTAAATATTGTTAAAAAACTTCCAACAAATCAATGGACAAAGCTTAAAGAGGAAGTTGAAAATGAAACTACAAGTTCTAAAGAAGTTTTTGATATGGAAACATTTCTTCTCACTGCACCAGTTTTTGCAAAAGCACAAATCGAGAAAATTGCCAAAACAAGAAAGGCTATTAATCAATGGAGAACAAAGTAGTATTAGTTGACACCTCTATTCTAATTGACTTTTTTCGCAAAACAAAAAAGGAAAATTCAAAATTGGTTTCCTTGGTTAGGCAAGGATACTCATTTTATATTTCTACAATTACTGAATATGAAATTTATTAAGGTGCAACAGGTGAGCAGATTGTTTTTTGGAATAATTTATTAAGTAAAATTCGTGTTTTGCCTTTTGACCAAATATGTGTAAAATCGGCTGTTGAAATTAATGCCAACTTAAAACGAAAAAGAAAACAAATAGACATTGCCGATTTGTTTATTGCAGCAACTTCTATTGCAAATGAACTACCATTGGCTACCCTAAACATTAATCATTTTGAACGCATTGAAGGTTTGCGAATAATTGAATAATGGAGAAAAATTAGGTGCATCTCGTAGGACACATCCAAACAACAAATTGGGATTCTCTCCATTACCTTCGAACTCCATTCGGTTCAAACAGAAAAAAGCCAGATGCTAAAGGCCAACAGCTAACAAAAGCCTTCTCAAAAAACTTACTTCGGTTCAAACAGAAAAAAGCCAGAGGCTAGCAGCTAGTAGCCAAAAGCCTTCCCCAAAATCTTCCTTCGGTTCAAACCTAAAATAGTTGAAAACTTTTTAAAGCCCTTATTCCATTGATAGAAATTGGGGATTTTTCAACATGGACCAATTGTTTTTTGAGGATAGCTTACATTCGCTTTCAGTAAAAAAATGAAGTTCTCTCACCTACACGTACATACCCAATTCTCTTTATTGGATGGAGCCGCTGATATTGGCAAATTATACAAGAAAGCCATTGGAGATAATATGCCTGCCTTGGCTATTACCGACCATGGGAATATGTTTGGAGCTTTTGAATTTGTGGCAGAGGCTTACAAACACAAAAATCCAGATGGTTCTTTAAAAGTTAAACCCATTGTTGGTTGCGAATTTTATGTGGTAACAGATCATACAAAACGCTCTTTTACCAAAGAAGATAAAGATATTCGCTACCATCAATTGATGTTGGCCAAAAATGAAGAAGGCTATAAAAACCTAATAAAACTTTGCTCTCTTGGTTATATGGAGGGCATGTATGGCAAATACCCGCGTATTGATAAAGAACTTATTTTAAAATACCACAAAGGTCTCATTGCAACTACATGCTGCTTGGGGGCCTCGGTACCAAAAGCAATTCTAAAAAAAGGTGAAGAGGCTGGTGAAATAGAATTTAAATGGTGGCTAGATTTATTTGGTGAAGACTACTACATTGAACTTCAACGCCACGATATTCCTGATCAAAATAAAGTAAACGAAGTACTCATTCGTTTTGCTCAAAAATACAATGTACCCATTATTGCTTCCAACGATTCTCATTATGTAGATCAGAAAGATGCCAATGCACATGATATTTTACTGTGTATCAATACGGGTGAAAAACAAAGCACACCGACTGTTAAGGATTTTGATGACGATGTAAGTATAAAAGGAAAAAGGTTTGCGTTTTATAACGACCAGTTTTTCTTTAAAACTACCGAACAGATGTCGGAGAAGTTTAGCGATATTCCTGAAGCCATTGACAATACCAATATGGTTATCGATAAAATCCAAACACTGGATTTGAAACGAGATATCTTATTGCCGAATTACGAAATTCCAATTGGCTATGCTACCCAAGATGATTTCTTGCACCACCTAACTTATTCGGGCGCAAAAGAAAGATATAAAGACATTACACCTGAAGTAGAAGAACGCTTAAATTTTGAATTGCATACCATCAGAACCATGGGGTTTGCTGGTTATTTCTTAATTGTGGCCGACTTTATTAAAGCAGGTAGAGATTTGGGCGTATTTGTTGGTCCGGGGCGTGGTTCTGCTGCGGGCTCTGCAGTTGCGTATTGCATAGGAATTACCAATATTGATCCAATCAAATACGATTTACTTTTTGAACGTTTCCTAAATCCAGATCGTAAATCAATGCCCGATATTGATACTGACTTTGACGATGCTGGAAGACAAAAAGTAATTGATTATGTAGTAAAAAAATATGGCAGAAACCAAGTTGCACAAATTGTAACTTATGGCACCATGGCGGCCAAAATGAGTATCAAGGATGTAGCGCGTGTATTGGATTTGCCATTGCAAGAAGCAAATGCTTTGGTAAAATTGGTTCCCGATAAACCAGGTATTGATTTGGGTCGTTTATTAAATGCTCCAATTGATGGAAGCAAAAGCTTAAAAGAAAAAGAAGGACTGCAATCTGAGGAAATTGACAATGTTAAAAAACTTAGAGAATTGTATGCAGGGTCTGATTTAGTTTCAAGGGTTTTAAAAGAGGCAGAAATACTAGAAGGCTCTGTGCGCGGAACAGGTGTTCATGCTGCAGGTATCATCATTGCTCCAACCGATTTAACAGATTTAATTCCTGTTGCAGTTGCCAAAGATTCAGATTTATTGGTGACCCAATTTCAGGGAAAAGTTATTGAAGATGCGGGTGTAATTAAGATGGACTTCTTGGGTTTAAAAAACTTAACCATTTTAAAAGATGCCATGGCTTTGATAAAACAAAATCATGGTATTGATATTGTTTTAGAAGACATTCCTCTGGATGATGTAAAAACTTACGAGCTTTATCAACGTGGCGAAACCAATGGTACTTTTCAGTTTGAAAGTGCTGGGATGCAAAAGCATTTAAAAGACCTTAAGCCAGACAAATTTGATGATTTAATTGCTATGAATGCCTTGTACAGACCAGGGCCAATTCAATACATTCCAAATTTCATTGCTCGTAAACATGGGCGGGAAGCCATTTCCTACGACTTAGAGGAAATGAAAGAATACCTTGAACCTACTTATGGTATTACAGTTTACCAAGAGCAGGTGATGTTGCTTTCCCAAAAAATTGCCGATTTTACAAAAGGAGATGCCGATACCTTGCGAAAAGCAATGGGTAAAAAAGATAGGTATACCCTCGATAAAATGAAGGGTAAATTTATGGAAGGTGCCAGCGCCAAAGGTTTTAAATCGGAAACCCTAGAGAAAATTTGGACAGACTGGGAAGCTTTTGCTCAATACGCTTTTAATAAATCTCACTCCACTTGTTATGCTTATGTGGCATTTCATACAGCTTACCTAAAAGCCCATTATCCTGCCGAGTATATGTCGGCAGTACTTACAACCAACTTAGGTAATATCGAAAAAGTTTCATTCTTTATGGAAGAATGCAGAAGAATGGGAGTTCCAGTTTTAGGTCCGGATGTAAACGAATCTTTTGCTTCCTTTTCTGTAAATAAATCTGGTAAAATACGTTTCGGTTTGAACGCAATAAAAGGCGTTGGAGAAGCTGCCGTTGAAGCCATAATACAAGAACGAGAAAATGGTCCTTTCAAAAGCATTTTTGATTTAACAAAAAGAGTAAACCTGAGAGCAGTAAACAAAAAAACAATAGAGGCCTTAGCTCTTGCAGGCGGTTTTGATTGCTTCGAAAACATTACTCGCTCGCAATATTTTGCCAATGGCACAGATGATATCAATTGCATCGAAAAAGCAATTCGTTATGGAAACTCGGTTCAGCAAAATGCTGCCAGCAACGAATTGAGTTTATTTGGTGCCGTAAGTGGTGTAATTTTGCCAGAACCTCCAATGCCTTTTGCAGAACCTTGGAGCTTAATGCAACAATTAAATTCGGAAAAGGAAATTGTAGGCATGTACCTTTCGGGTCATCCTTTAGATCCTTATAAAATGGAAATTGATAAGTTAACCACTCACAAATTGGGCGAATTATCAGACTTGGCTCCATTAAAAGGCAGAGAGGTGAAAATTGCGGGAATTGTAACCGCCGCAGATCATAGAGTTACCAAAAATGGCAAAAACTATGGCAGTATGACCATAGAAGATTATTCAGGAAATTTTCAAATGGTCTTGTTTCAGGATACCTATATCAACCATAGAAGATACATGGAAGTTGGCTATTTTATATACATAAAAGGCAGGGTAGAAAATAGATGGCAGCGCGAAAACGATTTTGAAATAAAGGTTTTGGGAATTGAAATGTTAAATGAAGTTCGCGATAAATACTTTAATAAAATCACCATTCAATTAGGATTAGAAAAGGTGAATCAAGAAATGCTAGGATACTTTCAAACCCTTTCTAAACAACATCCTGGCAATTGTTTCCTAAATTTTGATATCGTAGATCACCAAGACAATTCCTCCATCCGGATGATTTCAACCAAAGTAAAATTTAGTCCGCAAAACGAAATTTTAAATCACCTTGAAGATTTAGGTTTAAATTACCGATTAAATTAAACCCTGACAAAATGTTGCATTTTTGTTGGTGGCACCTAACTTGCAAATTAAAAAATCAATTATATTTAAAATATGGCAATAGAATTAACAGATAGCAACTTCGAGGAAGTGGTGCTAAAATCAGACAAACCAGTATTGGTAGATTTTTGGGCAGAATGGTGTGGCCCTTGCCGCATGGTTGGTCCAGTTGTAGAAGAATTATCTAAAGAGTACGAAGGCAAAGCTGTAATCGGAAAATTAGATGTAGATAATAATCCAAGAGTAGCTACAGAATTTGGCATTATGAGTATTCCAGCTTTGTTATTCTTTAAAGATGGTAAAGTTGTAGACAAACAAGTAGGTGCAGTTCCAAAACATGTTTTGGCTAATAAATTAAATGCCCAATTGGCATAATATTTAAGATAAAATTCTTATTTTGCAACAGTCGGTTCAGCCTTGAACCGACTGTTTTTTTTGTTTATGGCATACCAAATTACAGAGAGCGATTTACTTCAAATATCCAATCTAGAGTTATTGGCAAGACAAGTTGTGGAAGGCTTTTTAACCGGCTTGCATAAAAGTCCATACCACGGTTTTTCCGTAGAATTTGCAGAACATAGGCAGTACAATTCTGGAGAAAGCACCAGAAATATAGATTGGAAATTATTTGCCCGTACCGACAAATTATTTGTTAAGCGCTTTGAAGAAGAAACCAATTTGCGCTGTCAAATTGTAATCGATACTTCAAGTTCAATGTATTTCCCTAACGAAGGATTAAACAAGATTCGGTTTAGTGTTATTGCGGCAGCGTCGTTAATTCAGTTGATGAAAAAACAACGCGATGCTTCAGGCATATCTTTATTTAATGAAGAGCTATGGTTTCACTCTCCATCTAAATTGGGTTTAACCCACCAAAAATTATTGTTTTCAAAATTGCAATCTTGTTTGTCTGAACCAATTCAAGGCAAGCGAAGTGAGATTAGTAAAACACTACATACGCTAGCAGAAGGATTACACAAACGCTCTTTTGTAATCATTTTTAGCGATATGTTTCAAAGTGGTTCTGAGGATATTTTTTCTGCCTTGCAACATTTAAGATACAATAACCATGAGGTTATTTTATTTGATGTGCACGACAAAAAATCAGAGCACGATTTTGATTTTGGTCACCGCCCATATATTTTTAAAGACAGCGAAACAGGCGAGGAATTAAAACTACATCCCAATGCAGTTAAGGAGAAATACCTCCAAAATTACAACGCACACAAAGAGAACTTAAAACTCAAATGCCTGCAATACAAAATTGATTATAACGAAGCACTTGTAGAAAATGATTTCAACCAAGTATTGATGCCATTTATCAAGAAAAAGAAAAACGATAAATAGCTCTCCTCACCCATTATTTTCTATTCTGGCAATTATTTTTATTTCGGTTTGAACCAAAATGAGTTTGAGAAATAATTAAATAATAATGAGGATGCCTTCTGATTTACCTTAAAATAAAAAATTCAACAGGCTAGGTAAAAATACGTAAGTAGCTGAAAAAAAAAGTTTTACACTATTATATTATGTTTATTTTCTAAATTCGGATAACAAATAAAATATACTATGAAAAATTTTAAAACTATTTCCCTACTAATTTTAGTGTTAGCAATTACAGTTACAGCTTGTAAAAAAGAGGAAAAAGAATCCAATTCAAATTTGCCGATAACTCCAAAATGTCTAGTAAAATCCATTAGTACATCAACTGGAATTTTGCGCGATTATGTCTATGACAATGCTAACAATTTTCTTTCATTAACAATAAAAAATGGGAGTTCAGAATTTACTTACAATTATACCTACTTAAATAATAGCGTTAAAATTGGCAACAACGAAACCTACCATTTAAACTCATTTGGTTTAGCAGAAAGTAGTGACCATATTGTTCCTGATGGAGAAATGCATTTTATTTACCAATACGACAATCAAAATCAAATTATTTCGGCCATTGGAAATGGAGTAGGAAATGGGAAACCATCAACTTTAAAAAGTTTTTACGAATATTCAAATGGGAATATGGTAAAATCGACAACGGAGTCTAGCACCTCAACATTTGGGGTACGTACTTTTGAATATTATTTGGACAAATTAAATCCATTCAAAAAAACTTTGGAAAGAAAAACTTTTAAGAATGCCAATACAAATTTGGTGAAAGCAGAATATTTAGATGGTAAATTAAGTGTAACTTATTCGTATGAATTTGATGAAAAAGGAAATGTAACTAAGAAAACTGAAACATATTCAAAAGGTGAGGAATTTTTTGAAACGTATACTTGGGATTGCCCTAATTAAGGAGAACTCTTTTTAAAAAGAAAAGGACGCCAAATCGGTGTCCTTTTCTTTTTAATAAAGGATAAAATCAAGCTTATAAATTTTCGGTTTGAACCAAACTTATTTTCGATAATTTAATAGGCAATCTTCCCTATTTATGGTTTGTACTTTCTGCGGTTGAGGCATCAATATTTTCGCAGAACTTTTGAAGGATATAAAAGGTATATCCAACTTTATAATCAAAATATTCACCACCAGGATTTTCAGCCCACCAATCTAAGTTCAGCCAAATATTACCTTCTTTATCTCGCTTAGCATAAATATCTGTACTTCCAATATTGATGGTGCTATATCTATTGCCAATATAACTTGCCAAAAATTCTTCAGACTCTTTCCCTAAATTAACTTCTGTAAATGCATGCCCACCTTCAGAACCCCAGGCATAATTTACGCGTGCCTCCCCTCCTACAGCCAATATTGAACTGCACATCAAAACAGCAAAATCATCGCAATCACCATTGAGTTCGTTTCTTATGGTTTCACTTGCTTTAGAAACGTATTCTGTAGTTCGTGGGTCGTTAACATATTTCCAATTTGAATAACAATAGTCAAACAAATCACAAACTTGTGAAATGTTAAAATTTCCAGGACTATTTCCTGCAACTTTAGCAGCAAAATTTCTAACCGTTTCATTGCTATAATTGCAAGCTTTAACCAAAACCCGTTTTGGCTTATTGCAATCTTTAAACATTTCCCTAAACAATTTCTTTTGATGCTTGGTAACATTGTACTCAATTTCTGGGGCAGTAAATTCATCCTCCTCACTGTAATCTATATCTTCATCATAATTTCCAACGGTTGAATTTTCTTTTGCTATAGCCATGGATTCTGCTTTAGGCGGATAAAGTTGGCGGTAAACATAATAGCTAACAAAAATTAAAATGACAACAAGTATAAAAGTGCCTGCCGAACCAAGGGTCTTGTTGGTTAAATGGTCTAATTCACTATAAAACTTTGCTTTCTTCCATTCTTCATTTCCTTCGGGTCGAACCAAAGAATTCTTTTTAAGTTTTAATTGTCCTAGCTCCGATAAATTATATGGGCCGCTTTCTTGACCCTTTTCTTTTATAAAGAAACGTATTTCCATCCTGCTTTGATTTTACTTTTTAATTAATCGATTTTAAAAGCGCTTAAAAATACTATTTGACTTCAATATTTCTATTAATTTTGAAGTATGCGATTTGTGAAACCATTATTTACATTTTATTTGGCATTGCTACTTGCATTTCTTGGTTCAGCCCAAACAAGACCTGATAACAAAAAAACAAGCCCAAACAAATACGATGAAATTACTCCTTTTGAAAATGGAATAGCTAGGGTAAGAAAAGGAAGCTTATTTGGAGTAATTGATAAAAACCAAAAGGTAATTGTTCCATTAAATTATGAGGAAGAAAATTTAAGAATTCTCAACGATGGATTTATTGTCTTTTATGAATATGAAAGTGGTTGGGGTTTAAAGGATAAAACTGGTAAGCAAATTTTAGCTCCAACTTATTCCAATTTTTCGGATATCCGATTTGGACTAATCTGCACCAGTTTTGAAGATGCTTGGATACTTATTAACTTAAAAGGAAAACGAGTTAATCAAACTCTATTTTACGAGCCCGTTAATTGGGATTGGGACGAAGGAATATCTGGCACCGCCAGTGTTAAGGTATTGCTTAAAAATAAACAATCGAATAAGGATGAAGACCAAACTTTAATGGGATTAATAAACAAAAAAGGAGAGTTTATTCTTCTTCCAGTTTTTGATTGGTTCAAACCGATAAATAATAATTATTGGGCAGTACACCGTAATAATAAAATTGCATTGTTATCCTTAAAAGGTGATACCTGCATACCTTATTTATATGATGGAATAGATGCTTATAATGAAAAATATTTTAGTGTAGAACTTAATAAAAAATTTGGCCTAGTAGATTCAAAAGGAAAAATAATTCTTCCAATTAAATACGAAATATTAAACCCTCTTTATTATGACTTTACGAGTAATCCAAAATGTGAATTTGCATCAAAAGTTGGGCGTATTTCGGAGAATGGTTTGCAAACTTTTATTCTTCCAAATTTGACTTTTTTAACCAAACTAATTTACCAAGATTTGAAGCCCTTTGTAAATAATATTGCTGCCGTTAAACGTGAGAATTTATGGACTTTTATAGATACTACAGGAACTGAAATTGCAAGTCCACAATTTGAAGAAGTACTTGATTTTGATTTAGGCATTTATGCATCGGTAAAAAAAGATGGCAAGTGGGGATTAATAAATACCACAGGAAAACTTTTAACGCCCATTTGTTACGATTATGCTTTGGGTTCACCCAACGGACACAGCAAGGTTGACGTGCGCAAGAATGGAAAATATGGTAAACTAGATTCTAACTTAAGCGAAATAATACCCTGTTTGTATGATATGCAAATTGAACGTTTACCAGGTTTTGTAAAAAAGAATGGCAAATTTGCTTTAGTAAACAAAGATGGAAAACTATACAGTGATTTCAAATTTGATTATATAGGAGATGTGCTTAATCCTGAAAAGAGCTTTCAGTATAGCTCCATGCGCATTGGTTCTAAATGGGGATTTATTGACAATAAAGGGAAGGTTCTTTTTACCCCACAATTCGACGAAGTTTTTGGTGGCTCTTTTGATTCTTATTGGGTAAAGTTGGGCTCAAATGTTGGATTTGTTAATGCCGCCGCTAAATTAATAATTCCTTGTAAATACCAGGATATCCTCTATTTAAACAATGCCTTGTTTGGAGTTAAAACAAATGAATTATACACCTTTTTAGATTCAAATACTTTAGAAATCCTATTTGCACCAAGGTTCGAAGATATTCAAACCTATTCGGAAGGATATGTTCCTGTAAAAATTAATAATAAATGGGGATTTGCTAACAGAAAAGGCGGCCTAGCAATTCCATGTGCCTATGAATATGTTTTAGGATTTAGTGAAGGAAGGGCTGCTGTTAAACTATTTGGCAAATGGGGTTTTATAGACAAATCTGGAACCATGGTTATACAAGCCAAATACGATTCACCCGGTTTTTTTTCTCAAAACAGTGTCCTACTAGAAATAGACAATAAGCTAATCCGAATTAACCGTTCGGGTGAAAAAGTGAAATAGGTTTATAGGAAATTGTCCTTTGATAAAAGAATTTTATTTCAACTTGGAAATTTATTTCTCCTACTAAATTTATAAGTAAATTTCGGTTTGAACCAAAGGAAAATCTAAAGCATTATTACTATGCTTATTCATTAAATAACAGAATTATTAAACAAAAAATAGGAATAGGCTCATTTGTAAGAGCAATACATTTCTCCCTGAAAACAATAGCAAACTCGATCCTTAGTTTATCATTAGGTTTATAAGAAAGAGGAGTCGTATAAATGTAAATTTTTCTGATGATTTTACACTTAAAATCTCTAATCGGTTTTTATAAAGAGTTAAACTTTTTAATTCATCTTCCCTCGGCTCAAACCAACCCTAATGCAACCCATTTGTAAAAGTGGCGGACTTTATTAAAAATTCAAAGTCATGAAAAAACTAATTACCCTTATACTCCTACTTGGAGTTTTCAATCAATTTTTATTAGCACAGAATGGAGTAAGTGGACTTCTCCTTTCAAATTTACCAAGGCCAGAATTATGCTCTGGCATAGCAACAGATTCTTCTGGAAGAATTTGGCTGAGTTTCAAAGAAAATCCACTAGCTAATAAACAAAACAAATCTGGCTTATACATGCTCGGTCCAGATAGTATTTTACAAAATATACGTACAGATTATTTTGGTGGGCCACTTTCCAATTACATGAGCGATATTCAATATATCAATGGAAGATTGTATTGCGGTTCTTCTGCTGGTTTATTGGATTTAGGCAATGGAAATTCTTGCAGGCAAATGCGCTATCCTGGGGTGAGTTCGCAAACAGATAGTGTCAATGGATTTATACTACACAATAACACATGGATAATGGCAACCCAAGGTGGATTATTAATTTACAATCCTACATTAGAGAATTGGCAACTTTTTAATACTAGTAATAGCAGTCTTCCCACCAATCAAATAAATGCGGTGGCGAGAGATAATTACTATATCTGGTTAGCTACAGATAAAGGTGTAATTGCATTTGATCCAAATAGTAATAAATGCAAAATATATGATCAATTGAATAACGAGTTTGCATCAGATTTAATTAACAGTGTTGCTTGCGCACCTGATGGAAATGTGTGGGCTGGTAGCTCAGGGATTGCAGATAAACTTGGTTTATATATTTTAAAGGATGGTGTTTTTAAAAACATTGAAAGTGTTACTGGATACTGCCAACATAGACAATTAGGAAGAGGCCAAGGCAATTTAAGTAACTATTGCTCCATAGGCAAGCTTACACTTCATGGCAATCAAGTTTACTTTGCAGGAACTGGGGGTTTGCAACCAGCCAATTTAAGGGTCAACTTTATTGCGGAAGCAAATGAAAACAGCATAAATCTAACACCAATTTCAAGTTATTTTATTAAGAACACACCTACTTACTTATCTGGAAGTCAAAACCTTTTTGGGCAGATAAAGGGAAACCAATTAACATTCATAAACTATGCTACTATTATGTCTGTAAATCTGAATGAATTAAAACCAGATACTTCCTATGAGAACAGCTTAAAACGAATAAAAGATAATTGGAAAAATGAGCTAAATGACAACAACACCGACTTAAAAATTAATAATCAAACAATACCCTTAAACGTTTTGGGAGATATGTTTTGGGATATTTGGGGGGAAAGAAACTTATCCGTTAATAATGAAAAATGCAATATAATTTCATTTGCTTCATCCTTATGGATGGGAGGAATTTGTGATAAAAATTTATATGTAGCGGCAAATACCTACAGGCAAAGTGGAATAGATTTTAGTGCAGGGCCATTGAAATTAAATCATCAACTTGGTGATCCACTAACCCAGAAAAAATTTGGAAGACATTGGAAAGTGGAAGAACGAACACTCGCAGAATTTATAGCAAAACGCGGAACACCAGGCTATATAATTCCAGAAGAAATTTTAAGTTGGCCGGCACATGGAGATACCTTAAATGGATATGCCAAAAATCTTGCACCATTTATCGACCTAAACCAGAATGGAATTTACGAACCTTTATTAGGTGATTATCCAGATATAAGAGGCCAACAAAATGTTTTTTGGATTTACAATGATGCAAGATTACATTCAGAAACCGAAGGAAATCCATTGAATATTGAGGTACAGGCAAACGCATATGGCTATGTTTGTAAAGACATTACAGATTTTCATGCAAACAAGGCCGTTAACAATACCTCATTTTACCGATTCAAAATTGTTAATAGAAGCAATAGAACCTATGAAGGATTTAAAGTTGGCTTTTGGATAGACACTGAATTAGGATATTATGCTGATGATTATTTGGGATCAAATCCTCAGAAAGAATATGTATTTTGGTATAATTCCGATTCATCAGATATGGGTCCTTTTGGATTTGGGAATAGACCTCCTGCTGCTGCATTAGTTATGTTAGAAGGAATGAAGAATCCATCAGGTCAAAATCTTAAAATTGGTGGAGTTCATACCTATGAGAATGATTTCTCGGTTATAGGAAATCCATCAAGACCTGAGCATTTTTACAATTATCTAAATAATCGTTGGAAAGATTCTTTACCAGTAATCTATGGCGGAAATGGACGAAATGGAATGGATTCGGATCAAGTTTTTATGTTTTGTGGCAATAATGATCCAAAAGGCAGAAGTAATTGGACAGAAGAAACTGCAGGCAATATAGGTGGAGATAGAAGAGCATTAATTAATTCTCAAAGTGTAACTCTTGCACCTGGAGAAGAACAAACATTGGTCTTTGCCTTAGTTTACACACCTGGGCTTAACCGACTAAGACCAGAAGTTCTAGCAGACCTTGACTTGGATGTTGAGAAAGTAAGACATTGGTATGCAAATGATTCATTCCCATCATGCTCTAATATTCCACTAGGCATCAAACATTTGAATCAAGCCAATGTCAATAGCAGCTTAAAAATTTACCCTAACCCTTCACAGATTGAAATAAACGTTGAATTCTCGGATAATGAACCTATAGATTGCATAAAGATTTTTGATTTAAATGGAAAGTTAATCTGGACAGGCAATAAAAATCTGGATAAACCAATAGATATTGGTTATCTAGAAACCGGCTTATATTTCCTACAAGCCATAACAAAAAAAGGGTCTTCTGTAAGCCGATTTATTAAAAACTAAAGAAAGAAAAATTTAGGTTAAATCAGATTTCAAATTCCCACAATTCAAATTTAAAATAAATGCACCTATCTCTTTATGATATAGGTGCATTTATATTCTAGGGCAAAAATTATAATTGTTTCATAAAATCTAATAACCTCATCCAATAGACAAATATTTAACCATTAGGTTTAGTTAGTTTATAAAAATTCGGTTTGAACCAATTGAATTTGTAAAAAGGTGGAATAATAATCTTAAAGGTTGCTGGTTCGGATTTCAAATCCTCAATTAAATGATTTGGATTGCAAATCCAAATCAGCGGGAGTGTAGTAAGTTTCGGTTTGAACCAATCTAAATTAAAAAAGACGGATTGCAAATCATCAATTAAAGGATTCGGATTGCAAATCCGAAACAGCTTGGCAATACTGAGGAATATGGCAACTGTAAAAGACGGATTGCAAATCCTATTGGTAAATGATTCGGATTGCAAATCCGAACCAGCGGGGGATTGTACAAATGACAATTATGTAAAGGAAGGGTGTGCTTTCTTTTTTATGAATGCTGTTGGTAATGATGAAATAGTTTTAATACACCAATTGGTAAAATGCCTACCTGATTATCCATTAGGTTAAGTACTATTTTATTAAAATTCTATTATTAGCTTTTAAATCGCCATTACTGCTTGTGATCGAAATAAAATATAAGCCTGCAGGTAAATCTAATGAATTTTCGTTTTCAATTATTCCACATTTTACTATTTGGCCTAATTGATTATAAATGATATAATCTGACCCTACTGCCATATTAGAATAAAATAATCTTTCAATTGGGTTTGGCCAAATATTTAAATTTAGGCTGGGTATTAATATTTCTTGATTGAATAACGCCAATTTGGGATTTTTAATTATTGTTGCAATCATCCAGTTTTTTGATAATTGCACAATTGGAACAATTGACCCAACTGGTAAAAAGGATATCATGGTATCATTTTTTGTAACTATTGATTTATATAATTCCCAATTTAAATTTGAATCAGGCTTATAATAATTCAAAATAGTATAATAATTTAAAATTGTTGAAATTGTTGACATTGTATCTTTATTCAATATTACATTTCCTTTTCCTTTTCTTTCGCCTGAAATAACATATTTTCCTTCAACCCTAATTGAATCATATTCTATTAAGTATGGTCCCTTCTTGAAAATAGGAAAAACAATTCTTGAGGAATCTGAATAGAAAATTACATTAGATTTAGAGGAGGCGAGCCAAAGTATTGGCTTTTCAAAAATTCCTGTTGCTATAATTTTTTCAGCGGGAGAAACATAATCATAAAAGCTTGTTAGATATATCGAATTTGTATCGCTTCGATAAAAGTAAGAATACTCAGATAGCTTATTGCTTATTCCAAACCAATTCGAATCCAATTTGTTGTTGAAACCCATTGTGTTTTTTGCGAGAGCATAATGATGTTCATATTCACCAATAAATTCATCTAAATTAGAAAAATCAATTTGAAAATCATCCTGATTTATTGTATTCTCAAATTCCAAATATTCTAAATTTTTAATGGAGTAGTCGGAATAGCTAAATGAGTCGTTTGCAATAAAAGGTTTTAGAATAGTTTGTCCATTACTTAAAAATGGTAAAAGGATAAAAAATAATTGATAAAATACACACTTTTTCATTTTTCAATTAGTTTGGATAAAGTTCAAAAGATTCCTCATCAAATAATTTCATTTAATCGAATATAACGAAATATGAAACAATATGGTGCAGGTCTTCGAGTTTATGAACTTCAGTAACTCTGAAGTTTTTCTCATTGCGCAGTCATAGGAATGAGAACGAAGGCAAATTATTGGTATGCCATTACAAATCCGAATAGGATAATGGAGCAACACTTTAGAATAAAAAAATTAAATCAAGTATTTCGTGCTGTTTGCCTAATTCTTATTCGACCCAGAATGCCGTAGGATGTCTCTAGGTATTTGATTTGCAATAAACATGTGACCCATTCTGGGTCAAATAAAACAGCAAAAAAATACTAAAACTCCGTGCCTTACCGCCTTTGTGGCAAAAAAAAATGTGGCTTAGTAGTAAAAAATAAAAAAATACTCCGTGCGTTGGAGCCTTTGTGGCAAAAAAAAACCTCCAAACTTGCGTAAGGAGGTTTTAAGAATCTGGCAACGACATACTTTCCCAGGTATTACCCAAGTATCATCTGCGCTGATGGGCTTAACTACTCTGTTCGGAAAGGGAAGAGGTGGACACCATCGCTAAAGTCACCAAGAAG
>JAIOYZ010000040.1 GCA_021740845.1 Bacteroidia bacterium
TTATTGCAACTGAAAATGTTAATGTATCATCAGGAACAACTTACCATGAGTTAAACACAAGCAAGCAATTAAGCACTGGTGTTTACTTTGTAAATGTTACGTTGAATGGTGTTAGAGAAACCATAAAAGTTAGTAAAGTTAACTAATCACTAATTAATTAATAGAAAGGCTGCCATGAGTAATCATGGCAGCCTTTTTTGTGTATTCAAATCCTTGCTTCTCTTCACTATTTGAAGTTTCAATTATTATCTAATGCAATATTTGGAATTTGAGAGCTTTTTTATTGGCAATCCAGACTAAAATTCACAAGGTTTATATTATGCAAAGTTCTATAAGTCCATTATCCATTTTAGAATGGTAGGCGTAGTTATTGGCTAAATTTTAATGTCTTTAATTCTAATGCATGGAATTTCCTTGGTTCAAACCGAACCTAATATTGAATGAAATAAGAAGGCTAATTTTACCTATTTTTTGTAAGCTACCAAAACGATATCCCAGGTATTATCTAAACTTTCTTGGGTTAAATGAAAATCTGAAGTTTCAATTTTAAGAGTATCCTGATTGGTTTCTTTTAAATCTTTTCTCATAATACTGGTGAGAAAATTATATGGGGCAACTAACCAAGAGGAAGGTATCATTTTGTGTATTCCAAGTGGATCTAGCCTTAGTATTTTTTTAGCCCATTTAGAATTTTCCTCGTAGTAATTATTTACTTTTTGATTTCCTTGAACACCGTATAGTTCAATTTTGTCAAATACTTGTGAGGCTTCATTTTTCATTTCCTCAAATGTGTATTCGTGAACATGAAAAGGATTTCTAGCAATGCTCATCTTGTTATTAGGTGTAGTGCATAAAAACACACCTCCTGGCCTAAGAACGCGCTTTACATCTTCCATAAATGCCTTTCTGGGATGAATATGCTCTATAAATTGAAATGCAGTTACAACATCCCTAGATTCAGTTTCCAAGGGAAGTGGTGGAACCTTTCCTGAAATAAAACTAAGGTTTAACTTTTCCTTGTGTTGGTTTCTTGCCAACTCTATGGTTGCTTCACTGTAATCAACTCCAATTGTATTTTTGGTATAATTAGCCAGAAACTGAGTTCCGTAGCCATCTGCACAACCTATATCTGCTGTTTCTTTTCCCTTCAAAAATTGAATTGCCCACTCATAGGCAAAAAAACATCTCTTTACGGTAACGTTGTTACTATCTTCAAAACTTGGTCTTTCTCTATCAAACATGAGTTGTAAAAATGAATACCCTATACTTTAGAATATTGGCAAAAATAAGGAAATGTATAACTTTGATGAAATAAATTATGAAATATGGATTTCAAAAGGCTTAATACATTTTTAACAAGTCTTAGCAAGAACAATTCTAAGGTTTGGTTTGATGAAAATAGAACTGAATATGAGTTACTACGTGTAAGTTGGATTGAGTTTATAGATACGTTATTAATGGATTTGCAGAAATTTGATTCTGGCTTAAACGGGCTAGAGGCAAAGAAATGTATTTTTAGAATCAACAAAGATGTTAGGTTTAGCAAAGATAAATCGCCTTATAAAACAAATTTTGGTGCCATTATGAACCCTGGTGGCAAGAAAGAAATGTTTTCTGGATATTACTTTCATTTTGATCCAAAGGAGATTTTTATTGCTGGCGGCGCTTATCAGCCTAGCCCAGAATTACTTTCAAATTTGCGTCAAGAAATAGATTATAATTTGAATGAATTTAAAAATATTCTTGAGAATAAAAATTTAGTGAAACGTTTTGGTAACCTACAAGGAGAAAAATTGGTGAGGCCTCCAAAAGGTTACGAATTGGATAACCCTGCCATTGAATACCTTAAATTCAAAAGTTTTATTTTGGTTCAAAACTTTAAATTGTCTGATTTAACCCAAAGTAATTTCAATAAAGAATTAGTAAAATCTTATGAGGCTTTAAAGCCCTTTAATGATTTTATAAATAGGTGCATTACTAATTAGAGGTATTTTTCGAGGGCCATCATTTTGTTTTGGGTTTCTATCCATTCTTTCTCTGGTATAGAATCCTCAGTAATGCCAGCTCCTGCAAAAAGAGTTAAGTTTTGTTGCCCAACATTTAAACACCTTAAATTCACAAATAAATTTAACTGATTATTTTGCTTTAAGCCAATATAACCAGTATATAAATTTCTTTCAAAACCTTCGTTTTCTATAATAAATTGAATAGAATCTTCCTTAGGAAATCCTGCAGTTGCAGGTGTTGGGTTTAAATCTGATATTAAGGCATCCGTAGAAACTAGTTTTTCCCAATTTTCTATTTCAAATTCAGTTTTAAGGTGTATAAGTTCGCCAGTTTCATAATTAAAGGGACCATTTTCTTTAAACTCAAGTTGATGTTTTTTTAAAATGGAGTAGATGTATTCTGAAACCCATTTTTGTTCTATTATTTCTTTTTCACTCCAATTACCATTTGCATTTTTTAACCTTGTTCCTGCTAATGCTACAGTTTTATGCAAATAATTAGCATAGGTTATCAATGGTTCTGGGCTTGCCCCAATCCAAGTTCCAGTTAATGGTGTGCTTATATAATAGACAAATGCGCTAGGGTATGCCTCAACTAATTTTTCAAATAATTTCTTTGGGTCAAAACTATTTTTTAAACAATTTTTTGTATTGGCCAAAACCACCTTTTTTAGGTCGTTATTTTTTAGTTTTTTTATAGCGGTTTGAACCAAATTTAGATAATAATCTTTGCCTAAGTTATTGTATGAATTATTTATTATTTGATGGGATTGTTTTGAATAATTGGGTTCTAATTGGATCTCGTCGAAAGGAATTTCTATCACCAAATTGCCTTTGTTGAAAGGCGAAATTAGAAAGGAGTTTGTTTTTGTTGAACCTAGATTTAATAAGGTTTTAGAACAGTTTCCTTCAATATATTGAACGGTAGAACTATTTGGAATTCTAAAATAAGCGAAAGAATTATTTTCCTTTATTTTCATTTGAAGGAATTGCAACAACTGCCATTGTTAATCTACTAATGCAACATAAGTTGCCTGCATCATCTGATATTTTTATTTCCCAAACCTGGGTGCTTTTTCCAACATGAAATGCTTTTGCAGTTCCATATACATGGCCTTTTCCTGCACTTTTTAGATGGTTTGCATTAATGTCTAATCCAAGAGCTACAAATTTGGTTCGATCCAAACATAAATTAGCGGCCATACTTCCAACAGTTTCTGCTAATGCACAAAATGCGCCTCCATTAACTACGCCAAGAGGTTGTATGGTACGATGATCCACAGGCATTTTAGCAACCAAATAATCTGCTCCAATTTCAATAAATTCTATTCCAATCCAATCACTTAAAGTGTTTTTACAGCGATTGTTTAATTGTTCTAAAGTTACTTCATCTGAATATTGAAATTGGGTCATTCTGAATTTGATTCTTTTTGAGTGTACTTTAATATTTTACTGTAAAGTTCTTCTGGCTTAAATGGTTTGGTAACGTAGTCATTCATGCCAGCCTCGATAACTTTTCTACGAGTCTCTAAAAAGGCATCTGCAGATAATGCAATAATTGGAATGGATGAGTTTTTAACTACAGTATTTGTGCCTCTAATAATTTCTGCAGCCTGAAATCCACTCATTTCAGGCATTTGAAGGTCCATAAGCACCAAGTCGATATCATCTCTTTCTCTTAAAATTGTTATTGCCTCTGCTCCATGATTAGCAATTATTAATTCGTTGTTCCATTTTTTGAAGAATTGTTTAGCAACAAATTGGTTCATTAAATTATCCTCAACAAGCAAAATTTTAAGTGATGACAAATCAGAAAGTTCAGATTTCTTTTGAGACAAATCTTCTATTTTTTCATTTTGTCCAAAACCATATGGAATAGAAACAATAAATGAAGTTCCTATGCCTACCTCACTAGCTATATCAATAGTGCCACCCTGAAGTTGAACTAAGTTTTTTGTAATTGCTAGGCCTAATCCTGTGCCTCCGTATTTTCTTGTAGTATCCGTATTTGCTTGGGTAAAGCTTTCAAATATTTTTGATTGTTGAGCTTGAGGAATTCCAATTCCGCTATCCTTTACAATAAACTCTAAACTTATTTTGTCAGACTCTTGGTTTTTAATTTTTACACTTACCTTAATATAACCATCTGATGTAAATTTAATAGCGTTTCCAACTAAATTAAATAATATTTGATTTAATCTATAAGGGTCCCCTTTAATTGCAGAGGGCACATTGTTATCAACCTCAATGTGAAAGTCTAGTCCTTTTTCTTTTGTTCTATGTCCAAATGTTTTCTTGAGTTCATTCATTCGATGACGAAGATCAAAATCGATGTCTTCAAATGTTACTTTTCCTGCCTCAATTTTACTAAAATCTAGAATATCGTTGATAATTACCAATAGATTGTCGGCCGAATATTTTATGGATTTTATATTCTCCATATTGGTTCCTTCAAATTTTTCTTCCAATAAGAGCTCAGTTAAACCAATAATTGCATTCATTGGTGTTCTAATTTCATGACTCATATTGGATAGGAATTCTGATTTGGCTTGAGCTGCAGCTATTGCATCGTTCTTTGCATTTAATAAATCCTGCTCTATTTTTTTGTTCTCTGTTACGTCTTGAGAATAAATTGCAACTCCAGTAACATCTCCTTGTGCATTAATAATTGGATTAAATGTGGTTTCGTACCAAGGAGTTTCTTTAAATTCATCGTTACTAAAACTTACTTGTTCTAAAACGGTGAACTGTTCCCCCAAAAAGCATTTCTCAATGTTCAATATAAGATTTGTTTTTCTTTCGGGATTTAAAGGAATATCATTTAAATTAATATCTGTTTGAACCAACCCATTTTCTCTAAGAAGATGTTCTAAATTTTCTTTAAACGAACTATTAAAGGAAATGAGTTTTAAATCTCTATCAAAGGCATAAATTAAGTTTCGTGTACTTTCTAGAATTGCATTTAATCTATTGTTGTTTTCAATAATTTTATTTTCAGCAACTAAACGTTGACGTTCTGCATCCCACAATCTCACAGCTGTAATAACAACTTTTGAAATTTTATCAGGGTTTATGTCACTTTTAGTAAAATAATCAAAAGCCCCATTTTTAATCATCTCCACGGCAATTTTTTCATCACCTTGGGAAGTCATCACCGCAACAGGAGTGTTAATGTTCATGTCGCGTAATTTCCTCAATAATTGCAAGCCATCAATGCCAGGTAAAAGGTAATCCAAAAAAATACAATCATATGTATTTTTCTCAATTGTAGAAAGAGCTTCAGGAGCATTGTAACATACATCCAATTTATAAATGAGATCAGATTTTTTTAATGACCTTTGAAAAGTCATTACATCCACTTCGTCATCGTCAATTAATAATAGCCTATATTCCGATGAACCTAATTCACTACTCATGTTGGGTATTATTTATCTGGAAATTCACAAAGTTTCCAATAATTATTTAAGGTTGAAACTGCCTCAATAAATCTTTCCATGCTTAATGGTTTTAGAATATAACCTGCAACGTTAAGGTTGTATGCATCCACTTTATCTTTATCCTCGTTTGAGGTAGTCATTACAAATACACTAATGTTTTTTAGTTTATCGTCTTTCCTCAACTCTCTTAAAAATTCAATGCCGCCCATCTTTGGCATGTTTAAATCCAATAAAATTATTTTAGGCATTTCATGAACCGAATGTTCCTTTTCACCTCTGAGGAATTGCAAGGCTTCTAGGCCATTATTACATACAAAAAGTGGATTTGTAACATTGTTTTTTTTGAATGCTCTTTTAACATTCATTACATCCACTTCGTCATCTTCTACAAGCAGTATATTCACGATTTTGTCCCCCATAGGTTATTTTGAACTTCTATTCAAGGTTACAAAATATTGAAGAAATGACCAAGTACTATTTTATAAAAATGAAATACTAAATCGTTGGATGCCAGAATTAAATTTATGTAGGCCAATCAAAGTAGAATTTTGCGCCATTTTTTGGCTCCGAATTTAGCCAAACCTTGCCGCCATAATCCTCTACTATTTTTTTTCCAATTGCTAATCCAGCACCAATATTTTCTACATCATCTCTTCTCTCAAGAGTTTGAAAAATGGTAAATATTTTTTCGTGAAACTCTGCTGGTATTCCTGGGCCGTTGTCTGCAATGCAAAATTCAATTCTTGAACCAATATTCTTATATGTAATATTTAGAATTGGTTCCAAAGAAGTATTATGGTTTATTGCATTAGAAATAAAAACATTGAAAACTTCCTCTAAATCTTTCCTATTTGCTTTAACTAAAGGTAGTTGCTCATCTATAAGGATAGAAATATTTGTTGGAAGGTCTGTTTTTTCTAGTACACCATAAACAATATCCTTAGAATTAACTTGCTCTTGATTTTCATTTGTTTTACCTGCTCGAGAATATTTTAGTATGGAATTAATTAATGCCTCCATTCTAAAAACTCTTCCTCTCAACAATGTAAAATGATTTTTTGATTCAGGTGACATATGTTCACCCATGTCTTCCTGAATCCATTCTGTTAAGTTGTTAATTCCCCTTAATGGACTTTTTAAATCGTGAGATGTTATGTAAGCAAATTGATCTAGTTCCCTGTTTTTCTTTTCAAGTCGCGACGTATATGCCTCTAGTGATTTAATATTTTCAGCCTCTTTTATTTTAGACCGCTTTAGGTTTTCTTTCATTTCTGTTAGAGCTTTTCCTAATCGATCTCTTCTACTTAACATGGGAACCTTAATGTCATAGTCACCTTTACCAATAGCATTTGCAACTTGCTCTTTGGTTTTAAATCCTTTTACAACTTTTTGTGCAGATTCAATCATTTCTCCAATTTCATCTGATCTACTTACATATGATTGAAAGGAAACAATTTTTCCAGCTCCAACTTCATCTAGAATAGAACTAAGTTCCTTTATTGGCTTTATGATGGTAATATTTGTTATGTATATTGAAAGAATTGCTAAGAAACCAATTACCACAATCATTATAAGTAGCAGGTAGGAAAGTGTTCTGTAGCTTGCAAATTTTTGAGCATCCAATTTATTGAATACACTTATTGCTTGCAAACTTGTTTCACTTAAAATAAGTCTTTGCTTGCTTATTTCTAATTCAATTCTTTCTTTAAGTCTATTGGCCTGCTGAATTTTAACTGGATCGTGATAAGCTGTTGTGGTATCTAATAATTGTAATAATTCTTTTTCAGCGACCATTACAGATTCAAACTTCCTATCTACTCCAATTATCCTTTTCTTTACATCAGATAATCCTGGCTCCTGACATAAACCAATAAGGGTAAGTTTTTGCCTAGTGTAAATTCTGCTTAGGATCTTTTCTAATCTTAGTTTTTTTGTATTATTTGGTTGTAAGGTTAAATCAGAACTTAATCTACCAGATTCTTCAATTAAATATTGGTAGTCTTTTATTGTGCTAATAACTGGGCTAAAGCTACTTGCAATTTTTTTGTCAATGTTTTTTCCGTACTGTAATAGTAGAATTGATGCAGTAGTAAAAGCCAAGACTACCATAATTACAGCGAAATAGGAGATCGCAGTGCGAGTCCCAATTTTCATTCGATATAATCTGCTTAAAAGTAGTTGAAACATTTAGGTTTTTTGGCTTTATAAACCTATGGATTTACAAACAACAAGCCAAATGATTAAAGCACAGAATTCCATTGATTTAAGCCTAATAGTCTTTTTTACTGGTCGTCTCAAAATGAGACTATTTGGTTCAAAATAAGAAAACATAAGCATTTCGGTTTGATCCAATGTTAGTAACTTCCAAAAATCTGATACTAGAGAAAGTGGGCGACTTCCATTTGTTTGGTCTTTTAGAGATTTTGAAATCAATTTGCTCGCGAATAAACTGATTGTAAAAATTATCTTACATGTTAGTCAAAAGTGGTTAAACTAAATTACCTTTAACAGATTGTTTGAATGTAATTTTGAAACATTAACCTACTCTAAAAACATGAAAAATATATTCTTTATTATTTTAACTCTTTTTGCATTTAGTAATTGCAAAAAGCTTCAAAAGACAGAAGTTGTTGAGCAAACTGCTGATTTGTCCAAAAATGTTAATAACATTAATGAAATGATTGTTCCTGATGGATTCAATTATGATAATAATAGAAAAATTGAAGTAACAGTTTCTGTTAGTGAAGGGAAATTTGGAAGTCAATTACAAAGGATTCAGTTATTTGATGGAAATCCAATCAGTAATGGTTCTTTATTAGTTTCTGGCAGTGCTAATTATTTAAAACCTTTTACTTGCAATTTAACACTTCCAAAATCGGTTGAAACTATATACATAGTTAAAACAAATCCAGATAACTCTTCAATTACAGAAATTGTGTCTGCCAAGACAAATAAAATTCAAATCAGTGATATGGGTAAAAGAGGACTTGAATTAAGGAAATCCATGCCATCATCACCTGATTGTAATACAGGGTGTACATCAACTGTAACTGGTAATTCTAATATAAGTTTGAATAATGCAGCAAATACTGTTTGTGTAACTGGAAATTTTTCTGGCGATATTAGTATTAATAATGGAACAGTTAGAATTTGTGGCAATGCTACCATAGGAAATTGTAATTTAAATAATTCATCTACATTATTAATTGCATCTGGAGCAACTGTTACTTTTAGTAGTATAAATGTTAATGGGGCTTCTTGTACTTTTAGTAATTGGAGTCCTTCTGTTACAATTAATGGAAGTTTTAGTCCTGGTGGAATTGTAAATAATTATGGAACACTTACTATTTCCGAAACCTTTAATGTAAATGGCCAAGCAAATGTTACAAATGAAGGTACTATTAATATTTCTGGATCTTTGAATAATAATAAAACAATTACAAATAATGGAACTATTTCAGTATCTGAATCCTTTGCACAAAATGGAGGAGGTGTATTTACCAATAATTGTAAATTTATTGTTTCAAAGAATGCTGCATTAAATAACCCATTAAGTAATAATGGGTTTATAAGTGTTATCCAATCAACTACAATTAATGGTGGTGGAGTTTTAACTATGTCTTCGGGTTCTATGTATTTAACAGAAAATTTGACGCTTAATTCAACAATTACTGGTTCTGGATCTACCTCTTTGGTAAAAGTTAATGATAACACAACAATCAATGGCGGTGGAAACATAAATGGGGCTATTCAATTTTGTGATGCAAATGGAATAGAAACTAACTTTGGTACCATTGCATCAGGAGTATCTATTGCCTGTAATCAGTATATTCCAACAAGTTCTTGCAACCCTGTGGGAAATGGAATCATAGTTGTTCCAGATACTGATGGTGATGGGGCAAATGATAATATTGACGAGTATCCTTCAGATCCAGATTTGGCATTTAACAATTTTTACCCAAATGAGAAGGGTACTGCTACGGTTGCATTTGAAGATTTATGGCCAAGTAAAGGTGATTATGATTTAAACGATTTAGTGATGGATTTTAGACACAATATCATTACAAATTCAAATAATGAAGTAATAAAATTTGAAGGTTATTATAGATTAAGAGCATCTGGTGGTGCGCAAAATATTGCTTTTTGTATGGGAATTCCATTGGCACCAGATATAGTTGAAAAACTTACAGGAGCAACTTTAGAAGAAGGTCATTCTAATTTGGTTTTTCAATTATTTGAAAACAATAAGAATGAATTAAAGGGCTGGAATACAGTAATGAGTCAAGCCAAAGTTGATTATGCAGAATATAATGTTTCATTTAGTGTTAATAAAGGTCCATCATTAAAAGAATTTGGCAGTGTTTCTGCATTTGATCCATTTATTTGGATGAATAGTAAGGAAAAAGGCAGAGGGTATGAAATACATGTTCCTGGAAATGCACCAACAAAATATGCAGATACAAAACTCTTTGGATATGCAAATGATGCAACAGACATAGGAAAGGAGAAATATTATTTAACAGCTAATAACTTGCCATGGGCAATTGTAATTCCTTCTACATATGATTATTGCGTTGAATTATCCTTATTAGGATTAAAAGAAAATCCGGATATTACACAAGCTCATTTGCATTTTGCTCAATGGGCCCAAAGTGGCGGTGAGATTTATTCTGATTGGTATGAAAACTTTAAAGGTTATCGAACAGAAGAATATATTTATTCCAAATAAGCAAATAGGGAGCTAACTTTGAGTTAGCTCCTTTTTTTTGTGAGGTGCTTAGTCTTAATTTGTATTTGAAATGATTACAAATTATACGTTAAGTAATTTTAGGAAATTACCTGAAATTACAAAAGAAGAATTGGTTAAGCTACAATTTTCGGATGTTGATGTTTTAAGCGAAGTTGAAGATATTAGAGTTAGAAGAACCAATATTGATAAAGCAATTGCAATGGCAAATAGCGAGAAATATAGAACCTATATTATCCTTAAAGCAGGTGAAGCCTTATATAAAATTGAGGCAAAAGTTTTGTCGATCAGAGAAAATTTGGTTAGTACTAAAGAGGGAATGAAAATTCCAATTAGTTTCATTTACAGTGTAGATTTCATATAAAAAAAATGCCGAAATTAATTTCGGCATTTTTTTTATATGAGAGTAGTGTTTATTCTACAGTTACAGATTTAGCTAGGTTCCTTGGTTGGTCTACATTGCAACCCCTTAAAACGGCAATATGGTAAGAAAGTAATTGCAATGGGATGGTTGCTATAAGAGGCAATAGGGCCTCATCACAATTTGGAATATAAACCACATGGTCGCACATTGTTTCAACATGTGAGTCGCCTTCAGTTGCTATAGCTATAACCCTTCCTTTTCTTGCTTTAACCTCCTGAATATTACTTATCACTTTTTCATAATTACTATGCTGTGTGGCAATTACAATTACAGGCATTTCCTCATCAATCAAGGCAATCGGACCGTGCTTCATTTCTGCTGCTGGGTAACCCTCAGCATGAATATAGGATATCTCCTTTAGTTTTAGGGCGCCTTCTAATGCAATTGGAAATCCGTAACCTCTACCCAAATACAATGCATTCCTAGAATCTTTCAGTTCCTCGGCAATTACTTTTATTTGTGTATCGGTTTTTAGAACTTGTTCAATTTTGCCAGGAATAGTTTCAATTTCACTTAAAATTTCATGAAGTCTAGAACTAGTAATAGTTCCTTTTTTCTGAGCTATAGAAAGTGCCATTAGAGTAAGTGCAGTAACTTGAGCAGTAAAAGCTTTAGTTGAAGCAACTCCAATTTCTGGGCCTGCATGAGTATATGCACCAGCATCTGTCATTCTTGGAATACTTGCACCAACAACATTACAAATTCCAAAAATTGTAGCACCTTTTTTCTTAGCTAATTCTAATGCAGCTAAAGTATCAGCAGTTTCTCCAGATTGTGAGATAGCAATTACAAAATCACTTTCTCTTATTACGGGATTCCTATATCTAAATTCAGATGCGTATTCAACTTCACAAGGAACTCTTGCCAAGTCTTCAAAAAGGTATTCTCCAACTAATCCAGCATGCCATGAAGTTCCACATCCAATGATAATAATTCGATCTAAATTTTTAATTTTATCCTCGAACATATCTATTCCAGCCATGGTAATTCTACCTTCTGGTAAATGAATTCTGCCTCTAAAAGAATCCATTATACTTCTAGGTTGTTCAAAGATTTCCTTTAGCATGAAATGTTCATAACCGCCTTTTTCAATATTCTCTAAATTGAATTCAATTTCTTGAATATAAGGAGTTTTAATTGAATTGTCGATGGTTTTTATAGTAAGATTGTTACCTTCTATTATTGCTATTTCACCATCTTGAATGTAAACAACATTCCTTGTATATTCTACAATTGGTGTTGCATCGCTGGCAATGAAATGTTCGTTTTCACCAACACCAATTACCATAGGACTACCTTTTTTTGCACCAATTAAGTAATTGGGGTCTTTTTTGGATAAAATAACAATAGCATATGCACCAACAACTTGAGTTAAAGCCATACGAACAGCTTCCTCAAATTTTACTTCATTATTCTTAAATACCTCTTCAATAAGGTGGATTAAAACTTCTGTATCTGTATCACTTAAAAAAGTATGTCCACGCTTTATAAGCATTTCTTTTAAAGAAGAATAATTCTCTATAATTCCGTTATGGATTATAGCAAATTCACCATCTCCTGATAAGTGTGGATGGGCGTTTCTATCGTTTGGTTCACCGTGGGTTGCCCATCTTGTGTGTCCCATTCCAGTAAAAGCAGAGGTGTCTCTGTTTCCTATTTCATTTTCTAAATCAGAAACTTTTCCAGTCTTTTTATAGACTTTCATTTCCTTATTTCCATCTAAAAGAGCTACACCGGCACTATCGTAACCACGGTATTCTAACCTTTTTAAACCTTTTAAAATTATGGGACAAGCATCTCTGTGTCCGATATAAGCAACAATTCCACACATAATAAAACGAAATTAATAAAAATTTTTAAAATTACACAGCCATTGAATAAGTGGCATCTATTGGTTTTTGAATGGTATTTTTAAGCAATTCAAAATCTGCCAAAAATTTCTCAAAAGCATCAAAACTTAGGGCCTGTTTAGAGTCGGATAAGGCTTTACTTGGATTAGGATGAATTTCAATCATCAAACCGTTTGCGCCAGCCACCATGCTTGCTTTGGCCATAGTAGGCACCCATTTGGCATCTCCCGTACCATGACTTGGGTCGGCAATAATTGGTAAATGGCTTAAAGATTGAATCAAAGGAATTACACCAATATCCATAACATTTCTACTCATTGGGTCAAAACTACGAATTCCACGTTCACATAATATTAAATTTTCATTGCCACCACTTAAAATATAATCCGCTGCCAATAACCATTCGTTTACTTTGGCCTGCATTCCTCTTTTAAGCATAATAGGTTTATTAATTTTCCCTAATTCACTGAGCATAAAAAAGTTGGCCATGTTTCTACTGCCAATTTGAAGAATATCTGCATGAGCCATTACCTCATCCAATAAACTTAAATCCATTAATTCTGTAACAACCCTTAAATCATATTGCTTAGCTGCCTCACTTAATAGCCTTAATCCTTCTTTACCTAAGCCCCTAAAGGAATATGGAGAAGTGCGAGGTTTATAGGCACCTCCTCTAATAAATTTAACTCCCAATTTATTTAGAAATGCTGCTGTTTCAAAAATTTGGGCCTCACTTTCAACACTACATGGACCAGCAATTATATTTGCATAATTGGTCCCCATTTGAACACCTTTTACTTGGAAATTTAGTTCCTTCTTATATTGATTAGAAGACAATTGAAATGCAGTATCAATAATTTTAGTGGTTTCAATAAATGAAAAAGTATTCAAAATAGTTGAATCAAGTAATGATGGGATTAAGCATATATTTTGGTTTTGAACCAAATGAGATTCAAAACCTTTTTGGCTTAAAAATAACTGCAATTCTGCAATTTGGGTTGGGCTAGTATTGTTTTTAAGAAATGCTATCACGATGTCTATTACTTAATAACCGTATAGGTTAATTTGAGTTTGAATGTTCCACTGTTTTTTCTGGTATCTAAAACTACTCTTTGGGCAGTTATTGGATCATCTGCTCTTACAATTAGGTTCATACCATAATTATAATTATACCCTTTTTTGTATTCATCTAGTAAGAATTGCAAGTGCCTAACTATTCTAAAGGTATATTGGTTGTTGGTTAGTGTTCCCCCATAATAAGTAGATGATTCAAAAATTTGATCTCTAAGGAAAGTATTTCTCCCTAACGAATCAGAACCAATTAAGGATATGGTTTGAGGTAAGGTATATGGGCTATTGTATGTGCCCGTTAATGGAGTAAAAATGATTTCGGCACCATTTAATATTGTTTTTGGATTGTTAAGTGCAGAAAAAATATTAGGTAATTCAATCCTTAATTTGCTACCTGTTAAGGGTTGAATATATCCGGTGTCTCTGTGACTACCCTTCATAATCCCTTGCAATAAATTAGCAGGAACGTTTGAGTGTTCGTAATAATTGTATCCTGCTTCATTTCCACTTACTCCTCCAAAAATCGGAAAATCTACTGCCAAGGAATCACCATAAAATGCTGTAAGTGCGGTTACATCAGAAGTTAATTTTATATAAACGATAGCTCCATTTGAACTTGTTGGTAAGCTTTCATCTACAACAACTAAGCCCTTATATGTTTCCTTGAATTTTGTATCATTGGTAAAATATCCATTTTGTTCACCATTAAACAAGAATTGGTTGAATGTTGAATTCATTGAAATTCTAATATGAGGAGGAATGATTACTTTTTCTGATCCTAAATTTATGGTAACTGAATCTGTAAAATTATACTTACCAGAGAAAGAACCCATTTCAATTCCATCAGTTTGATATTTTCTGGTTGAATAATAGGCAGAGTCTAGGTTAATGTCCTCTTTCAATAAGTAAACCTTAAGGTTATGAATAAAATTTTTGTCACCATAATAATCCTCAAGTACTGTACCATCAGACAATAATGAACTTCTAAAACGCAATTGTAATACTACGGAATCCAATTTTGAAACCCCGCCCCACGAAAACTCATTACCAGGTAACCCGTATTGCGTAATAATATCTGCCTTTGAAATACCTAAAATTGGGTCATTAATTACCCCAAAAGCCATAGCAGTGAGTCTAGAGGTTGCAATTGAATCCATTTGAACTGAATAGGCACTTAAGTCTATTGTGGTATCAAATTTAGTATCGAATTTATTACGTGCGCCAACAAAGTCTGCACCAACAGATTCAGTATCTTTTTTACAGGAAATAATTCCAAATGTAAAAAGGGCAAAAAGTATAAATAGCTTAGTTTTGGCGGTCAAGCAAGGTGTCATACAAATCTATATATGCATCAATATTATCGCCATCTTCAATGTGTTCAATTACTGGCTTACCTTTTTGTTTTTTCATAAATTTGGTAACCTCAGGATCAATTTCACTACTAGCCTTTACCAATGCATCTGCATGGGTAATTCCCGACATATATAGATCTGAGCATGTTGCATTGGCTAATGAGGAAACTTGTTTGTTGTCTATTGCATTCAAACTAGCTTTTCTACCAAACTCCTTACCCATATTTTCGTCGAATTGATTTTCAAAAACTGAATATACCACTTTAGCCAAACGGAATACTGGCTCATCTTTGTATATAGTTTTTAAATAAAGTGGAATTAAACTTGTCATCCAACCTTGACAATGTATAATGTCTGGTTGCCATCCAAGCTTTTTTACAGTTTCGATAGCACCTTTACAGAAGAAAATTGTTCTTTCGTCATTGTCACCATAAAATTCATTTTTTTCATTGGTGTAAACAAATTTTCGATGGAAGTAATCTTCATTGTCAAGAAAATAAACCTGCATTTTCGCCTCTGGAAGAGAAGCTACCTTGATTGTCAGTGGATTATCGTTATCATCGATGGTGATGTTGATACCACTTAGCCTTACGACCTCGTGTAATCTATTTCGCCTTTCATTGATACAACCAAATCTTGGCATCAATACACGGATTTCATTGTCTTTTTCTTGTATGGCTTGTGGCAACATCCTTGCCAATTCACCCACACTACTTACTTTTAGAAAAGGAGTCATTTCCGAAGAAATGAACAGAACTCTCTTTTTTGTCATACTCACTTGGGTTAAAAAAAGTATGCAAAGTTACGGAAAATGTTAATAAATTTCTTAATATTCGCCCCATTATACGGGCAATAAAACCTATTAACCTGAAAACCAAAGTGTAAAGTGATTCTCTTCCAGAAACCATCTGATTTAGGAGCCTATATAAAAGGTCAAAAAGCAAAAAAATTGCGAATTGGGTTTGTTCCCACTATGGGTGCATTACATTTAGGCCATTTATCTCTTTTAAAAAATGCTAGGCAAAAGTGCGATATTGTAGTTTGCAGTATTTTTGTAAATCCAACACAGTTTAATCAAACCAAAGATTTAGAAACCTACCCTAGAAACTTGGGAAACGACATACAATTGCTTCTTGAGGATTCTTGTGATGTTTTATTTCACCCTGATGTGGAAGGAATTTATGGAAATGATTTAAGTAAGGATGATACAAGTGATTATGGACCTTTTATTTATTTGTTGGAAGGAGAGAGCAGGCCTGGGCATTTTGATGGAGTTGTAACAGTAGTTCGGAAGCTTTTTGAAATAGTAACACCTGATGAAGTTTTTTTTGGGCAAAAGGATTACCAGCAATGTCTGGTTGTGAATACATTAATAAACAAAAGGTTTCCAAATATCCAATTCAATTTGTGTCCAATTGCACGGGAGGAAAGTGGTTTAGCAATGAGTAGTAGAAATGTTCGATTGAATCCCAAGGAACGTGAAATTGCTCCCAGAATTTTTGAAGCATTACAGATTATACAGAGAAATTGGAATCCTAAGAATTGGGAAAAAGGCATTTTAATTGCCAAAAATTTGGTTCAAAACGAACCTTTTTATTTAGAATATTTGAGCGTTTGTGATAAAGAAACGCTTTTGCCTCTTGCTACCTTTGAATCTACTGCAATTGTATTAGTGGCAGTTCAGATAGGAAGCACTCGGTTGATAGATAATTTGATTTTGTTTGAAAGCTAGGTTTAAGGAGACTTGTGTTTGTATAATAATTGTTTACTTTTGGATTTATAGTACTTCACCAAATAGGAGGAATAATAGAATAAATGAGTTTTCAAGAGAAATTCTTGACTGAGTTAAAAACTAAAATTGCTGATAAAGATTTCAGGCAAAGGTCTACTTCTATGCTTGATGCATTGGAAGGTAATAGACTTAAGGGTATTGGTGAATTTTCCAATTTGGTACTTGCAAAGCAACGCGCAGCATACACTAAATGGAAGGTTACAGAAAATTTGGATAAATATTTGGTTGATTTTGAAGGTTCTGTTATTAGGCGTGGAGGTAAAGTTGTATGGGCTTATGATGCTCAAAATGCATTGACAGAAATAGACCAAATTATTAAAAGGACAGGGGCTAGAAAAGTTGTCAAGAGCAAATCTGAATTAGCTAATGAAATTGGCTTGTTGAAGCATTTGCGTTCTAAAAGCAATACTGTTATTGAAACAGATATTGGAGATTATATTTTGGATTTAATGAATGAAAAGTCTTTTCAATCCACTCTACCTGCTTTGAGCATTAATAAGGCAGAAATGGGTAAAGTTTTGAACCAAAAGATTCGATCGAGTTTAGAGGCTGACGACCAAGAAATAATAAGTGATATAAGAGCCGAGTTAAGAAGTGAATTTTATGGGGCGGATATTGGAATAACTGGAGCCAATTTTTTAATTGCAGATTCTGGGTCTATAGGTATTTCTGAGAATCAAGGAAATGTTAGGTTAAGTTTTGCTTTTGTTAAAACACAAATTGTTCTTGCTTCAATTGACCAAATTTTGCCAACAATTAATGATTTGGAGTTATTCTTCCCATTGAGTTCCACCTTTTCTACAGGCCAACAATTAAATACTTATAATACCATCACAGGACCAAGTTACAGAGAGGACACTGAAGGCCCAAGCGAATTTATTGTGATTTTAGTTGATAATGGCAGGTCAAATGTGTTGTTTACTCAAGATCAAAGACAGGCTCTCCATTGCATTAAATGTAATGCATGTGATAATGTATGCCCTGTATTTAAGGTAGTAGGTGGAGAAGGGAATTTTCAAAGTTATAAAGGTGGGCCAATTGGGTTAGTTATGGCACCCATTCAACAAGGTTTTGAGGATTTTAACTATTTAAGTAATGCCTCCACTTCATGTGGAAATTGTACGCAAGTTTGTCCTGTGAACATTGATATTCATAACCACATAATAAGGAATAGGCATGATAATGTTTTACAAGGATTTGAAAAAACTGGAGAAAAACTATCTTGGTATACTTGGAAAAAATTTATGTTGAACCGTAAAAATTTAAATCGCCCAGCTGGAATTAAAAACTTCACATTAAGGCAATTTTATAAGAGTGATTGGAGCGATGAGAGGGAGTTTCCAAAAATTGCTGAGAAGTCGTTTAACCAAATGTGGCGTGAAAAAAACGGATTAGGCAAATAGAATTTACAAGAAACTTTCGATAATTTTTTCTGTAGAAATTCCCTCTGCTTCTGCCTTGAAATTTCTGATTAGACGATGTTGTAAAACATACTTTGCAACGGCCTTCACATCATCTATATCGGGCGAATATTTTCCTTGCAATAGTGAATGACATTTAGCCCCTAACATTAAAAATTGACCTGCTCGTGGACCGGCTCCATAAGAAAGAAATTCATTTGCCATATGCCCAGCATTTGGTGTATTGGGCCTAGTTTTGCTAACTAAAGTAACAGCATAATTTACAACATTATCTGCAACTGGTACTTTTCTCACCAACTTTTGAAAATATAAAATCTCTTGGCTATGCAATATTTTGTTTAATGAATTAACATGAACACCTGTTGTGTTTTTAACAATTTGAACCTCTTCTTCGAAACTTGGATAGTCTAAATTAATATTAAACATAAATCTATCCAATTGAGCCTCTGGTAATGGGTAAGTTCCCTCTTGTTCGATAGGATTTTGAGTTGCTAAAACAAAAAATGGTTCCTCCAGCTTGTGCAATTTTCCTCCTGTGGTAATTGATTTTTCTTGCATGGCTTCAAGAAGAGCTGCTTGAGTTTTTGGTGGGGTTCTATTTATCTCATCTGCTAAAATAATATTAGCAAATAATGGTCCTCTAATAAATTTAAATTCTCTTTTTTCATCTAAAATCTCAGAACCAGTAATGTCACTAGGCATCAAATCGGGAGTAAATTGAATTCTACTAAACTGTAAATCAAGCACCTCCGAGATGGATTTTATTAGTAAGGTTTTTGCCAAACCTGGCAAGCCAATTAGTAATGAATGGCCATTTGAAAAAATTGAAATCAATACAGCATCTACTACTTTATCTTGACCAACAATAGTTTTGGCAATTTCAGCTTTTAATTCTTTGTATTTTTGGTGAAGTGCATTTGCAGCTTCTACATCATTTGAAAAAGACAGCATTTTTATTATTTATTTTGGGTCCAAGGTTTTATTTGAGGGCATTGAGCAAAAGGTCCATTTACTTGAATATAGAATTGTTTTCTATACCGTTCAATCCATTTTTCTCTGGCCTCTTGTTGCTTCTTATTATAAGCCATCGCCTGAAGTTTTTGATAATCATCTTTAATATTGGCCCTATGAGGTGGTGTTTCACTTCGTAAATAAAAAACTCTAAGGGCTTTCTTTTGATCTGGTCCTGGAAGAATTATTATTTCTGGCTCAGAAATTTCTCCAACCTGCATCGCTTGAACGTTAATATTTAATTCTTTGCTTAGTTCGTCTACTGGAACATGAGTATTTCCGAGGCCTCCACTACCAATAAAACCTCCACTGTTTTTGGTAACTTCATCATCTGAAAACTTTTTAGCGGCATCTTCAAAACTGATTGAATCCATTTTTATAAGTTGGATTATAGAATCCATTTTATTTTTGGCAATTTCTACATCGGTAGAATATATTTTTGGCATTATAAGAATATGCCTCGCGTTTACCTCATCTCCTTTTCTTTGTATTCCTTGAATAATATGATAACCATATTTAGATTCAACAATTTTTGAGATGCTATCTGGTTTTAACTTAAAAGCCGCTCCTTCAAATTCTGGAACCATCATTCCTCGGCCAAAGTAGCCAAGTTCTCCCCCTTTAGTGGCTGAGCCTTTGTCGTCGGAATATATAAGTGCTAGAGTACTAAATTTGTCTCCATCTTCAACTATCCTTCTTCTTAATTCAGCAATTTTTTCATATGCTGCTTGTTTAGATTCCTTGCTTATTTTAGGTTCAATTACAATTTGAGCCAATTCTACTTCTGAAGAATAATAAGGAAGGCTATCTAATGGGATTTGGCTATAGAAATTTTTGATATCAGTTGGAGTTACTTTTACATCTTTTACAATTTTAGCTAACATAGCAGAAGCCAATTGGTTGTTTTTTATTCTTTCTCTATTGGTGGCTTTTATATCCGCGATGCTTTTTCCATAAATTTCTTCTAGTGCTTTTTCACCTCCATATTGTTGGGCAAAATACCGAATGCGTTCATCTAATTCAGCATCTACACGTTCTTCGCTAACCGGTATTGAATCTACTTGTGCCTTTAGGATTAATAAATTTTCAATTAATTTTTGTTCCAATAGAAGGCATTTTAAGGAATCATGACTTATTCCTGTTTCTCGGGATGCTTGTTCAAAGGCAATTTCGATATCAGAGCGCAAAATTATTTTATCGGCAACAACCGCAACAATTTCGTCCAAAATTTGTGCCTTCAAGGGCAAACTTAAAATTGCCAGCAGGCAAATAATAAACGTTTTCTTCATTCTAATTAACCAAGTTTACTCAATAAATTGAGTATTTCTATCCTGTTTATTTCATTTTTTGAGTTGTTTTAAGAACTCTAATTTATGGTAAATAGTATCCTATGCTTAATAGTTTATTTCCAAATTAATCGCAAAATACGATTGTACCATTTAATAATTGCAACTATTAAGGGAGTAAATATAATCACCTTCTATCATTTAGAGGTAATTTTTATTTTGAAGGAAAATTTTAGGTTTAAAAATATATGGTTTTATTTCACTCTTTTAAAAGAAAAGGATATTGAAATTCTTAAATTTGAGTGCAAAACATTTTAGTTTTTTAGAGTTTAATGTTTGTTTGACCCAAAATTTTCTGAATTTTATCAATTGATTTTAGTCCAGAACCTGTAAAAACACTTGCTATTTTGAGATTTGGGTCAAGATTATTTGAATAATTAATTAGGCCTGCAATTGTTGCAGCAGAGGTAGGTTCAATAAAATATCCTAAGCGCGAAATATATTTCCAAGCTTCAATAATTTCAGAATCTGAAACTAAAACAACATCACCTCCAGTTTTCTTTATCGCTTGAAACATCTGACTCAATCGAACAGGATTAGGAATAGCTATTCCTTCAGCAATTGTTTCGCTTGGTTCATACAAATTCATATTAAAATTTTGGTCATGGAAATAATGAAATAAAGGGGAACATTTTTCGCTTTGAACAGCAACTAATTTTGGCATTTTTTGAATGATTTTTTGCTGAACCAATTCATGAAATCCAATATAACATCCTAGAAGCAATGTGCCATTACCAGCCGGAATCACCAGAATATCTGGGGCATTCCAATTTAATTGCTCCGCAAGTTCGTATGCAAAGGTTTTTGTGCCTTGAAAAAAATAGGGATTGTAAGAATGACTTGCATAATAGGAATTTTGGGATTCCATTAATGCTCTTTTAGCAGTATCTTTTCTTGACCCGGGCACCTTAATTATTTTTGCACCATAAGCTTCTATCTGAACTATTTTGGATAAACTTGTTTCTTCAGGTAGATAAATTTCACACGGTATGTTGGCAGCAGCAGCATATGCTGCTATTGCAGCACCAGCATTTCCACTACTATCTTGAATTATTTTGCTGACTCCCAGTTCCTTGGCCTTACTAATTAGAACGCTAGCCCCTCTGTCTTTGTAGCTTCCTGTTGGAAATAAATGGTCTTGTTTGATCCAAACTAATTTATTGTTTGGCAAAATTACCTCTGTTAAAGGGGTATTTCCCTCCTGAAATGTTACGATATTATTATCGTTTATTATTGGAATTACTCCTCTGTATCTCCACAGCCCATGAGGGTTTTCATCCAATTTGGATAAGTTTAAATTGGATGAAACGTTTATATCTAATAACTCACCAGATTCTCCTTTCCATATAGCTTGGTCTGGGTCAAAAAATTTCTTAGATTCGTGTCCTTTTAAGGAAAAATTGATCATAGGGTTAAAGATATCTTAATGAAACACTTAAACTTTTACTAAAATTGTTTATTTTAGCCAAATATAGTTACAATTAAGAAAGAATTAAGGATACCGAGTTTATCTTTGACCACATCAATACGAAAAATTTGAATTTTATGAAAAGTATAATGCAATTAATTTTTAGCCAAAAAGGTAAGGGCTTTACCCTAGCTTTACTTTTATTAACAAGCTTGTTTTTTGTCCAGACAGCTCAGGCTTCACACGTTGTTGGATCTGACGTTTCCTACCAATGTTCAGGAACACCAGGTGTTTACAATGTAACTTTTAAACTTTACAGAGATTGTCAAGGGGTTCAGTTGTGTTCTAATTGTCCAACCAATTTGAGTCCATCTTGTTCTCAATCCATTTCCATTTACGGTGCTGCTTCACCAGCAGGTTCGGGGATGCCAACGAGTCCTTGTGCAGGTGTAAGTTTTGGAAGTCAAAGTATTACAGTTGTTACCGCAGTGAGTGGTTTTGACGTAGTTCAATTGTGTGCTACAGAAAAGACGATTTGTTCCAATTGTGGTTCTAGAACACCTGGTACTTTCACTCCTGGAATTGAAGTTTACACTTTTACAGGGCAAATTAATCTAAGTTCAATTCCATCAAGTTGCTGCTTTGTTAGTATTGGATGGAATACATGCTGTAGAAATAGTGCAATTACTACATTGGCAAATCCTGGTTCTTTAAATTTTTACACAGAAGCCATTATTAATCGTTGCGCTACTCCTTGTAATTCATCCCCAACTTTTACCAATGACCCAGTAGCTGTTACTTGTGCTGGTCAAGATTTTACTTATAATTTGGGTGCTATTGACCCAGATGGAGATTCATTAAGTTATGCATTTGGACAATCTTTGGTTGGTCCAGGTTCCTCTGCTCCTTATGTTTCACCATATAGCCCAACAGTACCATTACCTTATTTAGGAGCGCCTATTCAATCGCCACCAGCTTTACCACCAACCGGTATTTATATTGATGCTGTAACAGGGGATATTCAATTTAGGCCAATGGGTAATTTTGTTGCCAACTTGATTATTGCGGTTAAGCAATGGAAAATGGTTGGTGGTGTGCCCACCTTAATGGGGATTACCCGAAGAGATATTCAATTTTATAGCAAGTTTTGCCCAGCGAATAATCCACCTGTTTTAAGAACATATGATAAAGATGCAGTTTTAACTACTCCTCAACCAAATTTTGCCTATTCAGTATGTGCTGGGGAGCAATTATGTATTATTATTTCAGCTTGGGACAATACCGCCGCAACAGATACTACTGATATTAATTGGAATAACCCAGCTCAATTAGTTGCTAATGGTGCCACTTTTGTAAAACTTTACAATCCAGTTAACCGAGGAATTACAGGTCCTAAAAAGGATAGTGTGAGGTTTTGTTGGACACCTCCAGCTAGCATGGCTAGTAACTTACCCTATTATTTTGTATTAACAGCAAAAGATAGAGCTTGTCCTATACCTGCCAGAACCACACGTTCCTTTAGTATTTTGGTGAGACGAATTCCGATTGCCACCATTAATAAAGTAAATAAGAATTGTGGTTATTACGATTTTAGCTATACCTTACAGAATAGTGTACCTTTAAATAATAGTTACACTCAATTCCAAGTTGAAACGTATCCAAACTCTAATGTTTATCAAACCTATAATGCCTCAAGTATTACTAACCATCGTTTTACAATTGGTGGTTGGCATAAGATTAAATTACGTTTAACAACTTCTCCTCCACCAAATCCTAATGGTTGTCCAAATGATAATATTTTGGATTCAGTTTACATTGCACCACCTGTTGACGTAGCTGTGAGAGATACAGCCAATTGCTTTGGTACCCCTGTTCAAGTGAAAGCAAGCGGACACGATGGAACACCATATGGTTTAAGCTATCGCTATACATTTTATTCAGGAGGCTTGGCTTCAACTACTGTAATTCGTCCTTTTGGTATCGACTCAAATGTATATATTAATCCAACCACTGCAGGAACCACTACTCAATACAAAGTGATTATTCAGGATTTGAATGGATGTAAAGATTCAGCAGCGTTTAATGTTTTCACAAGAGAATTGCCATTAAAGGAATTACCATCTAGTGTTCGTTTCTGTTATGGAAC
>JAIOYZ010000041.1 GCA_021740845.1 Bacteroidia bacterium
ACACATATGGTGCGGAGGGGGTATGCAAATGGTGCGGAGGGGGTACACATATAGTGCGGAGGGGGTACACATATGATGCGGAGGGGGTACACTTTTGAGTTTTAAGTGTTAAGTTTTAAGTGTTAAGAAAAGAGTCTAGGGACAAAGACAAGAGAGTCCAGAATCCAGAATCCAGAGTCGAGAGTCGAGAAGCGAGAGTGTAAAGAAGATTGTGTAAACTCTATTTGTATGGAGGGAAGATGCGAGAAAAAGTCCAGAATCCAGCCTGCCTAATGGAGTTTCAGGAACGCGGGAATCCAGACATAAATGCGAGGAAACCCTTTTTTGCTAAGTTGGCAGTTTGTCTAATTTTGTTGACTCCTCATTTAAATTTGAAACATTCCTTTGGGCTAAAGCCAATATCCTTCTAATTTATTTGAAATGAATTGGCTAAAGCCAATTCCTATTGATTTTTTGAATTCAATTTGCAATTGAATTGGCAATTTCAATGTTGATTTCAATTTTCTTCAGGTTAACTAGGAGAATATAATATATAAATGAAATAGGGCTTTCTAATTCTTTCTGATATTCCTTGAGTTGCTTGTATTACCTTCAATTTTATTTATTAGATTTATTCCTTCATTTATTCCTTCACCCTAACTAGTTCTAGTTCTTTCTTATATTCCTTTAGTTGCTTGTATTACCTGCAATCTTATTTTATTTATTAGAATTATTCCTTCATTTATTCCTTCACACTAACTAGTTCTAGTTCTTTCTTACTTTCCTATAGCTGCTTGAATTACCTGCAATTAGATTTTATTCCTTCATTTACATGCTCATTTTACAAAAGCATATCCCAATAACCAACTTTATCACTTTCAGTTCTTTTAATTTTCTTTTCTTTGTAAACAACGGTTGTAAGATCGTTTTTCAAATAATTGGTAAAAACTTTCCTTGCCTGTTCTTTACCAACAAGTGGATTCAAACTTTCTTTCTTTGCCTCTAAAACAAGTATTGGGTTTTGGTTTTCATCAACCAGTAAAAAGTCAATAAAACCGTTTTTTGAATGCTCAAAGTCTTCTCCAAAATCGTCCATTTTGATGGAAGATTCAAGTTTAATCGTTGCTTTACCTTTGTCCGAGTCGAAGAAGCTCCACCCTGATTCCTCAAGGAGTTTATTGATTTTTACTCTTGCTTTAGCTTCTTTTTCTGACATTTAATTCAGTTCAATTTTTTGCCGGTTAAGATACGAATTTTCATCCTTAAAATAGTCATTATCGTTCTTTGGTAGGTGGGAGAATTGGCTCTTTTGCAAAATTTGGGTTTATGTTTACGTAATAAGGTTTATGGGTTATGGCTACCTAACCCACAAAAATTCAAACAAATCAAATATATCCATTTCGCCCAAATTTTGAACCAATCAAACAAATATTTTGTACCCTGCCATCATTAACAAAAAACAATAATCTTCCTAAGAATTTAAATTCCTCAAAAAAAATCTAGCTGGCTTTTCAGATAATTTAAAAATATTCTTCTAATGATTCAAAGGCCTTTTCTTAATCATTCCACCTTTGGTATCTTTTACGGGATGCATCACTACGAAGGAACTGGGTTCGATTTTTTCAATTTCCGTATTCAATTTATTTAACTCCAAACGGGTAACAACGGTGTATAAAATATCTACTTCTTTTAACTCATTCTTTTCGCCATAACCTCTCTTACCAGAATAAATGGTAACTCCCCTACCCATTTTCTGAATAATCATTTTTCTTATGTCTTCACTATGCGAAGAGACAATGGTAACACCAATATATTCCTCAATTCCCTCAATAATAAAATCAAGTGTTTTGGATGCAGACAAATAAGTTATCATAGAATACAAAGCAATTTCTATGGAGAGAAAATAGGCTGCAGCAGAGAAAATAATCACGTTGATTAAGATGATAATATCTCCAATAGTGGTTCCAATTTTTTTGCTTAGAAAGATGGCCAATACTTCCGTTCCATCAATAACAGCGCCACCTCTAACAGATAAGCCAATACCAGCACCTAAAAAGAATCCCCCAAAAATTGCCACCAAAAGATTGTCGTTAGTAACATTAGGAAATTCTACCAGGGCTACACATAGTGCTAAGCCAGAAATTGCCAAAGCTGTTTTAATGGCAAAGACTCTTCCCAATATTTTGTATCCTAATAAAACAAAAGGAATATTGATTCCAATAATTAATAGGTGAAGTGGTATTTGTGTTAATTCTGAAATCAATAAGGAAATACCTGTTGCACCTCCATCAATAAAATGGTTGGTTAGGAGAAAACCTTTAAAGCCAAAGGATGCAGAGAAAATCCCTACTGTTATTAATACAAAATCTTTAAGGTTACGCTTGAGGGTAATAAACAAATTTCGGTACCCTTTTGCTAATATAAAATCGGAATAACGAATGGCATCTGCCGCATTTCTCCTTTGTGCTTGCAGCGTAGTTCTAATAATTACCTTTTTCCAAAATGCATTCATGCAGTTAATTTACAATTTAAAGATTGATAAGCAATATTCGCCTGCTAACAAATAGTATAAAACAAAAAGTTAAACACCTAGAATGGCTAAAAGTTTGGCAGAACTGGCTTAATCAGCAAGGTATTGGTACTTTTTTAAATTCGGTTTGAACCTAAAAACTATTTTCTTTTGGTTCAAACCGAAATAAAATGTATTTGGAAAAAAAGGTGAGATTAAAAATTGTTTTATGGAATTTGAAAAATTATTTTCAATTTTAAATTAAGCTCCTTAATCTCCTTATTGGTTAATTGACCCAATAAACCTTTAGCAAATTTCTTCACAAGAATAGCGATTTTATTTACCCTTACAAGTGATGCCTTTTTAAGACCATTTAATAAGGAAGGTGAAATTGCAAGGTCTGTAGTTTCTTGCCATTGAAGTTGAGAGCTTATAAAACAAACTGTAAAATCTTGATTGGTTTCAGCTAGAACTACTGCAGGTCTTAATTTTTGACCACTTAAATCCGTAAAGGGAAATATTATTAAAACAATATCACCCTTTGTCATTATATAGCACCTTTAAATCATTAAGCGAATAAACATCTTCTTCTTCCTCTAAAAATTGGTATGATTTTCCTTCAGCAATAATTTTTGTTAAACCATTTGACAGCAAACTTTCTTCATATTTCTTAACTATGAAATCTGCAAAATCAGAAATCTCAACGGCCTTTTCAACTGGAAGTTGGCTCATTGCATTTACTGTTTTATCTATTATGGATTCTCTAGTCATTTTAAATTCCCTCTAGACAAAAATAAGAAAAAAAATAAATCTTATCCTATCCCAAAATCAGAAGAAGTTTCCTTAGCAAAAAACTATTTAAAAAATCAAATTTTAAACCAGCAACTCCCCATTAGAATTGGTGGTTAAGACCTCACTTGTATAATCTAAAAAGGGTCGCAATGATTTAAAAAGAGTATTAATTTCCAGCATAAAATTGGGGGCTAAAACTTCTTTATCGGTAAAATCACGACGAAGGATAAATTGCTTGTGACGAATTAAATCTATTGCGGGATGTGCTTTATCAAAACCTCTTGGTGTGGTTTCTACTTTATTGCCTTGCAGCTCACCAAAATTGGTTTTTATAGATTTTGTTTTAAGCAACTTAAACCAATCTTCATGGTTGTAATCCATGTCCATACGAATGGTTTTTAAATCTTCTGCATTAGGATTAAAATAGCCGCAAGCCAGAAAACTTTTTCCAGGTTGTAGATGAACATAATAACCACCTCTTCTCAACTTTGTTGCTCTTGCAAACCTAAATGCAAAGCGCGCCGCATAAGGCGATTTATCTTTGCTAAACCGAACGTCGTTGTAAATACGATACAAACTCTTTTTTGCCGATTGCGTTTCTATCACATCGTGTTTATTCATCTCCCCCAAAAGGGCATCTACAAATGCAAGCATATTTTCTTGAGCTTGCATATAGGTTTCTTTGTTTTGGTTGAACCAATCTCTGTTATTATTTTTATCTAAATCTTTTAAAAAAGAAAGGGTTTCGGTTTGAACCAAAGGGATTGAAATTAACTTGGACATATTGAAAAAAACTAGGAAAAGTAAAGCAAATTAAACACGAGAATGTAATCCTACTTTGTTTCCTTCTGTATCGATAAAATGAGCCATAAATCCATTTCCTCCAATAGCAGTTTTAGGCAATACCACTTTACCGCCAGCGGCCTCAACCTTTGATAAAACATCTTGCAAATCAATGCCTCCGTTTAGGTAAACCAAGGAACCTTTTTCAGAAGGTTCGTAGCCGGCACCTGTTATAATACATCCACCAATTCCACCGTTTTGCATATCAAAATTAAAGAAGGCAGATTTCATTCCCATGGCTTCCATGGTTTGCATGTTTGAACCAAAAATGGTTTCGTAAAAAAGTTTAGAACGGTTGAAATCCAAAGCAGGAATTTCAACCCAATTAACAGCGTTTTTCATAAGTGGTATTTTATTGGTAAATCTACACTTTTGAACTAAAATTAAGCAATGTAATTTTTGTAGTTATAATTGTAGAAGGAATTAGCAGTTAATTCCATCTATTAGAATAAAAAATATGAAAGTAATAATAACAGGTGCTACTGGTATGGTTGGCGAGGGTATTTTGTTGGCGTGTTTGGAAAACCCAACCATAACTGAGATTGTCATGATAAATCGTAGGACTTTTCCTCTGCAAAACCCAAAGCTGAAAGAATTAATTGTTTCCGACTTTATGAAACTCGAAAATTATAGTGCAGATTTTAAAGAATATGACGCTTGCTTCTTTTGTGCCGGCATAAGTTCTATTGGATTAAAAGAACCAGAATACACCCATATTACCTATGATATTACATTAAACGTAGCAAAAGTATTGGCAGATTTAAACCCAAAAATGGTTTTTACCTACGTTTCTGGAGCCCTTACCGATAGCAGCGAAAAAGGTAAAAGCATGTGGGCAAGAGTAAAGGGCAAAACAGAAAACGACTTAATGAAATTGCCGTTTAAAGGTGTCTATAATTTTCGTCCGGGTTTTATGAAACCTGTTGCAGGACAAACCAATGTGAAGTGGATTTTTAAACCTGTAATTTGGATATTTCCAATTCTACTTCCCTCACAAACTTTAACTTTAAACCAAGTGGCTCAAGCTATGATTAACGCTGTGCAAAAGGGATTTTCTAAACACGTTTTGGAAATAAAAGATATCAAAGAATTGGCTAAATTATAAATAGCCTTGAACCAAAATTTTATAATTGGATACTATGGAATTTGAAATATTAGAAACCAAAAGATTATTCCTTAAAGGGATTTCCCCAGCGGGCATGACCTATATTTTCGAGAACTATTCTCCAACACAAATTATGTACCTTTTGGGGCATAATACCACAGAAGAATTTGAAAAAGAAAAGAGCAAATACGAAAAAGGATACGCTACTTATAACAGAAGTTTTATTTTATTTCTGCTCATTGATAAAGAAACTGAAACCATAATTGGTCGTTGTGGATTGCATAATTGGAACCCCGACCATAAAAGGGCCGAAATTGGATATTCTATGGAAGTAGAAAGCTTTAAACAATTGGGCTTAATGAGCGAAGCTGTGGAGGTAATTTTGGATTATGGATTTACAATCTTAAACCTTCACCGCATTGAAGCCTTGGTGGCTAGTTATAATATTCCTTCCTTGAAACTTCTTAATAATAACAATTTTGTTCAAGAAGGTCTTTTAAGAGAGCATTATTTAGTGGGAAATAAACATGAGGATTCTCTTGTTTTTTCCTTGCTACAAAAGGATTATAAAGGCAAAAAAAATCTGTCTTAATTCATGAATAACTAAATGGATTAATTAAGATGGGATTTCATGTATTGTTGCAGCAAAATCAACTTGTATTAATTTTCTGAAACACCTCCATTTTGCAAAAAACCAAATAAATATCATTAAATTGGAATAAGAATTCAATTAAATTGCTTGAAAATTGATTGTTAGGATTAAAATTTCGATTTGGGAAATAGCAGTCTATTAATCAAAACTTTAGTTGAATTTCAGTCAGGTTAAATGAACCAATTTTGACTATCTTTAAAACTAGGAGGGTATGAAAATTTTAGCGATACATCATTTAGATGAAAACTTGGTTTGGTTCAAACCAATTATTAACAACCACTTTAGGGAGGCCCTTTTTCTTTCTAGCCATAATGGGAATAATGGTATTGAATTAGCCACAGAGCACCAACCCAATATTATTTTATTGGATGCTCCATTGGCAAAAATAAACGAATTCAATCTTTGCAAAAAACTAAAGGAAAACCATTTAACTTCAAGCATTCCCATTTTGTTTCTAGGTGCCGATCTAGAATTTAAAAATAGCATTTCGGATAAAGTTGAACTTGGCGAACATGCCTTTCTCGACCATCCTTTAGAGGAAAACGAACTAATAGAACAAATTTCCTTTTTCACAAAAAATGTGAATTCTAAACCATTAACCCATAATAAAAAAACTGAGGTAAAAAATACCCAAGACCAATCCAATTATCTTTTACAAATTGAACAAGAAAACAAGGAATTAAAGGAAGCACTGTCTCAACAAATTAGCAAAAATGAAATCCTGGATGAGAAAATAAAACACCATGATTTATTAATGCAAAAAACAGAGAAAATAGCTAAAATTGGCTATTGGACTCTCAACCTAGAAACAAAAATAGTCTTAGCTTCGGAGGGTGCAAAAAGGATATATGGCTTTACCCAAGAAACCATCACTTTTGAAGACATAAAAAAATCAAGGTTACCAGAATACAATGAAATTATGGATGAGGCTATGGCTAATCTAATTTCTGGCAAAAAACCATATGAAGTAACCTTCAAAATAAAAAGGAAAACAGACGATGCCCTTTTGGTAATTCATTCCAAAGCAGATTATCAAAAAGAAGGAAAGCAAATTTTTGGAATAATTAGCGATATCACAGAACAGGTTCAACAATTGGAACATATTGAAGCGATGGACCAAAAATGGAAAGGTGTTATTGAAAGCACCCCTGTTGCCATGGCAATTAATGATTCCAATTCCAATATAACATTTGTAAATTCTACTTTTACCAAAGTTTTTGGGTATACACTTTCGGAAATTCCCACTGTAAAGGTTTGGTTTGAAAAAGCTTATCCCGACCCAAATTACCGTAACATTATTGAAAAAAAGTGGTATGACGCTTTGGAATCTTTTAAGAAATCAGGCATTCGTCTTCCATCCCCCGAAGTGGAAGTTACTTGTAAAGATGGCTCAGTAAAATCTATTTTAATTTCCAATTCTTGGCTTGGAGATTCAATAGAAAACAATCAATTGATTGTACTTTATGATAACACCAAAAGGAGAAAAGCACAAGAAAAACAACTAGAATATTTTCAGGTTTTAGAAGGGGTTTTAAATTCTATAGACGTAAGGGTATTTTGGAAAGATAAGAACTTAAACTATTTGGGCTGCAACCAAAATTTTGCTAAAGATGCAGGGTACTCATCGGTTAACGAAATAATTGGCAAAAACGATTTCCAAATGGCTTGGAACGAGCAGGCTGAGCTTTACCAAAAAGACGATTTAGCTGTTATCCAAAGCGGAATGCCTAAATTAAATATTGAGGAACCTCAAAGTACTGCAGATGTGAGTAATATTACTTTACTTACAAACAAAATTCCACTTCTAAATTCTAATGGCGAAGTGGAAGGAGTAATTGGAACCTATTTGGATATAACCGAGCGCAAAAAACAAGATTTGGCATTGGCAATAAACCAAATGTATTTGCAATCTGTTTTACAATCTACCAACGATGGAGTTTTGGCAATGGGATTAAAGGGAGAAATCCTCTATTTCAATGATAAATATTCTGAATTAACCAAATTACCCAAATCATTTATTGAGGAAAGTAATGAAGAAAATTTATTGGACTATATAACTGATAAAATAGAGGATGGGATTAACTTTAGAAAAAAGATAGAAAATCTGCATAATTCCATTGATAAAATCAATGAAATTGCTCGATTTAAAAATGGTAGAGTAATGGAATACCACTCTCAACCTCTGGTATTTAGTAAGGAAATTATTGGTCGTGTTTGGTCGATACGAGATATTACGGAAAGAGTAATTTCGGAAGAGAAGATTAGGCAGAAGGACATTGAATTTCAAAAACTATCCGCTAATGTTTCTGATTTAATTTACCAATTCACAAGAAGGCCAGATGGTAGTTATTTTGTCCCGATAGCTTCATCTGGTATTATTAATATTTTTGGTTGTAATCCTGAGGATGTTATTGATTCATTTGAACCTATTGCCAGCGTAATTCATCCAGAGGACATGGAAATGGTAATTAATGAAATTGAATATTCTGCAAAAAATTTAAGCTATTTCACCTGCGAGTTTAGGGTTCAAATTCCTGGTAAAGAGGTGCAGTGGATTTACTCAAAATCCAATCCAGAATTGCTACCAGATGGCTCGGTAACATGGTATGGATTTAACACAGATATTACCTCTCGTATTAAAGCCGAAGAAAAATTATTGCAATTATCTGAAGCTGTAGAACAAAGTCCTGTTACCATTGTAATAACAGACTTGGCAGGAAAAATACAGTATGCCAACCCAACCTTCACAAAAACCACAGGTTATACTTTGGAGGAGGCACTTGGGAAAAATCCTAGAATATTGAAATCTGGAGAAACCGATGCCAAAGAGTATAAAAAATTATGGGAAACAATTAGCAATGGAAATAAATGGGTTGGCGAATTTCACAATAGAGATAAACATGGAAATTTGTATTGGGAGTCGGCAACAATAGGCCCAGTAAAGAATAAAAAGGGTGTAATAAAAAATTACATGGCCATTAAAATGGATATTACCCAAAGTAAAGAATCGCAAATTGCTTTGGAAGAAAGCAATAAAAAGTATGCTTTGGTTTCTAAAGCCACTCACGATTCCATCTGGGATTTAGATATTGTAACAGGTTTATTAAATACCACCGAAAATGAAACATCTGAAAGCAATTTTGTTCCTCATTTTCGAACAAAACAGGATTGGATTAACTTAATACATCCAGAAGATTTACCTAATTTCTTAGAAACACAAAAAATTGCCTTTCAAAATACAGAAACCAATTATTGGGAGTTTGAATTTAGGATGTTTAATAGATCAGGTAAACTTATGGTTGTAAATTGCAAGGGCTTTATTGTAAGAGACGAAAAAGGAAATGCTATTAGACTCATTGCTGCGGCACAAGATATTACAGAACGAATGAATCATATTCGAGCTATTGAATCACAAAACAAACAATTGCATGAAATAGCATGGGTTCAATCTCATATTGTTAGAGCTCCTTTGGCTAGAATTATGGGCTTAATAGATCTAATGAAAGACGAAGATAAAATCCCAGAAGAAACCAAAGAATTAATGGGATATATTTTGAGTTCGGCACAAGAGTTTGACGAAATAATTAAATCAATTATTTATAAATCCAGAAACATGGAAATTGGGTCAACAAATTAATAACGATTAATTTTAAACTTAAAAAACTTGACCTAGTATACTGCATATTACTCTTTAAGAATTTTGCTAGTTTAGGTTTTAGTATAGCAAGCTCTTTTCTTTTAAACCATAATTCAAAAAAATGCTTTTACCATTATGACCAATGCTCCAAAAAATTTAATTCAATTTAAAAACACAGGATTTATTAAATTATTTTTAGAAATTTAGAGCATGAAAAAGTCGTTACTAACTGTGGGTTTATTGGTACTTTCTAATATCTTTATGACGTTTGCCTGGTACGGTCATCTTAAGTTTAAAACTATGAATTGGTTTAATGGCTTGGGATTAATTAGCATAATTTTTATTAGTTGGGGCATTGCATTATTTGAATATGCCGTGCAAGTGCCAGCCAATAGAATTGGGTATGCCGACAATGGTGGGCCTTTTAATTTATGGCAGTTAAAAGTGATTCAGGAAGTAATTACCTTGGTAGTTTTTACTGTTTTTACATCCTTATTTTTTAAGAATGAAAGCTTTACTACTAATCATTTTATAGGTTTTATTTTTCTAGTACTAGCAGTATATTTTATCTTTAAGAAATAAAAACTTTTTACCTTATTTCAAGAACCACATTTCCAACTTTTTGTCCCGACTCTACATAGTTATAAGCATCCACAATATCATCGAGTTTAAATTTTCTATCCAATACCGGTTTAAACAATCCGTTTTCTGCTAAGCGTAATAAAAAATCTATATCTGCTTGATAGATGGATGGAATAGGAAACAATACTTTTTTTGAACCTAAAAAGGGTGCAAATAGAGCATAAAAAACATTGGCTCCATTCTTACCCAATTCGGTAGAAATATATATTCCTTTTTCGCTCAATAAAGGTTTGCATTGCCTAAATGAGCTTTTCCCAACAGCATCAAAAATAAACTCAAAGCTCTGGGAAGTTTTTGTAAAGTCTTCTGTTTGATAATCTATAACAACATCGGCTCCTAATGATTTTACTAATTCAACATTTTTGGTATTGCAAACTGCTGTAACCTTTATTCCAAAGAATTTTAATAATTGCACAGCAGCGGAACCAATTGCACCAGTAGCTCCATAAACCAAAGCGTGTTGTCCACCAGAAACCTTAGATGCACGAATATTTATTAATGCATAATGTGCACCTTCCAATAAAGGAGCAGCTTCAATATAACTAAAATTAGAAGGCATAATTCCCATGGTGCTATTTTCATTAACCACCAAATATTCGGCATGACCTCCCATTTTTTTATCGTCAAAACCAACTACCCTATCACCAACTTTATAATTTTTAACCTTTGCTCCAGTGGCCACAATTTCACCTGCATATTCGCATCCTAAAATTTGATATTTTGGCTTAAACAAGCCTGTCCAGAACCGAGAAACAAAATACTCTGCACTCCTAAAACCCGCATCAGTTCTGTTTACAGTGGAGGCCATAACTTTAATTAACACATCCTTTTCAAAAGTCCTTGGTATTTCTCTTTCCACTAATTCAATTACTTCGGGAGGACCATATTGGGTATAGATAGCTGCTTTCATATTTAAATTTCTTTGGTTCAACAATAAGAAATTGAATGCTTCTTTTTGAGTAAAAAAATACTCAACGGCAAATTGTCCTGCTAAATGGTAAAAGGCGCAAAGTATATTTACGCATTGTAATATTATTCCACAAACAAAAACCTATTGTATTGGTATAAAATAGGTAATAAATTTAGTAGTAAAATTTCGGTTTGAACCAAAAGAAAGCTAAGAAAAAAAACCTTATTCTTGTCCTTATATGATTTCCGACCACGCACTTCAACAACTTATTGCACATCAGGTTTCTTGCTCCATCCATCAATTGGTTCAAACCCAAAAACTATTGGAAGAAGGCGCCACCGTGCCATTTATTGCCCGTTATAGAAAAGAGGCCACAGGCAGTTTAGATGAAGTAGCAATTGAATCTATTCGCTTGTTAACTCAAAAATATACGGAATTTGAAAAGCGTAAAATTGCCATTTTAGAAAGCATAGCAGAAAGTGGTAAACTGAGCAAAGAATTAGAAACAAAAATTAAAACTTGCTTAGAACCAAGTGAATTAGAAGATTTATATTTACCTTTTAAACCTAAGCGCAAAACACGCGCAAGTGTTGCCAGAGCCAATGGTTTGGAGCCATTAGCATTATGGTTATTAAAAGAAAGTAACCAAGATTGCATACAAGAAGCACATCGCTTTTTGAACCAAACAGTTAAAACTGAAGATGAAGCTTTGCAAGGTGCTAGAGATATAATTGCAGAAATAATTAATGAAGATGCAAATGCCAGAAGCATGTTGCGTTTGCAGTACGAAAAATTTGCTACTATAAGCTCCAAACTGGTAAAAGGAAAAGAAACAGAAGGGCAAAAATACCAAGACTATTTTGGCTTTAACGAGTCATTAAAAAATTGTCCTTCTTACCGTTTATTAGCCATGTACAGAGCAGAGGAAGAAGGAATCTTGCGCCTGACAATAGAACCAGATGAAACCATTTGCCTCGACAAACTCGACTTTATGTTTGTTAAGCGAAACACCTCGTCTAGCGAGCAAATTTACTTAGCAATTAAAGATGCCTACAAACGCTTATTAACTCCAGCAATTTCAACTGAATTTAGAAATAGCGCCAAAGAAAAAGCAGACCAAGCAGCTATTTTGGTATTTGCAGAAAACTTAAAACAGTTATTGCTTTCGGCACCTTTAGGCAACCAAAGAATTTTGGCAATTGATCCAGGGTTTCGTTCGGGCTGTAAAGTAGTTTGTTTGAACCAAGAAGGAGATTTAGTTGAAGATGCAATTATCTATCCACACGAGCCACAACGCCAAAGCAATGAAGCAGGTAAAACCTTACAATATCTTTGCGAGAAACACCAAATTACTGCCATCGCTATTGGCAACGGAACAGCAGGAAGAGAAACAGAATCCTTTGTAAAATCAATTGATTTAGGTTCAGACCGAAAGATTTTTATGGTGAATGAAAACGGCGCTTCTGTTTATTCTGCTTCTGAAATAGCACGCGAAGAATTTCCTAACAAAGACCTAACCGTAAGAGGTGCTGTTAGCATTGGCAGACGCCTTGCCGACCCGCTTGCAGAATTGGTTAAGATAGACCCAAAAGCTATTGGAGTTGGGCAATACCAGCACGATGTTGACCAAACTAAATTGAAACAAAGTTTGGATACGGTGGTAGAAAGTTGTGTAAATAAAGTGGGAGTTAATTTGAATACTGCCAGCAAAAGCTTGCTAATGTATGTTTCAGGAATTGGACCTCAAACGGCTCAAAACATTATTCAATTCAGAGAAAAAAATGGCCCTTTTCAAAGTAGAAATCAATTAAAAAAAGTACCTCGATTGGGAGATAAAGCATTTGAGCAATGTGCAGGTTTCTTGAGAATCGCCAATTCTAAAAATCCATTGGATAACAGCGCTGTTCACCCAGAAAGTTATTCTATTGTTGAACGCATGGCACAAGACCAAAACTGTAAAGTAATAGACTTGTTGAACCAAGCTCCTTTACGTGCAAAATTGCAAGCCGAAAAATACATTACCCCAGAAGCAGGATTGCCAACCATAAAAGATATTTTACAAGAGTTGGCCAAACCTGGAAGAGACCCACGAGAAACCCGCAAAGAGTTTTCGTTTGGGAATGTTAAGAAGCCAGAAGATTTGAGTTTGGATATGGTTTTACCAGGCATAGTGACTAATATTACTCAATTTGGATGCTTTGTAGATATTGGAGTAAAGCAAGATGGCATGGTGCATATCTCCCAACTCGCTAATAAATTTGTTAGCGACCCAAATCAAGTGGTGAAGTTGCAACAAGAAGTAATGGTTAAAGTTATCTCCATTGATTTGGATAGGAAGAGGATTGGTTTAAGTATGAAGATTTAGAGGCGAGAGTCCAGAATCCAGATTCCAGATTCCAGATTCCAAATGACCATGCCTTAAAGCAAATCCCTGCCAGAAGCCAGAGGCTAGGAGCTAGAGGCAAGATAGTTTTGAGTGTTAAGTTTTAAGAATCCAGATTCCAGAAAGAAGCGAGAGACGAGAAGCGAGAAGCGAGGAAGAAAGTCCATTCTTTAAAGGAAATCCTTGCTAGAATACTAGCTGCCAGCTGCTAGAGGCAAGAGAGTTTTGAGTGTTAAGTTTTAAGAATCCAGATTCCAGAAAGAAGCGAGAGACGAGAAGCGAAAAGCGAGGAAGAAAGTCCATTCTTTAATGGAAATCCTTGCTAGAATACTAGCTGCCAGCTGCTAGAGGCAAGAGAGTTTTGAGTGTTAAGTTTTAAGAATCCAGATGACCATGCCTTAAAGCAAATCCCTGCCAGAGGCCGGATGCCAGCAGCCTAGATGCTGCTAAAAGCGAAAATTAGCATTGGGCCAATTTGCATATAATTTTGGGTGAATTTGATAATCCATCTCTATTCAAAAGTCAAAACCATTCCAACATTTCCCACAAACAAAACGTTAATAGTTTTGGTATTTGTTTTTATTAATATTGTTAAAAAGGAACAACCCTATCGAATTCAAAATGAACTATACTAAGATTATCTTCATACTAATAACTGTTTTCCAATTGGGTTGTAATAATTCCAATAAGCAAGCTCGAAAAATCTATCCCAATTTTGAAATACCATATATTATGCAAACAACAAACGATGATAGCTCAAAGTTTGAAAGTGTACATTCCTTTAGTTATGCCTATCCACCACTTGGTGGTAAATTTAAATTTATGGATACAATTGATTTAAAAGGAAGAATGGATACAGCTTTTTATAAAAACGAATTACCCAATTTCAACTTCTTCTCCTATAAATCGGATTCACTTCCAACTGATGGATTTGAACTAGTTATTGATTATAATGTCACAGTTTCTAAGTCGGATAAATACATGAATCTTGAAAAAGGAAAATACTTTTATCCAGCATTTATAATAAACCAAACACCCTCTGCTAAAGTTCTTATAGGTAAAGATAGACGCTTATTTGCAATTCAAGAAGCCAAAGATTCAAATGGAATTTGGAGGCCAATAGAACAAGAAGGTCCTTATTTTTGTGGGGATGGTTTTTGGGCTGAAATGGTTTACCACAATGAATATGTTGTTATGCTATTGCCAAAATACAAAGGTAATTTCAAAACTAAGTTAAGGATAAGATTGAAAAATAATGCTACAATTTATGTGTCAAAACCGTTTGACGGAATGATAAATTACGAACAATTATATTTTGATAAAACCACAAATGAATATTGGAAAAAGGTAATGCAAGAAAGTTTCTACGGAGCACATCCAATTCAACTTCCTAATTAATAAATATTATTTGGTTTATTGGCAAATGCGTTTAATTAAACAAATCACAAAACAATTCCATCATTTTCCTAAACAAAATGTTAATAGGTTCGGTGTTTGTTTTTAAGAATTTTATGAAACCTATGAAAACGAAAATACTTCCATTATTACTTATAGCTTTGACAACATGTTGCAATGAAAATAGCAACTTTAACAATTCTGTAAATAAAAATAAATTAACCCAAATCGAGGCTAAAATAAAAGATACACATAGCGATATAAAAGCTAAGGTTGCCTTAACGCAAAAAGTTATTTCACTAAAACAAATTAAAGATTTTTTCAAATTATCAAACTCAGACTATACTCATCACAAAATAACTGATAATGCAAATTTGAATGTGGATATGGCAAATATCCCTGTGTTCTCTGGTTATAATATGCTACATGCATTTTCGTATAAAGGTTACCCTAGAACAATCAAACCTAAAAGATATAATCATTTTGTATTATACGTTTACGAATATCCAGATAGTGTAAAAGCAAATGTTATTTTTGAAGAATTGAAGAAAATTGTAAACACAGGGCGTTTAAACGGAAACGATGAGGAAAATGCAATTAAGGTACTATCGAATGCTGCATATTTCGGTGGGTTCATTTGTCTGAAAAATAATTTTATTATTTGGCGGGTTGAAACATGCACACCAGACTATCAAAAAACTGACCCAGTGAATGAATATAATTTTCTCAAATTTCTATACAGCGATGAAGAATTAGCAACAATAAAATTCCTCAATTCTGATTGTGGGGATATGTTTAGAACATATAGCTATTTAACTTTTGTCAAAGCTTATAGTTATGCTTTAAAACAAAAACTAATGAATAAATAATATTGTTTTCAGCCATTGCAGGCGTCCTCGCCTGCAATTTTGTTTCGATACTTTTAGGTATTGGCGAGGACGTTAACATCGGCCAAAAAAGACGTAACATATCTTTTCACTATAAAACTCAATCCCATTCCAATAATTTTCCCAAACAAAACGTTAATAGGTTTGGGGTGTTTTTTATTAATATTGTTTTACCAATGAAAACAAAAATACTAATTCTAACAATCCTATCCACCACCTTATTTTCCTGCAGTAATAACAATAACAAGGAAATGTGTTTGAAGTATTCTACTTCCTTTATAAACAAAGAAACACAACGTTTGGTTAACAGGATAAATGATTACAATAACTTAAACACAAAAGATCAAAAAGGAATTGAATGTAAAATCAAACTAGAAAAAATTGAAGATGGATATGTGAAGCTTTCAAAAATAATCAAATCGACAGACAATATTGAATTGAGTAGAATTGCCATGGAAGACTTTTATTCATTAGTAAAAAACTATTTGGTTGGGAACAAATATGCTGATTCATTGCACCTGCTTGTATTAAATTCTAATTATGAAATTTTAAACATAGTTAGCCTAATTAGATACGAGGCGTTAAATAATTTGATTAGCGATTTTTACAGCACACTTGATGTTGTTTACTACTTAGATTATAATTATTATGCTATTGCTGATACAATAAAACTATCAGAAGCTTTTAAAGGGTTTGTTACTTATGAAATTAGTAGATACACCAAAAATAATGAATACAAAGACTACAAAATATTAAGTGCAAAAAGAAATGGTAAAGCTGTAGATAAATTGGATATTCAATTAGCTTCAAACAACAGATTATTTATAGTTAAACCGGAACAAATTGGTAATTATGAAATCAATTTGGAATATAGAAGATCAAGTAATTTACATCCTTACACAAAATCATATCCATTACAAATAAAATTTATGGTGGTGGAATAGTAAAAATAATATTACTTATCAAATGAAAAAAATAACACTCATTATTTCCCTACTATTTAGTTTAAATGTATTCTCGGACTGGCAAGAGGAAACACCTAATGGGAAAATTATGAATGATGTGTGGTTAAATGTAAAAGGTACATACATACAAGGAATAGAAGAATTTTATTTTTACGATGATTGCATTATTGGTAAAAGTAATACAACTTATGGCGATCTCAAATCTGGTTATTTTGTTATCAACGAATTAACTGGAAAGATTGATACTTTTAAAAATGAACAAGATTGGCAAGCCTTTATCAATTTACATAATTTGGAACCATGGATTTGGAAAAGAACTTATTCTTATGGTTGGAGTCAATTAACATTTGGATTTTTTTTAGCACTTATTGCTTTTGGTGTGCCAATTTTTATTATATATCGAATACTTAAGTCGGCTATCAATCTGGAACGATTTAAAAAACCTCGTATAATTATCACCTTAATAATTATTGGCTTGTTTGTATTCAGGTATTTGTTAGATATATTTCCAAGTAGTATTTAAATGCCATAGCAAATTAATGGTAAACTAAAACTATGAAGCACTTAAAAATTTTACATTTTATTTTTTATGCAATTTGCTTGTCATTGCTAATAGGTTGTAAAACATATCCATCACCATACTATTCAATTGAGGGAGAAAAAGTTTATTATAATTATGTTGGCACCCCATTTATAACTGACGCTCCTCCACAAAAAGAAGAGACCTATAAACAGCAAGTTATTGGTGCAGACTCATACACTTTCAAACCTATAAAAAACACAGATTATGCTATTGATAAGAATGGTGTTTATCAATTTGGCAATAAAATTACGGATGCTGATAATGAAACATTTGTTGTTTTGTCAAATCAGTATTATTACACAAAAGATAAAAATTTTGTCTATTCTCAAGGGAGCAAAATATTGGAAGCTGATCCTAATACTTTTGAGGTTTTGACATCAGGTTATGCAAAAGATAAAAATTACGTTTATTTAGAATGGAAATTGATACCACAAGCTGACCCAAAAACCTTTGAGGTTTTAGGTTTTCGTTATGGAAGAGATAGCCACGACTATTATTATTTTTGGACTCCACTAGAAGTGAGTGATTTGAAAACATATAAAGAAATTTTGAGTGATGGTCAATTATCATTTGATAAAAACAATTATTATCACTGTGGGAAAACTTGTCCTCTAGCTGACTATAAATCCTTTAAAATAATAGGACCTAGTTTAGGATATTTTAAAGATAAAATAAATGTTTATCATTCGAACCAAGTGGTTGATGGAGCAGATCCTGCAACATTTAAAATCCTGAATATTTATTGGCAAAAAGATAAAAACAATTGCTTTTTCAAGGGGAAAATGAAACATGGAATAGACGCTAAAACCATAAAAATTTTATCTATTTCTTATATCACCGATAAAGATAGTGTTTACTATAATGGTAATGCAATAAAAGGTGCCGACCCAAAAACATTCAAAATACTAAATAATAGATGGCAAAAAGATAAGAATAAATGCTACTACTATGGTGTACCAATATTAGGTAGAGATCCTCACACTTTTAAAATATTGAAAGGTGCTTACACAAAAGATAAAAACAATGTGTATTACTATTCATCCATTATAATTGGTGCAGACCCTAAAACCTTTCAAATAATTAATCTTCCTAGTTTTAGTAAAGATAAGAACACTTGCTTTTATGAAGATTATAAAATTGATTGCACTTCAGTAGACCGAAGATGAACACAATCATAAATAGCCGGAGCCAACATAATCCTATTCTTTCTATTGAAAAATCCAGTATCCTCCAAATTTATCCAGAGAAAAATCAATAAAAAAAGCAATTTCTTTAGCCCAATAAAAATGCTCTCAAATTAGCAAATGCCTAGTTGCTAAATTAATTTCAATTTTTTGGTTCAAACCGATAAAAAAAGGACAGCCACAAATAAGAATTTCAAGGAAAAACACTAAGACCACAAAAGAAAAAAGACTAAACTTAAATTCAAAACTAGTTGAATTTAGAACGCAATAAATACCCCATAAATATAAGATTTCCTGTTAAAAACAAAATATTTATCACCCTGGCAAATGGTGGAGCACCCGCTGGCCAAATTTGTCCAAGCAATATCATTAAATTAAGAACGATCAGTACAATTACTAAGTATTTTATATTTTTTTTCATTGCAATTCTATTTCATTATTTTATCTTCAAATAACGTAAAAATAGAACATAAAAAAACAAAATGATTTCTAATTCTATAAACCGTTTCAATCATATACTAATCTTTCACTAATCTACAAAAAAACGCAGTAAAAAAGATTTTCCTTACAATCTCCTTTTCTTTATATCTACAAATCTCCAAATGAATTCTAAAATATGTTTTACAAGTTTGGAACAAAAAACATATTAATTTGGGATTCAAAAACAGGAAATGCAACCTCGTAAAAATTAATATAGAAGGGTTTTAAAGGCTAATAAACTTCTAAATTTCATCAACCAAAACCTGCTTATTATTAGGAATTCATAAACTGAGGGAACAACACCATTAATGATTATCCAGGTTCTTTTGATTCACAACAATTCCACTTTTAGACTTATAGGTTAAAAAGGTCATTATCATCCCTAAATCCTCTGCAGGAACTTGTTCATCGTTCATAATTGGCTCGTGTCTCTCATTGGCAATCCTTATGCGGTAAGCCTCCAATTGAGAGGAAGTAAAATCTGGAATCAATTCCTTTCCCCATTTCTTTGTAGTATGGCAATGCGCACAATGAATATCGTAAAGCACTTTCCCTTTATCGCATATTTCTTTGTAAGATGCCTGAACCGAGGAGCTCATCTCAGTTGGAAATACATAACTATTTTTCCTAGAACTGCTGCAAGCAAAAATAACAACGCCTACAAATAGCAAACTAATAACATAACTTTTTCTCATAAATATCTATTAATATATCCCTCCTACTATTCTATTTTTATACATAGCATTGCTCGAAACTGGCAATTGATTTGGTGGCGTCTCTTTTGGAATATCTTCCGTTAATGTTTCCATAAATTTAATTAATTGAACTTGCTCTTCTAAACTTAGATGCAAAGAATCGCCAGATAAAGTTTGGTTGGGAACAAGCAACCCATGTCCTACTCCTCCTCCGTTATTATAAAATGAAACTACTTGCTCTAAAGTATTAAATACGCCATTGTGCATATAAGGTTTTGTTTGAGCAATATTGCGCAAAGTTCCTGTTCTAAATGCATGCAATGTTTCATCGGAAGGGTTAATTTCATAACGACCTTTATCCGGACTAATACTGCTATAATTAGTATCTGCAGGAACACCCAAAATCTCAAATTCTGAACCAACATAAGGAGGTTTTACTCCATTGAAATGTGGTGCAAAATGGCAGGTAGCGCATTGTGCTTTGCTCATAAAAATATTAAATCCGCCTTGAACCGATTCGTCCAATTCTATTTGGTTGTTCATTGCCAAATCAAAAGGAGAGGTATGCAGACTAAACTTGCTATAATAATAGGTTATAGCTGAAACTATATGCTCCTTTGTAATTTTAGTTTCTTGCGGCGTTTGCTTTATTAGCTGAGAAAAAACTTTCTTATAATCTTTACAACTCAAAACTTTTTCTACAAATTCATTTTCATTTCCACCCATTTCCACAGGGTTTGTTATAACAGCATTTGCCTGCATTTGCAAGGTATACTGACTTCCATCTGCCATTAACAAATGGTTGAATTGAGCATTGAGTAAAGTGGGTGTATTTCTACCTAAGAAACCTTTGTGATCAAATGATTCGGAACTAGGTAATTCTGTTTGAGTAAAGTATGAATTTGGGTTATGACAAGAAGCACAACTACGTTCGTTATTGCCAGATAAAATAGGATCATAGAAAAGCAATTTTCCTACTGCCTCTATTTGAGCCAAAACCTCAGGATCTTTCACACGGTTAAATATTCCTTTTGGGTTCTGACCAAAATACAAATTCTTCGAAAAGATACTAGTTGCTTGTTTGTTTAAGCTATAATCCACCAAACTTCTACTGCTAACTTTATACTTTAAAATCATCTCTTGGTTCAAACCGAAAAGTGGATTTACAAAATCTTTAATAAAGGAATAATGGTTAAATTTATTAAAATCTTGGGATTGAGTTTTTACAAATTGTAGGGCTTTAGAATACAAGTTTAAATAGTTATTGTTCAGGGCTGTTTCGGGGTAGCTTTCGTTATATTTCAGGTAAATTATTTCGGTTTGAACCAACAATTGCTCGAGCTCAGGAATAATAGATTCTGCATCAGGACATTCAAAACCTGTGGTGTAAATGCTAGCTAGATTGAGCAAAAACAAACGGTTACATAAATAAAAATGATGATAGGAATTTAATTCTCTAGTGATGGAATCATTCAAATAAGAATCGCTTGCATCCAAACTCTTTTGGATCAAACCGACTAATTCTTGCGGCTCTATTTTTTCTTCTTCTAAATACAAATATGCAAGCGTTAATCCTGCACCTTCTCTTTTGTATGGTTTTTCAAATTTCTCGAACACCTCCGTTTCCCATTCAACTGGCAAAGGACCATTTATTTTTTTATGGGACAAGGGGTCTAAGTACCTTAACCAAAAATCAATGGCTTTTAACTTATTTCTGCTAGCTTGTAAACTAGCTTGCACTTGCATTTTGGTTTGAACCGAATTTAGATTCTTAGAATCTTTTATGGTTTGAACCAATTCTTTTTCAATTTGCTTAAAGGCATTTATTTGTTGCAAATAATACTTTACATAAGTATTAGTAGTTTCCTCTTGATGAAATGAGAAAATAAAGAAAAGGGACGTCAATAAAAAAACACTAAAAACTACTTTTCGAACCATAATATTATGGATTGTTTTATAAATGGAAAAACGGGAGGCACTTAAAAAGCACCTCCCGTTTTTATAGATTTAATTTGTGTTTAGTGCATCACAACCAATTTCACTTGGCTTGATTTACCTTCACTTGTAATGTTAATAAAATACAATCCATTTGGTAAGCCAGCGCTTGGAATTTGAATAGTTTGTTTTCCATTTTCAATTACCTGCTCAATTGGCAATCCAATTAACTTACCTTGAATATCGCTTAACTGAACTTGAACTGTTTCTTTGCTCAAAGATTCAATTACCAATACTGCATTTTCTGAAGTTGGATTTGGATACAATTGGAAAGAAAATCTTGAAGAAACTTCTTTTATTCCAACGGCCTTTTTACGGACAACTTTTATTGCATAAATGCTATTCGCTTGTAAAGAATCATTTGAAGTATAAGCACGAACTGTCCATTGTAAATTTACTGAATCTCCATCTGCAACAGATTTAGATGCCAATAAATTATCAATAATTCCAGAAGTTAAACTCAATTGAGTTGCTGTTCCACTAACGTCAGATGCTAAAGCTGCCCAAGGATTGCTAAAGTCGCCAGTTGGAACATCAACAAACCATTTGTAAGTAGCTCCTGGTGCAGATGTTTGCCAGGTAATGTTTACAGGGGTGTTATCACTTTCTTCAACTTCCAATCTTGTATTGTTTGCCGGAGAGATTAATCCAAAACCTTGTAACAAACGTTTACGAACCAAGTTTACATTGAAATCTTGAGAAGCTTTTAATGAATCCCCAGTATTTTGGTAAGCAAAAACTGTCCATTTTACTAAAGCAGAATCACCTCTAGCAACACCTAATGAAACCAATAATGCATCTACACTTCCAGAAGATAATGTTAAGATAGAATCAGTTCCAGCATTATTAGAAGGCATTACAACTATAGGAGATGCAAAGCTTCCAGTTGCAGTAGTTGCAAACCATTTGTATGAAATGGCATTATTAGATTTTCTCCAGCTAATTTGGATAGGATTTGTTGAACCAGTTTCTACTTCTACTCTTGCGTTATTACTTGGTGAAAGTAAATCGAAAGCGCTTAAAGTTGGATCAGCTGGTTGTGCAGTTATCTCATATTTGCGAACACCTTGCAATTGGTAACCAATGGTACAACCAGTTGTTGGTGTTGCACAGAACTGAATTAAGGTTCCTTCAAAAGTGAATTTACTTGAAGGAATTGCTAAACCTGGAGCATCATCAATTTCGGTATCCGCACCAGAAATTACTCTTAACAACATGGTATCGCCAGGTGTTGTTCCATCCCAAATAGTATAATTGGTACTGGCTAAAAAATTACCTGTAGATGCTGTTCTTAAATCCACCACTTTTACCAATTGACTTTCATACATTTCCCCATTCTCATTTATTTCCTTCAAGGTAACTTTCTTAGCTTTAGGCATGGTTTGATTATGAGCCAAAACAGTTACTCTATTGTTTTCTTTATGAGCTCCAGTTGCAATAGCTAATTGAGCGTAATTATTAAAATTACTTCTTGGTGCAACTACTTCTACCAAATCTCCTTCCATAATTCCTCCACTAACTATAGAATCAACCATAGCTCCGCTTGATTGACGAACACCAATAGCTCCTGTAGAATCTTGGATATAGATGAATCTTCCCCATGCACGAGTTACAATTCCTTGCACTCTTACGGTATCATTAGGATTAACTTCGCGAGCCTCAGCAATAGTTTTCATTGCAATTCCATTCGCTGTTGCAGGATTGTACAATTTCAATAATTGTCCACCTTCTACCAATGCTCCCGGTATTGAGTAATGCGCTTGATCTACGATTAAGAAGTTTCCTGCTCCTAAGATATCTTCCATATCTATTACTCCTGATGCTT
>JAIOYZ010000007.1 GCA_021740845.1 Bacteroidia bacterium
CATTTGCAGGTACTCCATATGTTCCAAATACATTAGCACTATCAAATCTTGCATCTACAACATTTGCATTAGCTGCTGAACTTGAGATATCATATGCCAACCAATAGTTATTGGTATCATTTACTGTGGTATCATTAATTGAAAATACCATGCTTCCTGATGGGGTGTAAATGGTACCTAATAAATTAGTGTTGGTAAACGTTGCAGAATTTCCAGTTTTATACAATTTAGCAGAAACTATATCACTTGCACTTGTTGTTCCAGCTGTATTAAATGTTAATTCTGTGATAACACCAGGGTTACAAGGTGAAGAAGTTACTTTAATTGGAACTCTCATTACAGGAACATCAGTTGCACCTGCGCTGGTTGAACCAGAAACTTGAACTGCTCCAGCACTTATTAAAGAAGGCAAACCGCTTACAATATTAATTGTATAGTCTTCAGTTTCTCCCCAAGTATAAGTACCACAAGAAGCAGGGACTGCAGAAGTTTCAACATAAATTACACGCATTCTTGTTTCACCTGCCAAAGCAGTACATGGAACTGTGATAGTTCCTGATTTTAGAATACCAGCTGTTGAACCACCAAAAGAACCAGAAGAATATGCCATCTCTCCAGTACCAGTGAAATAACCATCTTGGTTATAATCAATATAGATAACCAAATGAGAAGTATAGTTACCACCACAAGAACTTGTTAAAACAGAGAATGGAGTTGCCAATCCTGCTGGAATTGCTGGAGCAGCTAGCGCGGTAAAATTAGAATACATTCTAGCAACAGTACCAGGTCCACCTGTTGTACTTGTACAAGAAGTAGTATTATTTAAGGTACCAAAAGTTACATTCCAAATTTCTTCGTCAGCTGTACTTGTTGCAGATGAAATACAATAGTCTGCTCTAATTTTTCTATAACCTGAAGGGGCTGTTACTGTAGGTGTTTGAGAACTTCCTCCCACACTAATTGAGGTAACTTGGGCGTCTACTGAATCTCCTAAACTTGCGCCAGAATAAATATCATAAGCTAACCAGAAATAATTGGTATCATTTGCCAATTGTTGGCTACCAGTAATTGCATATGTTGGCCATGATGACGTAGTAGGTGATGAAACTGAGTAACTACCAAATAATGTACTAGTACTAAAAGTAGAACTATTACCTGTATAATACAATTTCGCACTAGAAATATTTAAAGTATCATTTCCACCACCAGTTGTATTTAAACTAAATGAAGTAGCAGAAATAGGAGAACCTGTAGATGAAGTAATAACAGCAATTTTTAAAATCTCATTATTTGAACTTCCAGGTGTTACATAAGTTGTTTTAGGATGACTTGCGGTTGAACCCAAATATGTCATTGGTGAAGCAACTACTAAATTTCCAGTTGGATTATTATTAGCAGGAACAAAGCTTGAACCTAAAACAGTAAAACTATCAATTCTAGCATCTAAAGTATTTCCATTAGAAGCAGAACTTGAAACATCATACGCTAACCAATAATTGGTAGTATCTCCAAAGTTTCTGTTCACAGTATCTGAGACAGTGAATGAAAATGCACCAGAAGGTGAATAAACAGTACCCACCAAGTTAGATGTGTTGAAACCTGCAGAGACACCTGAATTATAAATTTTAGCTGCTACAATATTAGAAGCAGATGTAGTGCCTACTGTATTGAAGTAGAAATTAGTAGTATAACCATCACCGCAACCTGTAAATGCTACTGGAATTCTTAATACTGGGAAATCTGTTGCACCTGGAGCTACAAGTCCAGTCATTTGAACTGTATTTGAACTTAAATAACTTAATGGTGTAGTATTTTCATATGCACCAATTTTTGGTGGCACATTTCTAATAGCACCCATAATATCTGTACCAACAATACTTGTATAATCACCTCCAGTATAGCAAGTGGTAACTTGGTAGTTTGTATTGCTTATAAATTTAGGATTTACAAATATTGAAGAGTCACCACCTGCTAATGGTGTATTAAAAGTACTTGAGGTGTAAGCAGACCCTCTATAAATTGCAGAGGTACTTGCTCCATTGAAATAAATATTATTATTTATTGAATTACTTGCAGTAGGAGCTGAATACAAATAACATGGCGTTTGAGTACCAGTAGTTGCTGTATTAGCAAAAATATTGTTCTTAACAATTGAATTACTTGGCAAATAAGCTGCAAACGGCGAATAGGTTGCACCTGATTGAGGGTAATCTTGTGTTAAGGTATTATGCAAAATAGTTGCAGAAGAAGCTGTTGTTGCATACAAATACATACCATTATTATACCCATAGGTAGTTCTACCACCCACGTTATTAATTACATTTAATGGAGATGAGCCTGTATTATAAATGTAATATTGGTAATAATAACCACCATTAACATTGTTACCAATAATATTGGTTGGTGTTGAGGTTGGGTTAGCACAATAGTACATGTATATACCATAATAAACAGTTGAAGAAGTAGTTGGCATAGAAACTGAATTGCCAATCAAATCAACTGCATTATATAGGTAGTATAAATTCATACCCATATAATACATATTGCTAATTGTATTATTTCTAAACTTAAAATTGTAGTTATAAGTGCCATTACTTGCACCATAAGCTGAAATACCATAGTAACCGCCAGTACATATATTACTATCAATAGTTATAGAATCATTTCTACACGCTGAAGTACCATTACCACCTAAAGTTGCTGTAACTGAAATATTGTAACTTGTTGCAGTTTGGTAAGGCATATTAATGATATTACCTACAATAGAACAATTAGAACCATAATTGTTACCTGCAGTACCTACGATAGCAACACCAACACCTCCTGTAGAAGTATTGTTAATGGTTAAATGACGAATGTTTACATAATTAGCTTGGTTAACCAAGAAAACTGCCGCTCCGCTAACTGAAGCAGATAAAATCCTTGTGGAGGCAGTATCTCCCTCAAAAGTGATGGTATTGGTTGATGAAGCTCCCGGTATTTGACCAGAAATTACAACCTGACCAGAATAAGAACCAGGCAATACTTTAAATATTACAGGACCAGCAACACCATTAGCTAAATCAGCAACTGCTGCCTGGAAAGTTGAATAATCTCCTCCTGTTCCAATGGTGTATAAGCCACTTAATGGTGCTTTCAATATAATTGCCAAGGTATCATCTGTTGCATCTGCATCTGTAGAAGAATTTGGAGACTCTGTATATACTTTTATGCTATTGTTTGAACCTAAAGTAATTTGGTTTGAACCAGTAAATAATACAGAAACAGTATCACAAGCGGCCAATGACCCAGTAAAATACTGAGTAACTGGAGTGCCATTATTCAATGTATACGAAACTGTAAATGAAGTAACAGTGTTGCTTCCAACATTTTTTACAATGGCTTTAACATCTTGCGCACCAGAAACCATTGGTAAACCTGGTTGTAAAATTTGTTCAACTTTAATGTTATTACTTAAACTTGCTGCTTCATCAGAGCCAATTAAAGGAGAAGTAACAGAACGTGCTTGACCATCTCTATCTGTAGGAACATAAAAACTTCCAATTGGTGAACCTAATTTATTACAAGCATCAAACATATGGCCATCACTTGAATACTTAGGAAGGTAAACATAAGATGAATCTCCACCAGCTGTTGCTGTATTAAAATTAGAAGCATTATAAGCACCACCTCTATACATTAAATTAGCAGCACTTGCACCTGTAGAATAATAAATATTATTATTAATGGCTTGCCCTCCTGCTGGGTTGGCTGGACTTGTTGCAAAATAGGCCGCGTAATAACCTGAACTTGTTGTACCTAAAGCAAAAATATTGTTCATTACACGCACTGCATTTCCAGCATAGTTTCCACTATGATAGAAAGCATATCCATAGGTAGAATTCAACATATAGGAAGTATTATGATATACATTTAGGTGACCAGCATAAGTAGTTCCAGTAAAAATATATATTCCATAATTATAAATTCCAGCTCTTCCAATCAAGGTATTGTTATAAACCTGAGATGGATTTGATGCTCCTGCAGTAAAATTGTACAAATACATGCCATAAGCAGCATTGTAAACTTGGTTATTTATTATTCTATGTGGGTTATTGCCAGTATGGTGATTGTAGCAATAGTATATATACATACCATAATAAGCACTAGAATTTACGCTTACCTTATTATTCAAAATTTCCAAACCATTTTGATGGTAGTAAACGTACATTCCATAATATTTGGAATCTAGAATGTTATTATTTCTAATTTTTACCTCTCTATTTCCTGTATTTCCTAAGGTGGTACGTCCATATAAATACAAACCATAATAAGCACCAGTGATGGTATTACTATCAATATTCAAACTATCACAATAAGTATTTCCACCAGTACCATAACCACTCGCTGCTGCTGTAGTTAAAATACCCATGGAAGTATATGATGTACTAGAGAATGGTATACTAACCTTACAATTATTGATTGTATGGCCTGAACCAATATTAGAAGAAGTATTACCTCTAATGGCAATACCAGAACAATTAGTTGAACTATTATTAATAACAGTCAACTTTCTTAGGGTAACATATTTATTCAAGTTCAATAAGAAAATTGAACCAGAATTAACAGTACCTTGAAAAATAACAGAATCAACATCTGTTCCTTCAAATACAAGAGGGTTAGAAGCACCAACACCCGTGTAATTATTAATGCTAATAGTACTTGTTACAGAATAAGTACCAGGAAGGATGGTCATTGTAACTGGACCATTTACACCGTTGGTATTTAAATCTGCTAATGCCGCGGCAATATTAGCATAGGTTCCACCAGAACCAATTGTGTAGTTTCCACTTAAAGCTTGCGCTCGTATTTTCCCAAAAGAAAATACCGTGAGAAACAACCCAAGCAACAACATGCTTTTAAAAAGCATGGTCCTTTCTTTAGTAATTGTTTTCATCATAATTTATTGTTTATTTTTTGTTAAGTTTTATGTTTTCTAACCTATTATTTTTCTCTCTTTTAATAAAAATAACTGGCTTGTAAGTTATTAATATTCTCTTAAAATGCAAAAACAGGTGTATATAATTAAAACACAAACCTGTTTTTCAGGAACTTAAGTTTATAAAAAAAAATCAGGTTTTCAATAATTAATTTTTTTTAGGCTATCAAACACCAAAACTTAAGCAAAATGTGAATTAGTTCTTAATAAGTTTTTTGATAGCAATTCCTTCATTTGATTCCACTTTTAACCAATAAACCCCAAAATTAAAATTACTCATGTCTATTTCTTGATTTGTAGCAATAAATCCTTCATTCAATTTTCTTCCAATTGCATCAAATAATTGGTAACTATATTTCTTAGTTTTACTTGGTAATTGCAATAGAACTTTATCGCTAGTTGGGTTTGGATAAACTTCAAAATCAAACCTATTATGAATTGTTTTGAGACCTATAGCAATACTTAAATTGAAATAAACGGAAGTATCAGCTGCATTTGAGCTTTTATCTTTAATAATTACCACTCCAAAAGGGTGATTAAAATTATTTTGAATAGAATAATTAAACAACTTCGTAGCTGCAGGATAAGAGTTTGAAATTACCTCTAATGTTTGCAGTGAATCCTGACTAAATAGAATCTCTACACTATCAATATCAATAGCATCCCAACTAATGTTAGCAGAATTTCCTTTGCTCCAAATATCTGTTGCAACTGGTGTAAATAATAGTATTGTTGGCTTCTTTGGAGCGGTAGTATCCATAGGAATATAACTCAAGTTCCCAAAATTAATTCTATCTGCCCATTCTGGATGGTCGATAAAAGGATTTCTATTTCCTTGTGTGGCGGCAACAAATTCATTTCTTGCAATTTCAAACGCATCAGGTGGGTCTGCTTGGTGCCATTCTTTTAACAAGGCTAAATTTTGATTAGATGGAATCACCCAACTTTTTCCATTTACTCCATTATAGCAAACAGCCATGTAAAATAAAGCTCTTGCCACATTACCTTTGTGCTCGGGTCTTGGTTCATAAGCAGTCCTATTTGCACTATCTTTTCCTAATATTCCAAAACCTGTAGGAGAAGTATAAGTAGGGGTTACCACTTCGTCAAATGGATGATTGCTTCTCTTTAAATTGGCATTTGCCTGATGGGCTGGAAATAAATTATGCAAATCATTGTATTCTGGCAATTCCTTACTAGTACCATTTGCATTTGGCCAATCTGGATTTCCCACATTGCTAGGCATCCAACTTTGTGCCCAAGTATGCTCTCTGGTTAATGTTCCTCCATTACTACCATTTGCCCATACAAATGGTTCATTATAAATATGTTCAAAATTAGAATAAACACAAGTAACTGTTTTCTTGCCTCCACTTGTATCCCTAGCTAACCAAGGATTTACCATCCTAGAAATATAATTGCTATAATAAATGGTGTCGTGTGGGTTAATCTTAGCACTCAAACTACTAATAAAATTAGCTTGGCTAGGGTCAATTCCATTATAATAGTTTCCATAACTTTTTCCAGGGGTTGTAACTGAGCTAATAAGCGGCGAACCAGTTAAATAATTTTCAAATCCTGCTGGACCATTAAAACTAAAAACAGCATAATGATAATTACTATTAGCTAAAATATAGGTTGGGTTCAAACCAAAACTGCTATCTAAAACTGCTTCTATTTGACAGCCTCCAATATAATCTCCCTTTTGATAAGTTTGGCCATCCACTGGCGTTTCGTTAACTGGGCCACCTTTCTTTTTAATTACAATATAATGTTCTGGCATTTGAGATGGCGAGGTAAAATTAACCTGAAATCCATACGGTTTTAAATTTGTAAAAACCAAATTTGTTGGTTGGCTAACAGGTTCTGTGGCAAGGCTACCTCCAATTGCATATAAATCTAATACAAATGGATTTTTGGTGGTATCGTTACTATAAATTTTCATTAAGGCTTTTCTAGAACCGTTTACAGCCGCATTAAAAAGTAGATTAAGAGGTGAGTTACTGTTTGAACCAACCTTTAATGGTAGACCCAAAACAGAAAAGTCGGCAGCAGCTATGCCTTCAAATAAAACACTATCTATAATTAAAGTGTCTGAAGTTCCTTTGTTTTCAATTTGAATAGAGGTACTGCTATTATTGCCAACAACTAAATCTGCTCCATTTGCTAATGTTTCTGCTCCAACTTTAACTTGTATAGAAGGATATGGCGCCGCAGGTGCTGCTTGAATCCAAACACTATCTACGGCCATATTTCCACCAGCAGGATCCGAACTGCCACCAGGCAATTTTTGGGTATAAAAAAACCGTATATACCTAGTTGTAATTGCTGGGTAATCTATATATCTACCTCCATTAAAATTAGTTGTAGTGCTTGGTTTGGATGTTATAGATCGCATGGTATTCCAAGTTTGTCCATCTGCACTTTCTTGAATATCAAAAATACCTCCCCAGGCATTTCCAGCATTTTGAGGGCTTAAATAATAACTTAATGGCCCTGGTTTATCTGTAAATTGAATTACAATATTTTCGCCAGTTGCATCTAATCTAGCCGCTAAAGCGTCGCCAATTCCGAAACCATAAGTTAAATTTCCATTTGTACCAAGCGCAAGAGTCCAACCAGTTGGTGGTGTGCTAATACCTGGTGAGCTAAAATTCCAACTTGTAGGCAAGGTAGTTTGGCCAAAACTAAGCAAACTCAATACAACAAGATTTGTAAGTAGAATAACTTTTTTCATAAAAACACGATAAATTTAGAGGCAAGGTAAACCTTGATTTTCAGCAATCCTAACTCAACTAATTATTTAATAGTAAACCTCTCGTTCTTCCTATGCTTTCATAATCCAACTGAGAAAATTAGTTTGGGATTATGAAACAAAAAAAACTAAGCTACCCCAAGAATTTCAAAGAAGATTTACTCCAATTTATTTGGAAATATAAATACCTATTGAAGTATCAATTGTATTGCACCAATGGCCAAAAAATTGATATAATAAACCCTGGACTTTTAAACAAAGATTCTGGACCAGATTTTTTTAATTCAAAAATTAAACTCGACACTACTCTTTGGGCCGGAAATATTGAAATACATATTAAAAGTAGTGATTGGATCCTCCACCAACACCATACAGATTTGGCTTATCAGAATGTAATTTTACATGTGGTTTGGGAGGAGGATGAAAAAATTAAAAATAACTATGGTGAAGAAATTCCAACCCTCGAATTATGCTACCTATTGCAAGAATCTTTATTAAATACCTATAGCATTCTGATGGAAAATAGCTCAAAAATTCCATGTGCACCAATTTTTGAAATGCCAGAATCCATTGTTATATCAACCTGGTTAGATAGATTAAGCATGGAAAGATTACAAAAAAAACATGCTAAAATTATTGCAGAACTTGCCATTAGTAGAGGAAATTGGGAAGAAATATTTTATAAAATGTTGGCCATTTGCTTTGGGCAAAAAACAAATGCTGTTCCTTTCGAAATTCTTACTCAGTATTTACCCTATTCCTTAGTTCTAAAATATAAGGGTCAAAAAAAAGTTATTGAATGTTTGATCCTAGGATCCGCAGGCTTTTTGAACAAGAAACTAATAAATCCAATTAACATTTCCATCCAAAATGAGTTTGTTTTTCTGCAACAAAAACACAACATAAAAACAATGGAAAATAGTGTTTGGAAATTTGGCAAAACAAGACCCTCCAATTTCCCTACCATTCGCTTATTTCAGTTTGCAGCGGTATGGTCTAATTTACCAAATCCAATTCAATCTCTATTAAAATGCAACTCCACTCACGAAATTATTAATTTGTTGGTTCAAACCGACCAACCTAAAGTGGACATAGGAGATTTACATCCTAATAAGGAAAAAACCCAATACGGGGCAATTAAAATAAGTAAACAACTTGGTAATTCATTATTAATAAATGCAATAATTCCAGTACTCTTTGCTTACGCTAAAAGCCTAGATAATATAGAACTTCAGGAAAAGGTACAGAATTGGCTCAACGAATTACCGACAGAAGAAAACCACATTATCAACGACTGGAAGGCCATGGGGATAATTTCGAAAAAAGCCTCAGAATCTCAAGCGCTAATTCAACTAAAGACTTATTATTGCAATTACAATCGTTGCTTACAATGTGCCATTGGGAATCATTTGCTCAAAAAAAATATTTCTGTCTAGTTCTACTTTTTGTTGGTCTAGTACCAGCCAATTTATTGGGGCAAAACTCATTAATTTTTTTGAACCCAAGCCATGGAAAATTGATAAAAGCCAAAGAAGGAGATGTTTTATCTATTCGGTATAAAGGGTATTTGGGTCAAACCGAATATTTTAAGAATACACTTACAGAAATAAAAGATAGCAGTTTTGTACTCGGAGTACCAATATTTAGACGCAATGGCGGGAACATGGGAAATGAAATAGACCAGCAATTTCAATGCAAAGAAATACGCTATTTGGATGTTATTGCATTTAGAAAAGCTAGTATTGGCAGAAACGTTTTTAAATCTACCTTAACCTTAGGTGCGGCTGTAGGAACAGTATTTCTATTTGATAAACTTTATCAAAAAAATCAGGTGTCCACCTTCGCAAAAATTGGCATTTCAATTGGGGTTGGATTAAGTTTGAATTACCTGATAAATCTAGCTATACCAGAAAAACCAAACCATAAAATGACAGATGGGTGGCAAATTAATCCGTTAAAAGAATAAAAGAATCTATAGTTTTGTTTAAAATCATCACAATGGAAAAGCTAAAATATTTTGTAGAAAAACACGCATTTGGTGTATGCAGCTACCTTGGAGATAGATTCGGAATATCTTCAAGTAAAATTAGACTCTATTTTATTTACACTTCCTTTATTACGATGGGTTCGCCAGTAATTTTATATTTAATTATGGCCTTTTGGATTAATATAAAAAAATATACTAAGCCAAATAAAAACACTCTTTGGGAAATTTAACATCAAACTAATTGAATAAGGCTAGGATCATTTTTATTGTTTTAACTATTTACATTTTTGCCGCTTTTGGTTGGTGGACATATGCCCATTATAAAAACGCAAAACTAATATCTCTTCAACAAAAGGATGTATTAGAAATGCGTTGCTATAAGGCAACCTTTGACATACAAGGAGGAATTGACCAGCAACTATTTGACGATACAATAGGGTTAAGAACTTTTTTTGACCCAAACTATCCAGACTTAGAAGTGGTTTTTCTAAATAATTTTATTCCTCTATCCAACTATATGGTTAGGCCCAAATTGGATAGCTATAAATCTTTAGAAAACAACTACAAAAGGCAATTATGGATGTACATTATGGAAGGCATTGTGATGATGCTTCTTCTGTTTTGGGGTGTTATAGTAATCTACAGTAGTTTTAAAAAAGAATTACTATTTAAAAGGCTACAGGCCAACTTTCTATTATCAATAACGCATGAGTTAAAAACGCCTTTAACCGCAATGAAATTGTATATGGAAACGCTTTTGAAAAGGCAAGTAAGTCCAGAACAAACGAAGACAATAATAGAAAATTCGTTAATTGAAACAGATAGACTTCAAGAGCAGGTTGAGAAGTTATTGTTATCTGCTCAATTGGATAACCATAAATACCAATTACAAAAACAATCCTTAAATTTAAGTGAATTATTGGAGGAGATAATTGCCAATTTTATTAGGCCTAGAAACCATAGTTTAACAATTGAAACAAATATTCAGGAACAGGTAATTGTGCAAGGAGATGCAAATGCATTAGAAATGATAATTAACAATTTAATCTCCAACGCAATTAAATACGGGGGAGAAACCTCTACAATTAAAATTAGTTTGGTTCAAACCAACCAATTTACTAGCCTAAAAATTGCTGACGAGGGCCCCGGAATAAAGGAAGAAGAAAAAAAGTTATTGTTTAATAAATTTTTTAGAACTGGTGATGAAAACACTAGGAAAACAAAAGGAACAGGATTAGGGTTATTTATTGTTAAGAACTTAGTTGACCTTCATCAAGGTAAAATTACTATTAGCAATAACGAACCTAAAGGTACTATTTTTGAAATTAAATTAAATTCAGATGCAAACTAGAATACTATTGGTAGAAGATGAAGTGCATTTACAACATGCCATAAAATTGAACCTTGAACTAGAGGGCCATCAAGTGCAGGTTTCTGGAACAGGAACAGACGCAATACGAGTGTTTAGAGAGCAGAAATTCGACCTTGTGATATTGGATATTATGTTGCCCGAAATGGATGGCTTAATGGTTTGTGAAAACATTAGAATGTACGATCAAAATATTCCTGTACTATTTCTTTCTGCAAAGAACACCCCAGCAGATAGAATTAACGGTTTAAAAAAGGGCGCTGATGATTATCTCACCAAGCCTTTTGAATTAGAAGAATTGATCCTAAGAATTAATAAACTTATTGAAAGAAGTAGACAAATTAAGAATGTTAATGAAAACAAAGTTCCTAAATTATTCACCTTTGGAAGCAATTGGATAAACTTTGAAAATCATGAGGCAAAAGGCGTTTCTGGTACATTTGAACTCACCAAAAAAGAGCTTATGCTAATGCGCTTATTAATTGAAAATAAGAATCAGGTAGTAAGCAGAGAGCACATTTTAAAGGTTGTTTGGGATTATACAGTGATACCCAACACACGTACAATTGATAACTTTATTTTGGCACTTAGAAAGTACTTTGAAGAAGACCCAAAATTGCCTTTGTTTATTCAATCTGCAAGGGGAATTGGTTATAAATTCACCATAGCAGAAAACCAAAACGCTTAAGAAATATAGGTTAAATATTTAGTTCAAATCACAACTAAACATCCAATGGATGCCAAACTTATCTGTAATTGTACCATAACGAGCACCCCAAAAAGTATCTTGCAATTCACTAGTAATGGTGCCACCTTCTGCTAAGTTTTGAAATATTCTATCCATTACAAAAACTTCCATAAAACCTAGAGATAAACTGCTATTTGCAGGCATTTTTTCACTAGAAAGATCATCGCATCCTTGCAAAATATTGTTTTCAAATGCAATTTCTGCATGCATTACCTTTTGCTCCATTCCACTTGGTATTTCTATTGGAGAACCCTCATAACGGTTTAAAGCAGTAATTTCTCCACCAAAAACCTTTGCGTAAAACTCGAAAGCACTTTCGCAGCTTCCATTAAATTTTAAATACGTAGATAAAATCATTTGTTATTTTCTTTTACCACAAAAGAAAAGATGTTCCTGAAGAAAAATCATGACGGCGGTCATGTTTAATTAAAACTAAAAATAATTAGCCTCGCATATGGCTAATTTCAAGCTCCTTTTTTAGAAATTTTCCTGTATGACTCCTTTTATTATTTGCAATTTCCTCAGGTGTGCCAATACCAATAACTTCGCCACCATATTTACCACCTTCAGGTCCAATATCAATAACATGGTCGGCCACTTTTATCATGTCTAAATTATGTTCAATAACTAAAACGGTATTCCCTTTATCAACCAGTTTTTGAAGAACATCCAATAGCACTTTAACATCTTCAAAATGCAAACCTGTTGTTGGTTCATCCAAAATATAGAATGTATTTCCTGTATCTCTTTTACTTAATTCTGTGGCCAATTTTACACGTTGTGCCTCTCCCCCGCTTAAGGTTGTGCTTTGTTGACCCAAGGTAATATACCCCAATCCCACATCGTGAAGCGCTTGAATTTTTCTTAATATTTGAGGAGTATTTTCAAAGAAAACTACAGCCTCATCAATGGCCATATCTAAAACATCGTTAATACTTTTACCCTTAAACCTAACTTCTAATGTTTCTCTGTTATATCTTTTACCATTGCAGGTTTCGCACTTAACATATACATCTGGCAAGAAGTTCATTTCAATACTTCGCATCCCTGCTCCTTGGCAAGTTTCGCAACGTCCGCCTTTTACATTAAATGAAAATCTACCTGGTTTATATCCCCGTATTTTGGCTTCGGGCAAATTGGCAAACAAATTTCTAATATCTCCAAAAACTTCCACATAAGTTGCTGGATTACTGCGAGGAGTTCTGCCAATTGGAGATTGATCTATTTCAATAACTTTATCAATAAATTCGAGCCCTTTTACCGATTTGTAGGCTAAAGGCTTTTGGTGTGAACCATAAAAATGCTGACGTAAAATTGGATAAAGAGTTTCATTAATTAAAGAAGATTTTCCACTTCCACTTACACCACTTACACAAATAAATTTACCTAATGGAAAGCTAACAGAAACATTTTTCAAGTTGTTTCCAACCGCATTTTTTATCTCCAAAACATTGCCATTTCCCTTTCTTCTTTTCTCGGGTAATTCAATATTCTTTTTGCCATTTAAATACTGTGCTGTAATTGAATTCGACTGCAAAATTTGTTGCATAGTACCTTGAGCAGCTATATGCCCTCCATGCACACCAGCACCAAAACCAATGTCCAAAATATAATCACTTTCCTCCATCATGTCTTTGTCGTGCTCAACTACAATAACACTATTACCCAAATCACGCAAAGCCTTCAGTGAATCAATCAATCTATTGTTATCTCTTTGGTGTAAACCAATACTCGGTTCATCCAAAATATATAAAACCCCAACCAGTTGAGAGCCAATTTGAGTTGCCAGTCTAATGCGTTGGGCCTCACCACCACTTAAAGTTTTAGCTGGAGAATTCAATGTTAAATAATCAATTCCAACCCCCTTTAGAAAGTCAATTCTACTCCTAATTTCTTTCAGTATTTCGGTAGCAATAATTCCTTGTTTAGCATCTAAATGGTCTTCCACATTTTTGAACCAATCTCCCAATGCCCCAATTTCCATTTGAGCCAAATCTGCAATATTCATTTGCCCAATTTTATAGTGTAAAGATTCCTTTTTCAATCTTGCACCATGACATTCAGGACACAATTGAATTTCCATAAACTCCTCTGCCCAACGGTAGATGGCATCATAGTTTTTTTCGTGGTAATGCCTAGTTATTATATTTACTAAGCCTTCCCAATTACTATTATAATTTTGGGTATATCCACTGCTGTATTGATAAGGCACAACAAGTGGTTCATCAGAGCCGTGTAAAATAATCTCTAGAGCTTCTTTTGAAATTTTATCTATTGGATCAGCAAATGAAAATTTATGTCGTTTACCAAGTTCTCTTAACTGCAAGAAAGTCCAATTTTCTCTGGCCTCTCCAAGTGGCGCTAATCCTCCTTTGTTAATACTTAACTTTTTATCAGGAATAATAGATTTTTCATCAATAATACTCTTAACACCCAATCCATCACAAGATGGACATGCACCATAAGGCGAATTAAAAGAGAAAGTATTGGGTTGTGGTTCATCGTAACTAATACCACTTATTGGGTCCATTAAAAACTTACTATAATGGTAAATTTTATTTTCGGTTTGATCCAATAAAACCATTGTACCTTTACCCATTCGCAAACCACTCTTAACACTTTCGCCAATTCTAAAACGGGCGCCCTTACTTGTTTCAATGCGATCAATCAATACTTCAATATCATGAATTTTGTATCTATCGGCTTGCATTTTGGGGGTAATATCAACTAACTCTCCATCTAGCCTTACTTTGGTAAATCCTTGTTTTCTGATCTGCTCAAACAACTCTCTGTAATGGCCTTTTCTTCCTTTCACTAATGGAGCTAAAATGGCAATTTTTTTATTCTCAAATTTGGATACAATTGAAGCAATAATTTGTTCCTCGGTAAACTTCACCATTTTCTCACCCGACTCATAACTATAAGCATCTGCAGCTCTTGCAAAAAGAAGTCGAAGAAAATCGTAAATTTCTGTAATGGTACCTACTGTAGACCTTGGGTTCTTATTTACCGATTTTTGTTCTATTGCAATTACTGGAGAAAGGCCATTAATTTTATCTACATCAGGGCGCTCCATATTGCCAATAAATTGACGAGCATAAGCAGAAAAACTCTCCATATATCTTCGCTGTCCTTCAGCAAAAATAGTATCAAAGGCAAGTGAAGATTTTCCACTACCACTTAAACCAGTAATTGTTACAAGTTTATTTCTTGGAATATTAACGTCAATGTTCTTTAAATTGTGCTCACGAGCGCCCAATATTTCAATATAATCGTCGGATGGCAAATAGGGTATATCCCCACTTTGTAAAGGCGAAATTGATGAGGAATCAAGTGTTGTAGTATCTGAAAAATTCTTAGCCATTCAAGCAAGGTCTAGGTAAATGAAAAATGTAATTCAATTTTAAACAGGACATATATGTTTTGGTTTCAAAGATTATATATAACCCTTCAACTCATATACAAACAATCCTATCCATTCTTTAATGAGCAAAGTCCAATTTTCTAAACCACCATAAGTTGGAATGATGGTATTTAAAACATTGTCTGTACTTCTAATGCTATGCAAATCCGTTGAATATGGGTCAACAGACAATCCCGATTTTTTAAAACAAGCTACTGCTCTTCGCATATGAAAACCGGCAGTAATAAGCAGGTATTTCTTAGTTGTATAACCAGGATCTTTAGCAGCCAATAACTTTTGGGTATAGGCTGCATTTTGGTAGGTATTAATAGACTTTGTTTCAATCCAAATACAGGAATCAGGAATACCACACTTTAACAAAAACAACCTGCCCATTTCGGCTTCAGGTTTATATTTTCCAAAAATTGTATCCGACCCAGCTGTATAAATAATTCGATTAGAAACACCTCTTTTAAACAAATCAATCGCCTGCATCATTCGATCATTTCCATCCGAAAAATTTATTCTTAATTGACCCTCAACCTCATAATTTGTAACAAACCCACCGGCAATAATTAGGGCATCATATTTTTGGTTTTTCTTAATTGCTACAGGTTCAATCTCATACCAACCCATAACGGTTTGAGAGAAAAATGGATTTGAAAAAAATAATAACAACCCCATTGCCCACCAAAAATAGCTTTTAATTCGAGTAAAACTATAAATGAGAAAAAGCAAAATAATGAAGCTAACTGGGGCTACAATTGCATACAAAACTTTAGACAAATAGTAAAACATTCTTAATGATTAAAGTATTGATAATAAATAATACAAATCAACATTCCAATAAACAAAAACTCCTTAAGCCATTTGCGTTGGGATCGAACAAAATAATTTGCTAAAAGAATGCTTAGCGAAAATCCTAAAAATGTTAGTCCGTAAACAAAACCTTGATTTTCGGCCAAAACTGATACAATTCCAAACAAAAGCATAAACAGAATAATCAATTGAATCCTTCTTGTTTTAACTTTATTTCTTAGGAAATTTATTTGAATTTGGAAAGCTGAGATAACAAAAACTGGAATGATAAAAAACCAAATTATTCCTTGTTCTAAACTAATTCCTATTGGATTGAAATAAGTTTTTTGGAGAGAATAATTAAAGGAGTTAATAAAATCATTCAAATGATCCGTTAAAAAAAATAATACTCCTAAAAAATAGCTCGGCACAATTATTCCCAAAATTGCCACCACCCAGAAACGCAAATTAAAGGAGGTCATATACAAAACACTAAGTAAAATAAACGGCAGGTATATTATTAAATCATAATCAAACAAAATCCCTAAACCTAATAATATTCCAGATTCAAAAACTAAAAAAAGTGGTTGTTCAGATTCGTATAAATAACACAATCTATTAAATAGCAGTATAACAAAAGTATTGGAAAGCAACTGCGGTGTAAGTTGCAATTGTTCGATATAAATACTGTTTATTAAAACATAAAACAATCCAGGCAAAACACTTCCTTTATATAAAATATTGTGTGCATTTGCAATGTAATTAATTAGAAATGCCTGCAGTAAAATTATTAAAACCGCTATAACCTGATTCTGCCCTAAGAATGCCTGATGATTTGCTAACCAATCAAAAACCAAATCAGCAAAAGGCGTATAAAAATTAGGGCTAAGCGGAATAGGAATAAAAAAAGTACTTATTCGGATTAGAATGGTAAAGACTACCATGCCAATAATTGCAAAAAGAGTATTTGAACGAAAAATTTCTAACAAAATATTCCTCCTAAAAAGTAATACGCATTAAAGCATATTGTTTGTCCTTAATTGTTCCAGCTAAAATAGTATTTGGCCCAGTTTGTTTTACCTCACTTGGAATAATGGCTACACTAAAATTACTTGATTTTACTGCAATTTTTTCATCCGATTTACCTTGGTAATTTACATTATGTGCCATAATGTTTCCTTCAGTTCCCAATTCCGAATTATACAAGATAAAAATATTATCGGTAGTAGCTAATGTAACAATACCCGAAACATATCCCCCATCTCCAACAGAGCTTTGCCTCTTACGAATTATATCTCCAAAATGAATACTACCATCTGGATTAATTGAAATAAGCGCAGCATCATCATAATTATAGGTTATTCGCACACCTTCTTGCGGCATATTATTTAAATAATAATTAAACCTTTGTTCAATTCTGGTATATTTTTCTGCTACAAAAAAAACACCACCATCACTCCTAGGGATTATTTTTCTAATATAATAATTCTTTAAATCTGCATTTCTCTTTTCAATTTTTCCACCCGTAACTTGTTGTAAAACTTCTACATCTAATAAACCAGCATATTTCTCCTCTGTGGTCCTTTTCTCTATATTGAAACGTTCATAGAAATAACCATTAATCACATTTTTTCCCGGTTCAGAATAGAAACCAAATACAGAAACGGTATGGTTAAAGTTATTTACCACCAACCCTAATTCTTCAATAAACAATTGTGAATTTCCAAGTTCATAAGCCAGCATTTTATCCTCAATTGGATAATAGGCGTAAAGGAAAAAATCTCTACCGTCTACCAAATCCTTCTTTTCCTTAGAAGGAAAATCTATTAAAACAAATGCATTTCCAAAATTGTCGATTTCATAATTAGTTACAAAAACATCGTCAGGATCTTCATTCAAAGTAAACTGCTTTCCAAATTGTTGTTGAATTTGATCGTTATAACCATATAAATTCAGTTTACTCTCGCCAGTAATGCTACTTTTGGTAATAAACATCATCAATACTTTTGTTCTATCTGAGCTTAATTTTATTTGAATCCTTCGCTTTTCTATAAATTGATTTGTTGGGAAACTGCAAATTACATTAGGAATACCAACAGGTTTTAAGGTGGCATCTAATTTTTGATCCAAAATATCAATATGGTTAGTTTGAGTATTTTTTGCAGAAATAAATACATGCAAATCGTTATTAACCAAAAGTACCCTTTCAATATTTCCATTTATACTAAGAGGAACAGGTACACTCAATTCTAAACTTAAATTGGTTTTATATTTTTCAATCAAAACCTCATTTGTAAAATCTGAAGTCTTGCATCGAAGTAAAAAGACACCATTTGAGGTTTCGCCCACAATTTGAGAATACAGATTTTTCTGTTTAATTTTTTGTGGATTACCCCATTCAACAGTCTGTCCATAAGACCAAAATGTCTTTAGCAAAAAGAGAAAAATGAAAAGCCCGCGAAATCTCATTTCTTTGTAGTAATTTTCAAAAAAGCGAAGATACTTTTTTCAAGCTATTTTTGAATACAAATTATCCCATGGGGAAACCAAAATTATTCGATACCAAAAGAAAACAAGAAGAGGCCGTTATTGTAGGCGTTGTAAATTACCAGCAAAGGCTAGAACAAGCTGAAGAATACCTTGAAGAATTGGCTTTTTTAGCGCATACCGCAGGTGCTATTGTAAAAAAACAATTCCTTCAAAAATTAAATTACCCCAACCCAAGGACCTTTATTGGGGAAGGAAAACTTCAAGAAATCTCAGATTATGTTACACTTCACGAAATTGATATTGTCATTTTTGATGATGAATTGAGTCCTTCTCAGTTAAGAAATTTAGAACAACAACTGAAATGTAAAATTTTAGATAGGAGCAATCTTATACTCGACATTTTTGCTAGCAGAGCACAAAGCGCTCAGGCTAAATATCAAGTAGAATTAGCCCAAGCCCAATATTTACTACCTCGACTAACCAGAATGTGGACCCACTTGAGTAAACAAAAAGGCGGAATTGGTATGAAAGGACCTGGGGAAACAGAAATTGAAACCGATAGAAGAGCTCTTAGAGAGAAGATAAGTAAACTTAAAGAACGCCTCGAGGTTATTGATAGGCAAGCAGCAACACAACGTAGAAACCGCGACCATAAAGCAAGAATTTCTTTGGTTGGTTATACCAATGTGGGCAAATCAACTATCATGAATCTCATTGCCAAAAGTGATGTTTTTGCCGAAGACAAATTATTTGCAACACTTGATAGTACGGTAAGAAAAGTGGATTGGCCTGACGCCTCCTTTTTAATTAGTGATACAGTTGGGTTCATCAGAAAACTTCCTCACCAATTGGTTGAATGTTTTAAATCCACCTTGGATGAAATTAGAGAAGCAGATATTTTACTTCATGTTGTTGATATTAGTCATCCAAATTTTGAAGATCAAATTCATGTTGTAAATGAAACACTAAAAGAAATTGGGGCACTAAATAAATCAGTAGTTTTAGTTTTCAATAAAATTGACCAATTGAAAGAGCCTTTCATCCTAGGGGATGAAACCATTGAAAATAAGCAAGCCTATTTAGACCAACTTCAAAACTCATGGATGGCAAAAGAAAACTACCCAGCAATCTTTATTTCAGCAAGTAAGAAACTAAATGTAGAAGAATTGAGAAACACACTTACAAAGTTGGTTTTAGAATTTTCCAAAAAATTATGACCTAAAGGTTATGCTGCCATCTAACTAAGAATTCATACTACTCCTGCAATTTCAATAGTATTTCTGGCACATAATAAATTACAAGAAAGAAAATGACTTACTTGATCCAATAGGCCAGAATAAATTCTGTTATACTTTTCAAAATGTGTTTTTCTAAAATATATAGATTACTGAAATTATGATTTGGCTAGGAAAATCATAACAAATCTAATATTTGGCCAAAAGTTATTATAGAATAGTTGGGCGAAGTGGCATAAATATTTATTTTCGCAATTCTTGTATGCAAAACTCTGAAAACAAACCGATAGAATTAAGTGTAGTCATGCCTTGTCTTAATGAGGCCGAGACCATTGAAGTCTGTATCCGAAAAGCATTCGGCTGGATGGAAAATAATGGTGTCTCGGGTGAGGTAGTAATTGGCGACAATGGAAGTACTGATGGCTCACAAAAAATGGCCGAAGCCCTTGGGGCCAGAGTAATTGCTGTTCCAAGAAAAGGTTATGGAAGTGCCCTTATGGGCGCAATAGATGCCTCCAAAGGAAAATACGTTATTATGGCAGACAGTGATGATAGTTACGACTTTAGTAACTTAAGTCCATTTATTGAGGAACTTAGAAAAGGAAGGGACCTAGTAATGGGAAACCGTTTTAAAGGTGGCATCCAACCTGGAGCAATGCCCCCATTACACAGGTATTTAGGTAATCCAGTATTATCGTTCATTGGTAGATTATTTTTTAATTGTCCAGTTGGTGATTTTCATTGTGGTTTAAGAGGATTTAGGCAAGATATTGTTTCGCTCTTAGATCTAAAAACTACAGGAATGGAGTTTGCAAGTGAAATGGTTGTTAAAGCAACTATTTTTAAATTAGATATTACAGAAGTGCCAACAACTCTTAGTAAAGATGGTAGAACCAGACCTCCACATTTAAGAACTTGGCGTGATGGTTGGCGCCATTTAAGATTTTTACTAATTTATAGCCCAAGATGGCTGTTTTTATATCCAGGTCTTTTTCTAATGTTGGTAGGATTAATTTTAAGTTTGATGATTATTCAGGGGCCGTTGGGAATGTTTAATCACATATACTTCGATACAAACACCCTTCTTTACGCGGGTGCATTTGTAATTGTAGGTTATCAAGCTGTAAGTTTTGGAATTTTTACAAGAGCTTATGCAGTTCAAGCTGGCTTCTTACCCGCAAAAGATTCATTAACCAAAGCCTTTGATTTAGTTACACTTGAAGTGGGATTAATTATTGGAATCTTAATTCTATTTGCTGGAATTGGAGGAACATTTTATTCGCTTTTCTTGTGGGAGCAAAGTGATTTTGGGCAATTAGAATACTCCAAAATATTGAGAATTGTAATTCCTAGTGTGGTTAGTTTAATTATTGGCCTTCAAACAATTTTGTCTAGCTTTTTACTAAGCGTTTTATCTGTTAATAAAAAATAACTTTTGTAGTAAAATGAAAGCCTTAGATAAATACCTACAAAGGGTAAGAATACAAAAAGCAAGAAATTTCATTCAAAAAAACGACTCTGTACTTGATATCGGTAGTGTAGATGGAATAATGTTTGAATCTTGGAAAGGTCATATTTCAAAAGGTGTTGGGGTTGACCCAACTTTGAAGGAACCTATAAAAACAGAATTGTATTCTCTTTACCCAGGATATTTTCCAGAAGCTTGCCCCAAAGGTGAAACTTTTAACGCCATAACACTTTTGGCTGTATTAGAGCATATTCCCACCACCCAACAAAAAGAGTTGGCAAAAAACTGTTTTGAATACCTTAAACCAAAAGGAAAATTAATCATAACCGTTCCCTCCCCTCAAGTTGATACCATCTTAGAAATATTGCTAAAATTAGGCTTAATTGAAGGCATGAGCCTAGAGGAACATTATGGGTATAAGCCAGGAGATACCGAATCAATTTTTACCTCGCCTTACTTTAAACTTCTACATAAGGAAAAATTTCAATTGGGATTAAATAACCTTTTTGTTTTTGAACGAATATAAATTCTCATAAAGAAAAAATAATGGAACAAAACAACTTATCAGAAAATAAGATTAGTGTTTGTATTAATGCGCTAAACATAGAAAAATCGTTTTGGGATTCATTAATCCAGTTTTTACAAAAAACCAAATTAGATGTAGAATTTAATTGTCTTGTAAAGACAAAATCAGAGGATAAAACAATCCTTGATTGGGTTCAAAAAGGAAAATTAATATTAACAGAAACCACTATTGGAAATTCTCTAAACCAAGAATTGTATAAAATGGTTTCGCAAGCAAGTGGAAACAACACTGTTTTATTATATCATGTCCCACATAATATAGGCAACCTTCTTCAAAGCATTCAAAGCAATAAAAAGCAACTAGCTGAAGGAGCACTATTTTTAGGTTCACAAAATATTCAAACAAAAGGAAGCAAGGAAAAAATCCCTTTTGGAATAAAATTTAAGGCAAGTTTATTAAGGATATTTACTAAAATACAAATTTCAGATCCACAGAGTGGAGTAATTGCTGCCAAAACCAAAACAATTAATAACTACCTTGATAATGTTTTAGCCACAGGTAACTCTTACTTACAAACCTTAAATTTAATAGCATCTTCCGACATCCAAACCTTTGATTTGTCTATACCTCAAGAAAAGAAAAACACGCTTTCTTTTGGTACCATATTTACTTCAATTTTCTCCTTAAGATTCCACTATTTTGTTAAAGATGCTTTATGGCAATTTAAAAACAAACAAAATAATTGGGCAGATGGAAACCATCCAATTTACCGCTTTGCATTCTTTGCTGTTTTTCTTTTTGTTTTCTTCTCAATGCCAATAATTAGTCAAGATTTTGGTAGTACTTGGGATGAAAAAGCACACAACGATTACTCGCAATTAGCCTATAATTATTTAACCACATTTGGATCAGACACAATGGCTTTGGCCGAACCTACTAGCAGTGCTGATTATATAAGGCAAGCATATCGCTATTATGGCGAACAAATGAATACTGTTGCGGCATTTTCATACAATTGGTTTGGAACAGGTATTTATGAAACAAGGCATTTTGTAAATTCAATTTATGGTCTAATCGGAATTGTTTTTACTGCCTTAATTGCTTTCGAATTGGCCGGATGGAGAGCTGCTTTAATGGCAATGCTTTTTATGTTTTTTAACCCAGGTTGGTTAGGTCATAGCATGAACAATCCAACTGATATTCCTTTTGCTACTGGATTTGCATTTGCTGGTTACTTTCTAATAAAAGTAATGCGCAGCTTACCAAAACCTAAATTTAGAGATTTGCTTTGGCTTTCTGTAGGTATTGGAATTGGCATTGCTTCGCGTGTTGGGGCCTTTTTATTGGTTGCATATTTAGGTTTATTTTTAGGGGTAAATTGGTTAGATAAATTCAGAAACAAGGAAATAAAACCAGTTAGCTTAATATTTCCTTACGCAAAAATCTTATTACTAGTTGCCATTCTAGGCTATATTTTTGGAATACTAATATGGCCATATGCATTGGATAATCCGTTTCAACATCCATTTCAAGCATTTGCTAAAGCCTCAGAAAACGCATTTTACACTAATAATGTAGAACTATTTGATGGAAAAAGAATGTATATGATAACGGGTGCTCCATGGTATTATGTATTCAAATTTATGGGCATGGGCAATCCATTGTATTTGGTGGGCGGTTTGATCCTAGCAATTCTATTAGCAATTCCACTCAGCAAAAAAATAGGAATAGGTCAATTATTAATGCTTCTCTTCATGATTTTCTTCCCTATTCTTTACGCAGAATATAGTAATATTAACTACTACAATGGATGGAGACATTATTTGTTTATTCTACCTTTTGCTATCCCCTTAGCATCCAGTATTTATGATTATTTATTTACTCTTAAAAAACCAATTGCAATTGGTTCAGCCCTAATTTTAGCTGTATTGTTTCTAAAACCTACTATTTGGGTTGTACAAAACCACCCTAATGAATATGTTTATTTTAATGAATTAACAGGTGGACTTAAAGGGGCATATGGTAACTATGAAACCGACTACTATAGTAATTCTTGCAGAGAGGCAGCAGAGTGGATTGCAAAACAACATCCAACAGACACATTAGTAATAGGAATTAATAATGAAACTACTACAGCATCCTATTGGGCACATCAAATAAATCCGAGGCTAAATTTTGTTTGGACTAGAGAAACTGAAGAGCAAAAATTAGGATGGGATTATCTAATTTTAACTACTAGAACCTTTTCAAAAAACGAGTTGCAAAATGGGTCTTTTCCGCCAAAAGGTACTGTATACACAGTTGAAGCAGAAGGAGTGCCACTAGCAGCCGTAATAAAAAGAGAAAATTGGAGCATGCCAAGAGGCTATAGTTCTTTAGATAAACAAGATTTCGATTCGGCAGTATATTATTTCGAGGATGCCGTAAAATATGCTCCTATGGATGAGGAAACTTGGAGGATGTTAGGCTTCTCATTGATTAATAAATCAAAAATGGATAGTGCAGAATTAGTTCTTAAAAAAGCAATTGAAATATACCCTGAAAACTTTACCGCCTACAATAATTTGGGTTTAGTTTATTTCAATAAAAAGGAATTCAAAAAAGCTACCGAAGCATTCGCAAAAAGTACAGAATACAAAGAGAACGTTACAGAAAGCTGGTATTATTCTGCATTGGCGTACCTAAATTTAGGTGATTATACAAATGCTATTGTTCAATTGGAAATGGCAGTTAAGCACAATGCTAATATCCCTGAGGTTTATTATTACTTGGCAAAATCTTATGATGCAACAGGGAACCTACAAAAAGCAGCAGATAATTATCAATTAGCGCTTGGAATAAATAAAAATTTCACCCAAGCTTGGGCAGAATTAGCACAGGTATTTAACAAGTTGAACAAACCTGACTATGCCAAAGAGTGTATGGATAGATACAGAGCACTTGGTGGTCAGTAACCTCTATTGATTCATTTATTAACAGTAAATTAATAAGTTGTCCAATTTTAATAAATGGCCGAAACGCTGAATTAACAAGCATTTCGGCCATTTCTTTTGCTAAGAAACAGGTGTTACAAAGGTAATCCACCATTTAGGTAAATCTACCCCTTGAAAAGGACATGTATTTTCACCTTAGTTTCGTAGGTGATGATTCTGATTAATAAGTACGAACCCATTCTATCAATAGATGAAGCCTTTATGCAATGTGTGCATGACCAGATAGAGCTTTGCAAAATTTATGAGTTCATAGACCTTCCCGATTCCATCAGAAATATTGAAAAGCTAAATAGTGCAATTCTTAGGAATTATTATGCAAATGCCCTAGACAATAATTTACTTGAAATAAAAACGGTTAAATATTTAGTAAATAAAAATCTCCGAGCTTCAAATATAGCCGAACGTGCAGTGGAGCAATATCAAAAGGCAGAATTATTTATTGAAGAACAAATACACGAAAATTTAAGTTTACCCTTTCTTTATCAATTAGAAAAAATTCTAATAGAAGATTTATACAAAAACGACGGTGAGGTAAATCTGTTTTCGGTAAATAATAGTCGAATTCCAGAAAGATTAAGTATGGAAACAGAACTCGAATTAGAAACCTTGTTTGATTTCTTAAACCATGATTCTGAATTTCATCCAATCATTCAAAGTTGGATTTTACATTTCCGTATTCAATCATTGCCTCTATTTAGCGAGGCAAAATCCAAATTTGCTGGATTAATGCAGCTATTTTGGCTCAAGAAAAATAAAATGGACATGTTTCATTTAATGAGCCTAGAGCACGAAATCTATATTAACAAGATAGAATACGAGCAAGTAATTAATCATGCCATTGAGGGCGAAGAAAACAGTCTTACAGAGCAAATATCATTTGGACTACAATTGCAACAAGTACAATTAGGCCGATTAAAAGAACTTTTTAGAAATTATTTCCGTCAACAGGTAGATTTTGAAAAATTGAATCCTCGTCAGAAGAACATCATGAATTATGTTTTTGAACGTGGATATAAATTGAAAGAAATTGATGATAGCATTCTCAACAAAAGGCAGAAGCTAATCATGTATATAGTTCAGCACAGAGGCTTTATTTCAACCAAAGAGTTAGTAAATGAATTTGATTGTAATAGAAAAACAATTCAAAGAGATTTTCAACTCTTATTAGATTTAGGTTTAGTTAAATCTATTGGTGCTGGCGCAGGTTTAAGATATTGTATCAACCTTCAAGAAAAAGGAAATCCGCTATTGGAAAAATACCAAGCGGATTTCGTTCATCAAAATTCTCTAGACGAACCAACAGAAAACGAGAACTAATTATAGTTCGTCTTCGTTATAAAAATAATCCTCGTTGGTAGGATAATCAGGCCAAATTTCTTCAATGGTTTCAAATGGTTCCCCATCATCCTCCAATTCCTGCAAATTTTCAATTACCTCCAAAGGGGCACCTGAACGAATTGCGTAATCTATTAATTCATCCTTAGTGGCAGGCCATGGTGCGTCATCCAGATAAGATGCAAGTTCTAATGTCCAATACATATCTTGTCAATTTATAATTTACGCGAATTTAGAAAAAGGCACGACTTATCAATCAAGTTTTTGTTATTCTTTCGAATTACATTATATTTTGCTGATAATCAATCCATTCATTTAACTTCCTTCGATTTAATTTACCGCTTTCTGTTATCGGAAACTGTGATATCTGCAATACTTGCTTGGGTAATTCATATTTAATTGCCTTTGAATGCAAATAATCTTTCAGTTTTTGCCATTCAAAATCGTTTAATGGGAAATCCACAACTAACACAATTTTCTCTCCTAAAATCGAATCTTTTGCTTTTCCAATATAAAATTCTCCCCTGTTTTTAAACCATTCCAATCCTTCTAAGACTTTCTCTATATTTTCAGGTTGTATTTTAATTCCTCCACTATTAATTGCAAAATCAACTCTTCCCAAAATCTCAAATTCATTTGGTTTGATCCAATTACCAATATCATTAGTTACTAATTGTTGATCCAAAAAGGGTGTGGAAATACAAACTCTATTTTGGGAATCTATTTCTACAGAATAATCTGGCAAAACACGATAGCCAATATCTTTGTACAATCGTTTCAATGCAACATGAGAAAGTGTTTCTGTAGTAGCATAAGTGTGAAATACCTTGGGTTTGCATTCCGATAATTTATTAATCAAATCTTTTGAAATGGAAGAACCACCAATTAAAACATTTCTAAACTGATTAAATTTGTCTATATCAAATTTTGTGTTGAAAACTTGAAGAGGAACTAGTGATACAAAACTATATGGATGCTTTTGTGGAATAAAATCAAAAATATTCGATTGGGGGGCAAAAAGAGTGACTTCACAATCCAATATTAAGGCTCTCGCCAACATCATTGCACCGCCTATAAATTTTGGATGAATACACAACAATAAATGCTCTTCCCCTTTTATTAAACTTAAAGCATTTATAGTGGCAGTTGCACTTTTAATAAGTTGCCATTTTTCAAAACTAAACTGTTTTGGTGAACCAGTAGTTCCTGAGCTAAAAAATGTGAAAAGGTGATTATTCTGCCATCTCGAGAGAAAATCTTGAGCAACAATCAAAAAATCTTGTTCAAAGGATTCTTTACAAAATTCAGTCAAAGAAAAGTTTGAACCTGAATAAATAATGCTGAATGCCATTTACCAAAGGTACAAAAAAATAAAGGACGGATAAACCGTCCTTTATTTTTGATGAATCCAAAAATTTATTGAACTAAAAGTTTTCTATTTAAAACTTCGTTGTTGGCTTCAATTCTCACAAAATAAACCCCATTCTTTAATGATGGAACTTGAAATTGCTCTTCAAATATTCCAGAACTCAGATTAGATTCATTTAATACCGAAACCTCTTTACCAGTCATATCGATTAATGTGATTTTTACTATTCCGTTAACTTTCATATTAAACCCTATATGAAAGGATTGTCCCGTTAATGGGTTAGGATATAAACTCAGATTTGAAATAGCCGAGTTTTCATTTATTCCACTAGCAATTTTTTCATTTACACTAATCACTGATTTTCTAGTTGTTAAGGTGCTATTTGCAAATGCACCATAAAAATTAACAGCCCCAGAACCTGCTGAAGGAGCTACCCAAGTGAATGTCCAAACAGCTGGATTGGTGTTTTTTGGCGTGGTATGAGTAATATATTTTGTTCCAACAACCTGGTTTCCACTTCCTGCTGTTAAAGAACCCATCAAAGTTCCATCAGGCTTTTGAGGGCTAACACACAGTCCCTTTTTGTTGTTACCATCAACAGTAACGGTAACTGTATAGGATGCTCCAGGTGTATAACCCTCTGTAGGAATGTTTGTGGAGATAATTCCTGTTGCATCAGAGGGAACCCCAAAATGACAACCACCAGAATAACATGTTTTTCCACCATCACCAGGTGAACCTGTTCTTCCATCAGATGGTGTTCCATCCGGATTTGAATGAATGTTTTGGATTCCTAATCCAAAAATTACAAAGGCAAATGAAAGTAGTAAATTTTTTCTTTTCATATATTTATATTAGTAATAAGCAAGTATACTAATCAAGACCTGATTTTCAATAAAAGGTTGCAAATGTTACAGAACAATTTATTTAGATCGCAACCAAGGTCCTGGATTTTGAAAGTCTCGTTGCTTCCAAATTTCAAAATGGAGTTTATTGGTGCCATCGTCCATATTGGTTGCAACAGTACCTAAAATGTCTTTAGGTTCAACCTCTTGACCAATTTTAACATTTACAGTTGCCAATCTTGCATACACTGTAAAATATTCACCATGATTAACTAATACAACCTTCTCTAAACCTGGAATTGGGAAAATTGCTTTAACAGTCCCTTTAAAAACTGGTTTCACTTGGGCATTTGCAACTGTTCCAATATCAATTCCATTATTTGTGGTAACAACACCTCGCAAAGTTGGATGTGGATGCTCTCCAAAAGTTTGGCTAATACTTCCAGCAACTGGCCAAGGCAACTTGCCTTTATTAGAAGCAAAATCACCACTTAATTTTAAATCAGAAACAGAAAGGTAACTTGTAGAAGTTTTGGCTGCAACTGGCTTACTTTCTTTCTTTGCTTTAGCCGCTGCTGCAGCTTTTGCTCTCTTTCTTTCTTCCGCTTTCCTTGCCTCTTCGATTTCTTTTGCAATTAAATTATCAATCGATTTATTCAATTGAGCTGCGGCTTTCTTTTGTGAAGCTATTTTTTGGTTCAAATCTTTAACTTTCACTTGAACCTTTTCAAGCAATTTTCTCTCCTCTTCCTTATCAATTACGAGTTCCTTTTTTGCTTTTTCATTTAGTTTGATCAGACCAATTTTCTCCTTTTTAATCTCAATCATTTTGCTCAAGGCGGAAATCATCTCTCGTTGGGTATTAAGAATTAACTGAGCTTGTTTTTGCTTATAATTCCCATAGGTGTTTAAGTATTTTAATCTCTTATATGCCTGATTAACGTCTTTACTATTAAAAACATAAAGTAATGAAGAACCAACATTCCTACGTTTATAGGCAGCAATTATATAATCTGCATAATCTATTTTGAGATTCTCAATGTCTGCTTTTAAGGATTCAATAACTTTTTGCTGATTTGCAATATCAAGACTAATCTCAAATGTTTCAGTTGAAACGGTTTCAATAATTTGCTCCCTTGTGGAAATTTGTTCACCCAAAACTTTAAGTTGCGTAAGAGAGGTATTCTCCTCATCTTTAGCCTTTTTAAGTGCCTGCTTATTATTTTCTATTTGAACCAAAAGAGCCTTTCGCTTGGCCTCTAAATTTTTTCGCTTAGTTCTGGTTTGACCACTAAGATTTAGTGTGCCAATTACTAACAATAGGACAAAACTAATATACCTGAACTTTATATGATTTTGGAACAACAAACTGTGGGTCTTTTTTAATGCTAGTTGCGAAGTTGTTTATTAAAAATTTACATTCCATTTTTTTTTCTGCCTGAATGTTAATTAAAATCTCATGAGGATAAAAAATCCCATCTACGAGTTTAAAATCTCCATAATTGATGCGCATCTCCTGAGATTTTGATTGTTCAGATAAAACTACACTTTCAGATTTCAATCCTTTTGAATAGGTGGCCCTTTGAAGTGTACTTCCTAAATTCATTACCAAGAGAATACTATTTCCAAAAGAATCAATTTGAGTATTTGGCGCTTTAGGATCAAACATTGCATTGGCCCAAGCTAAATTTTGTAATTGTTCAAACGTAATGGGTGCACTCGAAAAATTGCGCATATATTGATAGGAGGCAGAAATGTACTTTCTGTTTACCATATCCATTATTCTAATTGAATCTGGCTGAATTAAAACTCTGGCAACATTAACAATCCCAAATGCCTTTGCACTTAAAAAAATATATTGATCCTTCTTGGCACTAACATCCATACTTAAAGATACAGATTGTTTTCCATCATTATAATCAGCTTCTGCCAGAAAAGAAAGTACATCAGAGGAGTTCTTTTGTGAAATAATTCTATTGAAAAATGCATCATTTGTGCCATTTTTCCTCTCAACCACTAACTCATCCTTTTTCTCATTAGGTTTAATTGTGGTTTTTTTTGATTTGCAAGAAAAAATTAGGTTCAAACCAAGAAGCAAGGAAAACCAAAAAGCAAGTCTATTTAATTTCATTTAATTAGGGTAATGGTAAATTTTTCGATTCAATTTTTAGATCTAATTCTTTGCTGTTAACACCTAGCGTTCTAGCTAAAATCCACTTTTCTAATGCTTGTTCCTTTTGGTTTAATCGGAACAAAACATCTCCCAAATGTTCAACAACCTCTGCATTATTGGGGGACAAACTCAAAGATTTTTCAATGTAAACTTTAGCTGACTCAAAATTATTTTTTTGATATAAAATCCAACCATAAGTATCAAGATTAGAAGGATTATTTGGGTCTAACTCAATGGACAAACGGCTCATGTTTTCTGCCTTATCCAAATCTACCAAACGTAAACTCAAAAAATAGGCATAGTTATTTAAGGCCAATGAATTTTTGGGATCCATTGCAAGAAGGGCCTCAAAAGCAGAATCAGAAACATCAAACCTTTTAGCATAATTGGCAATATCTCCTAAATTGCTTAAAAGCTGAATCGTCATTTCTTCATTGTCTGCATTTTCTAAACCCGCTCTAGCAGATTGCAATGCCAAATCGAACTCTTTTAAATTCTTGCAAGCTAAACTATGGTACAAATACCCAATAGGATTATTGGGGTAAATTTCAATTAAGTTAGAACAATCAGATTTCAAAAAATCGTATCGACCCAATTGTTGGTCGCAAAACAAAACTTGCTCCCAAGCTAAAAAACTTGAATTATTCTTTTCTATTGCAATTAAATATTGCTCTCTTGCTTCCTCAAGTTTCCTTTCTTGTAGAAAAATATCTCCTTTAAACAAATAAGGTTCAAAAGCATTTGGATTTGAAGCCGAAAAAAATTGAACCAATTCTTTAGATCGCTCTCTGTGCTTATCACCAAAAATTGAAGAAGGAATTAAGCGAGACAAAACCTGCAATTTGTACTTAGGATCCATGTTTGACTTCATCCCTTGGCTTAAATTCTCAAAACACCTATCCAAATCTCCTCTTTGCTGATAATAATCTGCCAAAGAAAACGAGGCAAAACCATTTAATGGATCTTTTTCTAAAATTTGATTGTAGATAATTAAGGCTTCGGGTTGTCTTTTGTTAACCATATACAAATCTGCCAACATGCCTTTGTATTGAAGTTCTTCAGGAAAGGCATTACTTAATTTCTCTATTTCCTTAACTGCATCTTTTAACTTGTTTTGACCCAAAAATATTTCTTCTTTTTCTCTGCTTATTTGTTCAGTAATCCCTTGTTTCTTTTCCAATTGGTTCAAAACGGAAATAGCTTTTTGAGGTTTATTTAATTGCAAATAAAGTTGACTGAGTTCAATCAAATAATGCGATTGTTGATTTTGCTTATAGGCCAATTCACAAACCTTAGCAGCATCTTCATAGCGTTTTTCTTTTCTATAAAGTTCAATCAAAAACTTGGCATACCACTCATTAGATGAATTAAGTTTAAACGCTTTTTCTGCATAAAAAATAGTTTCATCTGTTTTCTTTTGAGCCAATAAAACAGTAGCAATTTGAAAATGAATATTCGCATTGGATGGGTCAATCTTTGCGGCAGATTTAAATTCTTTTTCCGCGTCTTCCATATTGCGAATCATTTTATCTTTTAATCCAGCAAAAAAATAACGGTCAAAATCCATTCTTGCCTTTTCACTCAATGAATTTTCTTTGGGTTGAGCAGTCAAAAGTATTGACCAAGAAATGGCCAAAACCAACAATAAGAAGTTTTTACAATTATTCATTAAGCCTATTAACGCAATATTCCCGGAACGATTATTCCGGGAATATTATTATGATTCTATTTCAAATAGCAATTATACAATAGTTGTATAATCTCCAATACTCAAATCTTTTGCCTCACCTAAATAATGAACATGACTTCCAATCATTGCATTGTCTATTACGGCATCCTTAATACTTGTATTGTTTTGGATTATACAATTAGATACAACGGAGTTCTCAATAACACAATTATCACCAATAGAGGCATTTGGACCAACTATACCTTTCTTAATCTTAACATTTTTACCAATTAAGGAAGGTTGAATAATAAGTGCATTTTCAGTTTGAACAGAATCATCTACCATTTTCTCTCCTGCCTCATTCATAAAATGGAGGATTCGTGAATTTGTGAAAACAGTTGAATTTTTATTTCCACAATCCAACCATTCAGTAACTTGTCCAGGCTCAAATTTTGTTCCCTTTTGCTTCATATTCTCCAAAGCATTGGTAAGCTGGTATTCGCCTTTTTCTTTAATATCGTTATCCAATAAATATTGAAGCTCACTTCTTAAATAAGCACCATCTTTAAAATAATAAATACCAATAATTGCCAAATCTGAAACAAATTGCTCTGGTTTTTCAACAAAATCAGTAATTGTATTCTGCTCATTTACCTTTACTACACCAAATGGTCTAGGGTCTTCAACTTTTTGAACCCAAATAATTCCATCCTTTTCTCTATCCAAAGTGAAATCGGCTTTAAACAAAGTGTCGGCAAAAACTACCAAACAATTTCCATCCAAACTTTCTTTGGCACACATAATAGCATGTGCAGTTCCAAGAGGTTCATGTTGGTAATAAATTGAGCCTTTTGCACCCAATTTTTCTGCAACTGCAACTAATTCCTTTTCTACTGCTGCACCAAAAGAAGGTCCAATTATATAGGCCACTTCCTCAATACCAGTTCCGCAAACTTTAGACAAATCTTCTATTATTTTTTGAACAATTGGTTTTCCAGCAACAGGAATAAGGGGTTTAGGTACTGTTAATGTATGTGGGCGCATGCGCTTTCCCATACCAGCCATAGGAACGATAATTTTCATATTATTTGAATTGATCTTTAATTTTACTTAACTAATTGTAGTTTTCAAGCCTGCAACCTAATATAATAGGTTAAATTTTCAAAACCGCTTATCAACCCAATTTCTTGTTCAGTATTTTATTTACCTGTACTGCCATACCCACCAGTGCCGCGGCCACTTTCAGACAGGATTTCAACTGGCTTCCATTCAATAATTTCATGTTTACTTAATATCATTTGGGCTATTCTTTCGCCATTTTTGATTTCAAAATCATCCGAACCAAAATTAATAAGTAAAACTTTTACCTCTCCCCTATAATCCGCATCAATGGTTCCTGGGCTATTTAATACAGTAATACCATGTTTAAATGCTAAACCACTCCTAGGTCTAATTTGAACTTCAAACCCTACAGGAATTTCCATAAACAAACCTGTAGGAATCAAGGCTCTCTGACCACTTTTTAAAACAATAGGTTCTCTTAAATATGCCATAATATCAACCCCTGCCGCATGTATTGTTTGGATTTGTGGCAATGGATGAGAGGAGACATTTCTAACTTTTACTTCCATCTTAAATTTTAATTGTTTTACGTTCAAAATAATAACCTAGAAATATAAAAACTCCAAGTAAAACCAAACGCATTATATTACTAATAACAGTATTTGGTTCGAACCAATTTTCGGAAAATAAACTAACCCCATAGATTCCAATAGCAACACTAAAATAAGCAAATGCCCTAGATAAATTATAAGGAATTGGGTAATATTTTTGACCCCAAACATAGCCAACAACCATCATAAAAAGGTAACAAACAAAAGTTGTCCATGCACAACCTACATATCCATATTTAGGAATCAAAATTAGGTTCAAAACAATTGTAATAACCGCACCCATTCCAGAAATTGCCGCTCCTTTTTTTGTTTGATCCGAAAGTTTATACCAAATTGAAATATTATAATAAATACCTAAGAAAATATTAGCAAAAAGTAGAATAGGCACCACGTTTAAACCTTCTCTAAAATTTTCCCCAATAAACAATTTAAAATAATGTAAAAACAGCATCACCATTAAAAAAACAAACAAGCAAATCCAAACAAAATAGTTCATTACTTTACCATACAAATCGCGCTTTTCAGTAGTTTTAGAATGCGCAAAGAAAAATGGCTCAGCAGCAAATTTATAAGCCTGAATAAACAGTGTAATTATTATTGAGATTTTATAGTTAGCAGAATATATTCCATTCATTGCTTTAGCTTCTTCAGAGTTGGGTAAAACATACCTTAACAAAGCTCTATCCAAAGTTTCATTTATCATTCCAGCCAATCCAACCCAAATCATTGGAACAGCATAATTTAACATCATTTTCCATTGCTGATATTTAAATCCAATTCCAATACCCATTAATTCTTGGGTCAACAATAGAGTTGTAATAAAACTCGCTAATAGATTAATGATAAACACATTGCTAATTCCTAATTCTGGGTAATAAAACGGCAACATAATCCCGTAGGTTTTGAACCAATAAGGTGCTAATACTAATACATATAAATTAAGGAGAATATTGGTAAAAATATTGATGTTTTTGATAAGGGCAAACCGTATAGGTCTATTTTGAAATCGCAATAATGCAAAAGGAATTGCCGAGAGGCTATCAAAAAACAAAATACCTACAGAAAAATAAATATATTCAGGATGATAGCCATATCCTATTCCATTAGCTATTTGGTGCCCAAAAGCCAAAAATAAAACAGCAAAAATGGAGGAAGCACCAAGAACAGAAACCAAAGAATTTGCAAAAACTTGTTTGCTATTTTCCTTTTCAGCAAATCGAAAAAAAGCAGTTTCCATACCATGTGTAAGCATGATATTAAAAAATGACATGTAAGCGTAAAATTCACTATTTACACCATATTCAACCTGGGTAAAAACACGAGTATATACAAATGCTAAAAGGAAATTTAAAAATCTCCCGGCAATAGTGCTTAATCCATAAATGGCTGTTTGGCCAGCTAATTTTTTTACCGTACTCACGCGTCACAATTATAACAATAATACTTTGTGTAAAATAACAATGAAGCATGAAGGAGGTAAAATACCTTATAAACCTTTATTTTCGTTTGAATAATTTAAATGAAAACCTATAAAATCAAACATATTTTTACAAAAATAGCCATTCTCTTTTTGTTGATACTATTAAACAATTCATGTTATGGTCAGCAGGCAGATGAAGAGTTGGCGGCCCAATTTATGGGGAATAAGGAATACAGCAAGGCAGCAGATATGTATGAAAAACTGCTTAACAAGAATTCTCGTTCAATGTATTTTTACGACAACTTATTAAAGTGTTACATCCTTCAAAACGATTATAATAGTGCCAATAAACTAACAAAAAAACAAAGCAAAAGAGAACCAAGCAATTACTATTTTAAGGTTGACCAAGCATATGTTTCAAAACTTCAGGGTGATTTACAAAAATCAAAGCAACAATTTCAAGAATTGGTTCAAACCATAACCCCAAATGAAAATAGTATTTACGAATTAGCGAAGGCCTTTGAAAAGAGAAACGAAAAAGAATTTTCAATTGAAACCTATAACAAAGGAAGGAAAATATTAAAAAGTGAAACACTATTTGCCAATGAATTAGGAAGCTTGTATGGCGAATTAAAAGAAACCAATAAAATGATTGAAGAATTTCTCAATGTTTTAGTAAACGATCCAACCTTTATTACGGAAATCCAAGGCTATTTGCAAAACACACTAGAATCTGCCACAGATTTTGAGCTTCTAAAACAAGCATTAGTTAAGAAAAGCAAACAATACCCTGAGCGCACATCATTTTCAGAAATGTTAATTTGGATGCATGTCCAAAGAAACGAGTATAACCTTGCGTTGATTTATGCGAAAAGCATTGATAAAAAAGGAAAAGAAGATGGAAGACGCCTAATTGAATTGGGGTTTTTAGCAAGTGCAAATGAAAAGTATGACGATGCCATTTTTATTTTCCAACAGGTAGAGGCATTAGGAAAAGAAAAATCCTATTATTCATTGGCAAGAAATAGTTCATTGGATGCTCTCTCAAAAAAGGTTTTATCAAATAACTATACTCAGGAAAATCTTTTAATGTTGCAAAAATCTTACCTTGAGGTACTAGAAGAATTTGGAAGAATTCCATCTACTGCAAACACACTTAAAAACTTGGCAAATTTGCAAGCTTTTTACTTAAACGATTATGAGAATGCCATCAAAAATTACGAAGAATTAATAACAATGGCTAGAATTGATAGACATCTTCAAGCTCAATGCAAATTAGAATTAGGCGATTTTTATGTGTTGAAAGGAGAGGTTTGGGATGCAATGCTATTATATGGACAAGTAGATAAAGATTTTTTAGAAGAGCCTTTGGGTCAGGAAGCAAAGTTTAGAAATGCCCGGCTAAGCTATTATTTAGGAGAATTTGAATGGGCAAAAGCTCAATTAGATATACTTAAAACAGCAACCACTCAACTTATTGCAAATAATGCACTTGAATTATCCCTTTTGATTCAAGACAATACCGTTGATAGTATTTTAGAACCCTTACAAATATTTGCTTTAGCTGATTTAAATTATTTCCAAAAAAACGACGTTGTTGCACTTCAAAAACTAGATAGCATAAATCTTCTTTTCCCTAAACACCGCTTATCAGATGATATCTTATTTAAAAAAGCTGAAATATATTATAGAAAAAAAGACTATTCAGTTGCAGCAAACTTTTTTCAAAGAGTGGTTGATGAACATGGTACAGATATACTTGGTGATAATGCACTTTATAAGTTGGCTAGGATAAATCAATACGATTTAAAAAATTCAGAAACAGCTAAAAAATTGTATGAAAAATTTATTGATACCTATCCTGGTAGCTTTTACCTAACAGATTGCCGCAAACAGTTTCGATTATTAAGAGGAGATTTAATTAATTAACTAATGATTGTATATAATGTAACTATCAATATAGATGATTCTGCCCACGAAGAATGGATTGAATGGATGAAAACCAAACATATTCCTGATGTAATGGCCACAGGGCTATTTATAGATTTTAAAATATTGGTTCTTTTAAGTAGGCAGGACGATGAGATTGGAAAAACCTATGCAATTCAATATAGATGCAAATCCATGATTGAATATGAAAAATACCAAAACGAGTTTGCACCTAAGCTTCAAAACGATACACAGGCGCTTTTTGGAGGCAAGTTCTCTGCATTTAGAACACTTCTTGAAGAAATAAATTAGGAGAACTATCCTGTTTAAAAAAATTGTATCTAAAATAATTATTCCCTCAAAATATCTAAATTCCTTGTTTCATTACAAAATTACATAAATAGATATTTGCGCTATTTAAATAATTATTTTGCAGCTTAAATATGTATTTTATAAAAGTGGGTTGCGTTTTGGGTGCTTATGCAAAATTATTTTTGCTTGATTTACTGAGGTTTATGTTTTAATATAAACAAAACAACCACTCGCGTAAATAAAAGCACCATTTATATTGCTATTTTCGATTTGCAAAAAGAAATGATAGATATTATTCCTTTAATTAAATCAAATTAGCATGCGAAACCAAAATCAAACAACAAACCTTCTAGAGACCCCAATGCAAAATTTCACTTTGAAATTGGGGCAAAGGGTTACAAATAGCATAAAATTTGGAATTCAACATGTACTCGATTTTGCTAAATTTAGCTATTTAGCCCTAGTCCCCATTCTGCTTTTATTTGCAGTATTTGAGATAAAAAGAATATTTACCATCGACATATTTCCAGGAATTGACACTCCAATAGACAAAGCCCAATATAAAGGAAAATACCAACTAGAATTAATTGAATTATAACTTAATAGCGAATTATTATGATACAACTATTACTAATAACAATTCAAATATTTTTGGCTTTATATATTGTTAGTACTTTTTTCTTGGTGCTAATATATTACCTTAAAAATACAAATGTTTTAAACAAACCTAATTCCAAAAGGGTTTCGGTTTATCAAGAAAACCATATAGCAATTGTTTTTAACAACTATTCAAATGAAAATGAACTGCTAAGCCAAATTCAATTTTTAAACCAGCAAGAATATAAAAATTATTCAGCCTATTTTTTTGTAGATGGCCCAATAGTTCAAAGCAATAATTACTCTCATATTAGAATAATTAGACCACAAACTAAAAAGTTCCAATTCTTAGGCCTATTAAACTTAGTCAAAAACTATTTTGATGAAACACCTGCTGCGGTTTTAATAATTAATAGTAGTTCAAAAATTTCCGAAGATTTTCTGTTTAAAATGAACCAACAATTATTGCTCGGAAACCAAGTTGTTCAATGCAAAATACAGGTTGAAAATCATGATGAAATCCCCATTAACTACCAAGGTTTTGCTAAGACCTTTTTTAACCTGATTGATAGAGAGGCAATGCAAGCAAACGGACTATCAGCCACACTATGGAACCAAGGTTTTATGATAGAAAACAAACTGTTTCAAGAGTTGAATTTTGAAAAATATCCTAAAAATGTCAAAGCTTTACAAGCAGATATTATTTCTAGATCGTACAAAATTTCATATGAATCTGAGGCAAAAATAAAAGAAATCGGTTTGAACCAAGAAGAGTTTATTTCTAATAAGATAAGAGGCATTGACCATTATTTTTTCAACTTAAGAATTGGGTATAACCTTCTTTCTGAAGGGATTAAGAATCCTAATATTGACAAAATAATTTTTGGTTTTAACTATTTAAGACCACCAATATACTTATTGTTTATATCCTCAGTTCTACTAGTAATTATCGATTTGTTATGGCTTCAAAACTTGCCTTTTTTTGGATGGGTAGCAGCAACAGGAATAGTTGTAAGCATAATTACATTATTTCATCCTTTTAGAATAATGCAAATACTTAAGCCATTTACTAAATCATTAAAAGAAATTAGAAGCCAAGAAAAGGTGTTTACCAAGAAGCAAAACGCAAGCTACATTTTTAATAATTCATGTTCAACCACTATAAATAATAATTAAAAGCACTCAGTTGAACTTGGTTAATGATAATAGAAATACGATATGGTCTATTTTAAAACTCCTGTTAAAAGCTGTTTTCTTTTTGCTATTAGTGATGGAGATTAAGCATAATTTTGAAATTGATGTTTTCCAATCTTTAGACTTCCCTTTAGACAATTTCTATTATGCAATCAAGGAAAAAATGGGGCTTCCCTAAATTTCCTTTCGCAACCTGGCAACGGGAATGTTCATTTGTTCCCGGTATTTGGCAACTGTTCGCCTTGCGATATTATATCCTTTTTCCTTCAATATCTCCATTAACTTTTCATCAGGGAGAGGCTTGTTCTTTTCTTCAGCCTCAATTGCTTCCTTAAGAATTTTCTTTACCTCCCTACTACTAACTTCCTCCCCATCATCAGTTTGAATACCCTCGCTAAAGAAATACTTTAATGGAAATGTGCCCCATTCGGTTTGCACATACTTACTATTTGCCACTCTACTAATAGTTGAAATATCTAAACAAGTAATTTCCGCAATATCTTTCAAAATCATTGGCTTCAAAAACGATTCATCACCCTCCTCAAAAAATCGATATTGAAATTTTAAAATAGCATTCATGGTATTTAACAAGGTGTTGTGCCTTTGTTTAATGCTTTCTATAAACCACCTTGCTCCATCAAGCTTTTGCTTAATAAATTGAGCTGTTTCTTTTTGTTCTCTGCTTGGTGCTTTTGCGCCGTCGTAGCCCCTAAGTGTTTCAAGGTAACTTCTGCTAATTCTTAAATCAGGAGCGTTCCTTGAATTTAAATGAACCATCAACCTACCCATTTCTTCAATTAAAATAAAATCAGGGGTAATATATTGTGTGGCAGAATTATCAATAGCCTCTCCTGGCTTTGGATTAAGCTTGGTAATTATGTGTATTATTTCTTTTAATTCCTGTTCGTCAATTTTCAACGATTTGGTGAGCTTTTCGTAATGTTTTTTTGTAAAATCATCGAAATAATTTAACAAAACATCTGTGGCCATTTTTACCAAATGATCATTTTGGTTCTTCCTTTTTAATTGAAGCAATAAACACTCTTGAAGAGTAGTTGCGCCAATTCCAGCAGGATCCAAAGTGTGAACCTTATGCAAAACCTTACTTAACTCATCAAGCGAAGCATCAATATTAACCGAAAACGCCAAATCATTAGCAATTGCTTCCAAAGCCCTTCGTAAATAACCATCGTCATCTATAGATCCAATAACTTGGTTTCCAATTAATAATTCTCTTTCATTTTCGGCTATAGCAGAGAATTGTTCCATTAATTCCTCATGAAAAGAATGTGCTTCTGTTAACGGGCGCTCCTTCTTTTCCTCATCCCCTTCATCACTTAAATGGAATCCTTCAGGGTCATACTCATCGTTCACATATTCTTTAACATCGAAAGATTCATCAGCCAAAAAATCATCCACAGTCAAGTCTTTTGCCTCATCCTCTGTTGTTGTTAATTCCGTTTCAGAGATTGGCGCAGTTTCATCTGGTGCAGCATCTGAATCAGAAGAATTTAACAATGCTGGATTTTCAATTAATTCTTGATCGATTCGTTGGAGAATATCCACAGAATTAAGTTGCAACAATTTAATGAATTGAATTTGTTGCGGAGATAACTTTTGAAGTTGACTTTGTTGTAATCCTTGTTTTAGCATGATGACCATGCGAAGTTAGCAAAAAATGCTGGCCATAAAAAAGAATATTCTTGAGAATTTAAAGTCTAAACTGGCTTTAAGTTTAATAGGTTATTCTTCTTCCTGAACCGACTTATAAACAGGAATAATTTCTTCACCTATACAATTAATCCTGCCCTCTAATTTTTTTATTCTAACAACCGCCTCACCATTTTTGTTAAAAACCCCAATTTGATCATAAATTATTGGTGTTATTTCTTCACCAACTGCATTAATAACACCATATCTCCCACCAATACTAACCTGCGCCAAACCGTTCTTAAAAGGACCAATATGATCATATTTAATCGGAACTACCTCTTCATCTTTAAGATTAATATACCCGAATTTCTTTGCAATCATTACTTTCGCCACCCCATTTGTGAAATCAGAAATATAATTATAACGACAAATAATAAACTCCTGTCCCTTTTCATCAATAAATCCGCAAGTATTGCCAATATATACTTTTGCCATTCCATTTTTAAAGGGATCAATCCTATCATAACCTCTAAATTTAGAGGAAGTACTTGCGCTTATAAAAATTAGTAAAAGTGCAATTAATCCAATGCTTTTAAATGGAAGCTTAAAATTCATTTCTTGTTTTTACAGTATTTAACTGACAATCAATACAAATATATAGTTAAAAAATCCATTAAAGCCAACAATTAATGTAAAAAAATAAAAAATACATGTTAATTGTATGTTTTATTAGTCAGTTTAAACCAAAAAAAACACTATTAAAAACAATGCATTTCTAGATTATTCCTACTCTAATTTTTTCATTAAAATTTTTAATTTTCTTTAATAAATCATACTTTTAAATAGGTTGAATTACAATTGAAATTCCCCCTTAACAATTTCAATTTCATCCTGTTTTGAATATTAGCATACAATGGTTAACTTGCCGTCTTTGTTTAGAAAATATTATATGAAAAAAATAGTAACAATAGCCATTTTAATAGTTTCCTTCTTTCCTAGTATAGGTCAAAATTCAAGGTCTAACTGCCCAGTAAAAGAAGAAGTTTTTTTAAGAAACAATCCAGATGGAAGTCCATTAACTCTCAGTGTATCAGGAAATGAAATGGTTCAGTACTTTGAGACCTTGGATGGGTTTACTGTATTAGAAAGAAAAGATGGTTTTTATGAGTATGCCATTTTAGATTCCTCAAATAACTTAATAGGCTCTGGTCAGATAGCAACAAATAGTAATCCATTTTTAGGCAAAAACCGTAGAACACATTTAAGGTATAGTGCTCAACAAATGGAGACTATTTCATCAGTTTTTTATCAAATAAATCCAGAAAACCAGAAAAAAGCTGGAGGAAATCCATTTCCATCAACTGGAAGAAGAAAAGTTTTAGCGCTTTTAATTGAATATCCCGACCTTTCTGCAACATTACCAAAATCGAATTTCGATTCAATGATGGTAAAACCTAATTACAATGGTACAGGCTCGTTTAGAGATTATTATCTTAAAACCTCCTTTAACCAATTAGAATTAAATGTTGATGTACATGGTTGGTATATGGCTGAAAGTGGTTTTATGAACTATGGAAAATCAAATGCTAGTTATATTACCAACGTCGGAAAATTAGTCAAAAGAGCCGTATTATCAGCAGATTTGGATGGGGTTGATTTTTCAAAATACGACAATGATTCCGATGGTTATGTTGATGGAATTATAATTATGCATGCAGGTATTGGCGCAGAAGAACAAAGTGCTCCCTTAGCAAATAACAATATTTGGTCGCATAGATATAATTTAAGCAACACAGGCAACTCAGTGGTTGTTGATGGAGTAGTTGTGGATTCATATGGAATTTTTCCGGAAAAACGTTATAATGGTGGGGCTTTATCACAGGTTGGCATTGGTGTATTAACTCATGAATTTGGCCATATTCTCGACCTTCCCGATTTATACTCGACCAATAGCAAGGGTGAAGGTGCTGGTAATTTTGCAAACATGGCAGGTGGCCCATGGTTAAATAGTGAAAAAACTCCTTGTATGCACGACGCTTGGAGCAGAATTCAAATGAACTGGCTTGAACCAATAACCATAAGCGCAAATGGAACCTATACCATTCCAAAATCCTTGGTAGACAGTAATTTTGTTTATAGAATAAACACTAGTAGGCCAAATGAATATTTCTTACTTGAAAACAGGCAAAAAAAGGACTTTGACAAATATTTGCCAGCCAAAGGTTTGGCCATATGGCATATTAATACCAACAAAGCAAAACTTCTTTCTAATTCTAGCTCAAACAGTGTAAATACTGATACTAGTGCTTATGGGCTCGCCTTAAAACAAGCTGACGGGAGAACTGATTTAGAAAAAGGAAATAACAGAGGCGATGGTGGCGATTTATTTCCAGGAACTACCAATAACAGAGGTTTAAATTCTTATACCAATCCAAATACTTTATTGCAATACAAAGTTGGGGGTGAAAAATTACCATCGAATTTAATAATTAATAATATTACCCAAAATCCTGATAGTTCAATAACCTTTACTATTGGAAGCGACCCTACAGCTGGATTTGATGCTATTCCTTCTAAAGGTTGTTCACCTTTGCCCGTGAATTTTAATAATGTATCTGCTTTTGCCTTTAGCTATTTATGGAAATTCCATGATGGAACAACAAGTACAGAGGAAAACCCATATAAATTGTACGATTCAGCAGGAAATTTCCCAGTAACTCTTTATGTTTTGGATTCATCAAATTCAATTGTTGATACAAACATTCAAACCATAGTCGTTGATCCATCACCCATTTCAGATTTCACTGTAAATAGAGGAGATAGCAACACTTTTCAATTTACCAATAATTCTATAAATGCTCTATATGTTGTTTGGAGATTTGGTTCAAACCAAAGTTCTACTCAAGCAAACCCAACTTATAAAATTAGTGGTACAGAGGATGTACCATTTATGCTGATTGCTTACTCCCAAAATCAATGTACAGATACAACCGTTGGAGTAATGAGTTTTTGGGCATTAGGTTTACCAACCAACAATAATTTAGCAGGTGCCATTACATACCCGAACCCATTTGACAAAGAATTGAATCTCAAACTTCAATTAAAATCCTCAGACAAGCTTAATTTATCAATATTGAATTTGTTAGGAGAAACTATTTGGCAAAAGGAAAATTTGTCTGTTGAATCAGGAGAAAATGTAATACAAATTCCAATTGAACAGTTGTCAAATGGCATGTACTTACTTCAAATCAAAGGCAATGATTTTAACAAAATATTAAGGGTAACTAGCAAATAGATTCAATAAATTGCAAACCAATGCTTAATAATATTTTACAACTACTATACCCAAACCTTTGCATTAATTGCAATAGCAGTTTGGTAATAGGAGAAAAATATTTATGCCTAAGCTGCTGCCTGCAATTGCCTGAAACTAACAACCATTTGCAAAAAGAGAACGGAGTAGAAAAATCATTGTGGGGTAGAATACCATTTGATAGGGCATTCTCGTTTCTTTATTTTAATCAATTTGGTTTGACCCAAAAGCTATTGCATGAATTAAAATACAATGGAAACCACTATTTGGCAGAATATTTAGGTGAAACCTATGCAAGAAAAATTGCAAATACTGTTCAAAGTCATGGAATTGACTCAATTGTTGCCATTCCTTTGCACAAAAGAAAATTAGAAAAAAGGGGCTATAATCAAAGCCAGGCATTTGCTAATGGTATTAGTGAGACGCTAGGCTTAACCGACTTAAGTTCTTGTATAATTAGAAGAAAAGAAACAGATACTCAAACTAAAAAAACAAGAGATGAAAGATGGAAAAATGTTGATAGCATTTTCTCTGTATTAGAACCTGACCAATTAAAAGAAAGACACATTTTACTGGTTGATGACGTAATTACAACCGGCGCAACCATTGAAAGCTGTGCGAGGGAGATGATAAAATATGGAAATTGTACTATCAGCATTGCCAGTATCGCTTTTGCTGCATAACTTTGTAATGTTTTTAGTTATTAAGTTTATTGAAACCCAAAATCTACCCAAATAAAATGAAAAAGTTAATTAACATAATCGTATTAATTGGGTTTGCACAAGCTAATGCTTTCGCTCAGTTTCCCACTGGAATTAGTACCAGTAATTATTCTGGTGTAATGGGAATTTCAATTAATCCTGCAAACACAAATTATTTAAATAATGGAACAGATTTTATGCTGTTTGGCTTCTCTGGTAATGCTATGAATAATGGTTTGTACATGAATGCTAAACCTGTAACAAAAATAATTTCACCAGAAATTATCGATGCTTTTTCAAATAAGGAGAATAACAATGGAGAATCTGTAAGTCAAACTTTTGATAGAGTATTTGATATGAAAAGGGACTTGAAAGACAATAATTACATTTTTGCAGATGCAACTATTTATGGTCCATCATTTTTAATTAATTTAAGAAAACATTCATTTGGAATTTTATCCTCATTTAAAACAGCTTCTTCTACTGTTAAATTAGCTCCAGAAATGTTAACCTTTTTACTTAAAGGTTCCACAGCATCAGACTTGCAATATAAAACATTCAAACTCAACAATGTGGTTTCAGGGACTTTAGTTTATACAGATATTGCATTTAACTACTCTTACCAAATTTTTGAAAATGACAGAACAAAGCAGCGTTTAGGCGCTTCAGTACATTATTTAAAAGGAATAAACTCTATAAATTTTGAAGATTTGGGAAACACAACCTGGAGCTTTATAGGTGATTCAAGTATTTACATGACAAAAGGTGATTTTTCATATAATTATGCTGCCACCAAATCCGCTGAAATCAAAGATTTGCTTGAAAGAAGGGGATCTGGTTTTTCTTTTGATTTAGGCTACACTTATATGAAGAAAAAGAAAAGTAGACCAACACGTCTTACTGTATGCCCAAACATTCGTTTTTTAGGTCGCATAAGAACTTATCAAGAATATAAATGGAGACTAGGTGTTGCCATTATGGATATTGGATATATTAAATTTAATAACCAAACAGTAACAAATAATTACAAAAATGCATATGGCGAAACTAAAAATTTAGATTTGTCATTCTATAATGGTGTATTTGCACTAGAAAGACAACTTAGAGAGAGTCTTTCTGGAAACCCTGGGACCATATTAACAAATGAAAAAGAATATACAGTATTTACCCCAATGCGATTTAATTTTCAATTTGATTACTATTTCAGGGAAAACTTGTTTTTTAATTTTTCAGGAACCCAACGCATCCCAATGCCAGGCACCTTAGCAATGCGCGCGCCTAATATTTTAAGCTTAACAACAAGATATGAAAAGCAAAATTATGAAATTGGCGTACCAATTAGCTTAATTGAATATCAATACCCAGTACTTGGCTTCAATTTTAGAGTAGGTCCATTCTATATGGGAACAAATCACTTATTGGAAATGGTGGGTATTAGGAAAATAAAAGGATTGGACCTGTTCCTCGGATTAAAATTCAACCTTTCAAACTTTAGAGGAGTTTAATTCTGACTACTTAAGATAGTTAGTTAACTCTTCGCTAAGCGGAATAACTTTTGAAGGAAAATAACTAACCCAGTTACCATTTGGGTCGATAAGAATCTTATTAAAATTCCATTTTATTTCTGCATCGCTTATCCCATTCAAATTCTTTTGGGTTAGCCATTGGTAAATTTCATTCTGATTTTTTCCCTTAACATCAATTTTTTCTGTTAGTTGAAATGTAATACCATAGTTCTTTTTACAGAAACTAACAATTTCTTCCGATGTTCCTGGTTCTTGCCCTAAAAATTGATTACATGGAAACCCAATTATTATCAACTTATCTTTATATTCTTCGCTTAGCTTTTGTAAACTTTCATATTGTGGCGTGTAACCACATTCGCTTGCTACATTTACACATAGTACAAACTTGCCTTTAAAATCTTTCATTTGAATAGTATTAACTCCATCAATTGATCTGATTTTCAAATCATAAAAAGACTTCTTCTCTGTTCTGGTAATTTCTTTCTTTGCATTTGCTTCTGAAAGACTATAAATTAATGTACCTACAAAAACTAGTATAAAAATGGAATAAAAATATTTTTTCATATGATTAAGAAATTTAAAAAATTAACAACTGAATTATTAACCATTACTTAGGTCGCAAAATTCTAAAATATGGGTTTTCACTTCCTCCATTTGCCAATGCGGAGTTGAGGTGGCGCCACAAACCCCAACGCTCATTCCATCCTTAATCCATATTGGATTAATTTCGGTTTTATTACTAATAAAATAAGTATTGGGATTATGTTCTTTGCAAACATCAAAAAGAACTTTACCATTAGAAGATTTTAATCCTGCTACAAAAATTACAACATCAAATTTCCTGGCAAAATCCCTGAGCTGAATATCTCGATTACTTACTTGCCTACATAAAGTGTCATTGAAATTAACCTCTACTCCTTGGCTCTCTAATTTTTCCTTTAATGCATAAAGGTTTTTAGTTCTCTTTGTTGTTTGACTAAATAATTGAATTTTTGAGGGCAATTCGTATTGATCCAATTCATCAAAAGATTCTATAACAATTGCTTCGCCGTTTGTTTGTCCCACTAAACCCTTAACCTCGGCATGTCCGTGTTTGCCATAAATTAGAATTTTCTCGTCTTTATTACTAGCTTCTCTAACCCTATTTTGCAATTTAAGTACAACAGGACAACTTGCATCAACCAATTCAATCATATTATCTAAAGCCAATTTATAAGTTTCTGGCGGTTCTCCATGAGCCCTTATTAAAACCTTAGTATGAGTAAGTGTTTTTAATTTATCATGATCAATAATTTCTAAGCCCTTCGCCTTTAAACGAGCAACCTCTTCATCATTATGCACAATATCACCCAAACAAAACAAATGTCCTTCTTCATTTAGGATATCTTCTGCCATTTGGATGGCAAAAACAACCCCAAAACAAAAGCCCGAATTATCATCAATTTCTACGTTTAAATTCATCTATTAACAAAGATATGTAAACATCTAAAATACCCATGTAAATTCATTACAGCTTATAAACACTTTATCCAAACAGAAAGTTTTTTAATTAAAATCAATAACTATTTTCGAATTAACTTTTGGTTCAAAACAAAAAGTAGAATTTAAGGTTAAGAAACTCATGAATACAGATCAAGAATTGATAAATGAAGATGGAAGCTATATTGGTCCAGCTAATTTATCCCCTATTCCTTTAAGTATTGGTTCACCCGTAATTAAGGCCATAGACAAAGGGAAAATGAAGGCTAACGCTGTTGAAGCTATGCATCATTATGCTAATCAAGAAATGTCGATGTTGAAAAAACAAGCCGACCTAATTATGGAACAAGTTAGAGAAATTGAAAACCGACTTAAAGTTTCTGAAAAAATATACGAATCTGATATGCGTTTTCAACCTGTAATTGGACAAGTATATCATCTATATGAAAAAGGTGACCACTATAAACTTTCATTAATTGGTCCTAAGGAATGGGGAAATAGTAAACAAATTGGAAACCATGTTGCCTCTGTAAAACTACTTGGCGATCATACGTGGGATTTGGTTAAATTTTAATCCTTCCATTCAGCCAAAAATAGATTGGTATCTCTAGTTCCGCCATTGTTTCTGTTGCTTGAAAAAATTAATTTCTTACCATCTGGTGAAAACATTGGAAAGGCATTAAATAAACTTTCGTTCGTTACCCTTTCTAGACCAGTGCCATCAAGATTAATCAAGTATAACTGAAAATCATATCCCTTTTCGCTGTGGTGATTACTGCTAAAGATAATTTTCTTCCCACTTGGATGAAAAAAGGGTGCCCAATTGGCTTTTCCCAAATGCGTTATTTGTTTCAAATCGCTTCCATCAACATTGCAAGTGTAAATTTCCATCGTTGTTGGCGCTACTAATCCTTGGCTCAATAAATTTTTATAATCCTTAATTTCTTCCTCACTTGAGGGCCTGGAAGCTCTAAAAACTAATTTTGTCCCATCAGGCGAAAAGAATGCACCACCATCGTATCCCAATCCAAAGGTTATTTGCTTTACATTCTTTCCATCTATATCAGCGGTATACAAATCCAAATCGCCATTTCTGGTACTTGTAAAAACTATTTTATCACCTTTTGGACTAACTGTAGCTTCAGCATCATAACCTGGCTCAGTGGTTAATTGGTTGGTAATATTCCCATTCTCGTCAGCAACAAAAATATCAAACTCTGGGTAAATAGCCCATAAATACCGCTTAGAAGGAGTTGGATCAGCAGGACAATTCTCTCCACCTAAATGAGTGGAGGCATATAATATGTGCTTGTTATCTGGTAGATAAAAGCTGCAAGTAGTTCTTCCTTTTCCAGTGCTTATAAGAGGGTATTTTTGTAAGGAATCATGCTTCCCTTGGATATCCATCATAAAAATTTGATCACAACTTAAATTCCAAGCTTTATTATTACTTTGGAAACAAACTTTCCTGTTATCAAAACTCCAATAGGCTTCAGCGTTATCTCCACCAAATGTAAGCTGTTTTAAACTTTTAAAGTGTTTTTCAGTCGGTGTTTGAGCTTGTGAAATAAATCCACAAAAAACAAGAATCAAACTAACCGTAAAGATCGAAATTCTATTCATTCTTATTAAATTTAGATGCCTAATTTATTTCAATTAACTCAAATTTTGGTGAACCTTTTACACCTTGCTTGCTGTAAAAATCAATAAATCTTAATTTATAATATTTAGGATTTGGGCCATGCATTTTAAGCAAATAATTTACATAATTTCTTGTTATATACTTACCTTGATTAAAATCATAGACCTTCCAATCAAAACCCATAATATCCCTTTTACTTGAAAAAGTGAATTTATCCATATCAGCTTTACAAATTTCAATAAAATTCAAACTGCTATCAACTGCTACCGAAAAAAGTTTAGAATTTATTTGAATACCTGTAACTGAATATAGTAGTGGCGGTGAAAAATCATAATAAATCCATCTAGTTCTTAAAAAACAAAAATGCCAATCATTAATTCTTGGTTCGAAATTTATTGCTTTACCCGATCTAAAATCAAAATATACATTCAATTTATTAATATCCTTTGGGATAATGCAACTTGAAATAAACTTACCTTTACTATCTGCATACTCTATTGCAAAGGTAAATGGGTCTAACATTCTCAACTTAAATTGAAAATAGCGCAATCCAGATTCTGCCTCAATTCCTCTATCTATAATATAAATAGAATCGCGGCTATGTTGGGTAAATTCGTTAAACCAATTTTTTAATACAATTGAATCTCCACCTGATGAGGCATCCCAACGCCAATTTACTTTGTTAGGATTAATATTAGCAATAAAACTATCCTTCCCAATGGTGCCTAATAAAACTCCTTTTCCTCCATTCATCCAAATGTTTTTAGAATTTGGATTACAATCAAAACCCAAATCCCAACAAGTATTTTTTACAGTATTTCTTATATAATTACTATCTAAAAAATTAATAAAAATTTGGTCTTCGTATGTTTCGCCCATGTTAACTTGAACTAAAACAAGCGAATCACTTGGCTTTTTTGCCAAGGAGTACGGTTTCTCTGCCTTTTCACAAGATTGTAAAGCAACTAGAAGCAGCAAAAATCCAAAAACAAAAACTATTGGCTTACCTGATTTCATACTAAATGAGATTATACCTTAAACCAATAAATACTGAGCGACCCATTGCTGTTGTTGCTGATCCGCTTATAGAAGAATGAGGACCCATATTTAAACTTGCATTTACATTAATAACATTCATAAGGTTTTTAACGCCTGCTGTAATGTTTAATTTTTTCTTCAATACTACTTGTCCAACACTAATATCCATCAATGCAAAAGGGTCAATATAAGAAAGCGAAATATTATCCGATAAATAATCATATTGATACATTTGAAGTTTTCCGTTCCATTTTCCAAAAAAGTTAATGCTAGTTCCAATTTTACTAAATCTATAACTAGCATTGAATTTCCATTCATTACAAAAATAAATATTGTCAGTTTGAGTATATCCAGTTAAATTATTCTTCCTACCAGTTATTGAATATCCTAAAGAAATATGATAAGGAATTGTTCTATATTCAACAGTAATTGATGTTCCAAGACTAGTAAAAGTATTTATGTTAACGTATTGAAAATAGGTATTATTTCCTGAACCAAATCTAGCCAAATCAATCATGTTGTTTATTTTATTATAAAAAATGGTTGGTTCAAAACGAAAAACTCTACTTTCTAATTTATAATCATAGGTTGCGCTAAACTGCAAATTATTTGATGTTTCTGCAGTTAAGTTCTGATTCCCTTTTAGGTTATGACTAGCATCAACAAATTGCAAATAAAGTTCTTTTAAAGTAGGTGCTCTAAAACCCTTTGAATAGGAGCCTCTAATTACCCAGGCATCCGTAATATCATACTTTAAATTAATAGAAGGTACAAAAGGAGCACTATATTTTGTATGATAAATAACCCTAAAAGCGGGTCTAATCACTAAACGTTTTAATGGTTTAACCTCGGCGCTGGTGAATAAATTATAATCACCCATATTTTGTTTTTGGTTTTCAATTCTTGAACCAATTGCAAAATCATGTGTAAATTCATAACCCATTTGGTAATTCATCTTCTTTGAGAAAGCAACATTAGAATAAGTGCCTCTACTCATAACTTGATGAAAGTAATTTGTGTCATGTTCAAAAGCACTTGGAACTAGTTCTTGGGTCAGCCCAACCAAGTCTTTTAAATATGTATTATACCGGCGTTGATAAAAATTATATGAGGCTAAAAAGTTAATGTTTCTTTTTCCATCAAACTTTTTGTCATAAAAAAAAGATGAGGTGTATCTGGTAGAATAATAATACCTATCCAATGCTACCGCTTGTGTCCAATCAATTGTTGGTGTACCTTTATCTGAAATTGTTTCATTAAAATATTGGTTTAGCCAGCGAATATTCCCATTCTCTAAAAACTTTGTAAGAGTAATATCTGCATTGTATTGGGTTCTGGGTTTCCAAAGTTTATTTCTAGCATCAGGATCTGTGCTAAAACCTTTAAAGAAATTTCTGCTTCCATTTCCAGATATACTATATTTTTCCTTAGCTACACCTAAAGAAAAGTCTGAATTAAATTGCCCAATACTTTCCCCATACAAACCAACCCTAGCCGTTTCGGATGATTTTTTTTGTTTCTTGGTAATTATATTAATTACACCTCCTAGCGCATCTGTTCCAAAATTCACGCTCATCGGACCTTCCACAAATTCTATTCTTTCTACATTTTGAAGACTAATTTGTGAAAGATCTATACTTCCATTTTCTCTGCCAATAACAGGTACACCATCAATTAAAATTTTAATGTTATTTCCTCCAACGCCTTGCAATTGCATACTAGAGCCCAAAATAGGATCCTGAATAATCCTAATATTCATTTCATTGGATAAAACTTGTTGTAGCGTAAATGCACCTTGAGCTTCAATCCTTTTGGCGTCAATAACTTTAACTTTATGTACAGATTTACTAAGGCTATTAGCTTCATACTGCCCTGTAACAACTAATTCGTCTAAGTCTAATGGTTTACCTTCGGGTTGACCCAAACAAATAATTGAAAAAAACGCAAACACTACCAAAAAGGTAGTGCTGCGCAATATTTGGAAAAATGTATTTGAGAAAAAAATCAAAATTAGTTAACTATAATTTTTCTGGTTCCTTTTGCTCCATCTGCCTCAAAACTAACAAAGTAAATTCCTTGGTTCAAACCGCTTAAATTAAATTCACAATTCAAACTTCCATTTACATTGTTAAATTTTTGGGTAGAAACTGTTCTACCTGTTAAATCAATAATTTCTATTGATAATAAAGAAACTGCATTCTCAAAATTAAAATCCACATTTACCAAACCGCTAGCAGGATTAGGGTAAACCTTAACATTTTCTAACTCCTTAACAACCCTTTCTGAACTTGTTAAAATTGAATAAAAGGTTTTATTAAATTTAATAAATTGTTGTGTAGAATTGGCAAAATATTCAGTGAAAACAATTTTATGATAGTTGTTTTCTCCATTCTTAACCACATAAGCCAATGAATCAATAATAGGCCATGCACCAGGAGTTGTAGTTACTTCTTTCCAATCCCAACCAATTGTATTAATGTTATCATGAGGGATTAGATTGGTATCTGGAACAAAAGTTTGTGCATCAGCACCAACATACTTAGCAGAAATTGCATTTGGATTATGTAGAACTCCCATTACAGGATACATAAGGGTTTGCCCAAAAAGTGTAACTAGTGATTTATATCTTGTAAACAATATGTCCCATGAATTTATAGCTGGCTCTCTATCAATTACCTGATGATTCAGAACATTTACGTAAGCAAATAACTTGTTGTTGTAGTCAGATTTTCTAATTGAATAACCTACACTATCTGTTCCATCTAAATTAGAAATACTAAAAGACCACATGGTATCATAAACTATTTTATGAATAGCCAATTTTTTAAGCATTTTTGGGTCATTTGGATTTGGTGAGGTAACCAATGCCATTAACCAAATATCATTTCCATCAACATCCCTTGTTGTCATATTGTATTGACCCCAACCATAATCAAAAGGGTTAGCCATATTTCTATCTTGGTTAAACGCTCCAATATCCCATGTGCTATCGCTATTATAAAATTGTGGCCAAGCATTCCAACCGCTGGTATCAAAACTCGACCAATTTTCTATTGAGGTACCCGATTTATACAATTCTACACTTCTTCCATCATTAATTCTGATTGTTGCTGCCTGCATAGTTTTGTATGGAGGTTGGGCTTTCCTAACGGCAAATGCCAAATGCCAATTATTATTTCTAACTGTATCCTTTGTTCCTGTGGTAAAATTATAATAAACGTCTAAAACTGTACCTGGTAACATTGTTACACTATCGGCAACTTGTGCCATTAATGCAGTTTTTAATAAAACAGCCGTCAATAGTAAATAAATTTTCTTCATAAATTTTTGTTTTGTGTGGCAACAAAGAACGCTCTATTAAAATCGACCAACCACTGACATTTATCATTTTCCTTCATTGTGACAATATTTTGACAGCCCTTGTTTTACAGTGTTTATTGGCAAAATTTAAGGTGATATGCAATAATTTGCGGTATTGCGGTTTTTAGCTAACTTTGAAACGCAAAATTTACTATGCAGATACAACTGTTAAAATCAAAAATTCATCGTGCAAAAGTTACCCAAACTGAATTGCATTACGTTGGAAGTATAACTATTGATGAGGATCTTATGGATTCTGCCAATATGATTGAAAATGAAAAAGTTCAAATTGTGAACATTAATAATGGCGAACGCTTTGAAACATATATTATTAAAGGCGAAAGAGGCTCTGGTACTATTTGCCTAAATGGACCAGCTGCAAGAAAGGCCGCAACGGGTGACCATGTAATTGTTATTTCATACTGTATCATGGAGTTTGAGGAAGCAAAAAAATACAAACCAATTGCCATTTACCCAGACCATAACAACAAACTAACCCACTAAAACAAAGTGAAAAAAGCAATTCAGTATGGCATAATACTGCTCGTAGGTGGTCTTTTTCTCTATTTTGTTTTTAAGGATACAAATTGGACTGATTTATTCCAAAAGATGAGCTCTGCAAATCTTTATTGGTTAGCGTTAGGGGTATTTATTTCACTTATAAGTCACTGGATAAGAGCTTATAGAGCAACACTTCTATATGATGCTATGCATTTTAAAATTAGTACTACTCATAGCTTTTATGCCGTTTTAATTGGCTATATGATGAACTATATTATCCCTAGGGCCGGAGAAGTCTCTAGGTGTGCTGCTTTGAGTAAAACCGATGACTTGCCTGTTGAAAAATCTTTGGGATCTGTTGTAACAGAGAGAATAGTTGACATGTTCTTGCTAATTTTGGTTTTAGGTGTAATTTTTTTAATTCAATTTGATTTAATCTCTCAATTCTTAAAGGATACCTTTGAAAATAAAAATGAAATTGGCCAAGGCAATGAATTCTCTTGGAAATTTATTCTTCTAATTGGCCTAATAGCAATTGTTATTCTATTATTTTCTTTAAGGAAAAAATTAGCACAAAGTTCTCTAGTTATTAGGTTATTTAAAATGGTACAAGGTTTTGGCGATGGCTTATTGAGCATAAGGCATGTAAAAAATCCTTCTCTTTTTATATCACTATCAGTTTTGATATGGATTGGATATATTTTGATGATGTATGTATGTTTATTTTCCCTAGAAGCAACATCTCATTTGAACTTTGTAGATTGTTTAACAGTTTTTGCAATTGGAACAATAGGCGTTGTTTTACCAGCCCCAGGTGCAGGTGCAGGCACTTACCATTTCTTTGTTATGCAATCACTTTTGTTATATGGGGTATCAAAGGAAGATGGTATAGCATATGCTACTATGGTTCATGGAATACAAATGATCGTTCTACTTATTTTAGGCGCTATTGCCTCCATTATAGTAATGGGTAAACAAAAAAGTAAAATAAATGAGTAAGCATAATTTGGTTCAAACAAAAATTCTAACTCCTCCCTCACTTCAACTTCAACTTGCAAAATGGGCTGAAGAAAAAAAGACTGTTGTTTTTACAAACGGCTGTTTTGATATTTTGCACAGAGGTCATGTAGATTATTTAGCTAAAGCCGCCGATCTTGGAGATGTTTTAATTATTGGTGTAAATACTGATGCCTCCGTAAGTAGATTAAAAGGACCACATCGCCCTATCCAAGATGAACAATCAAGATTACAAATTTTAGCATCTTTAGGATTTGTAGATGGAGTAATCTTATTTGATGAGCCCACTCCCTTAAATTTAATTCAATTGGTTCAACCCGATGTTTTGGTTAAAGGAAGTGATTACCAACCTGCTGATATTGTGGGTTATGAAATTGTAATGGCAAAAGGAGGTGATGTTAAAACAATTGACTTTATCCCTGGTTTTTCTACTAGTGCCATTGAAAAAAAAATTAAACAATCCTGAACTAAATCAGATATTAATTGGTTTGATTATGACCAATCAAATTCTATATTCGCCAAACCAAATTGTTAGATTATGAATTTTGACTATACCGAAGAACATTTGAATGTGCAGCAAGCTGCCCGCGATTTTGCCCAAACAGAATTGCTTCCAGGAGTTATTGAACGTGATAACGAACAAAAATTTCCTGCAGAACAAATTAAGAAATTAGGTGAACTAGGATTCCTAGGAATTATGGTTGACCCAAAATATGGTGGTTCTGGTATGGACACCATTTCCTATGTTTTAGCAATGGAGGAACTATCCAAAATTGATGCCTCAGCATCGGTTGTTGTTTCGGTTAACAATTCATTAGTTTGTTGGGGACTCGAAACCTATGGAACTGAGGAGCAAAAACAAAAGTATTTAGTTCCTTTGGCAAGCGGACAGGTGCATGGCGCATTTTTATTGTCTGAACCAGAAGCTGGAAGCGATGCTACCTCCCAGAGAACAACTGCAGAAGATAAAGGAGACCATTACTTACTAAACGGCACCAAAAACTGGATAACTAATGGAAATTCTGGAACCTATTATTTAGTAATTGCCCAAACCCATGTAGAAAAAGGGCATAAAGGAATTAATGCCTTTATTGTAGAAAAAAACTGGGAAGGTGTTACAGTTGGTAAAAAAGAAGATAAAATGGGAATTAGAGGAAGCGACACCCATTCAATAATGTTTCAAGACGTAAAGGTTCCTAAAGAAAATAGAATTGGAGAGGATGGCTTTGGGTTTAAGTTTGCAATGAAAGTTTTGGCAGGCGGTAGAATTGGAATTGCAGCCCAAGCTTTGGGTATTGCAAGCGGAGCTTACGAATTAGCTGTAAAATACTCAAAAGAAAGAAAAGCTTTTGGGAAAGAGATCATGCACCATCAAGCAATTCAATTTAAATTAGCTGACATGGCAACACAAATTGAAGCTGCAAGGTTATTAATTATGAAAGCGGCCTCATTGAAAGATTCTGGAAAAGATTATGCATTGGCAAGTTCAATGGCAAAAGTTTTTGCTTCAGAAACAGCAATGTGGGTTACAACAGAAGCTGTTCAGGTTCATGGCGGTTATGGTTATGTAAAAGAATACCATGTTGAAAGATTAATGCGTGATGCAAAAATTACACAAATCTATGAGGGCACTAGTGAAGTAAATAGGATTGTAATTTCAAGAGAAATATTGAGATAAATTAAAAAGAAAAGCCGCAACTAAAGCGGCTTTTTTTTTATGCTCGTTTAGGTTGCTAAATGTGTTGTATCGCAGTGTTTCAAAATTCGAAATGCTTTCCCATCAAATTCAAGAATATATAAACACAAATTGGTGTGTTCAAACCTTTCCATTTCTAATAATGGCAAATCTAATAAAGCACAAAGGAAGGCCTTCAATGCACGCCCGTGCATTGAAATTAAAATACAATCATCACCTTCTTCTTGTTTCAAATAATCAACAAAAGTTTTTTGCCTAGTATGTAATTCTAATGCACTTTCTCCTTCTAAAATTTTAGCGTTATACTGCCCGTTCTTCCATGAATTTACAACTTTCCAATACACTTCTCGTTCTTCGGGGTTCTGAGGTTTCCCTTCAAAAATTCCCCAAGAAATTTCGTTTAAGGCAGGAATTGCCTTATAAGGTTTTCCTGCTTCAATGAATGGTAAAATGCTCTGTTGTGTTCGAATAAGGGAAGAGGTATAAATTTTAGAAAACTGAATATCTTTATAATAATCATAAAACCTTTTGGCCTGCAATATTCCTAAATCATTCAATGGCATATCAATTCCACTACCTTGAACAATGCCAAGTCTATTGAAATCTGTTTCTCCATGTCTGATTATATATAGTAATTTGCTTTTGGACATATTGCAATAATAAACATCAGAATTGACTTGGCATTATTTAAAACAAATTATTAACTTGCTATAAAAATCAAATCTATGAAAACACAACAAATTAAATACACAAAAGAAACCAAATGGCAAAACGTATCAAACCCCTTTGGTGAAATTACCCCTTCAATAATTTTTATTTTTGGTTCAACCCAACTAATAAAATCTAATTCCCCAATTGAAGAATTAAGATTAAAATATCCAAATGCAATTATGGTTGGAGGCTCGTCCTCTGGTGAAATTTCTGGAACAAACGTATTAGATGATACCATCATTGCAACCTTGGTAACATTCGAAAAATCAACCCTAAAATATGTAAGCCAAGAGATTGATAACCCCGAAGATAGTTTTATTGTAGGTGAGAAGTTGATTAAAAAATTAATTGAACCAACGCTAAAACATGTTTTTGTTATGAGTGAAGGTCTTAAGGTAAATGGATCGGAACTAGTAAGAGGAATGAGAAATGCATTGCCCCAAAACATCTCTGCTACTGGTGGACTTGCTGGTGATGGACCTAATTTTAATGAAACGTTTATTATTAATGAGGCAGGTCAAGCTCAATCAAAATTGGTTTCAGCAATTGGATTCTATGGAGAAAACTTAGAGGTTTCTTATGGTAGTTTAGGAGGCTGGGATAGTTTTGGTGTTGAACGTTTAGTAAGTAAATCTAAAAGCAATGTTCTTTATGAATTAGATGGAAAACCTGCATTAGATTTATATAAATCTTTTTTAGGCGATCATGCGAAAGATTTACCTGCATCAGGATTACTATTTCCATTAAACCTTAGGATGGAGCAAGATAGTGAGCCAGTTGTTAGGACAATATTGGCTGTTGATGAAAAAGAACAATCCTTAACATTTGCAGGTGATATACCAGAAGGCTCTTATGTTAGGTTAATGAAAGCAAATTTTGACAGACTAATAGAAGGCGCAATAGGAGCTGCTAAAGGTACTATTGGCTCTTCAAAAAACGAATCTCCTGAATTGGCTATTCTTATAAGTTGCGTTGGGCGAAAATTGGTATTGAAACAAATGATTGAAGAGGAGGTGGAAGGTGTTCAAGAGGTTTTAGGCAGTGATACCATGCTTTGTGGCTTTTATTCTTACGGTGAAATTTCACCATTCTCAAGTGATGCTAAATGTGAACTACATAATCAAACTATGACCATCACAACATTTAGTGAAAAAGTTTGATTTTTAACCAAAACACATTAAAAAACTGCTTTCTGAAAACGTTTAAAATCAATTCGCGATTTTTCAATTTTCTTGGATTTTATTGGCTGCTTTTCTTTTTAATTGGTCATATTTCAATTATTTGGGGGCAAAATTCTAAAAAGGAAAGTCAAAAAAATTGGACTATTTATAATCAAACAAACGGTCTAAATCAAATTTCCTATACAAGTTTTTTTGAAAGCAAAAACAAAACAATTTGGGCAGCTAGTGACAATGAAATTGCTTGGTTTGATGATTTCAAATGGCATAGTATAAAATTTTATGAGACCTTCAAAGAATTTCCATTAGCAATAAAATTTAGTGAAAATAAAAGCGGCAGGATTCATGTTGTTTTTAACGACTCCATTTATTTAATTGAAAATAATAATGCAATTAAAGTTCGGGCAGCTAATGGAATAGGAAAAATTAAGGACTTAAAATATATTGGCAATACTTTATTTTTATTATCAATTTTCCCCAATGACTCATCTCTTTATATAAATATATTAGAGGGGAACAAAATTAAATTAATTCAAAAACTTGCAATGAAACCTGGCTATCCTTATGGTTTCTATCAGTCCGAAAGATCACTCTTTTTGTATTGTAATAAAACAATAAGCAAATTAAATTCGAATAATAAATTTGAGGAGCTAAAGGGTATACCAAAAACCTGCCTACATATAAGCTTTATTAACGAAAAAGATGTTAACTCAATAACGATTGGACATTATGACGATCCTTATGTTTTTAACATAACAGACATAGATTTACTTTCTAAAACCAAAACAAAAAATTCTACAATCAATTCGGCATTTAGCTTTAAATCTGGAACATTTAATAAACTAAATCAAGGATACATTTTAAACAATGTGGGACTCATAAATTATATCGATAATGGGTCTAGTACATTGTTGAAACTACCATTTGAATTAGGAAATAAAAATACTGTTTATTTAGGCCAAAATGGAGATTTATGGGTAGGCTCTTTTGGAAAAATTTTCAATTATAATACCAGCCAGGAAATCTGGCATTCTATATACATTGGTGATAAAAAGGAAGACAACTTTGTAAATGCTATGTTTATCGATAAATCTGGTGACTTTTGGACACTTGGATTTAACAACATAACCCAATTTAAAAAAGATGGAACTAAAATTCAACTAAGAGAAATAGATGGAAGTCCTTTACTCCGGCTCACTGCTATTAATCAAGACAAGGATGGAAAAATATGGGTTGGTTCAGGCGCGGAAAAAAATAGCACTTATTGCTATGATGGAAAAAACTGGAAACGAATTGGAGAAAAGGAGGGTTTTACAAATAATTGCGTTCACAAAATTGAAAAAGGACCAAATGGAGAATTATATTTTTTGGTTTTTCTCAATAACAATGGCAACGCAATTGGGGAAGGTTTTTATGTATTTAATAATGGAAAATTTACATACCCACCCGTAAACAATTTACTTCCAATTAATAGATTCTATGCAGCTCAAAAAGCAAAAGATGGCACACTCTGGCTTGGCGGTATTGGGGCATTAATCTCGGTTAAAAATGGAAATTTCAAACTATTTAATGAAGTGGATTCTTTACCAATTGGTAGAATAATAGATTTATATTTAGATGCAAATGATTCATTATACATATATTTAAACCCTAAGGGCCTCTGCAAACTTACAGGAGAAACGATTGAAAGCATTAAAGCAACCCAACCTTTGGACGCTAAAAGGTCTTATGCCAGAATTGGGATTGACGAAAATAAAATAGTATGGCATACTGGAGCAGAAGGTCTTTTTGCCTATACAAATAGTACATTTTATAGTATTTCTCCCTCAAGTGGATTAAAAACGCAAACCAACTGGCCAATTCTTATAAAGGATTCCCTTCTATATCTGGGAACTGCAGGCGAAGGAGTTCAGGTTTTTAATCTAAATATACTTAAACGAGATTTGGTAAAACTAGAAATTGAGCAACCAATTATAAATAATCAAGAAATTACAATACAATGGAATGCCAATTCATACCATAAATATTTACCAGACGAATATTTGATTGCTTACAAAATAGATGAAGAAGAATGGAGTGAATGGATTAATCAAAAAACATTCAAAATTGAAAATTTGGACTACGGAAAACACACCCTTACTTTAAAAGTAAAAGGGTGTTTTCCCTTAAACAATTACCCAATTGAGAAGATTTCCTTTAAAATAGATTATCCTTATTATTTTCAACCGTTTTTCGTTTTTCCATTGTTAATTTTATTAACAGCACTAGCTTATTTGTCTTGGAGATTTATAAATGCAAAGCAACAAAATATTAGACTATTAAAATCTAATGAAAAAAGGTTAGCGTCCTACCTTGAGTCAATGCCTTTTCAATCTATGATAGTAGATCAATATGGCAAATGTTACGAAAGCTACCTACCATTAGAATATTCTATTAAAAGTAAAACAATATTTGACACCTCAGCAAACTTGCATACATTTATTCCAAATGAAAATTTTAGATTGTATGAAGAACAATTTTTAAGATGTATTCAACAAAATGAAATAACAATCATGAGGTTTGAAAAGACTTTTGATGAGGAAATAAGGCATTTTGAATTAAGGCTTTCTCCCTATAAGGGAATTTCCAAAATAACCAAAATTTGCATAGGCGTTTTAATTGATATTAGTGACGAAAAGAAAATCGAAAATGAGTTGCGTTTAGCTAAATCTTTAGCAGAACAAGCTAATCAAACCAAAATGAACTTCCTAAGCAATATGAGTCATGAAATTAGAACACCAATGAATGCAATTGTTGGAATTACAGACATTTTATTAAAGGAAAACCCCACTACAACACAGAAAGAAAATCTAAACATTATTAGGCAATCTTCCGAAAATCTATTACTAATTATCAATGATATTTTAGATTTTTCAAAAATTGATGCTGGAAAAATTGAACTAGAAAAAATAAATTTCAACCTTCACGAATTATTAGATCATTTGGTTTCAATTTTCGAAAAAAAAGCAATCAATGGGGGATTAAACTTTAAATATTGTTTGAACCCAATAGTACCAAAATTTATTTTAGGTGACCCTACTCGACTAAATCAAATCTTAATAAACCTATTAGGCAATGCAATTAAATTTACTGAAAATGGTTCTGTTATAATGACTGTGGAAAGTGAAATAATAGGAGAAAATAAACACAAAATATCCTTTTCAATTAAGGATTCTGGAATTGGTATTGCACCTGAAAATCAAAATAAAATTTTTGAGTTGTTTACTCAAGAAAGCAAAAGGATAGTTAGAAAATTTGGAGGAACCGGGTTGGGATTAACCATTACTAAACATTTGGTTGATTTATTCCAAGGCGAAATAAAACTTAAAAGCTCACCAGGAATGGGAAGCAACTTTATAGTAGAAATCCCTTTTGAAATTGGGAATTTTACAGAAAAAATTGCATTGGAAAACACAAATAGCCACGATATAACAAACACAAAAATTTTAGTGGCTGAAGACAACCTAATTAATCAGAAGGTGATTAGGATGATATTGGAAAAAATGGGAGTAACAGTTGTAATCGCGAATCATGGAATGGAAGCGATTTCTTTATTAAGGGATAATGATTTTGATTTAATCCTAATGGACATTCAAATGCCTATTTTAGATGGAATTGAGACAACCATTAAAATAAGAAAAATGGAGGGAATAAAATCTAAAATACCTATTATTGCTCTGACTGCCGATGCCTATCCGGAAATAAGAGAACAATCCCTAAAAGCTGGAATGGATGATTACATTTCTAAGCCCTTTAAAAATGAAATCCTTCGTCAGAAAATTAGTCAGCTAATAAATAAAAATTAGAAAATCTCCTATGCACAGATTACTAAAAAGGCAAATAAAAAAGTTGTTTGGAGAAATTGTTCCCCAGGTTGCCGAAATTTCCCCATTATTAAATTTGGTTGATGAAAGTTATTATCAATTTCAGGAAGATTATAATAAATTAGAGAGAATTCTTGAATTAAGTTCTAAAGAATCATTCAAAGAATTAAGCAATTTCAAAAACGCAATTGATACCGCATCCCTTGTTTCTTTAACGGATGCAAAGGCCACAATAATTATGGCCAACGAAAACTTTTGCAAAATATCTGGCTTTTCATTAGGAGAGTTAGTTGGGCAAAACCATAATATTATTAATAGCGAATACCACCCAAAATCATTTTGGAAAGAAGTATGGCAAACAATTGGATCTGGAAATATTTGGCAAGGTGAAATTTGTAACAAAACAAAAAGTGGTGAATTGTATTGGGTAGATTCAACCATTATTCCCTTTTTAGATGATTTGGGTAAGCCATATCAATACCTTTCTATAAGGTTTGATATTACAAACCGCAAAAAAATTGAGGAGGAAATAAAAACACTAGCATTGGTTGCTCAAAAAACCCAAAATGCAGTAATTATAACAGATACCGCTGGTGTTGCAATTTGGGCAAATGAAGGTTTTGAGAGAATTACAGAATATTCGGTAAGCGATTTAATAGGTAAAAAACCTGGTCAACTTTTACAAGGAAAAAATACTGACCCAGAAACTAAAGCACAAATTTCAATGGCTCTCAGGGAAGGCAAACCCTTTAGTGGGGAAATCTTAAACTATAGCAAAACAAAAAGACCCTATTGGATTTCATTATCTATTACCCCAATGATGGATAATGATAAACACATGGGATTTATTGCTATTGAAGGGGATATTTCGGAGAGGAAAAAAATTGAGTTTAAATTAAGAGAAAACGAAAAATTATTAAAGGCGATCAATGATGCTTCTGCCGAATTATTAGCTAATACCAATTTTGAGAATTCGGTAAGTAAAGCAATAGAAATAATAGGAAAAGCATTCAAAGTAAATCGAGTTCATATATTTAAAAACAATTCTGATTTAAATGGAATTCCACAATCATTTAGCCAAAGATTTGTTTGGTTAAATGATAATAATCAAATAATAATAGATAACCCTGAACTGCAAAACATACCTTATATCGAAACGGGTATGGTAAGATGGAGAGATGAATTTACAGATAACAAAATAGTTAAAGGAGTAGTTTCAGACTTTCCTATAATTGAACAACCACGACTTTTACAAGATGGTTTGGCCTCAATTATTGCATTGCCAGTTTTCCTATTTGATTCCTTTTGGGGATTTCTTGCTTTGGATTCAAAAGACGAAGACTCGGTTTGGAATGAAAACCATGAGCAAATGCTATTAAATGTTGTCAGGAATATTGCTTCTACATTTGAAAGAAATGATTCTGAATTAAGACTCAAAGAAAACGAGGAAAAATTTAGATTGTTGATTGAGTCTGCAACAGATATTTTTTATTATACCGATGGTTTTGGAAATTTTACTTATGTAAATGATATTTCCACACAAATAACAGGTTATTCCACTGAAGAACTACTTCGAATGAACTACTTGGATTTGGTTCAACCAGACAACAGAAATAGAGTAGAATCTTTTTATAAAAAACAATCCCTTTTAGGAAACAAGGTTACTTATAATGAATTTCCAATTATCACTAAAAGCGGCAAAAAAGCCTGGATTGGACAAAATGTTCAACTGATCCAAAATGCTAACAATGTCAACGGAATTCAAGCAATAGCAAGGGATATAACTACCCTTAAAAACGCTCAAATTGAAATTGAAAACTCTCATAATTTCTTAAATGAGATTATTGATTCCATTCCTAACCCTCTTTTTGTTAAAAACAGAAATCATGAATGGATTATGGTTAATAATGCCTACACCCAATTAACAGGGATTTCCAAAAAGAAAATTATAGGAAAAAAAGACAATGATTTCCTTACGGAGATAGAGGCAAACAAATTCATATTACAAGATGAGGAACAATTTAAAAACCAAAATGAAAGAGTAGACGAGGTTATCTACAAAAACGAAGAAGATAAGGAGAAAATCCTATTGGTAAAAAAATCTATTTACCAAAATCAAACAGACTTTTTTCTTATAGCACTTATCACAGATATCACAGAAATTAAAGAAAGAGAAAAAGAAATTCTTCTATACAATAAAATTTCTGATCAAATAAGCGATGCCATTTCAGTAGCTGATTATGAAGGTAATTTAATATATGTAAATGAAGCTCACGCTAATAACCTACAAAAATCAAAAGAAAATTTAATTGGCAGTTCCATTGTTAATATGGAAAAATCTTTTCCAACTCTAGCTGACTGGCAAAAGCATTATAATGAAGTTAAGTATCAAGGAGAACAACTAATTGAAGGAGTTAATAAAAGAGCCAATGGAACTGAATTTCCTGTTGAAGCCAGCGTAAAATACGTAAACATTGAAAATAAAGGATATGTTGTAGCAGCTATTAGAGATATTACTGAACGAAAAAAATCTGAGGAAAAAATACGAGAAGGTGAAAACAGGTTTAAATCATTGGTACAAAATGCCACAGATATTACAACAGTTTTAGATATAAATGGGAATGTTACTTATGAAAGTCCTTCGTTTTATAGGGTTTTTGGATATGATGAGGAAGAGGTGGTTGGGAAATCCATTTTTAGCTTTATTCATCAAGATGATGTTGAAAGAGTTCAAATTGAATTTAAGAAAGGTGTAGTTAAGGGAGGAATATCAGACCCTGTAATCTTTAGGTTCAAAAGGAAAGATGGGAAAAATATTACCATTGAAACTATAGGAAATAACTTGCTAAATGAGCCAGGAATAAATGGAATTGTTGTAAACTCACGTGATATTTCAGAAAGGATTAAAGCTGAAGAAGAAGTTAGAAATCTGAAAGAATTTTACGAAAATGTTCTAAACAAAATTCCATCTGATGTTGTGGTATTTAATAAGGACCATAAATATTTATTTATAAATGAAATTGCTGTTAGAGACGTAGAGAAAAGGAAATGGTTAATAGGTCATGATGATTATGAATATTGTGAACATTATAACAAAGACATTAAGCTAGCTGATGGAAGGAGAAACTTGTTTAATACGGTTCTAAACAATAAAAAGCAATTGGAGTTTGAGGAGAAAATAGTTAAAGCAGGTGAAAAACCAGTTTGGGTGTTAAGGAGATTTTATCCTGTTTTAGATAAAGAAGGCGAAATAAACACCGTGATAGGTTTTGGAATAGATATTACAACAAGAAAGGAAGCAGAAGATAAAATAAAGGAAAGCGAAGAAAGATTATCACTTGCCACATCCTCTGCAAATTTGGGCATTTGGGATTGGAACCTAAAAGACAATTCCCTGATATGGGATTCTAGTATGTATAGGATTTTTGATGTAAATCCTAATGATTTTACTAGCGACTATGATGCCTTTGAAAAAACACTACATGTTGAGGATAAAGAAAGAGTAAACCAAGAAATTAAGGACGCACTAGCAAACAATTATGATTTTAAAGGTCTATTCAGAATTGTTAGTCATGATGGTAGTATCAAATACATTAGTGCAGTTTCAAAAACCTTTAGAGATTCTCAACAACAACCTATAAGAATGATAGGTGTAAATTTTGATGTAACTGAAACGACTTTAATTCAGCACAAAATTTTAAAACAACAAAAAGATTTGGAAGAGGCTCAACATATTGCAAGAGTTGGGGGTTGGGAAATTGATGTTTTAGCAAGAACTATATTATGGTCGAAAGAAATGTTTAGTATTTGTGAAATAGCAGACGAAAAACAACCTTCCCTAAATGAAACATATGATTTTTTTACCAGTGAGACAAGGGAATTGGTTATTCAATCCTTTTTCAATGCAATTGAAAAACACCAAGAATTTGAAATTGAATCTAAACTAAAGACTGGCAAAGGAAAAATAATAGACGTTAAAACCAAAGGAATTCCTTTTAGCCAAAATGGAAAAGTTGTTGCAATACGAGGAATTTTACAAGATATATCCCAAGAAAAAGAGGCAAGCAGGTTAATGGTTCAATACACCGAAGAGCTTGAAAAGAAAAATAAAGAACTAGATCAATTTGCATATGTTGTTTCCCACGATTTAAAAGCACCACTCAGGGGAATAAATAATTTGAGTATGTGGATTGAAGAAGATATGGAAGGAAAGATCGAAATTGATACAAAAAACAATCTCGATTTAATGCGTAAGCGAGTTAAACGAATGGAAGGCTTAATTGATGGCATTTTGCAATATTCAAGAGCTGGCAGAATTAAACACGAATCTGTTACATTTAACTTAAAAGAGTCTATTGAAGAGTTAATAACAAATATGTCTCCATCCGAAAACTTCAAAATTTCTATTCAAGAAGATTTGCCAACCCTAACAACAGAAAAAATAGCAATTGAGCAAGTATTTGCAAACTATATAAGCAATGCTATTAAATACAATTCCAATCCTGAACCAACAATTGCAGTTACTTGTAATAAAACAGAAAGCTTTTATGAGTTCTGTGTTGCAGATAATGGCCCAGGAATAGAAAAAGAGTTCTTCGAAAAAGTTTTCGTGATATTTCAAACCCTTCAAGCAAGAGATACTTTTGAAAGTACAGGAGTTGGTTTAGCTATCGTAAAAAAAATGGTTGAGGACAAAGGCGGAAAAGTTTGGATTGAATCTGAAATGGGAAAAGGCTCTAAGTTCTATTTCAGTTGGCCTATTATTGATACCCAAGAATAATGAAAGTTTGTCTTCTCAAAATATTTGCAATTATTATTTTCGGTTTGAACCAAGCCAATGCACAATGTATAGATCCTTTGGCTATTTCTCCAGGCTTCCCATGTCCAGATCCCACTTACCATCCTGTGTGCGGATGCGATGGAGAAACATACAGACATAGTTGTGATGCTCAATACAAACATGGTGTACAATATTGGTCTGACGGCCCGTGCAGCGGGCTTGAGTTTGATATTATTCCAACATTTGTTGGCCCATTAGAGAATTTAACATTTTCATTCTCCCAAAATAAAGGAGTTACAGCTACCCTATATATTTTGGATTATTATGGCAAACGAGTTCATCAACAAATTTTACCGGCACTCAGCAACTTCAACCCGCCAGAATATCAAATTACGTTTGATTTGAGTTCTTATAGACCCGGCGTTTATATTATGGCCATAACTAATTCAAAAGGTGATTATCGCTATAAAAAATTCGTGAAATATTAAAAATACCAATTAAACCAAATTTATTTTTCTCCTCAACTTGCTAATAACCATGGCTTGGAAATTTTCTATTACAATCCAAAATCAAAATAGGTGAAAAGCTAAATCGCGTTCAACCAATAATTTCCTTAAAATAATTTGAGCAAAAAGGTGCTTTTATTGAAAATAAAAGCCTACTTTTGCCCTCCATTTATGGCGCAGAAAGATTTTTTTCACATTTAGTTGTGAATTAAATAAACATGCCCTATTTTTGCAACCCCTTTAATAAAACTGTACGAGCGTGGACGCATTGAGTTACAAAACAATTTCAGCAAATAAGGCAAGCACAACCAAAAACTGGTTTGTGATTGATGCTGAAGGACAAACCTTAGGAAGATTTGCCAGCAAAGTGGCAAACATTTTACGTGGCAAACATAAGCCATCTTTTACACCTCATTCAGATTGTGGTGATTACGTAATTATTATCAACGCTGATAAGATTCGTTTCACTGGCAACAAGTTGAATGATAAAGAGTATAAATTCTTCTCTGGATACCCAGGAGGATTGCGTTACGAAGTGGCAAAAGATATTTTGGTACGCCGCCCAACTTACGTTGTAGAACATGCCATCAAAGGAATGTTGCCAAAAAATAAATTGGGATCTGAGTTGTTCCGCAACATGCATGTTTATGCAGGTGCAGAGCATCCTCATGGCGCACAACAACCTAAAGATTTAAAATTCTAAAAGATGGAAATTAATAACGCATTAGGCAGAAGAAAAACAGCTGTTGCACGTGTATACATCACTGCAGGAACTGGTAACATGGTTGTAAACAAGAAAGATTACAAAACCTACTTCCCTACATTAAGTTTGCAAATTGCTGCAACAAAAGCTTTCGAAATTACCAATACAGTTGGTCAATTTGATGCTACCATCCATGTAGATGGTGGTGGACAAACTGGTCAAGCAGATGCTATTAAGCTTGCTATTTCTAGAGCATTAGTTAAATACAATGCAGAATTAAAGCCTGCTTTAAAGGTTGCTGGGTTATTAACTCGTGATCCTAGAATGGTTGAACGTAAAAAGCCTGGTCAGAAGAAGGCTCGTAAACGTTTCCAATTCGTAAAACGTTAATCAGAATTTATCTATTTATATGTCAAAAATCACGCACGAAGAGTTGCTGGAAGCGGGAGTGCACTTTGGTCACTTAACTCGCAAATGGAATCCGAAAATGGCACCATATATTTTTATGGAGAAAAACGGAATCCACCTCATCGATTTACACAAAACAGCTGTTAAGCTGGATGAGGCCGCCCAAGCCATTAAAAACATAGTAAAATCAGGACGTAAAGTTCTTTATGTTGCTACAAAAAAGCAAGCTAAAGAAATTATGGAAACTGAAGCCAAACGAGTTAACATGCCTTATGTTTGCGATCGTTGGTTAGGCGGAATGCTTACCAACTTTGGAACTGTAAGAAAAAGCATTAAGAAAATGCAAACTCTAGAAAAATTGGCACAAGATGGTACTTATACCAATATCAACAAAAAAGAGCGCTTGATGATCGATCGCGAAAAAATTAAGTTGAATAAAGTATTAGGTGGAATCTCTGATTTAAATCGTTTACCTGCTGCCTTGTTAATAGTGGATATTAAACGCGAACACATTGCAGTAGCAGAAGCTACTAAATTAAACATCCCTACTTTTGGTATTGTTGATACCAATTCAGATCCAACAGTAGTGGATTTCCCAATTCCTGCAAATGATGATGCAGCAAAATCAATCGCATTGATTACTCGCTACATTACTGATGCAATAGTTGAAGGTTTATCTGAACGCAAACGCGAAAAGGAAGAAACTGTAGACAAAGAAGCAGTTGCTGAGAAAGAGGAAGCATAAAATTAAATAAAAAAGCCTCCGTTCACCAGCTGGAGAACGGAGGCTTTTTTTAGTAAATAATTCATCCATTTAATAAAACAGAACTCATGAGTACAAATACAATTAGTGCTGCAGACGTAAATAAACTTCGCCAAATGACTGGTGCTGGTATGATGGACTGCAAAAAAGCATTGCAAGAAACCAATGGCGATATGGAAGCCGCTGTAGATTTCTTGCGTAAAAAAGGAGCTAAAATTTCTGCAAATCGTGCTGATCGCGATGCAAAAGAAGGCGCCATCATTGCAAAAGTTTCAGAAAACAAGAAACTTGGTGTAATCGTTCAATTAAGCTGCGAAACTGATTTCGTTGCTAAAAATGATGACTTTGTAGCTTTCACGCATAGATTAGCAGATATCGCTATTGAAAATAAAGCCGCTTCAATTGATGCGTTAAAAGCATTACCAATGGATGGACTAACCGTTGGAGATAAAATTATCGAACAAGTTGGTAAAATTGGCGAGAAAATAGACGTAGTTAAGTATGAAATTATGGAAGGTGAAAACCTTGTTCCATATATTCATGCCGGAAACAAACTAAGTGTTTTAGTTTCATTAAATTTAGAATCTAATGAATCTAATTTTGTTGCTGGAAAAGATGTGGCCATGCAAATAGCTGCTTTAAATCCAGTTGCATTAGATAAAGATGATGTTGATCCTACTATAGTTGAACGCGAAATTGCAATTGGAATGGACCAGGCTCGTGCAGAAGGAAAGCCTGAAGCAATGCTTGAAAAAATTGCACAAGGTAAACTTGGAAAATTCTATAAAGAAAACACTTTATTGAACCAAGAGTTTGTAAAAGACAGCAGTAAAACAATAGCTCAAATGCTTGATGGAGTGGAAAAAGGACTCACAGTTAATGCATTTAAACGAGTTTCTTTATAATATAATTCATTCAAAATCCTCATCGTAAGATGGGGATTTTTTTTGTCAAAATTTTTAATCGGTTCAAACCGAAAACTAATAATAATAAGTTTGCAAAAAGATTGCTGTGGCGTTATTTTGCAAAAGAAATATTTCTCTATTCTTAAAACTAAAAGTCATCCAAAATGAAATACAAACGCGTTCTATTAAAACTAAGTGGCGAAGCATTGCTAGGTGAAATGCAATATGGTATTGATCCTAAAATTTTAGAACAATACGCACTGGATGTAAAATCAGTGGTGGACGCTGGAGTAGAGGTTGCGATTGTAATTGGTGGTGGCAACATTTTTAGAGGTGTTCAAGGTGTAGCTGGAGGATTAGTAGAAAGAGCTCAAGGAGATTATATGGGAATGCTTGCAACTGTTATTAACAGCATGGCCTTACAAGGAGCTTTAGAAAAACTTGGCCTAAAATCTCGTTTACTTACTGCAATCCATATGGAACAAATTGCAGAACCCTTCATTAGAAGAAGGGCAATAAGGCATTTAGAAAAAGGCAGGGTTGTTATTTTTGGTGCAGGAACTGGGAATCCCTATTTTACAACAGATTCAGCTGCTGCTTTACGTTCGGTAGAAATTGATGCCAATTTAGTTCTTAAAGGTACCCGTGTGGATGGTATTTATACAGCTGATCCTGAGAAAGACAAGAATGCAGTTAGATTCGATAAAATTTCCTTTGAGGAAGTTTACGAAAGAGGACTAAATGTAATGGACATGACTGCAATTACGCTTTGCCAAGAAAACAAAATGCCAATTGTGGTTTTTGACATGAATAAACAAGGAAATTTTCTTCGCGTATGTAATGGCGAGGATGTTGGTACAACCGTTAGCTAAGCATTAGTTTATGCTTTTTGTCTAACCCCAAGAACAGATTTAACCATTCTTTGTATTCCTTTTGCGTCGAAACCACATTCGGCATATAATTCTGACTGTTCACCATGCTCTATAATTTTATCAGGCATTCCCATTCTTACAACATTAGATTGGTAATGATGATCAGCCATAAACTCTAAAACAGCAGAACCAAATCCTCCTAAAATGGTTCCGTCTTCCACGGTAACAATATGTTTAAATTTGTTGAATACCTCATGTAGGATTTCTTCGTCAAGAGGTTTTGCAAAACGCATATCATAATGTGCGCCATAAACGCCTTCTTTTTCTAATAAATTTAAAGCGGTTTGAGCCAAAATTCCTGCCGTTCCAAAAGATAAAATTGCAATATCATCCCCGTCTCGTAGCTTTCTGCCTTTACCAATTTCTATTTCAGCAAATGGTCTTTTCCAATCAATCATAACACCATTTCCCCTCGGATAACGAATTGAAAAAGGGCCAGCATTTTTTTCTAAGGTTGAGGTAAACATTAAATTTCTTAACTCTTCCTCGTTCATAGGTGCTGATACAACCATATTTGGTACACAACGCATAAAAGGAACATCAAGCATTCCATGATGAGTTGGTCCATCTGCGCCTGCTAATCCTGCTCTATCCATGCAAAAAACCACATGCAATTTTTGTAAGGCAACATCATGCACAACCTGGTCAAATGCCCTTTGCATAAAAGTTGAGTAAATATTGCAAAAAGGAATCATACCTTGAGTAGCTAGCCCGGCACTAAAAGTAACAGCATGTTGCTCTGCAATACCAACATCGAAAGCTCTGTCTGGCATTGCCTTCATCATAATATTCATACTGCTTCCTGAAGGCATTGCTGGCGTTACACCAACAATTTTCTCGTTTAACTCTGCCAATTCAACCAAGGTATTTCCAAATACATCTTGAAATTTTGGGGGTTGTGGAACCAAAACTGGAACTTTAATTATCTCACCACTTACTTTGTCAAATAAACCTGGGGCATGCCACTTTGTTTGGTCTTTTTCTGCTGGTGCAAAGCCCTTGCCTTTAACTGTAACACAATGTAATAACTTTGGTCCAGGAATTTTTTTAAGATCATTAAAAATTTTAACCATATGGTTTACATCATGCCCATCCACTGGTCCAAAATATCTAAATCCTAATGCCTCAAAAAGGTTGCTATGCCTCAACAATCCTCCTTTCAAAGTATCGTGAACTTTTGAAAGTATATCTTGTGAAATTTGACCAACCTTACTTAACCTATCTAAGGTTTTCCAAATATCATCTTTAAATTTATTATAGGTAGGTGATGTAGTAATATCCGTTAAATATTCTTTTAAGGCACCAACATTAGGATCAATAGACATACAATTATCGTTGAGAACAACAATAATATTAGCGTTTGCTACGCCTGCATGGTTTAAACCCTCGAAAGCCATACCTCCAGTTAACGCTCCATCTCCAATAACTGCAATATGCTGTTTATCATGCTCACCTTTTAATTTGGAAGCAACTGCCATTCCAAGTGCAGCCGAAATAGAAGTGGACGAATGCCCAACTCCAAAAGAGTCATATTCACTCTCGGTTCTCTTAGGAAACCCTGAGATTCCTTTATACAACCTGTTAGTATGAAAAATATCTCTACGTCCCGTTAAAATTTTATGACCATATGCCTGATGTCCAACATCAAATATTAGTTGATCAACAGGGGTATTAAAAGCATAATGTAGAGCCACAGTGAGTTCAACAACACCTAAACTTGCCCCAAAATGCCCCCCATAAACAGAAACAACATCAATAATATATTGGCGTAATTCAGCACTAATTTTCACCAAATCTTCCTCAGCAACATTCCTTAAATCAGAAGGCAATAATATCTTTTCAAGATTTGGTCCAGGTAGAATTTTCATCTTTTGCATACAAGCGGGTTCGTTAAAAATAAATCAGGTTAATACCATATAACAATAAATAATTCTCTTGGTTTTTACCATGAAATAATCTGGGTAAAATTAAAGCATTTATACTAAAATATTATCCCAACGAACTAAACTTTATTTAATTGCCAGTTCTTATAACCTAGCCTCACTAACTATCAAATCTTTGGGATGAATAGAAAGAACAGGAATTGTAGAATTTTTAACCATCTGCTGGCTGTACTTTCCTGAAAAGAAGGAAGTAAGATTGGCCTCTTGTTCTGTCATAATTACAATCATCCCACCATTAATTTCAACAGAGTATTCCAAAACTTGCTGTGTAGGGTTCCCGCCTAATCTCAACTCAGAAAAAACAGAAACACCTTTTTCTTCAATATTATTCGTTACCTGACGGATATAATTATTAATCAATACCTCACTGTCTTTACTTTTATCATTAGATACCCCTAAAACATAAATTGCACCACCAAAAGCCTTAGCCATCGAAATGGCATATGGAACTTTTTGACGTGTTTCAAAACTTGTATCAATTGGAACAATAATTTTGCTAAAATTATATCCACCCTTGTTACATGGAATTGTTAAAACCATTCTTTCTATATGGTCTATTAACTTATTTGCTTCTTGAGGAGTAACCAAACCTAAATTAGGATCTGTCATCGTTAATGGTAGCAAAACCAAATCACTTTCCGAAGCAACAAATGCTTTAGCTATATCCTTAACTGAGGCTAAAGTTTCAATTGCAAACCCTGGAGGAATTCCACCCCTTTCCTCTCCATTCAGGTAAACAACCACTTTGGACCGAAAATAGGCCTGCAGTTTTTCTGCAATTTGTATTGGAATATTGCAAGAATTTGCATCTTTTAATGCTACACAAAAATTCGATATTGAAATTGCCATATGACTTAAATTTGATACAATATATCAAAATAAATTAATAAAAAAATAAATTCATAGCTTTTCTGAACAAATAATCCAAATAAATAACCTGATAATTCATTTTTTTAAATAAATATTAAGAAATTATAAAACCTAGAAAAAAATTATGTAGAAGAAAATCAAGAAAAATTGCCACAAAACAAATATTTACCTTCCAGTAAAATTTGCTTTTCTCTTTTCAACAAAAGCAGTTACACCTTCATGGTAATCTTCACTTCTACCAGCAATCTCTTGACAAAAAGCCTCATATTCTAACATAGTATCCAAATCGCTAGAAAAGGATTTATTCAACATTTTCTTCATTAAACCGATTGCTTTTGTAGGGGCGGTGGAGTAATAATCAGCAACCTTATTAACTTCAGTGTCTAATTCCTCCAATTTAACTACTTTGTTTATCATACCCCAATCAGCAGCTTGTTGAGCACTAACCTTTGAACCTAAAGTAGCTAATTCAAAAGCTCGTGCCGAACCAATCAAACGAGGTAAAAAATAAGAAGAGCCTGAATCTAATACTAGACCAACATTTACAAAGACCTCAATTAGACTGGCATTCTCAGAAGCATAAATCAAATCACAAGCCAATGCTAAAGAACAACCAGCCCCAGCTGCAACACCGTTTAGTTTACAAACTACTGGAATCGGTAAATTTCTAATCGCTTTAATCATAGGATTGTATCGTTTGTACAAACTTTCACTTAAACTCCTATTTTTACTTCCTGATATCGACTTCAAATCTTGGCCACTACAAAACGCTTTACCGGCACCGGTAATAATTAAAACCCTAATAGATTTATCCTTAGCAGTTTTCTTTAATGCATCGTTAACATCGCTGCTTAACTGCTCGTTAAAGGCATTATAAACATCTGGTCTATTAAGTGTAAGAGTTGCTACACCATTATTTACATCAAATAAAATAGTTTCGTAATTCATATAATTAGTTATTTAAAAATTGTAATATGATAAATTTAATATTATAAACATAAACGCAAAACCCAAAACAAAACCTGAATAAATTTGCTGTGGATAATGAGCCTGCAAACTAACACGAGCTGAACCAACAAGTCCACTAAAAATGATAGCTATAAACAATAATGCACGTAAATCTGAGAATCCAATAAAACCAATCATTGCTATCATTCCACAAAAGGCTCCTAGGGTAGCCATATGTATACTAATCTTATTGAAATAATTAATAATTAAAACTCCCAAAATTATTGCACCGCAAGCAATTAAATATCCCAGTATCAATGGATGAGTAGTAGGAGTCTTCAAAAAATTATAATAATTAAAAATATATAAAGAAAAGGTAATCAAATATGGCACATGTCTTTCTTCCTTTGTCCTTAATGTTAAACTCCTTATATTGCCAATTAGCCTCATAGCAACAACTAAAATCAACGGAATAATACTTGTTGAAATAAAAATAAAAGTAATATAGAACCATTGAATCCTTTCCGGCATTCCGTGACTAAGAGTTGGATTAAGTTGAAATAATAAGTACAAACACAAAAGGTTTATAAATACTGGATGAGCCAGCACAGAAAAGAAGTTGGCTATGCCCTTATTCATAAACTTTAGCTTACAGCGATTACACTAATTTCAACATTAGCATTTAAAGGTAGTTTTACCACTTGAACAGTTTCTCTAGCAGGAAAATTAGAGAAAAAATAACTTCCGTAAACTTCATTGATGGCAGCAAAATCCCCTAGATTAACACAAAATATTGTGGATTTTACAACATTATTAAAGTCCATACCAGCTTCACCAAGAATAGCTTGAAGATTCTCCATTACTTTTTTTGTCTCTAACTTAATATCTCCCATAACCATTTCTCCTGTATGTGCATCCTTTGGAACTTGGCCACTTATATACAAAGTCCCATTTACTAAAACTGCATGACTATAAGGCCCAATTGGTTCAGGCGCATTCTTACTTGTAATAATTTTCTTTTCCATGATTGTTGGCTTGTTATATTTGTTAGGTTAAAAAGTTGAGACTGCGAATATGAAAATTTTGGCGAGAGGTTCAAAGAACCGAATAAAAGAATTGAAAGAAAAATTGCAAAATGTGGCTTGCGACCTGGTTAGCGTGGACCATGATGATCTGTTTAGTAAAAATATTCACGACTTTGATGTCATTTTTGACCTCAAATTTGATGAAAAAAGTGAACAACTCCACTATTTTGCTGGATTAAAAAGTATCCCTGTTTTTGTTTGTGCTGTAAAACAACAACTAGCGAAAGCACAATTTGATTTTGGGAGAAAAATCGAATGTCATTTATTTGGTATCAATTCACTACCAACATTTATAAATAGGTCTCTTGTAGAAATATCCATTTTAAACAATGCGGATTATCAAATTTTAGATGATCTAATGAAAAAATTCAATTGGGAATATAAGGTCGTTGAGGATAGAGTTGGTATGGTAACTCCAAGAATTATTTTTATGATAATTAATGAGGCGTGTTATACTCTTCAGGAAGGAACTGCAACCAAAGAAGATATAGATATAAGTATGAAACTTGGCACTAATTATCCATTTGGTCCCTTTGAATGGGCTAATTTAATTGGCATCAAGCATGTATATGAAACTTTGGAAGCGATATATCAAGATACCCATGATGAACGCTATAAAATCTGTCCTTTGCTTAAAACCAAATATTTAAAGGGAGAGGAATTTTAATCCTAAAAAGGAGTGTTTCTAACGTATAAGGTTTTACCTGATTGGAAAACATAATATTGCCTTAAAGGTCTGTCAGCTAAACCCTCTAATTGATAACCAGTACTTGCTAAAAACTTGGAGTTACAACAAGGACTAAATTTCCCCCCAACTCCTGTAAATTGACCACACCTAAAATACAAAGTGGAACTGTCAACACTTACATAACTGCAGCTACTATCAACTTTATAAGGGCAGGATCTATCAAAAGCAACATATTGATCTGGCCCAGAAAACCCTGTATTGTAAACCACTACACCTCTTTGTTTATATCCTTGGTTTTTTTCATAAACATATCCATTCGGGAAATTTAAATCTGCATATAATGGCAAATCCATATTAATGGAAAAATCTACATTTACTGGAGTAAAAAAATCAAGATTAGCCACGTTCTTTGAGTCTTTTTTACAATTATTAAAACTAATAACTGCTACAAATAACAAAGGCAAAAACATTTTTTTTTTCAATTTCATATTATCCTATTTTTTCGGTTTGAACCAACGAATTCAAATTATTTAAATCCCTTAATTTTTTAACACCTTTTCCATTAATGTAACATCTAAATAGGAACAAAACTTATGCCCTACTTCATGCATTACTCCAACCAAACTAAAACCATTTCTTATGTGCAAATTTATACTCGTTTCGTTACCTTGAGTAATCCTTGATAATAAATAATGTAACCCTAGGCTTTCGGATAGAGAAACTAATTCAGCAAACAATATACTACCTACTCCCATATCCCTAAATTCTTGGTGAACATAAATTGAAACCTCTGCTGTACCATCATAAGCCGCTCTATCACTCCATTTACTTAAAGAGGCCCACGCAACAACTTTCCCTTCAAAACAAGCAACTAAAACTGGATGCTTTTTACCATGCTGATTTAGCCAAACAATTCTATCCTCAATTGATTTAATTTCGGTATCAAACGTGGCTACGCCATTTGTTATAGCTTCATTATAAATATCTGTAATAGCTGCTACATCGCTTAAACCAGCATTTCTGATTTGCAATTCACTTATGTCAATACGCATAAAACCCTTTTTTCGATTTTTTTCCGTTCATTCCTGCATCAACTTTTTGTTGTTGAATTCTACTTGGTCGAAATTTACCATCCTGATGAAACAGATTAAAAACACTATTGGTGACAGAAAAATTAGTGTCCACTCCTATCAAATCCATTAATCTAAATGGACCCATTTTAAAACCAGAACTTTCCATCAATTGATCAATAGTTTCAAAACTAGCCACATTCTCTTCTAATACTTTTAAACCTTCAACATAAAAATGACGTGCAACCCTATTTACAATAAAACCAGGAGCATCATTTGCCATTACACAGGTTTTTCCCATCCCCTCAATAAGTTGTTTACAAGTTTGTGCTACCACTAAATCTGTTTGAACCCCACTAATTATTTCTACAAGTTTCATTATGGGTGCAGGATTGAAAAAATGAATCCCAACGACTCTTTCTGGAAATGGAATTTTAGCGGCAATTTGAGTTACTGGAATAGATGAAGTATTAGTTGCCAAAATTGTGTCCTCGCCATTTATTGCCGCAACAGATTGAAAAAACTGATGCTTTACATCTAATCTTTCAACAACTGCCTCAATAATTAAATCGGCAACCAAATCAGCAATATTAGAGGTATACTTTATTAGAGATTGTATCTTCTCACTTTGAATAATATCAATCTTTTGCTTTTCTACCAAATATTGAAGGGACTTTGAAATAGCTAATTTTGCTTTCTCCAGCATTTCAGAATTTATGTCGAACAATATTGTATTAAAGCCCGAACTTGCGGTAACTTGAGCAATTCCACTCCCCATTGTTCCCGCTCCAGCAATCGCAATAGTATTTATTTTTTTCATGTTCAATTGATTAATCCTTGTCAAATTTACTGAAAATCTGTACAGGTCCTTGCACGTGTATGAATTTTATAGTGTAATTTTGTAGTTCAATCCTGTTAAACATGATTACAGTTAGTGAAAAAGCAAAGACAAGAATTGCTCAATTAATGGTAGAGCAAAATTACGATAACACATTTTTCTTAAGAGTTGGTGTGGAAAGTGGTGGATGCTCCGGATTATCCTATAAATTAGATTTTGACAACCAATCTAAATCAGACGATGAAACCTTTGACGACAATGGAGTAAAAGTTGTAACAGACAAACGTTCAGTTCTTTATTTGTTTGGAACCGAATTAGACTTTACAGATGGTTTAAATGGAAAAGGATTTACTTTCAACAATCCAAACGCCTCACGTACTTGTAGTTGTGGTGAAAGTTTCTCTGTTTGAGGATAATTTTTTTTCTAACTTTTGATTTTATTCACAAATACCTATATTTGCCCTCCCTTTTAAGGACACTTATCAGGAAATATAAAAGAAAAGTAATTAGAAAATGGCAAATCATAAATCAGCTAAAAAGAGAATTAGAAATAACGCAACTAAGCGTTTACGTAATCGTTATCAAGCTAAAACTACTCGTACATTGGCAAAACGCCTACGTGAGAGTACAGTAAAAAGTGAAGCAGAAGCTTTGCTTAAAGAAGTTAGTTCAATGTTAGACAAATTGGCTAAACGCAGTATTATTCATAAAAATAAAGCGTCTAACCAAAAATCAAAATTGGCTAAAGTTGTAAATAAAGTTGGAACTGTGGTTGCCGTTGTTAAAAAAGCTGCACCAAAGAAAGTTGTTAAAAAAGCTACTTCTAAAAAGAAGTAATTTATAAATCATATTTTAAAAAGACTACCAATATGGTAGTCTTTTTTTTTGTGCTTTTTTACAGATTGAAAAATAAAATCAATCCAGAAGAACAAGGCATTACAAAAAATTTTTTCCCATTATTGGTGATGAACCAATGAATAGAAGCGTAGCTGATTTCTTCTTTCAACACTTGGTTCAAACCATTTATAAACCAAATAAATTTTAACAACTAATGCCAAAAACCTGATTTAGTTTTCATAAAAACTTGGTGTAAAATCTTTCTGGGAATATATTTGATATATGGAACATCAAACAACCCCCTTCTTTGGCATTAAACAATTAGCTGAAGATGAAAGACCTAGAGAAAAAATGAAAATTTTTGGTGGCTCAAATTTGTCTTATGCAGAATTGCTAGCCATATTAATTGGAAGTGGAAATAAAAACGCCTCAGCACTTCAACTAGCGCAGGAAATTCTAAGGAGTGCAAATAACAATTTGTCTGATTTAAGCAGGATGACAATTTCTGACCTTACAAAAATTAAAGGAATTGGCCCAACAAAGGCAATAATCTTAAATGCAGCTCTAGAACTAGGAAAAAGAAGAAGGGAAGAGGAGGCAAAAAAAACGATTAAAATAACCTGTAGTAAAGATGCTTTTGGGTATTTTGAACATTTACTTGAAGATTACAGACATGAAGAATTTTGGCTTTTACTTCTTAATAGAAACAACATTGTTCTTGCAAGAAAAAGAATCAGTATTGGGGGTGTTTCTGGTACTGTGGTGGACCCAAAAGTAATTTTTAAAATAGCTATTGATCATTTGGCGAGTTCAATTATACTTTGTCATAACCACCCTAGTGGTAACCTTAACCCAAGTAGACAAGATATTGAGATAACCAAAAAGCTAAAAGAGGCTGGCAAATTGCTAGAGATAGATATTTACGATCATATAATTATTGGAAATAAAGGGTTTTTTAGCCTATCCGATAACTTCTTACTTTAGGTCCAAGTAATTATCTTGATAATTTTTGAGACCTTCTATTCTAGCTCAAATATTTTCTTATTTTTGACAGCAGATGGTATTACATCAAATTCAAAAATTTAGGATGTGGTTAAGACAATATCCTACAATGCGTAAATTTTTAAAATTTGGTATTGTGGGTGCCACTAGTGCTGGGGTGAGTCTGGGCGTATTCTATCTTATATCCCTTCAGTATCCAGCATTAAATTTATTGTCGAAAGCAATTGGATACATTATGGGGTTTTTTGTTGGCTTTACCCTTAACAAATTTTGGACATATATTGACCAAACAGAAGAAGACGAAAAGTACCTACTAAAATATATTTTTGTTTACGGAATTACGTTTTTAGTTTACCTCTTGGTGAATTTTGTTTTTGATCACTTTATTCATCCAAATGAATATTTTGCAAATTTTTCAGAGCAATTTAATTTTACAAAGGCAGCCTTTTGGCTTAGGGAAAATGGGCCTCTTGTTTCCAATTTATTGGCAATTTTTATTAATATTTTTCTAAATTTCTTTGGCACAAATAAATTGGTATTCAAAATACCTGAGCCAGACCATTTGTTTGATTAAACCCCAATAAAAAAGGAAGTGAATAAGTTTAGTCCCACTCGGGCTTAATCCTATTCACTTCATGAATTGCATTTTTTAATAAATTCTGATTTTCCAGAAAAGAATACTCATCTATTTACTTAAGTACATACTCTTTTCCTTGTACAAAAGTCTAAAATGAGGGTCTTGCAAATCTTTGATAAATCTAATTGCTTCACCAGTCGACTTCATTTCTGGTCCTAGTTCTTTATTTACATTCGGGAACTTCTCGAATGAGAAAACCGGTTCCTTAATTGCATATCCAACCAATTTTCTTTCAAAAGTAAAGTCCTTTAATTTATTCACGCCCAACATAACTTTTGTGGCGATATTGATATACGGTATTTGATATGCCTTTGCAATAAACGGTACTGTCCTACTTGCTCTAGGATTGGCCTCAATAACATATACCTTTTCATTCTTTATGGCAAATTGAATATTAAGTAAACCTCTAATATTCATTTTTACAGCTAGATTACGGGCATATTTCTCCATATCATCTTGCACTTTTTGGCTCAAGCTAAAAGGTGGCAAAACTGCACTACTATCTCCACTATGTATTCCAGCTGGCTCAATATGTTCCATCATTCCAATAATGTGAACATCATCACCATCGCAAATCAAATCAATTTCTGCTTCCTCTGCCCTATCTAAGAAATGATCTATTAATACTCTGTTGCCAGGTAAATCACCTAATAATTCAATTACAGCATTCTCTAAATCTTCGTCATTGATTACAATCTTCATTCCTTGTCCCCCTAAAACATAACTTGGGCGAACCAAAACTGGATATCCAACATTATTCGCCACAACAATTGCTTCGTCTGCATCTTCTGCAACACCGTAATCTGGGTAAGGAATATCAAGTTCTTTTAATAGGTCAGAAAAACTCCCGCGATCTTCCGAAATATCCATATCTGCGAAACTAGTTCCAATTATTTTAACACCAATTTCTTCAAGTTTTCGAGCAAGTTTTAGAGCTGTTTGGCCACCTAGTTGAACAATAACACCTTCTGGCTTTTCAAGTTCAATTATCTCTCTTAAATTTTCCCAGAAAACAGGTTCAAAATAAAGTTTATTGGCCATGTCGAAATCAGTACTTACTGTTTCAGGGTTACAATTGAGCATTATGGCTTCAAAACCACTTTCTTTTGCAGCAAGAAGTCCATGAACACAGCTATAATCAAATTCAATACCTTGACCAATTCTATTGGGTCCAGAACCTAAAACAATTATTTTTTTCTTATCACTTACCACACTTTCGTTTTCTCCATCAAAAGAAGAATAGAAATAATTTGTTGGAGAAGGGAATTCGGCAGCACAAGTGTCCACCATTTTATAAATTCGGTGCAAATCCATTTTCTTTCTTAAGTCCCATACTTGATCCTCTGTTGTATCTCCACCAAGTAAGTAGGCAATCTGAATATCGCTATAGCCCTTTTGCTTTAACTCTATCATTAACTCTTTAGGCAAATTGCCCAGGTTAAATCTTTTGGTATCACTTTCTAGGCGAACCATATCGTTAATTTGGGTTAAGAACCAACGATCAATCCTAGTAATTTTTTCTAATGAAGAAATTGGCATTCCAAGACTTAAAGCGTCTTTCACAGCAAAAATCCTATCCCAGCTTGGATTCTTCAGTTTCTCAACAATATCCTCTAGTTTTCTTTGTTGAAAGCCATCAGCTCCAAGACCATTTCTTTTTATCTCAAGACTTTGTGTTGCCTTTTGAAGTGCCTCAATAAAAGTTCTACCTATTCCCATTACCTCACCCACTGATTTCATTTGAAGTCCAAGGGTTTTGTTTGAACCTTTAAATTTATCGAAATTCCAACGAGGAATTTTCACTATAACATAATCTAATGCTGGTTCAAAATAAGCAGAAGTCGTTTTAGTTACTGGATTCTTCAATTCATCCAAATGGTACCCAATGGCCAACTTTGCCGCTACCTTAGCAATTGGATAACCTGTGGCTTTGCTCGCAAGTGCAGATGAACGAGAAACTCTTGGGTTAATTTCAACCGAAATAATTGATTCATCTTCTGGATTAACAGCAAATTGAACATTACAACCACCGGCAAAATTCCCAATTGATCGCATCATATGAATAGCCATGGTTCTCATTTCTTGGAAAACCTTATCACTTAATGTCATAGCAGGTGCAACCGTAATTGAGTCGCCAGTATGAATGCCCATTGGGTCAAAATTCTCTATCGTACAAATTATAGCTACACTATCATTTGTATCCCTTAATAATTCAAGTTCATATTCTTTCCAACCAAAGACAGCTTTTTCTACAAGAACTTCATGTGTAGGTGATGCCGATAAACCTCTTTGCAGAGCTGCATCCAATTCTTCCTTTACCCAAACAAACCCGCCTCCTGTGCCACCTAAAGTATAACTTGGGCGTATAACTAATGGAAATCCTATTCTTTGGGCAATTTCCTTTCCTTCCAAAAACGAGTTTGCCACTTTAGAATCCGCAACTGGAACGCCAATATCAATCATCTTTTGGCGAAATTTTTCTCGGTTTTCAGTTGTATCAATGGCCGCAATATCAACTCCAATCATTCTAACATTATACTTCTTCCAAAGACCCATTTCATCGCATTCAATAGCTAAATTGAGTGCAGTTTGGCCACCCATTGTTGGCAACACGGCATCAATTTGATGTTCCTTCAGTATTTGTTCTATAGATTCTGGATTTAGAGGCAATAAATAAACATGATCAGCTGTTACAGGATCCGTCATGATTGTTGCAGGATTGCTATTAATCAAAATAACTTTTATTCCTTCCTCTTTTAGAGATCGAGCAGCTTGGCTCCCACTATAATCAAATTCACATGCTTGCCCAATAATAATTGGACCACTTCCAATAATTAGGACCGAATGAATGCTGTTATCTTTTGGCATATTAATAAACTAAAATTATGAGTTTTCAAATTTTCACACCCAATGAATGTATAGGTATAAATTATGCAAATGTAGCCTGCAAATTAGAATTACTAAAATTAACCTATACTTTTTTCTCAACATTCTGGTTTTCTGCCAAAAGACTTTTGCCCTACAAATTCTATGGATTCTGAGAAAATCCCAAAATCAAAATTCTAATACTATTGTCGCAATTTACCTTTCTTGACTTATTACTATCATCTGGTGTAATTCAAAAATGGAGCTGATTTTAACAAAAAACTAAAAATGCTCCAATTAGGGAATTTTCAACAATTTGTAATGTTCTGATTTTCAACAAGCAAGTCAAATAAATCTTGGTTCCTTTTAATTACAGGTATAATAAAGTTAATCAAATTATCTGGTGCATTGAAAAACAAGAAAATTAAATATAATATTCTAAATTTCATTCATTTAGCTATCGCGACATATTCCACAAATCGCGCTAAACAGTAATTCTGGGAAAACTAAATCGCTTTTTTTTTAATATTTCAAAAAACTTGGGAAAGATGGAACAAATTTTATTCATAAAAGCTCTTAAACCTTCCCTTATTCAAGTGACCGAAAACTCTGTTCAAATGGTGAAGCAATGCTTAAAATGTTAATAAATGTCGCAATACGGTCTTAAAATGGGCTCATATCCCAAAAAAGGTCCATTTAAGTACACTTACCATAACAGCCTTACATTCATATAATTTCGATTCCTTTGGACAAATCCTTGATTATCTTCGTCCTCCAACCATACAACATGTCAAAACTTTTATTCTTAATAACTTTTATTCTATTCGCTTTTGTGGCAACTTGGTTTTTAACCGAGCGAATGAAAGCACCTGAAGATGCTTTGCAAAACTTGTATGAGGCAAATATTAAACCTCCAATGAATTATTGGACAACTGATCCAAGTTTCACAGACACCATAAGTTTGCAGGCTCAGGCAATGAGCCTTTATGATAAAGGTGAATACACACTTGCCCTTGAAGCTTTTCAAAGGTATGAGCCTACTGAAAAAGATGAGGCTTTATACAATCTCTACTTAGGTTTATGTTATTTAAAGTCGGACTTTGGAAATTTAGCTGTTACACATTTTATTGAAGCAGGTGATTTGTTCAAAAAATTTGAAATGATACAAATGAGCAAATGGTATTTAGCCTTAGCCTATTTGAAAGTTGGACAAGAAAAGGAAGCAGTAGATAATTTGAAAAAAATTGTTGAGGTAAACGCCTCCCAGAGATATAAGGCAGAGGAAATCTTGAAGCAAATCGATGTTGCAAGTAACCCTATCAAAAGTCTTATGTTGGTTTTAGCTGACTAAGCCTTTTCATTTTAGGAACCTCCATTAAAATTGCCACGTCAAGGTGCAAAAATAATTTCTTGTAGCTGAGGGGAAATATAAAGAATATTGCCCGCGGTTTCCTTTGGTATCAATTGAATTATACCCGCCTAAATTTCCGGAACTAGCGTAATTATTATTCAAAATATTATTAATTCTAAAACTTAGAATTGGCAACGGTTTTCTCAGAGTTTTTTGCAAGTTCAACCCAAAAAGTAAATCAACCGTTTGAAACGAAGGAATTGAAAGGTTCTTGTCTCCAGTATTATCTAAATATTGCGTACCAACATATCTCGTTGAAAGATCTATAGTAATAGCGTTCCTTACCCAAAAACTTTGTAAGCCAATTTGATGAATTTGATTGGGGCTAAGAGCTAATGGAGCATTGACATAGGATTTTACTTCGCTATTATTTAAATCTGTATTATAATATGTTTGATCCAACTTTTCAATCTGGTTTTTGCTAATTGAGGAATTAATCCAATAACCAAAGTGTTTTGTAAACTTTCCATGCAAGTCTGCTTCAATACCGCGCCTAAAACTTCTTCCAACATTGCCTGTTATTTGGTATCCAAAATTATTTAAGGCACCAGTACCAACAATCTGGTTACTAAACTCCATAAAATAGGCATTAATTTTTCCCTCAACCAAACCGTGAATTTCAGTGCCAAATTCAAGGTTTACAACTTGCTCAGGTTTAATTTCATTTTGTTTAATGTCTCTTGGTGCAAAATCATCTTGCAAATAATCAAATCGTGTGGGCTCTCTTTGGCTATATCCAAGCATTAGATATCCAGTAAAATATTGGTTCAAAACAAGCTTTGAACCAAACCTTGGATTAAGAAACATCCAACTCATATTTTCAACCTTCCCAAACTCTGGTCTATATTCCAGGTTTTTGCCTATATAACTAAATGTGCTTTGTCTTAACTGAACATCAAAAAAAACTAAAGCATTTTCATTCAGGTTATAATTCATTTTAACAAAAGCACTTGCTTCCTTTTTATGCCCCGTATTAAAGTAAACTTGATGATTTTGATTTATATGTGAAGGAACAAAATTGGCCCAATTAACCTCCATAAAATGATCTGAACTAAAAGAATTTGCATGAAACCCTCCAGTAAAATCAATTCTATTAGAATGGTATTGGTAGGTTGCAAAAGCACCATAAAATTTTTGATCTAACTTATAAGAGGCCATTACATTGCCGGGACTATAAATGGTATCCCCATTATTTAACGAGTATGAAGTTGATTCCATATTAAAAAAGTCGAATCCATAACCCCAACTTTCAGGAAATAAAAACTGAAATTTAGGGGCAGAACTTCTAACATAATAGGCCGATGCACTTATAGATTGCTTACTATTAATCTGATAACTATACTGAACTTGATTAAAGTATTGCTTAAACGCATCTGTTTCACCATTAATAAAATCATTGCTTTTTGGTTTGTTTTGAAAGGTAAATTTATCAATACCCAAATAAGAAAGCTGGTTGCTAGCATTTCCACCAAAAAAATTGAATTTAAGAATAGATTTCTCTTTAACGTAACCCAAACTAAAATGATAGGACTGCACCAATGATCCTGAGTGCCGGCGATATCCATCCGTTTTAACTTGTCCTAACCTTGCATAAAACATCCAATGTTTGGATAGCAAACCAGACTGAATTTCTGCACTTAATCTACTTGAGTTAAAAGAGCCAAAACCCGTATAAAGTCTAACTTCTGGACTTTCCTTTAAATTTCGTGTTAGAATTGAAACACTTCCGCCAAAAGCGGAGGTGCCATTGGTTGAAGTTCCAATTCCTCGCTGAACCTGTATTTGCTCTGCACTGCTGGCTAAATCTGCAAAATTATTAAAATAAACACCCTGATTTTCTGGATCGTTAACGGGTATTCCGTTAATTGTGGTATTAATTCTGGTTTGGTCCATACCCCTTAAACGGAAAGCACTATAACCAATACCAGTACCATTATCGCTATACATATTAATTGATGGTGTAGCTGTCAAAATTGTTGGGATATCAGCTCCATAATACAATTTTTGAATCCGTTTACTGTCTAAAGTAGAAAATGTAATTGGCCTTTTATCCTGTGCCTGAATTCCACTTATTACCAATTCTTGCAATTGTTTATTGGAATTGCTGGTGTCTGTTTGACCCAAAACAAATTTTACAGCCAAAAAGAAAATTAAGAAAACTAAAGATTTCTGAATCATAATGATTTCTAAGTTAAAATAAATAAAAACGACAAGCAGAGGTGGCTTGTCGATCAAATTATTTTCCTAGAAAAGGCAATTGCCTAAAAAGAACAATTCACTTATAATGAATAAGTGGATTGATTTGGCTTTCTTTTTCCTTCGCAGGCATTATCCTGTTCAGGTTCCGAGGGTTTGATCTCAGCTTCTTTTTTGCAATAACAAAAAATAGGCACCCCTAAAGACAGGGCAAATGTAATCAAGGGATTTAATAAGCAAGAAATATTTTGTAAAAAAATTTTGGTTCAAACCGAACCTTACTAAATAGCTAAAGCAATTTCTTGATTTCTGCTACCCTTTTCTCCCAAGTATTTCCTTGGCTTACCAGAATTCTAGCTTTTCTTTTTTCAATAGAATTTTCAAGCAAGGCCGATCTAACTAACTCAAGAAAATGCTTTTTATCATTTGCCAAATAAATAATTGAATCAAAATCAATAATGTCTTTTGAAAATTTTGTAGAAACAACAGGCAAACCAAGGGCTAAATATTCATTTATCTTTAATGGATAGATACCATTAGTAAGTGGGTTTAATAAAAAAGGAATAATTGCGCAATCCGAATACGCCAAATAATTCTTAAGCTCTGAAACCCTTTTCAAACCAATAAACTTCAAGTTATTATATTGGTTCAAACCATATTTTTCTATATCATTTTTACTATATGGACCAATAATTAAAATCGTGTTCTTAATTTGGTCTTTACAAAGGGCAGCTATTAACTCATAATCAATTCTTAGTTGAGAAATATTACCTGTAAGCAAAATTATTTTTCCCTCAAAACCTTCAAAGTCCTTTGGTTTCTCTGGTGCTTTTTGCTGCACATCAAACATTTTAAAATCAACAGCATTAGGAATCCTATGAACTACCTTTCCTGCTTTCTCCAGTTTTTCTTTAAGTCCATATGAAGTTGCAAGGCAAATATCTGCTATTCTTAATGCCTCTAATTCCATTCTAACTCCATGTCTTGCTATATAACTTTCCTGACTAATGTCGTCACTCGAGCGGTACAATTTATAAATGGGTTGCAAAATATGATTTGGAAATACATCAAAATATTCCGGAATAAAACTGTTCAAAAAAACATAGGATTTAACATTGTAATCCTTAATTATTCTAGAAATAACCTCGCCAATTAATTTCTTGTTGAAGGCTAAAATTTTGTCGTAGAGTTTCCCTTCTGGAATAAAATTAATTGGCAAACTTAATCTTGGGGTAACTGCAACAAATTCCCCATCTTGAAACTTAACTGTATGGTAAATATCTTCCCCGAAAATTACTGCAGACTTTCTTTGAATAGCTTCCTTTTCTCTTTTTAAATAATAATCTTTTATAGAAAATGGCCTATCAATATAAAACACTCTGTTAGTTTTTGACCACTCTTTGGCAATATTCAATACAGAAGAGTTTAAGCTGCTATCCCAACGAGATAAACCGATTATGATAACGTCATATTCTTGGTCTTGCATTCCTTCAACCTTCAAATCCTGTATAAATAAATTTAAAGGTGAAATGTATTAATTTTTAGTTAATAAACAAGGTTTTGTAAAGCTTTTAATGCGCAATAACAATTTTTGAATTTTGTGAAATACCGTTTGCTGATCTAAATGACAATAAATAAATGCCATTGGTAATTGAGTTTGTTTCTAACTCATAATTACCCATAAATTTACCAGATTGAAGAACCTTTCCTTCCATATCCATTAGTAAAAAAGTCCAAAAATCTTTGGTATCTGTTTGAACCGAAATATGATTTTGCGCTGGATTGGGGAAAACTGAGATTCCAAAATTTGATTTTATTTCATCAACCCCATTAAAACCTGGATTGTAAGTAATACTTTGGTTCTTTAATATCCAATTATTTTCATCCAAAATTATTTTAGTAACTTTATACTTTATTGGAACTAGAAAACTCTCCAATGAACTGCTTTGGTTCAAATAAATGGTGGTATCACCAGTATTGGTTTGAACCAATATTGGCAATGGCAACTTAAACAAATTGTTTGCATCTTGAAGATTTTGTTGTTTCACCTCAATAGCTAAAACCGAATCTAGCTGATTCCATTGAATGGTATACGTTGGAAATCCTGCTCCATAAATCCATTGATCAAAAAAGTAATTGAAGTTCTTACCAGACAATTGATTCACAAGTTTATTCATGTCTGCTGTAGAAGCATTTCCTTTAGCAAATTGGCTTTGATACGTTTTTAATACTTCAAAAAACAGGCTGTCGCCTAGCAAATAATGGAGCACTCTTATTGAAGAAGCTCCCTTAGAATAAGTTAATGAACTTGAAAATATTCTAGGAACATCCGTAGTATCAACAACATAAACAGAACCAATTCCTTTCTTTGCCTCTGTATGTAAATCAAACAGGTTTTGTTTAGCGTTAGTACCAGTGCTTAAATAAAGTAAATTAAGGTATTCACAATATGTTGCAAAACCTTCGTTCAACCAAATATCTTTCCAAGTGGCACAAGTAACATTATCTCCAAACCATTGATGAGCCAATTCATGTGCAACAAGGTCAATATTAAAAATGCCTAGACTAGTCATAGTTTGGTGTTCCATACCACCACTAAAAGGAGCCATAACATGCCCATATTTTTCCTTAGAAAAAGGATATAAACCAAACAAATCAGAAAAAAGTTCTAACTGCCCTTTTGTTGCATCAATGCTAACTTTGTTATTGGAATAAGCAAGAGGATTTGAATAAATATAATGCTGAATTAAGATACTGTCGGAGGTATTCTTTGGTTTGGCATAATCTAAATATTCTTTGTATTGCCCAACAGTAACCATAAGCAAATAATAATCCATTGGGTAAAAAGTTTTCCAATTATAGATATGCTTTCCACCACCAACTAATTCAATATTTTGAAGTAAACCGTTGGCTCCAACTTTGTTGCTTGTATCTGTTGTTACACTAATAAAAACAGAATCTATCTTATCTTGAAGAGATTGTTTACATGGCCACCATTCGTAAGCGCTATAAGGTTGACTTAAACTCCAAGTTATTTGATTAGAATAAGTGGGCGAAGCCTTATTACTAAAGCCATTTCCAATTGCGGCACTTGCACCACTAGGAGGAGTTCCATGGTAAAATATTCTAACCTCAAGCATTTCATTTTTGGTATAAATCTTATCCAACTTCACATAAGCAATATCAAGACCACGTGTAAAAGAAAGTTTGGTTTGGTTTGAACCTAGAACAGAATCTACTTGTAAATTTGCATGTAGCTGAAAAACGAAGGTATCCAAATTTTCAATCCGAGATAGCGCATTGGTTAATACATTTCCCTCAATATAAGTTGAGGTTCTTTCTACTTTAACACTTAGGTGATGAAAAACCACATCATACTTTTCCATTTGCTCCATTTCAAAATCACTAGCATTGGCTTTGAGCAAATTTTTAGCGGCTGCATTTTGTTTTAGTTCAGAACAAAAATGCTGTGCATCAGCAGAAAACACAATATGCAAAAAGAAAATAAATACAAAAAAAGCTCTGCGTTTATTGGAATAAAAAAGGTTTATCATTCTAGTTTTTTTCAACTGTTAAATAGTTTTTCAATAAAAATAGGCCCGGTTTGAACCAAAAGTTATTTAACAACAAGCGGCAAATTAGGAAATAATTAGTCATTTCTTAGGCAAATAAAACCATTAGAATTTATTCAACAAAAAAAGCAAACAAACCTTAAAATAATTTACTTGCGTAATTCCTTTGTTTCTATACTTTTGCAGGCCTTGGAGAGGTGTCAGAGTGGCCGATCGTGCAAGCTTGGAAAGTTTGTGTACCGCAAGGTACCGGGGGTTCGAATCCCCCCCTCTCCGCTTTCAATCACCGAAGCTTTAACGTAGGTGATTTTATTCAATTGAAAACTAAGCTATAGCATAGGAGATTTTTTCATTTGAAAACGAAGCTTTTTCGTAGGTGATTTTATTCATTTGGAACCTTAGCTTGCTATATTATTATTTCGCTAACTTTTAGGGTAGGTGTATTAATGTTTTTTCTCAATTCAACTTTCAAAACTTTTGAGAGGAAGGTCTTAACTAAAGATCATAGGTTAAAAACAAAAAAACCGAATAAAAGTAATTCTATTCGGTTCAAATAGCCTAAGACTATTCTATTAATCTAAACGATTAAATCTAAATAGTTGTCATCCTTAAATTATAGGGCGCTTTTAAAAATAGTTAAAATTTCACAAAGCAGAAACAAAGAAATTTTGGTTCAAACCGAACCTTAATATTAACCATTTAATTTAAGACGAACACCCATTAAACCTGCAAAAGAAGAAATAACTTTGGTATCTAACTCTGGGGAAAACAGGAAATTAATTCCTGGGCGCATTTCACTAAATAAATATATCTGATTCCACCCTGCAGCCTTTTTTGCTAATCGCAAAGAAACTCCCAACGGAATATAAGCTGCCAAATATTGCCCAGATTTGTTTTTGAAAATCTCTTCTTCCCTTTCTGAAGTCTGTTTTGAAAAATCGTAATAATAGTTTCTTGAGTCGCTTAAATAATAGTATGAACCTTCATTTATTCGAGTTTGAGCATTAAATGTTAGTCCAAAATTTAAACCCGCACCAAAAAAAACTGACAACCTTCTGCTTTCATCTGTTTGAAAAACGAACGAACCATCCAACCCAATTGATTCAAAAGAATAGTTCATCGACCTATAAATAGTGGAAATAGAATCTATATAAAATTCCTTTCCGGTATTGGTTGATCGTAAGGTGTCGTAGGCAAATTGGTCGGTTTTACTATAGGTTTTAGAATTGCTTCTTTTTCCACCGTAAAGCAAACCCGCTCTTAATTGTAGTGTGTTTTTGGTTCTATTTAGGGGTTTACTTAATATTATTTGAGCAGAAAAATTTGAGCCTTCATTCATATCCCTACCATAAAAAAATCCGTCCTGAGAAAAGGATTCAAACCCTTTGTTTAAAATAGCAGAATTGGGCGCAAGTAACTTATAGTCCTGCATCCAATAAGAATCTCCAGAAGAACCAATTCCCCCAAATGAAACCTGTGCATGACTTAATTTAAATTTTTCTTCTCTGCCAATGGTTATAATTTGGGCATTGGATAAAAAAGAAATGCTGATAAATAAAAATACGATACTTTTTTTCATATAGATTTTAATAGTAAGACCATAGAAACGCCAAATTGTTGAAACTATTACTTCACCACACTTCCAGGCTCAATATCTTGGTCAGGACCTACACTAAATAATTTTCCAAAGTCGTTTCCGGCCATCAATAACATTCCTTGGCTTTCAATTCCTCTAATTTTTCGAGGGGCTAAATTTGCCACCACAGTTACAAGTTTTCCAAGAAGTTCTTCTGGTTGATAGTATTCTGCTATTCCACTTAAAATGGTTCTTTTTTCAAAACCTAAATCTACAGTTAACTTCAATAATTTATCTGCTTTCGGAACCTTTTCTGCTTCCACAACTTTACCAACTCTCAAATCTAGTTTTTCAAAATCCTCATAATGAATATGTGGTTTAAGTTCTTGCAAACTTTGTGTTATTGGAGCTTGTTGACTATTTGCCTTCTTTATTTCATCCAAACGAATTAATTGTTTGTTGATTTCTTCATCTTCAACCTGTTTGTATAAGATTTCTGCTTTGCCTAATTGGTGACCAAAATTCAAAATGGTTTCTTCATTTAGTTGATTCCAATTTAAATTATTCAAATTTAACATGCTTGTTAATTTCCCGGCAGTATGAGGGAGAAATGGTTTAGAAGCAATGGCTAATTTGGCACAAATTTGAAGTGCATCGAATAGTATTTTCTTTACACTTTCTTCGTCTGTTTTAATTAATTTCCAAGGTTCGGTATCTGCAAGAAATTTATTACCCGCTCTTGCTACATTAATGAAATTAGACAATGCATCACGTAGTTTAATTACCTCCAAATTTTCATTCATTTCTTGAAGGTTCTTTTGCACTTGATCCGAACAAAGGGAACTTGCTGCTACTAATTTTTCATCGGTATAATTTCCACTAACAGAAGGAACTATACCGCCATAATACTTGTCGCACAAAACCAAAACACGGTTCACAAAATTTCCAAAAATGCTTACCAACTCGCTATTTACCCTAGTTTGATAATCTTTCCAAGTAAATTCGCTATCCTTTGTTTCTGGGGCGATGCTAGTAAGTACATATCTTAATTCATCTTGCCTTTCTGGAAAATCAATTAAATATTCGTGAAGCCATACAGCCCAATTTCTACTAGTTGAAATTTTATCGCCTTCTAGGTTCAAAAATTCATTTGCAGGCACATTACTAGGAAGTATATACTCGCCGTGAGTCATTAACATCATTGGAAAAATAATAGCATGAAAAACTATATTATCTTTACCAATAAAGTGAACCAAAGCGGTTTCATCATCTTGCCACCATTTGATCCAAGGACCTTCCACAGAATCCGAATTTCCTTTTTCAAAAAATTCTTTGGTCGCACTTATATATCCAATAGGCGCATCAAACCAAACATAGAGAACTTTGCCATCTGCGCCTTCAATAGGAACAGGAACACCCCAGTCTAAATCACGAGTCATTGCTCGGTTTTGAAGCCCTTCATTTAACCAACTATTGCATTGCCCTTTGATATTGGATTTCCAGTTTTCAAACCTTTTTATATACTGCTGAAATTGTTCTGTTTGTTGAATTTCACCCATTGGCAAAAACCAGTTCTTGGTATCTTTTAAAACTGGAACATTTCCACTTAATGCAGATTTTGGATTTATTAAATCGGTTGGACTTAAAGCTGTGCCGCATTTCTCACATTGATCGCCATATGCATTAGGGTTGCCACAACGAGGACAAGTACCTGTGATGTATCTATCAGCCAAGAATTGGTTTGCATCAACATCAAAATATTGTTGCGTAATTTCTTCTTTGAAAACACCTTTATCATAAAGGGTTTTAAAAAATTCTTGCGCAGTATCATGGTGAGTTTTAGAACTTGTTCTACCGTAATAACTAAAATCTATCCCAAATTCTTTGAAGGCATTTTTCATAATGCCATCGTATTTATCTACCACCTGTTGTGGGGTAATTCCTTCCTTTTTTGCTTTAATGGTAATTGGTACTCCATGCTCATCGCTACCACAAATAAAAACAACATCTTTTCCTTTTTCTTTTAGAAAACGAACATAAATATCTGCTGGTAAATAACAACCTGCCAAATGACCAATATGTACTGGTCCATTTGCATAAGGCAATGCGGCAGTAACTAAATATCTTTTAACTTCTTTGCTCATAAATATATCACAAAGGTAAGTTTACAATTGTGGTTTTGCATATTGAAATTATTTTTAGGATTTTGAAAACAAACAAACAAAAGAAAAAATTTGGATTTGAATATATTTTTTAAATATCTTTGTGATATCATTTTAATATCACAAAACATGAAACAAGAAAAAGACATTCTACCAAAATCTGGCTTTTTAATTCTAGGATTAAACCTCCTTTTAGTTGGCTCTTCAATAGCGCTAATTGTATCTGGAATGATAGTTCCAGCAATCTTATTAATAGTTCTTTTTTTCTTCATCCTTCCCGGCTTTTTTATAAATAACCCAAACGAATCAACGGTTCTGGTTTTGTTTGGTGAATACAAGGGTTCTGCAAAAGGCAATGGTTTCTTTTGGGCAAACCCATTTATGACCAAAGCCAAGTTCTCGCTTAGGGCTAGAAATTTAGATAGCCAACCAATTAAAGTAAATGATAAAATGGGCAATCCAATAATGATTGGAATTGTATTGGTCTGGAGGGTTTCTGATACATTTAAAGCCGCATTTGAGGTGAATAATTACGAGGCATTTGTAAAAATTCAAAGTGAAGCTGCGATTAGAAAATTAGCGGGAACATACCCATATGATAACTTTGATGATGAACAAGAAGAAATCTCTTTGCGCTCAGGAAATAATGAGGTTCACGAGGAATTAATGAGAGAATTAACGGAGCGTTTATCCATTGCTGGAATAGAAGTAATGGAAGCTCGAATTAGCAATTTGGCCTATTCTCAAGAAATAGCGGGAGCAATGTTGCAACGCCAACAAGCAACTGCAATTGTAGCTGCTAGAACAAAAATTGTTGAAGGCGCTGTTGGTATGGTTGAATTGGCATTAAATGCCCTTTCACAAAAAAACATAATTGAGTTAGACGACGATAAAAAGGCAGCAATGGTAAGTAATTTAATGGTTGTACTTTGTAGTGATAAATCAGCAAATCCTGTTATTAATACTGGCACTTTAAACCAATAAAAATGAGCGATAACTATTACGAAATTCAAAAGTTCAACAAGTGGTGGATGAAACTATTACTTGCTTTACCAATCCTGCTTTTTATTTTCGGCGTTGTTTTGGGAAAAACAAATAGTCCAGAAGGTACTTCAATGCTAATTGCTACCGTGGTTGTAGTTTTTATTATTGTGCTGTTTTATTTTACCAAACTTGAAACAAGGGTGGATGAAACGGGCATAACGATTAGATTTTTTCCATTTCAAAGAGTTTATTACTATGTGCGCTGGGATGAAATTGAATCCGCTACAATTAGAAGTTATAACCCATTAATGGAATTTGGGGGCTGGGGCTTAAGATATAGCTTAAAAAACGGAAAAGCATTTAATGTTTCTGGAACGTTTGGCTTGCAATTGGTTTTAAAAAGCGGAAAGAAATTTTTAATTGGCACCCAAAAACAAACCGATTTAAATAATTATTTAATCAATTTGAAAAAGGAATTTCAAATTAGCTGCATCCAGTAAACAACATGGCCGACAAGGAAAAGAAACCTTTTGCTTTGCGACTGTCAAAGGAAACAATGGAAGCTATTGAAAAGTGGGCTTCAGATGAGTTTAGAAGCACGCATGGTCAATTGGAGTGGATCATTAATAAGGCCTTAAAAGATTCGGGTCGAACCAAAAAGAAGGAAAATTAAATTTCAACAGCAGCGGCTTTACCGGCAATAAACCCAGTTGTCCAAGCTGCTTGAAAGTTAAAGCCACCTGTTATTCCATCGATATCTAAAACTTCACCAGCAAAGTAAAGCCCTTTTAGTCGCTTACTTTCCATTGTTTTAAAATCTACATCATCAAGGTTTATGCCACCACAAGTAACAAATTCCTCCTTAAAAGTAGTTTTCCCTTTAACTTGATAGGTATCGTATAATAAACATTGAATAACCTTGTTCACATCTTCTTTACTGATATCACCCCAACTCGCATTTTCATCCACTCCAGCCTTTTCAAGCAAATAGGTATTTAATCGTTTAGGCAAACCAAAAGGAAAAAGACTAACTACACCTTTGGAAGGATTAGCAGCTTTTAGGTTGAATAATTCCTGTCTAACAGAATCCTCCTTTTTATTGTCTAACCATGAAATTTGAACTTCAAATTCATAATCCTTTTCGGCCAAAATTTTGGCACCTAAAGAAGATGTTTTCAAAATTGCAGGGCCACTTAAACCCCAGTGAGTAATTAAAACAGGGCCACTTACTTCTAGTTTAGTATTTAAAATTCTAACTCTGGCAGGATTAATGGCAATTCCCTGTAAATTAACAATTGGGTTATCGGGAATATTAAAAGTAAAAAGAGAGGGAACGGGTGTTTCAATTCTATGACCTAGTTCTTTTAGCCAATGTAAACCATCCTCTTTGGGGCTGCCACCAGAAGCAACAATCAATTTATTGCAGAACATTTTCTCCCCCGATTCTAAAACTAGATCAAAACCACCATGAAAATTAGGCACAATTCGCTTTACGCCTTTACCCATTTCAACGGTAACCTTACTCTTTTTTATTTCCTTTTCTAAACAATCAATAATTGTTTGGGATTCATCAGAAACAGGAAACATACGACCATCCTTTTCGGTCTTTAATTTTACTTTTCTAGTCTCAAACCATTCAATGGTTTCTTTCGGGCTGAACCGAGCGAAGGCACTTTTTAACTGTTTTTCACCTCTAGGATAAGAGAGTGATAATTGTTTTAAATCAAAACAAGCATTGGTAACATTACACCTACCACCCCCCGAAACTTTTACCTTTTGAAGTACTTTTGAAGATTTTTCAAGAAGAATCACTTCTACATTTTTGTTGGTCTGTGCGCATTGAATTGCAGAAAAATATCCTGCAGCACCCCCTCCTATTACAATTACTTTATGTGACACTAATCTTTTTCTCCTTATTTTTTGAAGCTACAAAAGTAAGCAGACTTTTGCAGTTTTCCGCTTAAACATCCTTGAAATCAATAATGAAACCTGAAATTTTATACTTGTCTGTTTATCCTAAAAACCTAATAATTAAATAAAATTGGTCTTTAAATTACCAAAAAAGCCATTCATCTAAAGTTTCATCCCGTTGCCAAAGCCATAAATTCTATTATAATTAGGTTTGAACCAAAATTGAGAAATTAGACAAAACTCTTAAATTTCACATAAGATAGTTGTTTGTTGGTTTCCTAAAATCATTTATGTTTGCCCATAAGCGTTAAGCTAAAAAAATTAGATAGAGAATGAGTAAATACAATCAATTAAACAGCGTACTGGGATGGCTACTTTTTGCAGCATCATTAGCAACATATACGCTAACCTTAGAACCAACAGTAAGTTTTTGGGATTGCGGAGAGTTTATTTCTGCTTCTTACCGTTTACAAATTTGCCATCCACCAGGAGCACCCTTGTTCTTAATGATAGGGCGTGTATTTAGTTTAATGGCATCAGACACAAGTAAAGTGGCGTTTTGGGTTAATATGGTTTCTGCCATAACCAGTGCATTAACGGTAATGTTTATGTTTTGGACTATTACCCATTTGGCAAAAAAGATATTAGCAAAAGGAGGCCAAGCACTTGAGTCATGGCAGACTATTGCCATTATGGGAGCAGGTGCTGTTGGGGCTTTAACCTTAAACTTTTCGGATACCTTTTGGTTTTCGGCAGTGGAAGCTGAGGTTTATGCATCATCCAGCTTTTTTACTACTTTAACCTTCTGGTGTATTTTGAAATGGGAAAATGTTGCCAACGAACGCCACTCAAATAGATGGTTAGTGTTAATAGCTTATTTAATAGGCTTGGCAATTGGAGTCCATTTATTGAACTTATTGGTTATACCAGCAATTGTATATGTTTACTACTTCAAAAAATATACCCCAACCAGAAACGGCTTCTTAGGTGCATCTGCTTTGGCAATTTTAACAATTGGAATAGTTCAGTTCGGCATCATCCCTGGCTTACCAGGTATTGCAACTAAATTGGATTATTTCTTGGTAAATAGCTTTGGCCTTGACTTTAACTCAGGTGCCTTGTTAATGATTTTCTTACTGGTTACACTTTTAGCTTCTTTTATTCATTATACACATTCGCAGAGTAAGGTGAGTTTATATGTTGCTATAGGTTCATACGCAATCCTGGCTTTAAGTACTTTTGCTGTTAATAGTAATTTCTGGGGAATATTCTCTTGGGCTTTAATTACGGGGGTTTTATACTTTTTCATTTTTAAACGTAAAGCCGCAATGGATGTAGTTAACCTTGTAGTATTATGCTTTACATTTGTTGTAATTGGTTATTCTTCATACTCCATGATTATAATTCGTTCTTTGGCCAACCCGCCAATAGATATGAACGACCCAGAACAACCTTTTTCATTACTTAGTTATTTAAATCGCGAGCAATATGGTGAAAACCCACTTTTATACGGACAATATTTTTATGCCCGTGTTATCGATTATAAAAAAGGTGCCTACCAATACGCTAAGGGTAGCGAGGGAAAATATATTGAGGTAGGTCAAAAAATTGAGCGAATTTACGATCCTAAAGATTGCACGATTCTTCCAAGAATGTGGGCAGATAGGGCAGATTATCAAAACGCATACCGAGAGTGGGAAAAAATGCCTGGAGAGAAAAAAGCCAATATGGCTAAAAATATTGATTTCCTGTTGAGTTACCAGCTAGGATTTATGTATTGGAGGTACTTTTTCTGGAACTTTATAGGCAGACAAAATGATGATCAAGGTTATGGTGATATTACAAGAGGAAATTGGTTAAGTGGCATTAACTTTATTGATGAATGGCGTCTAGGCCCTCAAAAAACAATGCCTGATCCAATGAAAAATAATAGCGCCCATAACACCTATTTCTTTTTGCCTTTGATTCTTGGTTTAATAGGTGTTTTCTATCATTTTAAAGTGGCCAAGGAAGACGCAACAGTTGTAATGACCCTATTCTTATTCACTGGATTTTTTATTATTCTTTATTTGAATTTCCCTGCTCATCAGCCACGTGAAAGAGACTATGCATATGTTGGATCATACCAAACTTTTATGATTTGGATTGGATTGGGTGTTTTAGCAATAATTGATTGGTTAGGTAAGAAAATGAACAAAACGGCTGCAGCCGCTGGTGCAACTATACTATCACTTGCAGCTGTGCCTGCAATTATGGGTTCTCAAAATTGGGATGATCATAATAGAAGTAACCGTTTTACAGCTTTGCATTTTGCAGAAGATTATTTGAACTCTTGTGAAAAAGATGCAATCTTATTTACTAATGGAGATAACGATACCTACCCGTTGTGGTATGCTCAAAATGTTGAAAATATTAGGAGCGATGTACGTGTAATTAACATGAGTTTGTTAAATACAGACTGGTATACCGATGGATTAAAAAGACAGGCATACGATAGCAAGCCTATTGAATTTAGCATGAGACCAGACCAATATAAAACTGGCACACGTGATTATGTTGTTTTTTACGAAAACCCTGAATTAGCTAGACGTTATGGAATTAACAAGAACGACTACTATCCACTTAATAATGTTATAGCATTTATTAATGACGATAAAGATCCAATGGGAACCGTTCAAACCCAAGGTGGAGAATCATTAAGATATTATCCTACAAAAAGATTTAGTTTGATTATTGACAAGGAAGCTTGTTTGAAAAATGGAGTTGTAAAAGCCAAAGATGCCCCTTACATGGTAGATTCTATCAAGTGGGAAATTGGAAATAACAACTTAATGAAAGCAGATTTAGTGTTATTAGATATCATTGCCACCAACATGAACAGTAGACCCATTTATTGGGCTATTACAACAGGGTCTGATGTTTATATGAATCTTCAAAGCTATTTCCAATTGGAGGGATTAACCTATAGACTTGTTCCGATGTTAAATAACGTTCAAAGAGATGGAACTACGGGTAGAATTAACTCTGATATATTGTATGCCAATATCATGGAAAAATTCAAATGGGGAAATATGAACCAACCAGGCGTTTATTTGGATGAAACCATTTTACGTCAAACTAAAAACTTTAGAAATATTTTCTATCGTTTGGCAGAGCAATTAACAATTGAAGGCAAAAGAGATTCAGCTATTAAAGTTCTAGACTATTGTTTGGAAGTAATGCCAAATGAAAAAGTTGCTTACGACGTGTTTGTTGTAAGATTGGTAGAAGGCTATTATCAAGCTGGTGCAACTGAAAAAGGGAATGCATTAGCCAAAGAATTAATGCGAGTGCATGAAGAAAAAACCCGTTATTTTATGAGCTTCAAAGGCAAACGAAATGCCGTTAAATCTGATATAGATGAAAATCTTCAAATTCTAAATTATATCCAACAAGTTGTAAAATATAATCACCAAGATGCATTGGCTGATGAATTTATGAAAACAATTACTGCCGCCCAAACAGGTATGTAGTTCTAAAAAAAATAGAAACAAAAAAAGCTGCTCGAAAGGGTGGCTTTTTTTGTTTTCTTTGCACCCTAAGAAAAAAAGATGAGTCAATCAACTATATATGGTGTTCATGCTATTAAAGAAGCATTTGATGCTGGAAGTGAGTTAAGCAAGGTTTTGGTTCAAAAAGGAATGCTTGGAGGAGGAATTGAAGATATTATTTCACTTTGCCGTAAAAGTCAAATACCAGTTCAATATGTTCCAAAGGAAAAATTCTACTCTTTTAAGAATAAGAACCATCAAGGTGTTGTAGCCTATATTTCACCTATAAGTTATTACAGTATTGAGCAAATTGTACCCAAAATATTTGAGGATGGAGAAACACCATTTATCCTTGTTTTGGACAGATTGACTGATGTTAGAAATTTAGGTGCAATTGCAAGAACTGCATTGTGCGCTGGTGTTCATGCAATTGTTATTCCCCAAACTGATTCGGCACCAGTAAACGAAGACGCAGTAAAAACCTCTGCTGGAGCATTATTAAAAATACCTGTTTGTCGCGAAAAAAACCTAAAAACAGTAATGGAATATTTGAACCAAAGTGGATTTAATACTCTTGGTTGCACAGAAAAGGCAAGTGATGGATTAGACCAAATTGATTTAACAGGACCATTGGCTATTGTTATGGGAAATGAAGAAACGGGAATAAGCAATGATGTTTTGAAAAAATGTAGTGCTTTAGGTAAGATCCCTATGGATTTTGGAGTATCGTCTTTAAATGTTTCTGTTGCAGCAGGTATTGCAATGTATGAAGCACTTATGCAAAGAAAAATAGCCCATTAACCCAAACTAATTTTCTGTTTAACTATTTCTACCTTTTCCCTAAGCACTCTAAAAAACTGATTTCTTTGTTTTTCACCTACTCCACTTATAAGGGTAGATTTCTTTAAAAGATTATTTAACCACAATTCGTTTTCATGGACAAAATCTGCACTAGTTGTGCTCATCATGTTAAAAGTATTATTACTCACATATGCAATTTTGGTTGAACCTATATTTGCTAAAATACTGTTGTTCCCAATCATTACTTCACTCTTATAAAGTTTAAAATTTTCTTTTTTAGATTCACCCTTTCCAATCAATTTACTGCTACTTGTAGCCTTCTTTTGAACCAAATTCAACTCCTCTATATATAAATCACACATTCGCAATGCATCTTGCTTTTTATCAAAGAAACCTGATTCCCAAAAGTATTCAATTTGTTTAAGATTGCTATTTAATGTGTCTTCAGTCCAAATTTCAACCGAGTTTATTTGATTGTAATTTTGAAGCATTTCTTTTGCGCTATTTACCATATCCTCATCAATAAGAGATGGATCATAGTTTTTGTCTGCAAATTCTGGAGAATTTAGAATTGATTTTAACCAATAAAAAAGTTTAAAAGCAATTAGTTCTTTATCAAAGAAGTGATGCCAAACGGGCACATCATCTGCACCATATAATATTTGATTATTGGGCGATGTTCCTATTTTTTTAACATCTGCTGAAAGAAACATTAACCACAACCTAAAATTTTCCTTCTTATCATCCAATTTTAGGTAATCAAACGTAACCTTATTACTCATATGCTGAACATCCGGGTCAAAAGAAACCCTAAAATGCTTGCATATCATGGTTATTTCCTCAATATTAAAAAGCGTTTCACACCTAATTCTTCTGTAAGCACTATCATTACTAAGCTTTAATAAATCTGCTAATTCATCTACAAAAGAAACATTTGGAGCCACAGCAGATTTAACCCGCTGTAAAAATTGTTCTTGAATAATTTTAGATTTCTGTTCCATGTTGTTGTTTAAAAAGTGTTACAGAAAAAACGCACTTGGTATCTGCAAAAAACAATTGAATTAAAAGCAAGTTATACAAATAATCTCATGTAAGCAAAAATGTGGCATTTAATGAGCGGCCTTCAGGTCTTTTTCAAAAATGGTTTTCCCCCATTTTACAATCCCTTTCGAATCATAACAAGTAATAGTTAATACTCTTTCGCCCCTTTTTACCCCTGAAATTTGTATGGTGCAGAAATTATTTTCCGCAACTAATGTGCCTTCTACCCTTTGTGGGTTTTTAGCCTCGTTGCCTTTTAATACATCACTTGACCCAGCGGTTATGCTACTAGATGTAAGGTCGTAAAGAGTGTAACCCAACTTATCCTTCTTTGAATCGTCAAGCAATAACTCTGTATGGTGTCTGTCGCCAGATAAAAACATAACACCACTAATTTTTTGATCAATAATAAATTGAATTATTTCTGCTCGCTCTCGTTTATATAAATTAAAAGATTCTTTGTCTGTGTGCTCATTTAAAAACTGCCCCCCTACAACAACAAATTTAAAGGAGGCTCTACTGTGTTTCAACTTATCCTTTAACCAATTCAATTGAATTTCACCTAATTGACTTTTCAAAGTTTTGGCTTCATCCAACTCAGATTCATCCCTAAACCATCTATCATCTAACAATATAAATTCGGCATCAGCAAACCTAAAATTAGAGTATATCCCTTCCCCACTTTGACCATAAATTTTGTTTCCCCAATAATTCTGAAATAATTGTATGGAACTCTCTTTTAGTTCAAAGCTTTTATTGGCATCGTTATCTCCATAATCATGGTCATCCCAAATAGCATAATTGTTTCTTTTGGCCAATAATTCCTGCAATGATGGCTCCTTTCTGGTATGTAAATACCTATTGGCCATTCCAGAACTACTACTATAATCTGCCTCTCGAGAATATACATTATCACCCAACCAAAGCATAAAATCTGCGGGTGTCTTTGCCATTGTTTTCAGTATTTCTGTGCTGCCACCATATGGCTTTCCAGGTCTGTCGTATGCACTATCGTTAATATATAAACAAGACCCAAGCATAAAAGTAAAATTTGGTGGAGGTGTTCTCCACTCCCACAAAACTTTGGTTTTAAAAGTCAAGGGATAAGCAAATTTTTGAACCAATTCATCTACTAGAATTCGATATTCATATGTTCGTCCCATTTCTAAATTGGTAATTACAAATTTGGAAATAAATGGGTCACAAATTTGCTTGCCATCATTGATTTTACTCAAGCTATTCCATGCAAAATCGGTTCCTTCCAAACGATATTGAATTGAAATCTTTTTTGCGCATTTTGTTTGAACCCAAACAAGTGTTTCTGTATGTTCCGCATATCCAAGCATGGGCCCAGAAATAATAGATCCTTGGTTAGGGTTCTTGTTTTGGGCAAATGCGGTTTGAACCAAAATTAGCAACAAAAAAATAAAGTGTTTTTTCATGGAAATAGCTTTTGTCAAATGTATCAATATATAAGAGAAATGGGAAAACTTTGAGTAGGTTTGTAAAGAATAAAAACATGGAAAATCAAGAAAAACCAGATAGCTACCAGGCCTATATTTTAGATGACATTACCAAAGGAAAATGGTATAAAATTGTGTTTCAATTAAAAAAAGATTTCGGCAAAAAACCAGACATGAATGGTATCCTTTTCCTTTTAGGGATGCGTGAACTTGGTCAGTCTAGGGTTTTTGAAAAACACGAAAAAATGGATTTAATGCATATTGCAACATGTAAATTATTAAGTTATGAAGGCTATTACAAACAAACTCATATTGATGAAGACGGCTGGCCCCATTATCAAATGATTAAAAATTTACCTTACTCCGATTTGATGAGTCAAGAAAACCGTTTGAGAAAATTAATTGTAACGTATTACGAAGAAAACGAACTCTTTGAAAATTCGGTTCAAACCGAACTACCATAAACTAAATTTAAAGCAGAAAGAATTATATTACATGCTTGTTCTATTTCGGATTCAGTAATTGTTAAAGGCGGTGCAATTCTAATTTTGGTGTTTGCAAATAAGAACCAGTCAGTAATTAATCCCTCTTTCAAACATTCTTGAATTACCTTCAAATTGTTTTCAAAGGAATCTAATTCCACCGCTAACATAAGCCCCTTTCCAGATATGCTTTTTATTGCGGGATGAACCAAAAGCGTTCTAAACAAATGCTCTTTTGCATCAACCTGACTAAGCCAATTGTTTTTTTCTAATACTTGTATTCCAGCTAATGCAGCAGAAGCAACCACAGGATGTCCACCAAAAGTACTTATATGCCCCAATAGAGGTTGATCTGCAAAAAGTATCATTTTTTCTCGAGAACAAACCACCGCTCCAATTGGCATTCCAGCCCCCAATGCTTTACCTAGCAACAGTATATCAGGTTTAATTCCATAGTGTTCAAAGGCAAACATTTTTCCTGTTTTTCCCATTCCACTTTGTATTTCATCAAAAACTAAAAGTGTTCCTGTATCATCACACCTTTTTCTCAAAGCCAGAAAAAAATCTTGGTTTGCAGGAATATATCCCGCTTCACCCTGAATTACTTCTGTAAACACACAAGCCGTCTTTGTTGTTATTAAATTGAGGTCGTTTATACTGTTAAAATTAATGAAATTAATATCTGGCAATAAGGGCCGAAACGCTTGTTTATAATACTCATCACTATTTAAACTTAAAGCTGCGTGAGTACTTCCATGGTAGGCATTTTTGCATGCAATAATTTCTGACCTTTGGCTAACTCTTTTTGCTAATTTCATAGCAACGTCTGTAGCCTCGGCACCCGAATTAAGAAAATAAACAGAATTTAAATTTTCTGGTAAAAGACTAGTTAATTTTTTAGCTAAAAGCGCCGGCTTGCTTTGAACAAATTCACCATAAACCATCACGTGCTGGTGCAAATTCAATTGGTCAATTATGGCAGCCTTTACCTCTTCATTACCATGACCCAAATGATTAACGCTTATCCCAGAAATTAAATCCAAATATCGATTTCCGTTAATATCTATTAGAAAACAACCCTCTGCCCTTTCAATTTCTAACATCATAGGAAAATGAGTAGTCTGGGCTTGATAGGTTAAAAATAATTGACGGTTATTCATTTCACTTCATGGATAGAGGGCAAAAATACTCCAATATCACCTCAAACAAAACCATTTGTAAAAAGGCTTTTTTACCTATAACCTATTGCGAATAAAAATGACAAGAAAACTTCAAATGAAGGCTTGTCATAAAACCCTATTCAACTTAGATTTGCCGCACCTAAAAAAATGAATAAAATTAAAATAGCTGTTGCCAAAGGCGACGGAATTGGACCAGAAATAATGGATGTGGTATTGTCAATTTTTGATGCTGCAAATGTTCCTTTAACCTATGAAATAATTGAAATGGGCAAAAGCTTTTACGACAAAGGCTTTAGCACAGGAATGACTCAAGAGGCCAAAGAAACTGTAGAATCTCTAGGCGTATTGTTTAAAGGACCCATGGAAACACCAAAAGGAAAAGGTGTAAAATCAATAAATGTTACCGCAAGAAAAACATGGAGTACTTACGCAAATAGACGTCATTTTAAATCACTAACTGGAGTAAATACAGTATTTTCAAAAGCAGGAATCCCAATAGATTTAACCATAGTTAGAGAAAATATTGAAGGAACTTATGGGGGCATTGAACACATGCTTACGCAAGACGTTGCCTTATGTAGAAGATTAATTTCTAGGCCAGGAAGCATGCAAGTTCATCGCTTTGCTTTTGAAATGGCAAAAAAAGAAGGCTTTAAAACCGTAACCTGTGCCCACAAGGCAAACATAATGAAACTCACAGACGGACTATTTCTTGACACCTTCTATGAAGTTGCCAAGGATTATCCAGAAATTTCTGCCAACGATATTATAGTAGACGACCTTGCAATGAAATTAGTTAGTAAACCTCAAAGTTTTGAGCTTGTGGTTTTAACTAATTTACAAGGCGATATTATGAGCGACCTTTGTGCTGGCTTAGTAGGTGGTCTTGGATTTGCGCCATCAGCAAATATTGGCGATCAAATTTCAATTTTTGAGGCCGTGCATGGAACAGCCCCAGATATTATGGGGAAAAATATTGCTAACCCAACAGCACTTTTATTAAGTGGGTTTATGCTATTAAGGCATTTGGGTTTAATGGATTTTGCCGACAAAATTGAAAACGCTCTTCTTTTAACTCTTGAACAGGGAAATCATACTGGCGACTTTGGTGATAAATCTAATCCTTCGTTAAGTACAACCGAATTTGCTGAGAAAATTATTTCTAATTTAGGAAAAGCCCCGTCAATTGGTCTAAATAGAAAAAGCCAAATACCATCCACCTTTCACTTGCCTGAAAAGCCTAGTGTTCAAAAAATGATGGCTAGTTCATTAAGAAAACAAGAAAAAGTAACCGGTTTAGACTTGTTTTTCGAATCACAGGATACCCCACAAAGTTGTGCTGAAATATTGAAAGGTTTTGAATCAAGTGATGTGAAATTAATAATGATTTCAAATAGGGGAACTCAAGTCTGGCCAAGCGGTTCTGTTTTTACAGAATGTGTTGACCAATATCGTGCAAGATTTGAACTAAGTGTAGGAAAAGAAACAACCTTAAAAGAAATGATGGATTTAGCTACAAGAATTAGCGAAAAGGTTTTTGTTTCATCCATAGAAATATTAAGATATTTCGATAATAACCCTGGTTACTCTTTAGCTCAAGGACAATAAATGGGTTATCGCTTTCTCAGCGTTTATTAAATTTTGTTTGAACCAAATATCTTATAGATAGAATTCCTAATAGTGGAATTCCTATCCAAATAAACTCGCTTTTTAGCACGGCTAATCCCTTTCCATAAATAAAGCTTTTTACATTTATTGGTGAAACCATGATGGGTCGAAACGGGAAAAAGTAACGTGAATTATCAAAGGGCGAAAAAAATGCAACACCTAAACCGCCTGTTGTCATAGCGTCTAAAATGGAATGCGACAAACAGGAAAGTAATAGGAAAAAGAAAACATTTACCTTTTTATTTGGTTCAAACCGAAAAATAATAGCGGTAAGAAATGAAACAATAAATGCAAATAGAATAGAATGAGAAAACCCTCTATGGCCCCAAAAGGAATCATAAGGAATGCCAAATAAAAATCCGATTGAATCAGCGTCTGGTAAAATAGCCAGAAGCATTCCCAATAGTAAAAGTTTCCAATTAGGTTTGGGTAAAATCCCTAAATAACCTAAGCTTATAGAAGCTGCTGCATGGCCAAATGCAGAGGCCATTATGCAGTTTGAAACTCTTTTAATATGCTTTCAAACATGGCTCTACCATCAGTATTATACAAATCTGAATCTATAGCTCTTTCTGGATGTGGCATCATTCCAAAAACATTTCTACCTGCATTACAAATTCCTGCTATATTTTCTAGGGCGCCATTAGGATTTGAACCCTCAGAGGCTATTCCTTTTTCGTCGCAATAAGTAAATAAAATCTGATCATTAGCCTTAAGGTCACTCAAAGTAGCATCATCACAATAAAATCTTCCCTCACCATGAGCAACTGGAATTTTATATGCAACATTTAAATCAAGGCTATTAGTAATAAGGGAACTAGTAGTAGATGGCTTAATAAAAACATTTTTGCAGTTAAACTTTTGGTTTTCGTTATGCAACAATGCGCCTGGTAAAAGGTGGCTTTCGCATAAAATTTGAAACCCATTACAAACACCCCAAACCAAACCTCCTTTTGATGCAAACTCAATTACATTTTGCATAATTGGAGAAAAACGAGCAATGGCACCACTTCTAAGGTAATCTCCATAGCTAAAACCTCCTGGCAAAAACACCAAATCAACACCTTGTAAATCGTGATCTTTGTGCCATAAGGCTACAGTTTCGCATCCAAATTGATTTTGAAATGCATAAATAGCGTCTTGATCGCAATTTGATCCAGGAAAAATAACTACTCCAACTTTCATTGTGCTCATTTTATTAGTTGCACAAAATTAAAGTTTCCTATTCAAATCCCCTATTTAATGTATAAGAAAAATGCTATTGGTAAAACCCCAGGTGCCAATATATGTTTGGAGCCAGGTGCTTGCTGCACAGCTACTGGAAGGGTGGTGTTTAATTTTACCTCCATAAAAGTGATTTTACTTTCGCTAGGCAAAATGGTAATTAATTGTTTGCAACCGCTTGTAAAAGCTGGTGATGGCGTTTGAAAAACCTTGTTTTGAATCTTCTGGTCGCTTGATTCAATAACAAGGGTAAAGGAATTTAATAAGTTCCTTTTTGATTTATCATTGATATCGTAAATAAGTAATTGGGGATTACCTAAATTAAAAAACTGCTTGTCAATACTTCCAACCTTCATCAAATCTATTTTCTCAAATCCATTGTCTAGGATATAAGAAAATTTCTTAGCAATCTCAATGTTCTTTGGATTAGGTGTAGGCTCTTGCGCTCTCAGCATAAAACCGAATCCAAACAAGAGTATCATAATTAGAATTAATCTTTGTTTTTTCATAACTTCTTTCCTAACGCAAAATAAGTGCCTTTCTTTCTAAATTATATCTTTATTGTTTCGGTTTGAACCTAACTTAGTGTGAAAAACTCTGTTTTCTCCGTTGTATGTGACCTCACAACGCCAGCACTAACAAGACTTACCAGCATTTTTTGGCAGCGCCATCTCGAAATATTTAAAAGTTTGCAAATTTCTTTTAATGTTCCTTTTTGGTTTTTTTCTAAAAACTTTAAAACACCTTTTTCGTGGTCGGTATATTGAATAATATTTTGACCTTTACCGCTATTTCGTTTTAAAACCTCTACAACAATTTTGCTTGCTAATAAAGATTGGTCCTTTACCCGAATATGTGCCCACCATTTTCCATCCTCGTCCTTTGCATAATAGGGCTTGTTCTTTCCTTCAGGTATTATGGCTTCCAAAACAGACTTTTCGCCTAAATCCCATTCAACTATTTCCAAATCAATCTCTGGTTTTGTATAAAAATGAGCAGCCAAATCGAGCATATACTTTTCATCTTCGCTTCTCACTCCAGAAATTGTTTTATTATCATTTACGCCAATTAATAAGGTTCCACCTTTATGGTTTGCAAAAGCACTTATTGTTTTGGCAATTTTACTGGCCGACGAAATGGTTTTCTTAAAGTCTAAAACCTCACTTTCCCCCGCTGCTATTTTAAATAATAAAGGATGAATACCCATAAAATGAAGACAATTTTAGTTTAATAAATAAGAAATGAAGCCTTTTTGTTTTTAGGTAAAACTATTACCGCTTCTTAATTAGCCACAAACCGAAAAAGGTTAAACTACCATTAATTACCAATAATTCAATACCAATTTGGTAACTCCAATTAAAATAAACTGGAATATAATTTTGAAATAAATAGCTGATAATTGGAGCCAACAAACATATTATTGGAGCAAGTTCATCTTTAATTCTATGCTTAGTTAAAATTCCAAAGGCGAACAAACCCAACAAAGGTCCATAAGTATAGCCAGCTATATCCAACAAAATTCCAATGATTGACTTGTTGTTTAATACCTTAAAATAGTAAACCATTAAAAGAAATACCAAGGCAAAAACGAGATGTACCGTTTTTCTTGTTCGAGCTTGTTGATCCTCTGACCAATTCTTTTTTCTTTGAACGCCTAAAATATCTATACAAAACGATGAGGTAAGCGCTGTAATTGCGCCGTCTGCAGATGGAAACAAAGCAGAAATTAAACCTATTATAAAAATAAGTGAAATAAAAACAGGCAAATAACTAAGTGCAATTGTTGGAAATAAATCGTCTCCCTTTACCGTAATTCCTTTGCTTTCTGCGTATAAATATAAAACACCACCCAAAAGCAGAAAAAGAAAATTAACAATTACCATTACTGTGCTAAAAAACATCATGTTTTTTTGTGCGCCGCCAAGTGTTTTTACACTGATGTTCTTTTGCATCATTTCTTGGTCAAGACCTGTCATTGCAATTGTAATAAAGGCACCTCCAATAATTTGTTTTAAGAAATATTTCTTTTCTAAAAAATTCCAATTAAAAATTTGCAAATGCCCACTTGCATCCAATTTTGATAAGGTTTCTGAAAAGCTAAGGTTTAAATCACCCATAATATAAACCACACAAACTACTAAAGCCAATAACATAAAAAACGTTTGCAGAGTATCGGTCCAAACAATTGTTTTTACACCACCTTTAAAAGTATACAACAGTATCATAATAAGAATAACAAGGGTGGTAGTTTGAAAGCTTATATTAAGGCTATCTAAAACAAAAATCTGCAACACATTAATCACAAGATATAATCTAAGTGTTGCCCCTAAGGTTCTTGAAACAATAAAAAACAAGGCTCCTGTTTTATAGCTAGCTATTCCAAAACGCTGTCCTAAATAATTATAAATTGAGGTTAGTTTAAGTTTATAGTACAAGGGCAATAGCACAAAGGCCACAACAAAATACCCAATGAAATAGCCAAGAACAACTTGAAAATAACTAAACTTTGCAAGTTCAACTGTGCCAGGTACAGAAACAAAGGTAACGCCAGATAGGGATGTTCCTATCATACCAAAAGCCACTAATGCCCAATGACTACTTTTATTCCCAATATAAAAGGTCTCATTATTGGCGTTTTTAGATGTAAAATATGCAACCCCTAAAAGCACCAGAAAGTAAATTATTATAACAGATAAAAACAAGGTCGACACCATAGTACAAATCTATTAAATGGTTTTTGGGGACAAAACGAAGTTAACCACAATTATAATCTTCCGTCTAGTTTAAAGCGCCTCTGGTGGAACTCCAATTAACATCGTTATAGTTATTAAAACTAAAAGGACAAATAGAGAATTTAATAGGGGCTTACGTATGCTCTTCTTGGGGAAGGTTTCTTCATTTTGAAAATAATTCCTGAAAATAAATTCTGATAATATTGCCGCCTGAATAAAGTTTGCTACAAAAGTGGTTCCTGGGCCCCTCAAGCTTGTTGTAGAAATTAGACCCGTAATAATGGTCATCAAAAGTGAAACCCCTAAGGCCAAATTTCCCTCTTTGATTTTGCCAATATCTTTAAGATTTTGACGAAGCATAAACCCTCCAAAAATTGGACTAAAAAAAACACAAAAGCCAATAATTGCTGCTTTTGAATATATTGGAGGCTTTGCCTCTTTTTCGATATCTAAACTCATAATCCGTATTCGCTTATCAACCAAACAAGAGCTGCAATGTTTGCTGCACCTAGCTCTAACTCCCTTTTACTAACTTTATCAAATGTATCTACTGCAGTGTGGTGAATATCAAAATAGCGTTGTGAGTCTGGGCCAAAACCAATTAAAACAACACCTTGGTTCTTTAATGGACCAATATCAGCTCCACCGTGCCCTTGACTAATTTCTTCAATTCCGTATTGTTTAAGTAAGGGCTCCCATTTTTGCATGGCAAATAAGGAACTATCAGATGCTGTAGTGCTAAATTTTCTGGGTGTAAAACCACCTGCATCCGTTTCTATGGCTGCAATATGCTTCTCAAAATTAGCTTTAGCCAATTCAGCATATTTTAGTCCACCTTTCAAACCATTTTCCTCATTCATAAACAAAACGCATCGAATGGTTCTTTTAGGTCTAATTCCTAAAGTTTTAAAGGTATGAAGAACCTCCATACTTTGTACACATCCCGCACCATCATCATGGGAGCCATCCCCATTGTCCCAAGAATCCAAATGCCCTCCTACTAAAATTATTTCATCCGGTTTTTCACTTCCCAAAATTTGAGCAACCACATTATAAGAAATTACATCTGGAAGTGTTTCACAACTCATTTTTAAGCTAAAGGTAGTTTGATTATCCTGTTTTAATTTTCCACTTAATAATTCGGCATCATAGGTACTAATTGCGCATGCTGGAATTTTAGAAACCCCATCTAAATACCGCATAGCACCTGTATGTGGGTTCTTATCTACATTGCTACCCATAGATCTAACCAAAACGGCTATTGCACCAAGTTTGGCAGCTTCAATTGCACCCATCGACCTTTGATCCACAGCATGACTATAGGCATCAAATGTTTCAATAAACAAGGGGTCCATCGGTCTGTTAAAAAACACTATTTTACCTTTAATAATTGCTTCTCCTAAATTCTTAAGTTGATTAAAATCCTTTACTTCAACAACATTTCCACTAATAAATTTCTGATTTGTGCCCACCGAGCCACCCAGAGCACAAATTGCTACTTTGGTCTTTCCGGATTTTCCTGTAAAAAACCCTTCTTCTTTTGCCCCTCTTACCCAATGTGGTACAATTACCTCTTGAAGCCAAACACTATCAAACCCATCTTCTTTCAAGGTTTTTTGAGCCCAAACAACCGCTTGCTCAGCTTGTGGTGAACCACTAAGCCTCCCACCAATTGAATTACTTAAATAATCCAACCTACTATAACAAACCGAATTACTCAAAGTCTGGTTAACAATAGACCGAATATTCAAAGAATCGTTTTGTGCATTAGCAACAACAAAACTAGAAAAGAAAAAGGCAAGTATATATAAGCGTTTGATTTTCATAAATTAATTTTGGTTCAAACCGATACTGTTTAATAAAAGTTTTTTCGATTGCCTTTATTCCAAATTTTTATGAGAATGAAGCCAAACAACATTCCTCCTAAATGGGCAAAATGAGCCACATTATCGCCAGGATTGCTTTGAATTCCTTGATATAATTCAAGGCCTCCATATAACATAACAAAATACTTTGCTTTTATTGGAAAAGGGAAAAACAGCAAGAGAAGTTGAGTATTTGGAAATAACATACCAAATCCTAATAACAAGCCAAAAACGGCACCACTTGCTCCAACTACTGGTATATTCAGTTTTTTTAACAGCAAGAATTCAGTTATTTGTTTAGCGCCGGCAACATAGTCGGGATTATTAGGATTGGCCTTCCATTCTGTTAAAAAATCTGCAACATGTAAATCATTTGCAAAAAATGCATCTTTTTGAATGATGCCAAAAAAAGTATCGTAATCTGGATTGGCAGCAAAAAGAGAAATATTGGCTTTTATTTGGTGGATTTCATAAGCATTAACCCCTAAGTGAAGCAAAGCTGCGCCAAATGCGGTTACAAAATAGAAAATGAAAAAGCGCTTTGGCCCCCAATAATTTTCCAATGTTGAACCAAACATCCAAAGGGAAAACATATTAAACAATAAATGCGTGAAACTCCCATGCATAAACACATGAGTAATGAATTGGTATGGCCTAAAAAATGTGCTTTCTGGGTAGTATAAACCCAAGTGCTGATTCATATCGTAAATGCCCCTACTATCTAATACAATATTGGCCAAAAAACAAAGACCATTAATGATTAATAAGTTTTTTACAACAGGGGGGAAATTAGAAAAATTACTTGGCCTATGTTGTTGATACATGCAATCGATTTTTTGGCAAAATACATCTAATAATTAAAAGGAGCCGTATTCCTTATCTAATTTTTACCGCCTTAAAACATCTTTGAAATATCTTGCAAGGTTAGTTTACTAACACATGGCTTTCCATCTGGCGAAAATTGGGGGTCTGAACAAGCAAACAACTCATCTACCAACCTATTCATTTCCTCTGGTTTTAACCTTAAACCAGCTTTTATCGCGGCCTTTTTTGCCAAAGTCTTTGCAACATTTTTATGCTTATTCATTTCATTTTGCTTGTTACTTTTATAGGTTTCTAAAATTTCGGAGAGAAGCTCTTGCTCGTTTTCTAAATGCAATTCTGCTGGTAAACCATTAATAACAAATGCATTCTTACCAAAAGCATTTATTGTAAATCCCAAAGCTCCCATTTCTGGTAAAATCTCCTCCATAATAACCTCATCGCCTGGCAATAAATTTATCACCTTTGGAAACAATAATTGCTGGCTAGCAATATGGTTTTGATCTAAAGCTAACAAGTATTTTTCAAACAAAATTCTTTCGTGAGCGGCCTGTTGGTTTACAAGCATTAAACCACTTTTAATAGGAGTAACAATATATTGATTGTTCAATTGAAAAAACACGCGGGTGTCCTGAATTTCATCGTTCTTGGGCAATACTAATTCGGGCTGAACCGATTGCAGTTGGGGATTTGGCGCCTGAAATAAAGTTTGCCAATTTTGAGCACTCTCTTTTCTTTGTTGTTGATACAAGTCCTTGAAACTCCCCCAGTCGTTTTTGCCAACAGTTGCGCCAGAATTTGAATAAGGCTTTACCTCATCAATGGAAGGTGGATTTAGTTGCAAATTTATAAATCTATTATCATCAAAATCTGTGTTTTGTGGAGCCTGTATATGTGTCCCTAAAGCCTTACGAACCACTGCTCTTAATATTTGGTAAACATTTCTATCGTCTTCAAATTTAACCTCCGTTTTTGTGGGGTGCACATTAATATCAATCTGTGAGGGATCAATACTAATTTGAATAACATATAATGGAAACTGCTCTTTACTAATTGTGCCTTCAAAGGCATTGTTTACAGCGTGGTTTAAATAATTGTCCTTAAAAAACCTTTTATTTACAAAGAAATATTGTTCTCCTCTTAATCGTTTGGCAAGTTCTGGTTTACCAATAAACCCTTTAACATTTATTATACTTGTTTGCTCGTCTAATTCAATTAAATCGCCCTCTTTCTTGTCGCTAAATACAGACAAAACTCTATCCATAAGTGTTTCGCCAACATAGTCTAGTTCTAGCTCTTCATTATGATATAAGGAAAAGCGAATTTCGGGATTGCTCAAAGCCGCTCTATTAAATTCTTCTACCAAATGCTTCCACTCAACAGGATTTGATTTAAGAAAGTTTCTACGTGCCGGAATATTATAAAACAAGTTTTTAACCGAAATGCTTGTCCCAATAGGCGTTGCTGTAGGCTCTTGCTTTTTAACTTCAGAACCCTCAATCAAAATATGTGTTCCTAGCTCATCCTCATCCCTCCTAGATTTCATTTCCACTTGTGCAACAGAGGCAATACTAGCTAAAGCTTCACCCCTAAAACCCATAGTATTAATGCTAAAAATATCTTCTGTCATTCTTATCTTGGATGTTGCATGTCGCTCCCAGCACATTCTTGCATCCATCGCACTCATTCCTATACCGTTATCAATAACTTGGATCAGACCTTTACCTGCATCTTTTACATAAAGAATTATTTCTGTGCTAGCAGCATCTATTGCGTTATCAAGCAATTCTTTTACCACAGAAGACGGCCTTTGAATTACTTCGCCTGCTGCAATTTGACTGGCAACATGATCTGGTAAAAGTTTTATTATATCACTCATTCTATTTACAAATCACTCTATTTTTAACCGGAATTTTCATACTGTGGAGAACTTTCAACTAGAACTAAGTGAATAAATTAATCCCATAATGGGTGCTTATGTGCTTGTTATTGTGCTTTTTTGCAGTACTAATGAATCGTAAAACCAAATCCATTTTTTTTGTGCTTTTTAGCCTCTTTTTCTCAAATAGTATTTGGGCTCAAAGCCACGCAATAAATTGGAAAAAAAACAATCCTTGGGTAGATTCAATTATGAATACCTTGAGCTTAGACGAAAAAATTGCTCAATTAATGACTGTTGCTGTTTGGACCCAACGTGATAGCAATTATTTGAAGGAAATTGAATTGCTGATTAGAGATTGTAAGATTGGTGGAATAATGTTTATGAAAGGTACTCCTCATAAACAGGCCGTTTTGACAAACAGGTATCAAAAGATTTCGAAAGTTCCTTTATTAGTTAGTATTGACGGGGAGTGGGGTTTAAACATGCGTCTTGACAGCACGCCTGTTTTTCCTAGACAAATGATTTTAGGTGCTGCAGACAATGTGGAGTTAACAGAAGAAATGGGTTTAGAAATCGCTAAACACTGTAAACGCCTCGGAATTCACGTAAACTTTGCTCCAGATATTGATGTAAATAATAATCCCGCAAACCCAGTAATAAACGATAGAAGCTTTGGCGAAAACAAATATGTAGTTGCTCGTCACGGAATAGCATATACAAAAGGTTTACAATCCATGCATGTTCTGGCTACGGCAAAACATTTTCCTGGCCATGGAGATACAGAATCAGATTCACATCTAGCCCTTCCTATAATTAATGCAACAAGAAAACGACTTGATTCTTTGGAGTTATTTCCATTTAAAGAGTTAATTAAAAACGATGTTGGGGGAATAATGGTTGGCCACCTATTTGTTCCAGCAATAGACACAGGGAATAATATTGCAACTTCAATCTCCCCAATTGCTATAAAAAAATTATTGCGCGACGAATTAAATTTTGAAGGATTAATTGTTTCGGATGGATTAAACATGAAGGGGGTTGCTAATTATGCTGCATCCGGTGAAGTTAGCGCAAAGGCATTAGCAGCTGGAAACGAGTTGTTGCTATTTGTTGAGGATGTTCCTCAAAGTATTTTTTGGATAAGAGAATACATGAATAAAGGGCTAATTTCAGAAACAGATGTAAATAATGCTTGTAGAAAAATATTAATAACAAAACAATGGGCTGGTTTGAACCAATATTCCCCCGTTGATTTGAAAAACCTAAACTCAGATTTAAATTGCTGCTCAACGGATTTACTAATAAAAAAAGTAGTGAAGCAGGGAATAGTTGTTGCCAAAAACTTAGACAATTTAATTCCTCTAGAAGACCCTCAAAACTACAAAATTGCTAGCATTGCTGTAGGTAACAACCTCTTTACTGTTTTCCAACAAACATTGAACAATTACCTTAATGCAGACTTTTATTCAATAGATAAGAATGAAAGTCAAATTGCTTTTGATTCTATGTTTTCTGTCCTACAGCATTATAGCCTAGTTATTATTAGCTTACAAAGTACAAGCAGATTTGTTAGTAAAAAACTGGGTCTAACAAATCTTGAAATAGATTTTATTAATCGATTACTATTAGATCGGAAGTGTATTTTAGTTAACCATGGAAATCCATATATACTCCAGCATTTTGCAAATGCAAGAAATGTTTTGCTCGCTTATGAAGACCTTCCTTTATATAATAACCTTGCAGCACAAGCCTTAATGGGTGCATATGGAACCACCGGGAAAATGCCCGTTTCAGTCCAACCTTCGTTTCCTTTAGCATTCGGAATAAAAACCACCCCTATTCCAAGATTTGAATATGTAATTCCAGAAGAAGTAGGTATTGAAAGTACACCCCTAAATTATATCGACACTATTGTATTGGCGGGTATTAAAGATAAAGCCATGCCTGGATGCCAAATATTTGTAGCAAAAGAGGGAAAAGTAATTTATCAAAAATCATTTGGACGTTATACTTATGATTCAACCTCAGCTAAAGTAAAAGACTATAATTTATATGATCTAGCATCCTTAACCAAAGTGCTATCAACCACTTTAGCGATTATGAAGCTTTATGAGGATAAAGCAATTGGGCTAAACGACAAGTTAGGCATTTACTTGCCATTTCTTAGAGGTACGGCAAAAGAAAAAATTACAATTAAAGAGGTCCTTTTACATCAGGCTGGATTCCCAGCATTTATTCCTTTTTATAAGAAGGCAATGGAAAAACCTCTACCAGACACCACTTGGTTTAGCCCTGTAAAAACAAATCGACATTCATTACAAATTGCAGATTCTATTTGGATTGATAAAATAATTGAGCAAGATATATTTAACACCATCGCAATGACTGATATGAAAAGTAGTGGCGAATATTTATACAGTGATTTAGGCTTTGTTCTACTTAGAAAATTAGTTGAAAATGTTAGTAATCAAACCTTCGATAACTTTATGCAAACCAATTTCTATAAACCCCTAAATCTTGGAAGTCTGTGTTTTACTCCATTATCCAAAGGGGTTTCTTTAAAAAATATTGCCCCAACAGAAAATGATTTAGAGTTTAGAAGACAAATAATTAGAGGTTATGTTCATGATCCAACAGCAGCGATGTTAGGAGGTATTAGTGGCCATGCGGGGCTATTTTCAAATGCAAATGATGTTGGTGTTATTATGCAAATGCTATTAAATGGTGGAACATATGGAAATGTAAGATTATTAAAAGAGTCTACCGTGGATTTGTTTACCAAAAGACAAAATAAAACGAACCGAAGAGGTTTGGGATTTGATAAGCCCGAAACCAATCCTTTAAAAGCAACGCCTTGCGGCAAATATTGTTCACCATTAACATTTGGACATACTGGATTTACAGGAACATGTGCTTGGGCGGATCCCAAAACACAACTTGTTTATGTTTTTCTTTCAAATAGAGTCTATCCAAATGCCGAAAACAATAAATTAGCACAAACAAATATTAGAACTCGCATTCAAGATTTGATATATGTGGCAACTAAAAAACATTAACTAAGCATAATCGTCAACTATTTATTGCAAAAAGTACAATTATTATTCATTCTAAAATGATTTTACTTGGAAATGAACAAACTATGCTTACATTTGATGTTCTTATTTTATTTCATTCATGAATATCTACATCGGAAATTTAAACTGGAGCACAACTGAAGATGAGTTGCGCGGCCTGTTTTCACAATTCGGCGAAGTGGCTTCAGTTAACATAGTTAACGACAAGTTTACAGGCCGTAGCAAAGGATTTGGTTTTGTTGAAATGTCAGATAACACTGGCGCACAAAACGCAATTAACTCTCTAAACGGTCAGTCTTTCAAAGACAGAAACATTACCGTTAACGAAGCTCGTCCACGCGAAGAAAGACCTAATCGCGAAAGAAGGTCTTTTAACAACAACGACAGAGGAGACAGAAGATCTTATTAATAATAGTTACTAAGAGCTCTTAAAAAAAGCCGTTCCAAGTAATTGGAGCGGCTTTTTTATTTTAATGCTATCCCTATTTAATCTCTGGCTTTGATTTTCTTCTTTTGTGCCGGAGTCATTTTATTAATTTTTTGATAATATCCAACCTTGCTTCCCTCAACCCATATTATCAATTTCTGGCCGTATTTCAAGCCATTATTTCTAAGTTTATTCCACGATTTTATTTCTGAGATATTAACATCAAACCAATCGGCAACATCACCTAAGTTATCTCCCTTTTTTACAACATAAATTATCTTCTTTTTACTGAATTTTTGGTTAGGTGGCGTTTTTACACCAATAACACTATCAATGGTATTTTCATTAAGCTTTTGAATAGGGTCTGCCTCTATTTCACTCGAATTAATTGGTCTGTATACCGAATCTTTTAAAAGAATAAAGTTTTTTGACCTGCTTTTTGGAACACGAACAAAATACCCTTCTATGTTAAATGGTATTATGTCTTTTCTAAACACAGGATTTAATTCTCTAAGGTCCTCAACACTAACTGTAGTTACAGATGAAATTTGCTGAAACGAAAGCCATTTATTAACTAAAATACTATCTGTTTCAGTTTCAAATTTTGGTTCGGCAGTAGATATTCCATGCTCTTTATAAAAGTTCATAATATATGCCGTAGCAACCACTTGGGGGTAAAGATCCTTACAAAATGACGGCATATGAGGATATATGTCCCAAAAATAAAGACTATTATTACTCATGTGAATGCACTTGTTTAAGGTTACTGGGGAACAACCATAACTTGCAATCGCTAAAGGCCAGCTTTTATAAATACTAAACAAGTCCTTAAAATGTTGAGCCGCAACAGCACTTGATTTACCTGGATCTCTTCTTTCGTCTACATAGGTATTAACTTTGAGCTTATACATTTTGCTAACAGGATAAGCCATCATCCAAATTCCACTAGCACCAGAACTATTTACAGCAGATGGATCTAAACCAGAAACCGTGGCGGCTAAATATTTTAACTCGGTGGGTAATCCTTTTGCTTTAAGATTCCTTTCGAGCATTGGAAAATAATATTTACTTCTACCAATTAAGGCCCTAGTTTTTTCAGGGTTTTGTATATAATCCTCTATAAAGCCCCTTACGGCAGGATTATAGGTTAATTCCAAAGGACTTTTTAGAGTAGCTAATCTGGCTTGATAAATTTCATCAACACCTGCATTTACCTGATTAATAAAACCAAGAAAAATCACCAATAAACATAAACGAAAATTTTTCACCGCCATACCTCGCAAAATAAACATCCAACTCCACTTGCAGCTAGAAAGTAATTAAGATTTTAACACTAAAAATTAGGGTTTGGGTTCAAACCGGAACACCTAAAAAAGGCTTTTTGCTAAAGATAATAATTTAGCATCTTCGCCCGAATTTGCCATAATTTGAAAACCTATTGGCATACCATTGCTGTCAACCCCATTTGGTATGGTTAACGCCGGAACTCCAGCAATATTTGCATGGACCGTAAAAATATCTGCTAAATACATAGCAATTGGGTTGTCTGATTTTTCACCAATTTTAAAGGCTGTTGTTGGAGAAGTTGGTGATAAAATAAAATCATAGCTTTCAAAAATACTTGCTGTTCTATCTTGTACTAATCTTCTCACCTTTTGGGCCTTACTATAATAAGCATCATAGTAACCAGCAGATAACACAAATGTTCCCAGCATAATCCTTCTTTTTACTTCTGGGCCAAAACCTTCGGATCTCGAATTTTTAATTGTCGTTTCTAAATCAACTGCCGAATTGCTTCTAAAACCATAGTGCATTCCTGCAAAACGAGATAAATTTGAGGATGCCTCTGCAGTTGTTAATGTATAATAAACCGGTATCAGCGAAGGCAATAAGTCAAAGCTAATTGGCTCTACCATATGGCCTTCTGATTTTAATTTTTCTATGAGTTTTTCGGTTGCTTCCTTTACTGCAGATTCAACACCATCGGCTTCTAAGGTTTCTTTAATATAAGCGAATTTGTGCTTTTTATTCTCTAACAAAAATTCTGAAAAAGATTCTGATTTAACCTGCGAAGCGGTTGCATCGTAATCATCAGGCCCTGCAATCACATCCATTAATAGTTGCATATCTTCGATGGATTGGGTAATTGGTCCTATAATATCAAAGGAAGAGGCATATGCAATTAAGCCCCATCTGGAGATTTTTCCATAAGTAGGCTTAAATCCGTATAATCCGCAGAATGAAGCGGGTTGTCTGATACTCCCACCGGTATCACTACCAAGACTTGCTAAGCACATTCCGGCTTGAACCGAAACCGCAGCCCCACCAGATGAACCTCCAGAAACCCTTGTAGAATCTGCAAAATTTAAAACAGGGCCGAATGCTGAATTTTCATTTGAGGCTCCCATCGCAAATTCATCACAATTTAACCTGCCTATTATAATGGCATCTTGTTCCAATAATCTTTCAACAACTGTTGATGAATATTCAGATACAAATCCATCTAAAATTTTTGAAGAAGCTGATACCCTATGGTCTTTGTAACAAATATTGTCTTTAATTCCAATTACCATTCCAGCTAATTTACCTGCGTTTCCTGCTGATAATTTACTTTCAACCTCAATAGCTCGAATTTTAGCTTCCTCAGAAAACACTTCCAAAAAAGCATTCAAATGCGTGTTTTCTTCAATGGTTTTCAGGTACTGACCAACTAATTCAGGCAAAGTAAGTTTGCCTGAAAATAAATCAGATTGAATATCCTTTAATTTTTGATAGATCATTAACTAAACAGCAGAAATTATTTGGTTTCTTGATCCTTAGACTTCATTCCTTCTTCTATTTGGTCTTTAACATTCTTCTTAGCGTCGTTAAATTCACGAACACCTTGACCAATTCCTCTCATTAATTCTGGAATTTTTTTTCCTCCAAAAAGAAACACTATAGCCAATAATATTATAAGCCATTCTCCACCGCCTAGGTTGCCGATAAATAACAAGGTAAAGTTCATTTTAGTATGATTATTTGTTGCGAAATTAGTTTATTTTTTTTGTTTTGGGTTGTTGAAGAAATTTATTTTAAATGAAGGCTTCTCTTCAGTGCTTTTAACTCCTTATCGGTAAGCTCTCTCCACTCACCTCTTTTTAGCTGCCCTTTTTCTAACCCTGCATATAAAACCCTATCCAGCTTATCTAAAGTATAACCCAAGTGCTCAAACATTCTATGAATTATTCGGTTTTTACCACTGTGGATTTCAACCCCAACGATTTCTTTGTTTTTAGGGTCTGGGCATGCTATTGCGTCTGGTCTAATAGGTCCATCTTCAAGCTCTACACCATTAGATAAAGTCCATAAATCTGCCGGTTTTAATGATTTGTTTAGGGTAGCTTTATAAACCTTTTTTATTTCATATTTCGGGTGCATCAAACGATTGGCTAATTCACCATCATTTGTCAATAGCAAAACACCTGTTGTATTTCGATCTAATCGACCTACAGGGAAAATTCTTTCTTGGAGTTTACCGTGAAAAATATCCATAACGGTGTTTCTTCCTTCTGGGTCATCTGAAGTTGTAATTGCATCTTTAGGTTTATTTAGAACAATATAAACCTTAGCCTCAACTGTTAGTTTTTCGCCATTAAACCTAACTACATCGCCAGATTTTACCTTTGTACCTAGCTCAGTAACCACAGTTCCATTTATGCTAACTAATCCCGCCCCTATTAATTCGTCTGCCTCTCTTCTAGAACAAACACCAGCATTTGAAATAAACCTATTCACTCGAATCGATTCTCCAGATTTCAGTTCTTGTTCTGTTTGGCGCTCCTTCATCTGACTTTTCGATGTTGAAACAAATTCAGCAGGCTCATCCATTTTCACTTTTTTGCCTTTCGATCCTGGGTTCATAAACCTGAAATCAGTTTCTGGCTCACCTTTTCTAAATCTAGGTTTAAAGCCCTTTAATTCAGACTTTTTAGTAAACTTCCCTTTTCCTGGTCCATTTGTAGACAAATCATCCGTTTTTGAAAACCTCTTTTTAGGGCCATCTGTTTTTGAATAGCCGATTTCTTTTCCTCGAGCTGATGGTTTTTCAAAAGGAGTACTTGCTTTCCTTTCCTTGTAAGTATCTGCACTTCCGTATGCCTTCTTTTTCCTTAATGGCGTTTTTTCTGAATCCTCCTTTTTGTATCCAGCAGACTTAAATCTTGGTTTAGTTTCGTTTCTTTCACCATCTTTTTTGTAAAAGGGCTTTTCATTTGAAAAACTCTTTCTATTTCGGTCTGAACCAAAACTTTTTTCTGGTTTCTCTACCCTAGTATAAGTTCTCTTAGGTGTGGTAGAATCAGGTCTTTGGGTACTAGATTTATATGCTCTTTTTAATGGTGTGGTTGATTCTGAGCCATCAGAAACTCTTTTGTAAGACCTTTTAACTGCACTGTTAAACCCATCGGAGCTTTGGCCTTTCCTCTCAACTTTTGGTCTTCCAACAAATTTTCCTGTCTTGGTTCTATTGTCGTTACTAGATGCTGATTTATATGATTTAGGTCTGTCTGAATTGGTCTTAGGGCCCTTTCCGAAAGGCTTATTTGTTCTAGGTTTCGCTCCTGAAGAAGGTCTTCCTGGTGTTTTGCTTGTACTTGGTCTTTTCATTTGTTGAATTTCTACTCTTACTTCTTTGAATCCTTTAAAGCCAGCAACTGCGAATTGGACAAGAAAAATTGTTTTGTTTTTTTAGCCCACAAAGATAGCTATAGTTAAAGCATTTATCCTACTTTATCCACAAAAAGACAAGGATATCCCCAAACTATTTTTCATTTACAATTTCAAATCGCGTAAAAGGTGAACAATAACTACTAAGTGACTCATTTCTCCCAAAGGCAATTCTTTTTTCGAACAAGGATTACTATGTTTGACCTATGAAGGCTAAAAGACTATTAATTGCAACCCTCCTTGTATTGGGTTTATTTTCACTTTTATTTATACTTAATCAAAATTTTTCAACCCAAATTCCGGGTGAAATATTTCAGATTTTAAAGTGGGTCGCACTCGGCCTTGCCACTTGGTTCGCAATAGAAAAGCAGAACCTAACCGCCTGGATACTGGTAGCAATGTTTATGGGTATTGCCTTAGGCAGTGACTTCCCAGAAATAAGCAAACCCTTGAAGGTTTTAAGTGATATTTTCCTTAGGCTAATCAAAACGATTATTGCTCCTTTGCTTTTTAGTACACTTGTTGTTGGTATTGCGGGCCACTCCAACATTAAACAAGTTGGAAGAATGGGCTTAAAATCAATCTTCTATTTCGAAATTGTTACCACTGTCGCATTGTTCATAGGGCTAGCATCAATAAACCTTACAAAAGCAGGAGTGGGTTCGAATATGGAGGCACAGAATTCCCAAATTGAAAAAGCTAATACCATGCTTGCTCAAAAACAAAGTCATGATGTAATCCTTGATATTTTTCCTGAAAACATTGCAAAATCTATTGTCGATAATCAAATTCTTCAAATAGTGGTATTTAGTATTTTGTTTGGTATCGGATTAGCTCTTGTTAAAAATGAAGAAAAAAAGGCAGCAATTCTTTTGTTTTCAGAAGGATTAAGTGAAGTAATGTTTAAATTTACGCATATTGTAATGCTATTTGCCCCATTTGCCGTTGGTGGGGCAATGGCTTATTCTGTTGCAAATATGGGCTTAGGTGTTATCGGCAACTTACTTAAACTTGTAGGCACGCTTTATGGTGCTTTATTTGCTTTTGTCGCACTAGTTCTTGTGCCAATAGGATTTATGGTTAAGCTGCCATTTAAACGCTTTCTAAATGCTATTTCTGAACCGGTATCGATAGCCTTTGCAACAGCAAGTTCTGAAGCCGCTCTTCCTAAAGCGATGGAAAATTTAGAAGGGATGGGCATCCCAAGGAAAGTTGTTGCCTTTGTTTTACCAACAGGGTATAGCTTTAACTTAGATGGAACAACATTATATCTATCATTAGCCTCAGTTTTTATTGCCCAAGCCTCTGGAATGGATTTAAGTTTGGGACAACAAATACAAATGTGTTTAATTCTTATGTTAACTAGTAAGGGTGTTGCTGGTGTAAGAGGCGCCTCCTTTTTGATATTGGTAAGCACGGTTTCGTCATTAGGGCTTGATCCAACAAAAGCTTTTGCAATTTTGGCTGTTGACGCACTAATGGATATGGGAAGAACCACTGTAAATGTAATTGGTAACTGTTTAGCGACATATGTGGTGGCTAAATGGGAAGGTGAAGTTTAAGTCATACAATTCACAATTTAAAGGCGTTTCTTGTTAAGTCTGTATAGAAAAAGCCCAATTGGTCTTATTTACATTTGTATTTAAGAAAACCAATCAAATTGATCAATTACAATAAATTCGTTTTGGATAATGGTTTAACTGTTATTCACCATCTGGATGAATCTACTCAACTCTGTGTTTTAAACATCTTATATAGAGTAGGTTCGCGTGATGAAAACCCCGAAAAAACCGGGTTTGCACATTTGTTTGAGCATCTAATGTTTGGGGGTTCACAAAACATCTCTGAATTTGATACTGCATTACAAACGGCTGGAGGAGAGAGCAATGCGTTCACAAGCAACGATATTACAAATTACTATGTGACTTTACCAGCCAACAATATTGAAACCGCATTCTGGTTAGATAGCGATCGAATGCTTAGCCTTGACTTTAATCAAAAGAGCTTAGATACTCAAAAAAGAGTTGTAATTGAAGAGTTTAGGGAGCGCTATTTAAACCAGCCATATGGTGATGTATGGCTAAAAATTCTCCCTTTAGCCTACAAGACTCATCCTTACCAATGGCCAACTATTGGAAAAGAAATTTCACACATTGAAAATGCTAATTTACAGGATGTTAAAGATTTCTTCTTTAATTTTTATGCCCCCAACAATGCCATTATGGTGGTAGCTGGAAATGTTAGTCTAGAAGAAACGAAAAGGCTGTGCAATAAGTGGTTTGGGCCCATTAAAAAGGGTGATACTATTAAGTCAAGCTATAAGAAAGAATTGGTTCAAACCGAAGCAAGAATCGAACATATTTATAATAATGTTCCTTTGAACCTCTTAGTAAAAGCATACCATATGGGTGGTCGTTTAGATTCTGACTATTACGCTTGCGACCTATTATCAGACATTTTAGCCTCTGGAAAAAGTTCAAGAATGTTCAATAATTTAGTTAAGGAAAAAAGATTATTCAGCGAACTAGACACATACATAAGCGGTGATGTAGACCCTGGCTTGTTTTTGATAGAAGGAAAATTGATGCCAGGAATAGACTTTGAAGCCGCAGAATTGGCAATTGCAGAGGAGTTAGAGAAACTAAAAACCGAACTCATTCCTCAAGATGAATTAATAAAGGTCCAAAACAAAACCGAAACAAATGTGGTTTTTGGGGACATAAATATTTTAAACAGAGCAATGAAGTTGGCATTTGCAGAGTTTATTGGTGATATAGAATTAGCCAACACAGAAATAGAACATTACCTTAAAGTTAGCCCCAATAATCTCAAAGAGGTTGCTGTAAAAATGTTTGTTCCCGAAAATTGTTCAACCTTATATTATCATGCAAAAAAATGAGTTTAAATAGAAGAGAGATTCCAGGATTTTTTGCTGTAGATAAGCTGCATTTTCCGAGGTTCGCTACTGATTCTAATGCAAATGGTATAAAAGTATATTCATTAAAAGCTGGTAGCCAAAATGCTATACGTTTAGACTTCGTTTTCAATGCCGGTTTAATTAATCAATTAAAAAACGCACAGTCATCCTTTACGGCCAGCATGTTAAGCGAAGGCACTAAGAGACATTCCGCAATTGAGCTAGCAGAAGCCTTAGACTTTTATGGTTCATACTTTCAGACTAAAAGTAATGCAGATGATGCAGTGGCAACCCTCTATTGTTTAGAAAAACACTTGGAAAACTGTCTTCCATTGTTTCTTGAAGCGATTTATGAAAGCACATTTCCTGAAAAAGAATTAGAAATTCAAAAAAAGAATGGTGTTCAAAAGCTTAAAGTTAGTCTAAAGAAAAACAACTACATATGTAGAAAATCATTCTATAAAAACCTATTGGGAGAAGACCATCCCTATGCTGCATTTTCAGAAAAATCTGATTTACTTTCAATAAACACTGATGATTTAAAACAATTTTACCAAACTAATTATATAGGCGGGTTAAAATTTCTATTGCTATCTGGCAATTTTAATGAAACAACATTAAATTTAATACAAAGTTGCTTAGGAAATTCAGTGACAAAATTTGACGAAAAAGAAAAAGGACAACCCTCAATAAAGAGCAAATTTGGGAAAGAATTTATAGAGAAAACCGACAGTGTACAATCAGCAATAAGAATAGGAAAGTTATCAATTGGAAGAAACCATGAAGACTTTATTTCATTGCAGTTTCTTAATCTAATATTTGGTGGATATTTTGGGTCTAGATTGATGAAAAATATAAGAGAGGACAAAGGTTTAACTTATGGCATCTATTCTGTTTTAGAGCCTTTTAATAGTGCTTCCATGTGGTATATTGACTCTGATATCAATACTAAAAACAGGGAAATCGGTATAGAGGAAATATACAAAGAATTAAAAAAAATTAGGACAGAACAAATTCCAAATGAAGAGTTAATCTCTGCTAAAAATTATTTTTTGGGCTCATTTTTAAGATCTCTAAATGGCCCATTTTCATTGGCGGATCGTTTAAAAATAATGGTCGATAACAAATTGGAAGCTAATTACTATCCAAATATGGTTTCAAAATTAAATAGTATAACTAGCGGCGATTTAATGACTATAGCAAATAAATACTTGGGAGAAGAAAACATCGTTGAGATTGTTGTTGGCAAAAAGTGAAAAAAACAATAGTATTCATATTAATAACAATAGCAATAAATGCAAACGCTCAAAAAATTAAATTTTCAAGAGTTTGCAATGGGGGAAATAACAATCTACTCACTTGGCAACTAAACTCCGACACTTGTTCGATAATTGAACCAATCAGTATATTTGCAAAAGACATAATCACTAGCCCTTATACATTATTGGCTGGCAATATACTCGCAACTACAGGTTCCTATGTCCACATAAACGCAAACGTTCCAAGCACCAAAGAGTGGATATACTACCTAAGCTATAAAAAATTATGTGGCAAAGACACAATCCAAGTAAATACAGATTCTTTAGCTGTTGACAATGAAAAACCAGACTCAACAATACTAGATTCCGTAAGTGTAGACCCAATAAACAACACTGTTCTATTAGGATGGACCTCGAATAAAACACGTGACTTCAGTTCATACTACCTATATAATTATGATCGAGCTGATCCAAGATTAATCGAAAACTATAAGGATACATTTTATACAGATTTGAATCCAATAGATCCACGTACAAAGTCTCTAACGTACGATATAACAAGTTCAGATAGTTGCGACAACAGGAAGGAATACGGCAATTATAAACATCAAACCATACACTTATCGGTAGAAATAGACACATGCAACAACTCTGCAAAACTGAAATGGACTCAATATATTGGATGGTTAACAGAAAAACATGAAATATATAGAAACACAAACAATGCTGGTTTCATTTTGCTAAATACAATTACAGGAAGCGTCTTAAATTATGAAGATTTAAACCTTCCTAACAATAGCAGCATACAATACTTTATTAGGGCATACAAAAACACATTAGGAACTAGGGCATCCTCTAGTTCAAATTCAAATGTTGCAATAAATTCCGGGAAAAACCAAAATCCAGCTAAAACAAAAATATTGCAGGTAACAAATAACAATAGTGACAATATAGAAATATCTATTGGTAAAAATCCACTATCAAATTACTCATCAATTGACCTATTTAGAGTAGAACCAAGTGGTAATAGTTCTCTAATTTACACTCTTCCTGAAAACGAAAACTCCTACATAGATTTAAGTGCAAACAATCAAATTCAGTATGGCTATTATCTCATGAGTAGAAACGTTTGTGGAATGATAACTGATACTTCCGAAACTAGCAATAATATAGTGTTGAAAACATTTGAAACCGATATAGACTACCTACTTCAATGGGGTAGGTATTTCACGTGGAACACAGGGGTAAAAGAATACATAATATACAGAGCTACAGCAGATAACATATCGAATGCAACGAATTTCGTGGCAATAGGCACCTCCTCTATTGACACAAACTATGTTGATTCAAAAACTAATAATCCAGCTACCTGTTATTATGTAAAGGCATCAGAAGAAGGAAGCATAGGACAATCCAAAAGCAATACCGCATGTTTCAGCATAAGGGGTGAAATATATTATCCTAACGCAATTGTAATTGGGGGGGTAAACCAAACATTTACCTTTATTGGGTATTCAATTGACCTTTCTAAAACAAATATATCTATATACAACAGATGGGGGCAATTGGAATATGCAACATCGAATTTTGAAAATGGCTGGACTGGAAAAAACCAAAATGGAAACGTTGTTTCACCAGGTGTATATTTCTTTATTGCAGAAGTAAATCAAGGGACAGAAAAACACAAAATAAATGGAAACATTACAGTACTTGAATAATATTAGCTTCTCTTTCATCAATATTAGAACGCGCTTAAAAAGGGCAGAAACCGCTAACTGGCTAAAATCTGTTGCCGCTCAAGAAAACAAACAAGTTATTGACTTGTCCTATTCTTTCTGTAGTGATGACCATTTGTTAAAAATAAATCGCGAATACCTAAATCACGATTACTATACTGATATTATCACCTTTGACCTTTCAGAGGAAGAAAATAAATTAGAAGGGGATATTTATATTAGTATTGAAAGGGTAAAGGATAATTCGAAACTTCTAAAGATAAAATATTCAGACGAACTAGATAGAATAATGGTACATGGCCTTCTTCATCTTATTGGATATAAAGATAAAACCAAATCAGATAAGGCATTAATGAGTGAAAAAGAAAACTACTATTTATCTAAACGATAAAAATATTTCACGTGGAACATGGCAAAGAATAAAGAAAGAATATAAAAATGGGAATTTTCAATAAATACGATGTTATAGTTGTGGGGGCAGGGCATGCGGGTTGCGAGGCAGCAGCAGCAGCGGCAAATCTTGGTTCGTCTGTATTGCTAATAACAATGGACATGAATAAAATAGCCCAAATGAGCTGCAATCCTGCAATGGGTGGTATAGCAAAGGGACAGATAGTAAGGGAAATAGACGCAATCGGAGGATATTCAGGAATTGTCTCGGATAAATCCACCATACAATTCAGAATGTTAAATAGGTCAAAGGGGCCTGCCATGTGGAGTCCTAGAACCCAAAATGATAGAATGTTGTTTAGTCAGTACTGGCGGGAACAACTAGAAAACACTCCTAAAATAGACTTTTGGCAAGACATGGTTAAAGGTCTAATAATAGAGGATAATAAGGTTTGTGGAGTTGAAACAGGAATGGGCCAAAAAATAAAATGCAAATCCGTTGTTCTAACAAATGGCACATTTTTAAATGGAATTATACATATTGGTCAAAAACAATTTGGTGGAGGACGGATTGGAGAAAAGGCTGCAGAAGGGTTAACTGAACAACTTATTAGCATTGGCCTAGAGTCGGGTAGAATGAAGACAGGAACTCCGCCACGAGTAGACGGTAGAACACTAGACTATACTAAAATGGAAGCTCAAGAAGGAGATACAAAACCAGAGAAATTCTCTTACTTGCCTAACATTAAACCAATTGATAAACAAAGGTGCTGTTGGATAACCTATACCAATCAAAACGTACATGATATTTTAAAAACAGGATTTGAAGATTCACCAATGTATGCTGGTAGAATCCAGGGATTAGGCCCAAGATATTGTCCATCCATTGAAGATAAAATCAATCGATTTGCTGAGAGAGACAGGCATCAAATATTTGTAGAGCCAGAAGGCTGGAATACAGTAGAAATTTATGTAAACGGATTTTCTACTTCACTCCCAGATGAAATTCAATTTAAGGCAATGAGGCAAATTCCAGGATTTGAAAAGGCAAAAATGTTTAGGCCTGGTTACGCAATTGAATATGATTATTTTCCTCCAACACAACTTGAACTAACTTTGGAAACCAAAGCAATTGAAAACCTATATTTTGCAGGACAAATAAATGGAACAACAGGATATGAAGAGGCGGCATGCCAAGGTTTAATGGCAGGAATAAATGCTCATTTAAAAATTGAAGAAAAAGGTCCTTTTATTTTAAAAAGATCAGAAGCTTATATTGGAGTTCTAATAGATGATTTAGTTAACAAAGGAACAGACGAACCCTATAGGATGTTTACCTCAAGGGCTGAATACCGACTAATGCTAAGGCAAGATAATGCAGATATACGATTAACAGAACTATCCAATAAAATAGGATTAGCTTCAAATGAAAGATTACAACATGTAGAAAAGAAAATAAAGGATACAGAAGATGTAATAACATATTTTCAAAAAACATCAATTACACCAAACGAAGCAAACCCAATATTAACAGCACTAGAGACTAGTGAGATACCTCAAAATTACAAACTAATACAATTATTATCGAGACCTCAAATTACAATATATGATTTAGTAAATGGTATTTCGGACTTAAAAGATTTCTCAATAAATTATTCAGAAGAAACACTCCTTCAAGCTGAAATACAAATGAAGTACGAAGGATACTTAGAGAAAGAAAAATTACTCGTTGAAAAAATGGAAAGGTTGGAGGATTACAAAATTTCCGACAATTTTGATTTTAGAACAGTTAATTCAATATCACTTGAGGCTAGGGAAAAATTACAAAAGCAAAGACCGAGAACTTTGGGACAAGCTTCAAGAATAAGCGGAATTTCGCCCTCAGATGTTTCAATTCTGATGGTGCATTTGGGAAGATAATTCATTTAATTTGCAGCGTGGAAAATTTAGAAAAATGCCCAGTTTGTGGGACAGAAAAAAATAACTTTTTACTAAGCTGCAAAGATTATGTGGCAAGTAATGAAAGTTTCAATATTGTTAGTTGTCAAGAATGTACTCTTCAATATACAAACCCTAGGCCATCAGAAAAAGAAATCGCAAAATATTACCAATCAGATAAATATATTTCACATTCCGGATCTAATAAATCAGAACTAGGAGTAACATATAAAATTTACGATTGGGTAAGAAACTTTAGTATTGGACAAAAGCTAAACCTAATCAAATCCTACCATAAAGGGGGAAATCTTCTTGATTTAGGATGTGGTTTAGGCTATTTCCTAAATGGTGTAAAAATTGATAACACCTTTAATGCTGAAGGTGCAGACATATCTGAAGAGGCAATTAACTATGTAAAAAAAACATTTGATATAGAGGTAATAAGTGAAAATAAATTAGATTCAATATCTAAAGAAAGTTATGATATCATTACACAATGGCATGTAATGGAACATGTACATAGACTTGATGAAAGAATGGTGTTCCTTAAGAAAGTTCTAAAAAAATCTGGAACTATGTTTATTGCGGTGCCAATATCAAATTCTTTTGATGCAAAGCATTACAAAGCATTTTGGGATGGATATGATGTTCCACGCCATCTTTATCATTTTAACAGCACTAGCTTCATAAAACTAATGGAAAAACATGGATTTAAAGTAATACAACAAAAAGCCATGTTATTTGATGCTCCATACATTTCAATGAGAAGTGAATACCATCAAAATAATAAATTTGGTTTCCTAAAAGGACTATTTTATGGTACGATTTCAATTATAAATGCTTGGTTTACAAATAATTACTCAAGCATTCTATTCGTAGTTAAACACAAATGAACATAAGATTAAGATACGTAGTTTTATTCTCAATTTTATCCCTAATTTTTTCTTGTGCTCAACAAGTTGCACCGTCAGGCGGAATAAAAGATGAAAATCCGCCTAAAGTATTATCATCCAAACCTTTAAATAAAACGATAAACTTTAAGGCAGAAAAAATTACAATTAAATTTGATGAGTACGTTCAAATTAAGGACCCGTCTAAAATTGTAATATCTCCACTGTTAAAGGACAAGCCAACTATTGAAGCTAATGGAAAATTAATTGAAATAACCTTCAATAAAACACTACCTGAACCAAATACAACTTATACCATAAATTTCGGGAACAGTATAGTTGATAACAATGAAGGAAATCCATTAGAAAATTTTTCCTATGTTTTCGCAACAGGTGATTTCTTAGATTCTAACTATGTAAAGGGTCAAATCAAAAATGCATTTAATGCAAAACCAGAAAAGGATATCCTAGTTGGATTATATAAAAGCAATCAATTTACAGATACTACTGTATTCAAATTTTACGCAAATTACTTCAGCAAAAGCAAGGAGGATGGAAGTTTTATAATTGAGAATTTACCTAATGATAGTTTCCTCCTTTTTGCCTTCAAGGATCAAAACTCAGATAATAAATATCAAAAAACTGAACTTGTCGCATTTGAAAATAAGCCATTAAAAACCGAAGAAATCAAACCAAAAAAACTACTTTTATTTGAACCAAATAATTATAAACCAAACACAATAATTGATACATTATCTAAGAATATAGGAAAATACCAATTTGTATTTTATAAAAATGAAAATTGCGAAATTCGACCATCTTCAAACAAGGAACATTATTCAAATTGGACAAAAGGACCAAAAAACCTTGATACATTAACATTATATTTTAAGCAGATAAATGATTCATCATCAGAAGAATTTATTTATACAAATACGGATACAAGCTTTAAAATTAACATCAAAACAAAGAACAAAGCCAGGTACCAAAATTTTAGCTTAAATATAATAGGACAATCTATACCCACAGATAGCATACAAATAGTTTCAAGCGTTCCAATTGATACTTTAACTATAAACAACATAGATTTTAAAGAAGATACAATCAAGTTAAATCCATTATACTTTAAGCAGATAAACAATCAAAAATGGCTCTTATATCACCCATTAAAGGAAGGTAAAAACTATACAATTGCAATAGAAGACTCCAGTATTCAAAATATATATAATCAATACAATAAATCTATAAATACGCTAATAACACCCAAAAATACAAAAGAATTTGGAACTTTAAATATCATAGGTAACTACAATGGTAAAGAACAGTTAATTGTTCAATTGGTAGAAAATAATGCCGACGAGAAGGTAATAAAAGAGTATACAATTGTTAAAAATACTACTATAAAACTAAATTACATTTTACCCGGACAATATCTTTTAAAAGTAATACAAGATGTAAATTACAATTCTAGATGGGACAATGGTAATTACGAAAAACAGATACAACCAGAACTAGTAGTATATAAAAATGAACCCATAATAATAAAAGCCAACTGGGACATTGACCAAACTATAGATTTTGATAAACTAATAAATAATTTATAATCAATACTATGTATTATTTAAAATATTGCGACAAATTCCAATAACTGTTCATAAAGGGGTTAATAACTACAATTTATTAGGTTCAAAACTTTTGCAAAATGTCGCATTGTTAATAGAACCAAACTTATCGAGACGTTTTAAACTATTAGTACACAAAAAAGATAAAAAAAAATATCCTCAAAGCTATGTTAAAACTACAATTAACACATGTTAGAAAAGTAGCAAAAAGACTCAATATCAACACTATCTTACGTTAACATATTGTTAATTGAATTTAATAACTAAAAAATCAAGTCATTTCAAAATAGATTTCAACGTAATTAACATGACTACTAATAAAACAACTTAATAGGTATATATAAGAATAATACATTGTGTTGGTTGAAAACTCTTGTATCGAATACCATCAATGTTCTACCTTTGATTTTGAAAAATTTGATAGATGAAAGAGCAATTAGAAAAATTAAAAGAACAGATTGAAATGTTTGAAATTAAACAAAGCGAGCATGTTGAGGCATTTCGTTTAAAATTTCTAACAAAAAAGAGTGAATTAAACGATTTGTTTGAACAATTTAAATTAGTTCCGGCTGATATAAAAAAAGAGATGGGTTCTAAACTTAATCAAGTTAAACAAAAAGCCCAACAAAAATGGGAAGAATCTCAGTCTCAATTTGAGTCTATAAAAAGCACTAAAAGTTCGCAAACAATCGATTATTCACTAGGATCAGAGGCAGATTTTATTGGAGTGCGACATCCATTATCTATTATTGAAAATGAGATAATAGAAATATTTAAAAAGTTGGGTTTTGTTTATTCAGAAGGACCGGAAATTGAAGATGACTGGCATAATTTTTCAGCATTGAATTTTCCACCAAATCATCCTGCAAGGGATATGCAAGACACGTTTTTTATAAGTGAAAACATTGCCTTAAGAACACATACTTCATCAGTTCAAGTTAGGTTAATGGAAAACCAAAAGCCACCAATTAGAGCCATTATGCCTGGTAGAGTATACAGAAATGAAGCTATATCAGCTAGGGCAAATTGTTTTTTTCATCAAATTGAAGGTATTTATATTGATGAAAAGGTAAGTTTTGCAGATTTGAAGCAGACATTATTCTATTTTGTGCAAGAATTATTTGGACAGGAAATACAGGTTAGGTTCAGACCGAGCTATTTCCCATTTACTGAACCAAGTGCAGAAATGGATATTAGTTGTTTATTATGCAAAGGAAAAGGATGTAATGTTTGTAAATACACAGGATTTTTAGAAATATTAGGTTGTGGAATGATTGACCCAAATGTATTAGAGGCAAGTGGTATTGATTCTAAAAAATATAGTGGATTTGCCTTTGGTATGGGGATAGAAAGGATTGCAATGTTAAAATATGAAGTAAAGGATTTAAGAACATATTTTAATAATGATACAAAATTTTTATCTCAGTTTGAATCTCAATAAACGTAAAATAAATATAACAATGACAAAAGGACCAATTTCTCAATTTATTGAGACCCATTACAAGCACTTTAATGCAGCAGCTTTGGTAGATGCTGCAAAAGGATATGAAACCCATCTATTGGAAGGTGGCAAAATGATGATAACTCTAGCTGGGGCAATGAGTACTGCTGAACTAGGCAAATCACTTGCTGAAATGATTAGACAAGGTAAAGTGGATATAATATCTTGTACTGGTGCAAATTTGGAGGAAGATATTATGAATTTAGTTGCGCATTCACATTATAAGCGTGTTCCGAATTACAGAGATTTATCACCACAGGACGAGTGGGATCTTTTAGAAAACCATTACAATAGAGTAACAGATACTTGTATACCTGAAGAAGAAGCATTTAGAAGATTACAAAAGCATATTCATAAAATATGGAAAGATGCTGATAATGCAGGTGAACGCTTTTTCCCTCATGAATTTATGTATAAAATTCTATTAAGTGGTGAACTAGAGCAATATTATGAAATAGACCCTGAAAATTCTTGGATGTTAGCTGCGGCAAAGAAGAACCTACCTATTGTGGTACCAGGATGGGAAGACTCAACAATGGGAAATATTTTTGCTTCCTATGTAATTAAGAATGAGATAAAGGCAACAACAATGAAGTCGGGTATTGAATATATGGCTTGGTTGGCAGATTGGTATGTTAAAAATTCTGAAGGAAAAGGAATAGGATTTTTTCAAATTGGAGGAGGTATTGCCGGTGATTTTCCTATTTGTGTAGTGCCGATGCTTTATCAGGATATGGAAATGGAAAATATTCCATTTTGGAGTTATTTCTGTCAAATTAGTGATTCCACAACTTCATATGGTTCTTATAGTGGTGCAGTTCCAAACGAGAAAATTACTTGGGGTAAATTAGATATTCATACACCTAAATTTATTGTAGAAAGTGATGCCACAATTGTTGCACCGTTGATGTTTGGCTGGATTTTGGGTTGGTAAAAAAAAATTTCGGGGCCAAGCGAAGCTTGGCCCTTTATAAACTCTTATAAATAAGTAGCCATTTCTTCTTGAATTTTGCGCGCCTCTGAAGCGGCAAAATCAGCAAAATCATGGCCATTGGATGCATAAATTATACTTCTAGAAGCATTTATTAACAGGCCAATATCCTTTATTTTACCATATTTTACAACATCTGACAAACTACCGCCTTGGGCACCAACGCCAGGAACTAACAAAAAGTGATTTGGCGCATGTTTACGAATAATACTAAACTCTTGAGGTTTTGTTGCACCAACAACAAACATGAGATTTTCTTCTGAACCTATTTCACAAGTGTTTTCAAGTACATGCTCAAATAAAAATTTGTCGCCTATTTTTTGTTGCTCATAATCAGCACTACCGGGGTTGGAGGTTAATGCTAGAACGATACCCCATTTACCTGGGTATTTAAAAAATGGAGCAATTGAGTCGTTGCCCATGTATGGAGCCAATGTAACTGAATCTGCATTAAGTGTTTCAAAAAAGGCTTTAGCGTATTGGTGGCTTGTGTTGCCAATATCTCCACGTTTAGCATCGGCAATACTAAGGCAATCTTTTGGAATATAATCGAATGTTTTTTGCATGCTTTCCCAGCCTTTTGCCCCATCCGCCTCAAAGAATGCCGTATTTATTTTATAGGCCACACAAAGAGGGCTGGTAGCATCAATTATAGCTTTATTGAATGCAAAAACAGGGTCGGGTTCTGACAATAAATGCTTTGGTATTTTGGTAATATCTGTATCAAGGCCAACACACAGAAAAGATTTCTTATTTGTTATTTCCTCAATTAACTTTGAGCGTGAATACATATTAAAAAATTATATTGATTTCTACGGCAAAGTTATGCAAGGAGCCTTGATTATTTGTAATAAAAGTATTGTCGTTTCCTGGCCAAGGTTTACCAAGATTTAAGTCCCGTAATCCATATTTGGCAGATGCTTGCATTGCGAAATATTCGAATTGATATTGATATGCAAATAAAGGGGCCCAATCGTTTAAATCCAATTTTGGTGATTCTCCTGTTGGGTATGACTTTTTTTCTATGTACAAATTAGAATTTAATAAATTTGAATATTGAATTCCAACACCAACTTTATGCTTTTCTTTTGGACCAAAAGCCATCATAAGAATTATGGGAGCGTCTAAATAAAGTAATCTAAACGAACGAATTTCACTTGGGCCAGCATTAAAATTTCCACCTTTAAAGGAAATTTGAAACTCTTGTTGTAATGACCATGTTTTATTAAAATTTATCCTACCATACCCACCGCCTAAAAGCCCAATCATAGATTTCTTATCACTTAGTTCTGAACCTAAAAGGTAAGTGTTTTGAACACCCATTTTTACGCCCAACCTGGTTTTTTCTTGGTTATTGGGTTTCGTCCATGGATTTGGTTCATCCAATGGATCATAACTTGTACTGTCTTCTTGGCCTTTAACCATAAAGGCAAAAACAAAAAACCACGCAAAAAGTAAAAGTCGTTTATTCATTGCACAAAACTATATGAACGAAACGTGAAATAGGCGCGATTATTCCAAAATTTATCTTAAAATTCTTTATTTTACTTTATATCGCCATCTACTAATGTCGTAGGTAGCAAAGTAACCTAGGGCGCCGCCAGTAATATTTGTTGGAAGGTTGGCAGGAGGAACTTGAAATGGGCCTGGTATATCCGGATTTTGATTGGAATAAGCAATTAAAAAGTCATTCATATTTTTATCAACCGATCTAAAAATTGCGATGTATTCATCGCCTGAATTAAAACGAGCGAATGGAATTTCAAATTGATAAGGTTCGTTAACAGGAGTGAAAGCATTATCGAATAAAATTATGTTTCCATCAAAGGAATCTCTTTGTACAATTGTGTCGAAATAACCATTTACAAAATAGGTATATTTAGTCTGAGGTCTGTTGTCGAAACCAGCATAAGATACGGAATAACCTGCTTCTAAAAAGCCTTCAGCGTCTTTCCAGGTTTGGTAAAAACTATCCACACGAAACATCCTTTCTAATTTTGCACTTGAGGTATAGTCTTTACCATCATAATTAACTAAGAGGTTATAAGTAGAATCAGTTTTTCCAACATAACCAGAAAATGGTTTATATAAATTTAAGCTTGGGTCAAACAAAAATGGAACCCCATTTACGCTTACATTGGCAGACTTTATAAAAGGTATTTCTAAAGTATTGAAGTAATTACTACTTAGGCTTAGTTTCACGTAGGAGCTATCTTTTTCTGTGGTAATTTCTGCCTCTACAACTACAATAGGACTTGCATCAGCAACCTGAACATCTATTTTTTCCTTGCATGAAGTTATTGCAAGGGTTAATAGTATTGAAAAATATAAGATTTTTTTCATGACGGACTTAGAATTTAAAGTTATAAGTAACAGAAGGAACATAGGTAAACAAATACCACTTGTAAACAACAGGAACGTTGTCTAAGGTATCGTAACTGAGTGTATAGGCGTTCTTGCGACCGTAAACATTGTATATTGAAAACACCCACTCGCTATCGTTTTTATAGGTTTTTCCGGGTTTCTTTTTTCTACCAAGTGTTAATGAAACATCTGCTCTATGGTAGGCTGGAAACCTAGCATTGTTGCGAGCGCCGTAATAAATTGATGGCTGTGCTCCTCCAAGAATGGAATATCGCTGGCTTGCTTGTGTAAAGGCTTCACCGGTTGAATAAATAAAATTGCCAGAAAGGCTCATTCTATTTGTAAATTGGTGATTTACAACAACTGTCAGGTAGTTTGTTTTATCGAATCGAAATGAATACCATTGGTTTTTATTAATATAATCGGCTTGCCTTTCACTTTTAGAAAGAGTGTAACCAATCCAACCGGTGGTTTTACCTGTTTGTTTGCGTATGAATAACTCTGCTCCGTAAGCCCTTCCTTGACCAGCAACCACTTGGGCTTCAATAGCTTCATTAAATTGTATATCTGCTCCATCCCTTAACTCGAGAGTGTTGGACATTTTTTTATAATAGCCTTCAATTGAAAATTCAATTTTATTGTCCATGAAGTTTCTAAAATAGCCAAGTGCTACCTGATCGGCTTTTTGGGGTTTAATATAATTGTCGCTAGGAGTCCAAAACTCTTGCCCTGTAGAAGCGGTTATATTTTGAATAAGATGCATGTATTGAAACATTCTATTATAAGATGCTTTTACTGAACTAGAGGCATCAAGTAAATAAGTAATATTAAGTCTTGGTTCGAACCCAGAATAGGTATTATAAAATTCACCTTTACTGTAATTAGTATATTGGTTACTTGGGTCAAAGGCGCTTTGTTTAATAAATCCATTTTCTACAAATGTTGGATTTCCATTAACATAGTTGATGCTACGACCCTCCCCAACATTAGAAAAAACAGATACTCGTGCACCATACTCTGCACTAATTCGCGAATTAAATTTATAGCTATGGGATGCATAAAAGTCTTGTTCCATTGCCTTCTTTTTTGGAAGACTTTGGGCACTAACAATTGAGGCCTGTGTTATACCCTTAATTGAACCAGGCATAAAAACATAGGAATTGGCTTTTATTCCAAATTTAAAACTACTTTTTGCAGAAGCAAAATAGTTTCCATCAACTTTTAGGTTTAAATCATCAATATAATTTTCTCTAGTAAAGTTAAGATTATCGCTAATATTAATATCAAAATTGTAATTGTATCTGCTATAAACTAAGCTAGTATTTACAAAAAGTTTATCGCTAAAAACATGGTTCCAACGAAGCGTACCGGTTTTGTTTCCCCAACCAAAGCCAAAAGTTTTAGCGAAGCCCAAATCATCTCTACCAAAGTAACCAGAAAGGTAAAGTTTATCCTTTTCTCCAAGGGTGTAATTAAGCTTAATATTTAAATCTCCAAAATATGCGGTAACATCTTTAAGTTCGGAGGATATAGGAAAAAATAAATCAAAATAGCTTCTGCGGCCGGATATTAAGAATGAAGATTTATCTTTAATGATTGGGGCTTCAACGGTTAACCTTGAAGAAAGCAAACCAATCCCACCAGAAACGCCCAAATGTTTTGCATTTCCATCCTTCATACGAACGTCTAAAACACTTGCTAATCGGCCACCATATTGTGAGGGAATTCCACCTTTGTAAATTTCAAAATCTTTAACCGCGTCTCCGTTGAAGGTTGAGAAAAAGCCAAGAACATGGGAAGGGTTATAAACAACAGCCTCGTCTAAAAGCACCAAATTATGGTCGATATTACCACCACGAACAATAAAATTGGAGCTACCATCGCCAGCTGATTGAATGCCAGGAAGAAGTTGAATTGCCTTTATAATGTCTACTTCTCCTAAAAGTATGGGAATCTTCTTTACTTGCTTGATGTCAATTTTTATAACGCTCATTTTATTGCTTTCAACGTTGTCGTTATTGACTTTATCTGTACTAATAACAAGTTCTTTAAGTTCTTTTTTTGACTCCGTTAATTCTAAGTTTAGTTTTATATTTTGGTTCAAAACTATATTTCTTTTTTGGACACTATAACCAATATAAGATATCTCCAAATCATAAGACCCTTGGGGAAGTGTTAAAGAAAAAAAGCCATAAGCATTTGTGCTCGCACCTGTTTTTAAAGAAGGTACGGCAACACTAGCACCAATTAGTTCTTCTCCATTTTTTGCGTCTTTTATGTATCCACTAATTGTAAATTGTTTGGTTTGGGCAAAAGCCGAATTACTTATACTCCAGAGGAGGAAAGTAAATAGTAGGGTTTGAATTTTTGTTTTTTGCATAATGGGAATAAAGCGGGGCAAAACTAAATAGCTAAGATTAAGCTAAAAGTAATAATAGATTAAGCAGGAAAAATGTTTGTTGAATAGTTATAAAAAGGCGATAAACGGCAAAATTGACTTAAATAGTTTTTTCTTTAAGGGTTAGATTGCTGTTTTTTGAACCGAATGAAAAATAAATAACTAACCCAAAGACCAGCCAGATTCCAAAACCCACCCAATTGCTAAGGCCCAATTCTGTCATTAAATAAAAATTGCTACATAACCCTAAAACAGGGATTAGGCTGTAGTTTCTAAGGTAGCTAAAAACAGCCATAAAAAACGAAAGCACTATGAAAGATAAAAGAGGAAGTTGGTCCCAAAATGTTTTGACTTCAATAGAAGTTAAATGTTCTGGTTCCTTGAATACAAGTAGATTTGAGAAAAAGTATAAAAACGAATCCTGTTTGAAAAAATATAAAGATGAAAAAATTAAGACAAACAATATTCCCACCCAATATTTTCCATTGATATACGGAACTTTGAAACCAGTATGGTATTCGTTTTTGTGACTTTCCATTCTAATTACCCCAGCATTAACCAAAACAAAAGCAAACAGAGTTCCAATACTTGAAAGGTCTGTTACCTCTTTTAAGTTCATAAACAAGGCAGGAATTGCAACTAATAATCCAGTTATAATAGTTGCGAACCAAGGTGTTTTGTATCTAGGATGAATGGCTGAGAATTTTTTAGGAAGTAGACCATCTCTACTCATGGTCATCCAAATTCTTGGTTGCCCATTCTGAAAAACAAGCAGCACGCTAGCCATAGCAATGACGGCACTTACTGCAACAATTCCATGCATCCAAGGAAGGTTTACTTTTTCGAAAACAAAAGCTAAAGGATCCCCAACACCAAGTTCGGTATAATTAACCATACCGGTAAGAATTATGGCAATTAGGATATATAAAATAGTGCAAATAATTAAAGAGGCGATCATGCTTTTGGGCAGATCTCTTTGAGGGTTTTTGCATTCTTCTGCTGTTGTAGCCAACGCGTCAAAGCCTATGAAGGCAAAGAAGACTGACGAAATACCTTTTAGAACGCCAGACATTCCATTAGGGGCAAATGGACTCCAATTATCAGGATTAACATAAAATGCGCCTACAACAATTACTAAGAACACAACCAATAATTTAATGGCAACCATAATATTAGAAGCGTTTCTGGTTTCCTTTACACCACGATATATTAATGCAGTTATTGCTATTACAATTCCAAGGGCTGGGAGATCTAGGACAACTTTAAATCCACCTAATTGAGGAGCGGACATCCAGGCAGAATATGCTTCTTGCAAAGAAGAGTTGAGAGTTTGATTAGATTGAAGCAAAAGAGAAGCTTCCTCAAAACCTCTTTTTGCAGACAAGTAATCCATGCATAAATATTCTGGAATATGCCAACCAAGGCCAGCCATTAAGCCAGTAAAATAATCGCTCCAACTTATGGCTACTACTATGTTTCCAATTGCATATTCAACAATTAAAGCCCAACCAATTATCCAGGCGATAATTTCGCCGAAAGCAGCATAGGCGTAGGTGTATGCACTACCACTAATTGGAATAAAAGAAGCAAATTCTGCGTAACATAGAGCGGAGAAGCCACATGCAATTGCAGTAAAAATGAAAAGTGTTACAACGGCAGGTCCACCATTAAAGCTAGCATTGCCAATGGTACTAAAAATACCGGCACCAATTATTGCAGCAATTCCCATTGCTGTTAAATCTCTAAACCCAAGTGTTTTTTGTAGATGAAGGCCTGTTTTTTCCGAAATGTTGTGATCGGAAAGGATATTAGCAATGGATTTCCTACGGAAAAATTCGTTTAGTTTCAATGAAAGTGTATTTACTCAAACGTAAGGATTGGATGGGATAAAAACAAATTAGGTTCAAACCAGAGAGATTTGAACCTAATTTTATGAATTAAGAAGCTAATTAAATTTAAAACATATTGCGTTCAATATAATCTATTAGAGAGTGAATGCATTTGATGTGAATTTCTTGGGCGCGATCGGCGTAATTGCTATGGGGAGCGCGAATTTCGACATCGCAATTTCCTGCCATTTTTCCGCCGTCTTTACCTGTAAGGCCAACTATTTTTATGCCCTTCTTTTTTGCTACTTCCATAGCGTTTAATACATTTTTGCTATTTCCGCTCGTAGAAATGCCAAGTAGAACATCGCCTTCGCGACCAACGGCTTCAAGGTAGCGACTAAATACAAAATCATAACCATAATCATTGCCTACGCAAGCCATGTGGCTAACATCGCTCATTGAAATTGCACCAATGGCCGGTCTATCGTTGCGATATTTACCAGTTAATTCTTCTGCAAAATGCATTGCATCGCACATGCTACCGCCATTACCACAACTAAGGATTTTGCCCCCAGCTTTGATGGATTCTACCATAATTTTTCCAGCAGCTTCAATATTTTCAAAGTTATTATCGTCTGCTAAAAAGCGGGATAAAACATCGTGAGCTTCGGTGAAATGATCTTTTATAGAGTTGTTCATGGTATTAGTTTTTTAGTTTCCAGAGAATTGTTTTTTGCCTGCTTCTAGGAAGTTTACAAAATTTTCTACTTTTAAATCGTATGCTTTAGGTTCGGCAAGAACCCTTTCGTTTCCATCTATTAATACGTAATAAGGTTGGGCATTAGCTTTGTATTTGCTGATTTGTAAATCTGCATTTTGTTTGCCAATGGTTTTCTTTTCGCGGTTATCGTAGGAACTGGTGTACCATTCGTTTTCTGGTAATTCTGTTTTATCGTCAACATATAAAGCTAAAACCACATAATCATTGCTAAGGCGTTTCAAAACTTCTGGGTCGCTCCAAACATTAGCCTCCATTTCACGACAATTTACACAACCGTGGCCTGTAAAATCAATAAAGATGGGCTTGTTAACTTTTTTGGAATAAGCCAATGCTTGTTTATAATCAAAAAATCCATTTAGCTCATGAGGCAAATGAAACAAGCTTTTGAAACGAATTTCACCGAGGTCGTTTTTCTTTTCTGAATCGTTTTGGTTCAAACCGCCCTTAGATTTGCTTAGGTCAAAGTCTAATGTTTCTTTAGGAGGAAGATAACCAGAAAGTGCTTTTAATGGAGCGCCAAATAAACCAGGCAATAAATAAAGTACAAATGTAAATGTGATAATGGCCATAACTAATCTTGGAACGCTCACATATGGCAAATCGCTATCGTGGCTAAATTTAAGTTTACCCAATAGATATAATCCCAAAAGGAAGAAAACAACAATCCAAATTGAGATATAGACTTCTCTATCTAATAAACCCCAATGGTAAGTTTGATCTGGAATTGAAAGGAATTTGAAGGCAAAAGCAAGTTCAAGAAAACCTAAAACAACTTTAACAGAATTAAGCCAACCGCCAGATTTAGGCAGATTTTGAATCCAAGAAGGAAAAATAGCAAAAAGGGTAAAAGGTGCGGCAAGTCCGGCACCAAAAGCGGCCATACCAAGAAGAGGCTTAACAAAGTTACCACCAACAGCTTCAATTAATAAAGAACCGACTATAGGGCCAGTGCAACTAAAAGAAACCAACACAAGGGTGAAGGCCATAAAGAAAACCCCCATAAAAGACCCCATACTACTTTTGGAGTCAACAGAATTAACAAATTGATGCGGGAGAGTGATTTCGAACATTCCTAAAAACGAAGCCGCAAAAAAGATAAAAATTATAAAGAATAGTATGTTTGGAAGCCAGTGTGTACTTAGCCAATTTCCAAAATCTGCACCTAGGCCAAAGAAAGCGAAAACAAGACCAAGGGAAGCATAAATTCCAATAATACTTAATCCAAAACCAAAAGCTCTTTTTAAGGCCAGGGCTCTCGTTTCACTTCTTTTGGTAAAGAATGTTACTGTCATTGGCAGCATTGGAAAAACACAAGGAGTAACAACGGCAATAAGTCCACCGAAGAAAGCGAATAATAAGAAGCCAACAAGAGATGTTTGGTTGCCACCAGAAACGCCTGAAGCACTTAAATTTTCTGGTTTTATGATGGCAACTTTTGCTGTATCTGTTTTTAGCGTTTCCTTTTTTATAGTGTCGTTGGTTACTGGTAATATGGTTGCAGGGGTTTCTTTTTGAACCAATTCTTTATTATCACCAGCAGTTACTTTAATGTTTTTGAAGATTAAATCATCTTCAAAGAGCACGCACATCCCTGTTACTGTTGAACACTCTTGAAATTCGATTGAAACTTTTATTTGGGGGTTTTGGCGGAGGATTTTGACTTTTTGGCGAAACTCTGCTTTTCCCTCAAAGGTTGAAACTTCGCCACCAAAAACCTCATCAAAATGTTTGTGGTTTCCAACGGGTTTAACCTTACCAATAAGTTGGTAACTCGGGTCTTTTTTAAAATCGAAAAAGGCAACAGTTGGGCCAACATCTTCGCTAAAGTCGTTGGCATACATGTACCAATCTTTTTGAATTTTGCTTATGAAAATCAGCTCTAATTCATCTCCAACGGCCACTTCAGATTTACTTGTTTTGAGTTCCCAAACGGGTTTTTGTTGCAATTGGGCCCAAACAAAATAAGGCTGTAAGCCAAGCAGAATAATTAGAAAAAGTGAATTGCGTATACCTAACATAAAATTTTTTGATTGAGGGATTAACGAACAAAACTGTTTAAATAACCTTAAAAAAAACCTAAAACTAAGAAGGCAAATTTAGGGTTTGGAGTGGATAATACAAGAGGACAATTTTACCCGATGCATGTATTTTTTTTGCCACAATGCTATTAAAATAGCATAAAAGGTAACACAAATAGAAATTTGAAGGACGAACGCAAATATCCTGAAAATTTTCATGTTTTAAGTAGAAATACGTTTGGCAATAATTGAGGTAACCTATAGTTTTGGAAAATGCGGAGAGCCCCTATAACCAATATAAGTATAACAGATGACAATGAAGTCGATTTACATGTTTTAGCCACAAATCTGAAAATGGTAGTAAACTCTGAGGTTGTATTAAAGACAATGAATGGAGTGGAACTTGTTACGAGAATAAAAGAATTTAATATAGATGTTGCTATAATTGATTACAAAATGCCTTTATTAAATGGAATTCAAACAGCGAGATTATTGCTGGGAGAAGGATTTGAGGGTAAAATTATTGTTTGTTCGCATGGGTTTTCCCAAAGGGCTCCAATTGATTTGGAAGAAATGGGGGCCCATGCATTTTGTCAGAAGGAGCAAAGAGAATTAAGTAGGGTTGTTTCCCTTGTTTTGAAAGGAGAAAAATTTTTTGACAACCATATCTATGAAAAATGGCAGGAAGATACCCATGCCAAAATGTTGAATGAAAAGGACAAAAACCCGATATTGGCAACCTTAGATGTCCGCGAATTAAAGATTATTAAGATGATGTCTAAGGGAATGACAAATGAATTGATGGCTAAGGTTCTAAAGATAAGTGTTAGAACTATGGAAGGTTTGGTTTACAGGCTATCACAGAAAATTGGCAAGGCTCCAAAGCAAATACCTGCTTGGGCATTTAATATGGGGTTATTGGATTCTGATGGGATTATAGATGTAAAAGTTAAGGATTAGTTGAAATTTGCTTTTTACAAGGGCACTTCAAAATTTACAGTTGTTCCCTTTCCAAGGTAAGAATCGAAAAACACTTTTCCATTAATAAATTCAATTCTCGATTCTATATTTTTTAGCCCAATTCCCCTTTTCTCTGATCTTATTTGGTTTATATCAAACCCAATACCATTATCTTCGATAACCATACTTAATTCTGAATCGTGTTTTATGATTTGGATGTTTACCTGACTTGCTTTTGAGTGTTTAATAATGTTGTTAATAACCTCTTGTAATACCCTGTATAAAACATTTTCTAAAGTAAACTCAAGTCTGTTTTCAAGTCCAATTATTTCCAAGTTTATTTTGATTCCATTTGGATGATTAAGTTGATTTACAAATTCTCTAATGGCGCTCACCAATCCAGATTTTAATAAGCCATTTGAAAGAAGGTTATGAGAAATGGAGCGAACATCTTTAACAGATTCATCTATTAATGTTGAGGCGTTATTGAGCAATAAATCTTGCTCAGTAGAAGGGTTGTTGAGCAAGGATTGGAGACCAGAGATGTTTAGTTTGGTGGCGCTTAATCTTTGGCCCAAACCATCATGCAGATCTCTAGCAATTCTTTGTCGTTCTTTTTCTTCTGCATCGAGCACTGATTTTGAAAGAATTTGTTGTTGGGCAATTCGCTCTGAAGCGATAATTTTTTGCTGTTTATATTTGTTCTTTTGAAACACTAAATAGAAGATTGAAAACAAAAAGCAAATTGCCAATATAAGCAACCATTTTGTGATGTTACTTCGCGAAAGTTCTGCTTTATTTACTTGGTTTTCTTTTTGTAAAAGCAAGTTTGTTGCCTCTTTTTCATTTGTCTCATATCGTGTTTGCATTTCCGAGAATTGATTGGCTAAATCAGAGTTAAACAAACTGTCTTTTATGGAAGCAAAAAGCGAGTAATTTTCTTTTGCCAACAAACCCTTTCCGGTTAATGCATATAAGTCGCCTAGAGATTTATAAACAGGTATTAAAGTGCTGATAATAGATTGGTTCAAACAGATATTTTTTGATTTGAGCAAAAAGGATTCTGCTATAACATAGTTTCCCAAATCAATGTTTAATGCACCAAGATTGCTATAAAAAATGGCAATACTATTTAAATCGTTTTGCCTAAGGGCAATGTTTAATCCAGAATTGTAATATCTGGCTGCTTCCTTATTTTGATTCATATTTCGATAATAGTATCCAATATTATTCATCATGGTTGCCATGCTAACAGAGTCTTGTAATTTCTCAAATTCTTTCAATGCAATTAATTTGTATTGAACAGCACTTTTGAAATCATTTTTCTTTTCAAAAGAGCTGCCAATATTATTAACAGCAATAGCAATTATTGTTGGATTATTTGTCTCTTTTCCAATTTGGTAGGCTTGTTTGGCAAGCTTGATATTGTTATCCCAATCGTAAATAGCAGTATATAAATAGCAGAGATTATTTAAGGTTGTGGCCATTTTTATTTTATCGCCTAGTTCTTTATAGATTTCTAGTGCTAACAATTGGTTTTTTAGAGCTTCACCATAGAGGTCCAATTCGGAGTAACAATATCCAATTTTACTATAAGAAGAGGCTAAATCCAGCTTATTGCCTAATTTTACTCTAATTTCCAAAGCCTTTTGGTTAAGAATTAGGCCCTCTTTAAATCGGTTGTTCTTAATTTCAACCAATGCCAAATCATTATAGGCTTGGGCAATAAACCTTTTTGATTGGACTGTTTCTGCAAGTGCTAATTCATCCTCAGCCACTTTCTTTGCTTTTTTTAAATCAACTGAAAGGTATTCCCAATTTAAATCAGTTAAAATTTGCAGTCTAATAGTATCTATTTGTGATACTTTTAGCGCGTTTTCTAGGGCCTCAATTTGAGAATAAAGGGAGTTGCTTATAAGGATTATTATGGCAAAGAAAGCGGATTTTAAAAGAGCGTTTTGCATAGGAATAAAATTAGGTGAAAGTAGCAATTGTTGTCTTTTTTATCAAGAGCAACTTTAAGGATAAATAAACCTATTTTAATTCTTTGATGAGGTAGTTTCCAATTTTCTTAGAACAGCCTTTAACCATATTGTTATAGGCTAAATGAATGTTGGTGTTATTTAGTGACTCTGACTCTGGTGTTTTTGTTTTAGGGTTTATTAACAAACCTTTGGAAAAAGGCATCCTAACCCCACAATAGAACAGCCCTTTACTGTATCCATTTTTATCCTTTTTTCCTTCTTTTAAGGGAAGAGGGTTTGGTCCAAAAAGTTGCATGTTTACCGCACTTAACCAAAAGCGAGATTTACTCCACTTTTCATCGCAAAGTTGAGTATTATAAACAATAAGAACAGCATCAACATTTAAAGAATTGCATAGGTCATAACCAAGTGATTCAATCATTGAACCATCTATACTTGAGGATAAGTTTTGAGCAGGCACACTTTTCTTTTTCGGGTCGCTTTGCTCCCTTTTATTTATTTTAATTAAAACAAATCCATCGGCAGGTTCATCTGTTTCAATAGTTGTATGAGCAGAGCCAGAGTTCTTAAGGAACTTATTTAAACCTTCACCAATTTTGTTCAATGTAGTATGTTTTACCACAAAATTTTGATAAGCTATTTTTTGATCTTCAGTTTTTAAAAACTCGTTTGGTGTTAGCACCTCCATTCCAAATTCCTTGAAAGTTGTTTTGATAGTTTTAATGCTTTTTGAGTAAAATTGATTGGCAAAAATCCGAGCATTATCAGAGCCTGTGTTTGTGGTGTTCCAGGTTGATTGATTTGGTGATTTTGTAGTTTTGGTTAAGCCAGGATCGTCCACATAAAAACTTATGAGGGCAATCTTTTTAGGAAGTTTACCTAAAGCTTTCATATCCACAGAAAAACCTTTCCCACTTTCTCGAATTTTATTAGGGTTAAAGTCGTATTTGGCTTTGCTTTCTAAGTTTGTGTTTGTTGCATAGCTAGAAAGTTTAGGAGAACCACAGCTTAATATTGATATGGAAAACGCAAAGGCAATTGAAGTTAAAAGTGAGTTGTTTAATAATTTATGATTCATAAAGTACTTTGTTTGTTGTCAACAAAATTGTTGGAAAACAAGCAAGGTGAAAATACCCTTACATGGGTAAATTTATATCCGTGCCACTACGGATGTATGGAGTTTAAGCAAGCGTTTGGGTCAAACAATTTTATTTTCTATTGCATACTTTATTAAGCCTGCAACGCTTTTGGTGTTGGTTTTACGAAAAATATTTTTTCTATGGGTTTCAACAGTTCGCTCACTAATGAAAAGCTTTTCGCCAATTTGAGCATTGTTAAACTCATCCCCAATTAGTTTTACAATTTCAACTTCTCTTTGGGTAAGGTTAATGGGTTCGGTTTGAACCAATTTGGGTTGGGTTATAGTTTTTAGCATTTCAATGGTTACATCGTTGCTAAAGAACAATTGGCCTAAGGATATTTTTTGCAAGGCGTTTAAAAGCTCCTCTGTTCCAGTATTTTTTAATATATATCCGTCCACTCCAGCCTCAAGCATTTCTGTTATTGTTTCCTTATCATTAAACATAGAAAGTGCGAGGACTTTTACATCTGGCTTTATTGATTTTACCTGCTTGCATAATTCAATTCCAGACAGCCCTTCCATGCTAATATCTGTAATTAAAATAGCGGGGTTTTTAGTTTTAATAAGCTCTAGAGCCTCATTGGGATTGGTAGTTTGAGCAATAACTTCAAATTGTTTGCTTCTATTTAATAGCGCAACAATTCCATCCAACATAATCTGATGGTCATCAACAATTAGAACTTCAATTTTATTCAATGCCTCTAGGTTTTTAAGGAGAGCGAATATAAAATAAAAATTGGGGCATACCCAGTAGCACGGATACAAATTACCAAGAAGAGGGTATTTCCGTAAAGCGCGCCAAACATAAAATTTGTAAACAGAAAAATTAAACTTAAAAAAAAATGAAAACACTTACTATTGGAAATGGGAAATGGAAAATAATTTTAGGCTTTGCGTGTTTAAGCTCCTTGAGTTTAAACGCTCAAAATGTAGCGTACAAGGTATTAGAAGACAACCCTAATATTAAGAATTTGTTTATTGGTTTGAACCCATTTGATGCGGTTTCTTATAACCCTAATACTGGACTTTCATGGAATTTATATGCAAATGCCTTTATTGGAAAAAGGCTTCAGGTGGATATCGATTTTAAGAAAGCATATACGGATGATAATGCGGATGGGGTTTTTTCGCCAGAAGGTTTAAAAAAGATGAACCAGTTTAGGATAGGTGGCGAGTTAAATTTGAGTAATTCCACCAAGATTAAGAAGACAAAAGTTGTTTTATCAAGCTCTACAACTGGAAGGTACACGCATACTAGATATATAATGGTTCCTGCTACACGAAAAACAATTTTTGCGGTAAGGGGCGGTTTACAAAGCTTTTATAATAATTGTCAAGTAGATAACGACATTTCAAAAATTAGGGGAGAAAATGATATTCAATATAAGGATGCAAATGGTGATTTGAAATTTGTATTTGACAATAAAAATTATGAAACAGTGAATTATACCATGCGTACATCTGGATTTTATGCAGGTATTGACTTAAAGAAAATAACGTATTTAAAAATAAAGCCTGAAGACTATAAGGAGAAAGGCAGTAATTTTAGAAATAATTTTTATTTGGATATTTTATTAACCCCGGTGGTAAAGTACGAATTAAAGCCAAATAGCAGTCAGTCGCAATTTGATGGAATAGATATAAATATTAGTGAAAATAAAAGGAGTTATTTAGGGTGGAGATTTGGATGGCAATATGATTTGGGAAAATGGGCTGGGTTATCCTGCAAAGCAGAGGTTGGCCAACTACCAGGAAGGCCAGATGAAAAGTTTTTTATTAGTATGGGTTTGGGATTACACCTAGGCGGAAATCTTAAAAATTTGTAAGCAGAAAAATATAGAATTTAAAGGTTAAGAGCCAGGGCAAATTGTTCTGGCTTTTTATTTGCTCACAATTCTATACAACTCTTTTTGTTTGTGGGGAATAGCAAACATAGAGCATCGGCTTGAATATTACTTTTGCTACAATACCATGAGAAAACTGCCACTCTTAATTATTTTTTTCTCCTTGTCGTTTGTTATTTTAGCACAAGGTGAAAAAGCAGCATCATTGCCTAAAATTACCGTTGAGCAATACATTGAAAAATATAGTGCAATTGCAATTGATGAAATGTATAGAAGTAAGATACCTGCATCTATAACACTGGCTCAAGGTATTTTAGAAAGTGGTAATGGTAACAGTAGGTTAGCAATTGATGCTAACAATCATTTTGGAATAAAATGCAAAACAACCTGGACCGGTAAAACAATTTATGAGGATGATGATGCACCACAAGAATGTTTTAGAAAATACGATGCTGCTATCGATAGTTATAGAGACCATTCTGACTTTCTTATGCGCAATAATCGCTATGCATTTTTATTTGATTTGGATCAAACCGATTATAAGGCATGGGCCCATGGATTAAAAAAAGCGGGATATGCAACCAACCCACAGTATGCAGAATTGTTGATAACCTTTATTGAACGACACAAATTAAACAGGTTTGATGCAGTTAAACTAAGTGAGGAGGAAGACCGAGAGCTGAAGGAAGAAAAGGCAGAAATTGTAAAAAGTTATGGTAAGGAATTTGAAAACAATGGGGTGCCTGGTATAGTAGCTAAGCCAAATGAAAGCTATGCACAAATTGCATTGGATTATGATATTAAAGTTCACCAATTGTATAGAAACAATGATTTAGAAAAGAATGCAATTTGTAAAGCGGGTGATACTATTTATTTGAAGCCTAAAAAGTCAAAGTCCGACTCGTTGTACCATTTGGTTGGAACCAACGAAACGATGTATTGGATTAGTCAGAGATATGCCATTAAATTGGAAAAACTGTTAGAGAAAAACCTTATGGTTTCTGGACAACAACCAGCATTAGGTGAGGAGATTTACTTAAGAAATAAGAGAGAAAAGGCTCCTAAGTTAATTGATACCGCAACAACAAAAACCATAATAAATGTGGTTGAACCTAAAAAAGACTCGGTGGTTGCAGTAATTATAATTGACACGAGTTATAATGAAAAGGTTTATGACAATCCTATTCAAAACATTGAAACCCAAAAGCCAGCAGAGATAAATGCAGTGGAGGATTCTATCTATTCTTCAAAGGAGAATTTAAGCTTTTTTCATACTGTTCAAAAGGGAGAAACATTGTATGGTATAGGAAAAAAATATGGTGTAAGAGTAGACGCCATTAAATATTTGAATTTATTGGAAGGTGATTCTATTGAAATAGGCCAAAGGCTAATTATTAATCCGGCCATTCCGAGTGCTGAAACCCGCGACCCACAAACAATACCAGGTGTACACGTTGTGAAACAAGGCGAAACCTTGTACAGCATTTCTGGACTATATGGAATAGGAATTAATGATTTAAAAGCCACCAATAATTTAGAAAACGAAAATATTTATATTGGTCAGGCCCTGGTGGTGGTTCCAATACAAAAGAAATTTGAGGCTCCAAAGGTTAATGATTCCAATGAGGGAGAGTATTACCATAAAGTTGAAAAAGGTGAGACCTTATATGGAATTGCTAGGAAATATGGCGTTAGTGTTAGTCAAATAAAGGAACTAAATCACCCAATGAATGACGCAGTAATTCCGGGACAGAAAATTAGAATTCGTTAAATGCAACCATTTTAGGTTTTTTTACATCAAATATTTTAGTAAACTTGTAATTCTAATATTGAAACAAGGCGTTTAAACGCTACAATAAACGAAATAAATAAATGAAAAAAGCATTACTCATTATTGCAGTTGTATTTGCCGGAATGGCTGCTCAAGCCCAGATAAAATATGGTTTTAACAACCCGTTGTCTTATGATAACTGGAATAACAACGATCCGGATGCAGGTGTTGAAATAGTTGTTTGGACGCCAAACAATGATACATTAAGAATGGATGTTGGGTCTGATGTTACGGCAATTGACGGATCAGCGAGGAATGGTATTGAGTATAATTTTACTCCTAAGAAATGTATTTTTGGAGACGGGACTAATATTTATGACGAATCCAACAGAAGGGTTTTTAGCTATAATTTGCCACCTAATACTACCTTTTTTGGAACACATGATTTCTATATTAAGTTAACCAATCCTGTAGGCATACTTGCTTCTGATTTTTTAAACGAAAGAGACTTAATGCATGTAATCATAGATTACGATGGAACCAATGTAGGCATAGGAAAATTGGATGTTCATAGTTATAGATTATATCCAATTCCTACTTCAAGCAGGTTGTTTATTGAGGGAGCTAATCCAACTGTTTTTAAAGTTTATGACCTTTCTGGTCGTTTAGTTAAAGAAGGCGATGTTATGCAAAATAGTATTGATGTTTCTGACTTAAATAATGGGTTGTATGTTTTGTATGCTATGGCAGAAAACGGTCTTATTGTTCAAAAATTCTTGAAGCAGTAATTAATTGTTCATAAGAAATTAGGAAGAGCAATCTGGAAACAGGTTGCTCTTTTTTATGTGCGCTACGCATACGATTGTTCTTTAGAGTGAAAGTCTTGAACGAGCCTGCCAATGGGAATCGCTAATCCAAAGCAAGGGTGTTAGCCGCGAGGCTAAATCTGAAGGAAGCGGCGGATAAAATTGTGAGTC
>JAIOYZ010000042.1 GCA_021740845.1 Bacteroidia bacterium
TAACAATGACTGGCGGTTCAGAAATAGGTCAGAAAATATTTGAGTTAAATAACATTCCATCCGATTTCCCCAATTCATGCGATTCAAGAAAGGTTTTTAATTCTACTAGTGAAGTGCTTTTTTGCCTACTCAATTTCTCTAGTATTAAAGCATAAATATGTAAGGTTGCATGTGTGGCCACAGGGCAAGTTATAGCATTTGGTTCAGACCACAAATTTGACTGTAAGTTTTGGATTAGAGGGTTGGCTTCTTTTTGAAACAAAAAATATATTGCATCAAAACCTTAAGCTAAACGAATATTCCTCAATTCGCGATTTGCGAATTGAGGAATATTTCGTATAATTGCTCTATGAGAAAACACAATGGCATGCGTCCTCAAGATATTGTAATCCTTTTAAAAATTGTAGCAAAAGGAGAAAGTCAATGGCAATTGTTGAACCTAGCTAATGAATTAAAAATAAGCAATTCTGAAATTTCCGAATCACTTAATAGAAGTAAAACAGCCAACTTATTAGATTTCAATAAAAAATTGGTTAAGCGCCAAAATTTCATGGAATTTATAGAACATGGTTTAAAATATGTATTTCCGCAAGAACCAGGAACCATGGTAAGAGGAACAGCAACTGCCCACTCCCATCCATTTATGGCAGCAAAATTTAACTCAGCAACAAATTATGTTTGGCCCGACGAAAATGGAACCATTATGGGTTTGGCAATTGAACCTTATTACAAAAAGCAAACAGAAGCGGTAAAGGAAGATGGGAAATTATTTAAACTATTGGCATTAACTGATGTGATACGTGTTGGAAAGACAAGGGAAATTAAAACCGCTATTGAAGAATTAAAAAAAATAATATTGTGATAAACCATCATATAAATTTTGTTCGAATTAAATCCGTAGCCAACGCATTTAATAAATTAAATGAAAAGGTAGTATTTGTAGGTGGAGCAACCGTTTCCTTATATCCCGATATGCCAGTATCAGAGGTGAGACCAACAGATGATATTGATGTAATAGTGGAAATTCTAAACTTCAATGATAGGGTTGAATTAGAAAACAGATTAAGAGAAATTGGTTTTGAAAACGACATTGAATCTGGAATTATTTGCAGATATAAAATCAATGGAATTATTGTTGATATCATGCCCACAAATGATATATCTATTGGATTTACGAATATTTGGTACCAAGATGGATTCCAAAATGCAATTGAATATACTCTCGAAAATGTGAAGATAAGAATATTGACAGCATCCTTTTTTATTGCAACAAAACTAGAAGCATTTAAAGGAAGAGGAAATAATGATGGGAGATTTAGTACTGATTTTGAAGATATCATACATGTATTAGAAAACCGATCAACTGTATGGCTGGAAATTCAAAGCGCTCCAAAAGATTTGAAAAATTATTTGCAAATTGAATTTCAAACTCTGCTAGAAAATAAAAATTTACCAGAATGGATTGATTGCCATATTGAACGCGGAATAAGTCCTTCAACCCTTAAAATTATTGATCAAATGAAACAATTTGTTTCATTTGATCAATAAGCAAAATGGCATGCAAGAACATGCTGCAATTTACATTTTTTTGCTCAAGCCGTTTACAACGCCATCCTTTGGCATAGCGGGGTATTTTCTTTGTGCTATGACAACAAATAAGACAAGCAGTTTATTGAGCGACGATCAATTTGTAGAGCGTTTGGTGCTCTATGCAAATCAATACAATCAAATACAGGAAGCGCTTAGGAATGACCATCAAAATAAAATCATACCTATTTTAAAAGAAGAATTTGCTCTGAACCGAAATTGGGTCAATGCAAAATTAGTAGACGTTTTGAACCAATATAAAGAGCGCTATATCCATCGCGTTGCAAAGCAAATAATATTGCCTCCCGACTTCCGTGAATTAGTGTCGCCTATTTTTGAACTTAGAACCCAAAAGGCCAAGCATGTGGCTAGCCAATCTTATGAAGGTGCTGCCAAAATAAGAGAAAAAGAGTTGGGCTTGCTGAACCAAACTAGGATTGTTTATTTATTGCAAGAGTTTAATGAGACCTTACTAAACGAATTAAAGAAATGCAAAACGCCTGAAGGCTATTTCACCACAGGATATTTCTTTCTCAATACACTTGAAGCCTATTTAGGACCTGATTTAAACGCCAAGAAGCAAGAACTCGAGCGCATTTGCAGCAAATGGTTATTAAACCAAGAGGCAGCGTTATTGGAGCTAAGCAATCTCTACGAACAAGAATTTGCCTTAGCCCAAATAGGACTAAAAAAATTGAATTGGGAAAATGGGATTATGGTGAGGCTTTAGTAGATTCTATCCACCTTTTAGGAGTTAAGGAAAAGCTGTTTGAACCAGCTTGATTTTTAATTCCATCGAATTCGATGGAATTAAAATCGGGATTATTGAATTGCTCCCAAAGTCCAACAAATTCAATAGTGCTTTTAGTTCTCAGCCAGTTTTGAAGAATGTAATCGCTTCTTTCAGCATCACGGTAACGAGCAATTCCTGTAAGAGAAATGTATTCATCTTTATTGTTTTCTGTAAGGATAACAATATCTATTCCTTTAACAGTTATGAGTTTACTTTTTGCCATAAATTCTATTTATGAATCCCATTTGCAATTTCCTTCATCCATTCTACGATATTATCATTAGTTTTTATGTTTATCACTCCACAATGTATTTCAGTTTTTCCGCCATGGTCTTTATCTAAGAAATAACCTTTTCGTGAGGCATCGTTTCCAGGATAAACCAAATTTACATTTTTAGCATCATAATACAAACTATAGGCATACATCTGCCTTAGGTCTTCGGGTGATGGATTCTTGCCATTCAAATTCTTCCATTTGGTGTCCAAAACCATTTTATCCCCAGATTCGAGTTCCAGAAACAAATCAGGTTTTATAGCCGAGGCTGTTCCTCCCTCAGGCTGCCAAAAAGATTTGCGCGATTGAGCATGAAGAGATTTTAAACCTGTTTTATATTTCCTTAAGCTAACCTCAATAAACTTTTCCCAAAGCAAATTCATATCAAACATTAAGGCCAGAATATTATTTCTACCTTTAGATAAATCGGGATGATAATTCAACAAAAGTAACCGGGCTATTTCAATCGACTTTATATACCTATTGCTTTTCCTATTAAAAATAATGCGCTCAAATGTGGCTTCACTCACTTTAATATTGGGCATTTCAGGAAAATCTAATAACAAGGAACCAATGCGACTTTGCAGTGCCCCATTGGTATTTATTTGCTTTAGAAGCAATAGTGTTTTATATAAAATGATATGCAACTGGTGCGAAACATCATAGGTTGTGTAACGGGTATAGAAGCGTTCTTGATGGGTGAGGTTTTGTTGTATATGTTTAGAAAACTGCAAACTGCCTTTCAGAGCTGTAACATTACCTTCTGTTTTCCTATACTTCTTAATCAATCCAGCATGAATTAAGAATTCAACTTCCTTTACAAATAGTTCAAAGTAAATATCCAGAATCGAATTGTTTTTTAATGAAAGGGCACTGCTGCTTGGACTATGAATATCAAACGCACCAACCTTTCTAAGCATGTCTATTAACAAACGTTTCCATTTACCAGTATCTGTTTCATTCTTATCCGCTTTTGGCAACACCTCAATTGTTAGGTTGCCAATTTGCAATACACCAACGTACTCATTAAATCTAACACCATTATGTGTTAAGGTAAAATAAGGCACACCTTTACTACCATAAAACTCTTGCAATGATTTTAAATGAGTTGCCTCAAATCTTACTACTTTATCACCTGTAATAAAATCCTGATCCAACCTAATGGTCTTATGTTCAAACACTTCAATTCTTTTACGCAACGCTCCCATTATTTGCTTGCCATCAAATTTCTAGTAGCCGCTATAAATTTATCATCATCCATGTCCAAAGCATTTTTTAGAGTATAAGAAGGCCTCTCAGATAACTCGGAGGCAAGCTCAGAATCAAAATCTGCAAAAATTGCCTTGGTATCACTTTTCACAACAAAGTCTTTGCCTAATACCAAGCCAATTTTACCATAATCTCCAAAGAAATACTCTTGTAATAATGGAATTATTTTATTCTGAAAAGCTGCTTTTAAATCTTCTAGAGAATTAACCGATAAAAAATAACTATGCCCTATTTGATGGTCTTTATCTAAGAGTTTTTCAATGCGGTTGTTAATGGTATTTAAAAGCCAATCAAGCCGTATTCCTTTATTTGAGTCTATAATAGAATTGGCAAATATGCTTTTATAATCGGTTTTTTGGCGCCAAACAGCTAATTGGTTTTCTTTCCAGCTCTTACTTAATTCGGTATATGCTTTCTCATCTTTTGATAAACCAGCTAAATCAAGTATACCACTTTCAACTGCATGCCAATTATCCCAGTATTCTTCCGTGTCTATTTCTATCCAATAATCACCCCAAGCCTTACCCAATCTATTATAAGGATTTAACAGATGTGTTTCTGGAGGCATCTCTATAAAGCTAAACCTTCTTCTCAACGCTGCATCCAATGCCTCAACGCTTCTATCTGCAGTATTCATTGTACCAATAATGTATAGGTTAGATGGAACACTAAATTTACTTTTACTGTATGGCAAAATTACTTCAATTGCCTCATCCCTGCCCAGACGTTTATCATCTTCAATTAAGGTAATAAGTTCTCCAAAAATTTGAGAAACATTTCCTCTATTTATTTCATCTATTATCAATACATAATTCTTCGAACTATTATCGGCATTTGAGGAAGAAAACTCCATCCCTTCAAATATTCTTTCAATTATAGGTTGCTCATAAGATTTATACATGGGTATTTTATCTTCAAAAATAACCAAGCTTAATTCATTTAAAGAAATAACCATTTTTGTTTTTTTCTGACCAGCCTTCACAACAATTGAACCAGCAGTATTTTTATACAATTCAAATGGGGAATTTTCATTTGTTTTTAGGTTAAAACTAGATTGCAATTCTTCATAGTGAGGCAATAAACTAGCGAAGGAATTATAAAAAAACTCTAACAATTCTTTAGTAAGCGGCAACTCTTCGGAATCAACTTTTATTGTTACTTTCCTTTTGGATGAAGACATTTCACAAATCTTCTTAAAAATACCTGGCACAACATCATACCTTACCGTTTTATCTGTACTACTAGGCTTTATTCCTTCAATAAAATCTTCATAACTCATACTTTGATGAAAGGTTGTAAATGCAATTTGACCTTTAGGATTATTAAAATCTGTAATAATCATATTATCAAATGCGTTTTTTATTTCTATTCTATTTGGATATTTTTTATTCAACTCTTCTTCAGAAATCCCTTCAATAATTTGTAACGCTTTATTAATGGAATTATATGTTTTTCCAGTACCTGGAGGTCCAAATAAAATTTGGTTAAGCGGTTGAAGGGGTTGGAGGACTTCATTTTTCATATCCTTTTTTGTTAATTCATGTACAGCCAAAATTAACCTTAAATGTTCACCTATAGTATCATCTAAAAAATTCAATTCATCTTTAATCTTAAAAAACACATCATTTTCTGTATTTGCAACACCATCACCTACAGTTATTCTTTTATAATTTAACCATTTTGAAACTTTTAACCTTGCATTTAAATTACTAAATATCGTATCAAAAAGTTTGCTCTTATTAAGTTGTTCATTTTCAAAATGCACCTCCACGGTATATTTACCTTTTATTTTCCCTATTGAGATTTCATAATGGGCATCTATCCCCCCTATTGAACCAGATTTATCAGAAATCCAGGCATAATCCTTTTGAATTTTTGTGAACCCAAATTTAGAAATGAAATCTAAATCTGAGTTCAAATTCTCTATTAAAGTTTTAAATTCATCCCAAGAATCAATAAATCTTAATCCAAGGCTTTCAAGAAAATCTTTTTGGTCCTTCCCGCCTCCTGGGATTTCAATTTCCTTTCCGTCAATCGATTGATGTGCATACCTTAATAAATCCTTTATAGGATATTTATTGCCATCAACTTCCACCAAATACCTTTCTGCTGTCCGTAAATTTACATCAGCAAATTCCACATTATTAATTGCTTGACGAATATTTTCTAATGTTATATCCTTAATTGCCATACCATTTTAATTTACATATAAATATTTTCACCATTTAACCCTCTGGATTCACTCATCCCCAATAACACTATCGTAACTCATGCTATCCTCATCAAAACCTTCTTCATGTCTTTCAGGGAACATTCTATCTAATTCTGATTCCTCGTCATAAATATCAAATTCCTTTTTCATGGCAAGTATTTTTATTAAAAGGCCTTTTAATTGCATATGTTCATTGCCGTTTGTCGTTTCCATATAATCTTTAACTTCTCTATCTAAATCATATATTTCTTGATCTAGATTGGCTTCATCATTTTGCAATCTTTCATAAATTTGGGCGTAGGTTGAATTTAGTTTTTCAATGTGTTTCATTCGATTTTTATTTAGGGTTTATATTTATTTAAGGCTTTTCCTTTTTGTGAAAATTATTTTTATGACTGCTATGTCCTTAGGTCATCTGAACTTGACTAGTCCTAAAAAAAGTTTACACTTATTTGTTAAAAATCCTAATACAAGTTTACATGTCCTTATTTGATAAATGTCTGCTTAGTCTAAACTTACTTTAATGCTGTGTTGTAGGAGATATTTTTGCAATGAATCTTCGATGTTTTTTATGTCGGCATCATTTAATTGAATTAAAGTTAGACCTAAGTCGTTATAAATTTCAATCTTCTTGTTCTTACGAGCATTATAATTTTCATCGTTTTCCATTCCCCAATATTCTATGTAAACGGCTTTAGGTCGACCTTTACCAGAAGGAATATGAAAGTCAGAGTATACGTTGTGCTCAGTATTTGGTAATTTTTTTTCATAAGCGTGCGGAATGCCCCAAAGATACAATGAGTCGTCAATTGTAAGTTCTGCTTTTGACCGAACATAGTGTCCGTCCTTAGTTCTGTATTCTGCTTTATACTTTTTCCGGAAATCGTTAGCTACATCAGTGTTTTGTTTTTCAGTTTCAATATGAGTTTCTTCAGATTTTGACTTCTTAACTGGGGTTTCAACGTAAAACATTGCAAGAATGTCTTTGTTTTTCAAAATTGTTTCGGGCCATAAAATATAAGTTCCGCCCGAAGTTTCATGCTCAAATTGTATGCCGCCAATACTTTTACCTAGTTTAGTAATTGCCCAACCAGCAACAGTTTTCTCAATCAGTCCGAGTTCGTTTAATAGTAAATTAAATCGTTGAGATGAAATATTGAAATGCTTACCAATTGCAGTTGCATTAATAAGTTTTGGTTTTTCTTTTTGCTGTCCATTTTCTATGTTGATATTTTCAGGCCAAACAACAAATTCTCCAAATTTTGGATTAGTTCTTGTTTGACCGCCTTTTTGTTTTCCAAGTTCTGTAAGGGTCCACTTATCATTTTTTCTTTCTATCCAACCAAGTGTTTTCAATTTGTCGAACAGGTCGCTTGATTTCATGTCAAGCTCATTTGCAAGTGCTGATGTCGAAATATATTCCATATAATTTATTGTGGCTTTGCCGTTTCTTTAAATGCTATATCCAATTTATTATTTTCTGAAGTGGAGGCGTTTTTTTTAATATAATTATGTCAGGGTGGTAAAGGTGGAAGCTCTTTTGCAAGCTTTGGTCTGTGCTTGGGCTTGTGCAGCTTGCAAATGTGCTTACACCTGTGCGTTGGCTTTTAACTAATTCCCTTTTCATTACTGAATTTTAAAATTATTTCGTCTTCTGGTAATTCGTTTTTATATAGTTTGTAGTTCACAATTGCTCCTGCAATATGGTCTTCGGCAACTTGTCTAAAGTTTGAAAACTCAACTTCTTTTTCGCCTTCGTTTTTATGCTTCAATTTGTTTCGTGTCTTGTTACGGTCAGAAATAAATTGTCGCTGAATATCGTCATAATATTGCTCTTGTTCGTCTTCGGTCAAAGTTGTTAAGTCAATGTCACCGTTGGGAATGAAATGAGCAATTAAAAACGCTGCATCGTCTGCGTAGTTATATTTTACAGGTCTGCCGAGTTGTCTTGAATATTTTTCGTCTGAAAGTTTGCCTAATATTTCTTCAGCTGCTGCTCCTAAAGTAATAGATGAAATGTAGCTTTTGGCGTAATACAAACGAATAGCATCACGCAATTGAATTATTGCGATATTCTTTTTGCTGATGGTTTTCTTATCGTTTGATTTTCTACTTCTCATTTGTCCAAAATTCTGCTAGTAATTCTGCTTGGTCTAAAACCTTTGTTACTGAAACATTGTATTCGCCTGTTTCGGGGTCGTCTGGCGGATATTTGTATTTACGCAAAATGCGTTTTACCAATACTCTCAATTTGGCTTGAACACTTTCTTTCAGTTGCCAGTCAATGCTTGTGTTTCGTCTTACACTGTCAACCAGTTCGTGTGCAATGGCCTTCAGAGTGTCGTCACCTAAAATAGTTTCTGCTTTCGGATTGTCTGCCAGTGCATCATAAAAAGCTAATTCGTCAACACGTAGATTTAATTTTTCGCCACGTTGGTCGGCTGCACGAATGTCTTTGGCAAGTTTTATTAATTCTTCAATTACTGCTGCTGCTTCAATCAGTCCGCTTTGGTAGCGTTTAACTGCTTGTGCCAACATTTCCGAAAACTTTTTGCTCTGAATTAAATTCGTCTTTGAACGGTTTTTAATTTCATTGTTTAATAGTCGTTTCAATAATTCAAGTGCCAAATTCTTTCTTGGCATTCCTTGAATTTCTGCCATAAACTCGTCTGAAAGAATTGAAATATCGGGCTTCTTAATTCCTGCTGCTTCAAACACATCAATTACTTCTTTTGAAACAATTGCATCATTTACAATTTGTCTGATTGCTGTTTCAATTTCTTCGTTGGTTTGTTTTTTTTGTGTTTCGTCAAACTTAGCAAACCTTGCTTTGATGGCTTGAAAGAAAGCCAAATCATCTCTTATCTCAAATGCTTTTTGATGTGGAACGGATATTGCAAATGCTTTTGATAAATTGGTAACGTGGTCTTTGAAACGCTGTTTGCCGTTTCTTCCATCTTCATCTTTCAATTCCAACAAATGATTGGCAGCATCTAAAATGAAATTCAATTTCAGTCTTGGGTCAAGGTCAAAATATTTTCTAAATTCAAATGAGCCGAACATATCAACTACCAATTCATATAATTCAATCATTTTGGCAACGGCTTCTTCTTGGTCAAAAGCCAATTTTCCTTTGCCTTGATTTTCGGTATAAATAGCCAATGCTTTTTTCAAGTCTTGTGCAATGCCTATATAGTCAACTACCAAACCACCGTCCTTGTCGCCAAACACACGATTAACCCTTGCAATGGCTTGCATCAGGTTATGTCCATTCATTGGCTTGTCAATGTAAAGTGTATGCAAACAAGGTGCATCAAAACCAGTGAGCCACATATCACGAACTATTACCAATTTCAATTCGTCTTTCGGGTCTTTCAATCGGTCGCCAATAGCTTTTCTTCTTGGTTTGTTTCTTATGTGTTCTTGCCAATCCAAAGGGTCGGAAGCCGAACCTGTCATTATCACTTTTATTTTGCCTTTGTCGTCTGCTGCATCATACCAATGTGGTTTCAGTTTGATGATTTCATTTTGCAGTTCAACACAAATTCTGCGGCTCATACAAACAATCATTCCTTTTCCGTCTGCTGCTGAAAGGCGTTGTTCAAAATGCGTTACAATGTCTAAGGCAATTTGTTTTAATCGCTGAACGCTGCCTACAACGGCTTCTTTACTTGCCCATTTTGCAAAGCGTTTTTGCTTTTCGGTCAGTTCATCGTTTTCAGTAACTTCTTCAACTCTTTGGTCTAATATTTTTTGGTCGGTGTCGCTTAAATCAATTTTTGCTAAACGACTTTCGTAATATATGCGAACTGTTGCACCATCTAGAACGGCTTGCTGAATATCATACACATCAATGTAGTTCCCGAAAACGGCTTGTGTGTTTTTATCTTCTTTCTCAATTGGTGTGCCTGTAAAACCAATGAATGAAGCATTGGGCAAAGCATCCCGCATATTTTTGGCAAAGCCATCAATAAAATCGTATTGACTTCTGTGGGCTTCATCTGCAATTACTATAATGTTTCTGCGATTGCTTAGTTCAGGATATTTTGCTCCTGTCGTTTCGGGTAAAAACTTTTGAATAGTTGTAAATACTACACCACCCGAAGCCACTGAAAGTTTTTCTCTTAAATCGTCTCTGCTTTCGGCTTGTTTTGGCTTTTGCCGAATGAGTTGTTCGCAGTTGCCGAATGTTTCAAAAAGTTGTTGGTCTAAATCATTGCGGTCGGTTAAAACCAAAATGGTAGGGTTATTCATTTCTTCGGCTAAAACCAATTTGCCAGTATAGAAAACCATACTCAAACTTTTTCCGCTACCTTGTGTGTGCCAAACCACCCCTGCACGTTGGTCGCCTTTGGGTTGGTCTTTTACCGATGGCAACCCAAAATGTGATGGTGGCTCGTTAGCAACATTTTCTGGAACAGATGCTGCTCTTATGGTGCTTACAATGGCTTTATTTACGGCATAGTATTGATGGTATGCTGCAATTTTCTTAATGGTTTTTTCTTTCGTCTTTTCAAACACTATGAAATGGCGAATAACATCTAACAAAGTTTCTTTGTTGAGCAAACCTTTAATCATTGGTTCCATTTCGGGTTCACGCAAGCTGTCAACTACTGTGATGCCGTCTGCTGTTTTCCATTCCATAAAGCGACTATAATCGCTGCTTAATGTTCCTGCTTTGGCAAACCAACCATCGCTTACCAATAGAAAAGTATTGTAGTTGAAAAGCGAAGGCACTAATTGCTTGTAGGTTTGCAGTTGGTTGTATGCTGCTTTTACATCGGCTGTTTCATCGGTAGCGTTTTTCAATTCTATTACTACCAATGGCAAACCATTAACAAACAAAACAATATCAGGACGTTTGTTATTGTGATTTTCAACTACCGTAAATTGATTGATGGCTAAAAACTCATTGTTTTTTGGATTTTCAAAATCAATGAGCCAAACTTTATCTGTTTTGGTTTTGCCTTCGCCAATACTGAATTTTACGTCAACGCCTTCGGTAAGCATTCTGTGAAAATGCTCGTTGTTGTCGGCTAAACCTACGGTTACAGTCCGCAATGTCTTTTTAAATGCTTCTTCTTTGGCTTCTTCGGGAATGGTGAGATTGAATTTGTTAATAGCAGTTTTTAAACGCTGTTGCAAAACCACTTCTGTGTAATCTCTTTCCTTTTTATCACCTTCGGCAATATCAGGACCATAAAACACTGTATATCCCAAGTCTTCGCTTAGAATATCCAATGCAATTTGTTCTATTTCGCTTTCGGTGATAAAGTTTGCCATAGCATAATAAAATGGTTATGGCAGGATTAAATCAAATAAAGAAACGTCTGTTAAGTTTCGTGGTTGATTGCCTGGGTGTAACTTCCCTTTTATTTTAATGTAAGCACCTGATGTCATATGTGCTTTATCGGCTTCATTGTATTGAGCAGAATTTAAACCTGTTTTTGCTTTGATGATTTCATCTTCTTGATACAAATTCAAAATTACTTCTCCAGAACGCAAACCATCATCACCAATTTCACCTGCAAGATGTTCTACCGTTGCCATAAAAACATCTTCTTTCTTTTTCTGCTGCTCCGTATTTCTTAATTCACGCCTTATATCATCAATTCTTGAGAAATAATCCTTTTGGACTTTTACCTCTTTAGCAACTACAAGATTTGCTGGCAATGCTAATGAACCAGCGAAATTAAAATCAACCCATAAATCAAAATCATCATGTTGCTCTTGAAAGTTTGTAACTGCTTTGCAAAGATTGGATGAAACATAAGGGTTTGAACCGTCTTTAATTTCATCAACCAATTTCGTTAATGTATCCGCTTGAATTGCTGTTACCAATTCATTTAATCCTTTATTGATGGTTAATGTTGTTTGTCTTACAAACGGCATTGTTTCATCACTAAATAAGTTGGCTTGTATATCGACTGCCTTTAATGGACTTGAGACTTTTAAAATAAAACTACCTTTCTCAGTATGTCTAAATCTTGATTTCTCAATTAATTCCAATGCTTCCGAACGGTTCATTCTTGGATGATGAGCCTGTGGTTTTAATACTGAACAAGCCGCAGAAACAAATAATTCTTTTGCTCCATTAATGGCGGACACCGCATAAGATAATGGAATAAAACTATCTTCATTTCTTGTATCAATTACTCTAAATCTTATCGTGTCGTCCTTTAACTCTTGTATTTCAGCAATTACAGTAGCAATAGTTTTGCCTTGTAATTCTGCAACTTTTGAAATAGCTAATTCAATAGCTTCTGCATAATCTGGAGCAGTTGCTTCAATTGGAAAATTAATTTGTCGTTTATCAAAATTAGGATTGCTTGCAACAAATATTTTATCCTTGATTGCTTCTGTCAGAAAATTCCAGCCAAGCAATTTTGTATAATCACGTAAGTCAGCCGAAGGGATTTTGCCGAAAAGCATTTGCCTTTCTTTATCCTTCAACTCCTCAAAATATTCTGATGATATATAATAACTCATGGCTTAGTGTATGTTAAAATCTCTTTTCGAGACAATTTGGTTAAAATGTTTGTAAGGTTGTTAGTATCTAAAATTTGTGAGGTTGGCAGATATACCGTTTCCCCTGTTTTGTTGGTTGATGCCCCCGCACCCCTCAAACTTGTCCAATGAGCACATTTTTTCATTATCAATTCATTTGGCGAAATAGTCAACCAATCAGCGGCATTTGCTGGTAAAAATAAAACTACCAAAATTCGGGGAACAGAAACAGTATCAGCTCGCAAATCATCATAACGCCTTGTTTCACTTAAGAAATAGGATAAATGACCATTTTGTTCTACTGGAACTGAAACAGTTGCTTTTAATTGAATGTGAACCGTAATTTCTTCTAAATAACCACCGCCCGGGAAAGGACCCCACCCCGTTATGGCTGCATCTATTCCATTGCCGTCAAGAGATCTATTGGCTATGCTGCAAGATGCACCAACTTTTGATGCTACAGCGTGCAAATAAGCATAGCTTAATTCACTTTCTATATCGTTTGTTGATAGTGGTCTCATATACTTTTCAATGTTATTATTTTTTGTGTTTGTTTTTTTTGTTTAATTCAATTTATTCAAACAACTCATTGTTTAACTGTTTCCTTTTCCTGAATTTCTATTTCACCCTTCATCAAATTTGCAATATTGTTTCCCGTTTATTGATTTTCAAACGCTGTTGCAAAACAACTTCGGCACAATCTCTCTCCTTTTTATCACCTTCAGCAATATCAGGACCATACAACACCGTATATCCTAAGTCTTCGCTTAGAATATCCAATGCAATTTGTTCTATTTCGCTTTCGGTGTTAAAGTTTGCCAATGCTATGAATTAATTAGAATCAATAATTTTTCTGCCTTTTTTATGTCTTCGTTTTGGTCTGGATTTGATTTCTGTTCAATAGAAGCCAAATAAACTTTATCTCCAATTTCATTAAAGTAAACTCTAAGTGCGACTGGTTGATATACTCTTAACTCATATACAGTGCATTTTTTTGAAACACTTAAATCCTTTACAATTTTTGTGTCGGGATAAAATCTTGTTGCAAGATTCCTATTTGCCGCTTTTTCAAATTCTTCTTTAATAGATTTTTGAGCATCAGATGAAAGAGAAGCATAACTCTTTTCAAAGTTCTTAGTTATTACAGAATTACCTAGAAATGCTGTTAATTGCTCAAAATTTGTTTGATAAAATTGAATCCAATTCAAGTATGAATCTGAATCAACAACCTTTTTGTGTGCAGTTATTATTTGCCCGTTAAAATCAATTCCAAGAAATCCATTTATATCACTAGTAGAATGATTATTTGCTGTGGCTTCGTCCTGAACTTCAACATCACAAGGGCTTAATTTTGCGAAAAAGTTATAAAGATTAAAAATGTCAATGTCGTGAAAGTTGGGGAATATTCTATTTGCAAAATGGTGTATCTGATAGCAACTCTCATTTCTATAAAATATGTGCTCTTGTTTTTTTTGAATACTCATCAACTGAATTACACCATCCCTGAAGGTTTCAAAATCATTAATGTTTAATGATTGATTGTTTAAGAAGAACTTACTCATTACTTTTTCAAGTTTAGTAGTTTAACATAGTCAATCTGTGTTTGGTCAAAAAAACCTTTTGGCCACTCTGTCAACTCACCTTTCTCATTGATGTGAATTGGTTTCACATTTGGTTGTTGTTTAACCCCAAGGATTTTATCTTCTTGAAGTTCTTGATTTGTTTTGTCTTCTTTGAAAAAATAATTTATAGTTACATTCTTATGATTGATTGCATTTTTAGCTACCGCTATCTGAATACCATTAATGATATGGTCGCTATGCGTTTCTACAATAATTTTAATACCTGAATTTGCCATTACACCTAAAAACTCACCCATTTTTGATTGAGCAGATGGGTGTAAATGTGCTTCGGGATTTTCAATAATTAGGATGCTATTTTTTTCAGCCAATAAACAAGAAACAATAATTGGCAAAGAATAACTTATTCCAAATCCTGTGTTTGTTGGAAAAATCCCTTTGCCCGATGAATAAGAATTTTCAACTGTTATTCTTGCTGTATGCGTTTCACTGTCTTTAACAGGTATGATTGTAACGCCATCAATTATGTAACTAAGCCAAGCATTTACGTGATGTTGAAATTTACCTCCTTTCAAATATTTTTTATCATTCAAAACTCTATTTGAATCTATTTTGAATTTACTCTCAATTTCAAGTGAATCTAAATCAGCTATAATTTGTGCGGTAAATTCACCTTGAAATCCAACATTAGGATAATCATAGAACTTTATTCCTTGTTTTATTCTTGGTCCAATTCTTTCAGCGTTCAAATAATAAAATTGTTTGAACATTAGAGCATTTTCAGGATATGTATAATCGTTACGCAACAATGTTTCAGGGGTAATCCAAACTTCGTTCAACTTGTTCGTGCCGAATTTTACTATTAATGATTGGTCTGTGGTTGATAGCCCAAGTTCAATATCAGTCTCTTTAAATTCCGATGGTAGAACGTTAAGGCTGTTTCCTAATCCTAAACAATATACATCATTCAATTCTACGTTTAAATCATTAATTTTATTATACTCAAAATGGTCATTTTTCCATTCGCTGCAATGCTCAATTGTTCTACGAAGCAGAAGCAATGCCTGTATTGCTGTGCTTTTACCATTCCCATTGCCGCCTGCAAAAACGGATAAATCATTTACTGGAACTTCAATGTCATAAAAACACTTGAAGTTTTTTATACTTAAAGTTATCATTCTAATAAGTTATGTTGTTTTTAAATAATTCGTTTAAAACATTAAACGTGTATAGCAAATTTGCCTTACCATTTGTGCCATAAGACAAGTAATAGATTAGTTGTTTGTCACTCTCAATTTTATCTGCAATTAAGCTTGTTAATGAATTTGGGCTGTTCTTTTCAGTAATCAAATCACTGTCGTAATCTGCCAATAAAACAGAGCAACAAACAAATAATGCTTTGTTTATTAATTGCTTGTAAGCATCAGGTTGAATGTCTTTGTTTTGTATTTTCCTGAATGCCAATCTACTCCCAATTAAGTATTCTGCGTTCCTCATTGCATTAGAAAACTTTTGAACATACTTCTCTAAGGATTGTTGTGAAGTTTTTACATTCTTGTCGGTATATTCATCAAGCACTAAATCCATATAACCATTATAGTCATCAATACTGTTATTACGTTCATACAATTCGTAAAAGAATAAGAAACGCAATGCAATTTCTTGGTCTTCCATACGAATGCTTTTTATACTATAATCTGTCGCAGACTTAAACTCTTCCAAGTTTGACATAGCTTTCAGACTTTCTCGCAAACCTTTACCCATTAAGCAGTTTCTAATTTCTTGATTGTTCAAAGGTCTGCCACCCGTATTTATTCTTCTGAATATATCATACTTTACTTTAGGAGGAGAAGAAGGGTCTATGATGTTTGCAGAGATTGAGGTCAAGTCAAACCATTTCAAATATTTGGTATCAAGTCCTACTTTATTTCCTTTCGATTCATAATATCGTCCTTCACAAGTATCATTTAGATATTGTAAGTCTCTCAAAGGGAAACCATTTTCCATAAATTCTTTAATAGTTGAAATACGCTGTAAACCGTCTACTACTGATAAATTCCCTTCATTGTCTTCGGCAAAATAAAACATCGGCAATGGAATTCTTAAAAGTATAGATTCTATTAATCTTGATTTTTGAAAGCTATTCCAAACTAGGTTCCTTTGAAAATCAGGATTAAGGTCAATGCTTTGATTGTCTATCATTTTACTCAAAATAGAAACAGCAATTTTATCAGACCTTACTTTAATTTTATCTGGGTCATAAGGGTTAATATCCGTTGGGTCTGATTCGTTGAAAGTATCTGCACCTGATTTTTCAACTTCTATAATTTCATATAGAACTTTGTCGAGTATCTTCTCAATCGTCTCGTTGTCATCAATTATTCTAACATTTTTGAGTAAAACAACAAGATTTTGACCAACCAATTCTAGTTCCATCCAGATAAATTTATCATCATCAATTAGCTGATACTTGGTTTCAGTATCTTCTTTTTTGATAACCGACAAACTGATGATTTCATCATTGGCTATATTGAATTCTACTATCATTTTTTTATTACTTTTAATTTACAAATTTATGTTTATTTCTCCCTTCATCAATTTTGGGAGTAAAGAATCTCTCAAGTTGATTAGGGATTGGTTTTCTTCAATGTTTTGTTCGGCTTGTAATCGGTTGGCTTTGGCAATTGCTCCAAATTTTTCTGCTATTTCTTTTGGTGGCATTGCAAATTTTGGTTTTTTCAAACCTTCATTCTTCAACATATTTACTGTTGTGCCGTTGGCGAAGCCAACTACTTGGTCTCTCACTTGTGGTTGCAAAAGCAAATGAAAAATAAAGTCAGGGCTTAAATAACAATTTGCTTTTGGTCGTATGCGGTAAATGTGATGGCTGAATATTCCGTATTCCCCATAAAATTGCGGAACAATGGCAGGGTAGCCAATCAACATATATTTATGTCCTTGCTCGGTGTTGGCAACAATTACCTCTCCTGCATTTACAATGTGTTTGTCTTTGTATTCGCCATTGTAATATTTTATCCCGATGGTTTTGTAGCCGCCACCTTCTAAAACTGAATTTAAGTTGTGCATTGGTATTGCATCACTTTCAGCAAGTCCAGCTCCTTTGTAACTCAATCCACGGTCTGCATCAAAAACATCTTCAAAAGTTGCCACCTTCCACCCAACAGGAATTTTACCGATTTCGGTTTCCTGAAATTTGCCTGTGGCATTGGGGAAATTAAAATCAACAAACCATTCTTTGAAAATGGCTTTTGCCATTTCTTCCAGCGTTTTATTGATTTGTTGGTTCAGTTCTATGGCATCGTCTAAACTTGAAAGAATGGATGCAATGCGTTGTTGGGTTTTAAGGTCGGGAAAGGAAAATTCTAAACCCCTTAATGTTGTTGCTGATATTTCCGCAAAGGTTGTTCCCGTTCCTAATTGCTTTAAAACTTCTACATTTTGTTTTAAGAGATAAAACAAAAATTCATTGCTTGCTTTTTTCTCATCAACGATGAAACTTTTAAAACCTTGATTGGTGCAAACTTCATTTAATGCAATTGCCAAATACCCAATTGGTGCTCTTGATGTGAGTAATACTGTGCCTTCTGGAACTAATTTAGCACTTGAATTTTTTAAACCTAATTCAGTAATATTTCTTTCACCCCTTGAAATAAATCGTTGAGTATAATTTGAAAGGTCTCTTGGCGTAAGCCAAGGATATTCTTCTCCCCAAAAATCTGCTTTTGTTGTAGAAGGTGTTCCACCGCCTACAACTTCTGCAATATCTCCGAGTTTATATGGTTTCCATTCACTAAAACTCATATCCAATTCCTTTTAAGTTTTTGCGAATGGTTTTTTCCAGTTCGTTTCGTTTGGCAAATTGCTTTGCCAATGCAGTCGATAAGGTTTGCATTTTATCTTCAAATAAAATGCCGTCACTTTCTTTTTCTTCGGTGCCTACATACTTGCCGGGCATTAGTATGAAGTTGTTCTTTTTCACTTCTTCAACGCTGGCACTTTTGCAAAAGCCGTCAATGTCTTGGTATTTGCCTTTGGGGTTTCGCCAGTTGTGGTAAGTGTCGGCAATTTGTTTAAGGTCTTTTTCGGTCAGTTCTTTGTTTCTTCGGTTTATCAGCACACCTAATTTTCTACCGTCAATAAATAGTATTTCGTTGCTGCGGTTTCTAAATTTTCCTTTGGTTTTGTTACGTGCCAAAAACCAAAGGCAGGCAGGTATTTGTGTATTGAAAAACAACTGTGCAGGTAAACTTACCATACAATCAATTAGTCCTACTTCAACCAGGTTTTTGCGTATTTCGCCTTCATTGCCTGTGTTGCTGTTCATACTGCCGTTTGCCAACACAATGCCTGCCGTTCCGTTGGGGCTAAGTTTGTGTATGAAGTGTTGCAACCAAGCGTAGTTGGCGTTGCCTGTGGGTGGCACACCGTATTTCCAGCGTATGTCGTCACGCAGTTGTTCGCCACTCCAGTCACTAATGTTAAAAGGTGGATTAGCCAAAATAAAATCTGCTTTCAGGTCTTTGTGTTTGTCGTCCAGAAAAGTATCGCCCAATTCAATTTTTGCATCAATGCCACGGATGGCAAGGTTCATTTTTGCCAATCGCAACGTAGTTGGGTTGCTTTCCTGTCCGTAAATAGAAAGGTTTTTGATATTACCCTGATGTTCTTCAACAAACTTTTCGCTTTGCACAAACATTCCACCGCTTCCGCAACAGCCGTCATACACCCTGCCGTTGAACGGTTCAAGCATTTGCACCAATAGTTTTACAATGCTTTCGGGTGTATAAAACTGTCCGCCTTTTTTTCCTTCTGCATCGGCAAACTGCCCCAAGAAATATTCATACACTCTACCCAAAAGGTCTTTAGAAACGTGTCCTTTTTGGTTAAAGCCAATAGTTCCAATCAGATCAATCAGTTCGCCAAGTCGTTGTTTGTTGAGTTCGGGGTCGGCATAAATTTTTGGCAAAACACCTTTCAAACTGCTGTTCTGTTTTTCAATGGCATCCATTGCATCGTCAATCAGTTTGCCGATGGTTGGTTGTTTGGCTCTGTCTTGCAGAAATTGCCAACGAGCTTTTTCAGGCACAAAGAAAATGTTGTTGGCTAAGTATTCGTCTGCATCTTCAGGGTTTGCACCTTCGTATTCACCTTTGCCTTCCGTAAGTTTGTCATATAACTCGCTGAAAGCGTCTGAAATATATTTTAAGAAAATAAGCCCCAATACAACATGCTTGTATTCGGCAGCATCCATATTGCTCCGCATTTTGTCGGCTGCTGTCCAAAGGGTTTTTTCTAAGTTCTTTATATCGGTCATTATATATTGTTCCTTGTTAAATAATAGTCGGACAAAATACGTAAAAAAATGCTTGTTCTTGGCACAAATGTCATTCGGTGCGGTAGGAGATTTAATAATATTGCTTCGCCTGTTCTCTTCCAATGGCCGCATCCACCGAAGTCTTTTTTGCCTCTAGTATGGCGAGGGGTTTACCATCCTTACCCAACAAAACATAATCGCTATATTGGTGACCCGCATAAGGCGTAGGAGCCTCCATCACAAGGTTTTTGTCCACCACAATATCAAACTCCTCAACCACCTGAGAAGGGTCGCCCACCAACCACCCCGCCTCTATTAAGCGCTCATCAATAATTTCTTTCCTTGTATGCTTCTCGTTCCTCAAGGCCTTTTGGTAAATGGTTAAGTGGCTAAAAATAGCAAAAAAACGATACTAAGTTGCAATAAAATCTCAGGTACATCCCTAATTTTAAATTATACCTGTTTTATTCAAGGTAGCATTTCAATAACTCAATAAAGTAGCAGATACAAGCCAAACAATTATTGCACCTAAAAGTATTGCCATTTCGGATACCTAAACTTACTGTCTACACACAACTTGATGCGAAGCACAATCCTGATAGCTATTTAGATAAATCAACTCCCTAAACCACCAATTTCCAAGTACCTCACTCCTATCCAGATTTACTCATTTGGTTCAAACCGAATAAACAAATAATACCAATTGAGCACTTATTTGGTTCGGAGATGGTACCTAAATTGTATCAAGGGACTTTCCATTTGGTTCAAACCGAATACCTAACCTATAACAAGGTAGTACACATTTGGTGCGGAGCAGGTACCCATGTTGTACGGAGGGGGTACACATATAGTGCGGAGGGGGTACACATAT
>JAIOYZ010000008.1 GCA_021740845.1 Bacteroidia bacterium
AAGGTAATCCACCAGATATTACAATTGAAATTGAAAAGGATGGTGAAACAATTTCAACAGAAGATGGGACTCTAATTAATTAGAATACAACGAAGCGCTAACAGCTTCTAAAAGTATTGTCGATTGAATGGTTTAATGAATCTGATAAAATCGGAATTGCTTACTAAACCTGCGGAATTCAGAACAAGCATTGCACATTAACATTAGGCAATGCTTTTAATAAAAGCCATATACTAAAAAGCCATCTCAATTGTTCTATATTTTTTTTGCGCTTTTGGTTCTTAAAGCACTTCGAACCCCATTGTAAGCCAAAAGAATAATACTACTCAATACTTTCCTATAAAACCAAACCTCTCCTGCATCTTTATTTGGTTCGAACCAAACTTTTTTTTTAAAGAAAATGATTGCAGGAATATGCCCGAAAATCTGTTAGCAAAATTAAAATGATTGGCTAGCTTGCGGTGAGGTTCTGAGGGATGTACATAAGTTAGCAAAAAATTTAGACAGTAATCATGGGAGCAGAGATACATATTAGACTTACAAGTGACAGGTATAACGATAAGGCATTAGCCCCATACTTAGGGAGAGATTTTCATTCGGAAATTACACGCGGAGCAATTTGGCATGATAGACAATTTTTAAGTGATTTTGAGACAGAATTACTTGAAGCTCCTTATGATGAATTATTTGAAAATAAAGATGAAATACTTCCTATAGAACCTAGGAATTTGGAAAAGATAATGATTAAGGTTAGGGATTTCTTATATGAAAATCAAGATACATTACCGTTTGAAATAGAGATTGACTATGAAAAGATGGAAAACGAAAAACTATCTTACAACCTAACAATTAACAATTGTCGTTGTTGGATTCAAGGTGATTCACGTTATTATCAAGTCACCGACAAGGTAAAAATTGTAAACTATCCATTTGAGCCAAGCGACGTTGACCTGTGGATTGGTATAAGTGATAGGGTTGAACTTGAAGGAAAAGTTTACTATTTAAAAATGGTGACAAGGTTTGAGAGGTATAAAGAACTAATTGATAAAGTAATTGACTTTTGTAGATATGCAAACAAAATCGGAGATAGGATTTATTGGACTTATTCTCATTAAGAAAACGTTTAATAACACTAACCTGCCCGAAAAGCCCGAAACCGTTCACCCCACAATAAACCAAAACATCAACTGCATCTTTATTTGGTTCAAACCAAACGTTTTTTACAAATAAAGGAATGTGGTGAAAGGCCCGAAATTATGCTAACAAAATTGAATGGTTTAGTTATTCGATTAACTTACCTTCTATTCATTATTTTCCTATCATTCATTGTGGTAGAAAAGTCATGTCTATTTTTATCCTTCAAAATAAATTGAATTCTCTCTAAGTCAATTAAAGTAAAGTAATCTGTTTTTTTATTCTTGTAGGTTAAATCTAATTGAGTAATATTTACTTTATCGTATTCTTGACTATCAATAAATACTATCAAAATAAACAAGGCAGTGTTACTATTTACTAATGAAATTTTTTGCTTCTTTTTAGCAGTAATATCAAAAAACTGAAATTTACTAGAGTCAAGTCCGATAACATCCAACCTATTGGAAACAGGGAAGCTATCTAAAAAAGTAATCCCAATTTTCATGGGCCTGATTTTATCAAATTCCAAAAACAACTCCAATTCAGATGCGGGTAAAATAGCATGGTTTATACATCCTAACATTGCATTTTTATATTGGTCTGAAAAATTAGGAAAGGGTTGGTAGCTTTGAACCAATTTGGCACTTTTCAACCCTTGAGGACTAGAGAGAGTACCAATACAATACCAGGCCTTAAAACAACATGGCGAATTGAATTCTAAACAAATATTTGGCTCTGAAAATGTTGGATTAAGAAGAAGTCCTTGACTAAATAAATCTTTAGTGATAAAAGAAAGCAACAGAACCACAAACGCTTTTAAAAAAGTTATGTTGAAACTAAAAAATTTTGAAGATTTAAACATGGGTATGTAGGCATTAATATAAACGAATATACTATTCTAAAATCTAACTTTAATTAGAAGTTTTATTGAATTATTGCTATCCACCTATTTAACCCACATGACTTTGCATAGCTAGAGACAATGATAATCTTGCCCCAATTTTACTTACCAATTCGTTCATATCATTTCCAATTTTGGCATTCACAATTCTTGGAAAAGGCTATGTGGTTTTAATGTTCTTGTGCCCCAACATTCTTGCAACAGATTCAATAGGTAGTCCGTTCATAAATGTTAACTATTCAAAATAAATGAAATTACTATTCCAAATTTTTAATCAACGCAAACAACATTTTAGAAAGTTGTTCTGCCAGAAAATAAAATTCTTGGTAGGATTGATGGTCTATACTATTTTGCTCAAGTAGTAATTCTAAAATAGCCACACACTCAAAAACAGATCCTCGAGAAATAATATAAAAATTGCGCTTATCGGGCTTTGTAAACCTACCTGAGCCTTCTGCAATATTCAATACAATACTCATAGATGCCCGTTTGAGTTGTTTGGCAAATGGGAAATAAATCGCTTAAACATAAAGGCCCTTCTAGATCCTGATTTTAGGTATTTTTCAAATTTGAAAGCTAAATATTTATCGTTAAAAACTATGTAAGTAATCAGTTCTAACGGAATTCTGCTTTTGGTATAATTGCAATTCCCCCTATTATGTCTCTTTAAACGTTCATTCAAATTAACGGTACATCCAACATAATGTTTGCCATCTCGACAATGCAGAATATAAACTGTATAATTCATGCTTCTAAAATATTTACCTTTATTGCTCTTTCAAAAAAAAATGAAATGTAATTCCGGTAAATAGGATATGGGAGTGGATATTAATTGATAGTTCTTGGTACAAGGAATTGTTATTAGAAAATACTTTAACAATCCCAAGTCCAACAAAATATTGTTAGAAATTACACACCGAGGCTTGCTTCCAAATATCAAAACCAGAAATTTAGTTTCTTAGAATTTGGAACTGCCCACCTAATGCTATGGTGCAGAAACAACCTAGAATAAACTTTGTTGGGTGCAGAATTCACCTACGCTAAAGCTTCGGTGAATGAATCTCACCTACGCTAAAGCTTCGGTGAATGAATCTCACCTACGCTAAAGCTTTGGTGAATGAATCTCACTTACGCCAAGGCTTCGGTGAGTGAATTTCATCTACAATAAAGCTTAGGGGAGTGAAACTCACCTAAGCCAAGGCTTCGGTGAGTAAAAATGGTGGAGTGTCTCCACCGTAGCTCACCGAAGCTTGGAAAACAAAAACACCCAACTAGGATAATCTTAGTTGGGTGCAAAATTCACCTACGCCAAAGCTTCGGTGAATGAATTTCATCTACAATAAAGCTTAGGGGATTGAAACTCACCTACGTCAAGGCTTCGGTGAGTAAAAAAGGTGGAGTGTCTCCACCGTAGCTCACCGAAGCTTGGAAAACAAAAACACCCAACTATGAATAAACACAGTTGGGTGCAGAATTCACCTACGCCAAGGCTTCGGTGAATGAATTTCATCTACAATAAAGCTTAGGGGATTGAAACTCACCTACGCCAAGGCTTCGGTGAATGAAACTCTCTACGCTAAAGCTCAGGGGAGTGAAACTCTCCTACGCTAAAGCTTCGGTGAGTAAAAAAGGTGGAGTGTCTCCACCGTAGCTCACCGAAGCTTGGAAAACAAAAACACCAAACTAGGATATTCTTAGTTGGGTGCAGAATGGCTCACCTACGCCAAGGCTTCGGTGAGCGAAGGTGGAGCTGCAGGGATTCGAACCCTGGTCCGGAAGTGCAATGGTCACGCTTTCTACATGTGTAGCGCAACATTATTTTCAGCTTAGGCGGGTTGTTTCGCTTACCAACCTAAACTATATTTACTAAATACTCTTTACAGCCAGTAACCACACTGCAAACAGTCCCTGTCAAATGACGGTTCTAGTGAATACGCGACAAGACAAGCGCATCCGAACCGAAGGCATATGCGTAATCGTCCTGATTAGGCAGCCATTGCGAATTGAGTTTCGCCAACTATAGTTGTGGAAATTGATATTATAGTGCCAACTGTCCAATGCACTACATGCTTACATGCCAATCAATCACCCCGTCAATACCGGTCAGCCCCAGAATTAAAGAACGAGCCACAAAGGTAATACTAAATTCCCCTTTCTCCATTCCTTCCTATACTAATTTTTTCTTAATGCATTTTCCTTTGGTTCAAACCGAACCCAATTGAAAATACAAGCCAAACCCAAATTTTGATTGAACCTTTTAGCATTGTAATTCTATGCTTTCTGCAAATGCCTTGGTATTATTTGAACATAATCCTAAATTTACTTTTAAATGCCTATTGAATTACAATAAGAATTAAACTATTTCAAACGGCACTTTTGACCCAACAAAAATAAACTCATATGAAAACACTAAACCTAAACAAAAACCTCCTAGCCATTTTAGCTGTAATTTTAATGGTTGCTACCTCATGTAAAAAAGAAAGCTCAACTGGCGGCACTTATGTGCAAGCAGCTGGTAATGCCAACCTCATATCCTACAATTCTTCTCCCATTAGGTATAACCTAGATGGCTCCATTAACACTTTAGATGATTTAAAATACATTTACTCTCAAAATGAGGTATTGGTAAAAATGGGGGAATATGATTGGCAACATGCTTACTTAAACGCTGCTGGATACCCAACAAAAATGTGGGTTTTAGAAAATTTGAGGGACACCATTTTAATTGAAAACACCTACAATTCATCAAACCAAATCCAAACTTCTATTATCCAGTTTGTAAGCGATTTGGGTTTGGAATTTGAAATTGACCTCACCTATACTTGGCTTAACAACAATATTAGCAAAATTAATGCGGTAGATCCAAGTGAATCGGATTCTCCAATAGAATTTTCGTTTAACTACGATGCCTCCCAATTAGACATGAGACAAAATGCTTACAAAAAATTAATTTTCACTTCCTATCCCTTAACATCCGATTACTGGGGTTTATTAAATTATGGTGGTGTATTATCAAAAAACTTAATAAAAAGCTTTACCATATCTTCGGATGGCGTAACGGATACATATAATTTATTTTATTCTAGAGATGCCTCACAAAATATTACCGAAGTAATTATGAAAAACAATTTGGGAGAAATAGAAGATACAGATACCTATGTTTGGGCTAACTAATTTTATTTAACATTACTAAAAGCGCCCTTTTCTAAATTTTAGAAAAGGGCGTTTTTATTTTCGGTTTGAACCAAAAAAAAATTGAAAGCAAAAAATAATGAAAGAAATAAATTACCTTTATTTTAACTTAAACACCTAATTATGAAAACAATTCCTACACAAAAACTCGGATTTCGCTCTTCATTCTCTTTAAACTCTAAACCTTTTTCTGCTTATTTCTTGCCTGTCTTATTAATCGCCTTGCTTAGCATTTCTGCCTGCAAAAAAGAAAGTACCACCACCACTCCTGATGAAACTGGCAATGGCTTACCTGCTGGCGTTTGTAGAATTACTTCTATTGATAGCACTTTCATCACTTACTATAGCGATGGAAAGCCAAAATCATTTAGTGAATTTAATTATACCTATACCGGAAATGAAGTGAAAATTTCGGGCAGTAAATCATCTACAGCAGTTTATGTTTTAACACTTAACGCTACTGGTTTCCCAGAGGTAATGAGTTACTTTTTAAAACCTACCGACACAGCAGCATATCAAAAAATGTACTTTACCTACAATGCAGACACCACGCTAAACAGCACCAGAACTTATATTCATGATGTAGACAAATACTATTTCTTTTCCAAAGATGCCTATACCTGGACCAACAGAAACTTAACACGTATTATCAATTACGGCACAGACACAACCACGGGTAAATTTGTATATAATATGTCGTACGATCTTACAAAAAAAGATACCAGAAAATACACCTTGGAGAAATTATTTTTGGTTAGTTCACTTTACTATGGTCGTTTTATGCCAGGGGTAACAAGTATAAATTTAATAGACGGCGTACAGGAAATTCCAACGGGTGGTCTTACAACATACAATACCATGCTCTACGAATTTGATAGCAAAAATAATGTTACCAAAGAAACATATAAAGACAATACTGGTCCTATAAATTATTCGGCCAAATATAAATACGAATGCAACTAATTTAGGGAAACAACGAATTCCTTAAATAATAATCTACTTGGCTTTGCAAGTGAAGCGAATCCAAGGTAATAATATTTATAACTCGGAATGGCGCGGCATTACGTCTGCGCCATTCCCATTCATGAATGGTTTTTATCTCCCCATTATCGTACCACCAAGCCGTATATTGAACATTTTCACCCTTCTTTAAACTACCCAACATAAAGCTAAAATCCCCTAGCTTCTGCTCCTTAAAATTACACAATTCAAATCCACTTGCCTGCCAACAAATTTGTGGTGGATGTCCGCCCTCAAATGCTTTTATAGCTGGTTTTATATACATCAAAACACTATCGTTTTTAAATTCCATTACTCCATCTTCTCTCGGAGTTTTTTGCATTCCATTTAATTCTAATTTTTCTAGTGGCAAATCTCTTTTAGTTTCGGTTCGAACCAAAAGAAAAAAATAGCTAAAAACACTTAGCGCTAGCAAACCAATGGTGGGCACTAATTTTATAAACTTGTTTGGTTCAGCCCAAAATGCATTTATTAAATTTCTTTTCGGTTTGAACCAAAAATGCGTTAGTAAATAAAAAGGCAGTACTGCATAAATGAAAAGAGATGCCAAGCCAATAAGCTCATGACTTAAACTGCCAGGTAAGGATTGAACCAATACCAAGGCAAGGATGCGCAAAAGGTTACTGATAACAAGCAAAACCGATAACAAAAGCATTAAACTTCCAATGGCAAAAAAGGAATACTGCTTCTGATTTTTCCTCTCTTGAAAAGCCAAAATTAGAATGCCAGAAATCAATCCGGTGCCTATCATTTTTAAACCTATGCAGGCTTGGTCTACTTGAAAATTTGCGCCATTGGGCAAAACAAAATAGCTGCCCTTGTTTTCTATGGCATACCCAATTTTCTGAAAAAGATAACAACTGATTTCGCTTAACTCTAAACGAAGTGGAAAGGAAAAAATAGCCACCACATAATACAAGGCTGGACTAATTGCTCCAACAAAAAACAAAGGCAAATAACCAACATTGCCATAATAGAACTCCAATAAATAAATTATGAAACAAGCCCAAGCAGCAAACAAGAAAACTTGCAATTGAAATACAGACGCCAAAATTAAAAAGGCTAAGGCAAAAAACGCAAACTTATAATTGCCTGTTTGCTGTGCATTTTTAATTAAAAATAGCGGGAAAAGTACAAGTCCAATTACAATTTGAAAGCTGAATAAAAAATAATGAGAATTGAAATACACAAAGCATCCCATTCCCAATACCATTAAAATATCTTTGATTCCAAATTGATATTTCAAGCCTATATTCTCCATTTAATTAGGCTCTAGCCTTGAGTTTTTCTTTAGCAAATAATCCCGTTAACAATAATGCTACAAATACTATCAAAGCCCATTCCTGTGGCTCGGGAACAGCTCCTCCTTCTAATATTTCTGCATTGCCTAAAGTGTTTTTATTTTTGTCAATTCCCATGCGATTATAGTCTTCTTCACTTTCTAAAACTATCATGCTCGTTACCGGACTTAATACATAAGCTTCCTCAGCTTCTAAAAACAATTCGTCTTCGTATTGTTCGCTATCAAAGAAATTTTTGCCAATCTTTCTCACGATATTATTGTAAGCAAATAAGCGCATAAGGTGATCAGGTGCACCATCAGCTTGGAGAATATCGCTGGTATCTTTTCTGTTCAATACCAAATTAGATTCGCTTAAAAACACTTTATCATCTGCTTCTTCCACAAATGAAAAGCGCTGCTGTAGAACAGAATTTTTCAATGCTCCCAAATCCATGGGTAGGTATTTTATTAAGCGTAATTCGGCTAAGGTTTTGTAGAGCGGACTTAAATCATCACCAATATTTACAAATAAAATAGGTGCATTTTGTTTTTGAAAAAAATGGGTTAAACTCTTAGCATATTCAGATTCTTTCATTTCCTTTAACAAAGGCGAACGCGGCGTTCCTTTGCAAATAACCATGCTGCTTTCGGGCGAAGTAAACAATTGAAAATAGGGCAAAGAAAATTGGCACTGACTGTATTTATCCCAAATTGCATCGGCATTCTTTGGTGTAATTTTAGCACAAGGCGATGCCATAACAAAAACCTCTTTTTCGTGCAAGGTTTGGAGCAAATCTGTATACTCTTCTTTGGTCCAATTTTGGTTCAAATCTAAATAATATTTAGTAAGCCTAACCGAATGTGCTTCTGGTTTTGCTTCTGAAATTGAATAGGCTTTTTTGTGAAAAATAAATTCTCCCTGCGAGAGGGGAACACTTGGAATAGAAAATTTCCAATATGGCAAATAATCGCCTTTGCGGTAAAACTTCCCTGTTTCGTCTTCCTCAAAATCTTTAGAAAGTTCAATCGTACCTTTCTCTCCTGCAAATCTAATTTCGGTAAGCTCGCGTGCATGTTTGGCATCAGGACCTTCAAACCAGATATTCTCAAGCCATAATTTTCCATCGGAATATTTTAGTGGAGTTGTGAACCCAATTTTAAAAACACGGTCTTCTGCTGCTGTGCAAGGAAACACAGAAACTACTACTTGATTTCCTTCTTTCCAATGAACCAATGCAGGGTCTCTTCTTTCTACTCCTACAATTTGTTTAAATGCCTTATCTGCCTTCTTGCGCGTAGTTAACCTCGATAATTCTTCTTTGCCATCTATGGTTAAAGAAAGGGATGTTACAATGCTTCCTTCTGGCAAATGAAAGGTATACAAAGCTTGTTGCGTTTGCGATACAAACCAAAAATCTTTATTGCGTTTTTCTGGTGAATTATGAATGGTTAAGATTTTTTGGTGATACGCAATTCTGTATTCTGGAAAAACCTGAATTTGAGAGGTAACAGAATTGGTAGTTAAACTCACGCCTGTCCATAACCTGCCCTCTGTTTTATGCCTTTGGTTGCGCCTAATATTTAACAAGGAAGTAGTAGATTCAAAATCTAAATTTACTGCTCCAAAAAACATCTCACCCAAAATTGCCAAAGGATTGTGGTATTTGGTTTCATTATCAAATCCCAAGCCCCAAGCATCGCTCCAAAAGCGTTGAGAATAAAAGGGAGAAATAAGAATTTCATCGCTCAATTTATCTGCGGGCAGCCATTGTGCCAAAGCAATGGGAGCGGGCAAAGCCAACTTAGAATTTAAATTATTCTCGGCTTGTATATCGCTAACTTTGTCTTTTAAAACACGCCAATTATTAAGGTAAACACCCATAACCAACAATGGAATAATGGCTCCTAAAACAATGGCTAATTTGTTTACCTTCTCTTGTTTTTGGATCAACAATACAATTAATACCACCCAAAATACGGGCACAAATGTGTGAACTGTTAAGCCAAAAAACCAAAAGCCTAAAATAGAAATTGGCATTAATGGCAAAAGGTATAAAGTAAAATAAATGCTCAGAATTAACTCTGCTCCAGTTAATACCCAAACTGCATTTTTTAGGCCTTTAGGCAAAAACTCAAAGTAAGGAAAAATCAAAAACAAGCTGGCACCAAGCAGGGTGTAAACGCTCAGCCATGTTGGAAATTCGGCAAAAACAGGGATATTTTGGTTCAAACCGAAAGCACTTATGGTATACAATAAAATGAAATGTACCCAACAAGCGTAAGGAATATTTGGCCTTGGCCTTTCTTGCCTAAATTTGGTTATTATTAATAAAACATAATACCCAATAGTGATAAAAAAGTTAATCCCGAAAAGTAAGAATAGAGAATCTAATTTGATATTTATGGTATTGCCAACAATAAATACTGCAAAAGAAATAAAAAGTAAAATCCAACCCAATTGGTAGGCTAGTTTAAAAGATCCAAGGTTTAGTTTAGGCATAAATATTTTTTTGTATGAACCTAAACGAAGATAGGGCAAAAGAAATTATATCTCCTGCCCTATCCTTTGCAAAACCCTATTTCTAAAGACTAAGAAGAACGGTAACCCATTTCGTAAACCGAATGTACATGCGGACCTAAAAACACCCTGGCGTAAATTCTGATAATTGACAAACCATCCATAATAAAACTAGCAGAGACAAAAATGGCCAAGGCAATTTGATTGGGATGAATATGGCTAAACACCAAATCTTCCCCAATAAAGGTTGGACTAATTGGAAAACCTGTCAAGCCTAAACAGGTAAGTAAAAACAATAAACCTTGTTTTGGATGTTTGTAAATATGTCCGTTAAAACGCGCCAAATCAATATTGCTTTCTATGTTATACATTCTATTTAGCGAATAATAACCAATAGAACCTGCCACAATAATTCCACTTAAATACAAAGCCGTTTCGGTAAACATAAACTTCTCGTTGAAGGAAATGGCCAAGGCAACCCAAAAGTGATTTAATATAATTAAGACCCAACTCATGCGCGCTTTGTGTCGTTCTGTAAAGGATTTCAACACCATAATTAATCCAATTAAAGAAAACAAAATTGGCAAATAATGCGTAAAGGAATCTGGCAGCATATTGATATTGTACCGCATTCCTACCCCAATAAAAAATGCAGGAATAAAGAAATAAATAACATGCTTCAAAGTAATAAATGAAAAGCGATTTCCCAACCACTTTACTGGATTCCAATAAAGCGTATACATCATGTTATTTAAGTTCCATTCTTTCACACTCATAATATAAAACGTATACAATAATTTCTTAGCAAACACTTTTTTCAAAGGCTTTCTATTGGGAACAAAAGTATAAAACTGCTCTTTGATTAAATACGTTACCACAGATGGAGATACCAATAACTGGTAGGTTCTTAAGAAAGCATTACCTGCAAAATGCACCAAGGCCAAAATACCCCATCCTAATGAAAGTTCTATAAAAATTAATCCAATTTGTGCAATGGATGCATAAGCAATCTGGCTCTTAATATTGGATTGCACATTGGCAGTTAGCGTTGCAATAATTGCCGTGCTTAATCCCATAAAGCCAATTAAATAACGCACCGACAATTGATGTTCCCAAAACGGATAGGTACGCATCATTAAGAACACTCCCAAATGAACGGCCAACGAACCATAGAAAATCGCACTCGATGGTGTTGGTCCTTCCATTGCTCTAGGCAACCAAGCAGAAAATGGAAGTTGTGCAGATTTAGCCAAAGCCGTTAAGAGAATCATAAGTGAAATAAAAATACCAATAAGCGAATGCGATTGTAAATGCTCGTTTACCATTTCATAATTGCTCAATTTTAAAAAGGTAATATTCTCATGAAACAAGTGGTGACTCATCCACATAGCTAGGATCAAACCGATATCTCCTATGCGGTAAATGGAATAAACTTTTACTGCATTTTTTACAGGCAAGAAACGCTCGCGGTAAAAGGCAATCAGTAGAAATGAAGATATTCCTAAGATTTCCCAACCGATAAATAAGGTTTCCATATTGCCCGCAAAAATGGTGAAGTTATACCCCATAAAGAAAAACAAAATGGTATTGAAAAACCTTTTGTAACCTTCTTCTCTGTGTAGGTAATACCGACTATAAATGGTAACCAAAAAAGTTAGGAATGAACCCACAAAAGCATAAACTGCTGTAATTTTATCGAAGCAAAAATCAACAAAGAATTCGTATCCATTGGAAGAGAACAAAACAAAATCCTTGTGATCGAGTTTTTGAAAACCTTGATAGGCCCATACTACTAAAAAGATTTGAAGCGAAATTAAATGTGCACCTACACTTAAGAATGAAAATTGAGAAAGTAATTTCTCGTTGTTTTTGGGTAATACCGTGCTTATCAAAAATCCAATTATTGGAAGCACTACCCATATATTTATTAAGTTTTCCATGACTACTATTAATTGAGAATGTATACAGGTAAATTATCTTCTTCCTTAACAAAAATTGGCAACAGTTCTTTTGGATGTTGGAGCTCTTTGGTTATAGGATAATAGGGCTCAAACTTCTCGTTATTGAACAAATACAAATCGTGTGTTTGGGGATGCACAACTGCTAAATAAATCCATTTATTTTTGAACCATTCATAGGTTTCTGGAGAACCTTGAAGGGTATTTAAAACAACCTCAGGATAATGTTCTACAATTGTTAATAGGCGCAATGGATCGTGCACTTCAATCATTTGACTAGGCAATCCTGGTCTTAAATCGCCATCAATTCCGTTGGCTACACCAAATAATCCCATTACATTATGCGGCAATTTTGTACCTGCACCCAACTTTTGATTATCAACTCTTGAGAAATAATATTCTAAATTAATTCCACCACAAACTGGGGCAACAGCCTTTAATATTCCCAACAAATATTTCCCATCTGGATCAATGGCATAATCATAAGAATTCAGGAAAGAGCGGCGGTCTAAAAACAACTTATCAGATAATCGTCTTGAACCAACAATACATAAAGAATTAGTTGCGTGATTTAATTCTGGTCTTGGTTCAAACAGAGAAACAGAACGCAAACGAATTTGCTCGTGAATTTTCTCATGAGAAGCTGAAGTGTCAATGGACTCGAACCTTCTAGAACGCTCAACAGCATTATTCTCTAAAGCATTTAAAAAGGATTGCACATTTTTCTCGTGCATTTCTCTTACCATTGGGTTCACCAAATCTTCATCGTAAAACATCACTTCATCGCGTGTTGTATCTCTAATTCCACCAATAAAAAAAGTAGAATTGGGAAGATCGATTCCTCGTTCACGCAAACGCTTTCTTACTTCTGGATGATTGCCCATATAAGAAATAACACGTGCATTTACAGAACCTGGTCTACCAGAACAGGCACCACAATCATAAGCGGCATAATGCGGGTTATTGGTAGAACTAGAACCATGTCCTACCGCATAAATCAAAGGTGCAAAATCTTTAACCAAACCAATGCTTTTCAACAAACCTTCTACCCTATCAGTCATTTCATCTAAGGTAAAACCAACTTGCAAACCTCTCTCGTGATGGTCGGGATGACGATTTTCAATAGTTAAATTTGCAAGCTTATCCATATGCGTAAATGAGGATGCACTTGCTGGCGTGGCCTGTGGTCTAAAAATATTTAGAAACAACTTCAATGCCGACCAAAATCCCAAGGTTTGTGTAATAACCCAGCCACTGTGCAAGGAATGTGAATGCTTAGAAAAGTTGGGGTCTATTTCTCTTTTACTGTTTGAACCAACCTCTTTTATTAAATAAGGTGGATCAATAGGAGCCGGACAAACTTTGCTTAAGAATTTTCCATTTTGAGGCTGATAATAGAAAGCAACATTGAAAAACCCGGGTGTACCAAAAGTTGTGCAATTGGGATCTTCTTTTTCTAAATGTCTTCTAAAAGAACATTCTCTATCATCGATGCAAAACATGGCTTGAAAGCTAGCCTTCATATTTATTTCTGGCATTGCAGCCGATTCTCTAACACCTTCTAAAACCTGATCAAAATAAGAAAACTCCAAGGCCTCTTGCCAAATGGCTTGTGCTTCCGACATTTCTGTATCCTTAATTGGATCAAACAGCTCTTTTGGCCTTACCTTAATTATCTTAGACAAAGGCAACCAATTTAAACCCAACTTATCATCTAAGGCATCCATTTCTAGAAGCAATTCAAAGGCAATTATATCTTCTAAGGTAATACGCTTTTTATCTAATAAAGTATGCGGATTGGCTTCAATTGCAGCCACCATACCCGACCAACCCTGATGAGAAAACTGTTGGTCGAATAAATACTGGCGGTACATGGTTTCATCGCCAACAATTCTATCGAGCAAGAAATGTAAATCGCAATTTCCGTTCACCAATAAATTTCTAACACGCTTAGATTTAAAAAAACTCACATAGGCGTTTTTCTCTAATTCTCGGATTGAACCAATGAATCCTTTTCTATCTGCAGGGAATTTCCAAATAGATATGCCTTGATCCAAATAATTGCTAAGCAAACGAAATAAACGCGGCTGGATATATGAATCTAAATCAACTCTGCCCACTTCTTTCCACTGGTAGCGAAGGTTTCCAATCCTAGGATTTTCGGGTTTATCCATATCGCCATATAGCAAATGGTTTAAATAAGTATTTGGATTTGTTTCTGGTTTTCTTTGTTGAATAACGCGCAATAAAACCTCGTGGTTTATCTTTTTATTTTGGTAAAAATCTCTAAATTCTTCTAGAGAAAGACTTACCTGATAGCCAAAAATCTTGGATGCTTTTCTAATTCCCTTCTCAAAAGGCAAATCCTGAAAAGCATGCAAAGTGTTATGATGAATAAAATCTTTGAGTGGTGCTTGCGCCGGCAGGTAATGGGCTATTTCATGTACCACCGCATGCAAATCTATTGAATGCTTATTTCTATGCATTATTAAAAATATAAGTTTGAGTAATTTAAAAAAATGCTTGGCCGAACCCAAGCTAAAAAGCAGGAAAGAATGAAATTCTAATTCCTAAGAACCTGAATAAACAGAAAAATTGGAAGGCTAATTAAGCTAAGCCAACTACTATCTATAAAATGAAAAGGTATTCTGCTGGAAATATTTTGATGAAGAATTGAAGAATCAAGAAAAGGGAAAATAGAACAAAATGCTTCTGTTCTTATTTCTTCTGATTCTCCCTCGGCCTCTACTTCTTCCATTAAGTAAACCTGCGAAAGAATATCGGCAGTAGCTTTACTTTTTAAGATTAGCGCTTTGGTTGTGCTATTTTGGGCCGACCCAAATGAGGCAAACAACAAACTAGCCAATAAGCCCAAAAGTGTAAGGCTTAAAAAGGTGGTTTGTATTTTCCTATTCTTGGTCATCGAAGGCAAATGTAACGAAATGCCATCCCAAAATCTTATCAAGTTAAGGCAAGGTCAAAATCAGATTCAAATGTGACAATCCATTTTTTTGAGAATCAAGAGGTTTTGGTTTGAACCAAGGCCACAGAAAAAAAATTGCGAAGGCTCCAAAAATTAAACTTATTTTGCAGCCTTAACATTAAACAATCTACGCATGCAATACGATGTAATAGTAATAGGTAGTGGACCCGGCGGCTATGTAGCTGCTATTCGCGCTAGTCAATTAGGTTTAAAAACAGCTGTTGTTGAAAAAGCTGAATTAGGAGGCGTTTGCCTTAACTGGGGTTGTATCCCAACCAAAGCCTTATTAAAATCTGCACAGGTTTTTGAATACATCAAACATGCAAAGGATTACGGAATTGAAGTTGGTTCGGCCACTCATGATTTTGGTGCCGTTGTAAAAAGAAGCAGGGATGTTGCTAACGGAATGAGCAAAGGAATTGCCTTCTTAATGAAGAAAAACAAAATTGATGTAATTGCTGGATATGGTAAATTAGCAAGTGTTGGAAAAGTAGAAGTAACTGATGCCACTGGCGCAAAAGCTATCCACGATGCCAAGCATATTATTTTAGCTACAGGTGCCCGCAGCAGAGAATTGCCAAATATTAAAATTGATGGCAAAAAAGTAATTGGTTACCGCGAAGCAATGGTTTTACCTCAACAACCAAAAAGCATGGTAGTTATGGGTTCTGGAGCCATTGGCTGTGAGTTTGCTTATTTCTACAACTCCATGGGAACCAAGGTTACAATTGTAGAATTTTTGCCTACCATCCTTCCAATTGAAGACGAAGAAGTTAGCAAAGAAGTTGCTAAATCATTCAAGAAATCTGGCATTGAAATGATGACCAATGCTTCTGTAGAAAGCGTAGATACAGCTGGAACAGGTTGCAAAGTGAAAGTAAAAACTGCAGATGGAATTAAAGAAATTGAAGCAGATATCGTTTTAAGTGCAGTAGGAATTCAAACCAATTTAGAAAACTTAGGTTTAGAAACTTTAGGTGTAAAAACAGATAAAGGCAAAGTATTGGTAGACGATTATTATGCTACCAATATCAAGGGTGTTTATGCTATTGGAGATATTGTGAAAGGTCCAGCTTTGGCACACGTTTCAAGTGCAGAAGGAATTATTTGTGTAGAACAAATTGCAGGACATCATCCAGAGCCTTTAAACTATAATAATATTCCAGGTTGTACTTATTGCTCTCCAGAAGTTGCCTCTGTAGGTTATACTGAAAAAGCGGCAAAAGAAGCTGGTTACGAAATTAAAGTTGGTAAATTCCCATTCTCTGCAAGCGGCAAAGCAAGCGCTGGTGGCGTTAAAGAAGGATTTGTTAAATTAATTTTTGATGCTAAATATGGTGAATTCTTAGGAGCACACATGGTTGGCGCAAACGTAACCGAGATGATTGCCGAAGTAGTTGTGGCAAGAAAATTAGAAACAACAGGAATGGAAATCATCAAATCTGTTCACCCTCATCCAACCATGAGCGAAGCCATTATGGAAGCCGCAGCACAAGCTTATGGAGAGTGCATTCACTTGTAGTTGATACCGAAATCTTATATAAAAAACACCCAATAAAATGGGTGTTTTTTTTTGCAGTTTATAGAACAGACTGAAATCTTACATGCAATATTGATTTTTTATACTTTCTTTTGTGAACGTCAAAAATGTTTAAGAGAATAAGGAAAATATCATATCTATTAATAATTCAAGCCATCTGCATGGTTATTGGATTAGGATATTTGCCGCAGACCAATTCCAAGGCAACCAAACAATCTCATCTTAAAGCTGAAACCAGTGTTCACTTTGAATACGTGGCAGAATTGGAGGAAGTTGAAACCGAAGAAGAGGAGGTGTATTTTACATACCAACCTTTCTTAAGTTTCTCTTTTGCGAGTTTTAAAGAAGTGACTACCCCACAATTATCGCAAATCGTCTCAGGCCTAAAGCCAAAAATTAATAAAGAAACCATTCAGTTAATCAATTGTGTTTTTCGAATTTGATAGGAATTAAATGCCTTATGCATTACCCCTGTGCATTTTTTTCTTAATCAAATCTAAAACTTAATTACTAATATGGATATTAATCTAATACCCGCTGATGGACTTGCGGGATTAAAAAAACACTGGAAAGACGATTTACTTTCTGGTTTTGTCATTTCTCTTATTGCTTTGCCTTTATGCCTTGGAATTGCCATGGCCTCTGGAGTTCCACCTATGGCCGGTATTATTGCTGGTATAATTGGTGGTCTATTAGTTTCTTTAACTAGTGGTTCTTATTTAACTATTAATGGTCCTGCAGCAGGCTTGGCTGTTATTGTTTTAATGAGCATGGAAGGATTTAAGAAAATGGCACCAGCCGGCTTAACTCCAGAACAAATTGAAATATTTGCCTACCAATGTACACTTGCTGTTGGTATTGGCTGCGGTGTTTTGCAATTACTTTTTGGATTTATTAAAGCAGGTGTTTTAAGTAATTTCTTTCCGTCTTCAGTAGTTCACGGAATGCTTGCTGCTATTGGAATTATGATTTTTGCCAAGCAATTTCATACAGCTGTTGGCGTAAAACCAGACGCAAAAAGCATGTTAGGAATTATTGGAGCCATCCCCAATAGTTTATTGCATATGAATCCAGAAATTGCTATTATTTCTGTGGTGAGCTTACTTATTCTAATTGGCCTTCCCATGATAAAACATCCTTTTGCTAAGAAAATACCAGCACCACTTTTAGTTATTTTAGTAACTATTCCATTAGGTCATTATTTCAATTTAGAATCAGAACACAAATACCTTTTCTTAGACGGACATGAATATAACTTAGGTCCAAAGTTCTTGGTGAGCTTACCAGAAAATTTCCTAGACGGAATTGTACTCCCACGCTTTGATTATTTATTAACTGGCTTTGGAATTCAAATGATGATTACCTACTCTTTGGTTTCAAGCTTAGAATCTTTATTAACAGCAGCTGCCGTAGATAAATTAGACCCATACAAAAGAACTTCTAATTTCAATAGGGAATTATTTGCAAAAGGAAGTGGCAATATGGCTTCAAGCTTTTTAGGTGGATTGCCAATTATTGCTGAGGTAGTAAGAAGTTCTGCCAATGTAAGCAACGGTGCTAAAACCCGTTGGGCAAATTTTTTCCATGGAGCATTCTTATTAATTTTTGTTGTGTTTTTGAGCAGTTTGATCCATCAAATACCTCTAGCCGCTTTGGCATCTATGCTTATGGTAACAGGTTATAGATTGGCTTCTCCTCATGAGTTTAGCAAAACCTTACATTTGGGTAAAGAACAATTATTAATTTTTGTTACCACCATTGTTGTAACCATTGCCGATGATTTATTAGTGGGTATTGCGGCAGGTATTGTAATGAAAATTGTGATTCATATGGCTAACGGAGTTCCATTCAAAAGTTTATTCAAACCATTCTTAACAGTAAATGAAGATGAATCTGGAAATTATGTGGTGGATGTGGAACACTCTGCTGTTTTTAGTAATTTTATTGGAATGAAAAAGCAATTGGAAAAACTGGAAGATGGTAGAACACTAATTTTAGATTTTTCTGGAACCAATTTAGTCGATAGCTCTTCAAGAGAAAATTTTGAGCAAATGAAAAAAGATTATGAGAAAAAAGGTGGCAATTTTATCCTTAGAGGATTAGACGATCATACTCCATTATCCAGTCATCCAAAAGCATCCTTAAAAAAGAAAAACTAATGCAAAGAATTATTTATTGGGTTCAAACCTTACTTATTGTTTGCGCCTTTTCTGTTACTCCAACCTATGCCCAAACAAAGGGTGGAAACAAAGAACTAAAAATGAATTTAAATGAGGATGGCTCTCATTATTTAAAAGCCACAGTTACCGCTCAAATATGGGCTAGATACAACCAAAGCAATACCGGCACCACCGTTTTTGGTTATAATAAACCAGAAACCTTTGATATTGGTTTAAGACGTGTGAGAACTCAATTGTATGGAAAAATTACCGACAAAGTGTTTTTCTATAGCCAATTTGGAATCAACAATTTTACCTATAACAGTGCCAGAAAACCATCTCTATTTTTTCATGATGTGATGTTGGAATACCAATTTACTCCAAGGGCTTTTCAAGCAGGTATGGGCTTAACGGCATGGACAGGTTTTAGTAGGTTCAGCTCCCCAGCTATTGCCTCCATTCTAGGTTACGATGCTCCTTTGTACCAACAAACAACAAATGATGTAAACGACCAGTTTCTAAGAAAATTGAGCATTTATGCAAAGGGTAAGATTTCTAAATTGGATTACCGTGTGGTATTAACAACGCCTATGGCAGTTCAAAATACAGGTTCAGTAAAACCATTAAATGCCAATTCCGACTTTTCTTACAGGCCTGCTAAATTGCAAAGCAGTGCTTATTTTATGTGGCAGTTTTTGGATGAAGAAAGTAATATGATGCCTTATATGACCGCAAATTATTTGGGCAAAAAACGAGTATTTAATATTGGCGCTGGTTACCAAATTCAACCAAAAGCAATGTGGCACTTGGCAGATTCAACAAACGGAACCGCAACCATTGTTGAAGAGGACATGCTCAATTACAATGTGGATGTATATTACGATGCTCCAGTTGGTTCAAAAGGAAGTGCTATTTCTGCTTATGCAGCTTATACTCATTTGGGTTTTGGATCAAACTATTTAAGAAACTTAGGTCCTATGAACCCAGCGGATGCTGCCAGTAAAACTAGCTTAGGTGGCGGCGGAAATTCTGTTCCACTTTACGGAACTGGAAATGTAATGTTTGCACAATTTGGCTACCTTTTGCCAAAGGAATTATTAGGTAAAGACAATGGCCAATTGCAAGCATACCTTATGTTTATGCATGGCAGTTACGAAAGACTTAATTCCCCAATGCAAGTTGTGGATGCAGGCTTTAATTATTTCTTAGATGGCCATAGAGCCAAACTAACTTTAGACTTTCAAAACCGTCCTGTTTTTGGAGTGAGTGATGCTAAAGTTAGTAGTAGAAAAAATGCTGTGATATTGCAATTCCAAATTGCAATTTAACTAAAAGCATTTTTGACCACTAGCCCATTGCAATTGAAATTTGGCTTTGGCATATTTTGCTTCTAATTCTGCTAATTTAATTTGAGCATCCATCAAGCTGCGTTCTCTTTGGTTGATTAAAAATAGAGAGCTTTCACCATTTTCAAACCTATACTCTTCTGCATTGCGGAGGAGTATAGCGTTTTGAACCAACTCATTTTGAATAGACAATAACTTTTCATTTGTCCTTAGCTCATTATAAGTGGCTAGAAGGGTATTATTTACTACTCGTTTGCCTTGTTGAAGTTGCAATTCGTTTTGTTGAATTTTATAATTTGTCAACTCTAATTTTCCTCTTTCCTTTCTTAACAAAACACTGCTATAAAAACTCACGCCTAACTTATAATTTTTCATAAACAAACCATTTACCTCATCTCTACTTCCAGAAGTATAGGTTTGAAATGGAATATAATCTACATTCAGTTGGGGCTTTAAATTCTCCAAAGCCAATCTCCTATCCAACTGCGATTGGTTCAGCTTATAGGTTAATTTTTGTACATCTGGATGAAACTCTTGGGCCAGTGAGCTTAAGATTTGAATACTATCTAAAGAAATAAATTGAATTTGCGAACCTTTATCAGATGGAATAACTTGAGGCAATAATTGCAAGGCAGTATTGTTTTCATCCCACAAGAAATTAGATAACTCTAAGCTGCTATTTAAAAAGGCCAATTCCATTTCGTTTAATAAGGCTTCTCGTCTTTTATATTCTACCCAAGCCTCCACGCTATCTATAGCTTTAGCTTCACCTGCCTTGATCCTACTAATGATAAAAAACTTCCTCTTTTGTGCCAGTTCCAATCCATTTTGCAAGTATGCCAAGCGCTGGTAATTTTGATGCCAATCCCAATATGCTTTGGCAGCTTCTAACAACAATTTATTGATACTACTTATTTGCTCGGCTTGGTTCAAACCGCTTAATAATTGTGCCTGCCGTAATTGATTGCGCCTAGCATCTGTGAGCAAACCTCTTAAAACAGGAACCGAAACGCCTGCATAAAACAATTGGTATTCTACATTTTTAGTATTGCCAGAAACTGGGTCGTACTTACCTCTTTCTGGGTTAATGGTAAGTCCGCTACTTTGGTCCAAACCAGCTTTAATATCAATACCAATAAGGGTTGGAATTTTTACTTGAGGCTCTACATATTGATAAGAATTCTGACCATTGGTTTGTTTAGAACTTAAGTTAAATTGAACCGTTGGATCAAAAGCACCTCTTGCACTTCTAAGTTCTGCTTGTGCCATTTTAGGCAATAGCATAGCCTGTTTAGAAAGAGGATGGTAACGTAAAACTTGTTCGTAAAAGGCATCAAAATAAAGCACGGTTGTATCTTGCGAAAAGGATAAAATTGCCTTGAAAGCAAAAACCAATACCAGCAAAATTTCTTTACTTTTATACCTAAAAAAACCCATAATATAACTCATCCTTATTTCTTTTTGCTGCTAGAATTATCTTCAAATTCACCAATAAAATCGGGAGGAAAACCATTGAATTGTCGCCACAACTCATACCATACGCTAACATTTTTTAACATGGCCCAACCATAAACTCCACCACCTGCTCTTACCAATTCTGGCCAAGGCTCTTCATTTGGATCAGGCATAACCAAAACTCTAAACTGCCCGTTGGTACTGTTTACACGGTCTACTGCTTGCACAATACCGCCAAAAGTTCCAACGCCTACATTTGGCCAACCAGAAAATACCAAAGCTGGCCAACCATCAAACTGAACTCTAACTGGAACACCTGTTTGAAGTAAAGGTAAATCCATAGCTCTTACATATAACTCTACCGCCATTTTAGGATTGGAAGGAACAATGGTTATTAGGTCTTCACCTTCTTTTATTAGTTCACCCAAACCAGACTTCATAGCCTTAACAATATATCCATCTTGAGGAGCGCGAATAACATAAAATCCAGAACGCAATTCTAAATTCGACAACTCAATTTGCATTTTAGAAATCTCTGCACGGCTTTCAAAAAGTTCTCCAGTGGTTTCATTAATTATGGATTCTGCCTTAGATATTTTATCAATATAATCGGCTTCAACAGAGTTCAATTCTATTTCGGCATTTATTAATTCATTTTGAACCGAATTGTATTTATTTTCTGCCTCCACCATTTTGGCATTTGCTTCTTGGGTTTTGTTATTTCTATTTTGCAATTCGGTGAGTGAGGCAAGTCCTTTTTTGTACAAATCATCCAATCGTGTGTATTGGTCTTGCGCCAATTGGTAGGCAACTTTAGACGACTCATAAGCAGCCAATTCACCAGCAATTTTAAAGCGAGTTTGCTTTACCTTATTTCTAGCTTGTTCCAGTTTAAATTTCAATCCATCACGCAAGGCATCAATTTGCTTTTCAGTAGATTGAATTTTATCAAATTTTGCCTTTACAGCATCTTGTTTATTGGCAATTTGTTCGGTACTTCTAGTAATTAATTTAGGATCAAAAAATTTATCTTTTACCTCGGTAATTACGCAAATGGTATCCCCGCGTTTAACAAATTGTCCTTCTTGAACCAACCACCTATCAATTCTTCCAGCAATTACAGAAGGAATAACCTGAGGTCTATCTTCTGGGCGCAATGGAGTAACCTTTCCTTTACCTTGCACATTTTGTTGCCAAGGCAAAAAGAGGATTAAAATAAAGGCAAGCAAAAAACCTAGCAACCAATTACGGATAGTCTTAAATTTCTTAGGTGTATTCACCAATCCAATAGAATGCAATTGGTATTTTTGTAAATCTAGTTCTTTCATTTTTTTGTCTCTACTTAGTTCAATTTATTTAATTGGGAGTAGGCCCAAATTTGATAGTTCTTGGTAGGTTCCTTCTGCAATTAATTTCCCGTCTTGCATAAACAAAACCCTATCACATTTTTCCATTATTTTAGGAACGGTAGTAACAATAATCAAAGCAAAATCCTCATTCATTATGGTATCAATTAACTTACTTTTTTCCGCACTTTGAACATTGTGAAAAAACTCATCTATGATTACTAAATTTGGCTTTTGAACAAAGCTTCTTGCCAACAAAATTCGCTTCACTACATTGCTCGGTAAATTTTCACCTGCAGGTAATAATGCTGTTTGCAAACCGTCCTTTAGCTTGGTAATAAAGGGATCTAATCCAGCTTTATTGCAAGCCATAACAATATCTTTTAGTAAAATACCTGGCCTTGCCAAAGTAATATTTTCTTCAATTGTTCCTTCAAATACATCTTGTAAATTGAGGTTATCTCCTATTGCACTTCTATAAGAATTAATATTCAACTCCCGCAAGGATACGCCATTTAAAGAGATAAGTCCTTCGTAATTTTGATACAAACCAGCAATAGTTTTTACCAAGGATGTTTTACCAGAATCATTGTATCCTGTGATACAAATCTTTTCACCTTTATTGATTGAAAAGCTTATTCCAGAATAACAATTAGAGAGGGAATCGTTGTATTTGTAAGCTAGATTGTTTACTCTTAATTCAAACTTTTCTTCTACATTCAAATCCTTAACATAACGCCCTGCATTGGTTTCCATTTCTAAATCTGTAACCTGCCCAATTTTGTCTAAAGCAGTAAGCATATCATAAACCACAGATAAACTACCAATCAACTTTTCAACCGAATTAATCACCAAAACAATAATAATTTCTGATGCAACAAATTGCCCCAAATTAATTTGTTCATTGAACACCAAGGTTCCACCTAAAATTAATAAACCAGCCGTGATAATAGTTTTAAAGGCAATAATGGCTGAGAACTGCCTAACCAAAATTTTGAAATGTTTTTTGCGGTAACTCAGGTATTTTTCTAATAATCTATCTACCTTATTAAGCGGCAAACGAGCATCTCCAGCCAACTTAAAGGATTGTAAAGATCTACCCAATTCTTCTAACCAATAAACAACTTTGTATTTGTATTTCGACTCGTAAATACTTGTTTCTAAACCTTTGGAACTAGTAGCATAAAACACAAGCAAAATCACGATAGCTACTAAAAGGCCAAACAAAATAAAATAAGGATGATAAAAAGAAAGCAACAACAAACCAAAAATGATTTGAATAATTCCGGAAGTGAAATCAATTAATAATTTTGGAAGTGATTTTTGAACCGTTAACACATCAAAAAAACGATTGACCAATTCTGGGGTAAATTGACCCTTTATTTTTTCAACTTTCAAGCGTGGAATTCTATAGGCAAAATCAAAAGCTGTTTTTGCAAACAAACGTTGTTGCAGCACCTCTACCATACCCAATTGTTGCACCTGCAACCAACCAGCAACCATGGTGGCAACAATTACTAGGACCATCAAAACAAAAACACTTTCTAATAACAAGCCTCCACTCATCAATCCAACAATAGCCTGAATTCCCAAAGGCAGTGTTAAATTAACCAAAGCAATCATAATGGCAAAAAAGTAAAGAATATAAATATCCTTTTTCTCTTCTTTTAACAGGTTCAATAATCTTCTAAAAGGAGTAATTTTCTCTCCCTCCAAAACCGCTATTGGGTCTGAAATAGCATTAAAACCTGCTAGGTAAATTATTCCGTTTTCTTCCAAATTTTCTAAACCTAATGGATACATTTCTAAATTAAATCCATTTTGGATTTTCAATTCCTCAATGGTTTTTAAATCCAAAAGGAGTTTAGATTCATCTAAATAAATTAATTCTTTACTTCCGCCTTCCTCAAAAACTACTACCTCAATTTCTTTGCAGGAACGGTGCTTTATTACTATTGGGATCAAACCAGAATTGCTCTTTTTAAATGCAATAATTGGAAAAGGAAGGCTTTTTAGAATTAGATTAAAATCAGAAACACTACTGTATTTGGCCTCAAAATGAAAATGGCCAAACTCTGCCACATCAATTAATTGGGTATAAAAAGAATGAAATGAATCCTCGTAACGGTCGTTAAACCTGAATTTCTGGTCGTGCAATTCAAAGTGATTGATGGGGCTCTCTGAAAGAGAAGCAAATTTTTCAACCAATTCTATAATTTGTTTTTGAAGCATACGGGCATATTAACAAAGGAAATTTACAATAGTTTTATTTTCCAAAAAAATCTTTTATAGAAGTCGATGATTTTCATCATTTTTTAGCTTAAATTTACCTTACAATTTCGCCACATAAAAAATTGGGTTTTGTGAACCCAAAGTAAAGATTATTTTTGCCCGACCAAAAACAGACAATTGCCTGATTATGAAAAACAAAGACATCTCAGAAAAAGTAATGAAAGAAGCCTCTATGGCGTTCTTAAATCTTACTCCAGCAGAATTGGTTCGCCACGCCATTTTAAATGGTGAAGGAACCTTGAACGACACCGGCGCCTTAATGGCTGATACTGGTGAGTTTACCGGCAGGTCGCCTAAAGACAAATTCACTGTTTGCGATGCCAAAACAGAAAACACTGTTTGGTGGGGAGATGTGAATTTTAAATTCGACGAAAACAAATTTGAAGCCTTATTAAACAAAGTAATTAACCATTACGCTGGAAAGCAAGTTTATGTACGCGATGCTTATGCATGTGCTGATGAACGCTACAAATTAAAACTTCGAGTTGTAAATGAAACGGCCTATCACAACCTTTTCTGCAACAATTTATTTCTTCGTCCAGAAGCAAGTGAATTAACAAACTACGAACCAGAATGGTTGATCCTAAATGCACCAAGCTTTAAAGCTGTAGCTGCAGAAGATGGAACTCGCCAACACAATTTCTCTATCATCGATTTCAGCCGCAAAATTATTCTTGTTGGCGGTAGCGGTTATACCGGAGAAATGAAAAAAGGTATCTTCACTGTATTAAACTACATTTTACCAGAAGAAAGAAATACTCTTTCAATGCATTGCTCTGCAAACATTGGTAAAAAAGGTGATACCGCTATTTTCTTTGGTTTATCTGGTACTGGTAAAACTACCTTAAGTGCTGATCCAGAGCGTAAACTTATTGGCGACGATGAGCACGGTTGGGCTGAAGACAGTGTGTTTAACTTTGAAGGTGGATGCTATGCAAAATGTGTGGATTTAACCCAAGAAAAAGAACCTCAAATTTTCAATGCCATTAAATTTGGTTCATTACTAGAAAACACTCGCTTTATTGAGGGAACTTCTACTGTTGATTATTCAAATATCTCTGTTACAGAAAACACTCGTGCTGCTTATACTATCGATGCTATTGATAATATCGCTGTTCCTTCAGTAGGTAAAGCTCCAGAAAATATTTTCTTCTTAACTGCTGATGCTTTTGGTGTTTTGCCTCCAATTTCTAAATTAAGTGTTGGACAAGCCATGTACAGTTTTATTAGCGGTTATACTGCTAAAGTTGCTGGTACAGAAGCTGGCGTTACAGAGCCTCAAGCTACTTTCTCTGCTTGTTTTGGAAAAGCATTTCTTCCATTGCACCCAGGTAAATACGCTAAAATGTTAGGAGATAAATTAAGAGCTAATCCAAATATTAATGTTTGGTTAATTAATACCGGTTGGACTGGTGGTGCTTATGGTGTTGGTTCAAGAATGAAACTTTCTTATACCCGCGCTATGATTACTGCTGCTTTAAATGGCGAATTAAACAACGTAGAATTTGAAGCTCATCCTGTATTTGGTTACATGATGCCTAAGGCTTGTCCTAATGCTCCAGTAGAATTATTAAACCCTCGTAATACTTGGGAAGATAAAGCTGCTTACGATGCTCAAGCAAATAAATTGGCAAACATGTTTGTTAAAAACTTTGAACAATATGCTAGCGGTGTTGATGCTGAAATTTTAGCTGCTGCACCAAAAGCTACACAACAAGCATAAGACTTGTGAACTACTTTTTAGAAAAGAGACATCCATTTGGGTGTCTCTTTTTTATTTTTGACTGAGTATGGAAAATCAACCTTCGGAGAATAGAGACCCTGGCTTTTTATTTTCACTGAACCTAATGGTTTTGGGAGGTGGCTTATTATTGTTTGTAATCATAACACTAAATAAACTTGTTATCCATTATGCAAGCTCGTTTTTCGATCATAACAGAGGTATCCTTTATTCCATTAATGTTATGGAAGGAGATTCGTTTTCTATCAACAACGAGAGTGAATTAATATTGATTTGGTTTGCCTTTATTCTTTCATTAATTGGATTAATTATTACCATTACCAAGCTGGTTAAAACCTGGAAAATCTAAACATGCAATTATTCTTCCTCAACAATCTTTACCTAGATAATTTTGAATTTTCGGAAGAGGAATCAAAACATTGCATTCGTGTTTTAAGAAAGAAAGCAGGCGATATCATCACCTTAATAGATGGCGCTGGCACAGAGGCTACAGCCGTTTTAGAAATAGACAATCCTAAAAAATGTAGCGGCAGAATTATAGAACGCACACATCACCACCCCAACAGAAACTACTACCTCCATATAGCAATTGCCCCCACTAAAAACTTTGATAGAATGGAGTGGTTTATTGAAAAGGCCACCGAAATAGGTATAGATGAAATTACTTTCATTGAAACAGAAAATAGCGAACGCGCAAAAGTGAATTTAGAGCGTTGCCAAAAAATTCTGGTTTCTGCCATCAAGCAAAGCAAACAATTTTACTTACCCAAACTAAATCCCTTAGTTTCTTTTAAAGACTGTTTGAACCAAAATACCTCCGTAAAAAACAAATGGATTGCTTGGTGCCCCACACCTCAAACTAAAAATCTAGGAGTAGAATTAACTCAACTCAAACAATTAGATAGCCTAGTTTTAATTGGTCCAGAAGGCGACTTTAGCTCAAAAGAAATAGCCTTGGCAGAACAATATTCATTCAAGGCCATTTCATTAGGTTCAAACATACTAAGAACAGAAACTGCGGCATTGTACGCCGTTAACAGCTTTTCTATAGTTTCTCAAATAATTAAGGCAAAATCATCACATTAGCAAAAGCCTTCAAAGCTCCATTACTCTTAACTTGCACAGAGAACAATCCTGTTTGGGTTGGCAATTGAGAACATGCAATTACAAGCTCTCTTTTCCCATTTACTATTTGGTTGGTTTGAACCGAAAGGACTTGTGTATAATTGGATAAAGTACTTCCCACCATTTCCACTTGTAAACCGCTAATCGCATTGGTATCGTTAAGTATAATAGTAAAGCTATTACCACTACTCTGACTCAAAAATATAGGATTTGGTGCCACAACCATTCCGTTATTATTAAAACCTGTTACAACTGGTACATATTCCATTGCTCCAAAATCTGGACTAGAACCTGATGGTCTTGTTATCATCCATAAATCTTTATTAAGAATTGTATTGCTAGAAACTGTGCTTGAAACGGCAGCGTCAACTGCTGGCGAATTGGATTGCAATGCAAAATTTCCATTAGCCCAATTTCCAAAATTAAGTGTGTTTATTTCATTGCTAAAATAATTAGCAGAAATAGTACTTCTACTATTAATAGAAACAAATGCAGGCGCGTTGGCAATAGAATAACCAGAAACAGAATTGCTAGAATATATTCCGCTAATTGCATTGTTCTGTGCCATGTTGGTATTGGTATCAATAATAATTAAATTATTACCAAAGAAACTTCCGTTGATATAGTTTAAAGAATTGGCATTAATTCCTTGTGGACCCCAAGTATTATAGGGCGCACCAACTCTGTATATTTTATCAATTACAATGGTATTGTGTGCTACCAAATAAGGCAATTTAGAGATAGTTGCGTCCTTACAAACCTTATCGTTGATATAAATACCGAAAGTAAAGGTTGAGTTAATTAATTGTCCAGAACTATTGTAGGTACCTCTTACCTTGCTTGAATTTCCTGGGTGAATAATAAGGTTATTATAAATTTTCGCTCCCACACCAAAACATTGTATTCCAACTCCCTTTCCATCCACAATGGTATTAGCATAAACTTCTGCAATAGAAGGTTCGCCAATCATAATTCCAGATTGTTGGTTGGTAACATCAGCATAACTATCGTGAATAATATAATTATCATGAACACTTGCTGCTTCTGAAGCAGAAACTTGTATGGCATCCCATCCATTGCTATCACACATGTTTTCATAAACCTTTACACCAATAATTTTATGTGGCAAAACCTTACCAGAAAAAACAGGATTAGTACAATTATAGGTATATCCAGAGCCTTCATTATAGCTGGTATTACCAATATAAAAACCTTCGTTACCAGTATGGTGAATATAATTATGATGCAAAGAAATATCGTACATCACAAAATTGACATAGGATAAAACATTGGCACAATTGGGATCTGTTTTAGCAACAATGCCTGAAGAATAAACATTGCCAACTTCAACACGCTCTACTTCAAAATTGCTACTAAAATTATTAATGCTCAATCCAGAACCACCTGGGATTTGAGTAATTTTAATTCCGTAAACCACATTTGGGTTATTGTTACCACTAAGTTTAATATAACGACAGGCATTGAATGCCATTCCAAAATAACCACCAACAGGTTTTGTAATTATTACTTGAGCATCTTTATTACAAATCACAAGTGGGTTCAAAGAATCTCCCAACAAATTATCAAAGCGCATGGGAGTTCTTGTTCCACCTGCAATTAATAAAGTATCGCCACCGCTTGCGTTTACTTTTAATAGGTTATAAACTCTACTGCTTGTACCCTGACTTAAAGTATTAATTTGCTGTATCCATTCCACACCAAGAGGAACATCAAAAACTGTAGCAAAGGCATTTTGGTTCAAACCGAACCCAAAGAAAAAGGCAATAAGAAGTAATTTTGTTTTCATGGCTAATTAAATTTGAATCTGGAAAATAAAGAAATTGCGACATCCATCCAAATTAAATTTTAATGAAAAAATCATTATTTATGCCCACTTAAAATCTAAATTAAATAATTCCATTTTTTCGGTTTGAACCTATCATATTTGTAAGATGAAATTAGTTCGATACATAGTTCTGGGATTTTTTCTATTTAGCAGTTTTTCATTTGCACCTCCAAGCTTAAAAATAGCAAGGTTAAAATATAATGGTGGCGGAGATTGGTATGCCAATAAAACCTCCTTGCCCAATTTGATTTCATTTTGCAACAAACAGCTAGATGTAAATTTAGCGAATGAGGAAGACATAGTTGATGTGGGGAGCTCAGATATTTTCTCCTATCCATTTATTCATTTAACAGGACATGGAAATATTGTTTTTAGTGAACAAGAGGCAAAGAACCTGAGAAGTTACCTTATAGCGGGAGGCTTTCTGCATGCAGATGATAACTATGGTTTAGATAAATTCTTTAGAAGAGAAATGAAGAAAGTTTTTCCTGAGTTAAATTTTGTGGAGATTCCATTTTCTCATCCCATTTACCATCAAAAATTCAATTTCTCCTCTGGCCTACCAAAAGTGCACGAACACGATAATAAACCACCACAAGGATTTGGATTAATCTACGAAGGCAAACTTGTTTGCTTTTATACGTATGAATGCGATTTAGGAAATGGATGGGAAGACGCCGAGATATACAACGACCCAGAAGCCACCCGCCAAAAAGCCCTTCAAATGGGCGCCAATATCCTCCAATACGCCTTCACCCGCTAGCAAAAATTGCCCTCTAGCCAAAGGCTAGCATAATTTATCTCTAGCCAAAGGCAAGCATAATCTGTCCTCCAGCCGAAGGCTAAGATAATTTCTCTCTATCCAAAGGCTAGCATAATCTGTCCTCCAGCCGAAGGCTAGCATAATCTATCTATAGCCGAAGGCTAAGATAATTTCCCTCTAGCCGAAGGCTAGCATAATCTGTCCTCCAGCCGAAGGCTAGCATAATCCCCACTCGCCGCACCCGTACGGGAGGGTCTCGACCCTCCCCTGCCAGCCAGAAAGGGGAATGCTGATTTTATAATTGCGAAATTGCCTGGATAGGATATATCCAAAAAAAAAGAGGAGCAAGCTCCTCTTTTTTTTTATCCCAATGCTTTAATTTCATTCACGAGCTCGGTGAGTGCTTTTTTGGCATCACCAAACAACATGCTTGTTTTGGGTTTATAGAATAATTCATTTTCAATTCCGGCATATCCTGCTTTCATCGAACGTTTGTTTACAATAACGTTGGCTGCATTTTCAACATCCAAAATAGGCATTCCATAAATTGGAGAATTAGGATCTGTTTTCGCTGCTGGGTTAACAACATCGTTTGCACCAACAACTAAAACCACATCTGTTGAATTAAATTCAGGATTGATTTCTTCCATCTCCACCAATTTATCGTAGCTAACATTACTTTCAGCTAACAATACATTCATATGACCAGGCATCCTACCAGCAACAGGGTGGATTGCATATTTAACTTCCACACCTTCCGATTCCAATAACAATTCTAAATCGTGAACCACGTGCTGCGCTTGAGCAACAGCCAAACCATAACCAGGAACTATGATTACCTTTTTGGCATAACGCATTAAGATAGCAGCATCACTTGCATTAACTTCTTTGATACTTCCTTCAAAAGTTGAACTACCAGCTGCTTCCCCTTTTGCTCCACCGCCAAAGTTTCCAATCAATACATTTAGTAAAGAACGATTCATTGCCTTACACATAACAATAGTTAATAAGGTACCGGCTGAACCAACCAAAATACCACCAACCAACATTACTTTATTATCGTAAATGAAACCACCGCAAGCAGCGGCAACACCCGTAAAGGAGTTAAGCAAAGAAATTACAACAGGCATATCTGCACCACCAATTGGCAATACAAATAAGATTCCGTAAAGAAGAGATAAAGTTAAAACAGCATAGAACAACATGCTAGGATCTGCATTGGTTCCCATGATGGTGAAATAGGCTAAAGCTAAAATCACAACCAATAAACCAATATTTATAAATTGTTGTTTGCCAAAAGATTTGTCTTTTACGTTTCCACTTAATTTTCCCCAAGCAACCATACTACCAGAGAAAGAAACAGAACCAATAATCATTCCTACTAGAATAATTAAAACGGTTGCCTCCTGCCCTACCAAACTTCCGCTTGATAAATGTTGAAACTCAATAATGGAAATAAGCATGGCACACGCACCACCCATACCATTGAAAAGACTCACCATTTCTGGCATGGCGGTCATTTGAACTTTTTTGGCAGCAAAGAAACCTAAAATGGTTCCAACAGCTAAACCCGCAAAAATCCAAGGTAAGTTATGTAAGTTTTCACCATCTTTTTGGTAAAGAAAAATGGTTCCAAAAATGGCTAGGGTCATACCAAAAGCCGCTATTAAATTTCCTTTGCGCGCGGTAGCCGGATTCCCTAAAAACTTTAATCCCACTATAAAAGTAACCGAGGCTATTAAATATATTATTTGCAATAAACTTGTTGCTATCATGATGTTAATTTTTTATTCCTTTCTGTAAACTTTAGAGCTTACCAAAAGGCATTGACTACTTTTTCTTTTTAAACATTTCCAACATACGGTCGGTAACTACAAAACCACCCACTACATTTAGGGTACCAAGCACAACTGCAAAGAATCCTAAAATTAAAGAAAGTGTATGTTCTGCCTGCCCCATTACGATAATTGAACCAATAATAACAACTCCATGAATGGCATTTGCACCACTCATCAAAGGAGTGTGAAGCACACTTGGCACATGGCCAATTAACTCAATCCCTACAAAAATCATAAGAATGATTAAGTAGAGTAATTCCATATTTTCTGTGATTAATTCAAGCATTTTTAGGTGTATTAATTCTTATTGAATGTATTTTTAATATTAAATTAGAGAAAAGGTTTTGACTTATTTTTTCAAGATATTACCTGCATGGCAAACCAAGGTTCCTTTGGTAATTTCCTCTTCCATTTCCCATTTAAAAGCATCTTTGGTAGCCAAATGATTCAATAAATTCTGAATATTTTTAGCATACAATTCGCTGGCATTTTGTGGCAAGGTAGAAGGCAAATTGCTTTGACCCATAATGTGCACGCCATGTTTTATTACGGTTTGATCCAACTCACTTAACTCGCAATTACCACCCTGCTCAACCGCCATATCAACGATAACAGAACCTAGTTTCATTTGCTTTACCTGGTCTTCAGTAATTAATACAGGAGCTTTTCTGCCCATCACCAAAGCGGTGGTAATAACTAAATCTGCTTGAAACAAACTCTTATTAACAGCTTCTTTTTGTTTGGCTAAATAATCTGCAGAAACTTCTTTGGCGTATCCACCTTCTACTTTGGCAGTTTCTTCCGATTTAACTTCAATAAATTTACCCCCCAAACTTTCAACCTGCTCTTTAGTTTCTGGTCTTACATCGCTCACTTCAACCACAGCGCCTAAGCGTTTGGCAGTTGCAATGGCTTGCAATCCAGCAACACCAGCACCATAAATTAAAACTCTGGCGGGAGTAACTGTTCCAGCGGCTGTCATTAATAGTGGGAATATTTTACCCATATGTGCAGCCCCCATAATAACGGCCTTATAACCAGCTAAATTAGCTTGAGAACTCAAGGCATCCATATTTTGAGCACGAGAAATTCTAGGAATTGCATCCATTGAAAATGCACTGATATTCTTTTGGTTCAACTCGGCCACCAAGGCTTCATTAAAACTGGCATACATATAAGAAATAAGTGCAGCTCCAGATTTCAATCCGTTTATTTCATCGGAGGTGGGAGCATTTACTTTTGCCAATATATCGCATTGACCTAAGGCTGTTTCTTTTGAAACAAGGGTACATCCAGCTTTTTCATAAGCTTCGTCGCTAAAATTTGAGGCATAACCAGATTTTGGTTCAACCATAACTTCATGACCTACTTTAATAAGTTGCATAGCCACTTGCGGCGTGAGCGCAACACGGTTTTCGGCGTTTCGTGTTTCTTTAATAACTGCTATCTTCATTTGTTTTAATCTGCTTCTTTAGTTTGATTTGAATCAGAAAATCGACTTCAATTATACATTTTTCTGTAGACTATCAAACTAATTAAAATCATGTTCAAAATTGCTTACTCCCCCATCTACCAACACCCATTGCCGGGGGGTCATCGTTTTCCAATGGAGAAATACGAGCTAATACCAAGGCAATTAATGCATGAGGGACTTTTTGAAGAGGCAGATTTTTTTGAACCAAACCCCGCAAAAACAGAGGAAATTTTACTTACTCACGATGCCAATTACCTGCACGATTTAGAAAATCTAAAAATAGATGCTTCACACATGCGCAGAATCGGATTTCCGCAAAGCCTTGAATTGGTTCAGCGCGAAAAAATTTTACTTGAGGGAACCTTGCAATGCGCCCTATTTGCTTTGAAAAACCAAGTTTCAATGAATATTGCAGGCGGAACTCACCATGCCTTTTCAAATAAAGGAGAAGGATTTTGTCTATTAAACGATATGGCATTTGCAGCTAATGTATTGTTGAACCGAAATTTGGTTCAGCAAATACTAATAATAGATTTAGATGTACACCAAGGAAATGGGACAGCAAGTATTTTCAAAAATCAAAAATCTGTTTTCACTTTTAGCATGCATGGAAAAGATAATTATCCTTTTCACAAAGAAATATCCGATTTAGACATACCTCTAGAAAATGCGTGTTCGGATCAAACCTACCTTTTACTTTTAGAAAAAAACTTAGATATTATTTTTGAAAAAGTGAACCCAGATTTTGTTTTTTACCTCTGCGGAGTTGATATTTTAGCAACAGATAAGCTTGGAAAATTAAATATTAGTGAGCTTGGCTGCAAAAAAAGAGACGAAATGGTTTTTAATTTTTGCAAAAAAGCTAAAACTCCCGTGGTTTGTGCCATGGGTGGAGGTTACTCTCCAAAAATTTCTGATATTGTGAATGCACATTGCCAAACATTTAAGTCGGCACTCTCAATTTTTTTCTAATATTTTTTTTTACCTATTGATTTTTTAACAACTGGAGTTTTATTTCACGACCTGAAATTGAAAAGGAAAAAAAAATCCTTGACAAAATGATTTTTTTAACGCATAAATTTGTAAAGAGAAAACAACAGCACAATGACTAAGCCCAAAATTAATGCTGGCAAAATTGCCGCATCAGGAAAAGGTGCAAAACCGGAACCTAAAAAGACTCAAAAAAAGAGTTATCAGGAAGATGAAGACGAGGATGATGATGATGACATGGATCTGGATTTAGATTTAGATGAGGACGATGATGAGGATTTAGATGCTGAGCCAGGCAAAGACGATTTGGTTATTCCAAAAACGTTTGATCCTTTTGATGACGACGATGATGACGACGACGATGATTTTTAATTGTTAAGAACCATATATAGCTGAACCAAGTCTAATTTGGTTCAAAAAAAAATGCTGAATTCTAAATTGAATTCAGCATTTTTTTATTCTCTTTTCCAAATGATATTGGGAGTTTCTACCTCGTTGCTTTTGTTTAAAGCACGGTCGTATAGAAAGAATTTATACCTCACCGTATCTTTTGCATCTGGGTAAGGCGATGGAAAAATACTTACTTCAATATCTCCTCTAATGGCTTTGTGCCTGCCATCTGGAGTAATATTTTCTATTCGGTATAAATTGCGTAAAGTATCATAAACAGGCGGCGTGGCATCTGGGTCTAATATTTTTACCACATGCTGAAATTGATTATCTACCAACTCAAAATAGTTGACATGTAAATTATAATAAAAGGGATTTGTTGCTTTTTTATATTTGTTCCAATCTGCTTGGAAAGGTGGAAAGGTATCGGTTTGATCCAAGCCAATATCCCCATCTCCATCTTTAAAAGTAAACACCAATTTCATAATAGAATCTGTTCCATCATTGGCAGGAAAAAACAAGGCTTCCTTAAATTCTAAATAGGGAATACTTGGGTAAATCTCCTTTTTTTTGCAGGTGCTTAAAAACAAAACAAAGAGTAAAAATAATAATCCTTTATATTTGGTCGGATGAATCATTTGGTGCAACGTATATTTCAGTCAAATGTAACAAATTTCGAAGATTTGTGCTTGGAAGTATTCCATTTTCAATATGCAAACAATGAAGTTTACAAAAAATACTGCCAGCTTGTAGGAATAAACGAAAACAAGTTCCCTATCAGTATTTCGCAAATACCTTTTCTTCCCATCGATTTATTTAAGACGCATGCGGTAAAAAGTTTTAATCAAAAACCCGAGAAAATATTTTTTAGTTCTGCAACGGGAGGCAAGGGTCAGAGCCAACATTTGGTTCAAACACTATCTATTTACGAAACCAGTTTTATAAGCGCATTTGAAAATTATTTTGGGCCTATAAAACAAAGCTGCTTTTTAGGATTGCTTCCTTCTTATTTAGAAAGAGAAGGTTCTTCCTTAATTTATATGGTTCAAAAATTAATGAAAATTTCTGGCCACCCACTCAACGGTTTTTTCTTATACGAGCACGAGGCATTGAAAGAACGCATACTGCAACTCGAGAAAAAAGGACAACCCTATTATTTATTTGGAGTAAGCTTTGCCATTTTAGATTTTGCCAATAAGTATTCGCTGCCCATGAGGCATGGAAAAATAATTGAAACAGGCGGAATGAAAGGCAGAAAAAAAGAAATTACTCGCCAGCAACTCAACCAAGAATTAAACCAAGCCTTTAATGAAAATGCCATTTATAGCGAATACGGCATGACCGAATTAATGAGTCAGGCATATGCAAAAGGAGAAGGTTTTTATGAATCACCGCCTTGGTTAAAAATTCAAATTGTTGACCCCAATGATCCCTTTACAGAAAAACCAATTGGCCAATCTGGTTTGATCCGAGTAATAGATTTAGCAAATTTATATAGCTGCTCATTTATACAATCCTCCGATTTAGGAAGAGCAAAAGTAGATGGAACTTTTGAAGTTCTTGGTAGAATAGATTATAGTGATTTGAGGGGTTGTAGTTTAATGGTGGGGTGAGTGTTTTAGTTTTAAGTGTTAAGTTTTAAGAGGGTCTTTGGGGGTTGGTCTTTTGTCTTTGGTGGGGGGAGGAAGTCCATGGTCCAAGGACCATAGTCGATAGTTTTTTGTTTCGCTTTAGCTGAATTTTCTTGCTTCAAATTCGAATATTTTTTTAACACTAAGACCACAAAGAAAACACAAAGACCACAAAATAAAAATTAAGCAAATTAATCTTCGTGTTCCTTTTGTGAAAACCTTCGTGGTCTTTGTGGTTAATAACAATCTTCCCTTAAAATATTCCGCAACAAATTCGAGTAGAATTTTCCACTCATAGGAAGTTATTTCTATAGTTGTTTCTTTACTCTACGAGTGAATGAAGTCCATGGTCCATAGTCGATAGTTTTTTGTTTCGCTTTAGCTGAATTTTCTTGCTTCAAATTCGAATATTTTTTTAACACTAAGACCACAAAGAAAACACAAAGACCACAAAATAAAAATTAAGCAAATTAATCTTCGTGTTCTTTGTGAAAACCTTCGTGGTCTTTGTGGTTAATAACAATCTTCCCTTAAAATATTCAGCAACAAATTCGAGCAGAATTTATTCACTAATAGCAAAATCTGGCTAACGGCCAACAGCTAATGGCTAACAGCCTTTCCCAAAGACCAACCCCCAAAGACAAAACTGCCAATGGCCAACTGCCAAAAGCTAACCGCTAATAGCTAACGGCCAACTGCCTATTGTTAAAAAAAAAGTATCCAATGCAAAAATTTGTTATCATTGACAAAATTTAATCCAATGACAACAACCAGAAAAGAACATGATTTCCTTGGAGAATTAGATATTCCAGATCATTTGTATTATGGAATTCAAACCTACAGAGCCAAAGAAAATTTTAATATAACAGGCATTCCTATTTCTAGAGAAAGAAGATTTATTAAAGCCTTGGCTTATGTAAAAAAAGCAGCGGCTTTGGCAAATAGAGATTGCGGTGTTTTAGATGCTAAAATTACAGAAGCCATCTGTTTTGGTTGTGATGAATTAATTGCGGGAAAATACGAAGATCAGTTTGTAAGTGATTTAATTCAAGGTGGTGCAGGTACTTCGTGCAACATGAACGCCAATGAAGTTATTGCCAATATTGGTTTAGAATACCTTGGAAGAAAAAAAGGTGATTACGATTTTCTTCACCCCAACAACCATGTAAATTGCTCGCAATCTACCAACGATGCCTACCCTACTGCTTTTAGAATTGCACTCTACCTTAAGATGGTGGATTATATCAAAATCTTAGAGGACCTTGAAAAAGCATTTCGTGCAAAAGGAAAAGAATTCGACCGTGTTTTAAAAATGGGAAGAACGCAATTGCAAGATGCCGTTCCTATGACCTTGGGTCAAGAATTTAATGCCTTTGCCACTACCATGGGTGAAGATATTTTACGTTTGCGTGAAGCACAAAAATTAATACTTGAAGTAAATATGGGAGCCACCGCAATTGGCACCAGAGTAAATGCTCCAGACAATTACCCAGATTTATGCATTGCCTATTTGGCCAAAGAAAGTGGCATACCTGTAACCTTAGCGCCAGATTTAATTGAAGCAACAGGCGACACGGGTGCATATGTTCTTATTATGGGAACTCTTAAACGCAATGCCGTAAAAATCTCCAAAATTTGCAACGATTTACGCTTGTTAAGTTCTGGTCCGCGCACAGGTTTTAACGAAATAAATTTGCCAGCAAGACAACCAGGAAGTTCCATTATGCCGGGTAAAGTTAACCCTGTAATACCAGAAGTAGTTAACCAAAGTTGTTATTATGTAATTGGCCAAGACCTTACTGTAACAATGGCTGCGGAGGCAGGACAACTACAGTTAAATGTTATGGAACCCATTATTGCATTTGCTATGTTTACCTCTTTTGAGTACTTAGGAAATGCTATTTTATCCTTAATAGATAAGTGTATTTTAGGCATTACAGCTAACGAAACACATTGTGCTAATATGGTAATGAACAGTATTGGAATTGTTACCCAATTAAATCCAATTTTAGGTTACGAAGAAAGTGCAAGCATTGCAGGTGAAGCATTAAAGACTGGCAAAAGTGTGCATCAGATTGTAGTGGTTGAAAGAAAATTAATAGATCAAACCAAATGGGATGAAATCTATTCTGTTGAGAATTTAATCCATCCAAAGTTTATTAATAAATAGGTTTGGTTCGAACCAAAATATAAAAACACGCATACCTAAAAAGCATGCGTGTTTTTATTGTTAATATTTTTAAAACGAAAAGCCAGCGAGAGCTAGTGAACCGCTTCTCACTCGAATGCCATCAACAAAATAGGCTGTTCCACCAACGGCACCTTTAATAATAGGTTCTCCTCCCCCATTTTCTTGCACACCAAGAGTTAAGGATGAAATTTTATTAATGCTGCGTGCCGGCATTTGCATTATTTGCTTTGAAGTATAATTGCTACCTACAGTACCAATAACTCTTCCCGTAACTTGAGGTGCTTGTTTAAATTCTGTAACCATTCCATCTTGGTCAATAGCTTCTGCAGTGGGGAAAGTTATATCATGGTCGCCTCTGTTTTGGGCTAGGTTTGAACCAATAGTAAGCATAAAAAACAAAGAAAATAAAAGTAGTGCTTTCATGTGAATTTAATTTAGGTATACCAAAGCTATGACTATCAATGCATTCGAGCGATACCGCTTATCAAAAAACGACATAAAAAAATATACGATTGCATTTGTATTTCTCCTTTTTTTTTAGACCTTGCAGTTCTGTTTTATAAAAAAAAATTCTCACACTAAAATAAATACAATGAAAAAACAATTACTAACTCTTATTGCTGCACTAGCAATGTGCGGCAGTTCATTTGCACAAGGGTATTATTCATTTACTAAAACTGGAACTACTGCTCCCTACTCTAGCTTAACAACTGGCACTGTAGTGGTTTCACAAGGATCAGACAATGTCCTATCATCTGCTCAGACAATTCCATTTACTTGGAATTTTTATGGCAAATCTGTTACATCCTATAAGGTAAGTGATAACGGATACATAACTTTTGATCAAACCTCAAGTACTAGTGAGCCAAATAATGTGAGCTTACCAAGTGCATCGGCACCTTTAAATTCAATTTTTGCTTTTTGGGATGAAATAGAATTAAAAGCTATTCCTAATAGTAGTGTAAAAACAGAAGCAAGGACGTTTACTTATGGTTCATCACCAAATAGAGTCCATGTAATTCAATGGTTTACTGCTAGTAAAAAAGGAACTGCAGCTGGTTCATCAAATTACCTTTATTTCGCTATTCGACTTTATGAAGGAGGAAATTTTGATATAATTTATAATGATGCATCACCCAATGTGACTGGCTTAACAGGTACAATTGGATGTCAAAATGAAGATGGAACAGTTGGCACTAATCTAGCAGGTCCAAATGTTGATTTTCCTAACAAACTTGGAGCACAAGGTAATCCAACAGATTTAGTTTATCAATTCATTTATGGTGTTCAACCTGCCAATGATGCTGAAGCAACTAGCTTAACCTTACCTAAGTTTGCCCAAAAGAATTCTGATGTTTTCATCAAAGGTAAAGTTACCAACTATGGCTCACAAAGCTTAAGCTCATTCAGAGTTAATTACACGGTTGGTGCAGATGCTCCAAAATCTATGTTAATTTCTGGTTTAAACATTGCTCCTAGTGGAGGATCTTATGATTTCCAACACAATATTCCTTACAACACTTCAACTCCTGGAGATTATGCGGTGAAAGTATGGATTAGCTTACCTAATAATAGCATGGATGAAGATTCATCGAATAACAATGCTTCTGGTAATTTAACTATTGTTAATTCTACAGTACCTCGTAAAGTTTTACTTGAAGGATTTACATCTTCAACTTGCGGACCTTGTACTCCAGGTAATGCAAAGGTAAAAGGTATTTTAGATCAAAGAGTTGGAAAATGGAATGTAGTTAAATATCAAGTTAATTTCCCTGGCACTGGAGACCCTTATTATACTTCAGAAGTTGGAACTCGTTTCAGTTATTATGGTGCTACTTTTGCGCCGTGGTTAACAGTTGATGGTAGCAATAATTGGGGTGCAACTTCTGCTAATTCTAATTCTTATACAACTGAATTTTTTGATGCAATGGCTGCCGTTCCATCTTTAGTAGATATTTCTGCTAATTTAGTAAGAAACGGAAATTCTGTAACTGTTTCTGGTAATGTTACACCAGTGCAATCATTCACAAATAGCAATTTAAAATTACGTATTGCAGTTGTTGAAACAAGAACTGTTAAAAATGTTAAATCAAATGGCGAAACTGAATTCTTTAATGTAATGAAGAAAATGTTACCAACTGCTGCTGGATCAGCTATGAGTTTAACATCAGGTTCTGCAATGCCTTACACCCAATCGTTTACATTCCCTGGTTCTTATCGTTTGCCATTTGATGGTCAAGCAGCAAATATTATCAATTTGTCTACTGAAAATTCAGTTGAAGAATTTGGTAACTTATTCGCTATTGTTTTCCTACAAGATGATAATGATAAAACAGTTTGGCAATCAGCTTCAACTGCTCCTGATGGTGCATTGGCTGTTACTGAGGTTTCAGAATTAGGATTAAACATTTATCCAAACCCTGCTTCTAGCAGTTTCAATGTTACCTTCTCAGGTAGAAGCAGCAATGGAAGTGTTCGTATCTTGGATATCAACGGTAAAGAAGTTATGTCACAAAACATCAATAGCATGAACGGTGCTATCAACTGTGATAACTTAATCAACGGATTATACTTTGTTGAATTAACTGTAGATGGCAAAACTGCTATCAAGAAATTAAACATCATTCGTTAATTTCGAATTTCATAATAAAAAAAAGGGGCACCAACCGGTGCCCCTTTTTTTTATGCTTAAAAACTCCAATTTTGAATAGTATAAGTTTTCACCAATTTGCTTTCTTTTGGTATATTTGCTAAATGCGTATGGATAAAAGTGTATTTAGCAAACAAAGTTTTGAGGAGGCTGCAAATCATAAAAAAATTTATGATGTGATGAATGACTCAGAAAAATCCTCTGTTTTCTATGTATTGATGTCGGCAGCTTATGGCTTTGTTGGGAAGCCTTGGCCTAAAATGGACAAAACCTATTTTGCAATAAGAAAGCACAAAGATTGAAAAGTCGTCAAGAAGCTTAAACTCCAAATCAGACAGAAATTAAACAAAAGAAAACTTAGTGGCAGTAGTTCGACCATCTCACCAACCGCGGCGAAAAAACAAAACACCAATCTTAACCAATGCTCATTCGCGGTCGAAGCTTGGTAGCTGTGGTTCGACTAAGCTCACCAACCGCAGCGACTTGCTGAAACATCTATTTAAAACAATACTCGCGTCGCGGTCGAAGCTTGGTAGCTGAGCGGCGAAAAAACAAAATACCAATCTTAACCAATGGTCATTCGCAGTCGAAGCTAGCTACATGTGTATAGCGCGATTACCCGTTGCAGCCAAGGCTGCTTCTTTCACCGCTTCTGCATAAGTTGGATGTGCATGACTCATTCTTGCAATGTCTTCTGCACTGGCTCTAAATTCCATTGCCACCACAGCTTCTGCAATTAAATCTGCTACACGCGGACCAATCATATGAACGCCCAAAACCTCATCCGTTTCTTCGTCGGCAAGAATTTTAACCAAACCATCAATATCCATACTTGCTCTGGCTCTGCCTAAAGCACGCATTGGGAAGGAACCCATTTTATATTTCTTACCAGACTTCTTCAATTCTTCTTCTGTTGCACCTACACCCGCCACTTCTGGCCAAGTATAAACCACACCCGGAATTAAATTGTAGTTGATATGTGGTTTTTGTCCAGCCATTGTTTCTGCTACAAAAACACCTTCTTCTTCTGCTTTATGAGCCAACATTGCTCCTTTTACTACATCCCCAATAGCATAAATTCCAGGGATATTGGTTTCCAAATGTGCATTGGTTTCAATGCGTCCACGCTCATCCAATTTCACACCTGCTGCCTCTAGGTTCAAACCGCTTGTAAATGGTTTTCTGCCTACACTTACTAAACAATAATCGCCAGAGAAACTTACCTCTTCACCTTTTTCATTATCTGCAATTACCGTTACATCGCCACCATTATTGGTAGCAGTTTTTACTTTGTGGTTAAAGAAAAACTCAAAGCCCAATTTGCGAAGGCTTCTTTGCAATTCCTTGCTAAGCGTGCCATCCATGGTTGGTATAATGGTATTGGTATATTCTATAACAGATATTTTTGAACCTAACCTTGCATATACTGAACCTAACTCCAAACCAATTACACCACCACCAATAATGATGAGGTGTTTAGGAATTTCAGTCATTTTTAATGCTTCGGTGGAGGTGATAATTCTAGTTTTATCAATTGCCAAACCAGGCAAAGTTGAAGGCTTTGAACCTGTAGCAATAATTACCTTATCGGTTTCAATTTGTTGCTCGGTTTCTCCAGAAACAAGAATGGTATTCTTATTTACAAATGAACCCAAACCTTTATAAACATCAATCTTATTTTTCTTCATTAGAAAATCGATGCCATCGCAGGTAATTTTTACAACACCATTTTTGCGTTCAATCATTTGTTGCAAATTCACTTGCACACCTTCTATATCTATACCGTGTGTTTTAAAGGTATGTGTGGCATTGTGGTAATGCTCAGAACTATCTAATAAAGCTTTGGATGGAATACAACCTACATTTAAGCAAGTACCTCCTAAAGTGGAATATTTTTCAATAAGGGCTGTTTTAAAACCCAATTGGGCACAACGGATAGCGGCTACATATCCTCCAGGTCCTGAACCAATAACAGTTACATCGTATTTCATCTAGTTTTCTATTGAGGCGCAAATGTAAGTTGATTCTTAAGAAATGAAAAAGTTTGACTGTAAATAATCAAGCGTTTTATTAATAGTTACATTTCTCGTAAACTTGCTGCATGGGAATTTTACCGCTGTCGGTTGTTATTATTACTAGAAACGAAGAAGCAAATATAGAACGCTCTATCCGTTCTGTAATGCCCGTTTGCTCTGATATTGTGGTAGTAGACAGCGGAAGTATAGATAGAACCAAAGAAATTGCTTTGAGTCTTGGCGCAAGCGTTATCGAAAATCCTTGGCCCGGTTATTCCAAACAAAAGAACCTTGGAAATGCTCAAACCAAACACAATTATATCTTTAGCATTGATGCCGACGAATCCTTTTCACCTGAATTGTGTGAGGAACTAATAGCTTTATTTGGTTCAAACCGAATGAAACCACTATACCGCGTTAACCTAATAAACCACTATTGTGGCAAACCTATAAAACATGGCGCCTGGTACCCTGATTGGCATTACCGCTTATTTGATAAACGCGTTTTGCACTGGACAGAAACCGACGATGTACACGAAGGATTGAATTGGAATGAACAAACTCCTAAAGAAAATTTAAAGGAACATTTGTTTCACCATACCACCAAAACAGATGCTTATTACTTGCAAAAAATGGAGCAATATGCACTGTTATTTGCTACCAAAATGAAGGCAAAAGGAAAATCAAGTTCTATTGCGAAAGCCTACTCTAGCGCTGTTTTCAGGTTCTTTAAAGAATATTTTTTACAGTTGGGTTTCTTAGATGGAAGTGCAGGAATAAAAATTGCCAAAGCGCATTATATCTATACCCGCAACAAATACCTTTATCTAAAAAAACTCAACTAAAAATAGAATTGCTCTTACAATCCCAATAACAATTTATTAGGATCAGTTCCTTGAGTTAATAACAAAGTTGGGTTCTCCAAACATTGTTTAACCTTTACCAAGAACCCTACAGATTCGCGACCATCAATAATTCTATGATCGTAACTTAGGGCAACGTACATAATTGGGCGAACCACAATTTGCCCGTTTTGCACCACGGCACGTTCTACAATATTGTGCATTCCTAAAATTGCAGATTGTGGCGGATTAATAATTGGGGTACTTAACATAGAACCAAAAACACCACCATTTGTGATGGTGAAAGTTCCGCCAGTCATTTCTTCTAAACTCAATTTATTATCACGAGCTTTTCCAGCCAAACGCATTACTTCCGATTCAATTTCGGCCAAAGAAAGACTCTCGGCATTTCTAATAACTGGAACTACCAAACCTTTGGGAGCACTAACTGCAATAGATACATCGCAATAATCGTGGTAGATAATTTCTTCTCCATTAAGGTAAGCATTTACGGCAGGGAATTGCTGTAAGGCCACGCAAACAGCTTTGGTAAAGAAGCTCATAAAACCTAGGTTCACACCATGAGTTTCTTTAAATTGAGCTTTGTATTGATTGCGCAAATCCATGATGGGTTTCATGTCTACTTCGTTAAAAGTAGTTAACATGGCCGTTTCATTTTTAGCTGCTACCAATCTTCTTGAAACCGTTTTGCGCAAGGAAGTCATTTTTTCAGTACGGTCGTTTCTGCCTTTGGTTTCATTGCTAGTTACTTTAAGTTCTGCTTTTAGGGCATCTATTTTTGTAATGCGGCCATCTTTGCCTGAACCAACTATTTGCTTGGCATCAATTCCTTTTTCTGCCAATATTTTTTGTGCGGCCGGACCAGCACTTCCACTAGCATAAGTAGTTTTTGTATCTTCTTTTTCGGCTTTTGTTTCTGCTTTTGGAGATTCTTTGGCAGCGGCTTTAGGTTCAGGAACGGTAGCGCCTTCAGGGCGTTTGGCATCCGTATCTATTTCGGCAATTAACTCGCCAATGGCAATGGTATCGCCTTCATTTCCCTTGGTAGTAAGCACACCAGCGGCTTCGGCATTTAGCTCAAAGGTGGCCTTATCGCTTTCTAATTCGCAAAGCAATTCATCCATTTCAACATAATCGCCTGATTTTTTATTCCATCTTGAAATTACTACTTCACTAATGGATTCGCCAACTGTAGGTACTTTTATTTGCAACATAATTTTTTATAAAATCAGGTGCAAATAAAGCTAAACAAGCCTGATAATTCAAATGAATGGAAGAAATGACCATAAATTAATATGTTATGAATTTGATTTAGACTTTATTTGCCTTTCAAATCTATCCTTAACTTCTCTATTATGAAAAAAACGCTTTTACTGATTTTATTTTTCAATTACCTTAACCACAGCTTACTAAGTGCGCAGAATTCGGCGGACAGCATTCCAAAAAGGCATTTAGGGATATCTGCCAATGCAGGTACCACCGGTTTTGGAGGAAGCCTAAACATTAAACTTGCCAAGAAAATTGAATTTAATATTGGCTATTCAATGATTAACTTATCTACCAAACTAGAAACCACTTTTGATGGACAGACCGTTGATTTAACTGTAATTAATAAAAACAATTATACTTCATTTATTTTCAACCTCTATCCATCGGTAAATTCATCTTTTCATTTTCTCCTAGGAACGCTTTATTCTGGAAACCAATTTACTATTAGGGCAATTTCAAAAGATAGTCAAGATTACGGGCAAATAGTTTTTGCACCTGATCAATTGGGTGTTCTTATTTTTGACCTAAATGGTAATAAGTGGCAACCAATTGCTGGAATTGGATTTGGAAGATCTATACCAAACAAGAGATTGGGTTTTGGATTTGATTTGGGTGCAGCTTATATGGGCAAATTAAAATCAACCATCATTGCCGACAAAGCATTTGAACCAACTGCCAATGAAAGTAATGAAGCTGTTTTAAACAATGCATTTTCAAGTATCAATTGGCTACCATTTATAAACTTTAGATTAAACATTAAATTATTTTAAGTAATGAAAAAAATATTTATACCCTTAACAATACTTGTTAGTATTTTTTTATTTCAATGGTCGTGCAAAAATCCACTGAATGAGCTAAGTGATTTTAAGCTAAACATTAATGGTGGTGCATTAATAAATCCAATTGCCAATATTAATTTTGCCTACGACGATAGTTCTACCGTTAAGCCAAACAATATTAGAGTTTCCTTTACCGGAAATGGCGCCAAGTATATTTACGACGAATTTGGTCAGCACCTTTTCAAAGTTGCACCAGATGGCAGTTTAAAAATAATTTTAGGTCCTAACGCCAACCCAACAAAAGACAATCCAATAATGGTTAGAATTTCTGTAACCGCCGACGATTGTTTACCATTTGAAGATTATATTTACATATTTGATAGAAATGAAATGCGAATTACGTTTCTACTTACCAAAGAAATTAATGCACCAGCCAATATAAAGGTTCAAAATTACAGTGCTAATTTCTTAGGCAAAAAAGCCAGTGATTCATTGGTTCTTGAGCATACAAATAAAGAAGGAATTACCTTTAAATTTACTTATCCTAAACAGGGTGTTATTTTTGTAAATCGTGAGGATATTTATTTCTATGAGGATGAAATTAAAACAGTGAAGGTTCCTATTAAAAGAGATACTACCGTTTTGGATACCGTTACCATTGTTAAAAACGCAACTAGATTCCACAACAACCAACCCATTGATGGAACTGCAGAACGCATTTTAGCTCCAGTAAAGAAAACTCTAACCATAGGATATTGGGATTCTAGCTATGCAGTGCCTGTATTAAGAAGGCAAACCATCTGTGATACTATTCCTGTTCAAAATGTAAACGCAACTGTTTATTCAAATGCAAGTGATATAGTTTTTGCAAGTGGATTTTACGACGAAAATGGCCTATATGTAGATAAGCCTAGAAAATTTGTTGGCGCTATTCAAGTTCCTAGTGTATATTTTTATACCAATGATAAAAAAGGCCATGTTTACCCAATTTATTCAGGTGCACAAAAAGGTCCAACCATTGAGGTTAGCTTTAATGAAGCTGCCAATTATAATTTATTTATGAGTGGTACTGGTTACAATAAAGAAACCAATAGGTATTTTGCAGTTGAATCTGTGGTGCCTGCCACCGATATTAAATTGGATGCCAACAGACAATTTAAATTTGAGAACGATCTTTTTTACACCAATTATTTCTTTTTCTTTAAAACCATTGAGGCTGGTTGCGGCTTTGGTTTAATTAATTGGAATACAAAAGATATTGATTTACTAAACTTTGATATTGAATATTCTGTTCAAACCAAACACCAATATCTTTGGGGTAGATTCTCTCCTTACCATCCAGAAGATGGAATTAGAATAGCCTCTTTTAATGGTGAAGACGAGGCAACCATAAGAGTAACTTTAGACCATTCGCTAAATAAATGCGAAGGCAAACCTTTGCTTTACCAAAAAACAGAAAAAATAAACACCTGTAGTTATATAAATACTCCTTATATATTTAATGTAGATTATAATACAGATGACTTTATGAGTAAATACACTTTCGCTCCATTGGAAGTTACAACAGATTTAATTTGTAAAACCGGAAGTAAGGTTACTTTACCAGATCAAACCATAAACTTTAGAAGAGAAGGCTGCCCAGAAATTACTGGTAAACTATACCTAAACGGTGGTAAAGGGAAATATTCTTTATTACCAGATATTGAATATACCATGTTTGTTTATAGTCCAGAAAACCAGCAAGAGCTTTCTAATACTTTTAAACTTACAGGCAAAGCATCAGAAACCATTTTAGGTTTAATTAAAAACTCAAGCGGTACCGTTACAGATACTGCCTATATTGGTAAAATACAGTATGATGCCGGAACTAGAAAATACAACTTACATGTAGATTTATTTAACAAGGTATTTAAATATAAAATACCTGGTTGCAATTAAAATTTTCATCTAAAATAGAAAACAAAAAAGCGGTTAAAGAATCATCTTAACCGCTTTTTTTATACCATTAAATTGAACTACATCAATACTAGTTTCAATAATTTATTTCTTACTGTATTCAAATATCCAATTCTAAAAACCAAAGGATTAGGGTAAACAATATTACTTTTAAAAATGGCAATTCTTGGTTCAAACCGTAACATTTTTATTATTTCTGTTTGAACCAACCCAAACTAAACCAAGGGATTCTACAAACCGAATAGTCTCAAAATTCGTTGAAACAAATTTAATGAGGCATGGCTTTTAGAATCTACCTCTATGCCTTCTTCTTTAGTTTGGGATGGTGCTTTTTTCTGAGACGATTGCCTAAATCACTCATGGCGTTCATAAAATAAATATAGGCATCATAAGGAGAATCGTAAGGACTAAAATACTTGTGTACATCTCCATCTGCCCAATACTTGGTGCACATATAATAGAAATGATCGCTGGTAAGCATTTTCTTCCAAGTATCTAAAAGCTCTTTGTCGTTGCTATCGTAAATTTCTTGCTCTAATTCATATATTTTAGCAATGGCTTCATCTTGCATTGGGTTACCCAACCAAGCAGATAAATCGCGCTCGGTATCTGCCCAAGATATCAAATGATGTGCATCGTAAACATCTCTTACAGGGTAGGCCGCTGCTGTTTCTGAAACGGTTTTAAAATCAAAATCAGGATGCTTTAAAACATAACCTGGCATATAACGCATAAACTCAAAAATACCCGATTGCGCCCATTGGTGTTCGCCAAATGTTTCGTAATCCATAAACAAGTTAATGGTTTCGCCATGACCAGCAACTGAGTGCACCCACTCGGCATAGCGTTCTGCGGTTAGCGGCCATTCGCTCCAATTTCTATCGCTAAACCTAAAGGCAATATCATCGCTCAAACGGTAGTTTTTCAATAAAGATTTTATCTTAGTTACATTAGGAGCTTTGTATAAATGATTGGGTGATCTATCGCCCAATAAGCGATCTACACCTTCACAAATAATGGCATCGTAACCCATGTCTTCTATTACTTTGGCCAATTCATTATTGTATTGCAACTCTGTATTTCTAAACACTTTTGGCTCTTGTTTAAAATACTTTTTAATCAATTGCCTGTGCTGTTCTATCTGCCTTTTAAACTCTTCTCTCGAAAAAATAAAAGCCAAAGAATGGTAATAGGTTTCAGAAATAAATTCAACACAACCTGTATTTGCCAACTCAATAAACGATTGCAAAACATCTGGGCGCCATTCGGCAAATTGTTCTAAAGCAACTCCACTAATAGAATAGCTTATCTTAAATTTACCTTGGTGTTTTTCAATAAGCTCTAACATTAACTTATTGGTAGGTATATAGCATTTGTCTGAAACCTTGTTCAATACTTCGCGGTTCTTCTCATCATCTAAGTAAGAATGGTTTGAACCAATATCAAAAAAAGTATATTCTTTTAAGCGATATGGTTGGTGTACCTGAAAATAAAAGCAAATAGATGGCATATAATTAATTTTTTATTTTTTACTAGTTATGGTTTGTTTTTAGGTTCAAACCGAAACCTTTTTTACTCTTGTTCATCAAATATGGATTGGTAAACATGCATTACTTTTTGCGCACAATTTTCCCAAGTAATACTTTCTAAACTATGTGCATTGGCATCCACCACACTTTTCTTTAATCCTTTGTAATCAAGTGCAGCCATAATGTATTCTGCAAATTTATCTACATCCCAAACATCAATTTTTAAGCTTCCATTTAACACTTCTGCCACTCCTGATGTTTTAGAAATAATAGTAGGAATGCCATATTGAACCGCCTCAACAGCACTTAAACCAAATGGCTCGCTCACACTTGGCATGCAATACACATCTGCAATGGCCAAAAGCTCATTGAGCATTTTCTTATTTAGAAAACCTGTAAAGAAAAACTTATCGCCAATACCATAAGAAGCGGTGCGTTCTATCATGGGTCGTAACAAATCTCCACTACCGGCTAAAACAAACTTGGTATTGGGATGTATGCTCAAAACTTTTCTTGCTGCCTCTACAAAATACTCAGGACCTTTTTGCATAGTAACTCTACCAAAGAATATAACTAAGTTTCCTTCGAATGGTTTATTCTTAACCGTATGTTTCACTGCTTCAATTCCGTTGTGCACAGGCATAATTTTACTTGGGTCAACCCCATAATGCTTGGCACAAATTTCACCAGTATAATGACTTACCGGAATAATTCTATCTGCCAATTCCATGGCACGTTTTTCCAAATCCCAAACCCAATTTTTGCTATGCTCTCCTGCCCTATCGTATTCTGTACTATGAACATGAAGCACCAAAGGTTTGCCTGTTCTAATTTTCAATTCCATGGCTGGCAAAAACGTCATCCAATCATGTGCATGTATTACATCAAACTTGGTACGCAAGCAATATTGAACCGAAATTCTGGCAAACTCAATTACCTTTTTAATTACATCGCCGCCATATAAATCATCAATTTCAAATGGAGTTACCTCGCCATGAAAAACATCGTAGAACTTTTTGTCGATAAACTCATTTTCTGCGATGCGTGTATAAGGCCCAAATCCGGCACCCTTGTGCATGCGCATTTCAGGGAAACTGTAATGAATCTCTTTTTTAAACAATTCCTCCAATTCATTTTTCCCAATGCTGTTCAAACCCACCAATTCAATATTGGGGATATTAAAATCGGGAACATTTTTGGGAATTATCATTTTTACATCTGCCAAAGGAGCCATGGCTTTGCATAAACCAAGAGTGGCAACTCCTAGTCCGCCAGAAATTACGGGTGGAAACTCCCAACCGAACATCAATACTTTGATGCGCTTTTTCATTTCAAAAACATTATTTTTCTGTTATTTTTTGCAAGAGTAGTCAGCTAACTAAAACTTGACGATAACTTACAAATAAATTTTTATTAATTTGAATACACAATCCTTAGATTGCGTAACAAGAAAACGAAAATTTAGTTAAAATAAAAGTATTTTTATTCAAATCATACATGCAAGCTCAGTCGAAATACTCTATAAAATATTTCCCAGGTAAAGTTGAATCTTACAAAAAAGAAGGGAACTTTTTCTATTTTTTCTCCCAAGAAACCCATCTAGAGATTAAACTCAACACCGACTCAATTTTCCGGTTTAGATATGCTCCCGAAGGATTCTTTCAAAAGGATTTTTCTTATGGCATCAATCCTGAATTTAAGATAAAGCTAATATCAGTTGACTTTAGAGACCTTCCAGAATTTTATGAAATAGAAACCACCATGGTTATTTGTCAAATTAGAAAAGACAATATGGCCATTAAATTAATGGATAAAAACCATGAAATAATTCTGGAAGACGAATTGGGTTTTCATTGGCAACATTACTTGGTTAAAGGTGGTAAAATAAACTACTGCAGCAAGAAAATTCAATCCGATGAATCCTACTACGGAATGGGCGATAAGCCTACAGAACTCAACCTTCGTGGCAAGTATTTAGAGAATTATGGTCAGGATGTATATGGTTTCCAAAAAGACCAAGATCCTTTGTATAAAAACATTCCTTTTTACATGGGTTTGCATAGCAATGGAAAACATGGCTATGGTATTTTCTTTGATAATTCTTTCCGCACTATTTTCGATTTTGGCAAAGAGCAAAACGATGTTTGCAGCTATTGGTCGCGCGGGGGTGAAATGAATTATTATTTTATCTACGGACCAAAATTAATTAACGTAGTTGAGCAATACGGCATGCTCACTGGAACCCACGAACTACCGCCACTTTGGGCTTTAGGTTACCACCAATGTAAATGGAGTTATTACCCAGAAAGCAAGGTTAGAGAAATTACAGATGAATTTAGAAAACGTAAAATTCCTTGCGATGTAATTTACCTCGACATTGATTATATGGAAGGCTTTAGGTGTTTTACTTGGAGCAAAGAGTACTTTCCTGAACCTAAAAAACTACTCAGCGATTTAAGCGAAAAAGGATTTAAAACCGTAGTTATTATTGACCCAGGTATTAAAATCGATAAAGACTACGATATCTGGAAACAAGGAATTGCCAAAGATTATTTCTGTAAGCGTGCCGATGGAACTTTAATGGAAGGCGATGTTTGGCCTGGCAAATGCCATTTCCCAGATTTTACCAATCCAGAAGTTAGAGAATGGTGGAGCAATTTATTTGAAGGCTTAATAGACAATGGCGTAAAAGGGGTTTGGAACGATATGAACGAACCTGCCGTTTTTGAAATTGGCACTTTCCCAGAAGATGTTCGCCATGATTATGATGGAAACCCTTGCAGTCACAGAAAAGCACATAATGTTTATGGAATGCAAATGGCACGTGCCACCTACGAAGGCTTAAAGAAATTCTTAATGCCAAGTAGGCCTTTTGTTATAACTCGTTCTGGCTATAGCGGCTTGCAACGTTTCTCTAGCGTTTGGACGGGTGATAATACCGCAACGTGGGAACAATTGTGGATTGCCAATGTGCAATGCCAACGACTTGCAGTTTCGGGCGTTTCCTTTGCCGGTAGCGATGTGGGCGGATTTATTGGCGAACCAGATGGTGAATTATATACCCGCTGGATGCAATTGGCAACTTTCCATACTTTCTTTAGAACACACAGTGCTGGCAACGAAACTCAGTTTAACCAAGAGCCTTGGAGCTTTGGTAGTAAATACGAATTCATCGTTAAAAAATTCTTGCATTTGCGCTATCAATTATTGCCATATATGTATACTGCTTTTTGGCAACATACCACTTATGGCACTCCCGTAATTCGTCCTATTGCTTATTTGGATCAAACCGACCCTGATACCAGAAACCGCATTGACGAATTTGGTTTTGGAGACCATATGCTGATTTGCCCTGTTTTAAAACCAGGTGCCAACGAACGCACTGTTTATCTACCAAAAGGTGTTTGGTACCATTTGTGGAACGACCACGAATACAAAGGTGGCAAAGAATACAAAGTAACTTGCCCTATTGATAGAATTCCAGTATTTGTTAAAGCTGGTTCTGTTATTCCTTATTATCCTAAAATGCAATATGTAGGCGAGTTAGAAATTACCGAGCTGACCCTAAATATTTATTATACCAAGGAAAACAATGTGCTTAGCGTTATGTACGAAGATGCTGGAGATAACTACGGTTATAGAGCTGGCTTGTTTAATCACCATCGTTTTTATGTAAGTGGAAATGCCAAGAATTTAATATTTAGTCAGATTTTAGAAGAAGGAAATTACCAGACAACTTACAAGAATTACAAATTGGTTTTCCATGGCATCCCATTCGATTGCCAAGAGGTGGTAATTGATGGAAAAATCACCAAGTTAACAGAACGTAATTTTGCGGTTGGTACCATAAAAATCAAGGCAGATAAAACCTTCCAAAGGGTTATACTTCGTTAGTTTTTTCGGTTTGAACCAAGCGCATTTTTGAACTAAAAAGGACCTCTATCTAGTTTAAGAAATTATTACTTTTTCATTAACCTTTTCCTTTAAATAATTAACGCAACATGAGAAATCTACTTTTGTGGGATATCCCATATGAAAAGTTTTCTCATCACAGGTGTTGCAGGATTTATAGGTAGTAATTTAACTGAGGTTTTATTGCAATCCAACCAATACAAAATTGTTGGAATCGACAATTTTGATCTTTTCTATCCAAAGAAAACTAAGGAAAACAACTTGTTGTGGTGCTTGGCTCATCCTAATTTTGAGTTTTTAAATTTATCAATTGAAGACCAAGAATTAGAAAAAAAACTATCCTCTTATAATTTTGATGCCATCATTCATTTAGCGGCTAAGGCAGGTGTTCGACCTAGCATTGATTCTGTTGAATCATATTATCAAACCAATATTATTGGAACACTAAACATATATGAGTTTGCAAGAAAGCAGGGAATTAAAAAAGTTATTTTTGGTTCATCAAGTAGTGTTTATGGGCAAAATGCAAATACACCTTGGGAAGAAAAAGATACCGACTTACAACCTATAAGTCCGTATGCTGTTTCTAAATTATCAGGCGAATCTACCGCCAAAATTTATGCTCATTTACATCAAATATCAACTGTAAGCTTGCGGTTCTTTACCGTTTATGGGCCTAGGCAAAGGCCCGATTTGGCCATTCATAAATTTGCAAATAAAATAGAACGTGGTGAGCCAATACCTTTGTTTGGTGATGGCAAAACCTTACGAGATTATACTTTTGTAGGCGATATAGTTCAAGGCATTATTCAAAGTTTAGATTTCAAAGGTTCCAATTTTGAGTTGTTTAATTTGGCATCCGGCAGAAAAATTCAATTAATAGAAGTAGTGAGATTGCTGGAAGAAGCCTTGGGCAAAAAAGCAATAATCGAACATTTGCCACCTCAACCTGGCGATGTTTCAGAAACCTTTGCCAATATTAATAAGGCAAAATTAGCTCTAAACTATAACCCCAGTTTTTCCTTTGAAAATGGCATCCAAGAATTTGTCAATTGGAAACGAATCTTATACCTTCAGGAACCCTTTATTTCACATAAACCAATTCTTCAAAATTAATTTTGGTTCAAACCGAACTACTTACTTGCTAAAGCCCAAAATTACCTGAAAAATTGCAGGGCAAAAAATTAGAAAAGAACTAGGCCAAAATATTTATTTCCCCTGAGCTATTGGGTTTTCACTAAAATTAGTTTAGGGCGGTTTGAACCAAAATTAAGACCGATACTGAATGCGGCTTATCGCTTTTTGTTCCATGCGCTCGTAAATGAGTTTGGCCATTTCTGGAGCAATTTCTTGTGGGTTACTTTTATCAAAAAGAGCCTTCACTTTTCTTTCGTTTACATCGATGCGGTAAAGAATATTCCAAAGCTTTTCCAAATCGCGCAGGAGCAAAACAATAATCGCTTGAGTTAAGGCCTGAAGGATTGCCTCTTTATTGGCTCCTTTTTCCATTTGAAATTCTCGAAGGATTAATTCTTCTGTAATTTTTTCTACCTCATTCAAAATCAATGAAATTAATTTAACAAATATATACCAAAAAACCCTTCAAATACCGAAACAAAAACTAAATTTGCGGCAGTTTTTTAGGCATGGTCAAGGGCTTTCTTAATCTTTTTGGCCACAACATTGTTAATTTATTAAACAACCAAATTCATATGTTCGATTTAGAAATGATTAAAGGGGTATACGCACAAATGGGCGAGCGTATAGAAGCTGCACGTAAAGTGGTAAACAAACCCTTAACCTTAGCCGAAAAGATTTTATACAGTCACTTAACCGAAGGAAATGCAAGCCAGGCCTACGAAAGAGGCAAAAGCTATGTAGACTTTGGTCCTGATAGAGTTGCCATGCAAGACGCAACCGCGCAAATGGCTTTATTACAATTTATGCAAGCGGGTCGCCCAAAAGTAGCAGTTCCTTCTACTGTTCATTGCGATCATCTTATTACTGCTAAAGTTGGTGCAGAAACCGATTTAGCTTATGCCAATAAAGAAAGCAAAGAAGTTTATGATTTCTTGGCTTCGGTTTCAAACAAATACGGAATTGGATTTTGGAAACCGGGTGCAGGTATTATTCACCAAGTGGTTTTAGAAAATTACGCTTTCCCAGGTGGAATGATGATTGGTACCGATTCTCATACCGTTAACGCTGGTGGTTTAGGTATGTTGGCAATTGGTGTTGGTGGTGCCGATGCTTGCGATGTGATGGCTGGTTTACCTTGGGAACTTAAATTCCCTAAATTAATTGGTATTAAATTAACTGGTAAATTAAACGGTTGGACTGCACCTAAAGATGTAATTTTAAAAGTAGCTGGAATCTTAACCGTTAAAGGTGGAACTGGCGCTATTGTTGAATATTTTGGAGAGGGTGCTACTAGCATGAGCTGTACTGGTAAAGGAACCATTTGTAATATGGGTGCCGAAATTGGTGCAACTACTTCAACTTTTGGTTACGACGATAGCATGGAGCGCTACTTACGCGCAACCGGAAGAGCTGATGTTGCTGAATTAGCAAATGGTATCAAAGCTCATTTAACAGGCGATGCAGAGGTTTACCAAAACCCAGAATTGTATTTCGACCAAGTTATTGAAATCAATTTAGATACTTTAACTCCACATTTAAACGGTCCGTTTACTCCAGATTTGGCAACGCCTGTTTCTGAAATGAAAGAAGCTGCTGCTAAAAACAACTGGCCTTTAAAAGTAGAATGGGGATTAATTGGTTCTTGTACCAACTCGTCTTACGAAGATTTATCTAGAGCGGCTTCTATCGCTCGTCAGGCTGTAGAAAAAGGTTTGGTTACCAAAGCAGAATTTGGGATCAACCCAGGCTCTGAACAAGTACGCTTTACAGCAGATAGAGATGGTTTGTTAAAAACCTTCACCGATTTAAATGCTAGTATTTTCACTAACGCTTGCGGACCATGTATTGGAATGTGGGATCGTGTAGGTGCTGAAAAGGCTGAGAAAAACACCATTGTACATTCTTTCAATAGAAACTTTGCAAAACGTGCAGATGGAAATCCAAACACCTTTGCATTTGTAGCTTCACCAGAAATGGTTGCTGCCATTGCAATTGCCGGTGATTTATCTTTCAACCCAATTACAGATACCTTAATCAATAATAAAGGCGAGGCTGTTAAATTAGATCCACCAGTTGGAGATGAATTGCCAGTAAATGGATACGCCGTTGAAGATGCTGGTTACCTTGCTCCTGCTGCCGATGGTAGCGGTGTTCAAATTGCTGTTTCTCCAACTTCAGACCGTTTGCAATTATTAGATCCTTTTGCAGCTTGGGAAGGCAATGACCTTAGCGGTTTGAACCTATTAATTAAAGCTAAAGGAAAATGTACAACCGACCATATCTCAATGGCTGGACCATGGTTGAAATACCGTGGACATTTGGATAATATTTCAAACAATATGTTAATTGGAGCGGTTAACTTCTTTAATGAAAAAACCGATAGCGTTAAGAACCAATTAACAGGCGAATACCAATCAGTGCCAAAAGTACAACGTGCATATAAAGCTCAAGGTATTGGTTCTATTGTGGTAGGCGACGAAAATTATGGTGAAGGTTCTTCTCGCGAGCATGCGGCTATGGAGCCTCGTCATTTGGGAGTTAGAGCGGTTTTGGTAAAATCATTCGCTCGTATCCACGAAACCAATTTGAAAAAGCAAGGTATGTTAGCTTTAACCTTTGCCGACAAAAACGATTACGAGAAATTCCAAGAAAACGATAAAATAGACATTATCGGCTTGACCCAATTTAGCGCTGGAAATCCATTAACAATGGTGCTTCACCATGCTGATGGTTCTCAAGATAGCATAACAGTTAACCACACCTATAACGACCAACAAATTGAGTGGTTTAAAGCAGGTGGCGCTTTAAATATTATCCGCAAGCAAGTTGTAGGATAATCTTTAGGTTCAAACATAAAAAAGGTCGGAAGCGGTTAACCCACTTCCGACCTTTTTTTTATAGCTCTTTTTAAAGATCTATGGTAATACTACTTCGCCTTTGCTCACTTTCTCGGCTAATACCAAAGCATCGTAAACATTTACAATACCACCAGTAACACTAATTTTACTTAGCTTAGTTTTCTTTTTAGTACCCGGTAGAGTTACCTTGTCTTTACAAATAACCGCACTCTTCAAAATAATTTGTTTGGTTTGAACCGCTGTTAACGAAGGATAATTCTGACGAATCAATGCAGCTAATCCTGCAACCATTGGTGCTGCCATACTGGTTCCATTAAAGCTCTTGTATTCGCTTCCCGGGAAACATGAAGTAATATCTACACCTGGTGCAAATACTTCAACTTTACCTGCACCATAATTGCTAAAAGAAGCCAAATGCTCTTTTCCTTTTTTCCAACTTACCGCACCAATCTCCATCCAATTAGGTGCTTTCTCTTCCGAATTGGCATAGGTAGCGCAAGGATAAAATTTAGTATAATTAATATCAGAACCGTCGTTACCAGCAGCATGAATTAACAAAACATCTTTACTCAAAGCATATTTTACCGCTTCATCAATTAATTCTTTGTTTGGCGACAATAATTTACCAAAGCTCATATTAATAACCTTAGCTCCATTATCGGCAGCATAACGAATGGCATTGGCAATATCCTTATCGCGCTCATCGCCATTTGGCACCACACGCAATGTCATAATTAAGGCCTTATTACAAACACCTTTTATTCCTAAATCGTTGCTTCTTTCTGCTGCAATAATACCAGCCACATGCGTTCCATGATCTGTTGTTGGCGCATAAATATGGTTATTGCCATAAAAGCGCTCACTTAAATCTTCATAGTTATCTCCCACCAAATTTCTTGGGTCAAAATTCTTGTTTAAATTAAACTCAACCATGGTGCCCAATTGCTCTTTGGCTTCATTTAAACTTGCCATAATTGGAGAGCTAATCATTCCACCCGTCATAACAATGTATTTCAAAATCTTCTTCGAACTTTTTTCTGCATCAGTGGTAACTACCAAAGCTTCCACTTGTTCTGCACTTGGACTTTTAGAACCCGTTTTTTCAACTAAGTCTTCAATACCTTTCATAAACTTCAAGAAGTTTTGGTATTGTTCATTGTTTTCCTCGAAATTCTTTTTGTATAACTCTAAAGCTTGCTCATACATCTCCCTTTCTTTGTCGTTGGCAAATTTGGGAGTTTCGTTTTCTGCATATCCCTTTTTTACATAAGAAGCCAAAATACGAGTGTATTCATAGGTATCTTCTTTTACATCGCCAGCTGCACCGCCAATAAAACTCCAACCATTAATATCATCAATATAACCGTTATTGTCATCATCAATTCCATTCTCGGGAATTTCTTTGGTGTTCACCCAAAGATTCATTTTCAAATCTTCGTGTTTTACATCTGTACCCGCATCAATTACAGCTACAATTACTTTTTTGTCGTTTTTCCCTAAAGGCAATTCTTTATATGCCTTTTCGGTGCTCATGCCCCAAACTTTGTCATTTTTTAAATCTAGGTTGAACCAATTTGCAGGCGCTTTATCTTGAGCGTAAGCTTGAAAAGATAATAAGGTAGCGAATGCAAGACTCTTAATTATTCTCATTTGTTAGGATTGTTTTTATTAGGCAATTATATTTGATGTTATCGGATTTTATAAATTTATTTTTCAAATGGTTCAAAACAACAATTACGAGGCAAATAAAAAGGATGCGGATGGGTTCAAAAATCTCTATTATTTGGTTCTTGCCTTTTTGCTACTTCAAATTATTATGTATTACGTTTTGACCCAATCCCTTAAATGAGTCAATTAGATTGGATAGTACTCCTGCTTTCTCTTGTAAGCATTGCAGGATACGGCATTTATAAAAGTCGTGGACAAAAAAACATGGAAACCTACCTAAAAGGCGACCATAGTATTCCTTGGTTTATGGTGGGTTTATCCATTATGGCAACCCAAGCCAGCGCAATAACTTTTTTATCAGCACCCGGACAAGCCTATACAGATGGAATGCGCTTTGTGCAGTATTATTTTGGATTGCCAATTGCCATGGTGGTTCTTTCTATTTTCTTTTTACCCATTTACCATAAGCTAAATGTTTATACAGCATACGAGTTTTTAGAAAGTAGGTTCGACCAAAAAACAAGGGTATTTACGTCTTTGTTATTTTTGACCCAAAGAGGCTTGGCTTCTGGATTAACACTCTACGCTCCTAGTTTAATTCTGTCGGCCTTACTGGGATGGAATATTTATTATACCAACTTATTTATTGGCGGAATTGTAATTATATACACCGTGGTGGGAGGCTCAAAGGCTGTGAGCTATACACATCTGCAACAAATGACCATCATTTTTATTGGGATGTTTCTTGCTGGATTTATGATTGTAAAGCTCTTGCCCGATAATATGGGATTTACAGATGCCATCAAAATGGGAGGCAAATTGGGCAAAATGAATGTGATAGATTTAACCTTTGATTGGAACAATAAATACAATTTGTGGAGTGGAATAATTGGAGGTTTCTTTCTTGCACTCTCCTACTTTGGCACCGATCAATCTCAAGTATCTAGATATATCTCTGCAAAAGATTTAAGACAAAGCAGATTGGGCTTAATCATGAATGGATTTGTAAAAGTGCCCATGCAGTTTTTGATTTTACTAATCGGAGTTTTACTTTTTGTTTTTTATCAATTTAAACAAGCCCCTGTTTTCTTTAACAACAACGAAACTACCAAACTCGAAAACAGCATTTACAAAGAAGAATGGAAACAAATTCAAGAGAAAAACAATACTCTATTTGAACAGAAAAAACAGGATGCCACTCTCTTACAAACAAGTCTAAAACAAGGCAATGAAGATGCCGCCAATCAAGCAACAGCAGCTATTAATAGTTTAGAAAAAGAGCAACAAGCATTAAGAAAAGCGGCTACAGATTTAATGAAGAAAAACGATCCAAAAGCAGAAATAAATGATACCAATTATATATTCCTTCGCTTTGTAATCGACTATCTTCCACATGGCTTAATTGGTTTATTGATAGCCGTAATTTTTGCGGCATCTATGCAAAGTAAATCGGCAGAGTTAAATGCCTTGGCCTCTTGTTCTATTGTAGATATTTACAAACGTAGTTTTAAGAAAGATGGCAGCGAAGCACATTATTTATTAGCCTCAAAAATTAGTACTGCCTTATGGGGTTGTTATGCCATTTTTGTGGCTATGTTTGCCAATAAATTAGGAAGTTTAATTGAGGCAGTAAATGTTTTGGGCTCCTTATTTTACGGCACCATTTTAGGAATATTCCTAGTGGCTTTTTTCTTTAAAAAATTAGTTGGAAGCTCCACCTTTTACGCAGCCGTTATTGCAGAAATAATAGTACTCCTACTCTATTTCTATTCCGATATTAGCTTCCTATGGTTCAATTTGGTAGGCAGTGTTTTAGTAATAGGATTTAGCTTTTTGATCCAACTAGTTTTACCAAAAAACAACCATGCTAATTAATAGATATAACCAAATATTTATGGCAGGCATTCAAGGTAAGTTTTGGCCTAATTACAAACCAAAGCTATAAAATCAGCAAATAAAAATTCGGTTTGAACCAAGAGTTTGCGAGAGAGAAATGAATGGGGAAAAGCACGTTAATTCTGCAACCTAATTTGGGCAATAATTTAAGGCTGAAAGAAAAGGCTAAGTATTAAAAAAGACAGCAAATAAAACACTACTTATTAGTATTGTACTTACCAATTTATAAAAGAAGTTTAACCCAAAAAGAAAGTAAGAAAAGCAAGTACACTATTCTTAAACAAATGGCATCTTAGTACAAAAACAAAAAGGCAGGAATATTAAAAAAAGTGGCAAGAGGAAGACTTGCAAATAAAGCCAAAAAGGATATATTTGATTACCTCAATTTTAATGGATAAGCCACCCACTTTCTTTGGCTTGTACTGATAGATGTTGGGGTATAAACTAGTTATGTGTAACTTTTAAAAACCGACAATTAATATGGGACTTGACATAAATATAGGAGCAGACAACTTTGAGGAACTTCACGCAGCTGACTATAATGACGAGAAAAATGACTATTTCAACAGGCATGGTTTGAGTCGAACATTTTGCAATTTTATGTTTCGCCAACATGTTGCAAGGAATGAACCCGAGTTAGACCAAATAGGTAGAATGACAGGAGTTGATATTACCCCATTATATGACATGGAGAAGTATTTGGATGAGGATAGTGCCGAACACCAATTATCATTCGCAACAAATGAAAAAGAGAGGGAGGAAGTGTTAAATCGAATTCAAGCAGACAAGGACAATTTAAAAGGCAATATCGATATTGTGTTGAAAACAATAAACGCACTAATTCAAAGTCTATCTAAAATTGACAATCTCGACCAGAAACTTGATGATGGAGGAGAGGATACATTGGGTTATGACTTTTATTTTACCGACTTCAACAATGACAAGGAAGAAGGATACAGTGGTAATAATTTCGGACAGGACTTAGGTAACTTTAAACATTTTTTAGAATTTGCAAAGGAACGGGGTACGACAACGATATGGTTTATCTATGGCTGACAAAAAAGCTACACATAACAGCACCTAACCTCAAATGGCCCGACTTTGTTCGCTATCAAGATTTTTCTATATTTGATATTCAGTTCTCACGAAGATTGCTCGCAGGGGCCATCTGCGGTTAGCTGCAAAACGTAATAGGCAACCTTAATATGAAAGTTAAATACCATAAACTTTATATTATAATTTTACTAATTTTCAGTACAACTTATATATTTGGACAGAAACGTGTGCCCTACTCTGTTAAAATTTCTATAGACACTTTAGTAGAAAAAAACATAACAGTTTGTGACTCCAATAAAACAATTTCTTTAAAAGTAGAAATTAAGAATACGACCAGAAAAACCAGATTTTTATGGCTATGGAATTGTAGCATTTCAAATTCATTTCTATCAAACAATAAAGGAATATTAATTTGTGAAGAAATTTGTTTTAGAAATTTTCCTGAAATTATAAGTCTATTACCAAACCAAGTATTTACAATAAATATAGAGCTATACAAAACAGAACAAAGTATGAATAATAATTTAATGATAGGCTTTATTAATGTTGACACAAGTGAAGCATTATCATTTAATGATTTTTTTAAGGCATTAGAGGAAAAGAAAATTAGCAATCAAGTTATTTGGAGCAACGACCTGTTAATCAAATAAGGCTGCCTATAACAACACCTACAATAAATTGGCGGTTATGTGTTACGCAGAAACATTTGTGGTTCATTGAAATTTGGTTCTCCGCAACTATATTCGTGCTGACAGCCGCCAACGGTTTGACTCAGGGACCGCCTTTCGATTCAACTAATGGACTTCAATCGGCTTTTTTTTCTACTCTGTATCCTGTATCGGTTCAAAACGAGATTGACTGAAAGCGAGTTTTGACAAGGTCCATTGTTTTGGGTGTAATGTATGCTGCTTTTATAGAGATGCTTTGTTTTTTACGTTTGCTTTTTTTAAGGCTTGTATAGTATTGTCAATGATTACCTAAATCTATTCTCGCATTACTTCATCTAGAGTTTGGTTCAAACCGATTTTAACTAAACGACTTGCAGTATATCGCATAAAAATCCCTATTTTCGAGCGGCAAAACGTAGTTTTTAGACAGACTGCAGTTATGTGCAATTTATAAGATGAAATTTCAGCACATACTTTTATTAATCATATCTTCTTGTACGAATCAAGGAAATGAAACTAGCAAACCAAATATCCAAGTTGCTGGTTCAATAAAAATTGATAATATAAGGTGTGATACTAACTATATAGATGAAAAGGGACTAAAACAAGGTTTTTGGATAATAAATGACTCAATAAATAATGAAATTAGAGAAGTATATTACAAAGACAATGAGCTAGACAGCATTTCTAAACAATTCCATTTCTCCCCAAAGGATAAATTAATATCATTAGCTTTTTTTCAAAATGGAAAGATACAATGGTCAGTTATGCCTGAATATTTTAACAACACTCATCCTGAATATACTAAAGCATTTGCTTTGAAAGGTATCATTATTTATGAGGATAGTGTTTATGTAAAAGTTCCAAATGAGAATGGACAAACATGGTTTGAAGGATTATATTTAAAAACTAAGTATGATAGAGGTTGGCCATCGGGTGAATTAAAAAGTTATTATCCAAATGGACAAGTTAATACTATTGAAAATTGGAGTCATTGTAAAAAATATGATATGAAAAGTGGAAGAACATTTGGTGGATCATTGTTAAATGGAAAATTTCAAATGTTCGACTCTAGCGGGAAAATATTAATAGACACAAACTTTAAGATGGCACCATTAATACTGTAAAATAAACTGGGCATAACAGATAAAGGTTCGAAGCGGCCGGAGGACGCACTTTGAACCCTGTGTTGAGCGGAACCACGCTCAGGTTTGGGGCTTTTCGGCCCTTAAACTTTGTAGGCCGAAGCTTTAGCGAAGGCCTAATTTTATGGGGTTTGTGTTTTAATTTTAAGCCACCTATTTTTTATAAATATTTATACCAAAATTTTTCAAGCCTTCGCCATATCGCATAAAAATACCCTATTTTCGAGTTGCAAAACGTAGTTTTTAGACAGACGGACGTTAGGGGCAATATTAAATGAAAGACAAACTATTCTTTATTGTACTGACCATTTTTTTCTCTTGCCAATCAGGTGAAGGTATCAAGAACCCTATATGGGACTATATAAAATCTCCCAGCGACAATAGGGTATTTCAGCTTACGACTGACTCGTCATTTGGGACAAGGCTTTTTATTAAACAAAACTCGAAGCTTGTAAATGATACTACATGGGAATTTGAATTCTACTGGACTAGTTATGACTCCTTACCCATTCAAAAAAGTATTGAAAGATATAGTACAAACACATTAGAACTATTAGAGCAATCGTTTTTCGAACCAAACTCTTTAATCGGAGCTTCTGAAGTAAAAGCGGAAATTACTGGCAAAAAATATTTCTCTTTAGTTGACTCTAACAATATTTACGATTTTCAGTATAAATTTCAAACGGACCCTTATTTAATAATGAAAATCCATACTCAGTTTAGTCATAAATTTGAGCAGATAAACACATTAGGAAACGATAATTTAGATTGCTTGGTAATAATATCAAAGGACCAAATTACCTTAGAGTATTCCGACAAACGGAAAGACACTACAATGTTCGAAAATAGTCGAAGAGTATACGCGAAAGGAAAAGGACTTATCTTTTTTGAGCAGAGTGCAGGGAGAAGGAAACTTGCGTACAAATTAATAGAGTAAAAAACTACCACTAACATTTAGCAGAATAGACGAAAATGGGCTGTGTCCTTCGATTTTACTCAGGAACCTAACGGGGCTTTTTTTACTACCCTATAACCTGTCTCGGTTCAAAACGAAATTGACTAAAAGCGAGTTTTGGCAAGGTCCATTCTTTTGGGTTATAAAGTAAGCTGCTTTTATGGGGTTACCTTGTTTTTTAAGTTTGCTTTTTAATGCTTGGATGGTATTGTCAATGATCACCTAAATCTGTTCTCGCATTACTTCATCTAGAGTTTGGTTCAAACCGATTTTAACTAAACGACTAGTAGTATACCGCATAAAAATACCCTATTTTTGAGTTGCAAAATGTAGTTTTTAGACAGACTGACGTTACCTGCAAGTGTAGGACGACACGAACAACCAAACGTCTGACTAAAAATTGAATGAAAATATGAGTAGCTCGGACGGAGAAGAAATGAATAAGAAATTGAATGAAATTGTTGTTCCAGCGTTGCGACAATTAAACTTTAACGAAGTAATGGTTAAAGTGGTTGACATTTTGGGAATTGACACGAGTAAAATAATTGAAGTAAATATTAAATAAGCGAAATTTACAGAATGAATCATTGGGTAGAAACAGCCATACAATTGCTAACTAAAAGTCTGCATCCAGTTCCGCAAGAACTGAATGAGATTGATTGGAAAAGCGGATTATCGGATAAAAGCGAACGTTTGGCACAGCATATTTCTGCCTTTGCTAATCACGCAAATGGTGGTTATTTGGCTTTTGGAATTGATAATGATGGCAAACCAAAACCACTGGACAAAACTGAAATGGATATAATCGTTCAAAAATTGGGAAACATAGCAAGAAATAATTTGGCTCAACCTGTTGGCATAGAACATACCGTTGCTGATTATAAAGGCAATGCTGTTCTGTTTATTCATATTCCCGAACATACCGATAAACCAGTTCATTTAAGAGGTAGCGATATTTTTGAAAGCTATAAACGCAGTGCTGGGCAAACAGTAAAACTTTCACGACACGAAGTAAAACAACTCATTGCTATTTCAACAGGTTTCGATTTTGAAGCACAAATAGCAATGCACAATGTAAGCGATGATGATGTAATGAAATTACTTGATTACGACAGCTATTTTACGCTACAAGAAAAGCGTTTGCCCGATACCAAATTGAGCATTCTGCAAACTTTGGCAACGGATGATTTAATAAAGAAAACACAAAACGGTTGGGATATTTTAAATCTTGGAGCAATTCTGTTTTCAAAAGATGTAAAGAATTTTAAAGAATTAAAACGTAAAGCCATTCGGGTAATCGTTTACAAAGAAACCAGCCGAATAAACGCATTGAAAGAACAAGAAGGCGGCAGAGGTTATGCTTCGGGTTTTGAAGGATTGGTAAATTACATAATGGACCAATTACCATCAAACGAAGTAATTGAAAATGCTTTGCGTAAGAAAGTAAAAGTATATCCCGAAAAAGCCATTCGTGAATTTGTTGCCAATGCTTTAATACATCAAGATTTTTCGGTTACAGGTTCTGGCGTAATGATTGAAATTTTTAATGATAGAATTGAAATCACGAATCCTGGTGTTCCATTAGTTGACACTAACCGATTTATTGACACTGCCCCAAAATCAAGAAACGAAAATTTAGCATCTTTAATGCGAAGATTAAATATTTGCGAAGAAAGAGGAAGCGGAATTGACAGAGCCATTGAATCTATCGAAGTTTATCAATTGCCAGCACCAAAATTTATAAGAGGAGATGATTATACAAGAGTAATTATGTATGCTCCTACTCCATTAACTCGAATGAATAATGACGACAGAATTAGGGCTTGCTATCAACATACTTGTTTGCAATATGTAAACAATCAGCAAGTAAATAATCAATCGGTTCGTAAGCGTTTTAACATTGCTAAAAACAACGTTTCGTTTGCTTCAAAAATAATTGCTGACACCTTAGAAGCTGGTTTGATTAAGGCATCAGACCCTGAAAATGCTTCTAAAAAGTTTGCCTCTTATGTGCCATTTTGGACTTAATGCTTAATTGTTTACAAAATCAAATGACTGCTAAAACGACACACAACTACTTGTATTACAATGATATATTTATTTCATTAGAAAATCCCGAAGTAAAAAGTCAGGCCACAGTTGTAAGCACATTTGCAATTCGCACAAGCCAATGCACAGACCAAAAATTGCAAAAGAGCTTCCGCCTCACCGACCCAAGAAAGAATTTCAAAATATTTTTTCCAACGCTTCAAAAAAAAATAAAAAACGCAACGCACAGCCGACACTCTATGACACAGAAACTCAATACTGACAATGGTTTGCAAGGACGGAGGACAGAAGGCCAGCTTATAACAGATAAAGGTTCGAAGCGGCCGGAGGACGCACTTTGAACCCAGTTTTGAGCGGAACCACGCTCAGGTTTGGGCTTTTCGGCCCTTAAACTTAGTAGGCCGAAGCTTTAGCGAAGGCCTAATTTTATGGGGTTTGTGTTTTAATTTTAAACCACCCAATTTTTATGAATTTGTATTCCAAAATTTTTCAAACCTTCACCATATCGCATAAAAATACCCTATTTTCGAGTTGCAAAACGTAGTTTTTAGACAGACTGACGTTAGCGCCTATGTTCAGACCGAACCACAGAACAACACGTTTCGACAAAATCGTTAAATTCGTGGTTGAGAACGTTTGATATTTTTTGTATTTTTGAATTAAAAGTAATCAAAGATGAAGACAACAGATATAAATATAAATTTAGTTGACAGCTACTATACATTACTGAAAAGCCTAAGCCCAAACAATAAATTGGAGCTTATTGCCCGACTTTCAAAGTCAATGAAAACCACGAAAGCAAAAAAAGATACTTCATGGGAAGCATTATTTGGTTCTTGGGAACTTGACCAATCGGCTGACGAGTTTATTGACGAGCTGAAAAAAGACAGAAATTTCAGCCGAAAATCTATTGACTTGTGAAAAAGTATCTTTTAGACACTAATATTTGTGCTTATTTCTTTAACGGACAATTCAGCCTTTTAGAAAAAATCCGTGAGATTGGATTTGAAAATTGCGTTGTATCTGAAATAACGATTGCAGAACTGAAATACGGAATAGCAAAAAGCACAAAAAAGGAAATGAATCAACTCGTACTTGATACGTTTCAATCGAAAATAGAAGTGCTTCCAATTTTCCCCGCACTTGACATCTACGCTATTGAAAAAGCTCGGCTAAAAACCAAAGGCAAAATGTTAGACGATTTTGATTTACTTATCGGTTCAACAGCTATTTTTAACAATCTGACTTTGGTAACAAAAAACATAAGCGACTTTAACCGATTAGACGGAATTGTTATCGAAGATTGGACGACAGACTAACTCAAAAACACAGCAGGTAAAAGATAATGGTTTTAAGCGGCCGGAGGACGCACTTTGAACCTTGTGTTGAGCGGAACCACGCCCAGGTTTGCGGCTTTTCAGCCGTTAGACTTTGTAGGCCGAAGCTTTAGCGAAGGCCTAATTTTATGGGGTTTGTGTTTTAATTTTAAGCCACCCAATTTTTATAAATATGTATACCAACTATTTTTTATGCCTTCGCCATATCGCATAAAAATCCCTATTTTCGAGTTGCAAAACGTAGTTTTTAGATAGAATGACGTTATGTGCTATTTTAAAAAGCTACCATGAAACAAATAATATTAATTTTGACAATTTTTCTGAGTGCTTCTTGTGGACAAAATAAAGACACAAAGAAAGCAACAGAGGAAAATACTATTGTATCAAAAAAAAATAGTATACCAAGTGACAATGCAGTGAAATTTATCAACTCATATGTCGAAAACTGTAATAAAATGAAAGAATCAATCGGAGTTGTGGAATGGGTAAATTCAAACAGTATGACAACTAATATCTTCAAGACAGAATTAAAAAAAATAATGAAAGAAGCATATAAAATAGACCCAGAACTGGGACTTGACTCAGACCCTATTTTTGACGCTCAAGACTATCCTGAAAAAGGTTTTGAATTGGAATCATTTGACAGTAAAACAAATTATGTCGTGGTTAAAGGCAAAGACTGGACAGACTTTAAATTGACACTGAGAATGGTATTAGAAAATGAAAATTGGCTTGTTGACGGTTGCGGAATTATAAATATCTCAGATGACAAACGAATTGCGATATAGAAAAACAGCACATTGGCAATAGGCATGCAATTGGTCTCTGTTTGACGAGATTTTAGTGGTTGTAAATTTCGTTTCCCTAAGTTACATTTGAGTTCAAACGCACGCCCATCGCAAATGTGCAAAGCGTTATAGCCACCCAAATAAATAAGGTATGAAACATTATTTACTCATCGTAACATTTTCACTAACAATTTTGTTGAATTTAAATGTTTTAGGACAAATCAAGGCAGACGCAGGTCAAGATTTAAAATTATGTATAAACCAAACAAACCTAGACTCAACTTATTTAGGAGGCAATCCAACTGCAACAGGAGGTTTACCTCCGTATAAATACATTTGGTCCACTATTCCTAAGGCGACTAAGTATAGTTTAACTGCTTCTGATTATTTAAATGACACAACCATTTCAAACCCAAAATTGAAATATTTAAGTAATGTAACTTTGAATTTAATGGTAATTGACGCAAAAGGTGATTTTAGTTATGATGAGGTTAAAGTATTGGTTTCCTCAAATGCAATGAATTTAGACCAAAAAGTAAGATATATATCCAAAGGACAAAGTGTTGAACTATACACCCTATATCAAGGAGGTTTCCCCCCTTATAAATATACCTGGTCACCTAATTATAATATTTCTGATACAAATGCTGCAAAACCAATAGTCAAGCCAGATACGTCCCTTACTTACTTTGTAAAAATTGTTGATTCAATGGGTTGTATTGGGCCAAGGGACAATTTTACAATTTATCTCTATCCAACTAGTTTAATAGATTTTGAAGATGACAGGGAAACTATTGAAATTTTTCCTAATCCTGTTAAAGATATTTCTACTTTAAAGCTTCGTAAACAAAATATGAGGCAAGTTAGAATTATTATTACTGATATGTTGGGGCACGAAGTAAAATTATTAGAACCTAATGATTTTGGGGAGCAACAAATTCATAGTTCAGATTTTGCAATGGGGTTATATATTGTTCAGGTTTTTGAGGAAAATAAATTAGTTGGAATTAAGAAAATAATAATCAAATAGATGGGCAGTTGGTAAAATTTAGTAGAGTAAACGAAAAAGAGCTGTGCCCTTCGATTCAACTCAGGGATCATTCTTCGATTTTACTCAGGAACCTAACGGGGCTTTTTTGTTCTACTCTGTAACCTGTCTCGTTTCAAAACGAAATTGACTGAAAGCGAGTTTTGGCAAGGTTATTCTTTTGGGTTATAAAGTAAGCTGCTTTTATAGGGTTACCTTGTTTTTTAAGTTTGCTTTTTAATGCTTGGATGGTATTGTCAATGATTACCTAAATCTGTTCTCGCATTACTTCATCTAGAGTTTGGTTCAAACCGATTTTAACTAAACGACTAGTAGTTTACCGTATAAAAATGCCTTATTTTCGAGTTGCAAAATTTAGTTTTTAGATAGACTGACGTTATGCCTCATTTTAAGGAAATGCCAACATAATAGACTTTTATTATATTTGTTTATGACCAAAACACAATTACATACAGAAATTCAAAAAGTGCTTGATAACGTTCCTGAAACAATTTTACAAGACGTTTTAGACTTTTTAAAAGCACTGCAAGATCAGCCAGCAAACAAAGTTAAGTTGACCAATAATTTGCGTCAAATTCTATCTGAAGACAAGGAACTTCTTGAAAAACTTGCTCAATGATTGAATTGAACGACGTTTTAAACATTCATAATATACTTATTGACAAGTTTGGCGGGAGTAAAGGTATTCGTGACATTGGAGCACTCGAATCAGCAATTAATAGACCATTTGCTACATTTGACAATATAGAACTTTATCCAAATCCTGCTGAAAAGGCAGCTGCGGTTCTTGAAAGTATTTTAATTAATCATCCATTTATTGACGGCAACAAAAGGACAGCTTATGTAATTATGAGGCTTGTACTCCTTGAATATGGCTTAGACATTTTAGCAAACCAAGACGAAAAATACAAAATGGTTATTTCTGCAAGTAAAGGTGACATTCGTTTTGACGAAATAAAAACTTGGATTCAAACACATATCCGGAACAAAAACGAGGCATAACAGATAAGAGTTCAAAGCAGCCGGAGGATGCACTTTGAACCTTGTGTTGAGGGGAACCACGCTCAGATTTGGGGCTTTTCGGCCCTTAGACTTTGTAGTCCGAAGCTTTAGCGAAGGCCTAATTTTATGGGGTTTGTGTTTTAATTTTAAGCCACCCAATTTTCTTTAATAACAACTACCAAACTATTTTTCAAGCCTTCGCCATATCGCATAAAAATACCCTATTTTCGAGTTGCAAAACGTTGTTTTTAGACAGACTTGAGTAAGCTGTAATTTTAAAAAGACCTGAATTCTTAGGTATTTTCTGAAGTTCAGGATTATACTTAACTTTGTTGAGATGCAAAACCATCTAAAGAATGAACTACACCATATCATTTCAGGAAAGAGCCAGGTTAGGTTTGGCGCAACTATCCAAACAGTCGCCAGTTACCTTAGCGATGGCACGCAGACAAGCCCAAAGGCTCAAGATACAAAGCAAATCAGGGAACAAGAAACAAAGAACTTAGAGAAATTCATTTCGGAAAAGGCACTTTGGATAAACGATATTGACTTTTCAAAATATGTAAGTGAAGGTGCAGAACAAAGGGTTTTTCTGAAAGATTCTGATCATGTTCTAAAATTAAACGATGCCATTTATTACAGTTATTGGAAAGACTATTTCCATAACTTATTACTCCACAACTTCTTTTTTTCTGATACTGCATACGAACTCGTTGGCTTCACTAAGGAGAATAATGCCCTGTATGCCGTCGTTCAACAGTCATTTGTCACAATCACACAAAATACTGATCTGGAACAAGTAAAAGCATTTCTTGGTTCAAATGGTTTTATAAACAACCGAAATAACGATTATTTCAATTCTGATTTAGGCATCATTTTAGAAGATTTGCATGATGAGAACGTCTTGACCAAAGACGAAATTTTATATTTCATAGACACTGTCTTTTATTTAACAGACGAGTTTTGGTCGCATGAAAAATACTCCCGCTAACATTTAGCAGAGTAGACGAAAAAGCCCTGTGCCCTTCGATTTAACTCAGGGACTGCCCTTCTTGTAGCTACTAATCGTCATAGGCCACTTTAAACCTCAACTGTATTGCTAAAACTTAGGCGACTTTTACTAATTTGTTTGGTGGCACTTTGTAGTGGTTGTAAACTTTTTCATCCAACTGCCTATTTCTTCATAAGCAATTGTAGCGAAGACAAAACTCCAGTTGACGTCCAAATTAAAATTGGCGGACAAACTATTTTTGATGACTCTATTAAATACACAAACGTAAGACCTGACCTCCAGTATACGCCGAGTATTACATTGACCAAAGGAAAGTATATAATTTTTGTAACTGCTGAAAATGGTAAAACAAATTTGACAAAGCCAATAATGCTTGACGGCGACAGTTGGATTTTTATTTATTATAATTTTAGTAGTCCTACTGACTCCATGGAAAGAGAAAGATTAATGAAAGATTTTTGGTTTGACACAACTTATATGAATACAAAGATTCGTGGGACACCTCCAAAAGTTGATATTTATATTATGGACAAAGAACCGATTCATATGTAAATGAACGAAAAGTAGCATATAATCGAGTAAGGCTGAGAAATTTCACCCCTACCCTCTTTCACTTGTGCTAAGCATAGTCGAAGTAGAACCTTGCTTGAACCTATAGACTAACACTTTATTTAGATTTATTTCGCGAAAGGCATCTCAAATGGTAAAAAAACAGCCAAGCCACCTCAATAAATTAAACCAAACATCCAAAGAGGAATTGCTCCATTAACAGGAAACTCTATATCGTCTTTAACTATCCAAGCATTTTCAATTCCTGTAATTTGTTTTCTACCTTTTCCCTTTCCGCCAACTTCAAAAACATATTTATTATCAACCAAGAAATCACCTTTGGGTGGTATTTGAATTTTATGTGAAATGCTTATTTGTGAAAGAAAAAAGGTTTCTCTTAAACTACCCATTTCTGGTTTTTGTTCGGCCAATGCGTTTAGCAAAGTGGTATTATTTAGAAATATTTTTTCTGGCTTTTGCAATACAGCCGTGCTTATTCCTGCTGGAAATACCAATGATATAACCTTGGCTCTTTCTAAATAAACCAAATAGTTGTTTAAAGAATTTCTATGAATCCCTGTTTTTTCGGCAAGACTAGTTAGGTTGGGTTTAAATGGAACTTGTTGAGCAAGGATATAAATTAATTGCAATAGCTTTTGTGCATTCCTACTATCAAAATCTTTCAACTCCAACAAGTCCACTTCAACAATGGTTCTAACCAATTGGTTTATGCGTTGATGAACACTCAATGGATCATCTAAACCAAATGGATAATAACCATAATTCAAATATACTCTAAAATGCTCAAGTGGTTTAAAACTCTTTGGCAATTCCCTCCCCAACTTGATTCCATTGCTCAGCAAATCTGTTAAAGTGCAAACTGGAATATCAATAATTTCTTTGATTTTTAAATACTCACGAAAAGACAATCCTGGCATTTCATACATTAATGCTCGGCGACTTAAATCTCCTTTCTGTTTAGAAATATCTATGATGGAGGAACCTGTAAATACAATCCTTAAATCAGGAAAAAAATCGTAACTGTTTTTCAACTCCTGCGACCAATTTGGGTATTTATGTATTTCGTCCAATACCAAAACTTCACCGCCATTTTTATAGAATTGTGCTACTGTGTCTTTCAAAGAATGCTTGGTAAAATACAAATCATCTAATGAAAAATAAGCAGCCTTTTCTGTTGGCAAATCCAACTCTTTTAACCATTGTAACAATAGGGTAGTTTTACCTGTTCCTCTCGCACCCTTAATTCCAATTAGTCTATTCTCCCATTTTATGGTATCGTATAAAAACCGCTTAAATTTAAGAGAGGTTCCTGCTATTAACCGCTCCGATTGCTCAAATAATATATCCATAATGCACAATATAATGTGCAAATATATGCAAATACTGCACAATAGAAAGTGCAAAATTAATTACAATTTGCATAATAGAATATGCAATTCAATTAAATCACAATGGAAATCTAGAGCAAAAAACTATCTGTAAACTACGCTTTGGTTCAAACCGAACCTTAATTATGAGAGGCCATTGGAGTATGGTTAACCAAAAACTCACCTTCCATTTCTGGCACCACAGCGCAAATGTCTGCTTGAAGGCAAAACTTAACATCGTCTGTTTGAAGGTGCAATAAGGTAAAACGCTCTGCATGGGAACTTTTTCTCACCAAAGCTTCCAAATTATCTTGGTGTTGCTCAAAAAGAAAATAAGCCGAAAGGGCTGCATCGTCTTTCATTTCAAATTCATCATTACCCAAATGAGCAATAACTGCTCCTGCAAATAAGGTATCTTCTAAATTGTACTTATCCTTCCAGCCAGAGCAAAGCAAAACTAAGTCTTTGTTGCTCTCTTTAATTTTTCTACACAAAGCAGAAATATTCAAAAACGAACCAATTAATATTTTTTCTGGTCCCATTTGCTTGGCCATTTTTATAGCCTTGGTTCCATTGGTTGTGGTAAATGCAATATTCTTTCCCGCCAAAAAAGGATTCTCGTATTCAAAGGGAGAATTACCCATATCAAACCCAGGAACCTTCACTGCATTGCGTTCTGCAGCTATTATAAAATCAAACTCCTTAAACATAAGGCATTCATCAGGCGTTGCAACAGGGAGAATTTTGTTAACGCCTGTATTGAATGCAACACACATGGTGCTGGTTGCACGAAGAATATCAATAACAACAACCACCTTACCTTTTAAATCGTATAAAGGTAATAATGCTGGTGTATGTATAACTTCTATTTTATTCATGGGATAAAAATTAGTCGCTAAGCTTTAGGGTTCGGTTTGAACCAAAAAACTTAGCGACTTAAGTATTTTCTACAAGAAAGGTAATTTTACCACTTTAGCTTTAATGCCTTTTTCGCGGATATCAATAAAGATTTCTGAATCTACTTTTGAATGAGATACTGCAACATAACCCATTCCAATTCCTTTGTTTAAGGATGGAGATTGTGTACCTGAAGTTACTTCACCAATAACGTTTCCTTCTGCATCTTTAATGGCATAATACTGACGAGGAATACCTCTATCAATCATTTCAAAACCAACTAATTTCTTAGTAGGACCATTTTCTTTTATTGCTTTATGGAATTCGTGGTTAACAAATGGTTTGGTAAATTTGGTAATCCAACCTAAACCCGCTTCAATTGGTGAAGTGGTATCGTTGATATCATGACCATACAAACAGAAACCTTTTTCTAAACGCAAGGTATCACGAGCGCCAAGACCAGTAGGCATGATATTAAATTCTTTACCTGCTTCAAAAACTGCATCCCATAATTTGCGCACATCGCCATTGGCAACATACAATTCAAATCCTCCAGCACCGGTATAACCTGTATTAGAAATAATCACATCTTTAATTCCAGCTAAATCACCCATTTTAAAGGTATAATATTCCATTTCTGAAAGGTTCACCTCGGTTAATTTTTGCAAAGTAGCCAATGCATTTGGTCCTTGAACGGCTAACAAACTCATGTCGTCGCTCATGTTTATCATTTCAACACCAAATGTATTGTGCTGGCTAATCCAATTCCAATCCTTTTCAATATTGCTCGCATTAACTACTAAGTAATATTCTGTAGCACTATAACGGTATACCAAAAGATCATCTACAATACCACCTTCGTTATTAGGCAAGCAAGAGTATTGCACTTTGCCATCGGTTAATTTAGAAGCATCGTTAGAAGTTACCAATTGAATTAAGTCTAAAGCTTTTTCGCCTTTCAACATAAACTCGCCCATGTGGCTAACATCAAAAACGCCTACACTGTTTCTTACAGCTAAGTGCTCTTGAATTAAATTGTTGTATAAAACAGGCATGTTGTATCCTGCAAATTCAATCATTTTTGCTCCTAAAGAAGCATGAAGGTCGTTAAGTGCTACGTATTTCATTTTTGAATAATTATGGGACGATATTAGAGGTTCAAATTAAATCAATTTTCTTTTAAATACTATATTCTTCTATTGTCGAACCAATCCTTACGCTTAGGAACTTTTAAATCTTGCAATACAGATGATTTCACATTTATATTAAACAAGAAATATTGGTTACCGTATGCCGATAAGGGAGTCCAAGCAAAGGTAAATTGCCAACAATGCAAATCTCTGCGCAAATCAATACCTAAATGCGAAATTTTCTTCTGAGTAAAATCATACCCAGAATTAAAATTTATAAACCAGTTTGGAGTTGGATTTAGGTTTCCACTAAATGAAAGTGTTTGAATGAAGGGTTCGGTTGTGGTGCTAATTTTGGAGCGATAATCGTATGATATGGTATAATTAAAATTCAAAGACCAAGGCATTTTAACCTCATTAAACCCAGCATCCGTCAATTCCTTTTTCCTAGCATCGCGTTTATCTGCATTTTTACTTTTCAGCATTTCTGGGTTCAAACTAGCCCCTAAACCCATATTTGCATTGGTAAACATACCCAGTTTGCCCTGCTCATTTATGTAAAATTGATTTACCCTTTGGTAATATTTTACCCCAGTGGTAGTTTCCAAAACATTATTTACATAAGGATCAAGTGTAGCGCCACCATTCAGGTTAATCGTCTTAAACAAATTGGTTCGCCAAGAAATTGGGATCAAACTTAACTTTAAAGAATCTGCATAAATATTATAGCTGCTACTTGCACGAATACTTTCAAATATTTTTATTTTCTCAACTTTCTCGGAAGTATCTTTTCCTTTTTTCCATTTTATCTCCAAGTTATTATCTACCCCAAAATTAATATTTCCTTGGCGGCCTCTGCTTGGCCCTCCAAATAAAGATTTCTCAAAAATAGAATAAGTGCTAGTGGCTCCAGTAGTATCGGTTTGAACCGACTGATAATACCCATAATTAGGTTTTGAAAAATCAGGAACATAAGAAAAACTTAAATCGGGATTGACTACATGACGGATGGCTTGCAGCTTTCCTTTTTTAAATAGAACCGTACCATAATAACGGGTAGAAACTCCGCCTCTAAATGAATATTGGTAGGCTCTTTCAAATCCATTAACATTGTCCGAATTAACGGTCTTTAATTCTGGATCAAATTCCTTCTTAACAGTTTTTAGCGTCCAAACCTCACTATAATCTGCACCTACAGAAACGGTATAATACTTAAAAAAGTTGAAAGAATTCTGAGCACTCATAGAATGTCTTGCCCCATTTCTCATTACCGAATCCAAAAACAACTTGGTATCGTATTGATTTCTGGGTTTGAACAACAGGGTGTCCTTTGCGTTTAAGACATTCTGTATTTGACCTGTATAATTGATACTCGTTTTTTCATACCATTTATCGGCAGTGGGCTTCCATTTTGGCTTGAAGGGTTGAAAGGAAGCAACCGTAAATGTTAAATCGGGCAGGGTAACACTGATATCTCTTGTTTGAGTATTTTGAGAAGCACGTGTATTTGCCGAAAGGTTGTACTTCCCTTTTCCAAAAGAATGCGCGTAACTTACAGAGGAGTTAATATTATTATTAAAAGCAGTATTATTTGTTTGATACGTGTTAAACGCCAAATATTGATTTCCCACTAAGTTTACATCTGCTCTAAAATTAGTTCCTGGCTTAGCTTTTCCATCCATATTGTGATTCCAGGTAATATTAAAGGTATTGAACTGCTGGTAATCTCTATCCTCAGGCATTCCATTTTTGTTGTGGGCAAAGTTGGCGTTAAAGGCTCCTGTATGCTTATATCGCCTAGAATAGTTGAGCCTGCCACCCAATTGCCAACTTAAATTAGCGTAAATATCCCCAAGTACCGCTAAATCTGCATGTTCGCCTAAACCTAAATAATAACCACCTTGCCTCAAAAAGAAACCTCTACCAGATGCATTCCCATAAGTTGGAATAATAATACCAGATTGCTGACCACGTTTTAAGGGGAAAATACCAAATGGCACAAAAAGAGGTGTGCTCACACCAGCTATAGATAAGTTGGCCGGACCAGTAATTACTCTTGAGCCAGGAATTACTTTAAGTTTTTTAGCATTAATTGCAAAATGGGGTTCGTGCTGATCGCAGGTTGTATAATAACTATCCCGAATATAAAAGTTATTGTTTTCATCACGCTTTACCCGTTCACCTCTAATATAGCCTTCCCCTTCTTGAGTTCTAAACTCGCGCATGAGTCCACGTTTACTTTGGTAATTAAAAGTTACCTCCTCAATATTATACTCATCCTCCCCTTGTTTAAATTTTGGAGTATTTGCCAAATTCCCCAAACTATCCTTTTCACCAATTGCATTTACCGTATTATTCTCAAAGTTGATTTTAATCCGAGCGGCCTTCATATCATAGTCCTCAAAATTAATTTTGGCATCCTTATATAAAGTGGTGGTTTTCTCACCTGCAAAATACACTATGGAGTCTTTGGCACCGTACTTGACTTTATTTTTAATAGCAGATTGAGTTCTTGGCAAATAATTGCTATCGGCAATTAGGGAGTCGGGAACATGATTTGAGTCGATTCGGGAGGAATCACCCAAATAAAATAATTCTGATTTACAGATACTTAGAAAATCGGTTTTTATTTTACTTGCAGTTATGGCTGATAAACTGTTTAATTTTGTATAAAATTTGGAGTTGGCAGCACAGACTGGATTTTCTTCCGTAAAAACTAAAATAACGGATACAAAAACCATTAAAGCTCTGAGGAGCCTAAAAAACCAAAGATATGAAAATGCTTTTTTCAATGTTGAGTGCAAATCTAAATAAACAAATGAATTTACCGAAATGGGAAAAAATTGTGCCATTTCTGGTCATATTCCTTTTTGTTGCCGCTACACCCCCCACTTCGAAAAAAATTTATAAAAAAAGTATCTCTACCGTTGTTATAGATGCTGGTCATGGTGGCCATGATCCTGGCTGCTTAAGTAATGGAGTGCGCGAAAAAGAAGTAACCTTGGCAATTGCTCTTTCCTTGGGTGCGAAAATAAAGGAGCAAATGCCAGATGTGAAAATTATTTACACACGTTCTTCCGACAAATTTGTGGAATTATGGGAAAGAGCAGCAATAGCAAACAGAAATAATGCAGATTTATTTATTTCAATCCACTGCAACGCAACTAAAAACCCTTCCATACATGGCACTGAAACCTTTGCCATGGGTTTACACAAGGCTGATGATAACTTAGATGTTGCCAAAAGAGAGAACGATGTTGTATTGTTAGAGGATAATTATATCCAACGTTATGAAGGCTTCGACCCAAGTTCTCCTGAATCGCATATTTATTTCTCATTGTTCCAAAATGCCTATATGGATCAAAGCATAAAATTAGCGGCCGGAATAGAAAAAGAAATTAGCTCAGGTATTAACCGCCCAAGTAGAGGAGTTAAACAGGCTGGTTTTGTGGTGCTATGGAAAACCAAAATGCCAAGTATCTTAATAGAATCTGGATTTTTGAGTAATAAAACTGATAGAGAATACTTAAATAGCGCAAAAGGCGTGGATGAAATTTCATCAGCGATTGCCAATGCGGTAAGTAATTACAAAAAATCTTTCGAGGCAGTTTCTTCCAATAAGATTAATTAGCAAAGGATTTTAAATTCCTTATTTTTGTCCAAAATTAATTATGTTGAGAGTATCAAGAGAATTAAAGATTGGACTTTTTGCGGCAGTTTCTTTAGCTGCACTTTACCTAGGTTATAATTTCCTTAGAGGGAAAAAGTTGTTTTCTAACCAAACAACGTATTATGTTGTTTACAATAGAATAGACGGTATTGTAAAATCAACTCCTATATATTTTAAAGGATTAAAAGTTGGGCAAGTAGAAAAGTTGAGTCTATTAAGAACAGATAGCGCCAATCAAATTATTGCCACCCTGCTTATTGATGATAAAATTCAATTGGCAAGATCTAGTGAAGCAAAAATTGTAAGCATGGATTTATTGGGTGGAAAAGCCATTTCACTTTTAATTCCATCCTTGGTTGACCCACTAAGTAAAGGAGATACTCTAATCGGAACAGAAGAAACCAGTTTGTCTGCCTCCATTTCTGAAATGCTTACTCCTGTTAAAAACAAAACTGAAAACGTAATGGTTTCCTTAAACCGAGTTTTGGGAGAAGTTGAAAAGGTTTTAGAAGAAGGTGGAACCAAAAATTTATCTTCAGGCATCAGCGATTTAGCAGCAATTCTTAATAACCTAAAAACAACAACCGCTCAACTCGACCAATTGATGGCCTCTGAAAAAGGCAAGTTGAGTAAGATTACTGGAAACTTAGATGCTATTACAGAAAACATCAAAAGAAATAATAGTGATATTGATGCCAGCATAAAGAATTTTAGAATGATTAGTGACTCAATGGCTCAAGCTCCTTTAAAGCAAACCATCGAACAACTTAATAGAACTTCCCAACAATTAGCCTCTATTAGCGAGAAAATCAATAAAGGTGAAGGCTCTGCCGGTAAATTTATTAACGATAAAGAGCTTTACGATAACTTAAACAAATCTTCTTTTGAGCTTCAAGAATTATTAAAAGACTTAAAAGCAAATCCAGGAAGGTATGTTCAAGTTTCTGTTTTCGGCAAAAAACAAAAATAGTCTTTCAAAAAATTCTTCTTTGGTTCAAACCGAATTTACTTACTGTTTGAACCAAAGAAATTTACACCTATTTAATTAGGCCGCCACTTAACCTTTGCAATTCTGTTTCGCTTAACCTTGCATCGTATGCTGCCACCAATAATCTGTTTACATTTTGCAAATAATTTACTTGGGCTAAACGCAAATCGTTATTACTAATAATTCCTTGCTCGTATTGCACTTTGGCTATATCAAAATTTTGTTGGGCAACGGTTAAATTACTTTGCTCAAACTGATACAAATCCAAATTGGTAAGGTAAATATTATAGGCTTGCGTTAAGGCAATATCTAATTTTAGCAAAGAATCCTTCATTAAAAGCTCTGCATTTTTATACTGTAACTGGGCATTGCCAATTCTTCTGTTTACATCAAAACCATTAAATAGGTTCAAACTTAAACCTGCACCATAATGAAAACCCGTATTCTGAGCTGAAGATAAAAAGCCTGCCTCTGATTGCTGCTGACTAGCATTATATCCCGTTTTTAATTGCAAGGAAGGATAACGCTCTCCTTTTATTTCTCTCAATTGCTGAAAAGTAATGGTTTGATTTACCTTGGCCATTCTTACCCCACTATTATTGCTTAATGCATTTTCTCTTAAGTTTTCAAAATTAAGGGTTGAACCTGGAGGCAAAGAATCTATTGGGATAAAAGTAAATTTCAAGTCCATTCCCATTAATTGGTTCAAAGATAATTGGCTGTTTTTATATTGAGTTTCTAATCGTTTTAAACCCGCTATATCACTATTTAAATTTACTTGAGCATTGAGCACTTCTGATTTAGAACTTCGTCCAGTTTGCAATTTTGCTTGAGCCACTTCCAATCTTTTTTGAGAAATATCTACAAACAATTTTCCAGATTTCAATTGTTCTTTTGCCAAAACCACATCAAAATACGATTTGGCAACGCGGGTTAAAGTATTCTCTATTTGTTGCCTTAATTTTAATTGCCCCATGGCTTCCAATTCTTGCAACTTGCTTCGAGTGGCAAACATTTTCATGCCGTTAAAAATAGTCCAGCTCAACTCTACATTTCCGTTGAGCTGACTACTTTTTGCGCCATCACGATTGTTCTCTGCACCACTTAAAAACTTCTGTTTGGTATCAACCACTTGCTGATCTTGATTAACCGTACCCAGCACCGTTGGCAGCATACCAGCATTTCCAATTTGGTTATTTTTCTTTGTTATTTCATAATCGTTGCTTGCAATTTGCAGAGAAAAATTATTCTGTAAGGCCAATTCAAAAGCGCCTTGTAAAGTTAATTCGGTTTGAGCCAAACCTTGGTTGAAAACACCGATTATGCACCAAGAAAAAAACAGGATATTAAGCTTCTTCATTTGTAGATTCATTTTCTTGAGTATGACGTTTTTTACCCGACATAAATTGATAAACAACAGGAATTACATAGAGCGTTAAAAAGCCCGAAAACAACAAACCACCAATAATAACCATACCCATTGAAACCCTACTTTTTGCTCCAGCACCAAGGGCTAGGGCAATTGGCAATGCTCCTAAAACGGTTGCGAGGGTAGTCATCATAATTGGTCGTAAACGAGAAACTGCTGCTTCTTTTACTGCTTGTAATTTAGGTACTCCTAACTCTCTTTTTTGGTTGGCAAATTCTACAATTAGAATTCCGTTTTTAGTAACCAAACCTAGTAAAACTATAATTCCAATCTGACTAAAAATATTCAAGGTTTGGTTAAAATACCAAAGGCTAATTAATGCACCAGCCAAAGCCAAAGGAACCGTAAACATGATGATAATTGGATCTTTGAAACTTTCGAACTGAGCGGCAAGTACCAAATAAATAAGAACCAAGGCCAATATGAAGGCAAACATGGTATTGCTTGAGCTTTCTGCAAAATCTCTGGATGGTCCGGCTAAATCTGTGCTAAAAGAATCATCGAGAATTTTCATTTGTATTTTCTTCATTTCCTCAATTCCGTCGCCAATGGTTTTGCCAGGTGCTAAACCTGCAGAAACAGTTGCAGCCTTATATCTATTGTAATGATACAATTGAGGCGGACTACTTTGTTCTTCCACATTCACTAAATTCTCTAATTGAATTAATTCACCTCTATCGTTTCTAACATAAAGTGTTTTCATATCAATTGGTTCATCTCTATTCTCGCGTTCTACCTGACCAATAACTTGGTATTGCTTTCCGCTTTTACTGAAGTAACCATAACGAATTCCACCATAAGCAAACTGTAAGGTTTGGGCAACGCTTTGAACCGAAACGCCTAAGTTTTTTGCCTTATCTCTATCAAAAGTAACTACCAATTCTGGGCGGTTAAACTTTAAATTTACATCCACCCCTTGAAAGGTTTTATTATTGTTTACCTCTTCAATAAATTTAGGCAAGTAGGTTTGAATTTTATCAAAATCTTGGTTTTGCAAAATAAACTGAACGGGCAACCCAGAGCGAGAGCCACCCGACCCACTGATGGTTTGATCTTGAATAACGAAAGATTTTGCACCAGTAAAATTCATCAATTGCTTTTGGACATTTTGTGCAATTTGACCCTGGGTTTTATTCCTTTCTCCCCTATCCTTAAGAATAATCCTCATAAAACCTGTATTCATAGCTCCACTTCCAGTAAAGCCAGGAGCTGTAACTGCCAAGGTTAACCTTTTCTCTGGAACAGAATCATCTATCATTTGAGAAATATTATCCATGTATCTATCCATGTATTCAAAGGAAGCACCTTCTGGAGCACTAGAGCTAATGCGCATCCAACCTCTATCATCCATTGGAGATAACTCAGACTGTAGGTTCAAACCGATAAGAAAAATAAAACCAACACTTACCAAAACCATTGCCCAAACTACCCATTTATGATGGAAAACCTTATCTAAGGAATTGGCGTAAGCAGTATTTAACCTTTGAAAAAAGGGTTCTGTTGATTCATAAAAATTAGAGTGCTTTTTATTTTTGCGTTGTAAGTAAACATTTAAAACAGGTGTAAGTGTTAAAGAAACAAAAGCAGAAATTAGAACCGCCCCGGCCACCACTACACCAAACTCTCGGAACAAACGACCCACAAAACCTTGAATGAAAATAATAGGTAAAAACACAACAGCCAGAGTAATAGAAGTAGCAATAACGGCAAAGAAAATTTCTTCGGTCCCTTTAATAGCAGCTTCTCTTGGTTTCATTCCCTCTTCAATTTTCTTGAAGATATTTTCTGTTACAACAATACCATCGTCCACCACCAAACCTGTTGCCAAAACAATGGCCAAGAGAGTTAAAATATTTATGGAGAATCCCGCCAAATACATAATAAAGAAAGCACCTAAGAGAGAAACAGGAATATCTATTAATGGTCGGAAAGCGATTAACCAATCTCTAAAAAACAAGAAAATAATCAAAACCACTAATAAGAAAGCAATCCCCAATGTTTCGGCCACTTCTGTAATTGAAGTTCTTACAAACTTGGTATTATCAAGGGCTACATCCAAGCGAATATCTGAAGGAATTTCTTTCTTAATTTGCTCGTAGCGTTTGTAAAACTCATCTGCAATTTCAATATAATTTGTTCCAGGTTGAGGCACTACACCCAAACCAATCATAGGTACACCAGAAGATTTTAGCACCGACTCATCATTTTCGGGAGCTAATATTGCTCTGCCTACATCTGATAAGCGAACAACTTGGGTTCCTTTATTTAATAGAATGATATTGTTAAATTCTTCTTCGGTGGTATATCTCCCAACTGTTTTAATAGCTAGTTCTGTATTGTCTCCAGATATTTTCCCGCCAGGTAATTCAATATTTTCCTTATCCAATGCACTTCTAACATCTAATGGAGTTAAACCAAAAGAAGCCAATTTATTTGGGTTGAGCCAAAGCCGCATAGAATATTTTTTCTGACCCCAAATTTGGATGCTACTAACGCCTGGAATGGTTTGCAAACGCTCCATTACTACGTTCTCTGCATAATCGTTGAGCTCTAATTTTGAGCGTGTATCGCTTTGTAAGGTTAGCGATAGAATGGCATCAGAGTTGGCATCTGCCTTACTCACCACTGGCGGCGCATCAATATCTTGAGGCAATTGGCGAGTAGCCTGAGAAACCTTATCGCGAACATCATTGGCAGCTTCTTCAAGGTTAGAATTCAAGTTAAATTCAACCGTAATTACACTGCTACCTTGGTTACTAGAAGAAGAAATAGAACGAATACCTGCAATTCCATTGATTGCCTTTTCGAGAGGCTCTGTAATCTGTGATTCAATAATATCTGGATTTGCACCCGTATAACTTGTACGCACCGTAATTACGGGAGGATCAATACTAGGGAACTCACGAACTCCGAGAAAATTAAAAGAAATTATCCCAAATAAAACGATGAGTATAGAACTTACTACCGCTAAAACAGGCCTGTTTATACTTAAACTTGCTAAACTCATGTGTTAGTTTTTACTCACCTTTACTTTAACCCCCAATTTCATATACATGATTCCATCAACTATTAAAGAATCTCCAGCGTTTAAACCCTCCACCACTTCTATTTGTTTATCGCTTCTAAAACCTGTTTTAATAGAACGTTCAATAGCAGAATCGCCTTGAACCAAAAACACTTTTTGACCTTTTAATACTGGCACCATTGCCTGGGTAGGAATCATTATGCTTTGTTTTTCACCCGATAATTGAAGTGTGATATTGGCAAACAAACCTGGAATTAATTTGCGGGACGAATTGCTGCAAATTGCTCTCATTTTTACCGTTCTAGTTTGTTCAGAAACCGAGGCATCTCTTGCATATACTTTGGCGTGGTAAATTTCATCAGAACCACTTAAGGCAAATTGAATATCATCACCATTTTTTACTTTCAAGGCATATTTTTCGGGAACAGAAAACTCGAGTTTTAATTTAGATTCATCTTGCAAAGAAGCAATAGGCGAATTTGGTGTTAGGTAGGCACCTTCACTAATCGACCTTAAGCCAATGGTTCCAGAAAAGGGAGCTCTTATTTCTGTCTTCCTAATTTGCTCTTTTAAAAAATCAATGTCTGCATCTAAGCCAGCTAATTCGGTTAAAGTTAAATCGTAATCAGCTTGGGAAATGGCTTCTTTTTTCAAGAGAGTTTCATTTCTAGTTGCATTTTCTTGCTTTAATTTCCTATTGGAAATGGCCTTTTTTAGTTGCGCTTGGTACTCCAAATCGTTCATTTTTAACAATAACTCACCTTTGGATACAAACTTCCCTTCCTGAAAATAAAGATGGGTAACTCTTCCTTGGGTTTCGCTGCTTAGCATTACTTGTTCATTGGCCATTAGAGTGCCGCTCACCTTATAATCAGAGCTAACAAATTCCTCCTTAACAACCAAAACCTTAACCTTCATAGGCATTCCTGCTCCGTTTGGTTTTTTACCACCGCTTCCTTCTTTTTTCTCTTGGCAAAAGAATTTTGGGATCAACAAAACCAAAATTACACCAACACCGATTCCTATATTTTTAATACTTTTCATAAAACATTATCTTTAATGTAACCTCAAAAACTTTAGTTTGTTTTAAGAGTATGAGCATGCTTCTTCAATAACAAACTTGCAATGAAGTAAGATGAAATCATCAAAATTGCACCACCTACATACGGCCAAACAAAATTTAAACTATATAAAAAACCACCCAAAATTGGACCAATTACTCTTGCCAAGGAGCCAAAAGATTGGTTCATACCTAAAACCTGACCTTGTTCATTCTTGGGAGAATATTGCGAAATTAAGGAAGTGATGGAAGGCATCATACATCCATTGGCTAAGGCTATTAATAAAATGCTAATCATTTGGAGGAAAAACAAATCAACTGGCACAAAAGGCATGCTACCCAAACCAATTGCCATCAAAACAGAGCCAATTAACAAAAGGGATTTCTCACCAAAGGTTTTGGTAAGTTTACCAATTAATCCACCTTGAACCACAGCAGAACTTATTCCCATAAACATAAAAACAAAACCTATTTGTTTTTCGTCTAATAAATAGTGTTCAACCCAAAGAATAGCAGCGGTAATTTGCATCATAGAAAAAGCTGCAATAAATATGAAATTGATAAAAAACAATTCGCTAATAATGGGCTTTTGCAATTCTTTAAATAAATCAGAAATTGGTTTGAACCTAAATTTCTTTTGGGTCTGTTTAATTTTAAGCGACTCTGGTAAAAATGAATAGGCCATTATTAAATTGAAGGCACACAAACTAGCAGCAAAATAGCCTATTAAATCAACACTACCGGGGCCACTGAGTGATTTTAAATAACCACCAACGGGAGGACCAAAAATAAAACCCAATCCAAAAGCAGCACCAATCAAACCCATGTTTTTTGCTCTGTCTTTTGGTTCAGTTATATCTGCTATATAAGCTTGAGCAGCAGAAATATTTGCTGCACCAATTCCAGAAAATATTCTAGAAACCACTAAAAATAATAAATCATGAGTAAAGGCAAAAAAGATATACGATAGCATGGTAAGAAATATGCTAATTAACATTACGGGTCGTCTACCAATTTTATCACTTAATGTTCCCCAAAAAGGCGCAAACAAAAAAGTCATTAATGAATAAATAGCTGCAATTAAACCAATCTGAAAAGAGCTTGCATGGAGTTCTTTTGCAAAAATGGGAAGTATGGGAATTATTAATCCAAACCCAAGCAAATCGATGAAAATAGTAATGAAAAGAACAAAAATTGGAGAGCGATTTTTCATGTCGCAAATAAATGAAATATTAGAACATAATTCTTAATTGAATATTAAAGCTACGCGGAGGGTCAATTTTTCCTGGTCTGGTAGCGTATTCTACATTTGTAAAATTATTAACTAAAAAGGCAATTCTACTTTGTTGGGTTACTTGGTAAGAGAACCTTACGTTTTGAACCAAATCGCCTTTTCCAGCTCTCTCGAAGAAGGTAACAAAACTAGGAATGAACACTAAAAAGAAAGGGTCGACCTTTTCATAAACACTATAATAATTAAAAGCATAGCCAATAGATATTTTCTTCCAAGTACCCTCAATATCCCATTTAGCTGTTTTTCTATTTCTATAAGGCATCAATGCATTGAAATATTTAGCGCTATCCAATTTTCCAAAACTCCCAAAAAAGGCTTTCGAATAATTCCCCCAATCCTCCATGCTTGGGTCAACACTTAAATTAACAGGCATTGAATAAGTAAAACCACCAATTGTTCTAATTAAAACATCCTTTATTCTTCCTTCTCCAGAAAGGCTAATTTCAAATCCAGAAGTTCTGGTTTTTCCAATATTAACCGCCTTAAAGCCAATTCTACTCCAGATAGGTAACTCAGGATAATCAATTGAAGAAAGCCATTGATCAAACCTAAACTCAATCATGCTATCAAATTGTTGATTGAAAATGGCAAAATCCAAAGCGCCATTAAAATTCCCAATTTTAAACCCTTTTTGCACTCCAATTTCGGCTGTCCAACCTTTTTCAGAAACCAATTGCGAATTAGGAAAAATTCTCAAATCAGAAACCTTGTCTTGCACATATTTCTCTCCAATAGTTGGAAAACGGTAACCTTCGGAGTAATTGGCGCGAATAAATGTTTTTTCGGTTGCTTGGTAATTTGCTCCAATACGTTTTAATAAACCAGTTGGTTCAGACAGTTCTTGCAAGCCATTTACTTCATATCTTCCGCCTAAAACAAAACTCCATCTTTTGTAACGATAATCTAATTGGCTAAAAGCGGCAGCACTAAAACCAGCAAACTCGCCTTTGTAAACGTTTCCAACTGCCCAAAGTGAAGTTAAATAGCTACCAGCTGTTAAATCAAGATTTTTATAAAGAGTAGTTTTTAGGTTATAATCAAAAGCATATAAATTAGCAATGGCGTCGTTATCTGCTGGAAATAAGGTTTTGTCTACATACCTTCTAATTTGGTAAATGCGTGCTTTAAAAGAGTGAACACTTTTTCCGTGTTTGTATTCTGCATGTGGGTCAAAAGAAAATATGCGGTAAAAATCATCCACAATATAATTATCTAAAGGCCTAAGAGCTCCAGAATCTGCATTAGCCCAAAGGAAAAATCGGCCCGACTGCTCGTACATAGCGTTAAAATTTACGCCTGCACTAAAATTCTTATTGAACCTATACCTAGTTTTCAGATAATTTCTAACACGATACGAATCTGCGAATTCTAAATGGCTGCGAACGGCATTTACATTACCACAAACTACTAAATCAAATTTACCCCAACTTTGCTTGTGACTATAAAACATTCCACTATTCATGGGATGAGAAGTTCTTGACCACCAAATGGTTTCTTTTCTTTCGGGATTTGAAAGTATCCCTTGGTACATCTGTATTTTTGTTTGAGGCTTTTGGTTTCCCCAACCTGTTCTAACATTAACGGTACCATTAAGAGCAGAACTACCATACAAAACGGAAGCAGAACCCTTAATAATTTCTATTTGTTCTGCAGATTCTATGGGCAGGAATGTCCAACGGATATCTCCTAAATCGGCACCCAATAAAGGCATATCATCTAAAAGAACAGCCACTCTACTTCCAGTATTATAAGAAAAACCAACTCCACCGCGAATGGTTACCTGACCATCTACGACATTTACACCTGGAACTTTATTTAAAATTTCTGATAAATCTGCAGCGTTGGAATTGCTTATTAAATAAGGCTGAATAAGATTTACTGTAGTTACTTCTCTAGCCACTTCTTTTGCACCTCTTGAACCAGAAACAACAACCTGACTCAGCTGATTTACAAAGGGAATTAATAAAATCTGAAACTCTCTTTTGCCGTCGAGTAACTCTTCAAAACGAAGCTCTTCATTTTTATAGCCAATTCTGCTAAATTTAATATAATGCTTCCCGGGCTCCGATTCAAACGCAAAAAAGCCATTTGAATCGGTGATGGTTTGACTAATTTTATCGAGGGAAACAGAAACAGCTGAAAGTGGTTTAAGGGTATTTTCGTCAATAACTACTCCTTTAATAGATAAATGCTGCGCACTTGCCTTAGAAAATGCAAGGCTAACAAAAATCAATGACAGGTATAAATAGATTGTTCTCATGGTATATGGCACTCGGTAAAAATAATACTTTCCATATTTTTTAAAACAATTTGTTTAAGTTGTGAAACAAATACTAATTTAGCGGGGTTATTATAGAGTACCTCGTTATTGAGTAAAAATGGTTCAGTTAAAGAGAAAGTTCATCGAAAAAGCGCAGCCACTTTCGGCTGAAATTAGACAATTTGTAAAAGAAAACGGAAATGTGGCCCTTGGGTCTTTCACCGTTGAAGATATTTACGCTGGTCAAAAAGGAATTATTGGATTGTTAACCGAAACTTCGTTGCTTGATGCTAATGAAGGAATTCGTTTTAGGGGTTACAGTATTCCCGAATTGCGTGAAAAACTTCCAAAAGTTCCGGGAGGAACAGAACCTTTACCAGAGGGTTTATTCTACCTAATGGTTTTGGGCGAATTGCCTACTTACGAAGATGTATTAGAAATTCAAGAAACATGGAGAGAAAGAGCTGATGTTCCTAAACATGTTTTTGAAACATTGGATGCACTTCCTATTACTACACATCCAATGACCCAATTTAGCATTGGAATTATGGCCATGCAAACCGATTCTGTTTTTGCAAAAGCATACAGAGAAGGCATTAACAAAAAGGATTATTGGGATCCAACTTACGAAGACGTAATTAATTTATTGGCTCGTTTGCCAAGAATCGCAGCTTATATATATAGAAGAACTTATAAAAATGGTGACCATATTGCTCCAAATCCTGAATTGGATTGGGCAGCAAATTTTGCTCACATGTTGGGTTACGATCAAAATGAGTTTTATAAGTTAATGCGTTTGTATTTAACCATTCATGCCGATCATGAAGGTGGAAACGTTTCTGCCCATACCACCCACTTGGTTGGTTCTGCTTTGAGCGATCCTTATTTGGCGTTCTCTGCTTCTATGAATGGTTTGGCAGGTCCATTACATGGATTGGCTAATCAAGAAGTGGTAAGATGGTTAAACGAATTGCGAGAAGAAATTGGCCATTCGCCAAGCAAAGAAGAAATTGCCAACTATATCAAAGAAACTTTAGCCAATGGTAAAGTAGTTCCTGGTTATGGACATGCCGTTTTAAGAAAAACAGACCCACGTTTTGTGGCACAACAAGAGTTTGCAAAAACGTATATGCCAGATGATGCTTTGGTAAATATTGTTTGGAATGTATATGAAGTAGCTCCTCCAATTTTGGAAGGAACAGGAAAAATTAAAAATCCATGGCCAAATGTGGATGCACATTCTGGAGCATTGCTATTGCATTATGGTTTAAACGAATATGATTTTTACACTGTATTGTTTGGTGTGAGTAGGGCTTTGGGTGTAATGGCATCCTTACTTTGGGATAGAGCATTAGGCTTACCAATTGAAAGACCTAAATCTGTAACATTTGAACTTTTAAAAAATTTAGTTGAAGCAAAAAAAGCTAAAGCATAATTTTCAAACTCAAATAAATTAGTTAAAACGCGGTTGATATCAACCGCGTTTTTTTTTGATACTTGTGGCTCGATTGTTGTATTTTTGGCGCTTATGAAATCAATTGGCAATTTCTTTTTTGTTGGTTCAAACCGAACCCTATTTTTATTTAGTTTATTAATAGCAAGTTTTGTATTGGGTGGCTGTGGTGTTTATACACAAAGTGGTGCTTCTATTCACCCCGATGCCAAAACTTTTAGCGTACAGTATATTGTAAACAACGCCAGTATTGTTGCCCCAACCTTAAGTCAGACCTTAACTGAAAAACTAAAGACCAAATTTATTAACGAAACTCCATTAAAATTAACCACAGAAATTGGCGATTTGCACTTTTATGGGAAAATTACTAGCTATGTAACGGCACCTGTGGCTATTCAAGGGAACCAAACTAACGCAGTAAGTAGGTTAACGGTTACGGTAGAGATAACTTGTGAAAACAAGATTGAAGAAGCAAAGGGTTTCACCCAGACATTCAGCAACTTTACCGACTTTAATTCCCAATTAGATTTTGCGAGTATTGAGAATGATTTAATCACTAAAGTTTGTGATGGAATGGTGCAGGATATATTTAATAAAGCTTTTATCAATTGGTAAATTGACTAGCAGTCTATTTTTAATTATATTGCTTGAAAAATTAAGGGCTTGAATAAGTACGATTTTACAAATTTGGTTAAGGACCCTAAGAAACTTGGGGAGGCAGATATTGAGAAACTGAAGTCGGTAGTGGCAGAGTTTCCCTATTTTTCTGTTGGCCAAAATCTATTGGTTAAGGCCTTACACAATACCAAACATTACGAATACGATAAATTCTTAAAACAGGCTGCCCTTCAGGCCGGAAATCGTTCTGTTTTATACAATTTGGTTCATAACCTTCCGCAAGAAACAGAAATAGAAGTTAACTTGAACCAATCGGTTGAAGGAATTGAGTTTGAAAATCCAATTTATCAAAGGGAAGAAATTGCCGAACCAATAATTCCTGTGGTGGAAACTCCAATTATTCCTGAGGTAAAAGTGGATGCAATCATTCCAGAACCTATAGAAAAGGAAATTCCTGAAGAAATATCCATACCAGAAGTTTTTGAAACCACAGTCAAAGAAGAGTTGGTTCAAACCTTAGAAACTAACATTAATAAAATTGAAATACCTGAAGAAGACATTATTCCAGAGGTTTTTGAAAGTTCATTTAAAGAAATAGAATTACCGGAGGTAGAACCAGCACAGATTTTTGAAGAGCCTAAAACTGAAACAAAAGAAAACATACCTGCAGAACCAATAAAACCTGAAACTATTTGGGATCCAACTATCATAACTGAAGAGGAAAAGTTGGTTAATGCCACGGGCAAGTTTGTAAAATTTGTTCCAAGAAAAAATACTATCGGCGAGAATTTAGATGATGTTTCTCTAATTCCTGAAATATTAGATCCTGTTGAAGGTTTCTTGGCAGATTTTGACATGAGCACCTTGAGTGGCTCTGAGGAAAAAGCCAATTTAGCTGCTAATGATAGCTATAAACCAGTATATCTTGAAGTTGAAAAATTGGAACAAACTCCAATTGAAGAAACTCTAAATTTGGTTCAAACCGAATTAGAAAAAACTGAAGAAGTACAGAAAATACAAGAAGAAATACGGGTTGAACCAATTGCAGAAGAACCCGTTATAATTCATCAAACGATTCAGGATGAAGCCTCAAAAATTGAGGAAACAGTTGAAAATATTAAAGAGGAAAATATTTCTAAACCAGAAATTGAAACCCAAGCTTTAGGCGATGATTTCTTTAAATGGATTCAAGCAAAAGAAGAAAAAGAAATTGAAGAAAATATAGGTTTGAACCAAGTTCAAGAAATTACTTCTGAACCAAGCATAGAAACTAAACCTATTGAAGAAGTAAAAGCTAAAATTGTTGAAGACGATGTATTTGTAAATAAATACCAAAACGATTTAGCAAAACAGGCAGATGATGCTTTAAAAGCTGTGATAGAAACACATCATGCCTCACAAGAAATTGCAACGCCAATAGTACAGTCCAATATTGTTATTGAGGAAATTGTTGCTCCTTCTACTCAAAGTAAAGAGGTAATTACTGAAGAAATCATTAGCGAATCTGCACCTGCAAAACCTGTTGTTGAAGAGAAAATAGTTGAAGTAAATATTGGTGAAGTTAAAACAGTTGAAGAAAAGCCTAAGGCAATAGAAACTAAGGATGAGAAGAGAGAGAAAATGCTTCAAAGTTTGTATTCTTATGAAGTAAATGAATTTTTAGCTCCATTATACGAACAGGTAAGTTACCAATCTAGCTTATTTGAAAATAGTTTCCAGGGAATTTTTGAAGGTAAAAACTCTGTTGAACCAGAATGGACAGAACCTTTTGTTGCACTAAAACCAAAGGAAACTCCTAAGCTTGAACCAATAGAAAAGGCCTTTAATTTTGAACCAATAATTGAAGAACCAGTTGCGCCAATTGAAAAGCCAGTTGAAATAGTGCCACCAGTTATTACAAAACCTATTGAACCAAAAGTTGAAAGACCAATTACAAGAAAGGTTGAAGAGCCAATTAAACCAAAGCTTTCAGACATTCCAACACCTAAAATACAACGCGATTCAAGTTCTGTAGAATCCATCTTAGATAAATTTATCCGAGAAAATCCTAGCATTGCTCGTCCTAAAAGCGAGTTTTATAGTCCTACCAATATGGCAAGACTGAGTGCAGAGGAAGATGAGGAAATTATTAGTGAAACTTTAGCCCAAATTTATACCCGCCAAGGCCTCTATAAAAAGGCAATTGGCATGTATGAAAAATTGGGTTTGCATTATCCCGAGAAAATACCTTATTTCGCAGGCCTGATTTCGCAAATCAAATCAGCACATAATATAGACTAGACATGTTAACAGTTATCTTAATTTTAATCGTAGTAGCTTGTTTGTTACTTACTTTATTGGTGTTAATTCAAAATCCTAAAGGAGGAATTGCAGCAAACTTTGTGGCTCCAAGCCAAATCATGGGAGTTAAACGTAGCACCGATGTAGTTGAAAAAGCTACTTGGGTAATGGCTATTGCGTTAATTTCTTTATCGTTAATGTCTAATTTCTTCCGCCCAACAGGTGTTTCAACAGAAGGATTAAACGATTCACGTATTAAGGCAAATATTGAAGAGCAATCTGTACCTGCTGCTCCAATGGCACCTCAGCCTGCACAAACAGCACAACCAGAAAATGCTGGTGCTGCTGGTGAAGAGCCTCCTTCCAACCAATAATTAAAAATATTTTTTTTCAAAAAGCCTTCGAGTAATCGAGGGCTTTTTTTGTTGCTAAAAATTACAACCAATACCCTAATTCCAATTGTGTCGTTAGAAGCCTAACATAACAATTGGAATGAAAAATTATTTATTATCCCTCGTTTTTCAAACCCTATTATTGGGTGCCATTTCGGCTCAAACAAATTTCTATAAACAATTAGCAGATTCTGCATTTGTACTTACTCACCAAAAAGTATCTTACGACCCAAGTTATTTCATAATCCCCTACCCAAATGGTGATGTGCCCAGTAATAAAGGCGTTTGCACAGATGTTGTAATTAGAGCTTATAGAAAACTTGGTATCGATTTGCAAAAGGAAGTTCATGAAGACATGCAGGCGCATTTTAAGTTGTATCCCAAAAATTGGGGCTTATCCAAAACCGACAAAAATATTGACCACAGAAGGGTTCCTAATCTCATGATATTCTTCTCGAGAAAAGGTGTGGTAAAAGAAATTTCAACCGACCCAAAATTGTATTTACCTGGTGATATTGTTTGTTGGAATTTAGGAGGAGCAATTACCCATATAGGCATTGTTTCCTCGCGCAAAACGCCAGATGGTAAACAGTATTTAATGATTCACAATATTGGTTCAGGACAAGTATTAGAAGACTGCCTATTTTCTTATAAAATAATTGGGCATTATCAGTACAAAAAAGTAAGCTGATTCTTTTTAGAATTTCTTCCTTAAGAAAAAACCTAATCCCATAGAATAAGGCCTTTGTTGTATCCAATTAGGATTATTAACCATGGATGTCATGGAAACTTTTACATTGGGCATTAAACCCAATGCCACAGAGCTATTGAGATCAAACGCCACAGAAGGTGCGAAGGAAGCAAAAAACACATTCTTAAATTCTGGGAAAGAGGATTTATCTGTTGCTACCAAAATACCAATACAACCTGGATCTGGCATGTAGGCATTAACCAAATTCAACCTACCATAACTTACACCACCAGTTAATTCTAAATGAACATTGCTTTCTCTAAAAAACTGGTAAGTAACCAATAATGGTATTTCGGTAAAACTATATTTATTTTCTAATGTATTACTTGAGCCAGCAATAATAGAATCATTGGGGTTAACGTATAAATTTCTTGGCTGAACCAAACTTGGAGTTGATTGAACTGCTGGCAATACATTAAATTTAACATTTTGCTTAAACGAACTTATTCCAATACCTGATGAGATTATCCAAGACTTCCCTAAATGGTAATTTAATAAAAGTCCTCCCGCAAAATCTAAAGCAGGAGATTCCATTTCTTTTCTTAGGTCATACGATTTTTGCAAATCACCATAAGTATTAGAATTAGGCTTAATCAATTGCATAAAACTCATATGCATTTCGGCATAGGCACTTAAAGAAAATTTGGTAAAAACTTCCTCTGGTGCTACATAAGCAGAACCTCTAAATAATTTATCCTCAGCAAATGTATCTTTAGGATTTGGATTGATGTTTACCGATTCCAAAATCACTTTTGGCTCAGGAGCTTTTGGGGTTTCTGTTAATTTATTTCCAGGCTCACTAATAGGCTTTTCAACTTGTGGATTTACACCCACTTTTTTAGGTTCTGTAAGCGCAGAGATATTGCTGGAGGCATTTGAATTTGCACCAGAGGTGGCATGGTTTATACCATCCGAAACTGGAGGAATATTTAAGGTGTTATTAGATTTAGAAGCTCCACCATTTTTTGTTTTGGGTGCCTCTTCTGTTTGTGCAGGTTTAGTTTTGGTTTGAACCAATTTATCCTTTTTAGAAAGTGGTTTATTCTTATTTAAAATATCAGATTTAGGAGCAGAACTTTTTTTATGGTTCAACTTATTTGTAATCACATCCTGTTCATCTGCAATTATTTTTTTGTTTGATTCATTAGTTTGGTTCAAACCGCTATTTGCATTTATGTTATTTGAACTAGATTTTGCTGAATTTGGTTCTTGAGATTTGGAGGCAATATTAGGTTTAATAACTTCTGCATCAGATGCGGCAGAGTTATCTATTAATTGTTGCCTATCGGTAATTTCGGTTTGAACCAACTCGTTTTTCTGCAGGTTTTGGTTTACATAAAAACCTGCTACAAAAGTTCCAACCAATAATAATAAGGCAGTGCTATACCATAAAATACCACGGCGTTTAGGGGCATCTGGCAACTGGGATTCTACACCTTCCCAAACTTCTTGTCTTGGTTCAACTGAATAATTAGCTAACTTTTCTTGAAGTTTTGGCTCAAAAGTAGTGGCATCGATATTTTGCTCTATCTTACTCCATAAGGCATCAGAAGGCTTTAGCTCCATGCTATCCAACTGTTCCTTCAACTTCTCTTCAAAACTATTTTGCTTCTTCAAATGGCTCATTTAAAATATGATAATGTTTTGCCAATAATCCTTGCATGTATTGCTTTGCACGGGAATATTGCGATTTGCTGGTGCCAACAGCGATATTTAATTTCTCGGATATTTCTTTGTGGGAATATCCTTCTATGGCATAAAGGTTAAATATTACTCTATATCCCTCTGGCAAATGTTGGATCAAAGCAATAATTTCCTTAGCAGAAATTTTCTCTAGAATATCATCATGGTAAACGGCATCGTAATTTTCTTTATCTAAATCTTCCTGGAATTTTCGGCTGCGATGTTTGTAGTGATTGATGGCGTTATAAACCATAATTCTTCTCACCCAACCTTCAAAACTTCCTTCAAATTTAAATTTAGAGATACCCTGAAAAACTTTTAAAAAACCTTCTTGAAGCATGTCTTCGGCTTCAGCACGGTCTTTTGCATAGCGCATACATACACCCAACATTTTTCCGGCAAAATGCTCATAGAGGGCTTTCTGACTGGCTCTTTCGCCATCTAGACAACCTTGAATGATATGGGGTTCGTTGTATTGCATATGATCTGCTTATTGGGTAGTCAAGCATAGTGTGCTAGAGGTTGCCCATACAGACAAAAATATCGTAATGTTTTGAAACTTGGCAAGTTTTTCAAAGGCAAAGTCAAAAAAGGTGAAAAACTGTCAGCATTTACCCGTTGGCATAGCTTTGGCTAAAGATGGTTGTTCACAAAAACAACATTAAATAAAAAGTATATGTCAGTAACATTAAAACCCATTGCAGGAACCCAGAACAGAGTTATTGTTCAGGCTGCACCAGCAGAAGAAAAAACAGCTTCAGGAATTATTATCCCAGACACTGCAAAAGAAAAACCGCAAAGAGGAACTGTTATTTCAGTAAGTGAAATTGATGAAAAAGGTAACAAGCCAGCAGTAAAAGTTGGAGATACCGTTCTTTATGGCAAATACGCCGGAACTGAAATTAGCGTAGAAGGTAACGATTACCTGATTATGCGTGAAAGTGACATTTTTGCCACTATTTAATTCTAAGAAAATTTCATTCAAAAAAATCAAACAACAATTATGACAAAGAAAATTTCGTATAGTGTAGATGCCCGTGATGGCTTAAAACGTGGTGTTGATGCTTTGGCTAACGCCGTAAAAGTAACCCTTGGACCAAAAGGTCGTAATGTGGTAATCGACAAAAAATTTGGCTCACCTTCTGTTACTAAAGATGGTGTTTCTGTTGCCAAAGAAATTGAATTAAAAGATCCTATTGAAAATATGGGTGCACAGATGGTAAAAGAAGTTGCTTCTAAAACAGCTGATATTGCTGGTGATGGAACAACAACTGCAACCGTTTTGGCTCAAGCAATTGTTACAGCTGGTTTAAAAAACGTAGCTGCTGGTGCAAACCCAATGGATTTAAAACGTGGTATTGATAAAGCTGTTGAAGCGGTTGTTGAAAGCTTAAAAAGTCAATCTCAACAAGTTGGTGACGACAATAATAAAATCCAACAAGTTGCTACTATCTCTGCTAATAATGACGAGGTAATTGGTAAATTAATTGCTGATGCAATGGCTAAAGTTGGTAAAGAAGGTGTTATTACTGTGGAAGAAGCAAAAGGTACAGAAACAGAAGTAAAAACTGTAGAAGGTATGCAATTCGACCGTGGTTACCTTTCTCCATATTTTGTTACCAATGCAGATAAAATGGAAGTTGATATGGATGCTCCTTATATCCTTATCTACGACAAAAAAGTAAGCAACATGAAAGAATTGTTGCCTATTTTGGAGCAAGTTGTTCAAACAGGAAAACCTTTGTTAATTATTGCTGAAGATGTAGAAGGTGAAGCTTTGGCTACCTTGGTGGTAAACAAAATTCGTGGCTCATTAAAAATTGCTGCTGTTAAAGCTCCAGGTTTTGGTGATAGAAGAAAAGCAATGCTAGAAGATATTGCTATCCTTACAGGTGGAACAGTTATCAGTGAAGAGCGTGGTTTCAAATTGGAAAATGCTGATTTAACATACTTAGGAAGAGCAGAAAAAGTTACCATTGATAAAGACAATACAACTATTATTAATGGTGCTGGTGCAAAAGAAGATATTACTGGTAGAGTAAATCAAATTAAAGCACAAATTGAAAATACTACTTCTGATTACGACAAAGAAAAATTGCAAGAGCGTTTGGCTAAATTAGCTGGTGGTGTTGCAGTATTATACATTGGCGCTGCTTCTGAAGTAGAAATGAAAGAAAAGAAAGACCGTGTGGATGATGCTTTACATGCAACTCGTGCAGCTGTAGAAGAAGGTATTGTTGCTGGTGGTGGTGTTGCTTATATCCGTACGATTGATGCATTAGAAAAATTAAAAGGTGCAAACGAAGACGAAAATACTGGTATTGCAATTATTAAACGTTCTATTGAAGAGCCATTGCGCCAGATTGTTGCTAACGCTGGTGGTGAAGGTAGTGTTGTTGTAAACAAAGTACGTGAAGGTAAAGGTGACTTCGGTTATAATGCTCGCACAGAGGTTTATGAAAATCTAATTGCTGCAGGTGTAATCGATCCAACTAAAGTTAGTCGTGTTGCTTTGCAAAATGCTGCTTCTGTTGCTGCAATGATTTTGACAACTGAGTGCATTTTGGCTGAAGAAAAAGAAAATAATCCAGCTCCAATGGGTGGCGGAATGCCAGGTGGAATGGGTGGAATGGACTACTAAATCAGGATTGGGTTGGAGTGTGAGGGTGAGAGAGGAGATCCAAACAAAAAAAAATCCCGGAATTTTATTCCGGGATTTTTTTTTGCATGATTTTGCCGGCGCAGGATGCAGGGACAGGTCGAGACCTTTCCTTACGGGGCGAATGGGCGGAATTTTGCGGGGGCAGGGTGCAGGGATGGATGGGAATTTTGCCGGCGCAGGATGCAGGGACAGGTCGAGACCTTTCCTTACGGGGCGAATGGGCGGAATTTTGCGGGGGCAGAATGTGGGGACAGGTCGAGACCTGTCCTTACGGGGCGAATGGGCGGATTTTTTTTCAGGGAAATAGGATTTTTTTTTAGGAGGCGAAAAGATTGAGGGTGCGGAATGAAATGATGTTTTTTTTAAAGCAGGAGGATTTTAGGGATTTGATAGTTGATTGATATTTCTATCTATTTTGGTGTTTCATTTGGTTCGAACCAAAAAATAATATTCCTATGAAACCCCTAAAAAATAGAAGGCTCAATCGATTAAAAGGCTTTGACTACAAGTATAATACCTTGTATTTTGTGACCTCTTGCGTTAAAAATAAGGTGTGTGATTTTGGGCAAATAATAAATGGAGAAATGCATTTGAGTGAGGAAGGTAAAATTGTTGAAGAGCAATGGAATTGGATGATTCAACATTATCCTTTGGCAAATTCTTATGGTTTTGTGGTGATGCCAGATCATGTTCATGGTATCTTAGGAATTATTAACCCTAAACTTGAAAACGAATACCAAATAACAAAGGTTGGCAAATCAATTTTGAGAACTGAATCAAAAGAAGATGAGGATGAAGATGAGAATGAGGATATAAATGTAAATACTGGCGAATATTTAAAGGAAAATACTTTACCCAAAATTAAATCTCTTTCTCAATTAATGGGGGCATTTAAAACAACCTCATCGAAGCGAATTCACTTACTTGGAAATGGCGCTTTTGCTTGGCAAAGATCTTTCCATGAAAGAATTATTACCACTACCATTTCATTAGATAATATTCAGCGATATATTACAGATAATCCCAAAAATTGGAAAGCAAAAGAATTGCAAAAATGTAAAGCAAGGATTACATTTGAATAATAAGCTATGAAAAGAGAATTATTATTTCCACCTCATTTTAAAACCATTGGTTGGATTGTTTTACTAGCCTGCATTCCAAGTATTTTGTTTATGAAGTATATTGGCATGTATAGGCAAGATGCCATCAATCTTTCATCTATGCTAGCGATAATTGGCTTTATGATGACAGTATTTTCAAGCAAAAAAAATGAAGATGAAAGAACAAAATTATTGCGCTGGAAATCGTTGGGAAAATCGTTTACATTAATAATTTTACTGGTTTTCATTCATCAAGTATTCGACCTATTTAATTTCACATCAGACCTTATGCTTTCGGCTGGCCCGATGGGATTAATATATTTTGGAGCCATAAATTTTTACTTCAGCTTTTGGTTGGTAGACAATGTTAGTTAACTTGACTTCTGATAAAGCAATTCATATTTAACTCCTAGCTTTATTTAGGTTCAAACCGAAAAAATTAAATTATTTTGAGATTAAGCAGATTGTTAAAGGAATAATGACATTATGAAATTTTAACACTTGCATTTATGTAAAGCTTACTTTACATTTGGACAAGTTAACTTTACATATATGATTAATTATTTATTACCCAATGTATTTAAAAAACTGGGATTAGTCCTGATTATTTTATGTTACATTTTTATAGCTTTTGCAACTGATATGGGCATTAATGCAATTGAAAGGGAGAACATAATTATACTAACAGCTGTGCTTGGGTTTTTATTGATAATAAACAGCAAAGAAAAAATGGAAGATGAACGCACCATGATTTGCCGTTACAAGGCCCTTGGACATACATTTAGGTTTGTATTGCTCTTTTTACTTTTTGCAACAATCATAGAAATCTTTAATCCCGAAATTCAAACTAGGCAAATAGGTATTAGCTTCTTCACGGTTTCTATTTTGGAATATTATTCAACATTTGAAAAGCATTTGAAAAACGAGCTATAAAACCCATTAATAAAGCTAAAGATGTTTAAACATTTACTCCCAAATAAGTTTAAGAAAATAGGCTGGGCACTAATATTCTTAGTTTGCCCACTATTCTTAATATTCTTTCCAAAATCAATATTAACAATTGACCAACTAGTAGACATTGTTTCTATTATTGCGCTCATAGGCCTGTTGTTAACCATTGGAAGTGAAGAAAAGCTGGAAGATGAAAGAACAAGTATATGCAGGTATAAAGCTTTAGCAGGTGCATTTCTTGCATTTATTTCAATTACAATTACGGCCAAATTATTAAGTTTAATTCCTATTATCTCCTACATAATTCCTGGACATTTACATAAAGAAAACATTATAGATAATCCTATGTGGCTAATCTATTTTGCAGCATTTTTCTATCATATCAATTTTAGAGCGCTGGTAAGAAATGAAGAATAGGATACGACAAGAAAGGGCAGAACACCAACTATCACAGCAAGAATTAGCCGAAAAAATTGGGGTAAGCAGACAGACTATTATTTCAATAGAAACTGGCAAGTATACACCCTCCACAGAATTGGCTTTGAAACTTTCTTTGGTTTTTGATAAATCTGTTAACGAGCTTTTTTCGTTAGACTGAATTATCAATTTTTATTTATCTTCACTTTATGAAAAAAAGCAGCTTCCTCCTATTCCTCCTTTTTGGGACCATTTTTGCAAATGCACAATTTCCATATAGCCAACTCGTATTTGCAAAAAACAACAATAATTATTCTCAAAGTAATGCTAAAAAAAACAAAACAAAAACAATTGAAATAACACATTTTAAAAAGAATACGGAGAAGGTTTCGAACAAAAATTATTACGAGTATTTACCCAATGGAAATTTTGTTGAAATACGCAATTCCAAAAGAAAAACGATTCAATATTTTCAATGGAAAAATGATTCTCTTTTGCTAAAACATATCACTATTAGAAAGGGAGATACCAGCTATTATGAAATTAATTCTTATGATGAAAATGGGAATAAGATAGGCACTGAATATTTAAATGGTAAGAAGCCTAAAATCTACTGGACAATTGAGAATAAATATAATACATCAGGGAAGTTAATTAAATCCACTGCTTTCGATAAAAACAAAAAAGTGAATTACCATTACGAATATGATTTTTATGACGACGGAAAACCCATGGAAACGCGTTTGTTTAATAAAAAAGGAAAGCTTAAAAATGTTTATACCTATACCTGCGACCCTAAGGGTGAAGTAGAAAAAGATGTAAAAAAGGTAAACTATTGCACCAGCAAAACCATGCATCCAGATGGGTCGTTTTTTGAAGTTGTAGAGACTCAAGAAAAAGGAAAAATGAGGCGTAATGTTTATAGTTACTCGGCAGATTCATTACTCATAAAATTTGAGAATTTCGACTTAAAAGGTAAATGTAAGTACACTACCATTTATACCTATAATCAAAATAAAAAAATGCTTACCTATCAAAGGTATAAAGGCACAAATAAATTGCAGTATGCCTATACTTATTTTTATAATGAAAAAGATTTAGTTGAAAAAGAAATTGTGTTCAATAAGAAAAACAAAATCAAATTTACTTCATCTAATACCTATACGTTTTTTGAATAATTTGTTCTTACCTTAAACCTAAATTTGGTTCAAACCGAAATACTATGCGCAAACTTTTATTGATACTTTTTTTTGTAGTAATAGCTGGAGCAATTGCAATTAAACTAAGTGGCAACCAACATATTTACCGCACCATTGCCATGACCATTTTTAGAGGTAAAATGGGGCCAGATATTGATGAATTAAAAGATTTTCCAACTAGATCTATATCTCATCCCAATCCAGAGCCTTGGCCAAAATCTAATGTTTATGGCGGTTTGAACCCAAGCCAAGAATTACTAAATAAAGCAATTAAATATAAAACAACAGCGCTTTTGGTTATACAGAACGATAGCATTTTATACGAGCAATATTTTGATGGCTATGATGCAACAACCGTTAGCAATTCTTTTTCGATGGCAAAGAGTTTTACTGGATTATTGATAGGTTGTGCATTGAAGGATGGCTTTATAAAAAGTTTGGATGAACCTGTTGGAAACTATGTTGCAGGATATGATGTTGCGCCTTATGATATAATAACTATTAGGCATCTATTGATGATGAGTTCTGGCTTAGACTTTAAAGAAAGCTATGGAAGTTTATTTGGTTGGCCGGCCAAAGCCTATTATGGAAAAGATGTAAATGCAACCTTGGCTTCTCCACCAAAAATAAATGAACCCGGAACAGTTTACGAGTACAAAGGTGGCGACTCTCAACTCTTAGGAATGATATTAGAAAAGGCAACCAAAATGAGGGTTGCAAACTATGCAGCCAAGCGTTTGTGGCAAAAAATTGGAGCAGAATCGGATGCGTATTGGAGTTTGGATGTTGAAGGTGGAATGGAAAAAGTTAGTTGTTGTTATTATGCAACAGCACATGACTTTGCCCGATTTGGAAAACTGGCTTTGCAATATGGCAGATGGAACGAAGAGCAAGTAATTGATAGTTCATTTATAGCAGAAAGTATGACCCTAGCTCCCATTGTTACTAAAGAAGGAAAACCCAATACACAATATGGCTACCAATGGTGGGTTACCAATTATAAAGATTTGGATGTATTTTATGCCAGAGGCATTTTAGGTCAGTATATTTTTTGCATTCCTGCCAAAAACATGATTGTTGTGAGATTAGGGCACAAAAGAGCGGAGAAAAAAGGAGACGAATTGCCTCAGGATATTTTTGATTATTTGGATATGGGATTAGAAATGGCGAGATAAAATTAATCTCTTACATCTACCAAATATTCTACAAATTCTGGAGAAGGACCCGTAATTTTTATAAGACCTTTTTTGCCTTTGCGGGTAACAATAACTAAACCTTCTTTGCTGGTTCCAATATAATCGTAAATGGGATCAAGTAATATTTCACCTTGCTCGTTGATTAAGCCCAAAAGGCCTACATTTTCTACGCGAGCAACACCTTTTTCGAATGGATAAATTTGATCGAATTCGGGCTTGATAACTTCCTCACCCTGCATATCGATAAAACCCATTTTACCATTCTTTATAACCTTAGCACGGCCATTCTTAAAAGGGTAAATTACATCGTATCCTTTCAACATTTTACCTCCCACTCTTTTCTGAGCAGAAGTGTCGAAACTAAAAATACAAACAAAAGCGGCAATCAATAACAATATTCTCATCACACGGCGAATTTAATTTATTTAGAGTAAAAACAAACCAAGTGCCAGAATATTGTATTTTTTCCTTTGCATTGATTTTTTGAAAAACTACTTTTATAAAAAATTAGCAATATGGAAACATTTAGAAAAAGTGCGGGCTGGGCTTTAATCATTCGAGGACTACTTTTTAGCCTTTTTGGCTTTTTAGTTTTGTTTATGGAATCTAAAACCATTTACGGCCCCATGAATTTCTTAGGAATTATTCTTTTGGTTTCTGGAGGATTGTATTTTTTGCTTTCTATAATGCTAAGAAAATCATCCAAAGCTTGGGTATTTGGCCTCTTTTGGGGCTTAGTAGATTTATTAACCGGCGGCTATATAATGCTCAACATGGCAAAAGCCACCGATTTATTTACCGATATAATTGGAATATTTGCCATTATAATGGGTGCCGCTATTTTGCTTTCGGCATTTTTTATCAAAGGATATAGAATTTTCTTATACATCAATTCCATTGTTTCCATCAGCTTTGGGTTCTTAATATTAACCAATCCCACACTTGGGCGTTTAGACTTTCTAGTTGGCTTATACGGCCTTTTGCTTGGCATGTTTGTTATTTATGGTGGCTACTCTTTATTAAGCTGGAAATCGAAAGAAAAGCCTGAAGAAAAAACTATGGGTATAAACGAAGATTAAGCATGTTAAGCGCAAACAATAGAAATTTCCTTTACCTTTTTAGTTTAAGTCCAAGCTTATTTTGCCTCTTTGGAAATCTTAGTGGCTCTTGGTTTTCATTGGCAAATACTTTGTATTCTCTGGGCTTTTTAGCTGTAATAGAATGGATTTCAAAACCAATTGGTTCAAACCAAAACTCTAGCAAAGACGCCCTATTTCCAAAATTAGTTTTGTGGCTGCATATTCCATTTCAGCTGATAAGTATTGGTAGTTTTATTTGGGGAATTCATGAGGAAATTTTAACAGGACCTTGGATAATCACAGCGGCAATTAGCACGGGCATTAATACGGGTTCATCTGCAATTGTTGTGGCGCATGAATTTATTCATAGAAAGAATCCATTTGAAAATTTCTTGGGAAGATTTCTATTATTTAGTGCGGGCAATATGTATTTTTTTGTGGATCATTTGCGTGTGCATCACAAGTGGGTAGGAACGGCCAAAGACCACGCTACTGCCAAGAAAGGTGAAAGTTTATATGGCTTTTTTTACCGCTCAGCAACTGGCCAATTTTTAGGAGCTATAAAACTTGAAAACGAGAGGCTAAAAAAAGAAAATAAAAGAAATATTATCCTCAACCATTATGTGTTTAGGCAATTGTTTTTGCACGCAATTTTGGATACCAGTTTATTTTTTTACGGCGGTGGAATTTTAGTAGCAGCCTGGTTTGCGCATTGCATTGTGGCAAATTTCCTTTTAGAATATGTTAACTATGTTCAACATTACGGCTTGGAAAGAAATGAAAAAACTAGGGTAACAGAAGCGCATAGTTGGGACAGTGATTTATTTGTTAGCCGCTTTGTTTTGGTAGATTTAAGTAGGCATGCCGACCATCATTATTATGCTAGCAAGCCTTACCACACTTTGGTAAATTATGAAAAGAGTCCAAAGATGCCAAGCGGTTATGCAGGCATGTTTGTATTGGCAGCTATTCCACCTTTGTGGTATAAATTAATGCATAAAAGGTTGCCTGAGTTGTAGTGTGCTGCAAAGGATAGAACAGAAAATCGAATCAAAAAAATAATTATATTCGCCTCCATGACTTTATTATCGACCTATATTGACCAAATAAAAGATGCTTGTGCTGCAAACAAGGTAAAATCTCTTTTTGCATTTGGGTCTGTGACAAATGACAAGTTTAGAGCAGATAGTGATATAGACCTGATTGTTGATTTAGCAGAATCAGATCCCCTTGAATACACAAACAATTATTTCGACTTAAAGGAGCAACTTGAAAAAATATTAAACAGACATATTGACCTTTTAGAACAAAAAGCCATCAGAAACCCCTTTCTAAAAAAAGAAATCGATCAAACCAAAGTTCTCATTTATGAAGCATGAAATTGCATCGAGTCTTTCAGACATCAAACAAGCGATAGATGAAATTAATGAGTTTCTTCCCGAAAAAAAGAACTTTTTCGAATTTCAAAAAGACAAAAAAACTAAAAGAGCAATAGAAAGAAATATTGAAATAATTGGGGAAGCGGTTAATCGAATTCTCAAATCAAATCCAGATTACCCAATAACAAATGCCCGCAGAATTGTTGACACCAGAAATAGGATTAGTCATGGATACGATAGCGTTACGGAAGACATTATTTGGGGTATAGTGGTCAAAGAAATCCCATCCTTAGACAAAGAAATAAGTCAACTCTTAAACAGTTTATAAAGAATGTTTTTGTGATAACAGCAAACTTGCAGAATTTCACCATTCACCCTGAAATTTAGCATTTAATTCTGCCCTATTTTTCATATTGATAGATATTTCATTTGGAATGTATATTAAATTGAAAAACCCAATCACCCCAAAGCTTCCAACAAATCTGGTATTGGTTTTACCTCTCCACTTTCTAAGTTTCCTAAGTGTAAATTACCAACTCGCACGCGTACTAAGCGCATGGTTGGAAAGCCAACTGCTGAAGTCATTTTACGAATTTGCCTGTGCTTGCCTTCTGTTAAAACTATGGAAATCCAAGAACTTGGTCGGTGCTGCCCTGCACGAGATGGCTTGTGGCGAGGCGGCAATTGAGGCTCTTCATTCAATTTTATAACCACACAAGGTTTGGTTTGAACCAAATCCTTTTTAATAGAAATAGTTAAGCCATTTTGCATTTGGGCAATGGCATCTGGAGTAATATCTCCATCGAGTTGAACCCAATATTCTTTTTCAAACTTTGCGCTGTTGATAATGGAAACTAATTTTCCATTGGAGCTCATAAAGAGTAAGCCCTCGCTGTCTTCATCTAATCTACCAATGGGATAAACACCTTTGGGGAAAGGAAATAATTCTGCTAAACCTTTTTTGCCTTTATAGCCTTCAGTTCCTAATTGGCTCAGCATTCTATATGGCTTATAAATAAAATAATGGTAGAAAGTTTCTTCCATCAAGACATTTTCTTAATTGGATCAAGCAGTTTTTCTAAACCATTTAGGCGTATCTCGTAAAGGGTTTCTAATTGCTGACCTAACTTACCTTTTGGAAAACCATTTCTTTGAATCCATTCGAGGTAATGAACGGGAAGATTCATGAGCAAGGTTCCTTTGTATTTGCCATAAGGCATGGGGGTTTTAACAATACCCACCAAAATTTCTTGCGCGCTATACTCCATTTATTTTTGGTTCGAACCAAACCTTTTTACAACTCCATTTCTGGAATTTCGCCACGAACCACCAATCTGCCTGCTGTTTTCTCTTTTATGTATTCTACAGTAACACCGGGAGCTCTTTCCAATAATACAAAGCCTTCTTCGGTAATATCAAAAACTCCTAATTCTGTAACCACTTTTTTAACACAACCCAAGCCAGTAATTGGCAAAGAACATTGGCTTAATAATTTAGATTCGCCAGCTTTGTTTACATGTTGCATGGCCACAATAATATTCTTTGCAGAAGCAACCAAATCCATTGCGCCGCCCATGCCTTTTACCATTTTACCGGGTATTTTCCAATTGGCAATATCACCATTATCTGCAACTTCCATTGCGCCCAAAACGGTTAGGTCTACTCTCCCACTGCGTATCATTCCAAAGCTCATAGCAGAATCAAAAAAGCTAGAACCTTTGGTGGTGGTAACAGTTTGCTTGCCAGCATTAATTAAATCAGCATCAACTTCCTCTTCAAACGGAAAAGGCCCAATGCCCAATAAACCGTTCTCGGATTGGAGGATTACTTCAATTCCTTCTGGCACATAGTTGGCCACTAAAGTTGGGATTCCTATTCCAAGGTTTACATAGTAACCATCTTTTAATTCTTTTGCAATACGTTTTGCAATTCCAAATTTATCGAGCATAGTAGTTGGGTTTGAAGCAAGGCAAATGTATACAGGATATGATAGAAAGCAAAAATGAAGATAGATTTTATGCAGAAAAAAAAATACTATTAGTGTTAATAATGGAAACAATATTTCAAAAAAACTACTTAAAATTTAACCCAAATCTTAGTTAATTTATTTTTATAAATCGGTCTGAACCAAAAAACAACATGAAATTAAGTTTAAAAAATTCTTAATAAATCAACAAGACACAAGTAAATGCGTAGAACTACGCAATTGAATTGAAAAATTTCTTGTATTTTCGCCTACCATAAAATCAAAACTGTTCCAATTAATATTCCCATATTGTTATGAAAACCACATCTATATTAGTAGTAGAAGACGATGCAATGAGTTATGAGTCTTTAAAAAGAATACTTGAAGACTTAGGCTATACTAATTTCACACGCGTTACCAATGGAATGGACGCACTAAACCTTGTAAAAGTAAATTCATTTGATTTAGTATTAATGGATATAGGTTTGGAAGGAAAATTAGATGGTATTGATACCTCCGCTTTAATGGACGGAAAATCTAGAGTTGTTTTCACATCTGGTCATCACAAAGATGGTGAAACCTTTAGCAGGGTTGCAAAAGCTGGTAGTTATGGATTTATTAGCAAACCTTTTACAGGCCAAATTGTACGCGAAGCGATAGAAAACGCTTTGATGTAATTTAAGTCTAAGGTTTTGACAAAAGATTTTTCTTTAGGTCCAACCTTTGAAGGATTCTTCTCCACAATTGGATTAATAAGTTGTGGTTTTGGAGTTTTTTATTTCTTTGTTTTTCATCTTTATTTATTTGGTTCAAGCCTATTTTTGGTTGGATTGCCAGTATTCTTTAGCATTAAAGGAACGGTTCTCGATTTTTCAAAAAGGCGGTTCAAGCCTTATTTTCATTGTTTTATTTTTAAACTCGGCTTTTGGGAAAGTATTGATACTATTGAGTCTTTGGAGTTAGATATTTACAACCAATCTCAAAACCTAAACCTAAAAGGAGCATTGGTAAGCACTTATACTGTTAGAACTTTTGATTTGGTTTTACAACTGAAAAATAAGGAGAAAATCATCCTTGCAGAGTTGAAAGACCCAAGTGAAGGAAGGCGAATAATGGAAGAACTGAGTAAGGAAATTCAAATTCCTTTTTCCGATAAATACGAAATTTTGCGGGAAAGTATTGAGGAAAGAAAAGAGTACACACGCTAATTTCAGTACTATTATTTTGGTTCAAACCGAACCTTAAGAAATTGTTTAAGGCACAAGTTGAAAAAAGGGCAAAAGCTTTGATTAATACCGAAAGCAAATCTGTAATAATATAATAGAATTGGCATAACATCTATTGCATCGGCATTCACCTTGTAAGTTTTAGGCTAAATAATAAATATTGATGGTGTAAAATCATTTCTATTTCTCAGGATACTTGCTATTTTCGCATCACTTTTTTAAATACTATTAAATCAATATACAATGACTAAAGTTTCTGTGATTGGTGCTGGTGCCGTAGGTGCTACCACTGCTGATGTAATTTGTTTCCGTGAGCTTGCTGACGAAGTAGTTTTGCTTGACGTAAAAGAAGGTTTTGCTGAAGGCAAAGCGCTAGATATTTATCAAACAACTTCTCTTTTGGGTATTAAAACTCGCATTACTGGTACCACCAACGATTATAGCAAAACTGCTGGTTCTGATGTGGTTGTTATTACTTCTGGTATTCCTCGCAAGCCAGGTATGACGCGTGAAGAGTTAATTGGTACCAATGCTAATATTGTAAAAACCGTTTCCGAAAATGTTTTGAAACATTCTCCAAATGCAGTTATTGTGGTTGTTTCTAACCCAATGGACACCATGACTTACCTTGCTTTGAAAGCAACTGGTTTGCCTAAAAATAGAATTATTGGAATGGGTGGAATTTTAGATAGCGCTCGTTTTAAAGGTTATTTAGGATTGGCTTTGGGTCAGCCAACTGCTGATATTCAAGGAACCGTTATTGGTGGACATGGTGATACTACTATGATTCCATTAACTCGTTTGGCAACTTTGAATGGTGTTTCTGTATCAAGCAAATTGAGTGCAGACCAATTAAAAGAAATTAGCGATGCTACCATGGTTGGTGGTGCTACATTAACTAAATTATTAGGCACTTCTGCTTGGTATGCGCCAGGTGCTGCTGCTGCTTTATTAGTTGAAAGCATTGTTCGCGATCAAAAACGCATTATGCCTTGTTGCGTTTCTTTAGAAGGCGAATACGGACAAAGTGATATTTGCATGGGTGTTCCTGTTTCTATTGGTAAAAACGGTTGGGAATCTATTGTAGATTATAACTTAAGCGCTGATGAGCAAGCTGCATTTAACAAAAGTGCTGATGCCGTTAGAGCAATGAATGCGGTTTTGAAAGAGATTAATGTACTTTAAGAAGGCTGTTAGCTGTTGGCTATTAGCTTTTAGCCTTTAGCCTTTAGCTGTTGGTCTTTAGTCTTTGGTGGGATTTAAGTGATGATTTTTTTTGTCGATAGACGATGGACAATAGACCATAGAAAAAAAATTTGAGAGGAAAAATATTTCTCGCAATTGAATCCTGAAAATTCTATGGGAAATATCTTCAAACACTAAGCTCACAAAGGTTTTCACAAAGAACACAAAGTTTAAATATGCTATACATATACCTTGTGTTCTTTGTGTTAAAAACAGGCAAACAAAATTGAAGGATGTAAAATCAACGAAAGCAAAATAAAAAACTATGGACTAAGCTCTATGGACCATTGACTTATTTAAGGTCAGGAAACGGAATTTCCTGACCTTTTTTTGTGATTAATTTGAGGGATTTTTAATTTGACTTTAGATTTGGGGAAACATAAAACATTCCTAAAAATAATTTAAAAGATTCCTAATTCTTTATAGGAGGGTTGAATTATCAGTTTAAAACAAGAAATTGCTTAAGAAATTTAACCCAAATGAAAGCACTACCCTTTTTAGACTTAAAATCACTAAAGCTATATTTAGTTTTCTGTTTCTCTTTTTTCGGTTTGAACCAAAGTTTTGGAGCACACCAAATAGGAAGCGACTTTTCTTATGAGTGCACATCAACGCCAGGCATTTACAATGTAACTGCCAAAATATATAGAGATTGTGCGGGTGTTCAATTGTGTCCAAATTGTCCAACGGCACTGAGTTCAACCTGTTCAATTTCTCTTACTATTTCTGGAACTGGCACTTATCAAGGAACAACATTTGGAAGCGCAACTTTAAGTATAATTCCTACACAAAGTGCTTATGATGTGGTTGCAATTTGCTCCCTATCCAAAACTATTTGTAGCAACTGTGGCACTCGCACTGCTGGAACATTTTCGCCTGGAGTGGAAGTTTATACCTATCAAGGAACTCTTAATTTAAACTCACTTCCCGCAGCTGCTTGTTTGGTAAGATTGTCCTATAACTCCTGTTGCCGCAATTCAAATATTTCCGCAATGGTTGCTCCTTCCTTTACAAATTTCTTTTCTGAGTTTATGTTGAACCGATGCATTACCCCTTGTAATAGTTCACCACTAACTTCAAACACACCTGTATTTGTTATGTGTGCTGGTGCCGACCAAAGCATTAATTTAAGCACACCAGATCCGGATGGCGATTCGCTTTCTTATAATTTTGCACCTTCCCTAAATGGACCTTCGCAAGCAGTTGCTTATGTTTCCCCTTATTCACCAACTGAGCCATTTCCTTATTTAGGTCCTCCAACCGGTCCACCCTATTTGTTCCCTGCCGGATTATATTTATCTATTAATACTGGAGATTTGAAGTTTCGTCCGGTTGGTACATTTATGGCAAATTTGGTTATTGAAACCAAACAATGGGTGAAGGTTTTAGGAGTCCCAACCTTGGCAGGTTCTATAAGAAGAGATTACCAATTTATTAGTAAAACTTGTCCAGCTAATTCACCTGTAAACATAAAGAAATTCGATAGTTTAGGAGTCAATTTAGGTTATATTGGATTTACCAACGATACGGTTAGCATCCAAGAAGGAAAGCCATTTTGCCGAACCTATGTAGCTAGTGATACCGCCCTTGCAGATACCACTGATTTCACTTGGAATACTATAGACCAAATGCCGGGTGCAAGCGTAAGCAAACTATACAACCCAGCCACTAGAAGTACAATTGGACCAAGACAAGATTCCATTAAATTTTGTTGGACTCCGCCGATAAATTCTAAAAGAGAATTAGCCTATTATTTTATTTTTACTGCTAAAGACCGTGTGTGCCCAATTCCTTATAGTTCTACCCAAACACTTTCAATAAAAGTTATTGGAAGAATACCAGATCCTATTCATATCTCCAATATGAGTTATTCCAATCCAAAGTGCGTTGGTGATAGCAGTGGAAAGCTTTCCGTAAATATCTCAGAAGGCATACCTCCATTTATTTATAAATTGAACCAAGGAAACTATCAATCCACCAATATATTTAACAAGCTTCCAGCTGGCTCATACACTGTTTATGCCATGGATTCAATAGGTACAATTGATTCGGCACAATTCACTTTATTTGACCCAAGCGCATTACAAGTTAGTCTTTCCATTCTTTCTCAAACACCAATAGCTTGCAAATACGATTCTACAGGAATTGCAACACTTAACGTAACAAATGGAAAAGCACCTTTTCTTTTTTATGAGATTGGAAAAAGTGTACAAACAAGCCCTATTTTCTCTGGACTACCTGCAGGAAATACCACATTCATTGTTGTTGATTCTAATAATTGTAGAGATTCTGCTATTGCAACTATTTTTGAACCAAGTCTGGCACTTACAGCAACAATTAGCACGAGCAATGCAAGCTGTTGGGGTAATAATGGAAGCTATACCATAAATGTATCTGGAGGTGTTAGTCCATACACTTATAGCACAAATGATGGACTATCCTTTGATTCCATTTCAAGCAATAATTCTGCAAGTATTGGCAATTATAAATTTCAAATAAAGGATTCCAATAATTGCATTTTTAAATACCAAACAGACATAACAACTCCAAGCCAATTAAACTTAAGCACTGTTGTTTCCTCAGTAAAATGTAAGGGAGATTCTACAGGAAGCATTCTTATTAATGCAAGTGGAGGAATATTACCTTATAAATATGCAATCCATAATGGTTCATACGATAGCAGCTCATTCTTTTCTAAATTAATAGCTGGAACTTATTCTGTAAGTTTATTAGACTCTAATAATTGTTTGGCAACAGAAAATAATATCCTAATAACTGAACCAACTAGTAGCTTACAGGCAAGCATTGTTTCACAAGATGCAACTTGTTTAGGTGCAACAAATGGATGGGCAAAAGTTTTGGTTCAAGGCGGTACTTTACCATATAAAATTGGATGGAGCACAACACCCATTCGATACGGAGATAGCATTGGTTTATTGCCTGCGGGAAAGGTATATGTTTTGGTAATAGATACTAATTTTTGTTATGCCGGCGACTCCACCATTATTGGCTATAAACCTGTTTACAATAGCGAAGTAATTTGCGCCATCAATACAGATACCGCCAGTGGATTGCATGCCCTAATTTGGAATAAAACACAAGACATGGGAATTGCTCAATACAGAATCTATGGCTCGTTAACTAGTGGTTCTGGCTTTACACTTTTAGACTCAGTTCTGTTTACTGGCAACTCTGTTTATGAAGATAGTGAGGCCACTCGCTTAAATAAAATCTATTACTACCAATTGAGTGCAGTTGATAGTTGTGGAAATGAATCCAATGCTTCTGGGACGCAATCTAATTTGTTTGTAACAGGACAAACTATTGCAGGAGTAAATCAGTTAAATTGGTTGCTACCAATGGGAACAATGGGCATTCAAAATATACTTATTTGGAGAAGCAATAACGGAGCTGCATTTACACAAATAGCAAATTTACCCGCTAGTTCAACTACCTTTTCCGACAGTATTTTGCCCGCTGGAGAGTATACTTATTTCCTTGAATTAAATCAAAACCCAGCTTGTAATTTTAGTGGCACTAGTCAAGCAAAATTTACCAGCAACTCCGTCTTACTTTCAATAAATACAGGTATTAAGGAGTTAGCAATTCCAAAATTTTATACCATTTATCCTAACCCAAGTTCTGGTAAATTATTTATTATTGCTAACACAAATCAATTTGGTATTGAAGCAGTAGAAATATTCAATGCACAAGGAGCAAAAGTATTTGCACAGAATTACTCTAACTCACAAACTATAGAAATTAATATGAGCGAATTGGCAGCAGGGATATACCATGTAAAAGTGCTGACAAAAGACAATGGTAGTCAAAGTACCAAGGTGGTTTTAACTAAATAATTCGGTTTGAACCAAACAAATTTTTCTTATTTATTAACTCTTTTTGAACCGCAGCGTTTGCAATATTTCCAATCTTTTTTCATGCGACCACAGCGATTGCATGTTTCTACAATTGGCTCTCCGGGATTGGAAAGGCGCTGGTAGAGATATATAATTCCTGCCACAAAAAACAAGAGAATCAACATCAGAAAATCGAAAATCTTTTTCATGTTTGCCTGCTTGCAAAAGTCTTTTGGGAATGCATTATTATTCTGAATTTCCCTGCACTAAATTAGACCTTTACACCAGAAAAAAATCTGATTTTTATACGAAATTCAAGTCCGAGGTTTAGTGGAAATTGTTTTAAAAGCTGCACTGGTAATCAGGATTCCGTTAGGCAATGGATTTAAAGTTTACTCATCAGGCAATTAATGAAACTATTTGTTGGGAGTTCGTTTTATCTATTGCTCGTCAAAAAAGTCTTCATCAATTTCTTTAATCTCATAAGAAGTCTTTAATTGAATACCAACATTAAATTCGTGCATTAAGGAAACCAATTTTAGTCCGTCAATACATATTATTTTATGATGTGCAGAACGAGCTTTTTCAATTGCCTTTATATCAAATTCGGATGTTGTAACAAATACTCCTTTGTTTGTGTCACCACTCATTGCACCTATAAAATTTCTAATATCTTTTTCTCTAACTTTTCCTTCATTAAACCTTTTGGCTTGTATGTATATCTTGTCAAGTCCAAGTTTATCTTCATTTATAATACCATCAATACCTCCATCATTGGATTTTGATGTTTCTATGAAATCACCATATCCCATTTTCTTTAGTAATCTAAGAACTACTTTTTCAAAAAAATACGGATCGATATTTTTTAGTTTTATCAAAAGTTCACTTTTTACATCTGATTCAATTCTATTGAAACCTTCATCAATTAAGTCTTGTGGAGATGAAATTTCAACATTTGCCTGCTTGTCAATTGCTCTTGTTTCTTTTTCTTGTTTATAAAAGTCAAATAATGAGCTTTCATTTTCTAAATCTCTAACAGTCAAATTTGCCGAATGATTTTTACCTTTTTCAGTAATTTGAACATGTCCGCGTTCTGGAAATACTAAATATCCACCTTTTTTGAGATATGATTTACCCCAAGCAATTCTATTGTCTATCAGTAAGTCGCCAGATTTTGTTTTTTGTTTTAGCTGATCATTGCTCAATTCAGAGTAAAACTTTGTTTTTACTACTTCAATAAGCTCTCTTGATTTATAAATTTTATTGTCTTTTAGAACTTCAAGTATTGGGATAAATGTCTCGTCAAATTTTGGTATTTCCATTAATTTTATGTTTTCGTGTAGTTTATTTTCATGAACGCTTACAATATTAATACCCCCCCATTCATCAACCCCAAGCATTACCCCCAACTAAATTTCAATTAAGATTTTTCCTTAGCAATAATTTTAAAAGGGTATAGGCTTTTACAAAACGAATATAAAAAATCTACAAACTTTTCCAATCCTAATTTTCAAGGGATTCGGGATTATCAATTAAAACAAAAAACAGATTTTGGTTCAAACCGAACCTTTGCTTAATTGCTTTACTTGGCTTTGCCCATTGGGATATGCTTTGGGTATTATTTATTAAACCATTTGCCTATTTTCGTTGACTTACTCATATTCGTGGGTGATTAGGTAAATGAATTTGTATAAATGTCGATTATAGTCAGTGATTTAACAAAAATATACGGCGCTCAAAAAGCACTTGATGGAATTAGCTTTGAGGTAAAACCCGGCGAAATCCTTGGTTTTTTAGGTCCAAACGGTGCTGGGAAATCCACTACCATGAAAATACTTACAGGCTATTTGCCTCAGCATTCTGGTAGCGCCAGTATTTGTGGTTACGATGTAAATACCCAAAGCATGGAAGCCCGCAAACGCATTGGTTATTTGCCAGAATTAAACCCTTTGTATACGGATATGTATATCAAAGAATATTTGCTTTTTTCTGCAGGCTTATTGGGTTTAACTGGTGAGGCAGCCAATACCGCTGTGGAAACCATGATTCAAAAAACGGGATTAACCCCCGAACGCAAAAAACAAATTGCTCAGCTTTCTAAAGGGTACAAACAGCGTGTGGGCTTAGCCGCTGCCATGTTGCACAACCCAGAAGTTTTAATTTTGGATGAACCTACAAGTGGTTTAGACCCTAACCAAGTGGTAGAAATTAGAAATCTAATTAAAGAGATTGGCAAGGATAAAACGGTATTATTTTCTACGCATATCATGCAAGAAGTAGAAGCCATGTGTACTCGAGTTATTATTATTAACAAAGGAAAAATTGTGGCCAATGATGCCATCGAAAACTTGCAGAAAAAATTAAACAAAACGTTTATTCTCACCATCGAGTTCAAAGATGAAATCAACGAAAGCCTTATCCAGTCGCTAGCGCCTTTGGTTCAAACCGAAAAAAATGGAAAACTTTACAAGATAAAAGCCCAAAGCGATTTAAGAGAAGCCATTGCCAAATTGGCCCAGCAAAATAACTGGCTCATACTTTCCATGCAATTAGAAGAAAGTTCGTTGGAAGAAGTATTTCAATCATTAACCCAATAAGGATGTTTAGTATCTATCAGAAGGAAATAAGAAGTTTCTTGAGTTCGCTCATTGCCTATGTGGTTATGCTGGTGTTTTTGCTGGCAATAGGTTTGTTTACTTGGGTTTTGCCCGATTATAATGTGTTTGATTATGGTTATGCCAACCTAGATACCTTATTTAGCATGGCGCCTTGGATGTTTATTTTTCTTATTTCTGCCATTACCATGCGCAGCTTAAGTGAAGAAAAAAAGAACGGCACCATTGAAATTATTACCACCAAACCCATTAGCGATTTGCAAATTTTATTAGGGAAATATTTTGCTGGATTAACCTTGGTGGTTTTTACGCTTTTGCCAACCCTAATTTATTATGTAACCATTTACAAATTGGGTGCTCCCAAAGGCAATTTAGATAGCGGCGCCATCTGGGGCTCCTACTTGGGATTGCTCTTTTTAGGTTCTTGCTTTGTTGCCATTGGCATGTTTGCATCTGCAGTAAGCGATAACCAAATTGTATCGTTTGTGGTTTCTATGTTCTTGTGTTTTTTGTTTTATAATTTATTTGAATTGATAGCCGATTTTAAACTATTGGGCTCATGGGATTCTGTGGTTGCAGGCTTGGGAATTAACGCCCATTACCAAAGCATTAGCAGAGGCGTTATTGACTCAAGAGATGTATTTTATTTTATTGGTTTTGATGTGGTATTTATTGCCGCTACCAAAACATTATTTGGAAGCAGAAAATGGTAAGTATGAAAAATCAATCTGCACAAGCTAAAAAAATGAGGTATACCAAAAGCCAAAGTCTACTTCAATTGGCACTTGTTATTGCCATTGTAGTGGTAGCAAATCTCGTTTTGAACCCATTCTTTTTTAGAATAGATTTAACCAAAGAAAAGAGATTTTCGTTGGGCGACGCCAGTAAAAAATTGGCAGAAAAAGTAACGGAACCTTTGTATATTAAAGTCTTCTTAGAAGGCGAATTTCCTGCTGGTTTCAAGCGTTTGAGTAAATCATCTAAAGAAATGTTGGATGAATTTGCAGCTTATAGTCATGGCAATATTCAATACGAATTTATTGATCCATTTTTAGATGCTAATGCTAAAAAGACGGAGGATATAATTGTTGAATTAGGCAATAAAGGAATTCAGCCTACCAATGTTCAAATAAAGAAGGAAGATGAATTTGCGCAGAAGATAATTATTCCTGGTGCCTTGGCTTATTACAAGGGTGTAGAATACCCAATGAACTTTTTGAAAAGTCAGTTTGGCCAAGACCCAGAAGAAGTAATTAATAGCAGTATAGAATTATTGGAATATGAAATTGCCAATACCTTACGCAAAGCCACACAAGAGAAAACCAAAAAGATTGCCATTATAGAAGATCATGGCGAATTGGGGCGTTGGGAAATGGCCGAGGCACAGGCAATGCTTTCTCAATTTTATGAAGTAGAGAGATTGCCTTTGAGCATTCAGGTGCCGCAGCGATTAAATGATTTTGCAGGTATTATTATTGCCAAACCTACCAAAGAAATATCTGAGTTCGATAAGTTTAAAATCGACCAGTATATTATGAATGGTGGTAAGGTTCTTTGGTTAATAGAATCGCAATTGGCAGAAATAGATAGTTTACAAAACGAGAATATTTTTGTTTCTACTACCTACCCTACCCATGTAGACGATATGCTTTTTAAATATGGCATTCGTATCAATGCTAATATTATACAGGATTTGCAATGCAATGGAATTCCAATTTTGAGTGGATTAAAAGATGGTGTGCCGCAACAAAAATTATTGCCTTGGCCATTTTATCCGGTTGCTCCTGGCGCAGAAAATAATTCAATTGTAAAAGGCATTGAGCCGGTTTGGTTTCAATTTGCTTCTTCTATAGATACACTTGCCAATCCAGATATTAAGAAAACGGTTTTGTTCCAAAGTTCACCGTATAGTCGTGTTTTGGCGGCACCTGCACGTGTAGATTTAAACACTGCCCGTTTAGATTTACAGCCCGAAATGTTTAGAAGAAACAGCAATGGCAACTTTATTATGGGTGTTCTTTTGGAAGGTAAGTTTATCTCCAATTTCCGCTACCGTTTTGATGCTAGCAAAACTCCAGACATGCCGTTTAAAGATTTTGTAGAAAACAATAAAATGATTGTGATTTCTGATGGAGATGTAATTCGCAACCAAGTAAAAAAATCTACAGGAGAAGTTTTTCCATTGGGTTACGACCGCTATACACGTGAGACTTTTGGCAACAAAAAGCTCATCCAAAATTGCATTGATTATTTGTGCGACGACAGTGGAATTATAGAAATACGTTCTAAGGAAATTAAGTTACGCTTGTTGGACAAAGGAAAGGTGAAGAAGGAAAGAAACTTCTGGACAATGATAAATATTGGTTTGCCAATAGCATTAATTCTGTTGTTTGGATTTATAAACAAGTGGATAAGAAAAAGAAAATACGCAGCCTAAATGATGAACAAAAACACCAAAATACTATTGCTCATTCTGTTTGTATTGAGCATTGGATTTTATTTAGTAAGCAAAAAACCTTGGAGAACTGCCAGCAAAGATGCCAAGGCTTTTTCTATTGAAGATACCAGTATTGTTACCAAAATTTTTATGGCAAACAAGTTGGGTCAGAAAGTTTTGTTAGAAAGAAATGCCCAAAACCAATGGTTTGTTAATGGAGGTGTTTTAGCAGAAGAAAGCAAAGTAAAACTTTTGTTGAGCACGCTACACGACATGGAAATACAAAAGCCATTGCCGCCTAATATGCACAATACAGCTATTGGAATTTTAGCCGTGCGCGGAATAAAAACAGAAATTTATGCCCAAGATAAATTGCTAAAAACCATTTATGTGGGTAGCGAAACTCCCGATCAAACTGGAACGTTTATGTTAATTGAAGGAGAAGATGAGCCATACTCAATTCATGTTCCGGGCTTTATCGGTTATCTTACACCACGCTTTTTCTTGAGTGAAATTAAATGGAGAAGCAAGCTTATTTTTGATGTGCCAGCAGAATCTATTGCAGAAATTCAAATAGATTATCCGGGCAATTCTGCTTCTTCCTTTACATTTTCCAAAGAGTTGTATAAAAGTAAAGGTTTCGTTTTGAACCAAAAAGGAGAAGAGTTTTTAGCAGATACGCAAGAAGTGAAAATGTTGCTTCATTCTTTTGAACAAAAATTTGCAGAAGGTTATTACGATGATAGCACTTTTACTAATCACGAAAGAGATTCCTTATTTCAACTTACGCCCTACTGCACCATACGTTTGAAGCAAGTAAGTGGAAAAGAACAGCACTTGGCATTTTACTATAAACCCATTGGCAATAATACCAAAGAAAGATACGACGATAATGGAATTGAACTCAGCATCGACCCAGAGAAATTTTATGTAAAGCTGGATAATATCGAACAAATTGCCTCGGTTCAGGAATATGCATTTCGTAGGATTTTGGTTCAAGCCAATCGATTAAAAGCAAAAAGGAATTAGTTTCAAACCGAATTAAAAAAAAAGGCTAATAAAGGAACTGCTTAAAAATCCCATTTCTTAATTAGCTTATTTCCTGTATTTTTGCCACCATATGGACCCTTCCGTCATTATTATTTGTAGCATTATTTTCTCGGCGTTTTTTGCTGGGATGGAAATTGCATTTATCTCTGCCAATAAATTATTAATAGAATTAAAGAACAAACAGGGAAGCAGTTATGCGCAGTTGCTTTCTCCATTTGTGGCCAACCCATCTAAATTTATTAGCACCACACTTATTGGAAACAATATTGGTTTGGTAGTTTATGGAATTTATATGGCGCGCATTTTAGATGATTTCTTTTTGGCGCTTATACCACAGTTAGAACAGCATTTCTTGTTGCTTTTAACACTTCAAACAGTTGCCTCTACTTTGGTGGTTTTGGTTACTGCGGAGTTCCTTCCCAAAGTACTTTTTAGGATCAACCCAGATAATTTATTGAAGGTTTTGATTTTCCCCTTCATGCTATTTTACTACTTATTTTGGCCTATTGTTAATTTTATTACTTGGCTTTCTAAGCTCATATTAACCAAAGTAAGTGGCGTACAATTCAAGGAAAGTACTCCTGTTTTTAGTAAGGTAGATTTGGATCAATACATAGACCAAATTAACGAGCAAGATTTGCCAGAAGACATTGAAGTAGATACCGAAATTTTTAAGAACGCCTTAGATTTTAGCAATATAAAAGTTAGAGAATGCTTGGTTCCCAGAACCGAGTTGGTGGCTTTAGATTTAGATACTTCTATTGAGGAGCTCTATGAAAAATTTGTGGAAACAGGCTTGAGTAAAATCCTTATTTACCGCGATACTCCCGACCAAATTATTGGTTACGTGCATCAGAAGGAAATGTTTAAAAAGCCGCAAACGCTGCGTAGCATTTTAATTCCTATAGAGATTGCTACAGAAACTATGAGCATAATGGATTTGCTTAATAAGTTTATTCGTAGCAGAAAAAGCTTGGCAGTTGTAGTGGATGAAATGGGCGGAACAGCAGGTATTATTACCATAGAAGATATTTTAGAAGAGGTATTTGGCGAGATTGAAGACGAGCACGATGTTGAGGATTTGGTAGAGGAAAAATTATCTGAAAACGAGTACCGTTTTTCTGCCCGTCAAGAAATAGATTACCTCAATAACGAGTATGATATTAACTTGCCAGAAGGCGATTACCATACCTTGGGAGGCTTTGTATTTGCAAGGCATGAGAACATTCCGGTATCTGGTGAAAAGATTATGTTAGATAATTTTGAACTCACCATTGAGCGCGTAGAAAATGCACGCATTGAAGTAATTCATTTGCGCATTTTGGGCAAGAACGAACACTAAGAAATTTCTATAATTTTTTGAGTTTTTCCGTTAAGCGAAAAAGTTGCACCCACTTTTAAACCCAACATCATTTGCGCAATGGGAGATAAAGGAGAAACTACCATAACCTTTTGGGTGTTTATGGCTACTTGTCCCAAAGCAACTGCTATCCAATAGAGTTGTATTTCGGTTTGAACCAAAGCGCCTGTTTCAACGGATTTTGAATTTCCCTGGAGAGAAACCTTTTGCAATTTACTGTATTCGTCTTGCAGTTTGGCGAGTTGTTTGGCATGCATGTCTCGCTCCAATTGACTCATAGCTCTTCCCGTTTCGTATTTATCGCCCATGCTGCTTTTCTCGTTGCTGTTTGCCGATTCCTGCGCCGCCTTCATGGCAACAGTTGTTTCTGCAATACGATCTTGAAAGAGGGTTTCGCAAATTTCAAATAACTCTTGTTTACTAAAAGACATCATGCTCGCGAAAATAAGCGAAAGAAACTTCAACTTCTTTTCTTTTAATATTTCCTTAATTTTAGTTTGGATCAAACCAAAATTGAAAGAATAGTTTACCTTAGTTTATATGAAAAAAATTGGCCTGCTTTTATTAATTTCACTTGCTCAACTTGGGCTTTTTGCTCAGGTTACCAATTATTATTCTAAATCTACCGGCGCAATAAATTCTTTATCAACTTGGGGCACAAATACCAATGGAACAGGAACTTCTCCCAGTTCATTTACAGCCAACAACTGTAGGTATTACGTGCACAATAGAAGTTTGGTAAACTTATATGGTTTAGGCAATTTTATTATTGGAGGAAGCAATACCGTTTTAATTGTTGGAAATGGCTTATCCAATGTTAGTTTTTATGTTCCAGAAGGCAATATACTAAAAGTGGATTCTATGTATTTGGATAGCGCAGTTTCACTTTATATCACGGGAATTTCTGACTGTTTAAAACCGAAATTCTCCTTTTATAGTTCTGTAATTTATCAAGACACCAATGTATTACAACCCATCATGCCAGGCTCGTATGGAAAATTATTTTTATTAGGTGGAGCAACAAATAATTTTTGGCCAGATACACGAACTAAAATTCTAAAAGGAGATGTTCAAGCAAGAAATTATATAAACATAGATTGCATTGTTTATTGCGATACATTTAGTTTAACAATTGGCGAATCTCCAACTAAAGTTGGCACCTTGGCATATAATACTTACGACAAATATGGAAGAGTAATTGGCACCATGAAAAGGTGGATTCCTGCAACCACCACTAGCGGAATTCAGGGATTATTTCCATTGGGGAGTCCAAACAAAAAACACCAATTATTATATATACAAAATACAATTGCACCTAGCACTGGCGGATTAGTTTCTGTAAATTATCTTCCATTTTTCGCTGGCAATGCTGGACTTCCAATTATAGATTCTAGCAGTACACCCATTTTAAATTTAAATCGTTTGCATACTGGTTTTTACGATGTTAATGTAGAAAGTGGATTAACTGGCGGAACATTTACCATTTATGCAAATCCTACAGCCATAGGAAATGTGAATTGGGAAGGTGCACTTAGAATGCTAAAAAGAGATGGAAGCAATTCCAATTGGCGTTTAGATAGTTTATCATTTGGAGGCGGAATTAGTGCCTTTAATCCTCAAATTGGAATTTCTGGTATGGCCTATTTAGATGCCCAATATGTAATTGCTTCTGATTCTAATATCAATACATTACCTGTTCAGCTAATCAATTTTTCAGGAAAGTATTCTCAAGGAAAAATCTACCTAAATTGGGCAACTGCATCCGAAACAAATACAAAAGAATTTGTGGTTTCTATTTTGGATCAAACCAACTGGATTTCTTTAGAAAAAATTAAAGCATTTGGCAATAGCAAGCAAACAAAAAAGTACTCATACCAAATTGATTATCCAAGCGAAGAAAAGGAACTGGTGCTTCAATTAAGCTGTTACGACAAAGATGGAAGCATGAGTTTTTCTAAACAATTGGTTTTATATAAAGATGCGCCATTACTAGAAATCACACTGACGCCCAATCCCTTTCAAGAAAAATTAGAAATTACTTATTTCGGTTTGAACCAAAACGCCGAAGCCAAATTATTAATTAGAGATGGGCAAGGAAAAATTGTGAAAGAAGAATATCTAAATTTAGTGCAAGGGAATAAACAAAGTAAAAGCACATCGGAACTAACTCCAGGAATTTATTTTGTTGAAATAAGAATTGAAGGCCAAACCTTTAAATGGAAACAAATTAAAATTTGAGCTGAAGGTAAAACCTTTAACGCCTTGTCAATTGCTGAGGAATAGGAAACAATTCGTATTATTGCAGTCAATTTTAAAAGCAATGAAAGAGGTATTTGTTATAGACGCTTTGCGCACACCCATTGGAAAATATGCTGGAGCATTAAGTACTGTTCGTCCGGATGATTTGGCTGCAATGGCTATTAAAGCATTGATAGACCGCAATCCAGAAATAGATGTAAACGAAATTGAAGATGTAATTTTAGGAGCAGCCAACCAAGCCGGAGAAGACAATAGAAATGTTGCCCGCATGGCTTTGTTATTGGCAGGCTTACCTGTTCATATTGGAGGAAATACCGTAAATAGATTGTGTGCAAGTGGCTTGCAAAGTATTATGGATGCCTCGCGCGCCATTCAAGCTGGTGATGGCGAAATGTATATTGCAGGTGGAGTAGAAAGCATGACGCGTGCGCCGTTTGTGATGGCAAAAGCCGATACCGCATTCTCTCGTGTACCAGAAATTTACGATACCACCATTGGCTGGCGTTTTACCAATAAGGCTTTGGCTAATTTATACCACCCATACAGCATGGGTGAAACTGCAGAAAATGTTGCAGAGCGTTGGAAAATTTCGCGCGAGAAACAAGATGCATTTGCCTTTGAATCTCAGAAAAGATATTTGGCAGCACACGAAGCCAACCGCTTTGCAGAAGAGATGATTGCCATTAGCATTCCTCAGAAAAAAGGCGATCCCAAACTATTTAATAAAGACGAACATCCTCGTTTAAGTAGCTTAGAAGATTTGGCTAAATTGAAACCTGCATTTAAAAAAGATGGTTCGGTAACAGCAGCTAATTCGAGCGGAATAAACGATGGAGCAGCAGTAGTTTTATTGGCCAGTGAAGATGCGGTGAAGCGTTATAATTTAAAACCAATAGCCAGAATTGTTTCTAAATCTATTGCTGGAGTCGACCCAGCCATTATGGGAGTTGGCCCCATACCAGCCACACAAAAAGCATTGAAACGTGCAGGCTTAAGTGTTCAAGATTTGGGTTTAGTAGAATTAAATGAAGCATTTGCTTCTCAAGGTTTGGCTTGTATGCAAGACCTTGGTTTGAACCCAGAGATAGTAAATGTAAATGGAGGAGCCATTGCCTTAGGACATCCATTAGGAGCCAGCGGAACACGTATTAGCACCACCTTAATTCATGAAATGCGCAAACGCAAGGTTAAATATGGCGTTGCCACCATGTGCATTGGAGTGGGGCAAGGAGCAGCTATTGTGTATGAGGCGCTTTAGGTTGGGGAGTTTGTGGGTTTGGAGGTTTGGGTGTGAGGGAAGTTGGAGTTTGGGTTTGAGTGTGTTAGATTTTTTTGGTATATTAAACCTTTGTGGTCCTTTTGTGAGATTTGTGTTTATTCTTACTTTCTTTTAACACAAAGGACACAAAGAAGGCACAAAGAACACTAGAGAATTTATCGGATTATTTTACTTTCATAAATCTTTGTGAATTTTGTGAAACCTTTGCGAGCGTTGTGTTTTAATAATTTTCATTATGCAAATGGATTTCACAATTCCAAATTGTCTTGCATTTGAAAACTTTTCTGTAAGTTTGAACGTAGCTGGAATAAATTTCTATGGTCCATCGTCTATGAACCATGGACTTCTACAAATCACCAAAGACAAAAGACTAACAACTAAAGACCAAAACAATGAAACATCTTCTAAGCCTCACCTTAGTACTTTTTACAATTACTGCAAATAGCCAAAACGTAGTGCGCATCGACCAAAAAGGTGGAAAATTTGGATATTCTGTTTTTGATAAAAAAGACGACTTGCAATTTAAAGTAGAGCCCATTTATGATTATGTGGCGGTTCCTGTTGAAGCAAAAATTGGCGACATTTTCTTAGGGGAATTTTATTACGATATTAAACTCTGCTGCGATACAGAATACATGGAAGTTCCAATTGACTTTAATGACCCAACTAAAACAATAGTGGACACCATTGTAATTGATAAAAAGCCCCTCAAAGAAAATTGGCTTGTAATGGCGAAAAAAGGAAATTCTTGGGGATTAATAGACCTAAAAGGCAATGTGGTTTTAGCATTCAACTACGATTCTATATCGGTATTAAACAATAGACATGCTTCTGAAAATTCGCCACTTTTGGTTTTACATAAAAACAATAGAATTAGCCTAGTTAATCAAAAAGCGGAACTCGTTTTACAAAGTGAAGTGTTTGAAAAATACTATCCCAAATTAACCGTAAAAGAGCAGGTGGCCGTTTTGGAAATTGCCATGTTTAATAACCAGCTCCTAATACAAAAGGGAGGAAGATTTAGGGAAACCCATTTTGAAGGAGGCGAGTTTAATGTACTCATCATAAAACAAAACAATACCCTATTTGGCAAATGGCAATCCAAATTATTATTAAGAATAACTGCATTAGAAGAAAAAGGAGAACCTGTTTCCATAAATCCTCAAAACGATAGATCAGTTGCAAAAGGAACCCAATTTATCTATTCTACTAAAGGCCCCATTCAAGTGGATTATGAACCTGAAATGAAATAGAAAATTTGCTACTGTTAGCTTTGTCAGCCGAAGCTTTAGCGTAGGATGAGCTGTTGGCTCATTTAATGCAAAAACATAAAGAAGGCACGAAGAACACTAGGGAATTTGCAGGATTGTTTTCCTTTTTTAAATCATTGTTTTGGGTTTTGATTGTAAAAGAAGTTTGGGTTGGAGTTGGAGTGTGGGAAGAAAAGTTTGAGTTGGAGTTTGAGTGTGAGAAGAAAAGTTTGGGTTGGAGTTTGAGTGTGGGTTATTATAAACACCAGAGGGGTGAAATTTTACTTTCAACATATTGTATATTTTTCACCTACACTGGGAATTTTCTTTTTGTATTCCAATAAAAAATGTCACCCCGCTGGGGTCGGTTTTTTTTGGTTTTGTGAGCTTTGTGAAACCTTAGTGAGCTTTGTGTTTATACATACTTTCTTTTAAAGCAAAGAACACAACATAAAATCACAGATTTTCCTTAATAAATCCTGAGCAAAAGGCAACTTAATTTAAGCATTTTTGCAAATGTAATAGCTAACGGCCATTGACTACTTAAGGACAAGAATCAACAGCCAGATGCCAGGAGCTAGAAGCCAGTTGCTAACAGCTCTCCCTATTTAAACAAAACATAATTAAACCTATACGTCCAGTTTCCACTAGGCGTGCGGTTCTTGTATTTTAAGTTTGGTTCAGCCCAATATTTACCATTTACTACAAACTTAAACTCTATTTTTCCTTCTGGGGTTAATGAACTTAATGGAACTGATAATTCAAATTTATCGCCCTTGGCTTGCATCAAAAATGCTTTGTCTTTTTCTTTCCAATTATTGAACGCACCACTCACATATACCTCTTTAATTTTTAAATCCTTTCTTGTTTTTAGCATCCCATAGCTAGAAGTATAATCATCACACTCCATTGGGTCAAACATAAAAATTACCTTATCTCCTTGAATGGTATAGCCGCCCAACTCGCTTGCTGAAAGCTGCTGCATGCTTTCCATATCTAAGTTCAATGGTTCGCTTGGTAGCGTATTAGGCTTTGGTGCAAGTATTCCAATTACTTCAATTTTAGCATTGTCAATAAACACTTTTCCTTCACCAAAAAGCACACAACCTAGCGATAAATAATGTGTGGTATAATCAATATCTTTTTCAATTTCTATGTAGGTCCAATCTTGGGTTCCACTCATCAATTTTTCTTTTTCAAAAGATTCTCCCTTTTCATTCCAGTTTTCCATTCCATAGTCTACCGTATTGGCAACAAATAAGGTGGTCCAAAATTTCACATTTTCAGTTTTGACCCAAGCTCCAAAACGAATTTTCTTTCCTGCATAATTAACAGCTGTTATAGATTGTTTTAAAAGGCCAGAACCATATATTTCTGTGCCAATTCCTTGTATGCTCATGGCCTGACTACCATTTATTCCTTTCCCCTTTTCTACAGAAATTTGGTAGCTACCAGCTAGTGTTCCACCTTTTGTCCAAGCTACTGGCAATTCTTGTGAATAAAGGCTTATTGCTGTGAATAAACCAATAAGGATTGTTGCTAATCTTTTCATCATATTTGATTTTTGTTGTGTAAAAGTGCAATTCCATCTTAGTGTTTTAAAGAAACAAAGGACGAATTGCATTTTTAGCAATCCCAAATTTAAGAATTTAAAACCCAAGAAAACTAAAATAACCCATGAAAAAACTCTTCCTGCTTTTTGGCCTCGTATTGATTCTTAGCCAGGCAAACTCCCAATCAGTTGAAATACTTACCCAAGGCAACAAACTAGGCTTGCAGGTGCTTAATTACAACAATACTGTTTACAAACGCATTGAACCCGGCTACGAAGAATTGCGGATTTACACCAACATGAATTTTGGTGGAATTTCATTAGGAGAACAATACCAGGATGCAAAATATTGGTCGGACACCGAGTATGTGGAAACACCAATTGACCCAAACAATTTAAACATAACTAAAATTGATACGTTTATAAACACCATGCGCCCCTACTTTCATGGGAAATTGGTTCAAGCCAAGAAAAATGGCAAATGGGGTTTAATAGATTTTGATGGAAAAGAAGTACTTCCTTTTGTTTACAACGACATGATGGCCTTTAAAAGCAGTACTACTTTGCCTTATAAAAAGGAAGCCCTTCCATATATTGTTTTATTTGGTTCAGACCAAACCCAAATGGTAAACCAACAAGGCGAATTGGTGCTTGATGGCAGTATTTTGCCAACCTCATTTAAAAACCTAAATAATGAACGAAAACTTGATGTTTTAGCTATTTGTTATTTTGGAGATTATTTGCTGGTTAACCAAGGCGGCCGTTTGTACGATACCTTGATAAAAGTACCCGCAGTGAGGAAAACGGTGAATGGAAAAACCAAATTAATTTCGGCGGCTTATAAATACAACCGCTATTATTTTGTGGGGGGAAAAATGAATGTTTGGCAGTTTAGCACACAGAAATTTCTTTTTGCTGAACCAAGCTATTTGCTGGAAGTCCATTTTAAAGACGAAAGCGGCGCAGATTATTACGAAGCCTTGAATGTGAGAAACTACAATTCCATTCTAAAATTTACCGAAAACTCTGGTCTGAATTTAATTCCTGCAAAAATAGAATTTACCATAAAGGAGTAAGCAAATGGAGCGCTTAGGGCAAAGTATAGAAAATGCAAACAAATACAGATAAATGATTGGCATCCTAAGTCCTTTTGCCTAATTTCGGCGCATTATTATTCAAAACAAAATCTTATAACAATGAGCAAAATAAAAGTAGCCAACCCAGTTGTGGAATTAGATGGCGATGAAATGACTCGCATTATCTGGCAGTTTATCAAAGACAAATTGATTTTACCTTACCTAGAATTAGATATTAAATATTTTGATTTGGGTATGGAATACCGCGACCAAACCAACGACCAAGTTACGGTTGATGCGGCGGAAGCAATTAAATTATATAATGTGGGTATTAAATGTGCCACCATTACTCCTGATGAAGCACGTGTGCAAGAATTTAGCTTGAAGCAAATGTGGAAGAGCCCGAATGGAACTATTCGTAATATTTTGGACGGTACTGTTTTTCGTGAGCCTATTGTTTGTGCAAATGTGCCTCGTTTGGTACCTAACTGGACAGCCCCAATTATGATTGGTAGACATGCATTTGGCGACCAATACCGTGCAACGGATTTTGTTACCAAAGGAAAAGGAAAATTAACCGTAAAATTTGAAGGCGAAGACGGAACCATTCAAGAATTTGAAGTTTACAACTTTAAAGGTGATGGCGTGGCTTTAACCATGTATAATACCGACGAAAGCATTATGGGTTTTGCGCATTCATGTTTCAACATGGCATTGAGCAAAAATTGGCCTTTATACCTTTCTACCAAAAACACTATTTTGAAAAAATACGATGGTAGGTTCAAAGATATTTTTGAAGAGATTTATGTAAACAATTACAAAGCAAAATTTGAAGCGGCTGGTATTACTTACGAGCACCGCTTAATTGATGATATGGTTGCTTCTGCTTTGAAATGGAATGGAAATTTTGTTTGGGCTTGTAAAAACTACGATGGCGATGTACAATCGGATACAGTGGCGCAAGGATTTGGTTCATTGGGCTTAATGACATCTGTATTGGTAACTCCAGATGGAAAAACCATGGAAGCAGAAGCTGCGCATGGAACTGTAACTCGCCACTACCGCGATCACCAAAAAGGCAAACCAACCTCTACCAACCCAATTGCAAGTATTTTTGCATGGACAAGAGGTTTAGCTTTCCGTGGTAAATTAGATAATAACCAAGAGTTAATTGATTTCTGTACTGCATTAGAAGAAGTATGTGTTGAGGTAGTTGAATCTGGAAAAATGACAAAAGATTTAGCCGTTTGTATTCACGGTAACAAAGTGAATCATGGCGAGCACTATTTGTATACAGAAGAATTCTTAGACGCATTAGACCAAGGTTTAAAGGCACGTTTAGGTAAATAAATTTCGGTTTGAACCAATTAAAGTTCGACATAAAAAAAATCCGCTTAGGCGGATTTTTTTATTTACACATTTTTGTTTTTTTGGGATTGAACCAAACTCTGAATTATGTTCTTTAAAGATTTATCATCAATACTATCGAATTCAGATTTATCGAAAATCGTTAAAAGATATATTTCCTTTTCTTCAGTAAGCAAATAGGTAATAACTCTCGCTCCGCCACTTTTACCTTTTCCTTTGCTTTTGATTGCTAGCCTAACCTTATAGGTGTTGTTCCCCAAAGAAGTTCCTAAATCTGGAGTTTTTGTCAAAAGCGAATTAAGTTCAATTAACTCATCTTTAAGTGTTGGGTATTTTTTAATAAGTCTCTTGGCCTCCCTCCTAAATCTTTCAATAGGAATTATATTATAATTCATTTAGAAAGTCTTTTAAAGTTGGTTTTACTTTCTTCGATTTTCGTAAATCCTCCACTTGTTCAAAAGCATCTCTTAAATTTGATTTAATTTTTATGAGTTGCTCATATTTTTCAAGCTTTCCCAATATCTTTTTCCACTCGTTCAATGGCATTTGTACAGCTGTGGTTTCACCCTTGCTATTGCTAATATAGTTAAGTGCAATTTTCATAATTCGAATGTAGGTTTTTATAGTAAATTTATCAAGGCAAGAAAATTGAAAACCAAGTTATAAATGTACGTTTAAGTAAATAAATATCGGTTTGAACCAAAAGAAGTTCGTCTATAAAAAACGAAACCCACTAGTTTGAATTGCTTCAGGGACTAATGGGAATAAGATGACACAAAAGTAAAGGAAATATTCAAAAATGCAATTAAAACTAAAAGCCATTTTGAACACCTACACTGCAAGCATATTGACCGTTGTTTGAATGGATAATTATTAATTAAAATTGGACTTGAAATAAAGGGTTGATTTTTTATATTCGTTATGGATAAAGTCTATACTTAATGAACCAATTTTCCAATACCAAAATTCGACAATAATGTTCTAATAGACTCGAACAAATCAATCCAATTACCGAATATTAAAAGGGTCAAAAACCCGAATCATCCTTTGGAATACTAATACCCCCTCCTCACTTCCACTTCTTCTCAACTCTCGTATACGCCGCATATTGATCAAAGCGAACGAAGCCTTCGTAATAGTTTTCTGTATTGTTGGTTACTTTTACATCAATGGTATCATTCATGCCGTAATCTTCTTTTGCTATTAAACGGTATTCGCATGGAGAAAGCCATTGCAGGCTATAATAGAAAGTGTCTTTATAATTAAATGAATATTCTATTTGCTCGTTTTCTAAGCGTGTAATATAGCGGTAGCGACCTTTAAAATTACCTAACTTAATATCCTCGCAATTGCCAGTGCCAATTACTATTTCACTGTATTTCATCTTAGGAAATGGATTGTGATTAAAAACCAATTTGGTAAAAACAACAATGGCACTCATTAACAAAATAACAAAGCCAATTGCAATGTATCCATTACCAATATGTTTGAACCAACGCTCCTTAAAGGTTCCACTTTTTTTCTCTAACAATGTGGTAATAAATGCAAACAATGCAATGGGTATTAAAACCAAAATTGGGAAACCAAAAACGATAAGAATATAAATAAACTTCCAAGTAGTGCTCATGGCAAAATAAGGCACTATAAATGGCTGTATGTAAAACAAGGCAACCAAACTCATTATTGGTAAAATCCAAAGTAGAAAAATCCTTTTATTCATATCAAAATTAAAGAGTAAAGGTACACATTAGAAAAATAAAGGAAAATGATATTTCTTTGGTAATGTAATTCTCTTTTGGTTCAAACCGAAATTGCTTTACTTTTTTATAACTTATACTATTCTGCAACCAATAAATGAAAAATAAATTGAATACTATTTTACGTGTTTTTATTGTGCTTATTGGCCTAAATTCTTGCACCAATACACCCGATATTGTGCCTGAACAATACCTCGATTTTTGTTCTCAAATTCATAGAAACGATAGCGTTGAACTTAGTAATATATTGAAACCTCTGGAGCAACAAATGCAAAATAAAACAGGGGTTCTTGTTTTAGAAGACGGTGGAAACGCAATGATGGCGCGTGCTTGGCTGAGCGAGTACGCAGAAAAAACAATTGATGTGCAGTACTTTATTTTTGCCACCGACAATGTAGGTTTAATTGCTTGCGATTATTTAGTAAGAGCTGCCGATAGAGGCGTAAAAGTGCGCTTGCTAATTGATGATATTATGGTTGACGCAGGTATAAAGGATATTATCACCTTGGCTTCTCATCCCAATATTGAAATTAAAATTTACAATCCAGGAATAAATTTGGGCAAAAACTTGGTTCAAAAATTAAGCAAATTTGCCACCGATTTTACCAAAGCAAACCAACGCATGCACAATAAAACCTTTACGGTTGATGGAAAAATTTGCATTACGGGCGGCAGAAATATTGCCGATGAATATTTTGATTTTGACCATGATTATAATTTTAGAGACCGTGATATTTTGTTGATGGGTAAAAAAGTTACGGATGTTTCTAACAGCTTTGATGGGTTTTGGAATAATGCTTTAAGCGTGCCTGTAGAACAATTGGCCGAAGATAAAGACACCTCCTATTCTCCAAATAATTTTGATCGTTTGCATCAATATGCGTGTAACCCGAGTAATTTTTGGCCTCAGGTAAGAAGCCAAATTTCCCAAATGCCAGAGTTGTTTCAATCCATCCAAAACTCAGGAAATTTTATGTGGTTGGATAGTGTGTATTTTATTGCCGACAAGCCAGGAAAATTACCAAAAGAGGCAAATGGAGTTTTTAGTAATACCACGCAAACCCTAATGGAATTGGTTATGAAAGCCAAGAAAAGCATTGTCATTCAATCGCCGTATTTAATTACCACTGAGGTTGGGCAAGAACTTTTGAGCGCAGCAATTAAACGAGGTGTTAGCATAAAAATACTTACCAATAGCATGGCATCTACAGATAATATGGATGCATTTAGCGGCTACCAACGTTCGCGAAAAGACTTGTTAAATACGGGAGTTCGAATATTCGAATTTAAGCCAGATGCTGCCATCAGATATGAAATAATGACGGGCGCTTTGCAAGAAAAATTAAACTTCCAACCCATCTTTGGTTTGCACGCCAAATCCATGGTAATAGATGAAAACATTACTGTTGTTGGCACCTTTAATTTTGACCCAAGAAGTGCGTATAGAAATACCGAATGTGTAACAGTGGTTTACTCTTCTAAAATTGCACAGAAAGTCTTAAAAGGAATAGAAGAAGAAATGAAACCCCAAAACGCATGGGAAACCACTTTAAATTTTAATCCTGATAAGGAAGCCAGCAAAGGAAAACAAATTAAAACCTTAAGCAGAAAAATAGTCCCTAAAGGAATATTATAATACTAAGGTTTACCTATTAATTTTATTTGGTTCGAACCAAACCCTTTCTTTAGAATTTATAACTATAGCCCAAACGAATGACTTGAGTTTCGTAATAATCTGTTGCGGTATAATGAAAACCTACTCCTTGAATTTCCTTTTTCATCACCATGGTATTCAACAAATCGGTAGCATTTAAAACCCATTCTCCTCTTCCATTTTGAACCGATTTTTTCAAGCCAATATCCAATGTAAATCTACCATTGGTTTTGCCTTGAGGAATAATATCTGGCGCCAAATAAACTGCTGATGCTTGCAAATTTATTTTGTTTTTAAAGTGAAATTGGCTCACCCATTTGGCATTGCCCGAATTAATTTCTTGCGCCGCAACAATAAAAGTTGTGCTTATAGGATATTTATTGTTCACTTCAAATGCATCAATCTTTTTGTGGTATGCCACCAAGTTGAAATTAAACGAATACCAAGCATTTACCTTTCTAGAAAACAAGCATTCTGTTCCTGTTTGATAACTTCTATCTGCATTTTGCGAAACCGCATAAATCAAAGGAGAAACACCATCCGTTACAGAAATTCTTGTAATAGTTCCATCCACAATTTTATGGAAAACCGATGCATAAAAATACCCTTTATCGTGGGAGTTTTTAAATGCCAACTCAAACGAATTGGTGAACTGTGGTTTCAAAGCTGGGTTACCAACTTTTATCACCTCAGCATCATCGTATTTAGGAAATATTCTAATATCCAATTCATTTGGTCTATCTACTCTTCGATTATAAAAAGCTGTAAACTTATTATTTTCATTGAGTTTATACGCCAAGCGCAAATTTGGGAATGGCTGAAAATAAGTATAGCCATCGCTTTTGTATGTATTGTGATTTGGATTTACCTCGTAATTTAAATCCACAAATTCTACGCGCAAGCCAATCTCAGCTTCCAACTTGGCAGATTCGTAAACATAAGTTCCATAAACTGCTGGAATGGTTTCTTTGTAAGTTGCCCAACCGCCAGCATTGGTATCTAAGGGAGAGTTTAAACCCGGAATAAAATTCATATTTGTAGGAATTACCCTTCTACGAAACTTCATTCCTGTTTCAAATCTTCCATATTTTAAGGGCTTGATATAATCAATTGTTAAATCACCAACTCGCTCATCAGAGATTAATTTAAACGAGTCTAAACCGGTATAACTTGGGTATTTATTTTGAAAATAATACTTCTCATCTTCGCGGTGAAAAGTATAATTAAATCCAATTTTCAAAACCCTTCCCGGCTCTTTGTATTGGTGTTGAAATGCACTGTTAAAAGCCACTGTAGTTTTAATCTCATCTTCCAAAAATTGCCACAAACGATAAGGGGTTTCGGAGTTTCCATAGTAAAACGGTTCGTCGCCATTATCTAATATTTTCTCTCTACCAAATAAGCCAGAAACCGTAAAATGATCTTGGGAATTTAACGCATAATCTATTCCGGCACTGGTATTTAAAAAACCTGTATTTCTATTGCGTTTGGTTTGCTGTTGTATAACCGTATCGTTATCGTAAGTACGCGTTACAAACTCATTTTTGTTTAAGGTATGCGTGTACAAATAATCGCCTTGCACAAAAGCAGATATTTTTTTCTTGGTATAGTTTAAAGATAAAGCCGGATTAATTTTAGGGGTATTTTGGTATTGTGGTCGTATACCTGGTAGGTTTTCCTTTTTGATCCAATTAGCACCCAAACCACCCGTTAATCCAGCCTTTCCGCTCCAACCTTCTTTCTTAGTTTTCTTGTAAACAATATTGATGATACCTGCATTTCCATTGGCATCGTATTTGGCAGAAGGGTTATTGATAATCTCAATTTTCTCGATGGAGGAAGCAGGAATATTGTCTAAACTATTCTGACTTCCAAAACCAGTTAAGGCTGTTTGTTTGCCATCAATCAATACCATCACTTTATCGTTTCCACGCAATTGCACTTTTCCATCTTGCACACTTACCCCAGGTAAATTTTGCATGGCTTGTAAAACAGAACCGCCCGTATTGCTAATATTATTTTCAATAGAAAAACTCTTCTTATCCAACTTAGAATTTACTTCATCTTGCTTGCCGTTTATTACCAATTCATTCAAGGCAGTTTCATTGGCTTCTAGCTCAACTAACGACAATTCAATATTTGGAGAAAGGCTGCCAATATAAACGGGCTGTATTTTTTGCTTATAACCTACCAACTGATAAACCAACAAATAAGAACCTGGCTTTACTTGGCTCAAAACGTATCTGCCTTCTTCGTTGCAAACGGTACCGGCAATAAAACTACTGTCTTTCTTTGCTTTTAGAATTACATTGGCATACGACAAAGGAGCTTTATCTTTTTTGTCTTTGAGCAAACCAGAAACTGTTATTGCAGTATTCTGGGCTTGAACCAAACCAAAGAAGAAAACAAATAAAAATAAAAAATAGGCTTTTAGGTAGATAGAGAGATTAATCTTTCTTATCATTTTCGGAATTCAATAGCTCTCCAGCACTGTTAAAAATATAATCTATTTTATTGGATTCTATTTCGTAGGTAATCTCGCCAAGATGGTTTTCAATTTTTGAAGCTTCTTCTATTTTGCCTTTTGGAAATTTAGTCTTAAATCCGCTTACCACAGCGGCTGGAAGTTCTTTTACAGAAATCTCTGTTTCGGTTTCAAGCAAGTTTCCAATTGGATCAAACAAATAAGAAATCTCTATACCTTTTATATCAATTTCTGCTTCAAAATTCTCCGCTTCTTTTTCCCATTTCAAAGGTTTGATAGTGGAATGTAATTTTTGAAAAGCTTCTAGAACAGGAATTGGAACTAAGCTTTCCTCTATTTTTTGTGCATGACTGGCAAAATAGCCCAAGATGGCAAAGGCAAATAATATTATTTTTTTCATACGAATCATTTTAAAGAAGGGTTCAAATTTAAGAATAGATTGAAAGATAAAATTAATTAAACCGATTTAACAAAAACTTCATATTAAAATGACAAAAGAGTTTGGTTCAAACTGAATAGAAAAAACGGCCTACTTAAACGATTCGCTTAAAAATGCTTTCATTTCAATCCAAGAAGCGCTATCCGCCGCAGCATTGTAGGCAATTGGCATTTTAAACTTATCTCCTACTGCTGTAGAATAAGGGTTTGTAAAAGCATGTGTTGCATTGGCATAACTCTTAAAAATATAGTTTGCACCAATAGAATCCATTTGGTGCTTAAAGGTATTTACTTCTTCTGCAGTAACAAATTTATCGTCGTCGCCATGCAATACCAACAATTTAGTCTTCAATAAATTTTTATCAGCAGGCGTTCCTAACAAACTACCATGGAAGCTAACAATTCCGTTTAACTCCTCGCCCATTCTAGCGATATTTAGCAACATGCCACCGCCAAAGCAATAGCCTATTGCAGCCAATTTAGTAGTATCTACCTGAGGCATTCCTTTTAATTGCAAAAGAGCAGCATCAAAATGCGCTTTTGCCATCACTGGGTTTTGGTAAAATGGACCCGCCAAAGCCATAGCATCTTGTGGCGTTTCTACAACTTGTCCGTTTCCATACATATCAACTGCAAATGCCACATAACCTAATTTAGCCAATTCGCGGGCACGCATTTTTGCATAATCGTTCAAACCCCACCATTCTGGCACCACCAATACGGCAGGACGAGCACCCGTTTGATTTTCGTCGTACACCACAAAACCGGTCATTTTAGTTGTATCCAACTGATAGTTAGAAGCCGCTTCTACCAATTTAATTTCTTTGTTTTCCTTTTTCTCCACTGCGTTGCCGCATGAAAAAAGAAACGCTACTGAAGATAAAATTGCTACTGTGTAAATTTTAATACGCATGTTTGTTTTTATTATTGGTTTCAATATTAAATCAAATATGTTAAGGTTTTGTTTTATTTCGGTTTGAACCGAGAAAAGATAGAAGCGAGAATCGAGAGGCGAGATTGCGAGAAAAGAATTCAGAATTCAGAATCTTGAGTCCAGCCTGCCCGATGGAGCTTCAGCGAAGGCGGGAAATTATTGAGTTAGGAGAATAGGCTATAAAAGCAAATCCCTGCCAACAGCCAGCTAGATCCAACATGCTAGAAAGAATCTAGAAGGCAGAAAATCTAATTTGTTTAATACCGGAACGTTCCTACTTTATGAAGTTCTTTTAAACACTAAGACCACAAAGGGATTCACAAAGATCACGAAGAATCAAATAAAAAATATATTCTAAATAATCGACCCCAGCGGGGTCTAATGTTTATAGAAAAAATACACATAATGAATATGTGACCCCTTCGGGGTCAAATTGTATTTAGGTTGCAATTTTTCTATAAACATGTTATCCCTTTGGGATAATTACAAATATTAATTCTAGGCATTTGTTATGCAGTTACCTTCAAGGTTTTCACATTTCCTTTTGTGCTCTTTGTGTGTCTTCCTTCGTGTCCTTTGTGTTTAAAGAAAACACGCTCCATAGAAAATGCTACAATCCCAAAGACTAAAAGGCAAAAAGGCTAATGGCTAACAGCTTTTACCAAAGACTAAAGACCAACTCCCAAAGACCTTTCCCTACAATGGCCTCCAAACCGTCTTCGCCGTTGCACAAACCTTATTGCTTCCCTTCACTTTAATGGTATGCACAAAACTATTTGGTTCATCACCTTCTTCTGTAAATGATAAAACTGTTTCACCTAAATGTGCCTCTGAAATAAACCTTCCATCTATGCTAAACAAAAAGTAGTGATCTAATATTTCTTCTGGAATAGATTCCATTACCCAATGCAAATACCGAATATTATTTACATGCTGGTTCATATCAATATCAAAGCGGTGAACCAAAAATTCTTTGTGGTGAATTTCAGAATCTATAGGCTTAATCTTTTTACTAACATCGCCTTCTACGCTCTCTTCGTTGGTAAACGACCATCTTTCTATAATGTCTTTAAATATGCGAGTGGGTCTTCTTTTGTTGATATCAAAAAACACCCACAAACCTTTGCCCCTTGCTATAATTTGGCCTTTCTCATCATATACCAAATTCTCACGAATACCTTTAATTTCTGTATAGGTAGACAACCATGTTTTAATGGTTATTTTCTCTTTGTGTTGAGGGTATCTGTATATTTCCAAATAACCAGAAAGCAAAACCCATCCTACTTTATTCTTCAATAAATCAAACAAACCATAACCAATTTCACAACAATGATCGGATGCAGTTTCTTCTAATAAAGTTAACATAGTTGCAGCAGAGGCCATACCATGTTTGTTCATTTCAAAATAGCGTAACTCAAAAGTCTTCTCAAACATAGTGTGAATTTTAATTTATTTCTTACTCAAAAAGTCAACGTAAAAAAGCCAGCTAAAGGTATGTTAAAAGTATACCAATTGTATTTATTAAATAGGCCAAAAGTTAATCACATGAATCTGCCTTTTGCGGCTGGATTTCATTTTTTTGTGAGGAAAGATTGGGGAAGGCGGATTGCAAATCCAAACCAGAAAGTTGTTAATTTGAATCGGTTGGTTATGCAGTTTGCAATTCAGGTGTTTTTTATAAAGGAGCTTAAGCTCATTTCATTGTTGAACTTAGGGATAGTTTACGACCAGCGAGGATAATCAGTAGTATTAATATCCTTGACGTTCGAAACGGAACTATTTAGACTTTTTATTACTTGGCAAATATTCTATATCTTATTCCAGTAAGAAAACTCAGGTTGTATCTTAAATCATGGGAATTCCAATTGTCAACATTTATAAAATGCTTTTGAATAGTAAACTCTAAATCAAAGTATTTTAAAAATTGACGAGAATATCCCAAGTTTAAGCCAAAATCAAACCTATTATATCTATCATAATAATTAAATCGATGAGAATAATTACTGTTAAACCACATTTTTGGTTTTCCAGAATTATCGTATATGGTTTGTTTATCACTAAATCGATAAATATCATCGTACAAATATGAAAATATTACACCGCCAATTAGTGAGTTTTTATTTTTCTTATAAATGTAGTTGATTGGTAATTCTAAATAAAACAAACGGTATTGGTAGGCTATTTTATCATTAAATCTTGGATAATTGAATTCATATTCAGTAATAAATCCTTTTTCTACGGATTGTAAACCCGTTGAAATATTGGCATTTTTTCTTATTTTGAAAGAATATTCTATGTTAAAGAAAATTGAATTAACGCTCCTATCCTCCCATCTACGTGTTTCAGAAAAAGGACTAAGCCCCCATTGTGTAACAGAAATTGAATGGCCAATTTTAATTGTTAAATTATTTAATTGTGCCTTTGTTAAAGTAGGAAACAAACAAATTATGATTACTAAAAAAATGTTTATTTTCATTGATTTTGAATCCTTCGATTTTTTTAATTTATTTTATATGTGATAAATAGGGCAGTTGTAAATAAGTTGTATGGACTAATTTTATAATAATTCCTAGGGTTATATAATAAATTATAATAGGTTGAAATTTCTACTCCCCATCTCTTTTTGAAATCAATTCCAATATTTAAACAAGGGGAAATATTTATTCGACTAAATGGCGCAAGTTCTTTGCTTGAATGAATGTCATAAGTTGAGTGAAAAGATTCTAATAGCCAATCAGGATAGTCATTACTAATTACGGTTTGGGTTAAATTTGATTTAAATAAATAGGAAGTTATTAAGCCAATCCCAAAAATCCATTTTTTTTCTTTTTTCCTTATTAAAAATGGCATTTCAATGTAGTATTGATTTAGCTCAGTTTTAAGTGTTACATTTTTTTGATAAAAAATATCAAAAAAATGGTTTTGATATTTTTCTACTTTTAAATTGCATGCTGAAATTCCAGTAGAAAAATTCAAATCATGGTATAGATTTTTTTTTTCGATTGATATGCCCAAACTCAAGGAATTTCCAATTGCTAAATTACCGTTTTTTTGAGGTTTGACAATATTTATAGCTGACCCAATATTTACTTTAATTTGATTAATATTTGAACCTTCTATAGATTGTCCAAACACTGAATTGGTAATGCAAAAAGCAATAATGCTAATTTTTTGCAGGATAAAAAGCACTCTTAAATATGGTCTTTCCATAAATACAATTAGAAAGTTTAATATTAATATTTTCGGAGATTTGGTGATATGGGGCATTTTTTTTGTATAACAGATTAATTAATACTTTAAATTATCTGAAAGGCTAATCAGAGGTACTCAATTTTTAAAGCAATTGCAAGTGAAATTAAATTTTTTACATTTCTTTTCATTTGTCCGTCTAAAAATTTGAAATTGGCAGGTTAAACCCCAGTCTTTTCTGCTTAAGTTTGAATTCTCCATATTTAGATAAAACCAAAAGTGAAGGTAAAAAAAATAATGGACAGCCGATTGAAAGGATAGAACATTCTTTCATTTGACAACTCTGAATTCTCTACCATTTGATTTCATTTCCATTGAGGTGTATTTGTTCGAGGAGGATTCATTGTTTAATCGTTTATCCGTTTAATCGTTTATCTGAATTTTGCTTTGCAAGCCGAAGCTTTAGCGAAGGTTTGTTGGTTTGCTTTGCAAGCCGAAGCTTTAGCGAAGGTTTGGGAGTTTGATTAAAGTTAATTTATACGTTTGATATTTTTAAAAACTATTAACTGATAATTCTTAACTCTTAATTCTTAACTCTTAACTAACAACTCAATTATTTCCCGCATTCCCTGAATCTCCATCGAGCATGCTGGATTCCTTTCTCGCAATCTCGCTTTCTTTTAATAACCTTTAACATTGGATTCATTTCTCCTGTCTGGATTCTGGATTCTGGACTCTTTCCTTTGGTTCAAAACGAACCCCAAAACAAAACCCATTGCAAAATTTACCCGAGCGATTTGAATTATGACTTTTGTCAGTTATTTAAAATAATTCTAAATAAAGCGCTTTACTATTTGGAATCATTTTAAATAAGACATAGTTTTGGAGCATCAAAAACAATCAAACTAATACCTAAAACAACTATACAATGAACAAATTCAGCTTATTAGGCATTCTTTTATTAACAAACTTTGTGTTTTTCTCATGTAAAAAGGAAACAAGCAAAACAGAGGAAGTAAAATCTACTACCGGAATTAGAACTGTTATTTCCTACGACCAACTTACCCCAAACACTCCTTATAAAAGTTTGTTTTTAGATAGCTTAGGAGATACCGTGGTGGACCTAACCGCAGGCAATACTCGCCTAAAAATGTTTATGGCTTTAAACAATTATATAGGTAGCGCGGTGAAAGAAAACAAAACCTTGGATTCTGTTTTAATGCAAAACATGTTTTCAAATACAGCCAATCCTTTTTACGATATCGCTTCACTTTCTATCATTGGTTCAGAACTAAATGCCTCCAATCTTTCTTTGCAATCTATCACCGGAAAATACAATGCTGGCGAGCAAATGACAGTAAACAATCGCCTTAACAATTTAATGGGACAAATGGCTGTTTTAAGCACTTTTGTTAAGGATAGTGCTTATAGTGGTAAGCCTGGGAAATTGGGAACTTATTTGGCAGATGCGAAAGGAATTGAAGTAGCTCAAATAATTCAGAAATCATTGATTGGTGCAGCTCAATACGATTATATCTGCAATGTATTGCTGAACCAAGGTTTGCAAGCAGATAACAAAACCATTTTGCCTGGTAAAAACTATACCCAATTAGAACAAAATTGGGATGAGGCTTACGGCTTTTTAACTCTAAATCCAGTGTACCTTGCAAACTCTACCTTCGATACCAAAGGAACTACAGAATCATTTTTGGGTTCTTATATTTGGGAATACAACAAAGAGGCCTTTTCTAAAATTTATCCAGCCTTTTTAAGAGGTAGAGCAGCCATTGCCAATAACGATATGAATGAAGTGAAAACTCAAGCATTATTTATTAGAACAGAAATGGAAAAAGCTTTGGCAAATTCTGCAGCGCAATATTTAAACAAATGGAAACTGAATTTAACCGAATCGGCTAGAATTCATGCTACAGCAGAGGGTTTGGGCTTTGTGTATGCCTTGCGTTTTTGCAAAGTAAATGGTGCCGACGAAAAATTCTCCGACGATAATTTGGATATCCTTTTAAATTCTCCAAATGGATATTGGGATTTAACTCTTAGCAAAATAAATGCAGTAATGGGTTCTATTTTTGGAAAATTTGGTTTGTAATTTCTAACAAGCAAGTATATTAACACAGCACCTTTATGAATAAAATTTGGATTGCATTTCTTACAAGTTTTGGATTACTCTCTGCTTCTTGTAGCGAGAAGACTAATACCAAAAAAGATGATGGAAATGGTTTGGACAGAACCTCCTTCCTAACTTTTTATGCGGATAGTATTATTCGTCCAAGCTATCAGAATTTCAATTCAGATTTTCAATTGATGAGGCAAAGTGCGGAGCTTTTTATTGCCAATCCAAACGAGACTAATTTAACTAATTTTAGAAACAATTGGGCTTCAGCTTACCTCTCTTGGCAAAGCGTAGAACTCTTTGATTTTGGTCCTGCCGAAAAAATAACACTCCGCAATTTTTATAATATTTACCCTGCAGATACAAACGGTATTCATGCCAATATCTTAAATCCAAGCAATACCCTAGAAACGCCTGTATCATACGCTCAACAAGGCTTCCCAGCTTTGGATTATTTATTAAATGGGGTTGGTTCAAACCAAACAGAAATACTAAATTTTTATACCAATGCCGACCAAGGCAGCAAAAGAACAGCTTATATAAAACGCCTAATTGATAAAATGGATTTATTGCTTTCTGAGGTAATAACAGATTGGAATGGAAACTATAAAAACACCTTTATCAGCCAAACTGGATTGGATATTGGTTCTTCTACTTCGTTAATGGTAAATGGTTTGGTTTTGCATTACGAACGCTTTATCCGCACAGGTAAATTTGGAATTCCATCTGGTGTAGTTAGCAACGGAATTCTTGCTCCAAATAAAGTGGAAGCTTTTTACAAAAAAGACATCTCTAAAAGTTTAGCTCAGGCTTCTCATTTGGCGTATATAAATTATTTCAATGGTAAAAGTTTTGGTTCGAACCAAGAAGGCTCTTCTCTAAAAACATACTTGGATGCCTTAAATGCCAAGGATAATGTTTCTGGTAAAAATCTCAGCACTTTAATTAACGAACAGTTTGCTATTGTTGAGGCCAAACTGAATTTGCTAAACCCTAATTTATCAGAAGAAGTAACAAACAACAATTCAAAAATGATAGATGTGGCCACAGAAATGCAAGCCGTGGTGCGCATGTTAAAAGTAGATATGAGTTCTGCCATGAGCATTACCATTACCTATACCGATAATGACGGCGATTAATACCTATTTCAACAAAACCACTTCCGCCGCTCCCTTAGCTGTTTTTAGAATTTGCTTTGGGTTAATGATGCTATTTAGCATAATCCGTTTTTGGGCAAATGGTTGGATAAAATCCTTGTATATCGACCCAAGTTATTTCTTCTCCTATTATGGTTTTGAGTTCGTTAAACCACTTGGAAATTACACTTATTTACTCTTTGCCATTTGCGCTGTTTCTGCACTTTTTGTGGCCTTAGGTTTTCTCTATCGGTATGCAAGTTTAAGCTTATTCGTAAGCTTTACCTACATAGAGTTAATGGACAAATCAACCTATTTAAATCATTACTATTTTATTAGTTTAGTTTGTTTTTTATTGGTCTTCTTACCTGCCAATTGCTATTTCTCTTTAGATGCAAATCGAAAACCAAAATATGCTTCCAAACTCATTCCTCAATGGAGTATAGATTCTCTAAAATTGATGATGGCCATCCTCTATTTTTATGCAGGTTTGGCAAAGCTTAACAGCGATTGGTTAATGCATGCACTTCCGCTCAAAATATGGCTTCCAGCAAGAAACGATATGCCAATAATTGGTCCAATATTTAACTATAACAGCACCGCATATTTATTCAGTTGGCTTGGCTGTTTATACGATTTATCCATCCCCTTTTTACTCTGGAATAAAACCACACGCCCTTTTGCATATGCCACCGTTATTATCTTTCATGCTTTAACTGCTTTACTGTTTCCAATTGGCATGTTCCCACATATTATGATGGTTGCGGCATTGGTATTTTTTTCTCCAAATTTTCATTCACGCATCTTATCGTTTATTAGTAAATGGGTTCGGTTTGAACCAAACGCTGTTGCAGAAAATAGTCTTGCCAAAAATCCATCTTTTGTAAAACCATTGTTCATCCTTTTCTTTATTGTTCAATTGCTTCTCCCCTTTCGCCATCTCGCCTATCCCGGAGAATTGTTCTGGACAGAAGAGGGCTACCGCTTCTCCTGGCGAGTGATGTTGATAGAAAAAGCAGGCAGCATTCAATTTACAGTTAAAGATTCTAATGGCAATTTTGAAGTAGTAAACCCAAAGGATTATTTAAGTCCGCTACAAGAAAAAATGATGGCCACCCAACCCGATATGATTCTGCAATTTGCCCATCACCTCCGCAACAAATACAAAGAATTGGGTTATGCCCAAACAAGTGTTTATGCAGATTCTTATGTTACGCTCAATGGCAGATTGGGTAAGCAGTTTATTAACCCAAACACCGATTTAGCAAAGGAAGAAGAATCCTTTGCGCACAAAGATTGGATCAAACCTTTTACTGATGAAATTGCAGGTTTATAGTTGTATACTTTTTTGCTTTTTAGCTTTGGCTAGCAATGCGCAAGATTCTTCTTATGTAAAGAAGAAGCAGCATAAAAGTAAATTTACAGATTCGGTTGAAACCACTTTGCAGGAAGTTCTCATAAACCAGAAGCAAAACGATTTTGGCTTTACACGGTTGCGTGCAGTAGAGAATTTAGGAATCTATGAAGGCAAAAAAACAGAGGTAATTATTCCAGAAAAATTGGTGGCCAATTTAGCTACCAATAATGCCCGACAAGTTTTCTCACGTGTTGCAGGTTTAAACATTTGGGAAAGCGATGGTGCTGGCTTGCAATTAAGCATTGGCGGCAGAGGCCTTGACCCAAACCGTAGCTCCAACTTCAATGTTCGTCAGAATGGTTACGATATTAGCGCAGATGCTTTGGGTTATCCAGAGAGTTATTATACGCCGCCATTAGAGGCAGTTGGCAAAATACAAATAGTAAGAGGTGCCGCTTCTTTGCAATATGGCACTCAGTTTGGCGGACTCATAAATTTCATTCTCAAGAAACCTGTGGAGAGCAAAAAACTAGAAGTGCAATTGAAGCAAAGCATCGGTTCATTTGGCTTTTACAATTCATTTACAAGCTATAGTGGAACTGTTAAAAAGTTTAGCTATTACACTTTTTTTCAATACAAAACCATGCAAGGCTGGAGAGAAAATTCTAGTTTAAAAAGCTATACCTATTTTGCAGATTTAGACTATCAATTCAACAAGAAAACAAGCATTGGTTTAGATTATACGCACATGAACTATTTGGCACAACAAGCAGGTGGATTAACAGATGCCATGTTTGCCGAAGACCCTCGCCAAACCAATAGAGAACGCAATTGGTTTCAAGTAAATTGGAATTTATTTGCGCTTCATTTCGACCATAAATTTAATGTGAGTAGTGAGTTCAATACGCGTGTATTTGGTTTGTATGCAAATCGGTATTCCGTTGGGTTCAGACCAAACCGTGTTGCTTCCATTGATAACAACAGCGAACGAGATTTAATAAAAGGTGATTTCCAAAATTATGGGGCAGAATTCCGTTATCTAAAAAGATATTTTGTGGCCAATAAACCCATGGTGCTTTTGGTGGGTTCAAGAATTTACCATGGCTATAACCAAAGTGTTCAAGGTTTTGGCAGCAAGGAAAAAGATGCAGATTTCAATTATATCAATTCAGATATTGGCATTTCAAGCGACTATTCTTTTCCCAATAACAATGTATCATTCTTTGCAGAAAACATAGTTTATATAAGCGATATTTTCTCCATAACACCTGGCATTCGTTATGAGTATATCCATACACAAGCCAATGGATATTACCGCACCATTCAATTTGATTTAGCAGGAAATTTAATAAGTACTTCTAAAAATTTTGAAACCAGAAACCAAGGTAGAGGCTTTGTTATTGCAGGCTTGGGCTTGAGTTATAAGGCAACAAGGAAGCTGGAATTTTATGGCAATATTTCGCAGAACTACCGCTCCATAACTTTTAGCGATATGCGCATTAGCAATCCTTCTCAAGTGATAGATCAAAACTTACAAGATGAGAAAGGCTATTCATTCGATATAGGTTTTAGAACCAACCAAAGCGATTTAGTTTCCTTTGATATTTCAGGCTTTTTATTGCGCTATAACAATAGAATTGGAGAGGTTCTTTTCTACGATGCAAACAACCGTGTATTGCGTTTGCGCACCAATATAGGCAGGGCAATTATGACGGGCATTGAGTCTTATGCCGAGGCAGATTTTCTTCGCTTATTAACTCGTAAAAACAATCCATATAGCGGTGTTTTATTTTTGAACCTAGCGCTTATTCATTCCAAGTATGTGGAGAGTAAATCTCCTGGCATCGAAGGCAACCAAGTGGAGTTTGTGCCCAATGTTAATATCAAAACTGGAATACGTTTGGGCAATAAAAATTTAAAAGCTTCCTTTCAATACAGTTATTTATCGCAACAGTTCTCAGATGCCACCAATGCCATTGATGGCGGTGTTTCTTCTGTTATTGGAATCATCCCTTCCTACTCTGTTTTAGATGCAAGTATCTCTTACCAAGTAAAGCGATTAAAGTTTGAAGCCAGCATCAATAACCTAAGCAATAATATGTATTTTACAAGAAGAGCAACTGGTTATCCCGGACCAGGAATTATACCATCAGATGGGCGCGCATTCTTCTTGACTATCAGTTATAAAATTTAGGCAATTAAGTAGGAGGCAAAGATAATTTAAATAAATTCTCTTTGCCGTCCTCTCACACCACCGTATGTACTTGCGTGTACGGCGGTTTCCTTAAAGTTAGTTCCGATGAAGCCGCATATAGTTCTCTGCGAGGCTGTAAT
>JAIOYZ010000009.1 GCA_021740845.1 Bacteroidia bacterium
GTTAACAAAACCATCCAATGTTTGCGCAGCAATCAATTTATATTTACAGATACAACCTCAGCCACTGGCTTAACTTACGATTGGGATTTTGGCAATGGAGCAACGTCTACCAATCAATCTGAAACTATTAGTTATGCTTACCAAGCAGCCAATGTTTACAAGGTAAGATTGATTACTTCATTTGGTGGTTCTTGTGCAGATACAAACTATAAAAACGTATATACGGTAAGCGATCCAATAGCCAAAACCATCACAGGATTAGACCAAGTAGGAAGATTAGACACTGCCAGTTATTTCGTGCCACATTCATCAGGTTCTAGGTATAGTTGGGCGTTTGATAATGGTCAATTAAAAGGCAATGGAACCGGCAACCAAATACAAATAAAGTGGACTGCCGTTGGCACAACTCAACTAAAAGTTGTAGAGACATCTTCAGGAAATTGTGTGGGCGATACGGCTTATTTAGACATTACTATTTCACCAGCTTTGGAGATAGAAGAGTTAACAAACGAGAATGCATTTCAAGTGTATCCAAATCCAAACAAGGGCAGTTTTGTAATAGGCGGTTTGAACCAAAAAGAGTTTACGGTAAACGTATATGATGCAAGAGGCGCATTAGTGAAAACCCAAGTGATACAAGGCGAAACGAGAATTGATTTAGATAATGCTAGAGCAGGATTGTATGTAATTCAACTCATCAATTCAGACGGAATGGTGTATCAAAAGAAGATGCAAATTTATGCGGAATAGGGGTGCTTACAATTGGTAGTTTTTAGAAGAATCTAAAACCCAACGCCTAGTAAAACCCATCATTTTCTTTGGTTCAAACCAAAGGGTTTTTATAAGATTATCTGCTAAGCAAATTGATTTTATTTGTTAGATTACTGTATGGTCTTAGGGTGCTAAATTGTTATTATTTATTTTAAAACTTCACAGGAGATTACCTGCTTTCTATTTTGTATTTTACCTTGTACTCCGAAGGAGATAAGCCTGTAACACGATTAAATACTATCCTAAAAGCTTTTGCATCATTGTAACCTACTTCATTCATTATTTCACTAACTGTTTTTCGTGTTGTTTCAAACATCTTTTTGGCAGATTCTATTTTTACTCTTTGCAAATAATCAAGTGGAGTAAGATTGGTTGCCTTTATAAACCTTCGGTCAAAATTTCTCCTACCTATGTTTAAATCTGAGGATAATTTTTCAATTGAAATCTTGTCCTGATAATTTTCTTCAATAAATTTTTGAGCCATCAAAATCTCTTCATCATTATGTTTTTTATGTCCACTGAAAATTGAAAATTCTGATTGAAAATGTCTATCTAAATCAATTTGAAAATATTTGGCACAGTGTATTGCAGTTTGTCTGTTATAAAATTTTTCGACCAAATACATTAGCAAATGTAAAAATGAATAGGCTCCACCATTGGTATAAATTCCTTTTTCGTCGGTAATTAACTTATCAGTTTGCAAGTTTACATTGGGAAACAATTCTCTAAAATTTTCAGACAAGGCCCAATGTGTAGAGCACGTTTTTCCATCAAGGATTCCAGAGGAAGCTAACATAAAACTTCCAGCACACATGCTCGCTATTTCAGCGCCTTGTTCATATTGATTTTTTAGCCAATTAATCAACAATTTATTATTTGAGGTTGCTGTTTTGTAGCTACGGATTAAAGAAGCAGGTATGATAATAAGATTTGTTTTATCTATTTCATTTATGGCAAACTGGTGCTTTATGGAAAGCAGGTCGTTGTTTAAAAAATTGCTTTTTGTTGCACCAACCAACTCAATTTTAAAAATTGCCTCTTCACCTTTCTTTGTCAAATAATTATTTGCTTCGCTAAATACCTGGTACGTCCCAATAATACAGGCGATTGTGCTCATATTTGTTTGGTCGTCAGGCACTAAAATTGACAAATGTTTCATTATTTTTTTAACAAATATACCTAAAACATTTGTCCAAATCCACCCATTGTAATGTCTATATAGCACAGCCTTAGTTTGTTTTTCAGACTTTATTTTTGTGATATAATTTTTTTAAAAATGGCAGATCAAAATTTTCAATACAGTTTTACTACTTCAAAAGAGGCAAATGAAGTATTTAATCATCTAATCAATCCTAAGAATTGGTGGGTGGGTTTATTTGGAGAAAGAATTGAAGGGAAAAGCGAAAGTATTAATGATGAATTTACTTTCAAAGCAGGCGATGATGTTCATTATTCCAATCAAAAATTGGTGGAACTTTCTACCAACAGAAAAATTGTTTGGCTAGTAACCGAAAGTAATTTATCGTTTTTAAAAAATACAAATGAATGGGCAGGAACAAGAATTTGTTTTGAATTTGAACAAATTAAAGCCGAAACAAAAATAACATTTACTCACATTGGATTAATTCCACAAATTGAATGCTATGGCAATTGTTCAAGTGCCTGGACACAGTATCTTCAAAATCTTCATGAATCTCTCAAATGAAATATTTAATACAATTTATAATAATAATATCATGGCCTTATTCCAATAAAGGGGAAATCGCTTCAATTAAAAATTTTAAAATAAACATAATGACAAATCGTAATTATACCGCTGAAATAACTGTTGATAAAGACATCACCAGTGCATTTAATTCAATTAAAAATTTCAAAGCATGGTGGTCTGAGGAAATTGAAGGAAGTACAGACATTTTAGGAGAGACTTTCTTTTACCATTATAAAGATGTTCACCTTTGCAAAATCAAACTTATTGAGTTGGTTGCTAATAAAAAATTAGTTTATCAGGTTATCGACAATGAATTTAATTTTACCAAAAACAAAACGGAGTGGATTAATACAAAATTGATTTTTGAATTATCTACCGAGGGAAACAAAACTAGAATTGTATTTACTCATGAAGGTTTGGTGCCAGAATACGAATGCTATAATGTTTGTAACGATGCTTGGTCAAGTTATATAAATGGTAGTTTGAAGAATTACATAGAAACAGGGAAAGGAAAGCCAAATGGAAAAGAGGGTGGTTTAAACGCTGAATTAGTTGAAAAATGGGGGCTTCCAAATAGATAAAACAAAGAACCACTTTCAACTTCATAACGCTTCTGACCCAACTGCACAAAAATTGATGACATTCTTAATTCCAATATTCCAGCCGACAAACAAAGACTTTGGCTTTTTGACCTTCTAGAGGAAAAATGATTATGTAAAAACTGGCTATAACAGATAAGAGTCCAACCCATCCATAGCACACACTTTGAGCCCTGAGTAGAGCTAAACCATTCTCAATCTTGAGTCTTTTCGGCCGATTAACTTTGAATGCCGAACCTAAAACTAAAATTGATTTACCTCGTACTCGTAGGCCGAAGCTTCAGCGCAGATTAAATTATCTCGTAGGCCGTAGCTTCAGCGTAGGCCTATGGGTTTAGCATTTTATTATCTTAACCTTAATTGAGTAGTAACATATTTTGCATTGAGGCCAGGCCACATTTTGAATGGCATTTTCAGTTAATTGGGATTAAATTCTTTTACCGGTGTAGAAGCCTTTTCCAACCCCAACCAAAAAATATCATTTTCTTTGGTTCAAACCGAATGGTTTTTAAGAGAATTTGAAAAGACGTTTTCATAGAATATTTAGAAAGCAAATTGTTTTAAATTGCAGATGAGTTTTAGTGGTTATAAATTAGTTAGCGAATGTGCAATACCATTCTATCTTGAAAGTTGAGAATAATGATGTTAATTTACCATTTCAAAAAGTTACGACTTAAACCTATTTCTGAATATGGATAATTTTGAAGAATATTTACGGCAAGGTGAACCCAACAAAGTAGAAAAGACGAAAGTTTGGAAAACTGCTATTGGATTGCAACAAGTAGATGGGTTAATTCCTTCTGATTATTTAATAGCAGCTGCAAAACAGAATATTGAAGGTGATATTTCTATTAATGAGGTAAAACAGCTATTAGATAGTTATTACAAAAAAAATCCTTTAAAAGATTCTGAAAACCGCACTGAAGAGGCAGATAAAGTTTCGGCACAAATTGCCGATATATTAAGCGAACAAACGTTTAAGTTTTCGCCAACTGAATACCTTTCCATTCATCGCAGGTTGTTTCAAGGTATATACAACCATGCAGGTAAAATCCGTGATTATAATATTACAAAAAAAGAATGGGTATTAAATGGTGAAACAGTTTTATATGCAAGTGCCGAAAGTATAAAAGCAACTTTGGAGTATGATTTTGAACAAGAAAAAAAATTCATTTATAAAGGTTTAAGTCAACAAGAAATTTTAGAACACATAGTTCATTTTATTAGCGACTTGTGGCAGATTCACATTTTTGGTGAGGGTAACACCCGAACAACAGCAATTTTTTTAATAAAATATCTCCGAAAACTTGGTTTTAAAGAGGTAAACAACAACCTCTTTGCAGAACATTCGTGGTATTTCCGTAATGCCCTTGTGCGAGCCAACTATGAAGACTTATCAAAGAGCATTTATAAGTCCGAAATATATCTTTTTCACTTTCTCTCAAATTTATTGCTTGGCGAAAAGCATTCCTTGATAAATCGAGAAATGCATATTAAATTCATTGACCCTGCAAAAACGCAAAATGACACTGTAATTATCAAAAATGACACTGAAAATGACACTGTATTTTATTTGATAAAGCAAGAGAACAAAATTACAGCAACTGAAATCAGCAAAAAACTAGAGATAAGTTTGAGTACAGTGAAACGGAAAATTAAAGAGCTTAAAGATAATGGTAAAATTGAACGTATAGGAAGTGATAAAACTGGTGTTTGGAAAATAATTGAGAAGTGAAAACAAACTACCAATTATAAATGAAAAGCAATTTAGAAAGTAAAGAGCCATCATCCAAAATTCTAATCTCAAAATCTCTTTTGGTTCAAACCGAATATTGTTATTTCTTTGGCCGACCTTTAGCCACGGGAACTGCTGCCCAAGGGTCTTCTGGCCATGCGTGTTTGGGATACCTGCGTTTCAATTCTTTCTTTACCTCGTGGTAGGTATTGTTCCAAAAGCTTCTTAAATCACTTGTTACTTGCACTGGCTTAAAACCGGGTGAGAGCAAATGCATCACCAATTTGGTTTGATTGTTATTGATACTTGGTGTATCGCTTAGGCCAAACACTTCTTGCAAACGCACCGCCAATACTGGAGTCTCGCCATTTGGCAAATAGGTTATTTCTATGTTTGAGCCACTTGGAACTTTAATTTTAGCTGGTGCCAATTGGTTCAATGCAAGTTGTTGTTCGTAAGAAAGTGAATGAAACAAGGCCTCACTTAAATTGAGTTTTTTTAAATCTTCTGGTTTTTTTATGCCCGTTAAAAATGCACTTAACCATTCTTTATTTCTCAGCAATAAAGTGCTTGTGTTTACCTCTGGCCATTGCTCATTGGGATTCCATTTTCTAAGACTTTGAATTCTGTTTTGCAATTGCACCATTGCTTCATCAAAATCGAGCAAGTTTTCTCCTTCTGTTTTTAAAGCATCTGAGATAGCCGAAACCAAATGCTCGCTTCCAGGGTCGGGCAAGGGTTTTGATTGCAGCACAATGCTTCCTATGCGCAAATCCTTGCTAGCAATTAGTCCGCCTCTACGTGTATCCCATGTAATAATTTCCTTTTCTTTCACCAAGGCTCTTAAATCTCTTGGATTAAGAGGTGAAGCCAAAAATATTTTACCCAAACCATCGCGAGTATCCATATGTGCAACCGCTAACCAAGGCTCGTGAGCAAGGTTATCTCTATGTCCTGCCGCCGCATATTTTCCATTTGATAATTGAAACTGCGCGTTATTTCCTGGTCGTGCACAAGCAATTCTTTCTGGGTAAGCATGAGCCAAAAGCAAGCCCGTTTCAAAAGAATCAAAAGGATTATTATCCACCTGAATGTTTAGCAAACGCCTATAACTTTCTGCTACTTTTTCTATGCGCGCAAAACCTTTTCCCACAGCATTATTTTGCCTTGCTCTACGCAAAGCTTCCACTCTTAAGTTAATATCAATTCCGGTATCTCTTGGCAAAGGATCTCGTTCTTCTAATACCGCAGCCACATCGGTTGCCAAGCCAATGGTTTTATCTTCTTGGGCCAAAAGTAGCATGTGCGCAATACGTGGATGACAAGCCAATTGATGAACTTGTTTTCCATGTTCTGTTAACCTTCCATCTTCCAGAGCACCTATCTGATGCAAGGTATCCATGGCTTGGTTTACATGTGATTTAGGCGGCAGGTTCATCCAATTTAATTGTTCTATATTGCTAATTCCCCATTGCGATAAATCCAAAAGTAAGGATGCTAAATCGGCCTCCATAATTTCAGGAATGCGGTGTTCTGCTAATCTATCGTGTGTGGCTTTGGTCCACATGCGGTAACAAATACCTGCACTCAATCGTCCGGCTCTACCCGCACGTTGGTCGGCCGCATCTTTAGAAATTTGTATGGTTTCTAATCTGCTCAAACCTGTTTTTGGGTCAAACCTAGAAACTCTGCCGTAACCAGTATCTACAACTATCTTAATGCCTTCAATGGTTAAACTAGTTTCTGCAATTGAGGTAGCCAGAACCACTTTTCGCTTGCCATTTTTATTGGGCATTATGGCTGCAAATTGTTCGTTAGGAGGCAACATTCCAAAGAGTGGATGAATGGCAATATCTCTCAAATCGCGTTTCAATAGCTCTGCACATTTTCTAATCTCTCCTTCGCCAGGAAAGAAAACTAAAACATCTCCTTCGTGTTCGCGCAAGGCATCTAAAACTAATCTGGCAGTGGTTTCTGGCAGCAATCGCTCATCTTGCCCGCCCACATGTTTTACCTCAACGGGGTATTGTTTGCCTTCACTTTGAATTACTGGAGCATCCAATAACTTGCTCAATTGTGGCATGTTTAAGGTAGCCGACATTACTAAAATTCTAAGGTCGGGACGTAAGACTTGCTGTGCCTCTCTGCACAAAGCCATGGCCAAATCTGCATGAATACTACGCTCGTGAAATTCGTCGAAAATTACCATTCCCACATCTTGCAAAGCATTATCAGATTGCAACATGCGAGTAAGAATTCCTTCGGTAACCACCTCAATTTTTGTATTGGGGCCAATTCTATTTTCAAAGCGAATGCGGTAACCAATTGTTTCGCCAACGGCATCGCCCCACAAAGAAGCCATGCGCATGGCAATGGTTTTGGCAGCCAAGCGGCGAGGCTCCAACATAATTATTTTTTTGCCAGCCAACCACGGTTCGTTTAATAAAGCCAATGGCAGTAAAGTGCTTTTTCCTGCGCCTGGTGGGGCTTGCACAATAAGTGTGTTTTTTTGGTTTAGTTCGGTTTGAACCAAAGCAATGATTTCGGTTACAGGTAAATCTATTTTAAAAGGATCGAAGGACAAGTTTGCAAAAATTAGGTGGGCGAAGGTAAGTAATAGGAGCGATTTGCTTTCAAGGAATTGTTTATAGTTAAATCAGTTGAATTAATCTTAAAATAAATCGATATCTGGACTTCAATTTAAGACTTTGATTTCGATGCGCTTTTGGTTCAAACCGAAATTATTTTTTAGTAACTTAAATCCAGTTTACCCAAGAGCTGCGTATATGCTTTAAATCTTTAAACATTTAAACAAAAACATATGAAAAGCATGAAATCAATCTTAGCAGGAATGCTATTAACAGCGGTAGTTTTGGTTAGCAATGCCAGCGCACAAACCATGGACAAAACCATTAAAGTTGGTGGCGAAGCCATGTATACAGCAAAAAATATTGTTGAGAATGCTGTAAATTCTAAAGCACATACCACTTTGGTTGCAGCAGTAAAAGCTGCTAGTTTGGTAGAAACGCTAAAAGGTAATGGTCCGTTTACCGTATTTGCACCCACCAACGATGCCTTTGAAAATTTACCGGCAGGTACAGTCGAGACTTTGTTAAAGTCAGAAAACAAAGCCACGTTAACCAAGGTATTGACCTATCATGTATTGGCAGGAAAATATGATTTTGATGCTTTAGCCAAATTAATTAAACAAGGTAATGGCAAAGCAAGTATTAAAACGGTTAGTGGTGGCACCTTGTATTTTTCTATGAATGGCAATAAGAATATCATGGTTTGGGACGAGAATGGTAATGGCGCCAATATTAGTGTTTATGATGTTTACCAATCTAATGGCGTAATTCAAGTTATTGATGCGGTATTGTTACCAAAAATGTAATACCAATTCAAGAGAATCAAGGTTTCAAAGCTTCGGTTTGAACCAACCAAAAACAAAAAAGGCTGTCCGCAATGGACAGCCTTTTTCAGTTAATGAGGGAATTGCTTACAACAAAGTTGTTGGGCAAACGTATTCAGTTTTTGGTAGGGATGTAGCTTTGATATCTTTAAAGCCGCCAATTACATCTACAAAATTTTCATAACCTCTTTGCTTCAACATAGACGCTGCAATCATACTTCTATAACCGCCTGCACAATGAAGTACAAAAGTTTCTTCTTTCGGAATTTCAGCTAAATGATTGTTCAATACATTTAATGGAATGTTTTTAGCATCCAACAAATGCTCTGATTGAAACTCACTTACTTTACGAATATCAATGATATGAACGGCTCCAGCTTGTGCACGTTTCTCTAATTCTTCTGCGGTAATTCTGTTCACTGTATCAAATTCTTTACCTGCATTTTTCCAAGCATCAAAACCACCTTCCAAGTACCCAATAGAATTATCGTAACCCACGCGAGACAAGCGGATGATAGCTTCTTCTACTTTTTCATTGCTTTCGGCAACAAGTAGAATTTCCTGTTTAATGTCCAAAATTAATTCGCCTACCCACATGGCAAAACTTCCGTCGATGCCAATATTGATGCTATTGGGAATAAAGCCTTTTGCAAAATCTTCTGGTTTTCTAACATCCAAAACTAGTGCTCTAGTTTCGTTAGCAATTAATTCAAATGCATTTACATCGTATCCTTTTTTTCCTTTTTCTAAAATTGAATCCAAGCTAGAATATCCTTGAATATTCATCAATACATTCTTAGGGAAATATTGAGGAGGAGTGGTTAATCCAGTTAAGATAGCTTCTACAAATTGTTCTTCATTCAACTCTGGGTTCAAAGCGTAATTGGTTCTTTTTTGATTGCCCAAAGTATCAGTAGTTTCTTTGCTCATGTTTTTACCACAAGCACTTCCAGCACCATGATTTGGATACACAATTATATCATCTGCCAACGGCATAATTTTATTGCGTAGAGAATGGTATAAATGGCGCGCCAATTTATCTTGAGTTAAATCTTCAATTACGTGTTGAGCCAAATCTGGTCGGCCTACATCACCAATAAATAGAGTGTCTCCAGAGATTAATCCAGTTTCTTTTCCAGCTTCGTCAGAAACCAAAAAGCAAGAACTTTCCATGGTATGACCAGGAGTATGGATTAACTTAATTTTTATTCCACCCACTTCAAAAATTTCACCATCTGTTCCAACATACATATCAAAACCAGTTTTCATAGAAGTTGGTCCGTAAACAATGGTAGCGCCTGTTTTCTTGGCTAAGTCTATATGGCCAGAAACGAAATCTGCATGGAAATGGGTTTCAAAAATATATTTCAATTTCACTCCATCGCGGTGCAAACGATCAATATAAGGTTGAGTTTCTCTAAGAGGATCTACTATTGCTGCTTCTCCATTGGAGGTAATGTAATAGGCTGCTTCTGCAATGCAACCGGTGTAAATTTGTTCTAATTTCATTGTGTTTTATTTGTTGTTATTTAATTTTTTTGCTAAGTGTATTAGGCCTTAATTCTGATACAAAATTAGGTGCTGAAATTTCTTAATTTGTCACATAAGTTACACTTGAGAAAAATCAGGAAAAAAACCAATTCAACTTATTTTAGTAATGTTTCTTTTAAGATAATATAAATGCCCATTGCCAATACAAACCACCCAAAACCAACTTTAAGCTTTTCACCTTCAATTTTTTTAGATAGGAAACTACCAATAAACACTCCCACAATAGAACAAAGAGTAAAAGTGATTAATAGTTTCCAATCCATTGCTTGATCTGGTCTAATATCTCCCATAAAGCCAATGAGCGATTGCGCTGAAACAATAAATAAGGAAGTGCCAACCGCCATTTTCATTGGAGTTTTTGCTAAGAATAATAAGGCAGGAATTATTAAAAATCCTCCACCAGCACCCACAAAGCCAGCTACCAAACCAATAAATAATCCTTGAACCAAGATGCCCAAATAGTTTGTTTTATCGTTTGTATTATTTGGGGTTTCTTTAATAGGTTTAATCATTCTTATAGAAGCAAAAATCATTACAAAAGCAAACACCACCATAATAAACATGGATTTGCTTATAGTTAAAATTTCGCTAGAAAAAATAATCTCTGGTATGGAGGGAACAATAAATTTTCTTGTAAGGTAAACCGCAAGAATGGTTGGAATACCAAACAAGATTACTTTTTTAAAGTCGACTAATTTTTGTTTGGCTTTTTGTATGCCACCAAAAAGTGCGGTGGTACCAACTACAAATAGAGAATAACCTGTAGCTAAAATTGGTTCAACCCCAACTACATATACCAAAATTGGAACGGAAAGTATAGAGCCGCCGCTGCCAATTAAGCCAAGAGTTATACCTACAAGAACTGCTAAAAGGTAACCTATTATTTGTGTGATTTCCATTAATTCTCAATGGGTTTGATTTAAGTTTATAAAGATGGACAATTAAAGAACAAAGAGGCTTATTTAATTAAACGTTTTCACCCTTCATCATTTTGTTCCAATATAAATAAGGTAACATATATTTTTTTAGGAACCACAATCTCCAATGCGGTTTGTTACTATTAAAAACGAGCATTTGTTTTAATTTTGGATCAGGAGTAAACTCACTTTTATAATTAAACTCTGCCAAAACCATTTCACCATAACCGGTAACTAAAGGACAAGAAGAATAACCTTCATAAGATACATTATCTGCAGCTTGGTTATTTACCAGTTTCAGAAGATTATCTACCACAACTGGAACTTGCTTGCGAATGGCAGCACCAGTTTTTGCGGTAGGTAGAGCCGCTACATCGCCTAAGCCAAATACATTGGGATATTTATTGCTTTGCATGCTATTATGGTTTACATCCATCCAACCTGCACCATTAACCAAGCTTGAGTTTTTTACAAAAGCAGGCGCTTCTTGTGGTGGTGCAAGGTGCAAAAAGTCGAAAGGAATTTCGATGGTTTCATTACCAATATGTTTTTCTTTTAACACATTTCCTTCATTTACCACACATGAATTTTCTCCAGTGCTCACTTCTTTAAAACGGATGATTTTATTCTCGCAATCAATTTTTACTGGAGCATAAAATGTCTTTAAGTGAATATTATATCTTCCAATAACTTGCATCAAAGTATCAGCAATAATTTTTACTCCAAAAATTACAGAACCTGGAGTGGCAAATACCACATTGGTTTTATCTGAGATGCCTCTTTTCTTAAAATAGTGTGCCGATAAATATGCCGTCTTTTGTGGAGCACCACCGCATTTGACTGGTGTAGTAGGTTGTGTAAAAATTGCATTTCCACCATTGAATTTTTGAAGCAATTCCCATGTTTTATTTGGGTCAACATAATTGCTACAAACCAAGCCTTTTTCTAAGCCTTCACGCAAACCCTCAATGCCATCCAAGTTATTTACCAAGCCAGGCGCAACTACTAAATAATCGTATCCAATTTCACCCGATTTTTCTGTTGTGATGGTGTTTTTTTCTGGGTTTAATTGTATGGCATATTCTTTAATCCATGTTACATCTTTTGGAATATAATCTGCATTGGGGCGCATAGTTTTCTTGTAATCAAAAGCGCCAGCACCCACCAAAGTAAAAGCAGGTTGGTAATAATGATTTTCGGAAGGCTCTACAATTGCAATGCTAACTTTTTTGTTCTTTTTACGCATTTGCGATGCCACCATAATTCCGGCAGTTCCTCCGCCAATAATTAGTACTTGATATTTTTCCATAGTTTGAGTTTTAGTAAGGTAAACCTATTTGGATTTTGCCTTAAACTAAGGAACAAATGTTACAATATTGATTTTTAAGCGTTTGGGAGCAGCAAAATTGCATTTCATAAAATGAAAAAGATTTTCATGTTAAAGCAAAATGTATATTTATGTTAAAATCAAAATCGTTTTATTAAGTTAAATATTTTTAAATGCAATTCGGTTTGAACCAAATTTTGATTTTAGAATGGATTGAAATTATATCAAAGTTGTGTGGCAATTATCCATGCTAGCAAATCAACAATAACCTTAGTTCTCCCGGCTTTTCTTTTGGTGCTCGGTGAAGGCAAGGTAGAACATTGCTATTGGGATAATCAACTGCCAACTTCCACATATTTCCAATGCCTAAATTAATAAGGTTTGCATTTGGTTTTGCCTGATAATGTAAATCAAAGAAATGTTCTATTAAGAATGATTCAAATCCTTCTTCTTCTCCTTGATATAATTTTTGAAGTTCATTGCGAATTTCGGGAATAAGCACTTTTTGTTCCGCTTGCGAATTAGGTAAAATATCACTCGACGCTCCATAATATGTGCACAAAAATGTATCTGTTGGTATGGGTGAACGATCTACATGAAAGGAATATACATCAGTTGAAAAAAATGGAAGAATAGCATCTCTATCGTAATATTTTATCACATTTAGTGTAGGCGATGCTCCATATTCTTTTAGAAGTTTTAGGTCGTCCAATAGAATTTGGCGTGCAAGATTCCCTTGCTCACTTAATTGAAGTTCTAAAAGCAGCTCTTCTTCAATCACCTCTATATTCTCATTGATTTCAATCTTTTTAACAATCTCAGAAAAATCACCTGCGAGATTCCGCTTCCAGCAATTGGCATTCCTTTCTCCAACAAATGGCTTGAGAACTAAATCTTGAAAATTTGTTACATACTGAATTTGATTTTCTGTAGAAGATATGTTTGTCATAATGCAACTATTAGATAACGCGAGCAGCCTTTTAATTAACCACAATTAAAGCTCAAAAATAGAGCATTATTCGACTTTAAAACTAATGGATGTAAAATACTTTCGCATAGTAAGAAAGCCTTGCTACCGTTATTATATAGGCCGTCAAATCTTTTTCATCAGCATCATTTTTGCTAATAAAACGCATTTAATTTCAATTCGGTTTGAACCAAAATTAGGTTCAGACCGAAATATTTTAAAGCCTATATAAAACGAAATAGGGGTTTCATAGGATAAAAAGGGTGTTTCATTAAACGGCATAAATTCGAGAAAACGATTTCCATAATGTTGTACCATGAAAACACATAAAATACTATTAATTCTAAGCCTTGCTTTTATTTCTTTACAAGGTTTAGCTCAAAAAAATGAAAAACAAAAGGACACTTGTGGTACTTTTTATAAGATTGATGAAGGAAATATAGAAGTGTCAGAAAAAAAGAAAAGTACTCAATTAGATTTTACTTATTCTTTAACTGCCAACAGCGATAAAACTTCTTCTATTGAGGTTTTGGTTACAATTAAAGATTGCAAAGGCACAGAAAAACAAATCCCAACAACCTTGAAGTTTGATCCTAAAACAAATAAATGGACAAGCTCTTTAACTATTGAAAATAACAAGGATTGTCCTTGGCAATTGGTTTCATTTAATTTGAGTTTAGAAAACAATTGTGGCGAGAAATTCTCTACTGATCCCATGTCGTTTTCGGAATTAAAAGACAAGAAAAACGTGAGTCATAGCAACCACAGAACCAAAAAACGTTTCAATCCAAACTTGCAAACCAAGGGTTCTGGTAATGGTAATTCAAACAACGAAAACGCAAAAGATTCTTGTGATTTTAATAACTTCACCATTGAAGATGGAAGCATAACCGTTAACGATGTAAAGTCGGCAATGGGTATTTATGTTACCTTAAGCTTAAGCGAGAAAAAAGGAATGGCAAGCAGAGTAGTAATGCTTATAGAAATTGAAAACTGCAAAGGCGAAAAACAATATGTAAAATTAGAACTTACTTATGATAGTAAAACCGGTATGTGGGTTGGCAAACAAGTTATTCCACAAAACCCAGAATGTGCTTGGAAAATTAATTCATACAAGTATTTAATCTACAACGCTTGTGATGATGAATATGAAACAGATGTTATTGATTATTCAACTGTTAAAAGCACTACGAGTTTAACCAAACGAGCAAGAAGAGTTAAAATTCATAAATAGACAGTAGTTCTCTTTTAAACCCCTCATTTCAGAGCAAGCAAAGTGAAGCAAACTTAAAATAGATTGCTTCACTTTGTTTGCTTTTTTGTTTATCGGCCAATAGGGATTTACTGGACAAAGTTAGTTTGCTTTGTTTCTTTCATCGTGGGATTTAAACCCAAACCGTATTGCCTCTTTTAGTATTTCTAAGTTGATATCTTTAAGGGTTTTAAACTTAATGCAATAGCCTGTAATACTTGCCTTGCCAATTTTATTTAAGAAGGTATTGGACAATAACATTTTATCCTCCAAACCAATAATATAAATAGAAATTCCACTCGTATTTGCACTAATACCTACCTGATAAAACGCCCTTGTTGTGTCTTTGCTTTTTGCACCAGAAGCTGCTTTAATTATTTGAGAACCGTAGCCAATATTCGGATTAGAAACAACTTTACCTTGTTCGTTTTTACCATCCAAAAACCAAAGTTTAGTTGTTGGCATAATATCCAAAATAAGTGTGTGCAACTCCTCCATCTCATTGCTTTTAGCCTTTGGCAAACTTGTAATATACTCTTTGATTTCTGCCTCTGTGTTCATTTTGTTTTTATATGATTGAAGATTAATTTTTGCTGCCTTTTTTCCAGTTTTATATTGGATTTTTTTTTATTTTCAATAGTTGATTTACTCTCAATTAACTTTGATATTATGCACTAATCTGTTTGTATAAATGTTGCTGAAATTCAATAAATAGCTTGCTAATACTACCTACATCGCCTAATATTCCTTTTGCATCTTCGAGTGATTGATATTTGTTGGTGAGTAGAATAGGTAGTTTTTCTTGATCCAATTCTTCTACTCCAGTTTCTACATATTTGCTTAAAACAAACTCAATGAATTCCTTTTGCTTGTCATTTAGTAAAGCAAAAATTGTTGCTTGTGTGGCGGCTACTCTTGCTTCTCTTGTAATAGATTGGTAATTGCCATTAAAGATATATTCTAAAACATCAAAAAGGTCGCTCTTTTCCATATTTACTAAGGATTGCACCATTAATAAATCACTTTTTGGAAAACCTGCTTCTTCCAATTTTTCTAATAGTGTTTTTCTAGTTAATGGATTGCTCCATAAGATTCTTAATTCCTCTTCACTTTTAAAAAGGTTGGGTAGTTCACCAAACAAATTATTTAGAAATTCTTCAGAAGAAATTGGCCTGCCATCTGCACTCCAAAAGGAAGTAGAAATCATAGATTGTATTTCGCGTTCTTTCCCGTCTCTAAGTCTAATTTTGATTTTAGTTGGCCTTTCTCTAGTACTATCTGCATCACTTTCTTCTTTTTCTCTAGGTGGTCTTTGGTATCCTTCTTTTGGTTCTTTAAATAAATCTTGTTCTGGTTCCAATGGCTCACCATCCCATTCAGGGTCTGAGAAATGGTGATAGGCATCTACATAGTCATAAATAGTAAAAAACTCTTTGCCTTCAAATAAACGGGTGCCACGACCAACAATTTGTTTAAACTCTATCATGGAGTTAACTGGACGTAGTAAAACTATATTGCGAATGTTTCTTGCATCTACACCCGTTGAAAGCTTTTGTGAGGTAGTTAGAATTGTAGGAATGGTTTTTTCATTGTCTTGAAACTCTCTTAAAAACCTCTCTCCAATTTCACCATCATTTGCTGTTACACGAACGCAATAATTGGGGTCATTGCTTTTCTTACCCTGGCTTACTAAATCTCGTATAGCAGCTGCATGGTCTTGTGTTGCACAAAAAATGATAGCCTTTTCTTTTTGATTTGCTTCGTCTAAATATATCTGAACACGCTTTGCTTCTCTTGCTTTTATCTCAATTATCTTATTGAAATCTGCTTCTTTGTATAGTTTTCCTTCTTCAATTTCTCCTTCAATTATTTGGTCGTCGCTTGTGTAGATATAATCATCAAGTGTTGTCTTAATGCGTTTTACCTTAAACGGGGTTAGAAAACCATCGTTAATACCTTCTTTAAGAGAATAAATATAAACTGGGTCCCCAAAATATTTATAGGTATCCACATTATCTAGCCTTTTTGGTGTGGCTGTTAAACCCAATTGAACAGATGGTGCAAAGTAGTTAAGAATTGCTCTCCAATTACCTTCATCATTGGCTCCGCCTCTATGACATTCATCAATAATAATAAAGTCAAAATAGTCTGGTGGATATGCTCCAAAATAGGGTGCAGAGTTTCCATCTGCATCTGTACCACTCATAAAAGTTTGAAAGATGGTAAAGAAGATACTTCCATTGGTAGGTACAGAACCTTTTTTCTTTATTTCATTTGGTTTGATCCGAACCAATACATCTTCTGGAAATGCTGAAAAGGAATTAAAAGCTTGGTCTGCTAATATATTTCTGTCTGCTAAAAATAATATTCTTGGTCTGCGAGAATTATACTCTGAGCTCATGGCAGACAAATTCCAACGAGTTTGAAACAGTTTCCAAACCAATTGAAAAGCTATTGCAGTTTTGCCTGTACCAGTTGCAAGAGTTAATAATATCCGAGTCCTACCATTTGCTATGGCTTCAAGGCTATTACGGACAGCTATTTCTTGATAATACCGCAATTGCCAAGTTCCACTTTTGTCTTCAAAAGGAATATCAGCAAACTTTAAACGCCATTCATTAATAGGTTTGTAAATGGTTAGCGCTTGTGTAGTTTCTGCAATGGGATAAGTTTTATTCCAAAGTTCTTCTGGGGTAAGGTAATCTGAAACTAAACCTTCAGCACCTGTTTTCATACAGATGCTATAAATCTCTTTACCATTGGTTGAGTAGGTAGTTTCTAGTTTTAATTTTTCAGCATATTGCTTGGCTTGAGCCACGCCTTCGCCCACGCCTAAATCATCACTTTTGGCTTCTACAACTGCTAGTTTAATGCCTTTATAAACCAATACATAATCTGCAATTATCTTTTTAGACCTACCGCCACCAGATTGTATTTTACCCGCTGTTATATTGTATTCACGCAAAACCTTAGAGCCTTCAATTAGGCCCCAACCACAAGCCTTAAGCTTTGGGTCTATGAGTTCTGCGCGGGTTTCTGCTTCGTTCATTTTATGATTGTTTTTTAAGCATTATACTATTTTCTCTCAGTTTTATACTTAATATAACCGATTGATAAACAATATTAAACAAAAGTTTTATTAAATTTTATTAAGCACTTTATTAAGCAAAATGGCATTTTCTCACACTTTTTGCTTAATAAAATATTTTATCCATTTTCGATCTTCTAGTTAATATAGTTAACTAATAGTATTTAAATTTATTTAGTTCAATATTTTATTTATAGCATTTGTAAACTCTTTATAGATTTTTTTTTAAGCTCCCTAACCACATACTTTAAGCTTTGGGTCAATTAGTTCTGCGTGGGTTTCTGCTTCGTTCATAATTAAAATAAATCTTTATAAAATTCAATTCCAATATTCAAAGGCTCGTTGTCTGTTTCAACCCGACTTAAAGCATGAATTATCTTGATTTTCAATTCTTCACTATAATCTGTTTCATTAATTATTGATGTTACAATTTCTAGTAATAAATCCTTTTCAATGTTGTTATCGGCAATAGTCACAGCAATATTTTCCATTTCAATGATAAATTTATCTATAAATATATCAAGCCCATTTACTTCTAAAAAGAATGCTCCCATCGCAATAGATGTTCTTTTATTTCCATCATTGAATGCGTGAAATTTATTGAATGAAAATACAAGATGTGTTAGTTTTTCTTCAAAAGTTGGGTAATAATCATTGTTTTGAATATGGCTAAGTGGGCTATCTAAATTTCCATAGGTTTTCACACCTTCAATACCTCCTGAAATTTCAATGATTTTGTCATGGATTTTGATGGCGTACTCCGTTGTAAAGTAATTGTATTCCATCGTTATCTATCTTTTAATCGCTTAAATACATCCTTATAATCTTCCAATCTCTTTTCTAAATCCATACTTCGTTCACCCAAAAACTTTTCATAATCTTCTGAGCTTACTACATTTACATATTCTTTCAGTTTCTCATGCAAAGCATCTCTGAAGGCCAAATCACGACTCGCCATTAAACTTCTAGCTTTTTCTCTCAATGGAATCAATGTAGCTTCTGTTATTTGCTCATAGGAAGCAAACAAGGAGTTTGCTTCTGAAAGACTTAATTTTCTACCGAATTTTTCAAATTCAATTTTCAAAAAATTAGCATACCCATTCTCATAACCTGCTATCAAGTCCAATACTTCTGAATACATCGTACTTCTTACACTTTCCTTTGAGTTGAGTTTCAAAATTTGCCTGTATTCTTTTGCATTTTCTTTAAAAATGCTTTTGTAAATTTTATCGGTCAGTTGCCCGTATTTGAATTTGTTTTCTACAATGTAATAATCCAAGGCATTAGTAAACTCTTGACGATAATTGTATTCACGTATGGCACTTGGTAAAAATTCCTCCTCTCTTTGATTGATGTATTTTGTTTTACCGCCCAGTTTTTTATTTAAAACATCAATTACAATATCCAGGATTGCTGAACGTAATTTTTGTGCTTTTTCTGAACCTATTAGCAACATACCAATATTCAAAAAAGCTTTGTAGGTAAAAACAGATAGTTGAGGTGCTTTTGTCCATCCATCTATCTCATTTGCATATAGTTGTACTATGTCTCCGACATGGATGTCGGAAACATCCGAATGCATTTTAATTTTGTTCAGATAACCAGCAACGTCTTCCTTAAACTGCCGAAGTCGGATACCAGAAAAAACCTCATAACCGCTTTGTTCCAACTCAGATTTATTGTTTTCCACGATTCGCTCAATTGTCCTGATATCTACTTCAAAGTAATGGGCTAATTGCTGGCGTGTAAACCGATACTTTCCATCGAATTTAATTCCATAGAAACCCACTTGCTCATATACTTCCTGTATAGCAAAATTATTGTTTAATATATTTTTCCTTTCTAGACTGGAATTAGTTAAATCTTTGCTCATATTATTTCTAATTTTTTAATTCCCCCTTAAATGCCTTCTCCAAAATGCTTTTCTTTAACTCTTCTAAATCATTTATTTTTTGCTGATAAATGGCTTCTAGTTTTTTGGTTTCTGCCTTTAAAGCATTGAGCTTTTGAACTATGTTTTGTTGTTCATTTAATGATGGCAGGTTGATTTTAAATTCCAAAACTGTATTCATATTTGCTCTTGGTAAAGTAGCTCCTGTCCATGTTGCATTTATTTTCTTCATCGTTTCATTTGAGATTAGCCATTGAAATAAAAAGCCTCTATCTAAAACATTATTCTTTGGTTTAATTGGGAATATTTCTGTTGAACAATGTCCTTCAAAATCAGGTAACAATACTTTATTTAAATAAGGACGCAATCTGCCATACAAAACATGTTCGTCATTAAAATAGAAAGTTAAACTTTTCATACTTCTTGGTTCAAAAGGACCGATAAAAACGCCTGTTTCTGATTGAATATCCTCAAGACCTACATAAGGCAGATTATCTCTTTTATTTGATGTTTTTTCATATTCGCAAACATTCCATAATCTTTTCTCCTCCCAACCATTACCTTTATTCTCAAACACCCCTTGCAAATAACTCTCAAAAAGTTCTTTAGCATTTTTAAGGTTTTGTTCTGCATTGGCTTTTGCTTTATCAATTGCTGCATAGGCTTTATCTAAAAGGGCTACAATGCGTTGCTGTTCTGGAAGTGTTGGCAGGTGAATGTCTAAATCTCTAAATGAAGTTTTATTAAATTTCTTTTGTGCTGCTCCAGTAGAAATTTCTTCAATTTGCTTTTTCCCTTTTTCAGATAAAAAGTAATGATGCAAAAACTTGGAGGATGAATATTTTTTGTTTGGTCTTATCAAAATTGAATTTGGACCAAGTGTCATTGGTTGTTTTAAATCTGGAACAAGAAATACAATACCTGGTTCACCAACATTAGACATAATTAAATCACCTTCAATCAATGAACTCTTCTTCAGAAAATCATAGGAAGCCTTTGATACATATACAAAATCCTTACTCCATTTCTTTGTAAAATCAGTTAATCTTACAAGAATTGCATAATCAGGTGATTTAATGTAACTCACATTCTCCCTTAATGAAGCAAAACTACCGTTTGCAACAAAATCAGTTACATAGCAAAAGTCAATAACTTTTTGTTTCGCATATTCTTTCATAGCAATTCCAAAATTGAGTTTAATAATATAACACTTTCCTTATCCAAGGCTTTCATTTCATCCAAAATTTCTTTGGGTTGGCGGAGAGCAGCAGCTTCTTTTTTATTGGGGTTTTTAGCACTTAGGTCAAAAGTATTTGGGTCAATATCTTTTATGTTAATGCTCCAAGAGTTTTCACTTTCTCCCTTGGTTTTTTGTAGAGTAATAAAGTCTTCTAAATCCTTTTCATTTAAAGCATTGGTCTTGCCTAAATTTCTACTTAAGTTTAATTGATAAAACCAAACCTTTTTAGTTGCACTGCCTTTTTCAAAAAACAATACCACCGTTTTAACTCCTGCGCCAGTAAAGGTTCCGCCTGGTAAATCCAATACCGTATGTAAATTACAGCTTTCTAATAATAGCTTGCGTATGCCAATAGAAGCATTGTCTGTATTGCTTAAAAAGGTATTCTTTATTACCACGCCTGCTTTTCCACCAGCTTTTAAAATCTTTACAAAATGCTGTAAGAATAAAGATGCAGTTTCTCCAGTCTTAATAGGAAAGTTCTGTTGTACCTCTGCTCTTTCTTTTCCTCCAAAGGGTGGGTTGGCTAAAATAATATCGTAACGGTCCTTCTCTTGAATATCAGAAAGGTTTTCTGCAAGTGTATTGGTATGAATAATATTAGGAGCCTCAATGCCATGAAAAATCATGTTCATGGTGCCAATAATATAAGCTAAAGATTTTTTCTCTTTTCCATAGAAAGTCCTTTTTTGAAGGGTTTCAATATCCTTTGTTGTTAGGTTTTTACTTGCCTGTAAATACGCAAATGCTTCACATAAAAATCCTGCACTTCCCACAGCACCATCATAAATCTTGTCGCCAATTTTTGGGGAAACCACCTTAACAATTGTGGTAATTAAAGGCCTTGGTGTATAGTATTCACCTCCGTTACGACCAGCATTACCCATATTCTGAATCTTGGATTCATACAGATGGCTCATTTCATGCTTTTCTGCATGTGTACGGAAGCGTAACTCATCAATTAGATTAATTACCTCACGTAAGTTATAACCGCTCTGTATGCGGTTTTTAAGCTCGTTAAATATCTCTCCAATTTTATATTCAATGGTATCTGCACTTTCAGCACCAACCTTAAATTTCTTGAGGTAAGGAAACAATTTGATATTCACAAAATCTGCTAAGTCGTCACCAGTTAAAGCTTTGTGGTGGTCTAATTTTCCATCCTTTACCTTGGGGGCAGCCCAAACAGTCCATTGGTATTCAGTATCAATAATTGGGGTATAGGTTTTACCTGTTAACAAAGCAGCTGTCTCCTTGTCCTTTTCCAAATCATCCAAATATTTAAGAAATAATATCCAAGAGGTTTGTTCTACATAATCCAATTCACTACCACAACCAGCATCCTTATGAAGGATATCATCTATATTTTTAAAGGTTTGTTCAAACATGTTATTTTAACTTTCAGGCTTTATTGGTTCAAACAATTAGCAAATAATTGTAACTGTTGAATGGGTAAAAATAGTTAAAATGCTTGTTAAAAAATAATGAGGTTTTTTTACCCAATCTTTAGTCTAGAACTTCAGCTAAGTGCAAGTTTAAAGGTTAATTGTATCTTATCCACCCTCGCTAAATTTTCAAAGGAAAAAAAACTTAACACTTGGAGAAAGGCTATTAGCCATTAGCTCCGACATATTCTTAATAGATTGCAGGTATCTCTTCGCTTAAAACTAACAACCCACAACATTTCCCTACACTACCTGCAGCTAAAGCTGTAGGCTATTGATTTTTTTAAAATATCTCTTCACCTAAAAATACCAACCCACAACATTTCCCTACACTACCTGCAGCTAAAGCTGTAGGCTATTGATTTTTTTTAAAATATCTCTTCGCTTAAAAATACCAACCCACAACATTTCCCTACACTACCTGCAGCTAAAGCTGTAGGCTATTGATTTTTTTAAAATATCTCTTCGCTTAAAAATACCAACCCACAACATTTCCCTACACTACCTGCAGCTAAAGCTGTAGGCTATTGATTTTTTTAAAACTTAAAACTTAAAACTTAACACTTAAAACCCAAAACCCAAAACCCAAAACTGTATCCTTCATCACACAATTCCTTGACGCATATCATAGAATTAACTGCATCGGCGTTTGGTTCAAACCGTACCTTTGTAAGCGTAATGGAAAAGATAATTTTTGGGATTGTTTTGCTGCATTTGCTAGCAGGTTTTGGTTGGGTAATTTACAAACTAGAAAAAAAAGGAAAATAATTTCCTTTGCTATGCCTAGTTGTGTGCTTTTTGGTGTTTTTATGCCATTAGCTGCTTTTACTTGTTGGGTTCACCCAATTTAAGGATAATTATAAATTCTTCTTTTCGCACTTGGGCATTAAATCCATTTAACCCTGCCCTAATTGGGATTTATCTTAGGCAGGTGTTTGTTTTTTAGTATATCAAAATTGTATTATTGATTTTGGTTCAAAACGAAAATTGATATTTATGGATTATAGCAAACATTCTTGGAGCTTCTCAAGTGTTGGAGGAGTAAAACGTGTAAATTTAGAATCTGGCTCAGATTTATTGGCCTTAGAGTATTTAGATCAAAAGCTATGGACGGCCTTGAGTTGCCCGATTATCAATTTAGAAATTGATTCTGAAACTTTAAAATTAGTTGACCAAGATAAGGATGGACAAATACGTGTGCCCGAAATTATTGCTGCGGTAAAATGGGCTTGTAGCTTTTTAAAAGACCCAAGTGATTTGCTAAAACAAAATCAAGAATTGCGCTTGTCTTCTATCAATACAAAAACAGAGGAAGGGCAATATTTACTTAAATGTGCACAGTTAATTTTGTCTAATTTAGGCAAGCCAGAGCAAGAGACCATTAGTGCAAATGACACCTCTGATTTTGTGAAAGTTTTTGCCGGAACTCCATTTAATGGCGATGGAATAATTACCGAAGATTCTTCGAATAATGATTCTGTTAAAGGCTTGATTAATCAAATACTTTCGTGTGGTGCAGGTGTGGCAGATAGAGGAGGAAAATTAGGAATTAATGCCCAAATGATTGAAGATTTTTATGCCGCTTGCGAAGCCTATGCCGCTTGGCAATTAGAGTCGCAAACACAGGCTGCTACTATTTTGCCTTTTGGTGCAAATACGGCAGCTGCCAATGCTGCTTGGGATTTGGTTCAAACCAAAGTTGCCGATTACTTTTTACGTTGTAGGCTGGCGGCTTTCGACCCACAAACAACCGAGACTTTAAATCAATTGAATGCGCGTGTTGAGGCCATTGCTGCCAAAGATTTAAATGCCTGCAAAGAAGAAATTAGCGGTTTCCCTTTAGCCCGCATTATGGCTGGTAAATTCTTGCCTTTACAATCTGGTTTGAACCCAGCTTGGGAGGATGCAATTGTAGCTGCTAAAACACTTTTGGTTGACCCAATTTACCCAGGCAAAACAGAAATAAGCGAAAGCGAATGGAATGCAATTGGAGCAAAATTAAATGCTTACAAAGAATGGATGAATGCCAAGGCAGGCGCTTCGGTTGAGGCATTGGGATTGGAAACCATTCAAGGGATTTTGGCTAGTGGAAGCAAAGCTGAGTTATTAAACTTGGTTGCAAAAGATATGGAATTAGAAGAAGAAGCTTTGAGCATGATAAAAGTAGATCAGTTGGTGAAGTACCACCGCGATTTATTTAAATTGCTTAAAAACTTTGTAACCTTCTACGATTTTTACGCACCAGAAACCAAGGCTATTTTTCAGGCTGGAACCTTGTTTATCGACCAAAGAAGTTGCGATTTGTGTATCAAGGTAAATGATATGGGTAAGCACAATACCATGGTTTCTTTGAGTGGTTTGTTTTGGGTGTATTGCAATTGCATTTCTAAGACAACCGGTGAGCAAATGATTATTGCTGCTGCTTTAACTACTGGCGAAATAGATGATTTGATAGTTGGAAGAAATGCCTTGTTTTATGATAGAAATGGATTGGATTGGGATGCAACTGTTATAAAAGTAGTTGATAATCCTATTAGCATTCGCCAAGCATTTTGGTCGCCATACCGCAAAATTTCTAGGTTTATAAATACCCAAGTTAATAAAATGGCTGCTGCGCAAGAAAGCAAAGTAGATTCTCAAACTACTGGTGCCATCTCCAAAAAGGCAGACGCTGCGGAGGAACAAGCAAAGGTTGTAATGGATGGTTCAGAAGGTCCTGTAATAGAGTCCCCAGCCCCCTTCGACATTGGTAAATTTGTAGGAATTTTTGCTGCCATAAGCCTTGCCTTGGGAGCCATTGGTGCAGCGCTAACCTCTGTTTTAACAGGGTTCTTAGGTTTGGTTTGGTGGAAAATGCCTTTAGCAATTTTGGGGATTTTATTGCTTATTTCAACTCCTTCAATGGTAATTGCTTTTTTAAAATTGCGTAGGCGTAATTTAGCTCCCATTTTGGATGCCAATGGTTGGGCTATAAATGCCAAAGCAACGGTGAATATACCTTTTGGCAGAACCTTAACCCAAATGGCTAGCTTGCCTCCTAATTCTAAAGTAAACCTAAATGATCCTTTCACCAAAAAAGGTGTTCCACTTTGGAAAATATTGGTCATTATTTCTTTGTTAGTTGGCGCAGCAATCTATCTTTTGATACATTTAGGTATAGTTGTTTTATAGTAAATAAGTAAAATTAGGTTTGAACCAAACGCAATAATTTATATATAAAGCTTTAAGAGTATTTTATACATTTAAAGTTTACATTTGAGTAAGTGTTTTATAACTCAAATAGTTAAATGTATGAAATCTGCCCTTCGAATTGTACTACTTTTTATTTTCACGAGTCCGCGTTTATTGTGGTCGCAGAATTGTGCAGAGAAGATTGATTTAGCCAATAAAATGTTAGAGGCTAGAGAGTACGCAAATGCAATAAATTTGGTTCAACCTTGTTTAGATTCTAACCAAAGCAAGTCTATTCGTTGGCATGCCTACAGAGTGCAGTCTATTGCCTATTCATTTATGGGTAGAACAGATAGTGCGCAATGGGCAGCTAAAGAATTATTGAATATTAACCCAGGTTATGTTCCTGATAAATTAAACAACCCAAAGGCCTTTATTAATTTAGTAAAAAGCCACGTAGATGTAAAGCCATTTACTTTTTATACCAATTTTGTATTGGGTTCAAATTTCAGCCAAGCCAAAGTTATAAAATTGTATGGCGTTAACTTATCAACCAAAACCTATATACCTCAAATAGGATTTCAAATTGGGGAGCAATTGGGGATGTTTATAACACCTAGTCTTTCTGTAGACGTTGGTGCATTGGTTTATGGAAGCAGTTATGCCATAGATTACGATATTCCAAATTGGAGACTAAGATATCAGGAGAACATGTTGAGCATACAAGTTCCTGTTTCTGCCCAGTATTTATTTCAAGCCAATAAGCGTTTTCGGTTTGGACCACGATTGGGGTTTTACAAACAATATTTAGTTACCTCAGAAAATAGTTTTAAGTCTACCTATTTGCCCACCAATGAGCATACCAATTTGAATAGGGAGCTTTCCTACGAGCGCAGAAACAAGTGGCAAACTGGCGGTGTTTTGGGATTAACAGGTTTGTATAAATTAGGTAGAGGTCATCTTAATTTTCAAATATCCTATTCAAAATCTTTTACTGATTTTAATAAACCAGATACTAGATACAATGCTCCCGATTTAATGTATAACTATTTTTATCTGGATGATAATTTGCGCATGAATAATTGGAGCTTTAGCTTTGGTTATACGCATATTCTTCACAAAGCAGTTGGTAAATTTGAATAAGCCTATGAAGAATCTACTAGTATTTGCAGGAGTTTTTCTTTTGATGGTTTGGTTTGGGTCTTGTCGGAAAACCTATACAGACCCAGATGTTTCTTGTGTTGTTAATCCTTCACCAGTTATAAAAGGGAAGTTGGAATTGGATGTTACAGGTTTTTTTCCATTAGCCGACAACTCCTTTATTATATCGGTTATACCTACTTTAGGTTCATTTGAAAAAAAAGTTGTTTACCTTCATTACGATGAAAATTTTAATTTTATTGACTCTACTATTTTTTTACATAACTGGCAGGTAAAAAATAAATATTTTGGGAAGGGGGTTCAAATAAACAACAGTATCTTTAATGTTTATTCCCGTATTTTATATGATAGTCCCCCCGAGTATTTTATTATTGAAACAGATTTTAATTATAAAATTAAAGACCAAAGTTCTAATATACAAAATACCTTAAATAATTCGGGATTATCAGTTAATGCCAGGCCTCAAATCATACAATTGGCAAATGGCAATTTGGTAACAGCCACTTCAACTTATAGTTCATCAGGACAAAATTCCTTAGTATTAAATTCTGTTTATTTGGTGGCATTTGGAAAGGATATTCATGGTGCCCCACTATGGAAGAATGATTCTGTTTATACTTTAGGAAATATACAAGGGAAAAAACTAGTTGACATGGCTTCAGATGGGAATTTCTTTTATGTACTTTGTGGTAATAGTTCAAACCAATCTGATAATGCAGTTTTAAGAAAACACGATGAAAACGGCAATTTAATTTGGATTTCAGAAGTACCCATTAATTACGGCCATCAAATTTTGGTTCAAGAAGATAAAATAATACTTTTTGGGCAAGGATATGGCATGCAGATTTATGATAAACAGGGTGCCTTGATAAAGAATACTGGAATAACAGATTATAATTTACTCAGTGATGGAAGTCAGGGTTTTTTAGGTTTAAATATATGGAAATCTCAGGATAATCCACTTATCTATAAAAATGCAGTTTTAAAATACAATTCAGATTTTACTGATTATAAACTAAGATTTTATGGAGATAATGTTAATCCCTATAATGTTCTTGGTAGATTGATTGATGGCTCTTACGTTTTGGTTACGAGTATTAATGGGCCCGGATTTGGAGAACAATTTGTGTTTTATAAATTAGATGCAGACCTCAATGATTATACTAAATAATTGGCTAAAATTATGATTCGTTTTTTGAAACATATTGCATTGCCTTCTGCTCTAGTCTTTCTAGGTTTATTTCAATTTTCTTGTCGTAAAACGTATTCTGATCCAAAGGTTCCAGATGTGTTTAATCTTTCCCCAGTTAAAACAGGATATATGGAATTAAATACTTCCTATTTTTTACCACTTCCTGATAATACCTTTCTTATTTCTGTTAAATCTACTTCTTGGACTTACCTAGACAAGGAGGTTTTCTTGCATTACGATGCAAATTTTAATTTTATAGATTCTACCTATTTTTCTGAAGATTTGTTTTTTGGAAATGGAGTTGAATCTAATGGCAGTATTTTCAATGTTTTCTTGCAAACCAATTACGAGAGAACAAAATATAATTACACTTTGCTTGAAACCGATTACAATTATAAAAAGAAAGACCAAAGTGGTAATTTATTGGATTCATTTCAAATTCAACCTTATAAATACAATGCTCCAAAGATAGTTCAATTACAAAATGGTACCCTTGTTACTGCTATTACTAGTCAGGTAAATGGCAAAGATGTTTCTATTGTTCTAGCTGCGTTTAACCAAGGCTTGCACTCTAAGCCAGTTTGGAAAAACGATTCAGTATATTCTGTAAACGCTGTAAATGGAACTAACTTGGTTGATATGGGTTCAGACGGCAATAAATTTTATGTGTTGACTAAAGACCATAGTAATTCAAAGGGAGTATTGCGCAAGCATGATGAAAATGGGAACTTAATTTGGAAAAGGGAACTTCAAAACTTTTACGATAAACTAATTTTGGTTCAAAACGAAATGGTGGTTTTATATAAGAATTATTCTGGCATGTTGTATTATGATAAAGAGGGCAATTTATTGGGAAGCAATAGCTATAAAGATTATAATTTAGTTAGCAACAGTAATGCTGGATTCTTAGGATTAAACATGGTTGGAAATCAATGGGGACAAACAACAACAATAACTAAATACAATTCCAATTTGGTACCTGTTAAATCAAGAGATTTTGGTGATGGACAATTTCATTATAGTGTTCTTGGTAAATTACACGATGGAACCTTTGTTTTGGTAATGAGTATGAGAATTCAAGACCTCGATGAGAAATTGGTGTTTTATAAATTGGATGCCGACCTTAATTATATTAATCGTTGAGTAAAATAATGGGTTTGATTAATTGATAAAAACCTGTTTGATAATTTTGTTTAAACCATTGCATTCTAACTAAATTTTAGGTGACTTTTGAGTGCAATTTTCTTAGCAATTGCTAATCCTATTTCTATTCCTTTGTGAGTTAAGTCATGTTTTAAACCGTTTGAAATCCAGACCTTTGATTGATTAAATTAAAAGCCATGGAAGATCGATTAAAGAGTCTATTATTTATGGGCGTTGGCTTAGCTTCCACTTCTCGCAAGGCCAAATTACTTTTAGATAAATTGGAGATGGAAGGGCAATTAAGTGAGGAAGAAGGCCGCAGAATTGTGAGTGAAATTATGGATGGTGTAAAGAGTGAAGGTGCGCATCTGCAAGAAGATGTTTACCGCTATTTACACGAAATTTTAAACGAAGTAGATACGCCAAGCAAAAAGGAGTTTAATGAACTTAAATTACGGGTAGAGAAATTGGAGGCTATCCTACAAGAAAAACTATCATGACATTCAAACATCTTAAACGGTACAAGTATGTTTTGCAAGTGTTGATGAAACACGGGCTAGATGATATGATGGCGCATTCGAGTTTGAAAAAATTCCTGCCCAAAATAAAACTTCACCGCAAAATTAAAGGGGAACTTTCCAAAGTTTCTTATAGCAGGTACCAACGCATTCGAATGGCTTTAGAAGAGTTGGGTCCTACTTATATTAAGTTTGGCCAAATACTTAGTAACCGCCCAGATTTATTGCCTGTAGAGTTAATAGACGAACTCAAAAAACTTCAAGATTCTGTTCCCTGTTTTCCTTTTTCCTCGGTTAAAACAATTATAGAAACCGACCTCAATGGTAGCTTAGATGAGTTGTTTCATTCTTTTGAAGAGACTCCCATTGCTTCTGCAAGTATTGCGCAAGTCCATTTGGCCAAATTGCATACTGGCGAGATTGTAGTATTAAAAGTACAGCGCCCAGATATCGAAGAAATGATTGAGGAAGACCTCAAAATTTTAGGCGATTTGGCAGAAATTGCAGAACATAATTTTCCTCAAATAGCTCGGTTTGAACCAATAGAATTGGTAAAGTCATTGGATAAGTCGATGAACAGAGAGCTGAATTTTTTATTGGAAGCCTATAATATCAATCATTTTAGGCATTTGTTTGCCAACGACGAAAAGGTTTATGCACCAAAAGTTTATAGCAAATACAGCACACGCCGAGTTATTTGTTTGGAGTATATAGATGGGATCAAACTGAACCAATTGGAAAAACTAAGGGCACAAAATATCGATTTGAGTCAATTGGCTGAACAAGGTTTGTATATTTATTTCCAACAGATATTTCGCTTTGGCTTTTTCCATGCCGACCCACATCCAGGAAATGTTTTTGTACTTAGAGATGGAAGAATTTGCCTTTTAGATTTTGGCATGGTTGGTACCATGAATCGTAAGGACAAAGAGGCTTTCAAAAATTTTATTATTGCCATTGCCAAAGGAGATTTGCGTAACCTCACCGATGCAATAGAGCAGTTAAGTAACCGTAAAAAATCAATTAACAAATCGGAATTAGAATACGATATAAGTATCCTTATCGAAGAGTTTCCTCCCGAAACCATTGATGAACGCAATATGGGCGAGATTGTTGACAGGCTTCAAAAAATTATCTTTAAACACAAACTTAGCTTTAGCAACGATTTCTTTTTGTTGCTAAGAGCACTTGTAATTTTAGATGGCATCAGCCGGCAGCTCGACCCAAAATTTAATACCTTGGAAAGAATCAGGAAACATTCGTTTCGTTTGTTTGAGGAAGGATTAGAGCCTAAAAATTTACTTAAATCTGCTTTGCAAGAAATGGTAGATATTTGGGATTTTGTGAGAGTTCTACCAGCAGATTTTAAAGGGATTCTCAACCGAATTAAAGAGGGTAAAGTGAAATTAGAATTTATCGGTTTGAACCAATTGTTGCATACACTCGATGTTATTTCCAATCGCTTGTCGGCAGCAATAATTTTAGCCGCTATGATTTTGGGCTCCTCAATGGTAGTTTTGAGTCAAATTCCTCCGCTTTGGAAGGGCATTCCAATTATAGGTTTGATTGGGATTATTGTTTCGGGTATCTTTGGTAGCATGATGCTTTTTTCAATTTATAAAAACGGCAAATTTTAATAATAATAATTATGGACGCAAAACAATTTAGTGATCAGACCAAACAATTTGTTTCTGATTGGCAAAAGAGATTAGAAGAAATGCAAATGCAATTTTCTTTAGGGAAAATGGATGCAGTTGATGCCTTTGAAAAGCAAAAAGAACAATACCGCAGCATGTTGTTAACCTTCAAAGAAAACATCGATAAAGGCACCGGAATGGCCGAAGAAAAGGCAACTGAAATGAAAGCCAAAATTGAAGAATTACGTCTTCAATTAACACTTGGTAAAGCAGATGGAATGGATGCTTTTGAAGAACAACGTAAGAAAATTGAATTGGCCATGCACGAGTTATATGTTGCTAACAAAAGCAATTTAGACGAGGCATATAATAAGTCGTTGACCTTTTTTGACCATAATGCTGAAGCATTTAAGACAGGTTTGGAAATTGTAAAATTGCAATTCTCCCTAGCTAAAATGGATGCCAAAGACACCATGGAAGAAAAACAAAAAGAGATTGGTGAGAAAATGAATGAAATGAACCAACAGTTTAAAACCATTCAAGACGCTGCCATGGAAAACATAGACGATATGAACCGCCAGCTAAGGGAGAATTTTGAGAAAATGAAAGCATACGCCGAAGGTTGGATGAAGAAATAGTCCCTCATCAACAAAGCCTGACCAGAACAACGATGGCTGCGCTGCGATGAGGATAAAATACCAATTGAAGGTATAATCTCGCATCGCGTCGAAGCCCTTGTTATGTAAGGGTAGAAAACTTACTTTTGCGGCCCCGGAGTTTTTCGGGGCTTTTTTATAAATACATGAGTATCAAACAAGAAATAGATAAAAGGAAAACATTCGCCATAATTTCCCATCCCGATGCAGGTAAAACTACCTTAACAGAAAAGTTCTTGCTATTTGGTGGTGCCATCCAAGTGGCGGGTGCGGTGAAGAGCAATAAAATCAAGAAAACCTCTACTTCCGATTTTATGGAAATAGAAAAGCAACGTGGAATTTCAGTTGCCACTTCGGTAATGGCCTTTGAATACAAAGACAAACGCATAAATATTTTAGATACTCCTGGGCATAAAGATTTTGCTGAAGATACTTACCGTACTTTAACCGCGGTGGATAGTGTAATTGTGGTGGTGGATTCGGTAAAAGGGGTAGAAGAGCAAACAAAAAGATTGGTGGAAGTGTGCAGGATGCGCAATACACCAGTTATTATTTTTATCAATAAATTGGATAGAGAAGGTAAAGATCCTTTCGATTTGTTAGAAGAAATTGATTCTACTTTACACATTCAAACTCGTCCGCTTTCTTGGCCTATCAACCAAGGTTCATTATTCAAAGGTGTATATAATTTATACCGAGGCAACCTCAATTTGTTCGAATCCAATAAATCGCAATTGGCAGATGAGGTAATAAATATTCCTAACCTTCATGGAGAAGAAATTCTTACTTATTTGAGTCAGAAGGATACTTCCAAATTGCGCGAAGACGTGGAATTAATCGAAGGAGTTTTTGAGCCCTTTGATGTAGAATTGTATAGAAGTGGTTTGTTAGCACCTGTGTTTTTTGGTTCAGCCATTAATAATTTTGGCATACAAGAATTGCTTGAAACCTTTTTGGAGATTGCGCCAAGTCCACGAAGCAGGGAAGCCGCAGAACGTATGGTGGCGCCAGATGAAACTAAGTTAAGCGGATTTGTTTTTAAAATTCATGCCAACTTAGATCCCAATCACCGCGATAGAATTGCCTTTATGCGCGTGTGTTCTGGTAAGTTTGAACGCAATACTTTTTACTACCATACGCGTACAGGAAAGAAATTGAAATTTGCCAATCCTGCTACTTTTATGGCCAACGAAAAAATTCTAACCAGCGAGGCATATCCTGGCGATGTTATTGGCTTGTACGATAGCGGAAACTTTAAAATTGGTGATACCTTAACAGAAGGCGAGAACCTTCATTTTAAAGGTATTCCAAGCTTCTCACCAGAGATATTTAAAGAGTTGGAAAACCGCGATCCAATGAAAACAAAACAATTGGAAAAAGGTATAAACCAATTAAGTGAAGAGGGTGTTGCGCAATTGTTTAAACAAGAACCAGGAAACAGAAAAATAATTGGAACGGTGGGTGACCTTCAATTTGAAGTAATTCAGTTTCGTTTAGAACACGAGTATGGCGCCAAGTGTGCGTTTATTCCATTAAAGTTTTTCAAAGCATTTTGGATTACCAGCAAAGACAAGCAGATTTTAGATACCTTTATGCACCGTAAATCATACGCCATTGTTCACGATAAAGAAGGCAACCCTGTTTTCTTAGCAGAAAGCGAGTGGAATGTTACCCTATCTAAAAACGATTTCCCAGAGGTAGAATTCCATACTATTTCAGAGTACAATGCAGTAGCCAATGAGGCAGCGGTTAGTTAATTAAATTAATAAAATTCGGTTTGAACCAAACTCAAATGGAAGCACAAAAAAACAATCCTTTACACGGCCTCACTTTGGAGTTTATTCTCACCGATATGGTGAACAATGAAGGTTGGGATTTTTTAGGTGAAGAGGTAAATATCAATTGCTTTAAAAGCAACCAAACCATTAAATCGAGTTTAAATTTTTTGCGCAAAACTCCGTGGGCTAGGGCAAAGGTGGAGAGTTTATATACCTATGTATTGAGGGAGCGGAAGAGGAAATTAAACAGGGGCTAATGTTTCTTTCCTGTGCTTTCATTTCCAAAAATTGGCATAAAAAAACACCTTGAAGTTTTCTTCAAGGTGTTTTCAATATCTCTAAAAAAATTTGGCAACTACAAGCCAGTTTCTTTTAAGAAAGTAGCTTCGTCTATTAAGCCAGTATGCTTCCAAATTAGTTTACCGTCTTTGTATAATTCCAAATAAGGAATGCTTCCTATGCCTTTTGCTTGCAATAAATTGGCATGAATATCTGCATCCAATTTTATTAAAATCATTTTGTCTTGGCGTTCAGCACTTACCTTTTCCATTATCGGGGTTAGCTCTTTGCAAGGGCGACACCATACTGCGTTAAAGTCTACCAATACATATTTATCGCTCTTTACCTTTTCTAAGAATTCTGCTTCGGTATATCCACCTTGTTTAATGGCAGGTGCATCGTTTCCAGTAACTAATTCTTTGCCGGCATTTCTCCAAGCCATAACGCCTGGCATTTCGTAAACAGTTGTAAAACCATTGTTACGCAAATAGCTAGCAGCACTTGAGCTTCTGCCGCCAGATAAGCAATAAACAAAAACTGGTTTTTTCTTATCTAATTTAGATGCCACTTGCTCAAAGCTTGGGTCGTTAACGGGTACGTTTGCTGCACCTTTTAAATGGCCACCTGCAAATTCATCAGCAGTTCTAACATCTAATAATTGTGGGTTGGTTTGATCCTTTAATAATTTCTCAAATTCGTCGGCAGAAACCTTTCCGCCAGTGCCTGGTTTTTGTTGGCAAGCGGCAAAAGATACCGACCAAACCATGGCTAATACAAAAGCTATTTTATGCATGTTTTTCATTTTTTTTTCGTTTTGAACCAAAAGGATTTTTGGAATAAGGACACTAATTTAAACTAATCTTGTTTTGGTTTCACTTCTACAAATTCAATGTCTTGAGTTAGATTTTCACCTTCTTTTTTCATTGGAACCGCACAACCCGAAACTCCGCAGCAACCCACATTCATAATAACTTGGTACAAAATGAATCCACCTAATAAACCCAAAATGATATCCATTGTTTGCGCAGCCTGAATTAAAATTACGCTTGCCATTAATAAACGGAGGATACGAATCAAACTCCAGTTGCTAGATTGCTTTAATAAAAATTGATATACAGCCATTATGCAGTTGCTCTATTAACATCTATCCAAGAACCACCGTTTTCGCAGTTAATTCCAATCTGACGAAGATAGCCCGTTGCTTGCATACTTCTGCCTCCAGAAGCACAACAAAGGATAACTTTTTTCATAGCCTTAAATTCTTCCACTCTATGTGGTACTTCATTCAAAGGAATATTGATACTTCCAGCTACGTGTCCGCCCATAAATTCTCCTGGGGTGCGCACGTCTACAATTGTAATTTCACCCGCTTGCATTTGTTTTCCTAAATTTTCCATGTTTCTAGTTTTAAGTGGGGGCAAATTTCGGTGCTAGCTAGGCTGTAATTATGGAACATTTGTTTCATAAGCCAATTTTTTACAAATAGAATCCACTTATAGAATTAAAGGAATGCGATACTGTTAACAGCAAATAGAAAATGAATTATTTCCTAATTGTTGAAAACCAACTAATGCCATAAACCAATCCATTTCCAGCATTGCCTTGGTATTGAAATTTATAATCTACAAAAGGAGCTAACCTTGATTTATTATTTTGAGAATAAATATAAAGTCGTACTCCCGCGCTTCCTCCATATATACTTTCTGTACGATCTTGGTAATCGTTTTTAATAAAATTTTGTTGCAATGGATTAATATGAGGTGAGATGTCAAAGGTTTCGTTTACTCTTATAGAATAAAAAATGCCTTCTGGCAAAACGCCAATTAAAATACCGAGAATGAATGCACCTCCTGGAATGCTACTTTCGTCGGAAGCTTTAGCGCTTGAAAATGATTCATAGGTAGAAAAACCTAGTGAAGGGGAGGAGGGTATTTGAAAATAATTGGAGCCTGCCTGTATATTATATTCAATTCCAAAGCCATTTTTAAATTCGTATTGAAACCCAAGTCCTACTATTGGTCTGCTTTTAAATTGTTCTAATTCTATTAAGCCAAAATTTGCTCCAAAATAAGCTCCTTGTGCTTTTGTATTTTGTGACAAAAAGAAAAACACCAAAAGTCCAAATAGGCATTTTATGGTTTTCATTGTTTTAAATATTGGTTCAAGAAGAAAAGGTTTTTTGGCATTCTAATTAAAACCTTTTCTAATTTTTCAGGTTTAGTTTTTGAACTAATAGTGTTATCACAAATCTGTTTTCAACTAGAATTGGTTCAAACCAAAATTAAGTAAAAAAGACCAAATTGATTATAAAGGATTGAAAGAGAGGCAAAAATTTAGATGTTTAATAAAAAAGAGATGAATTATTTCCCAAAATTTGAAAACCAAGTTAGCCCGTAAACCAAGCCGTTTCTGGCATTTTCTTCATATTGATATTTGTAATCAATAAATGGAGCAAACCTGGATTTTTTATTGGGTGAAGAAATAAAAAGACGAATACCCGCGGTACCACCAAATAGGATTTCTGAATCGTCTTGGTAATTGTTTCTAATAAAGTTTAGCTGCATGGGATTGATATGAGGGCAGATTCCAAAATGGTCGTTTAGTTTGATATTGTAGTAAAATCCTTCTGGAATTATTGCAATTAAAATCCCTACTAACAAAGCCCCACCTGGCCTGCTTTTTTCCTCATCTGATGTAGAACTTGAAATTGCGGCGCCTGTAATAAAGCCTAGAACGGGAGAAGATGGCATTTGAAAATACCTAGAACCAGCATGTAAGCTGTATTCAATTCCAAAACCATTTTTATATTCGTATTGAAATTCTAATCCAACGATAGGCCTTTGGTAAAACCCATCCAAATCCATATAGCCAATGTTTGCACCAAAATATGCACCTTGAGCTTTTGTGAATTGAGGCAATAGAAAAAATAGTGAAAGTGCAACTAGGTAATTTGTAGTTCTCATAGGCATTTGTTTTGGTTCAAACTGAAAAGCAATTTTAATTTAACAAATTTTTTACTGCCAATTATAATGCCAAAAAATGTTTTCTAAATTCTTAGCTTAGAATTTACGCGTCATAACTTTTATAAATGAAATATGTCTAAAACGCAAAGCACTCCAATCTTCATCAATAGAAACTGCTCTTACTGTTTCAAAGCCTTGTTCTTTTAAGTATTCCCAGCCTTTATCTCTATTTATTTCAACCTTGTATTTTTTTGAACTTCCTTTTGGAAAGGCAAACCAAAGCAAAGCATCTTCCTTTAAAAGTGGAATAATAGATTGGCCTAAATTTTCAATTTCCTCTTTTGTTTTTACAAAACTCAACACAAATTCTATGGGTTCGGTTTGAACCAATTTATTTTTTAGGATAACAAAAGCAGAAATTTCTTTTTGTTCTAATTCAAACTCATTAGGAGGATTTAATAGTAGCATCTCCTTTTGATTTTTGAAGTTTAATTTTTGTAATAAGGGTGTCATCGGCAAATTTGTTTTCAACTTGTATTTTTCAAAATGGAGTAAACCAAAGATATGACTTAGATAATGGATCCAAATTCAAAAATTTACCAAACTCGGATAAATACCCTAAACCTTAAACATACTTTTTACTATCTCCATAATTCTTCTTTTTCTTGACTATTGAAATAGAAGAGGTATGCATCAGATTAAAAACTTCTAACCTGAATTGGAGCGCCGAATAAAGGCTGAGCATTTAACTCCTTGTCAATGGTAAATGCACTAAATTGTCGAGAAGTATAGGGAATATATTTTGTCAAACTTATATTTTGTAATTTTTTAAGAATTGAGCTGGGTTAACTATTGGCAAATTTCTAAATGGGTGCATAACCAATAAATCTTTGTCCCCACTTATTAAGCAATCAGCCCTTGAGTTCCATGCAAGTGAAAGAAACTTGTCGTCTTTAGGGTCGCGACATGCTATTATCTCTTCATGAATTGGGATAACCATGCAGCGAATTTCTAATTCATTTATTGCTTTTATCCTATTTTGTAGGGAAATGTATCGGTCAAATTTTGGGTGCGTAAATTTCTCCGCAAATTCACTTAACGTTTCCTTCGATTGAACCAAAGTACCCCAATCCAAAACATATTCATATGCTCTTCTTGGATTAGATACTTTAATAAGATGTGCACTTATTAAAGTATTGGTGTCAATTACAAAAAGCTTAATCATCCGTTTCCAACAAATCTTTAAGCTTGCCTTCAGTTATTCCATTCCTTTGGGCTTCATCACTCATTTGGTCAAGTAATATCTTATATTCAGCAGTATCTTTTATTAGGAAAACTTTTTTAAGGTAGGTGTTAATTGCACTGATGATTCGTTCTTTTTTGTCTGACGATTCATTTAAAAAGGCATTTGCTACCTGATAATCAACTTCAATTACAATCCTGCTCATATCTATAAGGTTTATACCCAAATTTAATAGATTTAAATGAATTTTAAAAATAGGCTTTAATTTTTTTAGGACTTTAATAAATATGCAAATTATATAGTAGTTAATCAAATCTCGCCAAATGTAAAATCCATCTTTTCTCCAATATTTTTTAGGCCAGTTTGTTACAATTCAATTTATATTAAAAACGGTTATAGACAATTAGAAATTCTTTCGCCAAGAAAAATTTGAAAAACATGAAGCCAACTGAAAAACAATTTGATGCAGTAAATTTCATTTGTTAACAACGAGACTAATTGAGCGAAAAACACTCTAAAATGTCCAAATCTGAAATTTCAGAATACTTTAAAAATATCAAAACAGAAATAGCTGCGAGACCATGCGCAAAATAGTTTGTTTCCAAAAGGTAATCTTGCCATTTTAGAGGTGTTTTTATGTTTATAGATTTTAGTGCATTTATTTGAAAATGCACCAAAATGGCTGTAGTACCTGTTATGTATGCCATCGCAAAGGTTTTGCAATAATAAAACAATTGGATTATTACCTCCTCGTATTGATAAAGCAAAATAGGTAATAATATCATTAATGAAGGAAGATTTTAACCTTTGGCAAATATTTAGAACATGTACATCATGTCTTTTTTGGTTCAAACCGAAATTTGGTTTGGATGGTTGTGGAATGGTTTATTTAAATTAAAACCTGGCTGTAATCTTTTTCCGAGTGCTTAAGGTCCTTTCATAGTCGGACGTAGACACAGTCTATGCCCAACGGGTACAACACCGAACACAACCTACATTACTTAAAAATAAACCTATGCAACCCACCCCAATTCCAAATTGGTATTCCCTTTTGAGCAGGTGCAAGTTGATATTTCATTGCCCCAACATGTTCAAAACTTTCCATGCTATTTAGGTCTGCCAAAAGACCTTCGAAAGACAAACTATTGTGCAACTTAATTTCTGTTTTGGGGAGAGCTATCACTTCCCCTAGTCCGCCAGACATAGGGAATCCCATATACATTAATCGACCATCGTAAAATTTTACATTTCTGGTCATTACTAAATTGCTATCAAGGAACATAATACTACCAATACCTCTAGCATCAGAAAATAGCGGATAGGAATCATATTCATGTCGATTAATAAAATACAAATTCCCTTTGAAAGTAAAAATAATTGCTGAAAGTCCTCGGCTATACTTTGAGGTTACACTCATAATATATTCATTATCAAAAAGCTGTGCAACTCTGAATTCATAAACCGATTTACCATTTTGATTATAAACAACTCTACAGATTTTTTTATCCTTATAGTATAAATCAAAGTCTACATCATCGTTATCTTCACTCCCATCTGATTCCATACTGATAAAACTAAACGAAGAAACTTTTTCATGCTTATTGGAACTAACTGGAGTCTTGATAACAGACTGAGCTTTAGACAAAATCTCAGTAAACCAAAATCTTTGACTGGAATCATTTCTTTCATCTGATGCCTTGAATGTTTGACCATGGTCTTCGTTGGCTTTGACTCTTTTTTGCTCCACGTCCTTACAGGAATTTAGACCTAAAATTACCGAAAGGATAAAAATGTTCTTAACTAACTTCATAATGGCACGTATTTAAATATTTTAAGGCTTTGGATTAACATTGGGTTAATTAGGATTTTTTCCAGTTTCACTAAATCAATCTGCATTTCTGGTTTGAGCTTCTAGACATATCTATTGAACCTCCCTCACTATATGTTGCACCATGTATCGAACAAATAAATTATTGATCTTTAGTCCGTCTGTTCCATAGGTTTTTTGTAACCATGAAGTAGCCTAACCTAAACTAGATACTATTAAAAATCCCAACCTAGTGCTATTTCTTTCTGTCTTTCTAAATTAAAATCAGCAGAACTATTATCAAGTAATATAATCATAACGTATCCTGTTCGATTATAATTCTGTGCTATTAGATCACCTGGACACTCACCTTCAATATCAATTAACCTTACGGGATTATTTGCAGCATAAATATAAGGTGCCCAAAATGAAAAATCATTTGTTCTTGGATCTAAAGATAAAAATCTCCCCAACCTCGCATCATAAACCCTCGCACCAAAATCCAAATCATTTCCAGCGCCGTTAATCTCGTTAATTTTCTCCTTGCAATTGATGGAGAAGAGGTATGCACCTGCATCGGATTTAAGGTGCGATTTTTTGCCCTTAGTGCATTTATTTAAGAAAGCACCAAAATGGCTGTAAGGCTTGTTATGTATGCTACTTCGAAGGTTTTGCATTAATAAAACAATTGAATTATTACCTCATCGTATTGATAAAGCAAAATAGGTAATAAAATTGAACATTAAAGAAGGAAGATTTTGAACATTGGCAAATATTTATAACAGGTACTTCAGGTCTTTCTTGGTTCAAACTGATATTTGGTTTGGTGATTGTGGAAAGGTTAATTTAAATTAGAGGCTGCTTTGTAATCTTCATAGTGGAGCTTAAGCTCCAAAAATAGTCGGACGTAGACACAGTCTACGCCCAACGGGGTTTATTAGCACCAATTTTATTTATGCTATTTCAAGGCCAATTCACAATTTTTTTATTTCCAGTTTGAATACCTATTTAATCTACAAAACAAGAGGGATTAGCAAAATAACCTAAAAAATTTATATATTCGTTTTATGGTAATTGAGCGAAATGAAAACGAAATTATTATTCGTATTAATTCAGGCATTTCTGCAAAAAGGCTTGAACAATTAGTTGACTATCTTCGTTACAGAGAAATTGCTGATAAATCTAAAGCGAAAAAGGCCGATCTCGATAAACTAATATCTTCAGTTAAGAAGAAAAGACATCTTTCGGCAATATCAAAATAGTGAATTGAAAGTTGTAGTTGATACAAATATTGTTTTTAGTGCATTGCTAAATATTGATAGTAGAATTGCTCGTGTTTTGTTATACAGTGAAAAGGAGTTGCAATTTTATTCATGTGATTTCTTGAAATTTGAAATAGCGAAACACAAGCAGAAAATTTTGAGACTTACAAATTATTCCGAATCTCAATTTTCTGAAATTGAGTTTTTGGTGACAAAAAACATTCATTTCCAAAACCACAATCTTATTAACCCTAAGATATTAGCAAAAGCAGAGGATATGCTAAGGACTGTTGATATAGATGACGCTCCATTTTTAGCCTTAGCGCAAAGTTTAAAAGCAAAATTATGGACTGGCGACAAAAAGCTTTCCAATGGATTAATAAAACAAGGGTATTCAAATATTATTAGTACAGAAGAAATTGCTGGTGTTATATTTTAAGATTGAGAAATTTAGAATTAATAAATCCTCCCTTATTTCTTATTTCAAGTTTTAAAAAAAGTAGAACTTGTTGTCTTGATTATGCATTAAAAAAACAATTGAATTATTACCTCATCGTATTGATAAAGCAAAATAGGCAATAATATCATAAAAGAAGGAAGATTTTAACCTTTGGCAAATAGTTATAACATGTACATCAGGTCTCTTTTGGTTCAAACCGAAATTTGATTTTGGATGGTTGTGGAATGGCTTATTTAAATTAAAATCTGGCTTGTAATCTTTATCCTGGAGATTAAACTCCAAAAATAGTCGGACGTAGACATAGTCTAAGCCCAGCGGGGAAGCCTTTAATTAAACGACCAATTCTTTTGATTCCAAGAACAAGGTTTCTGGGGCGATATCCAATTCATTTGACCATTGAACAGTTCCCATAAAAACGTGGGCAGTTTTAAAGAGTTGAATATCTTTCAATTCAACAAAATCGCCCTTGTCGAGATAAGGCTTAACATCGAAAACTTTGTGAGACCCATCCTCAAAGACACAGCTTAAAGTATAGTCAATATTGCTAATCACCTGTCTTAATTTTGGTAACATTTCAATTCTTTTTTCAACAATAGTTGGTTCAAACCGAAAGTAAATAAAAAATGCTAAATTCGGTATTATGGTGTGGAGGATAGGAAATTATTTAAGCCATTAATCCACTCTTTTTTGTAGGCATTTAAGTAATTCTCATGACCAGCATTTGGGAAAAGAAGCAGTTGTTTTTTGCCTTTTAGATTTGCATAAATAGCATCAATTTCTTCCCTACTTACCTTTATATCTTGTTGCCCATACATCAATATTGTAGGGCAGTTTACCTGTTTTGCATAGGTGCTTGGATTATGATTAAATGCCCAAAAACTATTTTGCATACCTCCCCAAAAAACCAATAAACTTGCCATAGAAAATGTTGGAATATTCATGCTTTTAAATCTGGCACAAACCGTTTTGTACATGCTCCCAAAAGGACATTCGAGAATAATTCCTTTGGGTTGAATATCATATTCCGAAACAGCTTTTAAAATGGCAACAGCACCCATTGAGGTTCCAAATAGATAGCAGTTTTTCTCACCTAATTTTTCCAAATAATCAAAACATGTTTTCACTTGTTCTGCTTCAAAGTAACCAATTGTTGTTTGGTTTCCTTCTGAGTTTCCTGAGCCCATAAAGTCTACTATAAAAGTTGAATAGCCAAGTTCCTCAAAAACTTTTGCCTTGTCTAACATGCCAGATTTTTGTCCTCCATAGCCGTGAAAAAGTAAGATTGTGCCTTTAGAAGAATTGGCTTTTATATGCCAACATTCAATTTTCTTATTGCTGTTTAAGGTAACAACTTCGTATTTAGAGCTTGGTAATTTGGTGTTTATGGGTCGGGGTAAATTAACACCAAAAAACAAACTGCTGAGTTTTTGAGCCAAATTTTGGTGTTGAGGTTCTAAGGTTTTTATGGCATTGGGTGGGGCAAAATGAGTAAATTTATAGGCATGAAAAAAGGCTATCACATTTGCTAAAATAAATACACTAGCAAAAATTATTACTAGGTGTTTAGTTAATTTTCTTTTTCGGTTTGAACCAAGCATAGATTTAGATTTTAGATATGGCAATTTTCATATTTTCTCCTATAGAAATAGTTTGATGATTCTAGCTTAGGTTAAATCCTTATTACGATCCTAATCCATATTTTCCGAGTAAATTGATAGGGGACAACCTTTAGGTATTAACCGTGTGTATCACTCTTTGTGGGAAAGGAATTTCAATATTGTTGGCTCTAAAATTATGAGTAATGTTTTCGCGTATTTCACTTTTTATTTGCTCAACACGAAAGACCTCATTGGTAAAAAAATAAACCCCAAATTCTAAGGAAGAGTCGCCATGGTTCAATAATCTAACAAAAGGTTTAGGTTGATCCAAAACGGAGGCGCAATTTTCAAGGGATGCCAAAAGAGAGCTTTTTACCAATTCTATATCCGATTGATAGGATACGCCAACCTTAACATCAAATCTTGCTGCTAATGAATTGTGCGTCCAATTAATAAGTAAATTTCGTGTTAGCTCTGTATTTGGTAAAATAATGTATTTATCTTCTCTAGTAAAAACCAAGGTGGTTCTGAGATGAATTTCTTGAACCTTACAAACAATTCCATTTATTTCAATTACATCGCCTACCTTTAAGGTAGAGTCAAAAAGAATAATTAATCCTGAAACATAATCGCTAAATAAATTTTGTATACCCAGTCCTAAACCAACCAATAGGGCTGCAGAACCTGCCAATAATAAGGATAAATTGAACCCAATTATTTGAAGTGCCATTAAGATGGCTAAAACACTAATAAAATATCTAGATAAATTGAAGATAGAATATTTTTTAGCCTCATTTATTTTGGTGGATCTATAAATAATTCGTTTCAAAATAAAGAGCAAACCAATTACTAAAATAAGGAATACCCCCAATTTTAGTCCATCTATTACTTGGATTTTGAACCCTCCAATATTAATAAGTACAAAATCTAAAAATTCATTCATTGGCTACAATTTACATAATTAATCTTACTCCACCCAAATCTGATACACGATAAGAAAACCTATCGCTTGGAGAGGCAATAAACATAAAGTTCTTTGGTATCATCCATTTTTTAGATAATTCATCAATAAGTGTGGGGCCAAACACGCCTTCCATTTCAATAAATTCTATATGTATTTCTGGGTAAGCTCTATCCAATACTTCAATGTCTTTGATGAGCATTTCATTGGAGGTATTGTGTAGTTTTACATTCACAATTTTAAGTTTGGTGGTGGTTTCATTTTCTTGCACATATTGCATTACTTTATTCAAAATAGCCACGTCATCTCCTTTGGTAAAAAACACAAATTCTTGCTCTGTTATTACTTGATTTAATTTCTGCAAATAGCGGTTACTATTTATCACAAACTTTCTTAAAGGGTTGTACAAATAATCCAAAATATCGATAAGTAATTTTATCAAGAAAGATCGGTTCAGCATAATAACTACAAATGCCAAAGCTGGTATCAGATAATTGATAAAGGTATAAAATGAATCAATATTTAGTCTAACATTTCCAACAAAAGCTGCTACAATAAAAGATACAGCAATAATTACTGCAATGCCTCTTGCTCGCTCTGGTCGTGGTAGTTTTTTACGTTTAAATTTTAGCAGCAAATTTCCAACTCCAAACAATGCCATTACAGCTAAGAATGAAAAGGTATAAACTCCAGCTAATGCTTCTAAATGACCATTAGTAGCAAACAAAACAGAAAGGCATAAAAGCAGAAAGCTAATTATAATGCGGTGGTAGGATCCATTCTTGTTTTGTTTCAATAAATAGTTGGGTAAAATTCTATCCAAAGTCATTCGGTTCAGCAAGCCAGAAACGCCTACAAAAGAGGTTAAAACGGCACCGCATAAAACCAGAACTGCATCTATGGAGATTAGTATTGAAAGCCAAGAGCCACCAGTGGTCTGACCCAAAAATGCCAATAGAGACTCTTTGTGTTCGCCTACTTGAGTTAAGGGAATGATACATATAATTAGAAAGGCCAAAACTGGATTGAAAAAACTAACAATGGCCCACATATTTCTTAGGGTTTTTCTAAATACTCCAGGTTGTTGTTCTTCTACAAAGTTTGCAGAACTTTCAAAACCAGAAATACCTAGCATAGCAGCTGAAAATCCCAGGAATAAGGCAGTTGCGAAGCCACCAGATGCCAATGGCATGTTCCAATTAATGTGAAAGGTAGAAAGGTCGGTATTGAAAATAAACAGCACCGAAGCCAAAACTAATATACTTAAGGTAACGAGATGAATAATAAAAATTATGACCGCTACAAAAGCAGATTCTCCAATTCCAAGAATTGCTAAAAAAGTAAATAGTAACAGAACCACAATGGTGGCAATGGTTACATTAATATAAGGTACAATTCCATGTAAATAATGCATGGCTTCTACAGAAGAAATAACCGCAGTTGCCATATAGGATAATACTGTAAGTGTAGCGGCCAATGAGGCAACACGCTTGGATGAAGTATTTAAAAGTACATTGTACGCACCACCATTTAAAGGAATAGCTCCTACTACTTCATTGTAAATTTTTCTATATAAGAACAACACAAAAACTACCACCAATAAAGAAATCCAGGCAAATTGGCCCGCATATAAAATGGTTAAGGCAGAAACATATAAACAAGAAGAGCTGATATCATTACCACAGATTGCGGTGGATTGTAATTCATTTAGTTTGTGGTCTTTTACTTCACTCATTATTTTTTGGATCTTTTGAATTAAGGTTTACTTGAAAACTTGGTGTTTTATAATTAGGGTCGAGGTAATTTTCTGGGATTGTAGTTTTGTTACCATCTCTTGCAGCACGATAGTGTGGCGAGAGAATTTCTATTCCCATTTCATTGCAACAATCTTGAATATTACTATGTAGATTGGAATAAATTACGGCTTGTAGGTTAGGCTCCTTTGTATAAGCATTAAGCTGATAGGCCACATAAAAATCTTCTAAACTGGTTTGCAAAACAAATGGTTTTGGGTCTTTTAAGATAAATTCAGTTTTATCTGCAGCGTTCAAAAGTGCTTGGTGAATGTCTTTCCAAGGCACATCGTATCCAATGGTAACGGTTGTATTTAGGATCAAACCTCTTTTCTTAACATCACTGCTATAGTTGGTGGTATGACTACTCATTACCGAAGAGTTTGGAATGGAGATAATTTCGTTTTTGATGGTTCTAATTCTGGTTACCAATAAAGATTTTTCAATTACATCACCTACTACTTCTCCAATCTTAACACGGTCGCCAATTTTAAATAGGCGCATATAAGTTAAAACCAAACCAGCAATTACATTAGATAGAGCGCCTGAAGAACCAAAGGTAAACAAGACACCTAGAAACACCGAAACACCTTTGAAAATAGGGGAATTACTGCCTGGTAAATAGGGAAAAATTACCACAGCCATAAAGGCGTAAATTACCACAATTATGATTTGATAAGTGGGATTTGCCCAATCTGGGTAAAAACCTTTTATGCGCAGTTTACCATTTTCGATTTCTGTTTTAAGAAAATAAATGCCTTTGATAGCATACCTAAAAAACACAACAATTACCATAATGGTAAATAGGTTGGGAAGGTAATGCCAAATAGCTTTAGCAATGTGTTTGGCAGGATTTAAGATGTAACCAAAAAGTGTTTCGGTAAAATGTTGTGTCCAGGGAAAGATGCCAAAAATTATTGGTAAAGCAATATAGATGGTCAGTAGAATTAGAATCCATTTCACAAGTTTGTTTAGGGTAAGCAATACTTTTACCTGCCTACCAGAATCAAATAAGGTATAATTTTTAATTATAATACCTTTAAAAATTTTCCCTTCGTTAATTGAGATTTTATTGTCTGTCCATTTGCTAAGCCATTTTAAGCCGGCAATAATTAGAATCATGGCAAGCAAAACGATTAGTGCGAGGCCAATTTCCTTTGCTAAAATTAAAAGGGAGGTTTCTTTTTTATAATTTAAAACGGCTTGTTCAATTAGCAATTTATAATTTGTTGCTAATTGCAATTTGCTGGTATTGTTCCAAAGAGCGTCTGTTTCTGAGATGCTCAATAAGATGATTTCTTTGTAGTATAAATCGAAGGTGGTTTCATTTTCCAAAACCTGAATGGAGCTGGTGTCAAAACTAAAATCGTCTTTCAGTTTTTTTATTCTTTCTTGAATTGCCTGAGCTCTATCAAAGGCTGAGAAACTGCCTAGGTTGCCATAAATCTTAAACAAAGTATCCTCAAAAAACCCCATTACAGCATAAGATTTAGCAGAGGCACGTAAGGAATCAATTCTTGCTTTTTTTTCTGTTAACCTATTTGTTTCTTTATAATTGAGGGCGTCTATTTCTTTTTGTAGTTCTTCTTTTTTAAGACTATTACTGGCTTTAAGCAAATAAATTTGTTCTTCCAATTCAACTTTCTTGAGTGAGTCGTTTAGTCTTTGGTTTTCTATTTCTTGGTTTTGCTCCCCCAGTCTTTCTAGTATAGCTTTGTTGTGGGCATCGTTAGAGTCTTTTTTACCATCAGTTTGAGCCAAGAGCAGGTTGCTAGAAAAAAGTATGCTTACATAAAGGAGACCTATAAATTTCTTCATTCGATTTTTGTGCTACTCCAAAAGTGGGCATTTTTGTTATAAATAAGTTAACAAATTTGGTTTGAACCAAACGAAGAGAAGATTTTGCTTAACCAATTCGGATGAAAGGTTAAAGTTTTAAGTTAAAAGATTACTTATTCACTCTATAAATGTTTAATGGATCACCATTGCTAACAATGCGTTTATCTAAGTGCATTCCATTGGCTATAGCTACTTTAGCAGAAGCATGATTGTCTATATGAATCATAGAAATTAACGAAGAACTTAATCCATTTTCAAAAGCAAACACCTTACATTTTCTAGCAGCTTCCGTTGCAAAACCTTTTCCCCAAAAGGCGGGCATTAGCGAATAACCAATTTCTAATTCCTCCTTTTCTTCAATTGTTTGAATTAACAAACCACATTGCCCTACAAATTGCCCAGTTTGTTTATCAATTAAAGCATTCATTCCACCTAGATTATTTTGATAGCGGTGAAAGACCCTATCAAACCAAATTTTGCAGCGCTCTATAGGATCTTCAACTTCCAATTGTTTTTGCGAAAAAATGTATTTCACAGAGTTGGGATAGTTGCAAAATTCTAACCAAGTATCAAAATCTTGTTCGGTAATTCTCCTATAAAACAAGCGCTCTGATTCTTGTCCTTCTAGTGAGTATTTAAAGCTGGGTATTATCTCCATACAACTTGTCATTGGTAAAATAAGAAGTAAAGAAAAACGCAAGAACCACCAATAAAACCAACATTGATGGATGAAAACCATCTACCATTATGTTTGAATATGCCGCTCCTATCAAATCAAAAAAGAGTCCCGCATAGGCCCATTCTTTTAGCTTTTTAAAACTTGGAATTAAAATAGTGAGGCTACCCATTAATTTGGCTACACCAATAAAAGGAATAAAGTATTCTGGATATCCCAAATGGACAATAAAGTTTTTGGTTTCTTGTTCCATGGCAATGTCTGGAATAGCAGAAAAAATCATAAATGCAGCAAACAATAAAGTGCTAATCCAATACCAAATTTTAACGTTTTTCATTTTAGTTTTAGGAGTTTAAAGGTGCAAAATCTTCCTCTAAAATAGCATATTCATAATTATCTACCCAATTTCCTCGTATGGGTAATATTTTTTTATGGCAACCTTCGCGTTTAAATCCAGATTTTTCTAGAACCTTAATTGAACCAACATTTTCTGTAGCACAACCCGCATGGATGCGATGTAGGTGCAATTCTTCAAAGCCAAATTTTAACACCCTATTTACTGCTTCTGTAGCAAAGCCTTTGTTCCAATAAATGGGATTTAATTTGTACCAGATTTCGGCGGATTTGTAAGTCAACTTACCCAAATTTAAACCAAACAAACCCATAAAGTTTTGGTGAAAATCTTCCACTGCCCAAATGTATTTTAGTCGTGGAAATTCTTGTTGGGCTTCAATCAAAGGAAGAATGATATTTTCTGTAACCTCATAATTGGCAGGCAGGCCCAAGGTATTAAATTGGTCTACCTCTGGGATAGAATTGAGTTGATGGATAGGAGGAATATCTGTAGAAGTAATTTCTCTAAGTACTAATCTATGAGTTTTCAAATTCATACAATACATTTTCGTTTAAACCAATTTCTTGGTTTCTTTCAAAAATATTCTTTTCAATTTTATAAATTACCAATTCATGCTCGTGTTCAAATCTGTTTTCGGATAAGTGCATTCCAATTTTCTGCAATACTTTAATGGAGCCATAATTTTCACTTCTCGCTCTCCCAACAATTTCATTTAAATTTTCCTGTTTGAACCCAAAATCCAAGCATGCTAAAGCTGTTTCAGTTGCGTATCCTTGGTTCCAATATTCTTTAAAAAAGCGATAACCGATATCAAATTCATTTTTATTGGCAGAATAGCCCAAACCACACCATCCCATAAATTTATGGCTAATTTTATTGATTACAGCGAACCTACCTAGTCCATTTTTTTTTGCTGAAAGATATGTTGTTAAGAACTCATGCGCTTCTTCCACGCATTTGAATGGAATATCACCTGTAAATTTTAAAACCTCTGGATCTAAATTAAGTTGGTAAAAGTTTTCTGCATCCTCAATAGTTAGGGAGCGTAAGATGGTGCGTGGGGTTTCAAATTGAAAGGTATTTGTCAATGGATTTGGTTGAATATTTGGCCAACAAATTAGGCATGATTTATCGACTTTCAAGTTTATTTCTTTTTTGGTTCAAACCGAAACCTTCTAATAATGCTCTAAATACTAGCTTTCTGCCTTTAATTGTTCCTCAATAATTTGATTTAATTCTTTGTATTTGTTTAGTGTCATAAGGTGACCGCCATCTTGGATAATATGATTGCATTTTAAATAACGTAGAGGCAAAATATGGTCTTTGGAACCATGGATATGAAAAGTATTTTTTAGAAGCACTTCATTTTTCCAGCGAGCAACTCTATCCGTTGCCCAAAGTAAAAATTGTGGATGTGTATCGAGTAACATTTGACGAAATAATTTCTTCTCAACAGCAGAAGCGGTGCCAAAAAGCCAATTGGTAATTGGGTTTGAATGAACCAAAAAACTAGCAGGAATAAGTTTGTGAAGTCTCATGTTTCCGGCCCACCGGTAATAAAATGGAATTTCTTTTTTTGTTTTAACGCTTGCTAATAAAATCACTTTTTCTGTTTCTATTTGTTTGGCAATTTCAATGGCCATAATTCCACCAAATGAGAGTCCAATTAATATGGGTTTTGGAGTACTAATTTGCTTACATATTTTGCTAGCATAATCCTCAATGCTATCATTTTTATTGGGAATTTCCCACTGAATAAACCTAACAGAATATCCTGTAAAGTTTAGGCGTTTAAACACACGTTCATCCGCTCCAAGGCCGCTTAATATGTAGATATTTTTATTCAAAAAGATAATTATTAGGCATCAATTATACCATTCAATCAACAAGTATAATTCATTTTTTTTATTGGATTTTTGGTTCAAACCGAAGCTATATTTTTATGAAGTACTATTGGCTAAATGAACGTAATACATCTCCATTTCTCCCTTACCTTTTGCCGATATTTTACCTCGATTTTCAAATGTAAAGAGCTTGTTTTCTTTTAAAATTTGGTAGGTGTTATCACCAATATTTACCATTCCTGCCTCGCCCGAGGATTCAATTCTACTAGCAGTATTTACGGTATCTCCCCAGATATCGTATTGAAATTTTTTAACGCCTACAATTCCAGCAACTAGCGGACCTGTATTTATACCAACACGCATTTTAAAGGAAGGCCTTCCTAATTCTGCATTGTGTTTACTTCTATTTGCAATAAACGATTGCATTTCTAATGCAGCTAGCACTGTATTTTTAACAGAGTCAGCAAAAGGAATTGGAATTCCGCCTGCTGCCATATAAGAATCTCCAATGGTTTTTATTTTTTCAATACCATATTTACCAACTATTTCATCAAAGGCTTCAAAGCACAAGCTAATTTCTTCCACCAATTCTTTTGCACTTAATTTTTCTGAGAGTTGGGTAAAACCAACAAAATCGGTAAAAAGCACTGTAACTGATGTAAAATCGCGAGCCTCAGATTTACCTGTATTCATTAATTCCTCAGCAATTTCTGAAGGTAGAATATTGAGCAACAGATTGTCGGAACGGACTTTTTCTTTTTCAATTCCGAGTTTTGCCTGTTTAACAAGTTTGTATCTGAAATAAAAGCTGGCAGATAAAATAAGTAGAATTACTCCAATGCCAAAGAGAATATTTCTAGTTGTATTTTTTCTTTGAAGCAAGGTTTCATTGGCTAATTTCATTTCTAATAATTCGGTAGCTCTTGCCAAACTGTCCACTTCCATTTGATTTGAAAATTCGATGGCTTGCAATTTTTTTATGGTTTCACTCTTGTTTAAGCTATCAGAAACTACGGTCATACGTTCATAAAATTCTAACGCTTTTTTATGGTCGCCCGTGCTTTTATATGCTTTAAACAAGCAGTTGCAAGCGCTTTTTTCTTGAACCGAGTTGCCTGATGTTGAAGCTTTTTCTAAGGCTCTAGCGCACCATAATTTTGCTTCTTTGTAATAGCCTTTTGTTTCATAAATCTGACCAATATTATTAAAATGGCGAGCGAGTAAAAAGTTGTCTGAAAGTTCTTCATCCAATAACAAGGAGCGTTTTATATATTCAATTCCTTGGGCTGGGTTTCCTTCTTGTATTTCTATGGTTCCCAACATAGATAAGCTAATAGAAATGCCTCGTTTGTCGTTTTCCTCCTCCTGAATTTTAAGTGCTTCTAGGGTATATGCTTTTGCCTCTTTGTATTTTCCTTGATCTTTATAAATGGCAGCAATATTTCCAAAAGGTGCAGCTAATTCCTTTTTTAATTTTAAGCTTTTGAAAATTGAAATAGCCTTTTGAAAATAATCCATTGCTTTGCCAAGTTCGTTCTGATTTTGGTAAACCAATCCAATAACATTATAGCAATTCCCAATTCCTTTTTGGTCGTTTATTTCTTCTCTAATTTTAAAAGATTGTTGGTAATAATCAAGAGCTAGAAAATGATTACCTCTTATGGCAAAGCATACACCTTGAAGTATTAAAGCATCTGAAATCTGCTTTTTTAGACCTTTTTCTGTGGCAAAATTATAGGCTAATTTGGCAAAATAAAAGCCAGAGTCGTTATAGGTAAAGAGGTACTTTTCCCAAGTCAGTTGGTATAAGGCATTCAATCGTGTGGTATCAGAAAGGTTCGGGTTGATCCAAACTGATTTTAAGGAATCGAATTGATTTTGTGCACGCCCAATACAGTTTAAGCAAATTAACAAAAGAAGAAAAATTGATTTCTTGTAAAACATAGCAAATATTTGGGAGGCAAAGGTTAGGGAAACAAATAATGTAAAGGCATTTTGGAAAGATACTATGCCAATATATTTAAAGCTTAATCTTTTTTCTTTTTGTACTTATTAGTTAATACAATTATTACAGGAATAATTGATACCGAAGCAACAATGATAATGTAGGAAAGAGTGTCCATAAGGGTTATTTTTTAGGTATAAAACTATTTTAACAAAAAAACTGCTCTCACGAAGTAAGCGAAATATTTGAATAAAATTACCCATAGCTTCGGTCACGATTTAATTAAAAGAATAAACGAAAAGTATAAATTTACCCATAGGCATCAACCATGGCCTCAAACACCCTTGAACAAAAAATCACTCCTTTTTAAACCTTTCTATTTTTTTAGCATCGAAACAAAGTGCAACTTTGAACCCTTAATTTATCGATTTTGAAATTTATACCTATTCGCAGCCTTATATTTCTTTGTTTCTCCTTGCTATTTGTGTCTTTTGGTTCAGCCCAAACCTATAAAATTACTGGCAAAATACTAGAAAAAGAGAACCTGCAAGTTGTTATTGGCGCAAGTATTTCCCTTAAAAGCGGACAAAAAATTGTGGGAGGAACGGCGTCTAATGAAAAAGGCTTGTTTCAAATCAACAATGTTTTGCCAGATACTTATTCTTTAACCATTAGTTATATTGGCTTAAAAACCAAAGTTGTAAAGCTTATTGTATCCGAAGACAAAACCATGGGAGCTATTTTTTTAGAGAAATCGGATCAAGCCTTAAAAGAAATAAAAATTGAAGCAAAAGAAATTAGGGTAGAACAAATTGGGGATACAACCAGCATCAATGCATCTGCATTTAAAGTTAATCCAGATGCTACAGCAGAAGACCTTTTGAAGAAAATGCCTGGTATCACAATTGAAAATGGAACCATTAAAGCTCAAGGCGAGGATGTAAAAAAGGTATTATTGGATGGCAAAGAGTTTTTTGGCGATGATGCACAAATGGCTTTAAAAAACCTGCCTGCAGAGATTATAGACAAAGTTCAAGTATTTAACCGCTTGGGTGATCAAGCACAATTCACTGGATTTAACGATGGCAATACAGATAAAACAGTAAATATTACTACCAAAACGGGCAAGAGCAATGGTAAATTTGGGAAAATATTTGCTGGCTATGGCACCAACGATAGGTACCAAGCAGGCGTAAACTATAATTTATTTAATGGAGATAGAAGACTAACCGTTTTGGGAATGTCGAATAATATTAACCAGCAAAATTTCTCCATGCAAGATTTGTTTGGCGGCGGTTCTAGTAGAATGCCTTCTGGCGGTGGTGGCGGCCGTTCAAGATCTTATGGCATGAGTAGTTCCATGGCGGATTTTTTTGTAGGACAACAAACAGGTATTAGCAGAACCAATTCCATTGGATTGAATTACTCTGATGTATGGAAAACAAAAACCAAAGTTAGCGCCAGTTATTTCTTTAATAATAGCAATACCAAAACCCAAAGCACCACCAATAGAACTTATTTGATTAATAACGAAACTGCACAATTATACAAAGACAGTACAACAAGCGAAACCACCAATTTTAATAACCGTTTCAATATGCGCTTGGAGCATATGTTCGATTCTTCTAATGCCTTGATTTACTCGCCAAGATTGAGTTTTCAAACCAACAATAATACCAGCGATCAGTTAACAGGAAATTACATGAACGATACCTTGTTAAATGCTACCTTAACCAATAAAAAGCCAATAAATACAGGTTATACCATTACCAATAATATTTTGTTTCGCCACAAATTTTCTAAGGTTGGCAGAACAATTAGTTTGAACCTAGTAAATGATTATAGCAAGAAAAACTCGGAAACAGATCAGTATTCTGATATTTATACTCGAGATACAAGCTCTGTTTTGAACTTAAGAAGTATTCAACAATTAAGCACCACACTTACCACTAGCAATAATAATTCTGCCAATTTAACTTATACAGAAAGGTTAACAGATTCTTCAATGCTTCAGTTTAGTTATAATCCTGGTTTGAACCTAAATTTTTCTGACAAACAAACTAATGGATTTGACACTATCTCTCAAGAATATTCTACCTTGAATACCTTATTGAGCAATACTTTTGACAATAAAGTAACCACTCATAAATTTAACGTTGGAGTTAATATTAATAAAGCTAAGTATTCTTTAACTGCAGGGGTAACACAACAATTCTTAACCTTAAGTAGCTTGCAAACTTATCCTATAAATAACCAGTTTGATAAGAGCTTTAGTAACCTTTTGCCTAATGTTGTTTATAAATACAACCTCAACGCTACAAAGAGCATTCGCATGGTTTATAGAACCAATACCAATACACCAAGTGTTACGCAATTGCAAAATGTAATAGACAATACCAATCCTCTAATGTTGTCGGCTGGAAATCCAAATTTGGGGCAAGAATATTCACATACTTTTTTAACTCGTTACGGTTCTAATAATAGACACAGCTCTCAGAGTTTCTTTATTTTTGCCATGGCAACCCTTACCAATAATTACATTGCTAATGGAACCTTTACTGCCACCAAAGATTCTATATTACCCAATGGTATGATAATTACCAGAGGAGCACAAATTAACCAACCTATCAACCTTGATGGAAATGTGAGCGCAAGAAGTTTTGCTACTTATGGTTTGCCCTTAAGCAAATTAAAAAGCAACCTAAATGTTAACCTTGGTGTAAACTATTCTAAAGTGCCTGGTATGGTTAATTACCAAGTTAATTATGCCAATACTTTTAATATCACAGGAGGCATGGTTCTAGGCAGCAACATTAGCGATAGAGTGGATTTTACAGTTAGTCATAATGCAAATATTAATCTTGTTACCAATACCCTATTGGCCAATCAGAATAGCAACTATTTTATTAATTCAAGCGATTTAAAAATTAATGTAATGCCAACTGTAGCGTGGGTAATAAATACACAATTAAATTATACCAATTACCAAGGTTTGGGAAGCAGTTTCAATCAAGATTTCTTATTGTGGAATGCTGGTATTGCATATAAATTCTTAAAGAGAATGGCTGAAGTAAAACTATCTGTATTTGATTTGCTGAACCAAAACAATAGTATAAGTAGAACCGTTACAGAAACGTATATTGAAGACACTAAATCCAATGTGCTGAACCGTTATTTTATGATAACATTTACTTATAATTTAAGAAAGTTTACCGCTTTGCCTCCACCTCCAACTTTTCCGGGAGGCATGCATTAATTAAGGAATAGCAATGGTGCAACTCACCATTTTATGGTCGCTAAAATTTAATGTATTGGTACGGTAATGGTAACTGTTCCAAGAAGGATCGTGTAAGATATAATCAATTCTAAAAGAAGGCATTTTGCCAATATATGTTCTGCTCATGCCTTTTCCAGACTCTTTAAAAGAATCCTTCATGTCGCCACGAATGGTATGGTAAGAATAACTCGTTGGAGAGTCGTTAAAATCCCCACATAATACAACCTTATATGGGCTATCCAAAAGGCGTTCTCTTATCTTATTTGCTTGCTTAGCTCTATATTGAAAAGCGTATTTTAACTTAGCTATAATCTTCCTAATTTTATAGGTATCAGTTGTTTCATCTCCATCTTTTAATTCTTGAATAGTTCTGTAATCGTCTTTGTCGAAAACAATTGATTTAAGATGGGTATTTACTATTCTGATAGTATCCCCAGCAAAAAGTATATCTGCAAAAACGGTGAGGTTACTATTCTGATTTTCTAGTTCTAAAAAGCCTTTGTTTACAATTGGGTATCGAGAAAATATACAAACCCCATAGCCCGTTGGAAAGGTATTGCTCAAAGCATCTGCATTTACATTGGAGTAATTGTGGTATTGAGCAAAGAATTTTTTAAACATGGGCTTTTCATAGTTTCCTCCCAAATTGGCAAATTCCTGCAAGCAGATTACATCAGGTGCAAGCGTGTCGAGCATATTAAAAAAGAAAGAAGAATCGCCTCCACTATAATCGTAAGCGCCCATATAATGGGTGTTAAAGGTAACTACATTTAATAAATTAGCTTTGTTGTTTTCGGGTATTTCTACTTGGTTAATTTGAATAAAAGCAGGAATATTCCAAATGGATAAAAGAAATCCTCCTAAGGAAACAAAACTCCATCTGCTTTTTTGGATCAGCCAGAATAATAAAACTAAAATATTGGCTAAAGCTATAAATGGGAATGAAAGCCCAAAAAATGCCAAAGGCCAAAATTCACCAGGGCTAAAAAATGGTGAAAGGGTGGCTAAGGCCAAAGCCAATGCCAACAGAATACCAACGGGAATAAATATGCCTCTTATTATTTTCAAGGGGTTTTAGTCTTTACTTGCCTTAAACAAAATTTCTTTCTCTTTTTTACTTAAACTTTCATAACCATTCTTGGAAATCTTCTCCAAAATTTGGTCAATTTCTTGCTGACTAGGTTTTGCATTTCCATTGTCTACGCGCATTTTGGAATTGTTGGCTTTGTGATGAATTTTAAGTTTCGGTTTGGCAACAAATAAGTTTCCAATTGCATTGAAAAAGGCATCCAATTGATTGGCAAAATTACTTTTGCTATATATAATTTTAATAAATAAATATCCAAATGCCGCTCCTCCCAAATGGGCTATATGTCCGCCAGCATTGCCATTAGGAATGCTAATTAGGTCTAAAAGAACAGAAAATAAAGCTATGTATTTTAACCTAACAGGACCTAATAAAAACAACACAACTTGGTATTCGGGTAATAAGGTAGCAGTGGCAACTACAACAGAAAGTACGCCCGCAGAAGCGCCAAGTGCTCTAGAACTATCCACCATATTGCTAAAGGCAGGAAAAATATTATAGGCCAACATATAGATAAGTCCACCAAAAATTCCACCTAAAAAATATGCTTGAAAGGTTTTTGAATTACCCAAATATTGCTGAAACAAGTTCCCCATCCAATACAACCAAAGCATGTTAAACAGCAAATGCATAAAGCCTTCGTGCAAAAACATATAGCTAATTAAGCTCCAAGGTTGGAGAATAAATTTAGAAAGTGAAGATGGAAGCATTAAGTATTCTATCCAGCTCGACTGAATTCCACCTCTATTAAATAGGTATAATATTACACCCATGAGGGCAAAAAGGAGATATACACCAACATTAATCAGAATGATTTTGATGATGGCGTTGCCTTGCTGAAATTTTAATTTTAATTCTTCTATCACAATTCGGGTATACTTTTCAAACATACGAATAGCAGAGGGTTTTCAAAAACCAAATATTCTCTTAAATTGCCAAAGCTACTTGCTTTTAGTATGTTAGGTATTAAGTTTGGTTTTGTAAAAATTTAGAACTCATGAGTATAAAGAAATTAGGTTTGATCCTACTGGTTTTTTGGATTTCAATTGGAGCACTTTCTGCCCAAACTGGCTTTCCCCAAAATGGCCCTAAGGATACTCGTCCGGATTACGTGGCATTGGTGCATGCGAGTATTCAAGTTAATCCTACAACGCTATTGAAGGATGCCATATTGTTGATTAAAAATGGGAGGATAGAAAATGTAGGTATAGACATTGCTATTCCTGCAGAAGCCAGAACCATCGATTTACATGGCAAATATGTTTATGCCTCTTTTATTGATTTGTATAGTCGTTATGGAATTGATTATAAACCCAGCAATACCCAACGCAACGAATACCAAAACAACCAAAATGGTGCTTATGCTTGGAATGATGCGGTAAAAGTTCAGGTAAATGCTGCCGATTATTTTGATTATAACGAGAAGGAAAGCAAACGCTATTTGGCCGCAGGTTTTGGTGCTACTTTGAGTGGAAACCAAGATGGGATATTTAGAGGAAGTGCAGCTTTGGTATTAACCGGAAATGAATCGGCGCAGAAATTGGTATTAAAGCCAAAAGCCGCTGCTGGCATGAGTTTTAACAAAGGAAGCAGCAGGCAAAATTATCCTGGTTCTGCAATGGGAAGTATTGCTTTAATTCGCCAAACCTATTACGATGCTGCTTGGTATTTAAAGCAAAAGGAAGAAATTAGTTTGAGTTTTGAGGCTTTCCAAACTTTAAAATCTTTGCCCACTGTTTTTGAGGCAGAAAATAAATTGGCAATTCTACGTGCTGCAAAAATTGCTCAAGAGTTTCAAATTAAATACATCCTAAAAGGCAAAGGCGACGAATACCAAAGATTGGATGAAATTGCCCAATTGGGTATGCCTCTTATTTTGCCTTTGAACTTTCCAAAACCTTACGAAGTGGAAAATCCTTTTGATGCCATGCGAATTAATTTGGCAGATTTAAAACATTGGGAATTGGCACCTGCAAATGCCGGTTTGGTGAGTCAAAAGAAAATCCCATTTGCACTAACCCTAGAAGGTTGCTCAGATGCAAATGAGTTTTTAAAGAATTTAAGGAAAGCAGTTTATTACGGTTTGAACCAAAGCGAGGCGCTAAAAGCCCTTACCACAGAGCCTGCAAAAATGATTCAGGCAAGCGCGGATTTGGGAACCTTAGAAAAAGGCAAAATTGCAAATTTCTTTATTTGTGATAAACCATTTTTTGATAAAGAATCTCAAATTGAAGAACATTGGATAAGAGGCAATCAAGAAATTTTGCAAGAGCCAGAAATTGTAAAGCTAATTGGAAACTATGAAGCCAGTTTAGGTTTGAACCAAAAAGCCAGTTTACAAATAACAAAAAAGGGAAATAAGCTTGAAGGCAAATGGATGGCGGCAGATACATTGCCAATTTCAATTACCGAAAAGGCAGGTATTTATACTTTGAATTTTAAAGAAAATAAAAGCAGCGAAAACCTAATCAGAGCAAGCGTTTGGGTCAAACAGCAAGATAAAAACACACTCCAAGCAAATGCTTTGGAAGGTACTGCTCAAATGCCAAATGGAAGTACAATTCCATTTTCAGCAAAATGGGTCTCGGTTCAAACCGAAAAAGAAAGAACCGATTCTTTACCTGCCTTGCAATTGGGAAAAATAATTTACCCTTTTACAGAATACGGAACTGCCACTTTGCCAAAAGCCACAACAGTATTATTTAAAAATGCCACCGTTTGGACTAACGAAAAGGAAGGTATTTTGCAAGAAACAGATGTGGCAATTAGCAATGGAAAAATTGTGGCCATTGGTAAAAATTTAAGCATTAAAGCGGATCAAGTTGTGGATGCAAAAGGGAAGCAACTAACCAGTGGAATTATTGATGAACACTCGCATATTGCCATTTACCGTGGTGTAAACGAGTGCACCCAAAACAATACCGCTGAGGTGCGTATTGGAGATGTAATTAATAGCGATGATATAAATATTTACCGACAGTTGAGTGGTGGAGTTATTGCTTGTCAGCAGTTGCATGGTTCTTGCAACCCAATTGGTGGCCAAAGTAATATCCTAAAATTACGTTGGGGCATGGCGCCAGAACAAATGAAAATTGCTGGCTCTGATGGTTTCATAAAATTTGCCTTGGGCGAAAATGTGAAGCAAAGTAACCATGGTTTTCCTAGCAATAGATTTCCGCAAACCCGCATGGGCGTTGAGCAAGTTTATTACGATGCATTTATAAGAGCCAAAGAATACGAGAAAAAAATGAAGGCAAATCCTGCACTTACCCGCAAGGATTTGGAGATGGATGCTTTGGTAGAAATTATGAATAAGCAGCGTTTTATTAGCTGCCATAGTTATGTGCAAAGTGAAATAAATATGTTGATGCATGTAGCAGATAGCATGCAGTTTAAGGTGAATACTTTTACGCATATTTTGGAGGGTTATAAAGTTGCAGATAAAATGAAAGCCCATGGAGTAAATGCCAGCACTTTTGCCGATTGGTGGGCTTATAAATATGAGGTGATTGAAGCCATTCCTCAAAATGCAGTTATCTTAAACAATATGGGTGTAGTAACTGCCATAAATAGTGATGATGCAGAGATGGGAAGACGCTTAAATCAAGAGGCAGCTAAAATGATTAAATATGGTGGATTAAGTGAAGAAGATGCTTGGAAAATGGTGACCTTAAACCCTGCGAAAATGTTGCATTTGGATGCACAAATGGGAAGTATTAAAGTGGGCAAATCTGCCGATTTAGTTTTGTGGAGCGCCAACCCATTAAGTATTGATGCCTTAGCAGAAATGACCTTTGTAGATGGTGTTTGTTATTTTAGTAGAGAAATAGATTTGGCCAAGCGCAAAGAGATTTTGGCAGAACGCCAACGCATTATTCAAATGATGATTGCCGCCAAAAAGAAAGGTGAAAAAACAGAAAAGAAAATTTCTGAAATTGACAACGATTACCACTGCGACGATTTTTAATGCTAAGGAAAATTCAAAATAGTGTGCTATTAGGTCTTTTGATCTTGCTTGGTTTTTTGGCCAAAGCGCAGGCGCCGTTTTGCCAATTTTCTACCTTATTTCCCAATGCTCAAGAAAGATTTGTAGAAGCCACACAAACTTGTAGAAGCCTTTCTCTGCTTGAACCAAATGAAAATCTAGTTGAATTTGGCTCCTATGAAACCAAAGATAAACTTTTGCGATTTTCTACTTTTATGGCTAGCAACGATAACGGAATTGCCATGTTTCAATGGCAAGAAGGAACTCAATGTGTGAGTCGTTTTTTAACTGGAAATTGGGTTGGTAAATTGCGTTCTATACAAGAATTAAAACTAGCTAATTGCAAATCGTATCTTTTGCTTTTTGAACGCTTGGAAGAAAACACATTAAAACAATCGCTATGTTATTTTACGTTAAAGCCCGGTTTGATCCAATTAGAAGAAATTAAATTCACAGATGAGAATCATGTTTTATTAGCAGAAGCCAACGATTGGTTGAGTGGAATAAGAGAAGCTAGCCCAGATGGAAGAGATACTACTGGCAATTATTTTGAACTTCTCGAAAATGGGTTTACCATAAATAGTAATATGCTAGTGAATGGTCCGGGAGTGATGGTTTATGAAACTGAAAATTATTTGTATGCAGAAGACGGAATATTTTCACAAGATATTGGCTCTGTAAATGTTTGGTTCGAACCAGATTTAGAAAATGTGGTGGATACGATTAAAGTTATTCAACAAAAAATTGGAAACAAAACGCTTAGCACCATTTTAATGCAATCTTGGTTTATGACTGGGAGGCTTTGGGATTATGGAGTTTTAGAAACCTTTAGTGCAAGTTATTTGTATGATGGACAAACCATTTCATCCAGTGAATACAACGGTTTTCAAGATAATATCGACGAGAAAAAGGGAAGCGAAAATGATACTTTATGGAATGGGTTCAAACAGTTTATTCCTGAGTATTTATTGTTGGCAGATGGCTCGGTTATTTTTAGAACTCTAGTTGCATCCAATCAATTTGCACCAGGTATGTGTGGAGCATGTGATTATATAACTGAGAGGTTTATACAAATAAAAAAAGGTGTGCAAAAAACATTAATTAGCGCTGCCTATATGCCAACCAATGATAAAAGTGAAATAATAGTTTACCATGAAGGCAAAAAACCTACCGTAAAAACCTTTGGAGATACCGATGAAGAGGAAGGTTACACCTTTAATTATATTGGAACTAAATGGACTAAAGGCAAGGGTTGGCAAATAAGATTAGGAGCCACCTTGAATGGAAACGAGCAAGAAAATTTGGTTTTTATCCCACAGTTTATCCCACAAGGAGGGTTTGCAAAAACAAGTTTATTAAAGGCAAAAGCAAGTAAAAATGGAATTTAAGATTATGAAAAAGTATATCAGTTTAATGAGTTTGATTTTCTGGGTTTGGGCGGCAATGGCTCAATCTCCAACTACGGTAATCCTTAATGGAACCATACATATTGGCAATGGCCAAGTGATAGAAAAAGGAGTTCTAGTTTTTGAAGGAAACAAAATTGTAGAAGTGGGAAAAGAAATGAAAACACTTTACAAAAACGCCCGTGTTATTGATGCACAAGGAAAGCATATTTACCCTGGTTTAGTTTGCATGAATAATATTATGGGCCTCAATGAAATTGATGCTGTTCGCGCAACCTTAGATTTTAACGAACAAGGTAGAATCAATCCCAATGTGCGTTCTTTAGTTGCTTACAATACTGATTCTAAAATATTGCCTACTTCACTAATCAATGGAATTTTATATACGCAACCGGTTCCACAAGGTGGTTTGTTGAGTGGCACTAGTTGTGTAGTGCGCACCAAAGCTTGGAATTGGGAAGATGCTGCTGTAAGTAGCAACGACGGTGTTCATTTAAATTGGCCTTTTGTTGAACCAAACCAAGATGGAAAAGAAAATCAAGGTGAAAAGGACATTCAGGAATTGGAGCAATTTTTTGCACAAGCCAAACAATATTGCTCGCAAAAATCACCTGAGTTCAATGCCAAATTAGATGCCATGAGGCATTTATTTTCGGGAGAGATAAGTTTATATATTCATGCTCAAGATGCACAAAGCATTATTCGTTCGGTGAGTTTTTTTAAGGCCAAATACCCAGAATTGAAATTAGTTTTGGTGGGAGCGAGGGAATCTTATTTAATTACAGATTTCATTAAAACCAATCAAGTACCAGTGGTTTTAGGAAACCTTCATCGCTTGCCAGCTTACAATGCAGAAGATATTGACCAACCTTATAAAACGCCTTTTCAATTGCAGGCTGCTGGAATTATATTTGCTATTTCTCAGGAAGGAAGTTGGGAAACAAGGAATCTCGCTTTCTTGGCTGGAACCGCTGCTGCTTATGGCATGAGCAAAGAAGAGGCTTTAATGTCTATTACATTAACTCCTGCTAAACTAATGGGAGTCGACAAACAAATAGGAAGTTTAGAAGCAGGTAAAAACGCATCTATTCTTATCTCAGAAGGCGATTTGTTAGATATGAAAACCTGTGTTTTGGTTCAAGCCTTTTTAGATGGCCAAGAATTAGATTTGAAGAACGAACAGGTTCAATTGTATGAAAAATACAAGAAGAAATACGGCTTAAAATAAACTGCTAAGGATAAATTACCGTATATGTTTCTTGGTTGGTTTTGAATTCTAGCAAACCATATTCCTTATCTATTATGAAATATTGGTAGTCTTTGGTATTGTTTACATCCACCAAGTCGTTTGTGATTTTATAAGCATTTTGGTAGGTTTTCCCGTTTCTGATTAAAGTTCCAATATATGTATAACGTTCTTTAGAATGGTTGATAGTAGTTGGTTTAAAGGAAGTAGAATAATCCATAATGGTTTTAAAAGCCACCACATTTGTATCAAAGCTTGGCCAAAGAGGCAAGCCAAATTTTACTCTTTTCGATTTCCCGTTCAAATAATCTTCATAGAAAGATTCAACTGCTACGTCAATTTTATCATTATACCTCAGGTGAAATGAGTTTCCATATTGATCAATTATATTAGAACCTCTATAGGCAACAGAGAGAATTATACTAGTTTCGTTAAAGCTATAGTAATAAGTTCTTTGACTGTAATTATAACTCGTGCAATTGCTAGAGGAATAATCAGTATAATTGGAATAATCTAAACTTCCTGGAGAGGTAATACCTGCTGAGCTTTTATAATGAATATAGGCAGTTCCAGATGATGTTGACATCTTTCCAAGCCAAGCATCAGTTTCACTTGGTAAGGTGTAATTTTCGGTAGTGTACTTGCATGGATTTTCAATAGTATTAAAACAACCCGAAAACAGCAATATTGCTAATGGTAGTAAAATAGTGAGTGTCTTTTTCATTAATACATTTTTGAGGCTAATAAGCTACTACGGATAAATCACCGTATAAGTATCTTCATTGGTTTTATATTCAAGCAAACCATATTCTTTATCTAAAATGAAGTATTGATAATCTTTGGGTTTATTAGAATCCACCAAATCATTGGTTATTTTATAAACATTTTCATAGGTTTTGCCATTTTTAACCAAGGTGCCAATATAGGTATAGCGGTTCTTTGATAAACTGATATCTGTTGGTTCGTCATTATAATAATATTGACCAATGGTTTTAAAAACCACCACATTAGAATCAAAACTAGGCCATAGTGGCAATCCAATTTTTACCTGTTTGGTTTTTGAATTGGTACTCTCGTATAAATTATAATTTATTCCTAAATCAATTTTATCATTGTATTTAAGTCGGAAGGTATTGCCAGAGTTATCTGTTATTTGTGCACCTCTATACCCAACAGAAAGTAAAATTGCAGCACCAACAAAGCTATAAGAATAGGTTCTTTGGCTATAATAATAGGTTTTGCAATTATCAGAATTATAATCAGAATTGTTGTAAAAATAAAGACTTCCAGAATTGATTGAACCTGCAGAATTTTTGTAGGTAATACTGGTTGTACCAGTTGTATTTGGTAATTTACCCAACCAAATATCCGTTTCGCCAGGTAAAGTATAATTTTCTGTTGTGTACTCACATGGGTTTTCAATGCTATCGAAACAGCCTGAGAACAAAAAAACCATTACTGGAATTAAAATAAATCGTATGTTTTTCATGCTAATATTTTCAGAACGAATATAGGCAATCGCCTCAGATTTTGGTTCAAACCGAATTTTGAAAAACTTTAAATCTTCTCTTTCTGGCAACTCATCGAACTTTAGCGGGATTTCTGAGAATATTTTAGATATTTGTCATTCCCATACACCAGCGAATGAACGGATTTATTAAATTACTCAGATATACCTTGCCCTTTAAAGGATTAGCCATCCTAAATGTGGTTTTCAATATTCTTTCCATTTTATTTAGCCTCTTTTCCATTGCTTTAATTTTACCTTTTCTAAAATTACTTTTTGGACAAAGTGCTTTGGTAACCGTTAAGCCAGAATTTTCTTTTTCTATAGAAGGTTTGTCCGGCTCTTTTAATTATTACCTTTCTAACCTTATTGTTACCGAAGGACATGAAGCAGCCCTAATTTTTATTTGCTTTGTTTTGGTAATAACCATTTTGTTGAAAAATGTGTTTCGCTACCTTGCCTTATTTGTAATGGTTTCTCTGAGAAATAATATTGTTAGCGATTTGCGCTCTTCCCTTTACCGCCACATTTTGGTTTTGCCTTTATCTTATTTCAGTGAAGAGAAAAAAGGCGATTTAATTAGTCGCATGAGTAGCGATATTTTACAAATTGAGGTGGCAATTATGAGTTCGCTAGAAGCCTTATTTAAAGAACCTTTAACCATTGTAATTTATCTGGTATCCTTAATTTGGATTAGTCCAGTTTTGACCCTAATAGTTTTTGTTACCTTGCCTTTGGTAGGAATATTAATTGGAAGAATAGGAAAATTATTGAAGAATTATTCCAAGCGTGGGCAGGCAAAATTTGGCGATTTAATTTCTCTTTACGAAGAAACTTTAATGGGAGTTCGAATCATCAAAGCCTATAATTCACAAGAATTTTTTATGCGTAGGTTCAAAACGGAAAACGATTTGTATACCCGCATAAATATTGCCAGCAACCGCACTGGTGATAGCTCTTCACCAATTTCTGAGACCTTAAGTGTGGTGGTTTTGGCCTTTATTTTATGGGTTGGCGGAAATATGGTTTTGTCTAATAACGATGCTCTTAATGCCGAATCTTTTATTGCTTTTATTGCCATTTTCTCGCAGCTTTTGCCTCCTGCAAAATCTTTTTCTACTGCCTATAGCAATATGCAAAAAGGAATGGCTTCTTTGGATAGAGTTAATGAAGTAATTCAAAGCGAAGAGGTAATAACTCAAGCGCCAGATGCCTTGCCAATTGAGGGCCTAAACAGCAGCATTGAGTTTAAAAATGTAAGCTTTAAGTATGCCGATGAGTATGTTTTAAGAAACATCAATCTAAAAATAGAAAAAGGAAAAACCGTTGCTTTGGTGGGTCCGTCGGGTAGTGGAAAATCTACCTTAACAGATTTAATTCCGCGTTTTTACGACCCAGTTGAAGGAGAAGTTTTAATTGATGGCGTAAATATTAAAAAATTAGAAATCCTGAAACTACGTGCATTAATGGCAGTTGTTGCCCAAGAATCTATTTTATTTAATGATACCATTTACAACAATATTGCTTTTGGCAAAACACAAATTGCTGCCGGACAAGTTGAGCATGCTGCGCAAGTTGCCAATGCGCAAGAGTTTATTGTTACCACAGAAAAAGGGTATCAAACCAATATTGGAGATAGAGGGAATAAATTAAGTGGTGGTCAGCGCCAACGTTTAAGCATTGCTCGTGCCATACATACCAATCCAGATATTTTGATTTTAGATGAAGCTACTTCTGCCTTAGATACTGCTAGTGAGCGTTTGGTTCAAGAAGCTTTAAACAATATCATGGAAAACCGCACTACCATTGTTATAGCGCACCGTTTAAGTACCATTCACAAAGCAGATTTAATAGTGGTTTTAGATAAAGGTAAGATTGTGCAAACGGGCAATCACCAAGAATTAATTAACCAAACTGGCTTGTACAAACAGCTTCATGATATGCAACAAATTTTAGAGGGTTAATTATCTAACTCGTTTCAAATTTTCCAATAGTCATAAATAGGTTAGGGTTCTGTTTGAACCAAATAAAAGAAAATAATAGAACTAATAAGCAAATGAAAAAAGAAGATAAAATTGCACAATTTAATCCCAATGATATTGCGGATGCGGAGGGAAATTTATATGGTTTACCGTTTACACCTGCCGATGCAGAATTAGTAATTATTCCTGTGCCTTGGGAAGTAACAGTTTCGTATAGTGCAGGAACAGCTGCTGGTCCGGAAGCCGTTTTGGAAGCTTCTTACCAAGTAGATTTATACGACCCAAATGTGGCCGATGCTTGGAAAATGGGTTTGGCGATGTTGCCCGTTGATAAGAAAGTAAAGGCTACTAGCAAACGTCTTCGTAAAAAAGCAGAGCAATACATTGATTTATATTCTTTGGGCAAAACTGCCGAAAAGAATAAAACCATGAAGACCATTCAACAAGAAGTTAATGCGGCTTGTAAGGAGATGAATGCCTGGGTTAAGAAAGAAGCTGATAAGCAATTACGCAAAAACAAAGTTGTAGCCTTATTGGGTGGCGATCACAGCACACCACTTGGTTTAATGCAAGCCTTGGCTCAAACCTACCCAAGCTTTGGTATTTTGCAAATAGATGCTCATGCAGATTTGCGTGATGCTTATGAAGGTTTTGAATTCTCTCATGCTTCTATTATGTTTAATGCGCTTAAAATTCCTCAGGTTAGTAGTTTAACTCAAGTTGGTATTAGAGATTATTGCGAAGACGAGAAGAACTTAATTGATGCAGATGCTCGCATTCATACCTTTTTTGATGCCGATTTAAAAGCGCAACAGTTCGAAGGAAAATCATGGAAAAAACTCTGCGATGAAATCATTGCTACTTTGCCAAATCAAGTTTACCTAAGTTTTGATATTGATGGCTTGGATCCAAAATTATGTCCGAATACGGGCACGCCAGTACCGGGGGGATTTGAATTTGAGCAAGTTGTTTATTTGGTTCAACAATTGGTAAAGGCCAAGAAACAAATCATTGGTTTTGATATCAACGAAGTGTCTCCTGGCCAAGACGAATGGGATGCGAATGTGGGCGCGAGATTGCTTTACAAAATGAGCAATTTGTGTTTGCTTTCCAACGGAAAAAACAAAGCCTAAAATTCTATTCTATAACTTAATATTGGTATCAATGGTGCTTGATACCAATATTTAATAGCACCCGTATTGCTGTCGAAATATTGCCCGCCAACATTCTTGCGGTTGCTTACATTTTGTATGTCTAAGGCAAGTGTGGTGGTTACTTTGTTATAGTTTCTTTTTACACTAATTCTAATATCGCTTCTAAAATAATCGGGGTTTTTGAGCGTATAGGTTTTGCTAAAATCTTCCACCATTTCGCCTTTTTGTTGCGAAGCTGCTAAATCAATTGGTGTATTTCGCCAGCCTCCCACATAAAGGGTTTTTAGGTTCAAACCGATAACTCTATTTTTACTTTTACCTTTCCAATCCCACTCCTTGCCCAAGGTTAAAGTAAGTGCATGGTTGGTATTAAAGCGTGTGTTATACCATTCTTTATTAGGCGCCAAATACTGCGATTGATAAAAAGAACCCGACAACAAATAGTAAAAGTTATTGTGTAAAAAACGTTCTACGGTTAACTCCAAACCATAATTTTTACCCAAACCTTTGTTCTCCAATTTTTCTGTTGGGTAACCATCCACATCGTTTAAAATAGAATAGGTACTTGTTGGGTCAGTGCTAATTGGTATTTGAAACAAATGCTGGTAATACAGCTCTGTTTTGATATGTGTATGTGAGTTGATTGAATGATCGAAACCCAAAACAAAATGCTGTGCTTTGCTTAAGCCAATTTGTTGGTTAATGAGATTATCCATTTGGTCCTTTGCAAAATACACTCCCATAGGTTGAATCTGGCTATGAATTCCGTAGCCAAAAGTAAATTGATTTTTTTGGTTGGCTTCGTATTTTAAGGCAAGTCTTGGTTCAAACGAACGACTGTTGTTTAAGAGTAGTTCTTGGTAGTGAAAACCTATATTAGAACTCAATTTTTCGCTAAAAGCATGGTTCCATTGAAAGTAAGATTGAGCACTATAAGTATTGCCTTTATTATTTATTTGGGTAATCCATTTCTGACTACTATCTGCTAACTGCGCTTGGTTCAAATTGAAACCAAAACGGTTCATGGTAAAGCCTGTGCGAATGGTATTTCTTGCATTTACTTTTTGAGTGTAAACAGATGTAAGTGTAATTCTTTTTTGATTGAAATCTTGTGCATAGGTTCTTTTTAAACTCGAGTAATCTTCTTCCAATTTTTCTTCTTCGTAACCATTTTGAGTGCCAGAAAATACCAAGCTCGTTTTTAAGTAAGAATGGTTTTTAAACTTAAACATGTGGTTAAATCCTGCCGCTCCAGTATTGGCAAAGAAATGAGATTTGTATTGGTAATAGGCATCTTCTTGCCATTTCAAACTATCTTTTAGGGGTTTAGTATCTTGGTAACTTAAGCCGCCAAAACCAAATGCTCCAAAGGTTCCAAACTTGCCAGCAGGCAAATAGAAATTGTATGCTAAATCTTGGAAATTAGTTACCGCATCGCCAAGTGGAACGCCCAACTGACCCAATACGCTCAAGGTAGAGTAGCGATAATTAATTAAGTAAGAACCTTCGTAACCTTTTTTAAGCGGACCTTCAACGGCGGCATCTAAACCTAAGAAGCCAGCTTGAAAAGTATATTCTCTTTTTTGGTTGTTTCCTTTTCTTAGTTTTAAATCAAAAACACCAGAAAGTGCGTTGCCATATTCCGATGCAAAAGCGCCTGTTGAGAAATCGGAATTGCTAAGTAATTGAGAACTTAGAATAGAAATTCCACCGCCTGATGTTCCCACATTAGAGAAGTGATTTGGGTTTGGAATATCAACGCCTTCCATGCGCCATAACAATCCGTTTGGAGAGTTGCCACGAATAGAAATATGGTTGTTTCCATCGCCTGCTTGCACCACGCCAGCAAAGGAAGTTGCCATGCGCGCTGGGTCGTTAACAGCGGCAGCAAACTTTTGCGTTTCTTCAACAGAGAAGGTTCTTGTACTTACAGTGGACATGCTATTAAGTGGTTTGTTTTTTTCTTTGGCTCCCTTAACAACCACCTCATTTATTTTATTTATTTCTTCTTCCAAAGTGATGGTAAGCACCAATTCTTTTCCGGCATTAAGAGTTAAATTTGGCAATACCAATTCTTTGTAACCTAAGTAGGTAATGCGCAAACCCACTTTACCAACTGAAATATTTTGGATAAGAAATTTACCATCGGCATCAGCGCTGCAACCTGTATTGCTATTAATAACACGAATAACGGCGCCACTCAAAGGTGCTTGAGAAACTTTGTCTTGAACCAAACCCCGTATATTTTGAGTTGAATTTTGAGCAGTAACTAAATTGAAAATAGAAGCTAAAAGTGAAAGCAGTAATAATAAAAATACGGCACCAAATCCTGTGCGTTTGTCAAATGTTGAAGAAGTCATTGTTATAGGTTTTCTCAATAGACAACCCAAAAAGCAATTACCCCTATTGCACTATTTTATTTTTTTCGGTTTGAACCGAGAGAGGACATTGGGAGAGGTCTTTAAGAGGTCTTTGGGTTTTTGTCTTTGGTCTTTAGTTGTCATCCTCAATGGCCATTAGCCATTAGCTCTTAGCCCTTGGCATTTAGCCTATATTAAAGGCAAATTGCTACTATTCTATTTTGTTTGCCTTTTTTAACACAACGGACACAAAGAAAACACAAAGATTACAATGTGAAAGGAACACAAAATAAAACTTTGCGCTCTTTGTGAAACCCTTTGTGTTCTCTGTGTTTAACTGTATTTTTCATTGAATTTCTAAACTTCAAATTAGAGCAGAATTTATTCACTCATAGCAAAATTTTCTAAACAGCTAGATGCCAGCAGCCAGTTGCCAAAACTCAGCACCCTAAAAAAACCTCACCCCAACTTTCACCCCAATCCAGCCACGTGAGGTGAAGTTTCCAAAATTATTGGTATAGAAATAGGAAGGAGGGTAAGCCCTAAAATGACTTTTAAAATTATCTCCTGTTTTATCAAACAAAGAGAAATTAGCGGTAGGACCTAAAACAATCTCAAATCTATTTCCTATTTGATAAACCACATGAACATCAAATTTTCCCAATAAATCTAAACTAGGTGTGCTGAGTGTATTTGGAATCAAATGCCTAACTGTTAAGTCCATTCCAAATTTCCAATTATCACTCCAATCAGATTGTGTACCCACACCATAACCGTATGTCCAAACGGGATGATTGCCCCCAAATTGAGTTCCTAGAATAAAGATATTATGAAACATTTCTACACCAGTTCTGAAGGATACTGTAGTTAATAGTTTTTCGTCGGTGGCGAGTTCAAATTTATGGTAACCCTTGTTTACATAACTCATAAAGCCAACTGGAATGCCAATGCAAGTATCAGAGAAATTTAATAAACCAACCTGACTACCTTCCACTTTTTGAGCAAGGTTTACAATTCCAGCTACTTGAGTTCCTTTAATGCATGGAGCTACATTTGCAATTCCGGCCACCTGAACACCACCAACATGTTTTTGAGTAAAATTACCTATGCCTGCAAATTGAAACCCTTGAAGGCTATCTAAAATGGAATTGGCAATACCTGCAACTTGAACACCTCGTGTAGTTTTTAAATTCATATTTACCAAGCCGCCAACCTGCACTCCTTGAGTTTCTTTTTCGTTGTAATTAGCCAAACCACCTACTTGTACACCACTTACATTTCCCGAAACCCAATTGCCCAAGCCACCAACTTGCACATGACTAAAATCTCCATCAACCACATTGAATAATCCACCAACTTGCACGCCATGTGTTTCGGCACCATTGAAGTTTAATAAACCCGCTACTTGTGTTCCTTCCGTTTTTCCTTCAACTAAATTTGCTAGTCCAGCCACTTGAACATACTTAACATCTCCCGCAACTAGATTTGCTAAACCGCCAATTTCAAAAGCTTCCACGCCTTTGGAGTAGCCAGCCAAAATATTGAAACTGTATTTGTTTACAGTATTAAAACCTAAGCTTCCGTTGGTACTTAAAAATGGAATAAAAGAAACAGAATATTCACTATGCAAAGTATCGTTGATATTCTTAAAGTTGAGATTTTTATCCTTTACACTCTTCCAATAATCAACTAAAAAATCAAATGGTTTACCTAAAACAATGGATGTATCATTATTTTCATTTGGTTCAGACAGAACCTCTTTTACTTTATTTTTTGGTGCAGGCTTTGGAACCACATGGAGGTATATACTAATGGATTGATCGCCTGGGTTCAAAACTAAAAAATTGGTATCTAAATAGTTTTCCTTAGCAAAAGAAATTGGGTACGGGTTGAACCGATCCTTGTTTTCTAATGAAAAAGAACCGTTACTTTCAGAAAAAGAAACTTCCTTACTGTATTTGTTGTAAACACTCACACCTTTTAATGGCAATAGCGTATGGGCATCGTAAACATAACCTTTTAGCGATGGATAAATTCTAAAAGTAATATCTTCCTCCACTTCGTTGGCCACAGGTTTTGGGATTAAAATTATATAGCGTTCTGCTTGTTTGTAACTAGCATTTACTTGTGGCAACAACAGGTTCAAAACCTGCTTTAAAGGCATTTGGCTGCATTGAATGCTAACCTTTTGTTTATCGTTAAAACCCGAATAGGAAAACAAAACACCAGTTTGTTTAGCAATGGCATCTAAAATAAGTTGAATGCGAACTTCTTGGTAATTTAGAGTAACGGGTTTGGCTAAATAGTTTTGTGCGTTGGCATTCACAGTAAACAAAAAGGCTAGGGCAATTAGTAGTATTCTCATTTGCAAGGTTCACCTTTTAGTAAATACCCATCACGGGTGGTTTCGTAACTTAAATTCATGGTTTCGGTAATCACAAGCAATACAGTTTCGAGCTCTTCTTTTTCAAATCTAGCTGTAAGTCGGCAATTGCCTAATAGCTGATTTTGCAAGGTTATATGGGTTCTATACGCTCGGTTCAACATAAAAATTACTTCAGATAAGCTTTGATCTGTAAACGTAAAAGATTGGTGCAAGGTATCAATCAACTGCGTGCCTACAAAGATTCTGCTTTTTTGAATATACTTTATTTCCTCGCCTGCTTTTAAGTGTTTTTCTGAACCAAGACTATCAAACAAAAATACCTGCCCTTCATCTACCTTCACCAAAATTGTATCTCCACCAGCTAGCGATTTCACCAAAAATTTTGTGCCAATATCGCGAACAAATAAGTTGCCTGTGTGAATGGTAAGAGGCAATGAATCGTGGTCTTGTACATTAAAATACGCAGAGCCTGTTAAGGTGAGCAAACGATTGGTTTTTCCATAGCCAGCATCAGCAAGCAATTTACTATTGCCTTCTAATTTTACCTCGCTTTTAGTAGATAGGGCAAAGGCTTGAGCGGTATCTCCAGAAATAAATGCAAGTGGTTTTTCATCAATTTCGTTTGCTCTCCAAACAAACAACCAAGATAAGGTTGCAAGTAAAATAATTGAAGCAGCTGCACTCAGCCAAACGCGAGAAATGGATATTTTTTTAGCTTGTTTCAATTGAGGTTTTACCCTTTGCCAAGCAGCCAAGGCATTTGGTTCAGACCGAGACAAGCCACCAAAAATTTGAGAAGCTTGTTCTAAATAAACTTTGTTTTGTGGGTCTTTGAGCAACCATTCTTCTACCTGCATGGCTTCCTCCGGAAGAGCATTCCCCAGCAAATATTTGCTAATTAATATGTCAATTTCTTCGCTTGTCAAAGTTTAGTTTATTAAAAGTAAAAATAGGGTAGGTAAATAATCTTTTAAATGAGAGCGCATCAGTTTAAGTGCTTTTCCCATTTGGTTTTCCACTGTTTTTATAGATAGGTTCAATTCATTTGCAATCTCTTGGTATTTCATTTCTTGGAACCTACTTAGCTCAAAAATCCGTCTACATTGTTCTGGCAAAGTTTCCAAGCCCTTTTTTATTTCTTCGCCAATTTCTTTTAGGTGCCAAGCCTCTTCGTGCGTATTGAAATGCGGTTTAGCAAGTTGGGTATTGGCATAGCGCAGTCTAACTTGTTCTTGTTTAATCTTGTTTAAACAGCCATTATGAACAGCGGTGTACAAAAGAGATTTAACAGAAGTATGCGCCTGCTGCCATTGGTTTTTCTCCCAAAAGTTTACAAATATTTGTTGCACCATGTCTTCAGCTTCGTCTCCATTTTTTAAAAAAGTAAAGGCATAGCGCGTTAAGCCACTATAATGTTCTTGAAATAAGGATTCAAATCTCTCCAATTCCGTTGCGGTTGCCTTTATTTTTGGGTTATTAATCAAGCTAGTTGGGTTGCCATTTCGGCCACTAAATTAGCATCTTTTCTTAAATGACAACTGAAACAAACCTTACCCCTATAGAAAGGAATAATATTTTTTTGAAATGAAAGAAATTGAGGTTAGTTTAAAGAACCCTAGTATTTATAGCCAAAGGATTTAGTGGTTTGGAAAACAGACTTATTGAAGCTAGTATCCATTTGTGATTGCAGATAAACTAGTGTATCGGCAAAATTTGAAAAAGTTTTGGAGGAATGGATTAATTCATTCTGAAAAATCAGTTTATTATCCCTAAAAAGGCTACTTCGAGAATAGCAATGTATAGAGGAAATATCAGCAAAGTAAGTTTGATATTTTGGAAAGGTGGTATAGGGATTAAGTAGCGTAGTATCGTATTGGTAAATGGTTATATCTGTTCCAGAAACATGTCTAATTATGTCGCCTTGCGAATTGTATTGTAAACTATCAACCCGAGTAATAGAATGTGATGGTTCATCATAATAAATTCCAATAAGAGCTAGATTTTGATAAATAGGAATATAGGTCTGAGTTAGCTCCAAAACCATATTAGCATTTGGCTTATAATAATTAATTTTAGAGAGTCTTTCTTCTTCGTATTCAAAAGTGTTCATCCAATTTACACCACCCCGGCTCCATGTATCCGACCATAATTCTGAAATACTTAGCAGCTTATTTTTGCAGGTATCATAAATAATATCCTCGCGAGTGAAATATTTAGGGTAGGAGTGGTTGCTTCCACGGTAAATATTTTCACTCCAGTTGTAGTATTGCTTATAAGGACCATCATTGGTCTTTTTAATGGTATCGTAAAATAAATAGTTAACAGAATAGAGTTTTGGTCCCAGGTTAACAATTCCATTTACTTTATCACAAACAATAATTGAATTTTTGGTTTGACTTTGGGGAAATGTATATGTTTTCTTGCAGGCGGAAAAACTTACCATGAAAAGTATACAATACAAAATTATTAAATGGGGTTGTTTTAGCTTACTAAGTTTCATTGAATAAAGGTAATCAAATTTCATTAAGTTTCGGTTTGAACCAAAAATAAATGCAATTAAAAACCGATGGCGAAAATTGCTTTAGGTTGGCTCGGTTCAGACCGAAAATAAAATTGACTTTTTGAAAGTAAGGTGCAATAAATCTGCAAAAGTTTAACACACGTATTCTCCTCTATTTGCAAAACAAAAACTTGGGGTTTCTAATAAAGCTAAAGCGGAGGGGAACACGGTGTTAAACAATAAAAATTCAAGTACCTTCTTGGAAAAACTTTTGCCCGAAATTCCGATTGGTAAATGTGAAACAAAACTGAACAATTGCCCTTTGTTTTTTCTACCTATAATTAGGTATTTTTAGGTATAGTATAAATTGGTCTTATGCCTATTTAAAAGAAACGAGAGGCGAGAAACGAGATGCGAGATGCGAGAGAAGAGACAAGAATTGCGATGCGAGATTTTTTTTGATATTGTTGGGTGAAGATATTACGAAGGTGAAAGGTATTTTAATTTGGTTCCACAAGTGGTGTTTCTGAGTAAAATGTTTGTGGTTCTATTGCTTGTCCTTCTAAAAGTTGAAATAAAATTTGTGTGGCCAAACTTCCTAAATCATAACCAGAGGTTTTTATATAAGGAATTTCTAAATTGAATAAGTTTGGTAAAAAGCCATCGCTCATGGCTATTAATTTTAGGTCTTTTGGTAATTTTATATTTAGTTCAAGGATAGCTTTTACAACACCTTCCAAAATTTCATCACTCATTAAAAATAAACAATCGGGTTTGTTTTTACCAAGCCATATTTTTTCAAATATCTGTTTAGCTTCAATGCTATTGTGTGCATAATGAATCATACCCGAAGTGGGTTTTATATGATGTTCAACCAAGGCTCTATAAAAGCCACTTAACCTATCTTGTGTGATAGATAAGCGTTCATCGCCTAAAATGCCTGCAAAGTTTTTGCTTTTGGTGTTTTTACTTATTAAATATTTTACGGCATCAAAGGCTGCCTTTTCCCCAGGTATAGTAATTTTATAGGCATTGGCCTCATGTAAAACCTTATCAAAAAAAACAATACGTGTTCCATTATTTAGTAATTCCTGAAAATGTTCTATGCTAGAACTTTCTCTAGTTAATGAAACCAAAATTCCTTCTACACCCATGTGAGCGCATATCTCAGCATTTTGAATTTCTCTTTCTAAACTATCATTTGAATGCAGAATAAGCAAATTATAGCCTTTTAAATGCGTGGCTTCTTCAATAGCCTTAATAACATTTGGGAAAAAGTAACTGCCTATTTCTGGGATTATAAGTCCAATAATTCCACTTTTCCCCTTCCTTAAATTGATAGCTGCAAAATTGGGTTTATAGCCAAGCTTTTCTGCCAACTGGTTTACAGATTCCTTAACACGCTCACTTACATCTGGGTGATTGTGCAATGCCCTCGAAACCGTTGATGGATTTACATTCAGGTATTTTGCAAGATCCTTTATGGTTATTCTACTCATGATTTTTCAAACACAAGTTACTTGTATAATTTCCTTAAATCCAAATTGTAGCAATTCTCAGTTAGTAGGGTATTGTTTATTTTTAAGTCAAATTTTATGGCCTTTCTTATTGTTGTAAAACATTCAATTTTTGGTTCAAACAGGCTATTTTAAAAGATTTTTATATAAAATGTAATCTCTGTTTTATGCAAAAAATGTGGCCCAAAAAACGCTTGCAGTTGGGTTCGGTTTGAACCAAATAATTTACAGAAATTTTTAACTCAGTTTTTTTTAAACGATTGATTTTATGGCTAAAAACAGTCCAAAGAACATGTCGATTTTATAGAATTTATCAACAGCAAACGTTTGCGCAATGGTTTGCAGAATTTTTGCAAATACAAGTAATACCCACTCCCAATAAATTCGATTTTACAAATCAACTAAACTATGAGAAAAAATTACATGAAACTTTTATTGGTAGCGGTGCTCTCTATTGGATCATTAGTATCCATGGCGCAAACAAGAACTATTACCGGAGAAGTTAAAGACGAATCAGGTGCTCCTTTAATTGGTGCAGTAGTAATGATTCAAGGAACACAAATTGGAAATTTATGCGATGAAAAGGGAAACTACAGTTTAAGTTTCGACAATGAAGGATTAGAAAGTATAGTACTTATAGCCTCAATGGTGGGTTATGAAAAAAGTAAAGTTACCTTAACTGGTTCTGGCAATTTGGTTCAAAACTTTACCTTAAAAGAAGACCAAATGGGATTAAAAGAATTGGTGGTAACTGGTGTTACTAATCCAAAATCTAAATTAGAATCCAGTGTTTCTATTTCTACCTTGCGGGCCGAAAACATTGCTCAATCTGCACCAAGAACTACTGCCGAAATTTTTAGAGCCATCCCAGGAATTCGTTCAGAGGCTTCTGCTGGCGATGGAAATACAAATATCACAGTGCGTGGAGTTCCAATTTCTTCTGGTGGTTCCAAGTACCTTCAGTTGCAAGAAGATGGTTTGCCTGTTTTGCAATTTGGAGACATCGCTTTTGCTACTTCTGATATTTTCTTGAGGGCAGATCAAACCGTTTCTAGAATTGAGGCTATTCGCGGAGGTTCAGCTTCCACTATGGCAAGTAACTCTCCTGCAGGCATCATAAATTTTATAAGCAAAACTGGTGAAATAGCTGGTGGTAGTGTTTCAAATACCATGGGTTTAGATTATCAATCTTTTAGAACAGATTTTGATTATGGTAGCCCAATTAATAAAGATTTAAGCTTTCATATAGGTGGATTTTACCGCACAGGTGAAGGTGTAAGAACTGCTGGTTACAATGCTAATAACGGTGGTCAGGTGAAGGCTAGTTTAACTCGTAAATTTAAAACTGGTTACGCTCGCGTTTATGTTAAGTTTTTAAATGATAGAGCAGCGGCTTATATGCCAATGCCAATTGAAGTATCTGGCACCAATAGCAACCCTGTTTATAAATCTATGGCAAATTTTAATGCTTTATCTGGTACTCTTCATTCTCCTTATCTTCAACAAAATGTAGGTTTTGGAAACAATGGGGAATTAAGAAGAGCAGATGTTTCGGATGGCATGCACCCTTTATCTAAAGCCATTGGAGCAGAATTTAATTTTGATTTAGGTAACGGTTGGTCGTTTTCAAATAAGGGAAGATTTTCTGCCAATAGTGGTCGTTTCATAGCTCCTTTTCCAGCATCGGTTGGTTCAACCAGTGCCATGGTAGATGCTATGAGCTCAGCTATGGGTTGGACCTTAACCAATCCAACTCTTACTTATGCCGATAATGGTGATGCGTTTACTGGTAACAATGCCATGTTGGTTCATATTTTTGATACCGAGTTGCGTAACTTTAATTTGTTTGCCAACGATTTTAAACTAAAGAAACAATTAAATGAAAAAGTAATTCTTAATGCAGGTGTTTACAAATCTTACCAAACCGTTTCAATGGCATGGCTTTGGAATTCTTATTTAATGGATGTAAACGGAAATGGTGGTAGATTAATAAATGTAGATACTGGTGCCACTCGCTTAACTCAAAACGGTCAGTTTGCTTATGGAGTGCCTGTTTGGGGAAATTGCTGTACTAGAAGTTACGATACCAAATACGATATTACCGCACCTTATGTAGGTGCCAGCTTTGAAGTAAGTGATTTGTCGGTTGATGCTAGCATTCGCTACGATTTAGGTCATGTTACAGGCTCTTTTGCGGGTAGCTCCCAATCTACTGTTGACATGAACAACGATGGAACCATTTCTGCTAATGAAATAAGTGTTTCTTCTATTGATTATGCCAAACCTTCCGCTGTAAATTACAAATACAATTACTTGTCTTATTCGGTTGGTGCAAACTATAAGGTCAACGAAAAGAGTGCAGTATTTGGTCGTTATAGTACAGGTGCTTCTGCCAAAGCAGATCGAATATTGTTTAGCTCTTCAATCCTTGCTGGTGGCGATGCACGTGCTACTTACGATGAAATTGCTCAAGGTGAATTTGGGTATAAATTGCAACATAAAAAAGGAGGTTTGTTTGTAACAGGTTTCTATGCAAACGTAAACGAACAAGGTGGTTACGAAGCTACCACACAAAAAGTAATTGAAAACGATTATAAGTCGATGGGTTTAGAATTGGAAGGCACTTATGGAATTTCTAGAAACCTAGATTTAAGAGCTAGCTTAACTTATACCAAAGCAGAAATTACCTCTGGTGCCAACAAGGGAAATGCTCCTAGAAGACAAGCACCGATTATTTATAATTTCTTTGCCAACTATAAATTAGGAAAACATGCCGTGGGCTTAAACTTCTTTGGTACGTCTAAGTCATTTGCACAAGACGATAATAAATTGGTGATGCCTGCTTATATGGTTACAAATGCTTATGTGAATTTTGGAATTGCCAAGAATTTAAATCTATCTGTTAACGCAAATAATATATTAAACACTTTGGGTATTACCGAATCTGAGGAAGGTTCAATTTTAGAAAATCAAACCAATATTATTAGAGCAAGATCTATTATGGGTCGTTCTATTTCTGCTACACTTCGCTTAACTTTCTAATCAGCAAATTCGAAGGAATAAAATAAGAAACTGTTTTTTTCAACTAAAACTTTTGGGGGTCAATTTTTTTTTGACCCCCTTAGTTTTGGATTTCAATTTATTTAATTTACACCTATGTTAAACATTAGCAATACCGACCTATTAATTATTCTGATTTACGTTACCGGAATAATTATTTATGGGATTAAATCTGGTAAGAAGTCTACTTCAGAAGAGTATTTTTTAGGAGGGAAATCCATGACATGGCCCGTAATTGGGCTTTCTATGTTTGCTGCTAATATCTCAAGCAATTCTTTGGTTGCCATTACCGGAGGCGCATACAATGGAGGTATTTCTGTGTTTAATTACGAGTGGATGGCCTCGGTGGTTTTGGTAGTTTTCTGTATTTTTATTCTTCCCTTTTACATCAAAACAGGCATTTATACCATGCCAGAATATTTTGAAAAACGCTTCGATTATAGAAGTAGATTTTATTTTTCTATCATCACCTTAATTGGTAATATTTTTATTGATACAGCCGGAACACTTTATGCGGGTTACAAAACTATTTCGTTTTTTGCTGGTGATTTAAACCCCTATTTAGTGGTTGGGTCTTTAGCCTTTTTTGCAGCTTCTTATACCGTTTTGGGAGGACTATCCTCAGTTATGAAAACAGAGGTGGTCAATACACTAATCTTGTTGTTTTCTGCATGCGTTCTTGCCGTAATTGTGTTTAATGAGGCAGGTTCTTGGGAGGAGGTAAAGGCAGTTGCCAATTTAAAAGGTGACCACATGATGCATTTAGTTTTGCCCAATTCTAATAAAAGTATGCCTTGGCTTGGTTTGGTTTTAGGTGTTCCATTATTAGGTTTTTATTTTTGGTGCAACAATCAGTTTATTGTTCAAAGAGCCTTAAGTGCCAAAAACATTGATGAAGGCAGAAAGGGTGCTTTGTTTGCTGGTCTTCTAAAAATACCCGTATTATTCTTGCTGGTTTTTCCTGGCATAATAGCCATTTCACTTCTACCAAATTTAAAAGATAGCAGTGAGGCCTATCCTACTTTATTAGCCAATTATTTACCCAACGGATTGGTTGGTTTAACCATTGCTGGTTTTCTAGCAGCTATGGCATCAGCAGTTAGTGCTACTCTTAATTCTGCCTCCACTTTGGTGAGTATGGATTTAATTAAAAAATTCAACCCCGAAATTAGCTCAAAAAAACTGGTTCTTAGCGGCCAAATTGCCACCTTAATTTTTATGGTAATAGCTGTATTGTGGGCTCCTCAAATTTCAAAATCAGAATCCTTTATGGATTATATGCAAGGTGTTCTTGCCTTGATATCTCCTCCAGTTGTGGCTGTTTTCTTAGCAGGTTTGTTTTCAAAAAGAACTACCTCTAATGGTGCTTTTGCTGGGTTAATTACTGGCTTATTCATTGGCGTAAGTTTTATTATTCTTCAAATTTTTGATGTTTCGTGGGCCGCTGCCATTCCTTTCTTAATTAAGGCTCCAATTATTTTTGGCACTTGTTTAAGCATAACCTATTTGGTTTCATTAAAGGGGAAACCTAAAGAGAATTCAGAATTAGAGAACTTAGTTTGGAGTCCTGTTTTATACCGCGAAGAAACCATAGAAATGAAGGGCATAAGTTGGTATAACAATTACAGAATCTTAAGTGCCTTATTGTTACTTATCACCTTTACCGTTGTATTTATTTTTAGATAATGAAAGCAAGTCCTTATCAATTAGCTTTACAACTTTTGCGCAAGGCCACTATCACAAATGGCTTTTTAGCTAGTGCACAACCTAGAGACAATTATGGTAGAATTTGGACAAGGGATGGTGTAATTTGTGGATTGGCTGCCCTTGCTAGCGGAGAACCCGATTTGATTTTTGTGTTCAAGAGCACCTTGGAAACTATTTTTCAATTTCAACACCAAGCAGGATACTTTCCATCCAATTGTATCCCTCTTAATAAAAGTGTTAGTTACGGCGGTGCAGTTGGAAGAGTAGACAATCCCAGTTGGGCAATTATTGGTTTGTGTTCCTATCTATTAAAAGAGAAAGATACGGAAATGAAAAACCGCTTGAAGCCAAATGTGGTAAGGGGTTTTGCCGTTTTAGAGGCCTGGGAGTTCAATGGTAAGCATTTGATTTATGTTCCTATGAGTGGAGATTGGGCAGATGAATATGTGCATCATGGGTATATACTTTTTGATCAATTACTCCGAATATGGGCTTTGGAATTGGCTGCAAAAGTTTACGAGGAACCTGATTGGCAAGACAAGGCTAACCTAATTAGAAGTGTGATAGAAGCTAATTTTCACAAAAATCTTTTGGTTCAAAAAGCATATTTACCATTATTGAATAGGGAAAAAGAAAATTACCCCAAAGAGTTTTGGTTGATGGGTTTTAATCCAGGTGAACTGTATACCCAATTTGATTTACAAGCAAATGCTTTGGCCTTGTACCTCAATGTTGGTTCAGATGAAACTAGAGGTTTAGTTTTAAATTATATCTTTCAATGGAATACATCCAATCAAAGGTTAATTCCTTCCCTATATCCAAGGATAGGAGAAAATGACCCCAGGATGAGTTTGTTATCAGAGAATTATGCCTATGGCTTCAGAAATCATCCTAACCAATTTCACAACGGGGGCTTATGGCCCGTTTGGAATGGTTTTTTCCTAGCTTGCATTCGTGGTCATATGAGCTCACTAGAAAAAGGCTGGAAGACAAAAATAGAATCCGCCTGTTCTTTGGGTTCAAGCAAGGGTTCTACTTGGGAATTTAACGAGTGTTTAGACGGAATAACTGGCGAACCCAATGGATTGCCGCAATGCAGTTGGAGCGCCGCAGGCCTGATATTAGCGGAGAAAGGATTTTATGAAAATTGATGTTGTAGCAATTGGAGAATTGTTGGCCGATTTAATTAGCGACGATTTTGTGAGTGACTTGTCACAGGTAAAAAAGTTTAACTTATTTCAAGGAGGGAGTCCTTCTAATTTATGTGCCAATTTAAAATGGTTGAACAAAGAAGTTGAATTGGTAGCAAGTGTAGGAAAAGATTCAATTGGTGAATTTCTTTTGGCTGAATTGGCCAAGATTGGGTTATCTACTCAATTTATTAATATTGACCAACAGCTTCCTAGTTCCCTAGTTTTGGTTGGCAAAAGTATAGGAACACCCGATTTTATTGCCTACCGCATGGCAGATACGCGCATCATGCCCATTGATAAGTATCTTCTAAATAACACTTCCATTATTCATACCAGTGCATTTGCATTAAGCAAAGAGCCTGCTAGAACACATATTTTAGAAGCAATGAAGTATGCTACTTTTTTGGGCAATGAAATATCCTGCGATTGGAATTTTGCCTCGGAAATATGGTACCCAGAAAATGGCCAAGATGTTTTTAATGAATTATGTAAACTGAAGCCTTTGTTGAAATTAAGCTTGGATGATTATAGGCGTTTTACCAACAATCCAAATGCAAGCGCATTAACGGCCATAGATTTTTTAAACAACTGTTCAAGCAAATTTACTTGTTTAACTTGTGGTTCGGAGGGGGTTTGGTTTACTAATGAAGATAATAATTGGGTAAATTTGCCTGCCCGTAAAGTAGAGGTAAAAGACACAACTGGTGCAGGCGACGCTTTTTGGGCGGGATTTTTATCTAGCTATTTGGAAGAAAATTCAATTACACAATCGGTGGAGAGAGGCATCAAAATTGCGTCACAAAAAATTCAAAAACTGGGTCCTCTTTACGCTTAAAACTATCTAAAATTTATAACATTTTTTTAAATGAAAAAATTTGAATTAGACGGCTTAACCCAATAGAATTAATAATTTATTAAAATATTTCATATTGTTTTTTTGTGTTTTTAGGTGTTAATTTCGTGCTTAAATAAAATACTATGAAAAAAACAATTAGCTACGCCTTAGCCTTATTTTTATTAGTGGGTGCATATTCATGCAAACCTAAAAAAGAAGATCCACCAGTTGATACCACTGTTACCGTAAAAGATATTGATGGAAATGTGTATAATGTTGTTACCATTGGTACGCAAACATGGTTAAAAGAGAACCTAATGGTTACTAGATATAGAAATGGCGATCCAATACCATATCTATTGGATGGAACTGATTGGTGGGAGGCTACATACGGCGCTAGATGCTATCATACCAATGATTCTTTGAGCAATAAAAAAATATATGGTTCACTTTATAATTACCATGCAGTTGTTGATTCAAGAAATATTTGTCCTGTAGGATACCATATTCCTACTGTTGCAGAATGGAATACCCTAATTGCATTTTTAGGTGGTGAAGCTGCCGCGGGAGGTGCAATGAAAGCAACCACTATCTGGAATAGTCCAAATACAGGTGCAACAAATTCAAGCGGATTTACCGCCTTACCTGGAGGCGATAGATATGAAACTCTTGGAGGCTTTAATTATTTAGGTTTAAGGTCTGGGTTTTGGAGTAATGTTTCTGTTTCTGAAAAGGAAGCAACTTCAATCTATATTGATCACGACGCAACTTACGCTAAGACCTATCCAAGTTTAAAAGGAAATGGATTTTCTGTTAGGTGTATAAAAGACTAAAATTGTTTAAAAAGGCTATCTTAGAAAGGTAGCCTTTTTTTTGCCTTATTAGATTATTTGCTGCTGGCTACTGGCCTCTAGCTTCTGGCAAATATTTGTAGAAAGAATCATTGCAATTAAAGCTAGTGGCCTGGAAATAACATTATTATTTATAGGCATCAGTATCTTACTATAAAAACATCAAGCCAAGTTTGTTTAAATCGGATTGCAAATCCAAACCAGCGGCATAACACATTAAAGCCAGCGGCTAGCTGCCAGATGCCAACGGCAGTGTAAAAAAGACTAAAATTGTTTAAAAAGGCTATCTTAAAAAGGTAGCCTTTTTTTTGCCTTATTAGAATCGAGTTATAATTTCTCTGTCTAGTAATGGTTTATTGGGTAGGAATATAAAAAAATAAGGAAGCTGTGCCTATAAAACTTCCTTATTTCGAATACTGTTTTTTTATGATTTTAGAACTTCTTTTTCTTTGGGTGTTGTCTAGTATCATAAAACACCAGCAATTCAAAATACGACTTACTGACCTTATAAATTAAAAGGTTGTGCTTTGTTATCAAGACTTCAAACACCTCCTTTTTTCCTGAACTTCTATGTGTTACAACGCCCGATTGTATTAAGTCAATTGTTTTAGTAGTTTGATTAACGAACTTTATTATTTCTTTTTCCGACCAGTCTTTTTGTAAGTATGCAATAACCCGGTCGAAACTACTTTTTGCCCTGTTCGACCAAATTACTTTTTTAACCATTTCTCGTAATCCTTCATTACTTCCTCATGTGGTGTATATTTGCCTTCTTGTATTTCGGTTAAAGCAACCTTTACTTCCGCTTTAATATCATCATGAAGTTCATCCCAAAAGTCTACAGTATCTGTTTCTTCTTTAATTACGGCTTTCAGTCTTGAAATCAATTTCTCGCTGTTTATACCAGCTATCTTTTCTAATAACCAGGTTTTTTCTAATTCTATATTCATAACAGAATGTTTTTGCTGTTTCAAAGGTACAAAACTTCTTTATTTTATACATATTACCTTGGAAGCAACTAGACTCTGGCATCTAGCTTCTAGCAGAATTTATTAAAAGGATGTAAAGTAATTAAAGCTAGTTGCTAGCTGCCTTCTTCCACCAGAGACAAACAGTATCGAACAAAAAACATAAAGCCAAGTTTGGTTAAGTCGGATTGCAAATCCTCAGTTAAATAGTTTGGATTGCAAATCCAAACCAGTATGTTTACCTTCAATTACTACATGAACCAATTTACCTTCATTTTTTACGATTATCTCATTATAATCTTGTTTAACTCCAATTAAAAAAAAATATATGAGAACTATCCCTAAAATTCTATACTTCATCATAATAGTTTATTTCTTCTGTGCAACATAAGCATGGTCCTTCCGATTTTCATTGATTTTCATGCCTCCTAATGAAGTACGATTATGTTCACCCTCAACTTGTGCTGCACAACATCCTATTTCCATTTACATTCTAGAAAATCACCTTTATTCATTTTAAATTGTAAGAGATTTATTAACCTTCTGCTCCTCCTTGGAATGGTTTTATTAATCATTTCAATAATATAATTGAGTTCTTTATTATAACAATTAAAATATTTTATTTCTTTTGAAATACACCCTTCACTATTTAAAAGTTGAATAGTAATTTGTGTTCCACCAAAACCATCTACGATAGGTGTTTTTTTTAACAATGAAACGCTATCTAAATAGTGTTTAACAAACTCCTTAAGCATAACAACTCTTTTCGTATTTAATTGATCAATGTCCCAAAAAAACGCTCTTTTTTTGTTGTTCTTAATTGATCGGCAATAAATACCTTCGCTAGTTAGCCTATAAAATGTCAATCCACTAATAAATGTCAATCCATAATCTTCCTTTATATTTTGGCACTTTAAATTAGCTGATAGAAAATTTAGAACCAAAAGTATTATTGCTATTCTTAAAAATATACTTTTCATCTATTAATTTACTTAATGTTGTACCCAATCTACTTTACAAAATCATATTCAACATAACCACAAGTGAAGCTTACAATCATAAACCCTCGACCTAAAATCATGGGCGTTACTTTCACCATAAGTCTCAGTTTCACGTTCCTGCCCCTTGAAACCGAATCTATATTCACTCGCTTGATAGGTTCTACTTGCCAATGGTGCACCATAAGGAGAATAGTCAGTAGCTGAAATAATATCCGCTTCGGCTTTTAGGAAGGAATCAACTGTTAGATCTTCCAAATAGATATTATCTAAATTAAATTCAATATCCTGAGCTGTGTTGGAATGTAAGAATCTAATTCTCCATATATACCCTGGAGCACTAAAATTAAATATATTATGTCCTGGACTTGCAGTGTAATAAACCATATTTCCTTGGTATGCATTTTCTACAGACGAAAATACGATTCCTATTTGCCAATTATCATCCCCTTTAATTTTTTCTAAATGCTAAAAATTGATTAATAATTATGGCCAAAAAAGAACTGGTAAATGTCAAAACTACAACTAATTATTATTCTGCTATTTTGGTTTTAATAAATCTTCTCCCAGAGGCAGATTTAAAATACTTTTCTCTACTTATTGCTTCTTCTCGAGTATCAAATTCTTCGTGATAAATTATAATAAATGGTGTTTTCGATTTAATGGATATTGTTTCTCCATCATTGTGTTGTTTAAGTCGTTTCTCCAAATCTTGGCAATGGCCTTTATAAAAGGTTCCATCCTTAAGACTTTTGAGCACATAGGTGTAAAATGCCATAAATACTATTTTAAACCCAATTATAACAAAAAAACCAATCATAAATTGATTGGTTTTTTGTGGTAGTCTCGACGAGAATCGAACTCATATCAAATGTTTAGGAAACATCTATTCTATCCATTGAACTACGAGACCATTTTTTTTGTTTAGGAAACATCTATTCTATCCCCGCCCGACTGAGCGTTGTTCGGGCGGGCATTGAACTACGAGACCATTTTTTTTGTTTAGGAACCATCTATTCTATCCCCGCCCGACTGAACGTCGTTCGGGCAGGCATTGAACTACGAGACCATTTTTTTTGTTTAGGAACCATCTATTCTATCCCCGCCCGACTGAACGTCGTTCGGGCGGGCATTGAACTACGAGACCAACAATTCACAGAAATTTCTTTGGTTCAAACCGCCAAAACCCCTAAAATCTGCGCGAAGGTAAGGATATTTTCCTTTTTGTAAATGCTTCTTTTGGTTCAAACCGAATTATTTTAAAATCTATACCATAAGTCTATTTCTAAACTGGCATAAACCCTTTGGCCGCCAATGCCTAACATGGGGTAACGGTTATAACCATCCAAACTTGGGTTAGGCCATCGGTGCTTTAGTCCTAGCAAGCCAGTTGTACTCATTTCAAAACGTTTAAAAAACAAGAAACTGCCACCAATTTGTGCCGCCAAATTTGCTGCATTGGATTTCTCTGAAACCTCAACTAATTTGTAAGTATAGAAATTTTGCTCCTGCAAAGTATAAGCATAATTAAGTTGATTTTTGGCAAACCCAACTTGTAAACCAAATAGTATTTTTATCTTTTGATAGTCCTCAGAATTAAGCAAATATTGCAGACTAAATTTTACCTGATTTCCTTCAATTTGATATTTTGTATAGTTGGGTGCCTGCCTTGTTAATGGGTAGGAGAGTCCATAATTATTATAGGTAAGCACCCCTCTGGTTTTAGGGTTTATCCGCATTCCTATTGCCAATCCAAATCCTTGTTTAAATTGAGTAAAGGGTTTAAAATAAGTTAATAAGGGCAAGCCTATTTGAAACCTTGGAACCGTGACACTGTCTTTTACTTGGCCTAAAATGGGCGACCAACAGAATAGAAACCCAATAACAAAACTTGTTATGAACTGCTTTTTCATTAATGGAATTTTAGCACCTTAAACATGGTTCCCTGGGTGGAAATATTTTTTACCAAGGCCTTTGGAATTAGCTGTGCATCGTTGCATATATCTCCTTCGAAATAAGTGGAGCCAACTTCATATTCTATGGTTAAGGTATCAAATTGATTGCTTGAATTGCTAAGCCCAATTACTACTTTTTCTACATCTGCCATCAATGGAAACAATATTCTCTCACCCGAAAAACTTAGGTTATATTTTTTACCATAATATAGTTTGGGACTAATTAGGGTGAAATTTATTTGCTGCATATCGTGCCAATTTATATTGGTTGAGTCTAAATATGCAAACATTTTGGAGGCTTCAATGGGCGACCAAACCCCATCTGGTCCCATGCACCTGCTGCGGGATAAATTCTTGCAAGCACTTAATAACAGTGCTTGCAAGAATAAAATAAAGAGTATTTTCCTAATCAAAATAGCTTGATTTTATTGTGCAAAATCAATATTTAGGAAAATGAAATTGGAGAGAATTACATTGTTCCAAATTCCATTTCTCCGGCATCGTCCATTTCTTTTAGCTTCATAATTTGATCCAATGCATCTGGAACAACATCACTACAAATGGTAATGAAACTATGTTTGGCGGCGTTCTTAATTGCAAAGTCAATTGCTTCTGTTTCTTTCTTTATCACCGTAACTTTCTTATCAGGATCCACTGCCTTTATGCCTGTCATCATTAAATCAATGATTTCTTGCTCTGTTTTTCCGCGTAAGTTTTTGTCTTGTCTAATAATAATTTCATCAAACATTTTAGCGGCCAAAGTGCCTAAAGCAATGGTATCTTCATCACGTCTATCTCCAACGCCGGCAATAATTCCCACATGCTTGGCTTCAATCTTGTTTAACATTTCAGCAATGGCTTCAAAACCTGCTGCATTGTGAGCATAATCTACCATTACCTCAAAATTTCTAAACCTAAAGATATTCATCCTGCCCGGTGTTTGTGCAGGACCAGGGATAAACGTTTGCAAAGCAATGCGCATATCGTCTATCTTAAATTCGCGCACAAAACCTGCTAATAATGTTGGCAATATATTTTGAATATTATAGCTAGCTCTTCCGCCAAATGTCAAAGGAATATTTACTGCTTTTTCTACTCTAATTTTCCAAGTTCCTTTGCAAATGGTAACGTATCCGTTTTCAAACATGGCAGCCAATCCGCCAGCTTTCATGTGTGCTTGAACCAAAGGATTGTTTTCGTCCATGGTAAAATAAGCCACCTTACATTTAAGGCTACTTGCCATTCCTGCAGTATATTTATTATCTGCATTTAAGATGGCATAACCGCCAGGTAAAACGCTATTAGGCACCACTGCTTTTACACGTGCCAATTGCTCAATGGTATCAATATCTTGCAAGCCCAAATGGTCTTCTGCAATATTGGTAACAATGGCCATATCGCAATTGTGAAAGCCCAATCCAGAACGTAAAATCCCTCCACGTGCACATTCCAAAACAGCAAAATTAACAGTTGGATCTTTCAACACAAACTCAGCACTAACTGGTCCTGTACAATCTCCACGCATCATCATTTGGTTTTGAATATATACACCATCTGTGGTGGTATAACCTACCTTATAGCCCATGGTTTTTACCATATGCGCCATTAAGCGAGTAGTAGTAGTTTTTCCATTGGTACCGGTAACGGCAATGATAGGAATACGTGCTGTGCTTCCCGGAGGATACAACATATCAATAACTGGTTCTGCAACATTGCGTGGCAAACCTTCTGCTGGGTCGATATGCATTCTAAAACCAGGAGCTGCATTTACTTCTAAAATTGCACCCCCATTTTTTTGCACCGGCTCGCTTAAGCTTTCAGCCATAATATCAATACCGCAGATATCCAAACCAATAATACGAGCGATGCGCTCGCACATAAAAATATTATCTGGGTGAACATAATCTGTAACATCTGTAGCGGTTCCACCTGTGCTAAGATTTGCTGTTGGTTTCAGCCAAAGTTCTTCTCCTGCTGGCAATACACTTTCTAAGCTCAAATTTTTCTGAGCCAACATGTCCATAGTAAAGGTATCAATCTTAATACTGGTCAATGTTTTTTCATGACCAAAGCCTCTCCTTGGATCTAAATTGGTTATGTCTATTAATTCTTGAATTGTATGTTTTCCATCACCCATTACTGCGGCGGGTTTACGAATAGCAGCAGCAACAAATTTGTAATTAATTACCAAAACTCTGTGGTCAAGTCCTGTTATATAACGCTCAACAATAATGGCACGACCATATTTTTTAGCGGCTTCAAATCCTTTTAAAGCATCTTCGTAATTGGTAATATTGGTGGTAGCTCCCTTGCCATGATTTCCATCAACTGGCTTGGTAACAATTGGATATTTTATGCTTTCAATAGCAGCTTGCAATCCTTCTTCGGTATATACAATTCTTCCTTTAGGAACCGGAATTTCTGCAGCTTCTAATAAGTTTTTTGTTTCTTCTTTATCGCATGCAATATCAACAGCAATGCTTCCTGTGGTGCTCGCAATCGTAGCTCTAATACGGCGTTGGTTCATACCGTACCCTAACTGTACCAAAGAGTGTCTGTTTAAGCGGATATAGGGAATGCCTCTTGCCACAGCTTCATCTACAATGCAACCTGTACTCGGACCTAAGCGATCGTCTTCTCTAATCTCGCGCAAGTTTTGAATGTCCTCTGTTAAATCATAGGGAATTCCTTCTATCAAAGCTTCTGCAATTTTAACAGATGCTTTGGCAGTATAAATTCCGGCCTTCTCTTCCATATAGCTAAACACCACGTTGTAAACGCCGTGTTTTCCGGTGCTACGTGTTCTTCCAAAACCACATTCCATGCCTGCAAGCGTTTGCAGTTCTAGGGCAATATGTTCTATTACATGACCCATCCATGTTCCTTCTTGCACGCGGTGGAAAAAGCCTCCTGGCGTGCCAACAGAACATCTATGAGAAAACATACTCGGAAATAAAGCAGCTAGGTTTTCCTTGAAATTAGGAATTTTATTGGTTGGCCTTTCTTCCATCTCCTCCAAATCGAGGCGCATTTGAATGAGTTTATGACGGCGAACGCTCCAATAATTTGGACCACGCATTACTTTAATGTCGAGAATTTTCATAAGATAAAATGTTTGTTTTTTAACCCCCCAATTACACGTTTATTATTGGTTCAAACCAAGTAGTCGCGCGCAAAACAATTATACTTATTAATTTCTGTAAAAACCAAACTTGTTTTAAATCAATAGTTTTGGGTTTCGGTTTGAACCAAAAGAATTTCAATAGTTGTTATGGAAATTTGCACTATAGGGAATTGCTATTGATAAACTTGAAGTAAAGAGGAATAATTTTTCTGTCAAAAGTCCTTCGCTAGAATTCATAAAATTTGATACATTCGCTTTATCAACCAATAGTTAATTTATAGTTCAAATTTGCTTTTCAATTCATTACAATTTCTGCTCTTTTTTGTAATAGTCACCTTGAGCTATTTCTCTATCCAGCATAAATATAGATGGGCACTCTTATTGGTATCTAGCTGTTTTTTCTACATGTCTTTTATTCCAGTTTATATTCTCATTCTTGGGTTTACCATCGTCATCGATTTCTATGCGGGAATATTATTAGAAGGAGCTAAGGGTAAAACAAAAAAGCTATTTCTTATTTTTAGTCTTATAGCCAATATTGGTGTCTTAGCGGTTTTTAAATATTATAATTTCTTACTTGAGAATTTTACTAGCCTTGTTTATTCTTTTAATTGGACAAACCCTTTGCCTGCATTAAAAATTATTTTACCAATAGGCTTATCCTTTCACACTTTTCAGGCCATGAGTTATACCATAGAGGTGTATAGAGGGCATCAAAAAGCAGAAAGAAATTTTGGGATATATTCCTTGTATGTTATGTTTTATCCGCAATTAGTTGCTGGTCCAATTGAGCGTCCACAAAATTTATTACCACAATTTCGTGAAGAGCATTTTTTTGATTTCGAACGCTTCAAAAGTGGTTTTACTCAAATGGCTTTTGGCTTATTTAAGAAGGTTGTTATTGCAGATAGATTATCCTTAGCTGTTGATTATTCTTATGCGAATATTGGCACCCAATCTGGTTTGTCACTTATCATCGCAACAACTTTCTATGCTTTCCAAATTTACTGCGATTTTTCTGGTTACTCAGACATGGCAATTGGTGCAGCTCGCATTATGGGGTTTAAGTTAATGGATAATTTTAATACGCCCTATTTTTCAAAATCAGTATCTGAGTTTTGGAAAAGATGGCATATTTCCCTCTCTACTTGGTTCAAAGATTATTTGTATATCAGCTTGGGTGGAAACCGAGTTAAAATGCCTCGATGGTTTCTAAATATTTTTATAGTGTTTACTGTAAGTGGACTTTGGCATGGTGCCAATTGGACCTTTATTTTATGGGGTGCCATTCATGGTTTGTTTTTAATATTTGCTGTTTTAAAAGATAAACTGATTGATAGGTTAAATTGGTCTTTTTTAACCCACCGTTTTTTCGACATTCCCAATACCTTAATTACCTTTTCACTTGTTTGTTTGGCTTGGGTCTTTTTTAGAGCAACTTCAGTTAGTGATGGTTTTGAGATTATTAAAAAAATGGCGCAGTTCAGCTTTCATGATAAGGTTAGTCTTTATTTTTATCGCTACGAACTCCTCTTTTGCTTTTTCCTAATTGCATTTTTAATGCTAAAGGAAAAGTATTTCTTACAGATAAATACGACTAAAAACAGTTATTTTTATGTGATTACAAGTTTGATACTTTTTTCAAGTTATCTATTTGGTGTTTTTAATCAGAAGCAATTTATTTATTTCCAATTTTAACATGAGAAAACTAATCTCTTTTTCAATAATTGTTATTTGCTGTGGAATATATTATGCCAGTAATAGTGCTAAAATAACTGAAAAATATACCGATTTCAGAGAAAGGGGAATGCTTTTAGGTTCAGATAAAATTGGTTACGGTGGATTATATGGTATGTGTTATCTTTCAGATTATCGCCAGCCCTTTTTTTACGATATTAAAGAGTCTGATGATACCCTTGTAAAAAACATAAACCTTTATCTTTTTTGTGATAGCTATTTGTATTATAGGGTTACTCCTAAACATTTTAGTTATAACGATAAGCTTTATAAAATGAAATGGTTTGAAACAGAAACCTTTCTTTCGCAAGAATCTTTGGATACAACAAAAAAGAATGTTCTTGTTTTTGAAATGACCGAAAGATATGTGCGCTCTTTGCTTGATTCTTATGAGGGAGCCACCAATATGCTCAAATTTGAAAAAGAACAGAATGAGAATTTGAAGCAACAAGAAAACACCAATTCAAAATCACTTATCGATAAATTTCAAGAGCCGTTTATTAATCCAAATATCAATTCCAATTTAGAATTGAACCTATTCGATTATAAACTATTTAGGCCCCTAAAAGAGCTAAAAGCAAATTTGAATTTTCACATATTTAATAGAGTGTATGATGGCGTATTTGTAGATACTGCTAAACAGCAATTGTATTATAAACCAACGGTGGAAGGTGAACAAAAAATGAATGCATTTTATCCTTTGGATTCAGGTGAAATATCCACTCTTATCGACAATATAAATAAGTTGAATGATTTCTATCATTCAAAAGGATTTGATGAAATTTATTTGGCCATTATTCCTAATCCGGTAACCATGATTAATCCTAGTTTAGGCCACTATAATAATCTAATTCCTTTGCTAAACTCCAACGATTCACTTCGAATGAATCTGATAGATTCTTATAGCCTTTTTAAACAAAATCCCACTTTATTCTATTCTAAGAGCGATTCGCATTGGAATTCTATTGGACTGCAACGTTGGCTAGATGAGTTCAATAGAAAGTTAAAACTGCTTTCACAACAAAATAAGGTTCCTTCTTAATTCAGCATAAGAAAATCTTTAACCTTAGTTTAACTTTCGTATTTGCTTGTATTATTGACACTTGTAAATTATTTGATAGGTATAGTTTTCAAAAAATGACAACAAAAGTTTGCGAGAATGCTCATGAGGATTATATTGCGCACCACATCATATAAATTTAACATTGGAAAAACCAAAAGGAAAGCTCATCTCCATTGGCGGGGCAGAGGATAAAGGAACGGATTTAGAGCAAGGCTTGGTTACACGTAACCGACTTAATTTTTTCGAACTCGGAATATTAAAAAGAATTGTGGATGAGGTTGGAGGCACAGAAAAGCGAATTGAAGTTATAACCACCGCCTCATCAATTCCAGAGGAAGTAGGTGAAAATTATATTGAAGCTTTTGGAAAGATTGGTTGTACCAATATTGGTATTATTCCAATTCGCAATAGGCAAGATGCCATGTTGCCAGAATACATAGAGCGCGTAAAAAATTGCGATGGCGTTATGTTTAGTGGTGGCGATCAACTTCGCTTAACTAGCATTTTTGGTGGTACAGAAATTTACACCATTCTTCATGATAGATTAGCCCACGAAGAAGGATTTGTTATTGCAGGAACAAGTGCAGGCGCTATGGCCATGAGCAATACCATGATTTACCAAGGTAAAAGTGATTTGGCTCATTTAAAAGGTGAAGTAAAAATTACAACAGGATTGGCTTTTATTGCCAATGTCATAATTGACTCCCATTTCGATAAGCGTGGTCGTTTTAATCGTTTGGCGCAAGCTGTTGCAAGTAATCCGCAATGCATTGGAATTGGTTTAGGTGAAGATACAGGCGTTGTTATAAGTGAAGACAATCAATTAGAAGTAGTAGGTTCGGGTGCTGTTGTTATTGTGGATGGAAAAGATATTCGCCATTCTAATATTACAGATATTTCGGAAGGTGCTCCCATCTCTATTGAAGGCTTAAAAGTGAATATTTTAGTAAAGGGAAATGGTTATTTGTTGAAGGAAAGAATCTTTCAAACAATTGCCTCCCAAACAATGGCTATCCATTAATTTTATAATAAAAAATGCAACATCAAATTAACGAAAGCGATTTCGAAATAAGAGAAGAATTTCAGTCCTTTATTGCCGAGGTGCCAGAAATTCCTGGTTGTTCTGCAAGTGGCTTAACCGCCAAAGAAGCTGTTGAAAATTTAAAGCAAATTTTAAACGAGTTGAATCTTAATTAAAAAAATAGTTCGGTTTGAACCAAATTTTTCGCAAGAGTTTACTTATATTCGAGTAAGCAAATCTCTTGAGGATGAAAGGCTTGGTTCAAACCGTGTTTTTACTTTTGTTAGCGCCTTGGGCCTATGCTAGCGGAATAACAGGCTCTTCTGGCAATGAACTCTTATACATTTATATACTTTTATTTTCATTGGCCGCGGTACTTTTGGGTGCCGACAAATTGTATAAATTTATTAAAAGAAAAATTGGTGACTGGCGTTTCAAAAGAAAATATCCAGAGTTGGATGATATAGTTTAAATAGTATGAAGCCAGTTCATTTTTGGAGAGCATGCTAATTGCTCTCTCTTTTCATCGTATTTGGTGAGGTGATAAATTTCAATGGCTCTTTTAATTTTATTTACCCAAACCATTCCTGCTTCAGAATAATAACCAGAGTTAATTTTCAAAAGCCAGATGTGGTAATCTAAATTTCCCTTAAGTTTTGGATAGTACAATTTACGTTGAATTATTGTACAAAAATGACCGTATGAGGCTTCATCACAGCTATAACTCCTATAAACTGAGTGGTAATTTATTCCTTGAGATGGTAAATGATTGGTGCCTTTTATACCAAAGTGATTTTTTAGCATGATGCTATTCATGCTTGTTCCGTGGCCAGATTCTATTATAGCTACTCCTAAAATTACACTTGCAGGAATACCTGTTTTAGCCTGCATACTTTGTGCAATTGGCGCATAATGTGTTATATAAGATTTAGCACTGTGTGTTTGACCCAAACTTATTGAGGAAAATACAGCACATAGAAGTCCTGTGGCTATTCCTTGTTTGGCCATTTTCCAGCTTGGGGTTAGTACTGGAAGATTGCGATATGTTAATCCAACTGCTCTCAAAACTATGGGAATTAGTTTCCCGTTCTCGAGTACAAAGGTGGATTAAATTGGAATTAACACAATGCACACAAATTCATGAGTGTCTTGTAAAGTGTTCAAAATGAAAATGTTATAATTTTGTCGCAATGCGGATTCTCTTTGACTCTAGGGTAATTGAAGTGCTATTAAAATTTGCGATATGCCAATTAAGGTCATTTGTTTTTCCCTATTTGGGTCGAAACTTTACGCTTTTTTTTATTTATAGATAGCCACAAAGGGGTTTTCCCCTTCTTTTAAGCTGGCTCTATACATGCCATCAGAGTTAAATGGGAGTTCAATATTGCCTAATGAATCAATAGCAATTAGGCCACCTTCGCCACCAAGTTTTACTAGCTTATCATTTACTACAAAATCACAAGCTTCCTTTAAAGAAAGTCCTTTGTATTCCATTAAGCAAGAAATATCATAGGCCACCACTGCTCTAATAAAATACTCACCATGACCAGTGCAAGAAATAGCACAAGTAGCATTGTTAGCATAAGTTCCGGCACCTATCATTGGGCTATCGCCAACCCTGCCAAATCGCTTGTTGGTCATACCGCCAGTGCTTGTTGCAGCAGCTAAATTTCCGTGTTGATCCAAAGCCACTGCGCCAACTGTTCCAAACTTCTTTTCTCCTTGCTCTAATTTATCGCTATGATCCATTTGATAGATATCACTATCCTTTACATCTAACCATTGCTTATATCTTTCTTCCGAGTAAAAATAAGCATCTTCTTCTGTAGCAATATTGTGCATTTTTCCAAAAGCTTCTGCTTCTTTACCACACAGAAAAACATGACCTGATTTTTCTTTAATTAATCGTGCTAGTTGAACTGGGTTTTTGATAGTACTAATTCCACTAACTGCGCCTGCTTCTAATGTATTTCCATCCATAATGGATGCATCCATTTCATGAGTTCCTTTATTGGTAAAAACTGCTCCTTTGCCTGCATTAAATAATGGGAAATCTTCTAAAGAACTTACTGCTATTTCCACCGCATCCAAACTGCTTCCACCTTTTTGTAAAATGCTTGAACCAGCTTCTAAGGCAGCTTGCAAGCCTCGGCGGTATTGCAACTCTTTTTCTGGTGTCATAAACATGGGTAAAATAGTACCGGCTCCACCGTGTATGGCAATTGAAAATTTCTTCATGCGGCAAATGTATTTTTTTTGAACCTAAATTTTGGAGAATAAAAAAACGGGAACCTTTGTTATAAGATTCCCGTTTTTAATTTTACGTATAAACTACTACCATTCTGCGGTAGGGTCATACCTAAATACTTCGCTCATTTCTTCTACTAAAGGACCTAAATGTTCGGTATGAGTTCCTCTTCTTCCTCCCAAAACAGGTGCCCAAGTATTGCCATCAGGAATGCTAAGACCAGCTTTTAAAAATAGTGGAGTAATATTGGCCAACCATTTTTCTTTAAGTTTAGCTTCACCTTCAAATACTCCATCTGCAATTAGCTCGTCTTCAAACTTACTTTCTTCAAACATGCCTAATGCATAATTCCATGCTAGGTTAACTGCATCTTGCATGCGCTTATGGCTTTCTTCATTAGCTGAACCTAATTTTACAAACCAGGTATTGGCATGAAAAACATGGTATTTCAATTCGCCTTTCACCTTGCGAGCAACTTTAGCCAAAGGCTCATAGCTTGAGTTTGCCAAAGCCTCAAAACGCAATTGATCGGCATGGTCGTATAAGAAATGACGTACCAAGCTAAAATCGTATTCTCCATTTGGTAATTCTACCAATTGAGAGCTATGAAATTGATTGGCGTTGCGTGTAAAAGCAACGGTGTCTGGCTCTTGCTCGCCTAAGTCGTTTAACAAAACATAAAGTGCTTGCGCTTGGCCAATCTTATCTTGAGCCATACTGCTAAAAGAAATATCCTCTTCTAAAATTGGTCCTAAGCCAGTCCATTCGCTGTTGCGGTGACCAATAATTAAAAGGTCATCGGCCATTTTATATAACAATTCTTTGATTGCTTCAGTATTCATATTACTTGATATTAGTGATTAATTTAAAAGGAGTTTTTACAATCCTTTTTTATACTTATTAATTTTATCCATTACTTTATAACCACCAGCTTCGCGGTATTGCTTTTCTGGAACAGTTTCAAAAATATCAGAATCATCGTAATCAGAAGCAAAAACGTCGCGGGTTTTTACTACCCAAAGGTTAACACTTAAGCCTCTTCTACCATATTGTTCTTTACCAAAAATCAAGGCCATTTCTGCATTGGGTGCATGTACTATTCCCACGTGCATGTGCTGGTCGCCACGACGTTTTTGATGGAATACTTCATAGGTTTCCCATTGGTCCAAATCGCGTAAAGGTTCAATATTATTTTCAAGGTCTATTTCCGCACGAGTAATGCGTGGATCGAGTGATTTAATCATTTTCAACTTATTATGCTAATGGAACAATGTATTTAGAATCTGCTGTATTCAAGGCTTCACGTACCCAACGGCCACGCTCTTCTGCATCTCTTCTAACTGCCAAACGTTCGGCATTACAAGGGCCACCACCATTGATTACACGTTTAAACTCTTCCCAATCTGGCTCAGTATATTCCCATTTGCCTTCAGCGTTTTTCTTTAAGTTTTTATCAGGAAGTGTTAAGCCTAAATCCCAAATTTTTGGAACATACATGTTCAAGAATTGCTGACGCATATCGTCGTTACTTGCCATTTTTACTTTCCAACGCATTAAGATTTCTGTATGGTTAGAAATTTTATCAGAAGGACCAAAGAAATGCATAATTGGAGGCCACCAACGAGTTAAAGCAGCTTGAACCATTTCGCGTTGCTTAGGTGTTCCTGTTGCTAAGGTAACCACATTATCATGACCATATTTTAAGTGGAAAGATTCCTCTGTGCAAATCCTGTCTAAGGCTCTGCAATAAGGGCCATAACTACCTTTGGCATTTGCTACTTGGTTGATAATTGCACCTGCGTCAATTAACCAAGCGATTATACAAGCATCTGCCCAAGTATATGCTGGGTAATTAAATACATTAGAATATTTAGATTTTCCAGTAATCAAATCGTTGATCATGGCTTCTCTACTTTTTCCTAATGTTTCTGCAGCACTGTATAATAATTGTGCATGACCAACTTCATCTTGAACCTTAGCCATTAAAGCTAATTTTCTTCTAAAGCCAGGTGCACGGGTAATCCAAGTTCCTTCTGGCAAAGCACCAATAATTTCGCTATGACCATGTTGTTCAATCATACGAATTAATTGTTTGCGATACTCTTTTGGCATCCAATCTTTTGGTTCAATTTTTTCACCTCTAGCGATGCGAGCTTCAAATGCTGCTAATTTATCTGGATCTTCTCCAGCAATCATCATTGCAGCCTTGTCATTTGGGTCGATGTAAGCGTTTCCGTACATATATTTTTTGATTTATTATTTTTTTAGATTTGGGTCAAACCAAATATTATGGTTTATAATTTGGATCAGTAACAAATTTTTTGCGCAGGCCACCCATTACAAAATCAGATATTTTTTGGGCAATTTCTGTAGGGTTCATTTTTCCTTCTGGACGGTACCATTCATTAATCCAATTTACACTACTTAAAATACTTAGTACTGCAAATTTAGTATCCACATGTTCAAAAATATCTTCGTCCATACCATGCGAAATAATATGAGTAAATTCTTGTTCGTAGTGATTTCTCAATTGAGTAAAATCTAATAAAGACTTTTCAGGTAAACTTCTCCATTCACGCAAGAAAACGGCACTCTTGTCTATGTCTTCTGTAATTATTTCTACGTGGTGAAGAATTGCTTTGCGTAATTTTTCTTCAGAATTAAAATAGATATCATTTACTTCTGCAATTGCTGCTAAAAACTTTTGAGCCATTGTAAAACAAATCATTTCCAGTATTTCCTCTTTCGATTTAATATGGTGGTATAAACTTGCTGCTTCCATGTTTAAAGCGGTGGCAATATCTCTCATCGAAGTTGCCTCGTATCCTTTTTGTCTAAAAAGCTGAGCAGCAGTTGCAATAACCTGCTCTTTCCTGCTCATTGTTGAATTGTCTACCATTTTTACCTAACGTTAGTTAGGCAAAATTATTCATTTCTATTAAAAATCCAAATAGTGCTTATAAAATACAGATATAGAATGACCTAAATCATACAATTGCCTATAAATTATGGCCTTTTAGTATTCGGTTTGAACCAAAAATAATTTAAGTGCCCAAAACAAATACGCAGGGAATTTTATGCATTTCGGGTTTTTGGGTTTTCCATTGCGCAATGGTTTTGGTTTGAACCCAAGATTTATCAGAACTCATATTGCAGGCGATACACAATTTAGTTTGTGCATTTAGGTTCAAAACGAGATCTTCTAATAATTGCCTATTGCGGTAAGGAGTTTCCATAAATATTTGCGAAACACCTTTGTGGGCAAGACTTTCGAGTTCTTTAATTTTTTTTGCGCGAGGTGTTTTATCTATTGGCAAATACCCCGAAAAGGTAAATTGTTGTCCACTAAAACCACTTCCCATTAAAGCCATCATTAAACTAGAGGCGCCGGGTAGCGGAATTACCTCAATTTTTTTGGTTTGAGCCAAAGCAACTAAAGCAGACCCAGGATCTGCAACACAAGGTAAGCCTGCATCGCTAATTATTCCAGCGTCGTTTCCTTCTAATGCTTTTAGCAATCCTGGAATTTCTTGTGGATTGGTATGCTCATTTAAAAGCCAAATTTGAATTTCTTGTTGGGTATGCTGAATTCTGAGTTTTTTAATGAGTGCTCTTGCTTCCTTCTCATTTTCAACTACAAAATGTTTGAGATGATTTACCATTCTGCGCACCATTTCTGCGATGAAATCTTCCTGATTATCATCGCTGAGGAAGTTAGGAATGAGGTATAATTTGCCGTAAGAAGGAGTTGACATACTTTAATCGCTTGATTGATTGTGTTTTAAAACAAAAAAAATAAAGGTTGATTTTTGCGTTTTCCCCCCTTATTTTCGCCGTCTCTAAATTTTTATAGATGGCAATATTAACAAAAATAAGAAACAGATCCGGTTTAGCAATTGGCGTAGTAGGCGTAGCACTCGGATTATTTGTAGTTTCTGATGCCCTTAATTCCAATATGGGCCTATTCGGTGGCGGTAGTCAGGTGAATAATGTGGGTGAAATTGATGGTGAAACAATAGGTATCAAACAATTTGATGATAAATTGCAATACAACCTTACTAATTTTCAAAAACGTACTCAAAATGAAAATTTAGACGAGGCAACTCGTGGGCAGGTGCGCGATCAAACTTGGAACCAAATGTTGAACGATTTCTTGATGATGAAAGAATACGATCAATTGGGTTTACAAATGAGTGAAGAAGAATTAGCCGATATGATTTACGGTAATAATGTTCATGCTCAAATCAAACAATCATTTACAGATCCTAATACAGGAATGTTTGATGTAAACAATGTAAAGCGTTACCTAAAACAAATGAACGAAGGTACCGACGAGGCAACTAAAGCTCAGTGGAAAGAATTTGAAGATTACTTGGTTACTGAAACTTTGCAACGTAGATATGCTACTTTGTTAAAGAAAGGTTTGTATGCAACAACTTTAGAAGCGAAGAATTTAAATATAGGAAGAACACAATCTGCAGAGGTTAACTTTGTAGCTTTATCTTACAATACCATTGCAGATTCATCTATTGCTGCAGAAGATGGTGATTTGAAATCTTACTTTAAAAAGAATATTGAAAAATACAAAGAGCGTGAAAACTCTCGTAAAGTTGAATTTGTGGTATGGGATTTTGCTCCTACCTCAGAAGATACTGCTGTTGTTCAAAAATGGGCATTCGATCAGGTTGCACAGTTTCAAGCTGCGGATAACGATACCGCTTATGTGGATTTAAATAGCGATACTAAGTTTGACCCAACTCCTAAGAAAAGAAGTGACTTTCCTGAATCGGTTCAAAATACTTTATTTAACTCACCAGTTGGTGCAGTAGTTGGGCCAGTATTTGAAAACGGTAAATTTAGTATTTACAAAGTTTCTGGTATTAAAGACGATTCAGTTTACTCTATGCGTGCAAGTCATATCTTAATTCGTGTAGAAGGCGCAACTGATGCAGATACTGCTGAAGCAAAAAGAAAGGCAACAGATGTTTTGAACCGTATTCGTGGTGGTGAAGATTTTGAAGCAATGGCTTCTCAATTTGGAACTGATGGTACTAAAGACCGTGGTGGTGATTTAGGTTGGTTTGCCGAAGGATCTATGGTTAAAGAATTTAACGATGCAGTTCTAAAAGGTAAAAAAGGGGATTTGTCTATTGTTAAAACACAATTTGGTTTCCATGTAATTAAAGTAACTGGCGATAAAACAAAGAAAACAGTTTGTGCTGGTGTTTTAGAACGTGCTGTTGAAGCTAGTGATAAAACTACTTCTGCTGCTTATAATGATGCTTCTCAATTTGCTGCCAATAGCAGAAATGAAGAAGATTTTAACAAGAATATTGAAGAAAAGAAAATGTCGAAACGTGTGGCAGAATTTGTACGTGAGACAGATAATTTCTTGCCAGGCTATAGCGATGCTCGCGAAGCAGTGCGTTGGGCATTTAATGCTAAAGTGGGTGATGTAAGCGAGGTTATGAATGTAGGTAATGATAAATATGTTATTGCTATGTTAACCTTAATTCGCGAAAAAGGTAAATCTAACTTTGAAGCAGCTAAAGACCGTGTTACTGCTGATTACCGTAAAGATAAAAAAGCAGAACAATTGATGGAAAATTTAAAAACTGCCATGGAAGGTGCTACTACCTTAGATGCAGTTAGTAGAAAGTTAAATCAAGCGGTTACTCCAGTTGCTGCTCAAACGTTTGAAAATGCAAGTGTTCCTTATGTTGGTTTTGATCCTGCATTTGCTGGTGCTGTTTCTGGTACTAGCGCTGTAAATACTTTGGTTGGACCTACAAAAGGAGATGCCGCTGTTTATGCTTATCAAATTAGCAAAATCACTCCTGCTCCAGAAATGACTGATTATTCTCAAATCAAAGCAGAATTAAGTGGTTCATTGCAACAAAGAGTTGAATATGGCTACTTTGAAATTTTAAAGGATATTAAGAACGTAAAAGATAACCGTTACTTATTCTATTAATACGATGTTGCATTACACACGAGAAGGCTCGGGTGATACTACTCTAGTACTTCTTCATGGATATTGCGAAAACAACACCTGCTTCCACAAGCAGGTGTTGTTTTTTAGGGACCATGCCATTGTTATTTCCATTGATTTGCCAGGCTTTGGCAAAAGTGCTACAAAGATAAATGTGAGCATAGATGATATGGCGCGTTCTGTTAAAGAAGTTTTGGATGCAGAAGCCATTAATTCTTGTATAGTTTTTGGTCATAGCATGGGTGGATATGTTGCTCTGGCCTTTGCAGATTTATTTCCTAGCTACTTAAAAGGTTTTGGTTTGATCCATAGCACTGCTGTGGCCGATAATGAAGATAGAAAAGAGAAACGAAAGCAAGTAATCGCCTTTATTGAAAAGCATGGCAAAGAGCCCTATGTCAAGAATTTTATCCCTACCTTATTTAAGGAGCCTGCCAATGCCCAAGACGTTGCTGATTCTGTTCAGCAAGGATTTGATAGCGACCAGCAAGGAATAATTGAAGCAGCAAAGGCTATGATGAATAGGCCAGATAGAACTGAATTCTTAAAGGAAACTAACTTGCCAGTGTTTTTTGCAATTGGAAAACACGATGCCTTGATTCCTGAAATAGCTTTATTTGATTTGGCAGCAAGTTGCCAACGTTCTCAAATTGCCTACTTAAAAGAATCGGCACATATGGGATATTTGGAAGAAGCAGATTTGCTGAACCAAGAAATGCAGAAATTTATAAATTGGATTTAGGCCGCGTGGTTGCCTACACTTCTGATAGATTTTAATACAATCAACAAATCCTTTTCTATGGAATAATCTTTGGCGTAAAGAAAATTCAATTTTTGTATCGTAACGGGATTTAATAATTTACCACCTTCAGCATCTAGTGGGCTCACCACTCCAGTACGAATACTAGGAAGCAGTTTAATATTATCGGCATTGGCATAACCAACCCAAGTTTTTTGCCCACCCAATACTTCTAAAATATTGCTAAATAAATGCGCTCTTTGTTTTACAAATAGGAGTAGAATAGGAGAAAAAAGCAGCATTAAGAAACTTGCAGCCACATCAAAGGCACGTTTTTTCTGAAGCTCAAAAGCCTTAGAAAGTTTAAGGTTAATCTCAATGGTATAGAAATCTCCAGGAGTATTTTTATTGTTTGAACCAATAATAAACAAGCTTTCCTCAGGCACAATTTTATACAAGATATCTTTTTGGCTATTGCTACCCATCCACTCAATAATCTGACTAGCAGCAAGGTCTTTACTGCAGAAAATAATTTCTTCTACACCAAAAAACTGCACCAACTCGCCAAGTTCATTCACTTGGCCTAGGTAATGGTTATCTTCTTTGTTGGGTTCAACCGAAACATATCCCAAATAATCGCTTTTAGATTTTGATTTAATGAGTAAGTTTTGCACTCTCTCAACCTCAGACTTATTACCAACAATAATGGTTTTTAGGTTTGAACCCATAGAGAATGTCCAGCTACGGTATTTGATAAAATACAAAACCACCCGAAGCAAATAGGCATCGATGACGGCTGCGATGGCACCAAGAAGAATGATGGCTCTAGAAAAACGATACTCTTCGCCAATAAATGCGTAGAATACTGCAATGGCTAAGGTTCCAAAACTAATTCCTTTAACCACACTTAGGAAGGTTTTTCGTTTGTTATAAGCACCGGCTAAATAAAGACCACAAAGCCAAAGGAGGGTATAAACAATGCTATTGGAATAAACAATTTCTGGTGAATATGCTTTTGGAGTATCGTATTTTAGGTTCGACCAAAAACTTACAATTAGTGCAAGGGAACTAAAGATTACACTAAAATCTAAGAGTGGGACAAATATTTTGCTGGCAAACCTACTTACAATAGCGGCAAAAGCTCTTAAGTATATAGCAATATGAATTAGTGCACTAAAATTACGAGCATGCCTTTGCGAGTAGTGTTTCTTAGCAAAAATAACCATGGCTTTGTAAAAGGTAAATACAAAGTTAACACTGGTTTTTTTGGTGCTCTCGCCTTTATAGTGAATGATAGTAGTATCTGGGAAATAGTAATTTTTGAAACCTGCCTTGTTAATGCAATAACTCAAATCAATGTCTTCACCATACATAAAGTAATCTTCATCTAGAAGACCAACTTGTTTAAGAACATCGTGCCTAAGCATCATAAAAGCACCTGCTAAAACATCTACTTCATTAATTTGATCTTTGCTTAAGAATCCTAAATGGTATTTTCCAAATTTCTTAGATTTAGGGAAAATTGCTGCTAAGCCAGAAATCTTATAAAAGGCCACTTCAGGCGTTGGCAATCCCCGTTTAGATTCGGGTAAAAATTTCCCAGAGCCATCGATCATTTTTACACCAACTGCTCCTGCGTCTGGAGTTTGGTCCATAAAGTGAACTACCTTTTTGAAGCAATCCTCTTCAATTACAGTATCTGGGTTAAGGAGCAAAACATATTTTCCTTTGGATTGGCGAATGGCTTGGTTATTTGCTTTGGCAAAACCAACATTTTCTTTGTTTTCAATTAAGATAACTTCTGGAAAAAGGCTGCGAACCATTTCGTTGCTACCATCAAAAGAATGGTTGTCAACCACAAACACTTCAGCATCAATGCCATTGCAAGCCTTTCGAACGGCATGAAGCGCCTGTTCGAGGAAATACTTTACATTATAATTAACTATTACTACCGAAAGCTGCATAGGAAACAAAGAACGAATATAAGGTTTGCATATTGTTTTACCAATCTGAAGTTAAATGACAATATAATTGGTTCGAAAAATTACATTGAATTAATCTCAAGAATTTTATTTTTAAACTTTTTTGGTTCAAACCGAACCCTAAAAATATAGCCTAAAAACTAGGAGCCGTTAGACTAAGTATTTTTACCTCTTATTATTTTTTTGAGCCGTTTAATTTTTGCGATGCCTGAAGATGGCTTATTTTACTGGATGTTTGAGCTAAAGGTAAGATTTTATAAATATTTTCTTAATAAACCTTTTATCAACCATTTGAATAAGTTCATCCATAAAAAAATGGAGTTCGTCTAAAAAAACATTTTGCCCTATGTAACAAATTGCACCTTTGTATCGTCCTAAGAGCGAAAACAAAATTAAACACACATAAAACCATGAGACTATTTAATGTAATTCTTGTTAATATCCTATTGATTGGAGGATTAACAGTATCAACATGTAACAAAGCAAAAGCAGGTGAGTTACCACAAAACCAAAAGGCAAAGGCCATTAGCACAGAAATTAGGGAGAAGGTGAATTTTCCTGATGAGTTGCTAGATACAGAAATAAATGAAAAGGTAACCGTAGAATTTAAGGTGAAAACAGATAAAACTATTGAGGTAGTAAGCGTAAATTCTGCTAATGAATTTTTGAAAACATACGTTAAAAAACAAATTGAATCTTTGAACCTAATAAGTGCAGAAGGGTTTGAAGGAAAAGTACTAGAAATAAGCTTGCTTTTTTCTAATTAAGAATCTAGAACTAAGGGGTTTTAGGCTTGTATTCTCAAAGGTTGGCCTACTTTTCATTTGTTGGGCCAACCTTTTACTAAGACTTCTTGTCTATCCTACTGAGGTGCCAGGGTACATCTCATTTTCTCATAAGCATTTTACATTTACAAATTACCTTAGAAGCCACCGCCTAAAGCGGTGGCTTTCGTTTTTTGGGGCTAGCCAAGATTTTTTGTTATACTTGAAAGTATGTTTAGAAAAATCTTTTTTTTGGTAACAAGTGGTTTGCTTTTTGGATTGCGTGTTTTTGCTCAATTACCCAATGAAGTAATCTCAGATAAGATTACAATTCACGAACAAGATTCGGGCAGGTTTGGATTTTCAATAATCAATACCAATTACATGCGCAATACCGAATACTTTAACCCAATAGAAGAAGGTAGAACCCTTTTTGGGTATCAATTACAACCAAAATTCAGCTACCAACCAGCTAGAAATATAAAGTTGGAGGCAGGTGTTTGGCTTCGTCATGATTTTGGGGGCGACAATCCTTTTACCACTGCTATTCCTACTTTTTCTTTGAAAGCAAAAGGCAAAAAATCGGAACTAATTTTTGGGACTTTAGAAGGAGCTTTAAGCCATGGCATGTTAGAGCCCATGATGAATATTGCAAGTGTTATTGATAAGCGAATTGAAAATGGTTTTGAGTATAAAAAGACCGTGGAAAATGGAGGCAGCATGGATTTGTGGATCAATTGGGAAAATTTTATTCAGCCCAATGAATTTGATAAGGAAAGATTTTCTGCCGGAATGCACGTAAGAGCTGTTTTAAGGAAGAAGGAAAAGGATAAATTAGAAATGTATGTTCAATGGATAGCCTCTCATCAAGGTGGGCAAATTGATAAGGATACCATAAACCCATTTATGATGCAATTTAATACCGCTATGGGATTGCGATATGAAAGGAAATTGACGGGAAAAGTGAAATCAATATATGCGGATTTGGCCATGTTGGATTATATAGAAACAAGTGATAGTAAGGTTTATCCAAAAGATATGGGAAACGGCTTTATGGGAAATTTGGGAGCTGTTGTTGGTTCAACCAATTTTATGCTTTCTTATTGGAATGCCAAGGATTATATAGCACCAAGAGGAACTTATATTTATCAAAGTGTGAGCACTGTTGATGCAAAAAATTATGAAAAAAATAGGCAGTTGCTTTTCTTTAGAGTGATTCAAAACAAAGCCTTGTTTCATTCGCCAATCATAGCTTCGGCTAGGTTTGAGCCTGTTTATGATTTGAATAATGGCATTTTTGATTTTAGCTATTCGCTTTATTTGGTTTATAGGGGTGATTTTAGGTTTGGGAAGAAGTAGTTTTTTTCTTGGGTCTTGAATTGGCTTTATTGAAGCTTTTCTATAAGGCATGATTTTTACTTTTTTGCGTGCCCAAAAAATCCCGATAGCTATCGGGAAAAAAAGGGCACCACCGGAGCCAACTTGAAAGAATTTTTTGTCGCACAGGCCCACGCCACGCTGGCCAAAATCTTTCCAGTTCGCACCACCGTTGGATCACCACCGCACCCCTTTATTCAGTTTTTTTTCTAATGGCCTACTTATAAGGGGGCCAAATTTTCTTTAGTTTGCCCGTTCAATAGATTATTGCAGCATAGTTTTTTTAATCTTTAGAATCAGTTACCATTTCTGCAACCAATTTGCCGGAGTTGATGCAAAGGGGAATTCCACCGCCGGGGTGCACGCTGCCACCGCAGAAATAAAGGCCTTTTATTTTTTTGCTAAAGTTGGCATGTCTTAGAAAGGCAGCATATTTATTGTTGCTGGCATTGCCATACAAGGAGCCTCCAAAACTCGAGGTTTTTTGCTCTATCAACCGTGGGTCGAGCACCGATTCATTTTCAATTAATGCGCCTATATCTGTTTTTAAGATTCTTGAAAGTTTGTTTAAAATTCTTTCTCGGGTTTGTGCAATCCAAGCATCCCAATCCTGACCAATATTTGTGGGTGCATTAATCATTACAAACCAGTTTTCGCAATTTTCTGGCGCATCGCTTGGCAGGTATTTGCTACTGATGTTAACATAAACAGTTGGGTCGGGATGAAGTGTTTTTTGCTTAAAAATTGCCTCAAACTCTCCTTTATAATCTTTGCTAAAAAATATATTGTGAAGGTCTAATTCTGGAAAATGTTTCTTGATTCCCCAATAGAAAATAATGGCAGAAGAAGATTTTTCTTGAACCAATAAATTTTCGGGCGCCTCCTGTTCTTGCAATAGTTTGCGGTAGGTGGGGTGCACATCCATATTAGAAATAACTGTATCAAAAAGTTTTCGGTTTGAACCAATTTGAATTCCGATTGCCTGTTTGTTTTCTACCAAAATCTTATCCACTTTTTGATTGAAATGAAATTGAACACCCAGTTTTTTAGCGGCCTCAACTAAGGAATTGGTGATTTGTATCATTCCGTTTTTTGGGAAGAAGGTTCCAATGCCATGTTCCAAATGTGGGATCATGTTTAGGATGGCAGGTGCTTGGTATGGGTTGGAGCCATTATAAGTTGCATAACGGTTGAAGAACTGCACCAAATGTGGTTCTTTGAGTTCTCTTTGGTTTTGCTGGTGCATGGTTTCAAAGAGATTGAGTTTGGGAATTGCAGCTAAACCTTTTAGCGTTTTTTTGCTGGTAAATGTTTTTAGTTGGTGCAAACTCGATTCTATAAACAAAGGTGAAGTTGCTTGGTATTTAAATTTTGCTTTTTCTAAATAGTCTAAAACAGGTTTTGGGTCAAGCCCAAGTTTGGCCTCTAATTCTTGTCCAAATTTCTCAGAGTTGTGATAGGCAATTAATCGAGTTCCATCTTCGTAAAAATAATGGCAACCTTTTTCTAATTGGATATAAGGGAATTCTTTTTCAGACATTCCCGCCAAGGCCAAAAGGTCTAAAACCAATTGAGGCAAAGTAAACAAGGAAGGACCCGCATCAAATCGGTATAGGCCTTGAGAAAACTCACTTAGTTTGCCGCCAGGATAGGAGTTGGCTTCAAAAACATCAACAGAATTTCCAGCATGAGCTAATCTTATGGCAGCCGCTAAACCTGCCATTCCTGAACCAATGATGGCTATGTTTTTGTTCAAATTTTTCATATTCCAAGCAAGGCGTCTTTTTGTTTGTTTTGTTGGTAGATAGGTTTATGAAAATCATCCAACTTGCTCAGCAAAGTAAGTAAGGTTTCTTTTTCTTTTTGGTTCAAACCGCCACAAACTATATTGGAAAGGATATCTAGTTTTGGAAAAGTTTCTTGCATAAACAAAATGCCATTGGGTGTAATTTCCACCATTTTACTTCGCTTGTCGTTGGGGTTATCAAAGCTATGAATGAAGCCAATTTTTTCTAGGCGTTTCATAATTTCCATTCCAGTGGTTTTTTCTTGAATGGCTTTTTGAAAAAGTTCTGTCTTGGTCATTTTGCCTTCAATAAGCAAAATCATGATGAAGATAACCTCATCTGAATTTTGTATGGGCGCATTTTCTAATATAACTTTAAAATAGAGCTTGGCATATTTGTTCATTGAAACCACCAACTGAGAAATTAAGGACTCGATAGCTCTACCTTTTACTTTTTGTTCAGATTTTGGTGGGCTATTTTTGGCCACTAAATATTGCGAAAAACCTGCCATATCCATTTTTGAACCCATTTGATTTTCATATTCTTCTACTTCGAGGAACAGTTGTTTTACTAAATCAAATTTTTCCATTTCTGCCAAATTTTAGGTTTACAATGCTAGTACTAATTCGTCTTTAATTCATACAATATTGTACTAAAATCGTTTTTGAAATATTTGCCTAAAAATTTTTATACTTGAAAATCAGAGTTATAATTTTTTATTTGGTATTTTTTTGTATAAAAATGACAGAAAGTAAAACAAATATGGACCATAATTCTTTTAAGAGAATAATCGTTTCGAAAAATATATAACCATGAAAAAAGCATATTTACTCTTACTCCTTTTGGGTTTAATTTCAGTTTCAAGTTCTTTGTTCGCTCAAAATTTGGGACAAATAGCGGGAAAGGTACAGGATAAAAATTCTCAAGAATTATTGATTGGAGCCACTGTTATTTTGGAAGGAACTTCCTTAGGAGCTCAAACCGATGCTGAGGGAAAATTTCAGATAAAAAGTATTCCTCCTAAATCGTATAATCTTAAAATTCAATACATAGGTTATGAGAGCAAGACCATTTATAATATAGTGGTCACAACTGGTAATATCTTAACCTTTACGGTAGAATTGGAGCCGCAAACAAAAGGCTTAAACGAGGTTTTGGTTCAAACCAGAACTTTTGGTAAAAAGACAGAAACACCTTTGTCTATTCAAAGTTTAACGGCCGAAGAAATTAGGAGTAATCCAGGTGGTAACTTTGATATTTCTAGGGTAATTCAAGCCTTGCCAGGAGTTGGTGGAAATACTGGTGGCGCCAGTTTTAGAAACGATATTATTATAAGAGGTGGTGGTCCGAATGAGAATGTTTTTTATATTGATGGAATTGAAATTCCTGTAATCAATCACTTTTCCACTCAAGGTAGCTCGGGCGGACCACAAGGTATTTTGAATGTAAGTTTTATTCAAGATGTTACTTTGGCTTCGAGCAGTTTTGGCGCACGCGTAGACAATACACTTAGCTCTGTTTTTACCTTTAAGCAAAAAGAGGGAAACTCACAACGCTTGCAAGGAAATGTTCGTTTAAGTGCATCTGAATTTGCGCTAACTTTGGATGGACCTTTAACAAAAAACACCACCTTTTTAGCATCTGCAAGGAGAAGTTATTTGCAGTTTTTGTTTATGGCATTGGATATTCCAATTCGCCCAAATTATTGGGATTTTCAGTACAAAACCAGCACTAAAATAAATGATAAATTAACGCTTACCACATTGGGCGTTGGTGCTATTGATCAGTTTAGTTTTTCAGTTCCAAAAGAATCTTCACCAGAAAAAGAATATGCTATAAGAAGTAGTCCGAATGTGAACCAATGGAACTATACTTTAGGAACTGTTTTGAAACAAAAAGTAAACAGAGGTTTTGTGAATTATAGTGCAAGTAGAAACATGTTTAATAACCGATTGGATAGGTATGAGGATGGCAAAGAAAAGGATGAGAATTTTAGAACTTTGAAAATAGAATCACAGGAGATTGAGAATAAATTTAGGGTAGATGTAAACAAGTATTTGGGCAAATGGAAATACTCGTATGGAGCTATGATGCAGTATGTGAAGTACAATAACCAAACTTATAATAAAGTTAGCAATGGCATTTATGATACTTTGGGTAATTTACTATCTCCACCATTAACCATTCAGTTTGCCTCTGCCATTGAATATTTTAAAGGAGGCGTTTTTGGAGAGCTTTCTAGAAGAATGTTAAACGATAGGTTGAACCTAAATTTTGGATTGCGCACCGACGTAAATTCCTTTACCAAAACAGGCAGAAATCCATTAAAAACTTTGTCGCCAAGAATATCTGGAAGTTATGCGTTAACAGAAAAATGGTCGGTAAATGCTACAGTTGGAAGGTATTTTAAAATTCCAATTTATACCGTTTTGGGATTTAGAGATGCGCAAGGAGAGTTTGTAAATAAAGATAACGAATACATTGCATGTAACCATTTTGTGACAGGTTTTGAGTATTTGCCAACGAGTAGTTCACGAATAACTTTAGAAGGATTTTACAAGCAGTATAGCAATTATCCGGTAAGTTCTTATTCTGGAATTTCATTGGCAAATCAAGGAGCAGATTTTAATATTTTGGGAAATGAAAAAACCAATTCAACTGGTAAAGGAAGAGCGTATGGATTTGAGTTCTTTTTTCAGCAAAAGTTGAGTAAGAATATTTTTGCAACCTTATCGTATACTTGGTTTGTAAGTGAATTTAGTGGAGTGGATGGTGTTTTAAAGCCAAGTGCTTGGGACAATAGGAATTTGATTTCGGCTATTCTAGGTTATAAATTTAAGAAAGGCTGGGAATTGGGTATGAAATATAGATATGCTGGAGGTGCACCCTACACCCCATTTGATATGGATGCTTCTAGAAGCAATTACTTAACCACTGGCAACGGCGTTTATAATTATACTCAATTGAATACTTTGCGTGTGGGTTCATTTAACCAATTTGATATTCGTGTTGATAAGAAAATGAATTTCTCCAAAGTGACGCTTGATATTTTTGTAGATATACAAAATGCCCTATTGATTTCATCAGAATCCTTTCCTTCGTATACCTTTGAGCGGAAAGCAGATAATTCTGATTGGCAAAGTACCGATGGAAAACCTGTTCAAACCAATGGCTCCAATGCTACTCCTGTAATTTTAGAGAATGTAAGTAATACGGTAATCCCTACTTTTGGATTTATTCTTGAATTCTAAACCAAAAAGGGGAATGAATTGTTGAAGGCAAACAAGGTATGAAAAGGAAAAAGGCAATAGTTATTGGTTCTGGTGTTGCGGGATTGGCCGCAGCCAGCTATTTGGGAAAGGCAGGATATGAAGTTGACCTATTAGAAAAAAACGATTCTATTGGCGGAAGAGCTCGCCAGTTTAAAGAAAAAGGTTTTGTTTTTGATATGGGCCCCAGTTGGTATTGGATGCCCGATGTGTTTGAAAAATTCTACCAAGATTTTGGTCATACTACGGCAGATTTTTATGAGTTGATTCGCCTTTCGCCAAGTTACCGTGTAATTGCTAAAAACGGAGATGCAGTGGATATTCCTGCCGATATGAAAGGCTTGGAAGAGTTGTTTGAAAAATATGAACCGGGCAGTGCTATTCGCTTGCGTAAATTCTTAAAAGAAGCAGAATATAAGTACGAAGTAGGCATCAATGATTTGGTGTATAAGCCAAGCTTGAGTTTACTGGAATTTGCCGATATGCGATTGCTGAAAGGCCTTTTAAAAATGGATGTTTTAACCAGTATGCGAAAACATGTTGGTGATTTATTTACACATCCATTTTTAATAGAATTATTGGAGTTTCCGGTATTGTTTTTAGGTGCATTACCACAAAACACACCCGCTTTGTATAGCCTAATGAATTATGCAGATATGCAATTGGGAACTTGGTATCCTCAAGGCGGCATGTTTGGTTTTATTGAGGCATTTAGTAAAATAGCAAAAGAGCAGGGGGTAAATATCTGTTTGAACCAAGAGGTGATTTCAGTAGAAACTGAAAACGGAATAATACGTTCGGTTCAAACCAAAACCGATAGGCTAGAAGCAGATGTAATAATTGCCGCTGGCGACTACCACCACTTTGAACAAAAGGTATTGAAAAAAGAAGACCGCATGTATTCTGAAAGCTATTGGGATAAGCGCAAAATGGCACCTTCTTGTATTTTATTTTATATTGGTTTGGACAAGAAATTGCCAAATATGTTGCACCATACTTTGTTTTTTGATACAGATTTTAACCTGCATTCAAAAGAAATTTATACCAATCCACAGTGGCCAAGTAATCCCTTGTTTTATGTTTCGGTGCCAAGTAAAACAGACCCCTCAGTTGCGCCAGAAGATTGTGAGAATTTATTTTTATTGATACCCATTGCGCCCGGTTTGGAAAACGATAGCGAGGAAATTAGAGAGAAATATCTAAAATTAATGGACGAGCGATTGAAGAAATATATAGGTTTTTCTATTCTGCCGCATATAATTTACAAGCGCAGTTATAGCGTTAGTGATTTTAAAAACGATTACCATGCCTTCAAGGGAAATGCCTACGGACTGGCTAATACTTTGGATCAAACCGCTATATTAAAACCTAGATTAAAAAGCAAAAAGTTGAAAAATTTGTATTTTGCTGGACAGTTAACGGTGCCAGGGCCAGGAGTGCCACCAAGCATTATTAGTGGGAAAGTAGCGGCCATGCAAGTTTTAAAGGATTTTGAAAATTAGCTGTTTTAAAGGTTAATTTTACAAGAATTGAATTAAAAACAGGAAATAACTAAAACAAAAAGAATCTTTAATTGATTATAAGCATAGATTAATGATGTAATTAATTAGTGATACGCAAATATGAAAGAATTATTCGACAAGATTGCGATAAAGAATAGCAGATCGGTTACCCAAACCTATAGCACTTCTTTTTCTATGGGAATCCGTTTCTTGGCAAAACGATTTCAGGATCCAATCTATGCGGTATATGGTTTTGTGCGCCTTGCGGATGAAATTGTAGATAGTTTTCATGGGTATCCTAAAAAACAAATGCTGGATGAGTTAAAAGAAGAAACTTACCGTGCCATTGATAGGGGAATTAGTACCAATCCGCTTTTACATAGTTTTCAAGATGTAGTTAATACCTATACTATTGACAGGTATTGTATAGATACTTTTTTGAAGAGTATGGAGATGGATTTGTTTAAACAAGAATATAATCAAAAAGGATACGAAGAATATATTTTAGGTTCTGCAGAAGTAGTGGGTTTGATGTGTTTACGTGTATTTACCGAAAACAACAATTCATTATTTGAAGAGCTAAAACCTTATGCAATGAAGTTGGGTTCGGCCTTTCAAAAAATTAATTTCTTAAGAGATTTTAAGGCAGATAAGGATGGATTGGGTAGAATGTATTTTCCTCAAATGCAGGAAAATTCTTTTAACGAAGAAACCAAAAGAGAAATAGAATTGGATATTTTGGCCGATTTTGAAATGGGTTTTGAAGGCATTAAGAAATTGCCAAAAGACGCACGTTTTGGGGTTTATGTTGCCTATATTTATTACTCTCGTTTATTGCATAAAATTATGCAAATACCTGCTTCAGAAATTTTAGAATCGCGTATACGTATTAGTGATAAACAAAAATTTGCATTATTTTTTGGTTCCTACTTACGTCATAGTTTTAATTTGTTGTAGATTTAGGTTTCATGAAATTATTAATTCTCTTTTTATTTGGCGTATTTACAGGAGCAAACAACCAAGAAATTGCATCTATTAGAGAGCAGTACCACCAAGCCATTTATGAAGAAAAAGCTGCTGTAGATTTATCAAAAGCAATGGGCTTGATACAAAATAAAAGCACATTAGAATTAGCCTACCAAGGTGCCACCCAAATGTTATTGGCAAAATATGCCTTTTTACCCAACCAAAAATATTCTAATTTTATTTCGGGCAAGGCTCTTTTAGAGCAAGCCATCTTAAAAGAGCCAAGCAATATTGAATTGATTTATTTGAGATATGGAATCCAATTAAATGCACCAAGTTTTTTGAGTTATCAGCAAAATTTAGAAGCAGATAAAATGTTTTTAATTGAGCATGTAAAAGCGGTTGCCGATAAAGATTTACACAAACGAATTTTAGTATTATTATTAGCGCAAGGCAAACTCACCGATGCAGAAAGGAAATTACTTCAATGAGCTTAGAGATGGTGATTTTGGTAGATGAGAACGACCAAGAAATTGGTTTGATGGAGAAACAGGAAGCTCATGAAAAGGCTTTATTGCACCGCGCATTTTCTGTTATGGTTTTTAACCAAAAAGGCGAAATGCTTTTGCAACAACGTGCTTTAAACAAATACCATAGCGGTGGTCTTTGGACTAATACTTGTTGCTCGCATCCAAGAGCTGGAGAAACAACGTTGGAGGCTGCCCACAGAAGGCTTAAAGAAGAAATGGGTTTTGATTGCGAATTGCATTTGCACCAATCGTTTATTTACAAAGCGCCTTTTGAAAACGGATTAACAGAACACGAATTTGACCATGTTTTTGTTGGAAATTATAATTTGAATCCAGATTACAATTTGGAGGAAGTAGCCAGTTATAAATGGATTTCTTTAGAAGATTTGAACCAACAATTAGCTGAGGATCCAAGCCAGTTTACAGTTTGGTTTAAGATGATTATGGACAATTACGTTCATTTGCCTTAGGCATTGCTTATTTTTATTTGGTCGGTTTGAACCAAAAATGTTATGTAAGCTTAGATGTTAGTTGGTTTTTGTATAGAGGTTTAAATGGGATTCATTAATACCCTTTTTTGCAAATAGGATATAAGGAGAGGTTTTTCGTAAAAATTTATTTTTAGTTTAAAATTAAGAATGTATTTTACCTCAATCCAAATTGTTAACCTGATTAACCTAATCTACACACTAATTAAAAATTAACATGTTATTAAACTTAACGGTATCAAAAACCATTGCCATAACGGCCAATTCCCAGAGAGTTTGGGAAGTATTAACTCAACCAGAATTAATTAAGGAATACTTATATGGTACCCATACCGAAACCACTTGGGCAGTAGGGACACCCATTGTTTTTTCAGGAGAATACGAAGGTACCAGCTATAGAGACCATGGAACTATTTTGGAGAATACACCATTTCAACAAATACGCTATAGTTATTGGAGTGGGTTTTCTGGCTTAGAGGATTTGCCTGAAAACTATATGGAAATTCGCTATACTTTGCATACAGAGACAAATTTAGTTACCGATCTTACTTGGTCGCAAATTGGTTTTAGCACGCAAGAGGCATACGAGCATTCTGAAGCTGGTACCTTGCAATTGTTAGAAGCAATTAAGGCACTCGCAGAAGTAAAGGCCGACTAATTTTGGCATTTGACCATTTTATGGGTAACTTGGTAAAACTTTATTAATGTTAAATTAATGTATATTTAAAATGGAAAATAATTTTACCCAAAAAAGCACCCTACTAATTAGGAAGGCATTTATTCTGCTTCTTATTACATTTATAGGTGCAACTAATTTTGTTTCGGCTCAAAGTCCTGGCAAATTAGGTACAACTAATTTAACCGCTTGGTTCAAACCGGATTCTTTAGTTAATGGCGATGTTTTGGCATTTCCTAGTAGTTACCCTAATGGCTCAAATACACTTACATTTACAGATACATCTGGCGCTCCATACCCTCAGGCTACAGATACAAGTAACGGAGTTTTAAACTATAATACTGTTATCTCATTTGCAGGTAACTCTGCCTCCAACGTTTTGTCGTTGGGGAAATTAGGAGCAGTTAATTTATTAAACAATAATACCTCAACAGGTGCAAGTACGGTTGTTATGGTTTATTATTTACCAAGTTATACTGCTACTGGAGGCCACTTAATCCATTACAGAGAAAGTGGGGGAGATGGTATTCAATACCGCCATTTGGGAACAGTTATGCGTTGTGCAATTGGTACTTCCAACAGCGTAAATGGCTCAAGAGATTATACCGAAGATTATAAGCCAATGTTGTTTTCTTATACTGGAAACAAATCTGGTGCAGCTACCATGACAGCTTACAAACGTGCTAAGAGTTTTACTACATCCGTTGCGTCTGCATCAACCGGAGACAATGGTGTAATTATTGGTGCTCGATTAAATGCTTCCAATTGGGCTGGATTTTATGAAGGTTATATTGGTGAATTTATGTTTTTTAATAGCACGCTTAGCGCTGCTAATTTAAACAAAGTTCATTCTTACCTTGCCTTAAAATACGGAATTACCTTAGACAATACAGGTGGTGGTGCACAAGGAGATTATACAGCTCCAAATGGTGCTTTGCTTTGGGATGCATCTGATAATCCTACTTACCACAACCATATTATTGGCATTGGAAGAGAAGATGGTGAGGGTTACGAACACCGCCAATCACATACAATTGACGATAGTGTTAGGTTGTATGTTGGAACACTTGCTAGCACAAATTTGAGTAATTATTCTCCTATTTTTAACGACAGTAGTTATATTGTTATGGGTTCTAATTTGGGCGAATTGGCAGGGAATGCATCTTCTAATTCTGAGAAGCCAAGCTCTGGCGTTGTTACAAGAATTGAACGGGAATGGAAAATTAAGAACACTAATTTTTACGATTATTTTTCTATAGATATCAAATTGGATGCGAGTGCGGGATTATCTACGATATCTTCTTCTGATTTGGTTTTGCTTGTAGATAACGATGGCGATTTTTCTGATGCTACAGTTTTGGATTATACCTCGGGCATTGGCTTTAGTTATTCTAGTGGAATAGTAACTCTATCTAATTTGAGTTATATTCAATTTCCATTTGATTCTACCCGCTATTTAACCCTTGGCTCTAAAAGTGCAAATACACCTTTGCCTGTTAATTTTGCAAGCTTTAATGCAAGTAGAAATGAGGATTTGGTGAAAATAGATTGGTCTACAGCAACAGAAACCAATAGCGATTATTTTACAATTGAACGCGCAACCAATTCTAACAATTGGGAAGATATTGGAAAAGTAAAAGCTGCTGGCAACAGTGGACGTTTGTTGAACTATTCTTTTATAGACAACAATCCTCCAAGAACCTTGGTTTATTATAGATTAAGGCAAACCGACTTAGATGGAAAATTTACTCATACACAAAAAGTGGCTGTAAATATGCTTGAACCAAGAGAAGATATTTTGGTGGTTTATCCAAGTATAAGCACAGGCGAAATTCATGTGAATATGAATGTGTCATCTGCGAATGAACATCAAATTTTTAATGCATTGGGTCAGGAATTAACTATGCAAATTAAGGTAATTAGCAGCAAGGAACATGAAACTACTTTTGATATCAGTAGGTTGTCGCCTGGTAGTTATTACTTTGTAAACGGAACTAGAAAGGCTTTCTTTATTAAGAAATAAGAGACAAATTAGTTTCTTAAAAAAACGCCACATTTGTTTAAAAGCAATTGTGGCGTTTTGGTTTGAACCAAAATTCATTTTTATTTTTGGTTCAAAACGATATACTTGTATAAAAAAGTGAAAAAAATCTACTTCTTTTTAGTTTGTTGGATGCTAGCTTTTTCTAGTGGGGCTCAAATAGGTTTGAACCTATCTGGTGGTGTTGTGATAAGCACGATAGATAATAAATACCTTACATTTAATCCAACAGTATCGAATAGTTTGGGGCTTGGCATTTATTTTAGAACCTCAGAGCACATGGAGTTTTCTTTGGATTTTGTTTCCACAGGTGGCACCATGAGCACCACAGCTTATAGTTTTGCTAGCGATGATATAAGTGAGTTTAATTTAGGAACCAAACAAAATGTAGTTTACTTTTTAGGCTATATTAGCACTACTTTTAATACACGTGTCTACATTATACCAGATTTTCTTTCTTTGAGTGCTGGTTTAAGTTTAATTGGATTAAGTCCCAATATAGCTGAAGGCTCCTTTGGATATTACCTTTCTAAAGAGGATAGCGACAACAAACCGTTTACTGGTCATGAAAGTTATTTGCCTGCCATGAAAGGAAATATTCTTGGAGGGGAATTGGCTTTGTATATTCAGCCTTTTCAGCATGTGCAAGTTTATGCCAAATACATGCAAGGTTTTGGAAGTATATTTGAGATGGGCGAAGAGGGTAGAAGAGTTTATAGAAACTTAGACGAAGGCTTTGGAAGTGTTACTTTAAGCCAAATTCAGGCAGGCTTGCTTATTAAATTGTTTCGAGGGGGAAAAGCAAAACGGTTTTAATTTATGAAGCAGCTTTTATTGGGTTTATTTTCATTGGTGTTTTCAGTTCAAATTGCAGTTTCACAACTTCCAAAGAAAACTGCGGTAGAAAAAAGTTTGAACCTACCTTACAATGCAGATATTGTTTCTATTAACGTGGTGAAGGATAAGTTTTTTGTAGTAAAAACAGCATCCAATTATTTGAGGAAAACAAAGAATGGCTCCTTACATTATTTTTCTGCTGATTTAAAAAAGACTTGGTCGGCAAATATTGATGCTAAATCTAAGGAAACAATTGTAGTAGCTAGTGAATTCACGCCCTATATCTACCACATTGATGGAAATTCTATTTTTATTGATACCAAGGTTACACGCTTAGATAGCAATGGAAAAATTACCCAATTTAAATTAAGTAGTAAATACGATTTTGAGCGAGGTGAACGTAAAATAGCCTATTTTTCTACTAGCAGTAAGCTATGTATGCTTTCTGTTTCTGATTATGAATCTACAAGAAAAGTAAGTGTTACCGTAAACAAAAAGAAAACAAAGGTAACCTTAGCCAAGAGTTATTTGGTTTTAAGCATGATTAATCATAATGAAAAAAGGATGTATGCCAAAAAGATAAAAATTCCTTTTGAATCTAGAATAAGTAATGCTCCCGTTCATTTTGAATTATTGGCCCAACAAGATTCTATTTTTTATGTTCTTAAAAAGGAACGTGGAAGCACACCCAATCTTATAAATTTATGTGTGTATGTATTTAATGAATTAGGAGATTTAAAAGATACCAAAGAATGGGTAGTTGATGCTAAAAATTATGTTGTTCCTATTTTTAATGTTAGGGAAGCCAATGGAGCTTATGTTTGTAATTTGGATTACGACAAACAGGTTTCGAGCAGCAGTAATGCAAGTGGAGGCACCACCACTACAACAACCGTAACCATTTCCGCTGGTTCTTATGGTTCTTGTTATTTGGATTTGGACAAGGACCATTTTTATTTGCTAAGTTTTACCTCTGATAAGTCGAATGCTACCAAACGAATTGTGACCTCCACCTATGATTTTTTGAAGGAAGATTTAAAACAAATACGCCTTCAGAAATACCAATATTCCACTGGAAAATTGTTGGAAGAAATGGAGAGTAATTTGCCAGATGATATAAGCAAAGATGCTTATTGGTCGAAGGTGAAATTACTGGGTGTGCACTTAATGGATATGGGCGACAAAAATTTTAAAGTGGCATTATTGGGTTTGAAAGATTCCTATGTTTTTTATTTCAATACCAAGAAACAAGATATTAATTATTATGTGAAGGCTGTACCGGAAGGCTCGGGTTTCAAGGAGCTAAATGATAGGTATGAGCGTAAGACCTACCAGACCAATTTGTTGTTGAGCCGGGCATTTTCAAAATCGGATTACCTCAGGTATTTGCAGAGTTTCCCTAGTTGGAGAGAAAAAGAGTGTAGTATCAATGGAATCGATTTGGGGAAGAGCATGGTGGTGATTAGGAATTCGGCATTTGCGCCCAAAAATCCTAGCATTAGTTTTAGGCTTTTTGCCAAATAAAATTGAGCATTAAGAACGTTTGGAGATAGATGTTTTGGTTTGAACAAGTATCCTTAAGCCAAACAATTAAATGGATGGACCTTGTTGTTTTGAGATTGTAACAAATCATTTATATTTGACTGTGCGATTAAAATTAGCCTATATCCTAATTGGAATTTCTATCCTTCCTCCTGTTTTGCATGCGCAAGATAGAATGGTTCTAGTACCCAATTTAGATACCCTTTTTGTGCAGGTAAAAGAGATTGGTTCAGACCAAATTTTTTATTACACTTGGAATGAACGCGAGCAACAAAATTTGTTGAGCATAGAGAAGAACAAAATAGGAAGGTTACTATTGGAAGATGGCAGGGTATATAGGTTTGCAGAGATTAAGAACCTTCCTGTTTACAAAGAAATTTACCCCAAATCTGCTTTTAAATTTGATTTTTTTTCTACCTTTTATGGAAGTACTCATTTGGCTTACGAGCATAGGTATAAACCAAGAAATTCCTACGAGTTTGGTATTGGATTTTTAGGTTTGGGATTTAATAAAGACCTAAGCGGAAATATAGAAGGATTAATGTTAAGGGCGTCCTATAAGCACTATTTAAAACCTTATAACCTTAGAAAACGAGATTTTCCACAGCAACTAAAAGGCTGGTATTACCGAGCAGATTTTTCTGCACATGGATATGTGCAAGATGAATTTGTTTTGCATATTGATAAATACACCTATATCCCAGGAACGACCATCTTTTCACTACACCGTACCGACAAACATTACCGGAGGTATGGCTCTGCTTTGGTTCTTAATTTTGGGAGACAATTTCTAATTAAAGAAAAGATTTGTTTGGATTTATTTTATGGAATGGGTTGTGGATTTGGTGGACAAAAAGTACTTCACCGAAGCGAATCTTATTATGAGGAAACGGGATATAAGTGGATGGATACAGCAGATGATTTAGGCGATTCTTCTCTTGGTGCGGGCTTTAGTATTAACCATGCCAAAGCTGTTTCATTTGCTTTCCAAATTGGGTTTAAGGTGGGGTATTGTTTTGATTGGTAGGGGGGCATTTGGCTTCGGGGGGAGAGAGAGGCCATTTGGGGGATTTGCCTTCATGGGAGAGAGGGGGTCGGTCTAGCCCGACCCGTACGGGTGCAATGTGGGGGATTTGGCTTCATGGGAGAAGGGGTTGGTCTGGGCCGACCCGTACGGGTGCAATGTGGGGGATTTGGTTTCATGGGAGAAGGGGTTGGTCTGGGCAGACCCTTGCGGGTGCCTATTGGGGGATTTGGTTTCATGGGAGAAGGGGTTGGTCTTGGCAGACTCTTGCGGGTGCCGATTGGGGGATTTTGGTTGGGTGGAAAATGATTAGGGATGGAATTTCATTTTGCTGGATTTTTTTCTGTGTTACAATAAAAGTGAATATAATTTGTAATTTGCCTCTACAATATGAAATATAGTCGTCTAATTGTATTTGCCTCATTCCTATCCATACTCTTTGCAATGAGCTCTTGTGTTGGCCTTGATGATGGGCCTAGGACTTACTATACCTATGAGCAATATGTCCGTTTTGATGATACCAATGAAGTTATTCATGCCATCTATTATCCTCAAGCCAATTTGATGGATTCCATTAAGGGTAAGCAAGGAATGTTGAAAGTATCAGAAAACTTTCCTACCAAAGCAGTGGTTTATAGCGAGCATTTCACTTATACTTTTACGTTTAATAAGAAATTTACTTTCTCCAAATCTTCCTACAACGGTCCAAGAAGAAATGATTATGAAAAAACCTATGATGGGTTTGAAGTGCAAGAAAGCAATGCCATAGAAACAAAGCTTATCAAATCGCAATTTGAGGATACAAAGAATTATAGTGGTTGGGGTTATCATTATTTTGTACAAGACATAGTTGTGGTAAAATGAAAAGAATCCTGTTGTTTTTATGTCTTGGTTTAAGCTTGCATTTTTCATCCCAAGCTCAATCTTTAATGGATACCACTTCCAAAAATTATTATGGTGTACATTTAATTAGTAATTGGAGTTTACCTGTATATTTTTCGTTTACCAAGTTGAACCCACATTGGCATAGTTATGGAGTAAAGGCAGGATTATTTAGAGGGAAAGAATATGGAACCGTTTATACCACCTACCCCTATTCAACCTCCAATCAGAAAAGTTCGGATTATGAACAAAGGTCTTTCTTTGCTTTTGTTACACCCGTTTACATTCCAAAAGTTTTTAGGCAAGATGGTAAGTTGTATTACTTTAGTTTGGGTGCACCATTTGGATATTCCAACGACCATTTAGTTAAAACTTATAACAACGATGTTCTGCTAGGAAATTATTCTACCGAATTTTATGAACAGCATATTTACCAAGCCATAGAATTGGGCTTTGCATACTGGATAGATTTAGGCAAGAACTTAAGCTTTTCTATGGGAGCCAATACGGGTTTGCGTTTGCTTAAGCCCATTCCTTTTAAAGAACAGTTTAATGATTTAAATACTAACCATACTTATTTTCCTGGCACCTCTAAAGGGCTATATTTTTCAATTCATTTAGGTATTTTATTTTCCAAGTTCAAAAAATGAAAGCAAAAGTACTATTCCTGTTTCTTGTGGTTCTTTGGTTCAGCCCGAATCTATTTTGCCAGGTGCTTATAATGGATAATTTGTTTACCAATAAAACCTATTACCTAAAGCCTGGTGTATCGGTTTGGGTTCAAACCAAAGACGATCCCGCGGCAACCTATACCCAAGCCAAGTATGTATCTTTTGATGGCACTAATCTTCATTTTACACGAGGCATGGGAAAACGCCGAGTGGAAATTAGTGTACCCATGCAACATATAAGCAATTTGTATATTCCAAAGAATGGAAAATATGTTGGGAAAATAGTTTTGTTGTGGCTGGGTAATGTATTTTTTGCTTCGGGCATTGCAATTATGGCGGAGGGATATACGCCTGGAGGAACCATAATGTTACTTGGAAGTTTTCCTTTGCTGATGCAAAGCATTGTAATTCCAACCAAGCAACGCATTTATTTTCCCAATTACGATATTTATTCAGGTAAAGGACGATGAAACTTCTTTTAATCCTATTCGTTTTGCTAAGTTGTGGTTTGGAAGCCCAAATTTTAACAGTGCCCAAGGTGCATTTTACCAACCAAAAAACAGGAGAGGAGCGTGCGTTTTTATTGGGCAGAAATGCGTTGGTGAGTCTTAAAAAGGTGCCAGCTAAGAAAGATAAATTTCCTTCCTCTTTGGATGCAGAAGGAAAATTGTACACACTTAAATTGACCCAACAAAATGGAACGGATCTAATTTTTAATGATAGTATTTATTTGTCGATTGACGCTATTGACTACTTGGTTTTGAAACAAAATAGAAATGCGGCGAGGTACACTTTTGGAGTTTTAAGTGTGGCAGGATTGGGAGTTGTGGTGGCAATGGATTCTAGAGTTGCTTTTTTTACAATGGCGTTTTATCCCTTATCCATTTTGTATTTTAATGCTATTACCAAAGATAAGTTGTATACCCATACCTGGAAATTGGAAATTCAGCATTCGCCGGAGTTGCTTTTTCCAGAAAAGAACACCTTGAATTATGGGTGGTGGCCGGATTTGTTTGAGAGATATTCTAATAAATGATGAAGCATTTGCTTTTTTTGTGGGGGATTTGCCTTCAGGGGAGAAGGGGGTCGGTCTAGCCCGACCCGTACGGCTGCCATATGATTGATTTGGCTGGGAGGGGGAATGGGTCGGGCGAGCCGAGCCTTACGGCTGCTATATGATTGATTTGCTTTGAGGGGGAATGGCTCGGGCGAGCCGAGCTTTGCCATTGCCATATGGGGGATTTGGCTGGTAGGGAGAATGCTTTGGGTTGTGGCGTGATTTGCGTTTGGTGGGGGATTTGCCTTGGGGCATGAGAAGGGGTCGGTCTAGACCGACCCTTACCATTGCCATATGATTGATTTGCCTTGAGGGGAGAATTGCTCGGGCGAGCCGAGCTTTGCAGGTGCTATATGGGGGATTTGGCTTTGGGGGAGAGATTCTAATTTTTTGGGAAGTATTTTGTATTTTGGCTGAACCAATAAATCAATTATGAAATTATTTACTCCGCTTCTTAGCTTGCTGCTTTTTTCTAGTTTGTTTTCTTTTGGACTTAGGTTCGAACCAAAACATACCTCAGCTATTGCGGCTTTGGATACCGTGAAAACCGTTGCGGCCATTAAGGTAAAATATGCTGCTATCGATGCCAAACGCAAGACCTATTCGCAGTATATGCCGCTCGAACGCAAAGAAGGTTTATTATACGTGGGCTTCTATGAAGACAAAGCCTTAAAACTTATTAACGCCAATGTGTATGAAGATGCGGGCAAAGTTGAAACCGACCAATACGTTGACGAAACCGGTGCTATCATCCTAATCTTTGCAAAGGTTTCGGAATACGAAACGCCACTTTCTGTAAACTCTAGATCTGCCGTAAAAAACATGACCGAAAATTGGTATTATTTCCACCAAGGAAACTTAATCAAATGGGTGAGTGGCGGAAAAGTTAAACCTGCTGGCTCGGCAGAATTTAAGCAGAAATCCACTAGCATGAAAGAAGAGAATGCCAAGACGAAGAAGGTGTTTGGGGATATGGGTGGGTTGATGAAGATAAAATGAGTTTTAAGTTTAAAGTGTTAAGTTTTAAGTGTTTTTTTGTTTAATCGTTTATGCGTTTATTCGTTTAACTGAATTAGAGTTTGCTTTGCAGGCCGAAGCTTTAGCGTAGGCTTGGAGGATGATTTTTTTGTTTAATCGTTTATGCGTTTATTCGTTTAACTGAATTAGAGTTTGCTTTGCAGGCCGAAGCTTTAGCGTAGGTTGGTTGGTTTGCTTCGCAAGCCGAAGCTTTAGCGTAGGCTTGGAGGATGATTTTTTTGTTTAATCGTTTATGCGTTTATTCGTTTAACTGAATTAGAGTTTGCTTCGCAAGCCGAAGCTTTAGCTTCGCTGTACAATGTAAAGCTTCGCTTTGGGAGGTAAGCGACAAAAGAACCTTAAACCTTAAACGATTAAACTTCCAGGCCTACGCTGAAGCTTCGGCCTGCGAAGCAAAACATAAAACCAACAAACCAACAAACCCACAAACTCCAGACCTACGCTAAAACTTCGGCCTGCGAGGCAAAACATAAAACTTAACACTTTAAACTTAAAACTTAAAACTCCCAAACGCATAAACTCCAGGCCTACGCTAAAGCTTCGGCCTGCGAAGCAAACATAGAAACCATTTCCCCAACTTAAAACTTAAAACCTAAAACCTAAAACTCAAAACTAAAATGCCCAATAAACCAATCCTATTCCTCCTTTTGTTCTGGATGGCAAGTTTGTCAGTGGGGGCGCAGTCGCGAATTAGGGAAGGGAAATTGCCTGCTGCTTTAGAGAAGAACTGGAGATTGATGTTTGCAGATTCTCCAGATTATTCTAAGGTTGATTTCCCAGACTCCAATTGGACAAAGGGTTCTGTTTTGTTGGATATAAAGGATTCTTTGTTTGCGCAGTTTAATGGGAAAGCTTGGTTTCGTTTGCATTTTGTAATGGATTCGTTTTCTAATCCGCAACCACTGGCGCTTATGATGAGGCAAAATGGTGCTTCAGAAATTTACCTCGACGGAAAGAAAATTGCCACTTATGGCAAAATTGATTTGCCCGATAGTTGCGAGTATTACAATCCCAATCGCCTGCCTTTAGCTTTGCCTAGTTTAGAAAATGGTGAACATGTTTTAGCTATACGTTATGTAAATTACCAATTAGAAAAATTAAATAGCGAAAGGCAAATAGACAATGTAGGAATAGAAGTTTGGTTGAATGAAGCCCAAGATGAAATTAGCAGATCTTGGATGGAGGCCATCTTTGTAAGCGTAGCTTGTTTGTTTTTAGTGGGCCTGTTTTTTATCCTCGCATTCTTGCATACCACCATCTGGCTATTAAACCGCAGCGATAGTTCCAATCTATATTTTAGCTTGTTCTCTTTAGGGTTTACTCTGCTATTTGGCATTGCCTATTTGCTGTTTATGGAAACAGATGTGGTGACGCATTTTTACCTTTCTAAGATAATTGCTCCTTTGGTTGGTTTAACATTTTATGCACTCGCATGGATGGTACGTTCGGTATTTGCCAAGGAAGAGAAATGGATAATTGGGATTTTAGGTGTGGCCAGTGTAATTTCTATTCTGTGCAAACTTTT
>JAIOYZ010000010.1 GCA_021740845.1 Bacteroidia bacterium
TAGCATCTCTATTAGTTCCAAACAAAGCACTATTTGCTAAATCTGTAGGAAGTTTTCCAGGCAAATGAATTTCGTATCCTCTTCCAAAACCTGCAGTTCCGTTCCATATAAATGGATTGTAATAACTCAATCCAAATGCTGCCAATGTAGGACCATCAGTTATATCAAATGAAACAGTATATGTTTTTGTTGGACTTGGATTTACACCTGCAACAGTATTCCACATTTGCATTTCGGAACGCATATTGGTAAAAGGAATCAATACAGCCTTGGTTTGTCCTGCTTCTAAAGTTGCACCAACTACATTGGTAACTTTACTTCTATCTACTGGGAATTGAACTCCAAAACCATTGTTGTAAGAACCGCCTGTTGCACGCAAAGTATAGGTTGCTTCTACTCTAGTTACAATATTAGAAGCATTAGTTTTTACTGTATAGTTATAAGTAATAACCACATCGTTCATATCGTAATCACCTTGTGATGGCCATTGGTCTTCAAAGGCTAAAGTTCCAACGCCATAAGTATTGCAAGTAGCTACTTTATTATTGCTTGGTTCGCAATCGTCTGCATCACAAACTCCATCTGCGTCTGTATCGGTGCAAGAACCTGGCAATACTGGAATATTTGAATTATCAATAGCAGTATAAGGATTAGAAGTAGTGTAAAACATTACATCGTTAAAATCATGATCGCATCCTGTAACATCTCTGCGTATATCTTCAAAACCCATTATGTATCTATGGTTAGCAACATCGTTTAATAGAACCATGTGTTCTTTTAAAGATGGATCTGTTTCTGGGTTTAAATTTTTGTCCCCAAACAAAACCCAATTTCCTTCGGTAACACCATTAAATCCATTAGATCCACCTTTGTAACCATCTGCAGCAATGCCATATCCAATAACAGTTCCAGCAGAGAAGTTTCCTAATTTAACTTTATTACCTGTAACCATTGCTCCGCCAGAACCACTAAATGAAGCATTTGCAAAAATTACATTGTAATGAACAATATCACTCACATTAGCAGGTGGATTATTTACATTATAAGTATAGTAAAACAATGAATTTAAATATCCTGCACCTTCACTTACGAAAGTTACAAAAACTTCTGCCGAATCATTTAAAGTTATAACTCTAGTTTTAGTAGGATCCAACAAAGGTGAGTTGGATGCTAAATGAACACTACTTGGCAAAACCGAAGCAATTTGATTTAAAGTAGTACTACCTACTACATCATTAGTGGATTCTAAATAATTGGGGTATCCACTACCAGAATTCCAAGTTCTTGTGCTTGGTACTACCTGAAATTTATTAGCTGTTTTGCCCAAACCAAAATTAGTTGAATGGTATCCTTCATCTAATGTGGTGATTGATTCTGGATGACTACCACCAAGTGTAATAGCATTGTTTGCTCCAGAAAGATTCATAATAACGTTTTTAGGTACAGCAAGGTAATTGCTGTTTATCAATATTTGTTTTAGCTGACTAGGAAATTCTGCTCCAACAGAAACCTCGCCTTTATCGTTTGTAAAACCAACGGCAATGGTTTGTCCAACCTTTGTTCCTTCAAAAGTAGAAATCCAAACTTTTTGCTTAATAACAGGTTGGTCTTGGTTATCTTTTATTGTAATAGAAATTAATCTAGTTTCGGTTGTTTTCCAGTTAAAGTTTGCCGGTACAGTAACATCCGACATTTTTTCTACATTTACTAAGGAAGTATTTCCATTAGCAGTTTGCGATTCTTCAAATTTGTTTTCTAATCCTTTTTTGCAAGATGTTCCGATTAATCCGGAAACAAGAGCAATGGTTAGTAATTTTTTCATGGATATTGGTGTTTCCTTCTTTATAGCCAAAAAAGAACCAAAATCACAACAAGCTATTTTTCAAACATTTAAACAAAAGGACAAACAACCACATCGACTCATTTTAAAACCCTATTCCCAAAAAGAGACAAGCCTCAGCTTTTAAAACCATTATTACTTAAAGTGGCTTTTTAATCATTTTCGATACTTTGGTTCAAACTTAAACTGGGTTTTGGGTTTTGGGTTTAGTTTGGGAGTTTAGTTTGGGGGTTTGTTGGTTTGGGGGTTTGTTTATTTGTTTAATCGTTTATGCGTTTATGCGTTTATGCGTTTATGCGTTTAAAATTTAGGCGTTAAGTAAGTTCGGTTTGAACCAAAAAATAAGAACCACGAATAAGAAAACTTTACCTTTTTTGTTTGAAGTTTGAATTAGGCGCCGATGGGTTGTGAAGATTTGGATTGCAAAGCCAAACCAGCGAAAGTTTGGATGCAAAACCTTATTAGTGGTTTGGGTTAAAACCCTTTTTGAAAATTTCAAATGGAAAATGGAATTGAAACAAAATTTAATACCTTTATGGCACCTAAACGAACAAAACCAAATTGTGGCATTAAACGGAAATGGATATATAAGTGCATGTAGCCAACAACTAAATTATGTAAAAGGCGCACGCCACTATGAGCTTAGCAACCATTTGGGCAATGTATTAAGTGTTGTTAGCGACCGTAAAATTGAGGTAGACGAAAGCTATACCTTCCAAGCTGGTGGTGGTTATATCTACCAAAACGGAGCCTATGCCACCGACCCATTAGGCAACTATTTCCAAAACAACCCAGCAGATGGAATTATAGATGGCTATGTGGCAGAGGTAATTTCTGCAACAGACTATTACACCTTTGGTTCTCCAATGCCTGGAAGAAGTTGGCAGGTGAGTGAGTATAGCTTCGGGTTTAACGGACAAGAAAAAGATGATGAGGTCTCTGGTGCTGGAAATACAATGACTGCCGAGTTTTGGGAGTATGATACGAGATTGGGTAGAAGGTGGAATCTTGACCCAAAACCAAACTCATCCCTAAGTTCGTATTCGTGTTTTTTAAATAACCCTATTTGTGTAATAGATGCGAATGGAGATACAACCACAATTTTTAATAGATTTGGTAAATTCTTAGGTTCGATAAATGATAAATTAGAAAACCAGACCCATTTCATGTATAGTGCTGATGATTATAATAATGTAATATCAGGGAATTCTGGAAAATCAACTGAAGAAATTGGAAGTGCTATTAGAGAAAAATCAATTGCTTATTATGACTCAAATACTGAAAAGAAAATGAAAGAGGCATTTAAAAGATATCCAAATGGTGAATTTGCATTTATCTTAGGATTTAAAAACTCTGTATCAAAGAAATTATCTTTTGAAATACTCTACAGTTGTAAACCAATATCAAAGGAACAGGCTGAAGCTTATAGAAAGAGTAATACAGATTTTAATGGTGAATATGGGGTGATATGGAGTGGATTTGAAAAGGAGATGAATGCTAAATTTTATGCTCCGTTCTTGACAGGCCATTCTCATCCACTATTTTCTACACATTCAAATCCAGAAAATCCATCACAAGCCAAATTTTATGAATTTCCCAATTTAAATATGAATCCCAGATTTATTAATTCTGATGAATTGGTTGATTACAAAATGTACTTAAACAGTCCTCATCCTTTAATGATACTTTCAAGGAAAGGAATTTCGATATATCAAGGCTTAATGCAAGGTGATGAAGTACCTCCAGATGAATATTTCATGGGACCTAATTTTAATCATGGAGTACGTTATAATTGGGGGAACCATAAAGTATTAAGTAATGACTAAGATATATAAATTTTCACTTCCATTTCTTCTCTTTTTTTCATGTAATTATGAACCTAAAAACAATACCATAAATCATAATCCAAATTCAATCAGAGAAGAATTAGCTTTAAAACGAGGAGAGTATATAAATAACTTTCGTTCTGATTCAACCCTGGAAAAACTTTATACTGGCTTATATCCCGGTTGTGCTGCGTTTATTGTCTGGATGATTGATCCTGACTGTGGCCATTCGATCTTAGTCACTATTTTAAAAACTGTAGATAGTGTAGTTTTAAAAAAAGTAAAAATCTATCATACAAACCGTTTGCCCATGCAAATTGATAGCATTGCTGAAATTAGATCTAAAAATCTCAGCTTTTCCGACTGGAAAATAATTTCAGAAAATTTTGATAAAAATCTCTATTGGAACCTTGAAAATTACAAGGGAGATTTGGACTGCGGTCACTCATCACTTTTTGTTCTTGAAGGAAGCAGGGATTCAACAACCTCAAATAAATCATATAATTTTTTTAAAATTTGCACGAATAATCCTGGAGTTTTTAAATTAATTGATCCAGTTTTGGATCTTTCAAACTAATGGATCGGTAATTAATCCTGAGTTGGGATATGTAGAAGGTTTTAAATAAAAATATTCCTGAATACCCATCTGGGCTTAGACCATGGCTTCGTCCAACTATGAAAGTATCTTAAGCTAATGGATAAAGATATCAAAACAGATTTTAATCTAAATAAGCCTTTCCACAATCATCCATATCCAATTTCTGTTTGAACCAAAAAGGCCAACAGAAACAAAACAACTTTCTTATTTTTGATAGAAGATTGAACCAACACCCAAGCTAAAAAGCCAAAATAGTTTGCCAGGTTTAGAAACGAAATTGTATTCAACATATCATAGTTTGAGGGTTTGTTGGTTTGGGGGTTTGTTTAATCGTTTATGCGTTTAACTGTTTATTCGTTTATTCGTTGTTTCTCCGCCGAAGTCATACTTTGTAATCCGTAGCTTTAGCGTAGGAATAGCGTAGGTGGATGGCTGTTTAATGTTATTCATAGCTAATCTGCGAATTCTGCTTTCCTCCCCGAACTCTGCGTGAATAGGTAAATGCCAGTTGCTAGGAGCCGTAAGCCAGAAGCATTTAGCTAGTTTCCAAAAGTAATTCCACCCTTGTATGCTCAAAGGCCCAACATTAAGGGAAAACCACATGAGTAATATTCTTCAAAGAAGGGAAATTTTTGCTTCGTTTTTCGTAATTTATTTGTAACTTAGTTGAGTGAAAAAACTGAGTAAAATTGGTCTTGACTTTATCATCGATAAGATAACAAATTCGATTGAAAATGCCTCTACTGGTGAGGTGTTTGATACTTCAGTTATTCCATTAACTGCAAAAGAATGTAATCAATTAAAAAAGTCATCGTGGCAGTTTAATTGGTCAAAGGAGATTAACGACAAAAGTAAATCAGTTTATAAATTAACTACCGCAAACAATCCAACAATCATCCAAGGATTAATTAGCCTGGAGGATATGAATGACCATATGTTTATGCACTTAATTGAAAGTGCGAAATTTAACAAAGGGAAGGATAAAATTTATCTTGGTGTTCCCGGAAATTTGGTAGCTTTTGCCTGCAAAGTTTCTATGGAAAAGGGCTATGAGGGATATTTAGCCTTTGATGCCAAGACAGAACTAATAAAACATTATCAAAATTCTCTTAATGCTACTCATTTCCGAGGACTAAGAATGTTTATTCAACCTACAGCTGCTATTAAATTAATTTCTCAATATTTCAAATCATAAAAAAATGGGACTAATTAGGGAACCAAAAAATGTTGACTTTACCGTAAAATCAAAACCATGGACTGAAGAAGAATTAAGGGACTTCAGAAAACTCATGGTGGACATTAAAGTCAAGAAAGGTAAAGCTAGAAAAACCGTTACTAAAACCAAAAGTAATACCAAATTATCTTCCAAGAAAAAGCAGTTGGTATAATTCAACTACCAATTGAGAAATGAGGTAAAAACATAAAATCGGACACCCAAAAATTGCAATTCAGTATTCAAAGGGTATTTTTGAATTTGTTGGTTTGTTTGAGGTTTATTCGTTTAACTGTTTATTCGTTTGTTCGTTTATGCGTTTAAAATTTAGGCGTTAAGTAAGTTCGGTTTGAACCAAAAAATAAGAACCACGAATAAGAAAACTTTACCTTTTTTGTTTGAAGTTTGGACCTACCATTCGTGGGGTGGCGCTACCGCTAAGGCAGTTGGAACTGCTACTGGGTTCATTGGGATTGGAATCCAATCAGGTAGAATATGGTATAAAATATATAAAGATATAGAGGAAATGGAAAACCAACGCAAGATTACAAATGATCCTAATGAAGCACAATGGAATCAATGGCAAAGCGATAACGGAATTATGTCCGAAGGAGATTTATATGGTGGCAATTAACAAATATTTTTACAATCAAATAAACAAAGATGCTAAGTTTATATTATAGAATTTGGGTAGATTTAATAAAACGAGCTAAAATTCAACCAGGAAACAGAGAAAAATGGCCAATTGGTGCAATGATTTTTATGTCAATTGCAATGACCTCAAATTTCACATTGATTATGACAATTTTGCAAAAACAACTTTTGGGGTTTTATTTTTATTATCTTGAATTAACCTTTCTTCCCAATTATGCTGCCACTTTGATTAGCTTTATAATTCTTTTTTTTCTTCCATGGGTTTTGATAAACTATTTCCTAATTTTTTATAGACAAAAATATAAATCACTTTTAAAGAAATACCCTTCGAAAGAAGGCAGGCTATTTTTAACTTATTTCCTAATATCGATGTTCTCACCTATTGTCTTAATTATTTTGGGTATTGTTACAGGCAAAATTGGAATTATCTTTTAACTCCGTTGGGTTTAGATGGTGTCTAAGTCCGACTATGAAAGGAGCTTAAGCTCACAAGTAAAAATTGAAAGACAGATCTTAAATTAATTTATCCTTCCTCAAGCCAAAACTAATTTCGTTTTGAACCAAAATTAAGCACCACAAACAAAACAACTTTTTTATTTTTGGTAGAAGTTTGAACCAACACCCAAGCAAAAAAGCCAAAATAGTTTGCCAGTTTTAAAAACCAAATTGTATTCAACATATCTTAGTTTGGGGGTTTGTTGGTTTGGGGGTTTGTTTGAGGTTTATGCGTTTAACTGTTTATTCGTTTATTCGTTGTTTCTCAACCGAAGACTTGGCTTAGGTGGATAGTTGTTTAATGTTATTCATAGCTAATCTGCGAATTCCTCTTTCCTCCCCGAACTCTGCGTGAATAGGAAAATGCCAGTTGCCAGGAGCCAGTTGCTAGTTGCCTTTAGCTAGTTTCCAAAAGTAATTCCACTCTTGTATATCCTCTCAAAAAATAGTTATTTGTTACCCTTGAACCCATCATTTATGCAAACACGTTTTCTACTCCTTTTATTTGCGTTAGGTCTTTTTGTTTTTGTTCCATCAACAAATGCTCAAATGCCCAGCATTACGGGCTTTGCTCCTGCGGCTGCTCATCCACGTGCGGTGCTAACTATTTTTGGTTCAAACCTAAATGCAGGAACAGGCGCTAGGCATGTATTTGTGGGGAATGTAAAGGCACAAGTTTTAAGTGTGAGTGCAGATTCCATTCAGGTGCGTGTGCCATTTGGTGCTACCGTTGGGCCAATTGTTTTAAGTGCAAATAATAAAACAGTAAGCAGCAATTTGCATTTTGTTCCCACCTACCCTGCCAGCACCGCCACACCAAGCAACCTTAACTTCTGGCCAACCGAAGGCAATGTAAATATTGTACAAAGTGGTATGAAGAATAATTTTACTTATAAGAATGCTGATTTAGATAATGATGGAAAGGTGGATTTGATTACCAATTTGTATATTTTGATGATTTCAGGAAACTCCACTTACGCCCCATTTTATTCTAAAATTAGGATTTTCAAAAACATAAGTGGCATTACTGGCGGTCTTGCTAATACCAATTTTGGGAGTCCATTAGATTTTATTGCAGATAGCTCAATTACTCCTGGAAAGTATAATTGGATTTATGATTATGAAGTTGGTGATATAAATAGCGATGGAAATTTGGACATTGTAGCAAGAACCGATTCTGGTGTTGTTTTTCTTATTAATAAAGGTTTAGGGATTTCAGCAACAATGTTTAACCGCATCCTAGTCCAAAGTCCAGAATTAATGACCAACCCAACAAGTATTTCAACAAATAGTTCACTTATTCTAAAAGATTTTGATGGCAATGGCAAATTAGATGTTTTGGTAACTACACCCAACTCCTTAGTTGTTTTAGTTAACAATTCGATTTCATCCTCAATTTCACAATCTAGTTTTCAAATAAACAGATTAGCCACACTGCCCTATTCAACTATTGGATGGAAAATTTTCTCTGATGATTTAAGCAATGATTCAAAACCAGATATTGTTTTTTTTGATTCTTATGCTTTACCCTCCAACTTTGACACTATATTTTTTTCACAAAATGATTTTGGAATTTCCTCTATTGTTTTGGACTCTGCGGCTTTTTTATTGCCGATTGTCTCAAAATACCTTACCTATCCTATTACATCTAATATAGAAGATTTTAATCAAGATGGATTTTTCGATTTAGCTTCAAATTTTTCAGGTAATAAACTTGGATTCCAAAACAATTCTGGAGGAAGTGGTTTTGGCTTTTCAAATTCTTCCTATATTTCTATACCTTCAGTATTTAAAGAATTTACTATTGTTTCTGATTTAACAGGTGATGGCAAAATTGATCTTGCTTATAACAATAGCAGTAGTTATTCGGTACAAAAAAACAGCAACTACCCAAGTTCTCCTGTTTTGGCCAGCTTGTTTACGGGTGCAACTTATACTAGGCCAACATATGGGCTGGATGTTTTTGGTCCGGTTTGTGATTTAGACAACGATGGAAGACCAGATTTGGTAACAGTTAAACATGCGTCAATTTCTAGTGTTGTTAGTGCTCGCTTACTTATTTCTAGAAACACCTATAATATTCAATCTCCTTCTCTACCAACTACTGCGGCTAGTGTTTCGTATTTAAATCCCAATTCAATTAGGATTAACATAAGTGCTCCTGGAAATGGTACTGGTCGTGTAGTGCTTATGAAACAAGGTACAGCAAGCATTACAGGTTCACTTACCAATTATACCTACTATGCTGCAACCCAAAACTACAACACAGCACCAACCCTTTCGGATGGTTCTAAAGTGGTGTATATTGGAGACACGAATAGCATTACCATTTCTAATTTATCCGCTTATACTAGCTACCAAATTAAAATTGTTGAAGTAAATGGTTGGGCCAATGCTACTAACTTTTATAATTCGGGAGGATATACACTTAGCGCTACCACACTACCTGTAACTTGGCTTAGTTTTGAAGGCATAAAAATAGAAAAAGACATTGCCTTAAATTGGCAAACGGCTTCCGAAATCAATAGTCAAAGTTTTGTTATAGAGCGCTCTTTTGATAACCAATTGTGGCAAAATATTGGCAAGATAAAAGCGGCTGGTAATTCTAACCAAATTCACTCCTATTCCTTTACCGACAAAAACCCAGCTTTGGTTCAACCCGAAGCCATTACTGTTTATTATAGGCTCAAACAAATTGATAATGACCAAGAGTTTAGTTACTCAAGCATCGTTGCAATTACCTTACAAAACCCAAGCATAAACATACAAGAAGAGCTAAGTTTTAATGCCTTTCCAGTTCCATTTTCGGATAAGTTAAATATTATATCCAATAACAAAATAAACTTTAGCGCAGACCTTTACAATACCTATGGCAAACTTCTTGAGAGCACTGAAAGTGAAAACGGCCAAGCAGAATTTAGCACGCAATCTTTACCAGCAGGTGTTTATGTTGCGCTACTTAAAACGGTTACTGGGGAGGTGAAGGTGATGAAGGTGGTGAAGGAGTGAGTGGGTTTTGGGTTTTGGGTTTTGAGTTTTGGGTTTTGAGGTTTGGGGTTTGGGGTTGGTTTGTGGGTTGGGAGGTTTGGGGGTTTGTTTATTCGTTTATGCGTTTATGCGTTTAATCGTTTATTCGATGTTTCTCAACCGAAGACTTGGCTTAGGTGGATAGTTGTTTAATGTTATTCATGGCTAATCTGCGAATTCTGCTTTCCTCCGCGAATTCTGCGTGAACGGGTAAATGCCAGTTGCTAGTTGCTAGTTGCTAGTTGCTAGTTGCTAGAAGCCTTTAGCTAGTTTCCAAAAGTAATTCCAACCCGATGGGACGTGAGGGTTTGGATTGCAAATCCAAACCGGCGGAGTTTGGATTGTGAATCTAAAACGGCGAGTTGTGAATCCAAACCAGAGGATTAAATTCTATAAACGATAATTTTAATTTCTATCCTTATTTATTTTCCTTAACACATCAATATCTGCCATATCTTGAGGTCTTCCAGCAATCATTTTAACTAGAATCAAATGTTCGTATTGTATTACAGGAATATGAAATTCTTTTAATGGAAGCAACTTTTTTGCATTATCAGCTTCTTCAAATTTCAATCCTTGAACCCTTGTTAAAAAATCAATTTTATTGGGCTTTTCACCAATATGAAAAACTTTAACGTCCTGAGCAAAATCAATAGAATTCAATTGCATTATACCTGCTTCAGAAATTCCATATTCACGTAAAGCAACAATAAATTTTTCTTTATTTTCATTGGTCGGCTTCAACCAAAGATCCATATCAGAGGTGCCTCGTTCGTAACCATAAATAATTACTGCATAGCCTCCAATTAAAATAAATTCTACTCTATGTTTAAGCAGAAGTATCAAAAAACTTTTATGCGATTCCAGGAATATATCCATTTTAGTCAAAAATTAACTCTTTCCCTAAATCGGGGTTTTGCTTTAATTCTTCGGCATAAATTTGCTTGATATGAGATACTGCATTTTGTAAATGCTGCTCTGGAGTAAGTGTTGCCAACCACCTATAATTATCTTCCGCCTGCTCATCTAACGACGAAAAGAAATGTATCTCTTTGTTATTATCTTGAGCTTTAGGATCTAAATTATCTTGCATTATTGAGGATTACCTTTTTGCCAAATATTAAAATTAGCGATTATTCCAACTGCAAGATAGGTAGAACATTTTTGAAAGCAAATTGGAAAATAGGTTTTGGGTTTTGGGTTTTGAGTTAAGTTTGGGGGTTTGTTGGTTTGGGGGTTTGTTTAATCGTTTATTCGTTTAATCGTTTATTTGTTTAATCGTTTATTTGTTTAATTGTATATTCGTTTAATCGTTGTTTCTCCACCGAAGCCATACTTTGTAATCCGTGGCTTTAGCGTAGGAATAGCGTAGGTGGATAATGTTTAATTTTATTCATAACTAATCTGCGAAATCTGCTCTCATCCGCGAAATCTGCGTGAATGGGTAAATAATCATGGATACAAATTTTACAAATCCACCTTCGATAAGTTTAGTTTGGGGGTTGGGAGGTTTGTGGGTTTATGCGTTTAACTGTTTATTCGTTTAATCGTTTATGCGTTGTTGCTCCACCGAAGCCATACTTTGTAATCCGTAGCTTTATCGTAGGAATAGCGTAGGTGGATAGTTGTTTAATGTTATTCATAGCTAATCCGCGAAATCTGCGTGAATGGGTATATGAGAATGAAAACAATACTACTAATCCACCTACGCTAAAGCTTCGGCGGATAAAACCAACAGCTTTTTTTCCCTACATTTGAGCATGAAAAAATTTATCCTAATCGGTATTTTGTATTTTTTAGTTAGCGGCGTTTCGGGTCAAACCAAACCTTGCAAGCCTTGTGTGCAAATAACAACCGTTATGAGCTTGCAAGAAAAAGCCTGGAATAATGGCAACTTAGATAGCTTTATGTTGTTTTATTGGAATAGTCCAGACTTAAGATTTGTCTCCAAAAATGGGGTTAGAAAGGGTTGGCAAGCGGTTTACGATAGCTATAAAAAAAACTATTCCGACAAGGGTGAAATGGGAAAACTTACCTTTGAACTAAAATCTATTGAGCCTATTGGCAAAGATCAAGCCTTAGTGGTTGGCAGCTGGCAAGTGCTTAATGCAAGCGGAATTTTAAAAGGCTACTTTACTCTTTGGTTCAAAAAAATTGATAAAGAATGGCGCATTGTGCTTGACCATACCAGCTAATTAGCTAGTTTTGAAGCACCACATGGAAAGCGCATTTCAGAAAAATAATCCCTTCGGCTGGTTCCTTCTTTTGATGTTAGGAGCCTTAATTGCCTTTAAATTTGAAGCCTTGTTTCTCCCCTATTTTTGGGACGAAGCTTGGGTATATATGCCCGCCATTAGAACTCTTGCAGAAAAAGGTCCTAGCGTAATGCCGGGTTGCATAGATGCCGAATTGTATACCGGTCATCCCCTCCTATTTTATTTCTTGGCTGCCTCTTGGATTAAATTCTGGGGCTATAGTTTGTGGGTTGCCCATTTGTTTCCTTTGCTTATTTCTTTGTCGTTATTGGTTAGCGTATTTTATGTCACCTTTCAATTTACTAAAAGTCATTTTGCAGCCTTATTGGCTAGCTTATTGCTTTTGGTTCAGCCCATATTTTTAACCCAAAGTACTTACCTGCTAATAGAAATTTGGTTGGGATTTTTGTTTGTTTGGGCATTCTATTTCTATTACCAAAGGCAATGGTTTAGATTTGCTGTAATCATGGTTATGGCTCTCTGGAGTAAGGAAAGCGCCTATACTTTAGTACCTGCTTTTATATTAATTGCTGTACTAGAAATTAGCACCAAGAAAATTCGTTGGAGCGATTTTAAGTGGCGCATACTTACAATTTTGGCATTGTTTGTTTTAGGATTTAGCTTCTTTGTTCTGCAAAGAATAGAAATGGGTTGGTTCTTTTTCCCTCGCCATGCCAATTGGATAAACTTTGATGAAATGAACTATAAGTTTCATCTAGCAATAGATATTTTGTTTAAACATCAAGGTCGTGCAGCCATTTATTTGGCCAGTTTGGGGTTGTTTGTGGCGGCCTTTTTTGTAAGTAAATACAGATTAACAAAAGAGCAAAACTTATTATTAGGAGGCATTGCAATTTTCAGTTTTGGCTATATGCTTTTTGCCAGCATCAATTTCTTTTCTACGCGTTATTTATTTGGCGCCATTCCTTTGTTAATGATTGCCTGCGCTATCTTAATCAATGGGTTCAAACAGCAATGGTATATTTATTCTGTGCTGGGCATAACCTTAATTTACGGACTAATAAACATTAACAAAAGCATAGAAAATCCGCAGTTCTCAGATGTAGAATTAAGCTATACTCGTTTGTTAAAAGCAGAGATTGAAATGACCCAACATTTAGATAGTTTATCTACCGAAAAAAGATTGTATGCACCGTTTCTGATGCTTATAAATTTAAGCAATCCCTACTCCGGAATGGTAAAGGAAGGTCGCCCAAATTTATCTTCTAACCTTAGAGATAGTAGCAATTTTTATATCTTGGCCTTGCCCAACGAATACGAACCATTATTGGATACTTTAAAAGTAGAGCAAAAATTAATCTTGAATTACCGCGCCAAATACAAGCAAGCAGAAGTTGATTTATACCAAGTGCCAGAATAGCCACGGCCTAAAATTAGCACAGATTTGTCAGACTTTCTTATATTGCCTACCAAATGAATCTCAAACTAAAGCAATGGATTGATGGCTATATTGGCAAGGCATTGGTGCTTGTAAATGTTGTTTTGGTTAGAGGTTTGGGCTTGTTAATAAAAAGAGATCACAGTTTGAACCAAGCGCCAAAGAATATTTTGGTAATAAAAATGCTGGGATTGGGAAGTGTTTTAATGGCCAGCGATAGCATTTATAGTTTAAAGAAAAAATATCCTCAAGCAAAGATTATTCTATTATGTGGCAAAGGCGTTGCGCCCGGAATTGAGCCACTTGGCTTGTTTGATGAAATTTGGATCAACAACGATTCTAACTTTTTCACCTTATTGAGTTCTGGTTTTGGAAGCTTGGCAAACGCCATTCGCCTAAAGAATTTATGGGTGATTGATTTGGAAGTATATTCCGTTTTAACCACCTTGTATAGTGCGTGGACAATGGCAAGAAACAGGTTTGGATTTCAATTAAACAAAGTTCATTTTAGAAATTATTTGAATACGCACAACGTGTATTTCAACCAATTTGTTTCGGTATACCAGAACTATGAGTCATTGGTAAAAGCCGCTGGCGTGAACCAAATTTCTAAGTTTATATTACAAGCCAAAGCAACAGAAAATCCATTTCCCAATCAATCTATAGCCATCAATAATACCTGCTCAGAGTTGGGTGGAGAACTAAGAAAATTACCAGGAGAATTATTGGTTCAAACCGTAAATTATTTATTAAAGCAAACTAGCTATATACTAGTATTAACAGGTGCACCCAGTGATTTTGCAGCCAACCAAGCATTTTTGGTAAGGTTCGGTTTGAACCAAAACGAGCGCATAAAAAATATTGCAGGTGAATTGAGTTTTGAAGCCTATTATTCGTTTTTGCAAAACCATTGTGCTGCCATGATAAGTATTGACAGCGCTCCCTTTCACATGGCAATTAAAGCTGGAATTCCCACCCTATCTTTTTGGGGACCTATAAACCCAATGCAACGTTTTGATTTTGAAAATCAAGACAAACATGTTTCTTATTACCTGCAACAACCATGTTCACCTTGCATACATTTGAGCGATATTATACCTTGTGGCGGCAATAATATTTGCATGAAAAACATGGAAATGAATGCAATTGAAAACAAACTAAACCAACTCTTAGCCCTTACAAAAAATGCTTAAAAACCCAACTCAACTTAAATGGATTTTCTTTGTGTTGGTGTTTACCATCATCGGTTTTAGGGCTGTTAATGTATCTGTTTTTAACTCCGAACGTGCCAGAAATGGAATGTTAGGCGATGGATTTAGCGATAAAAATACCCTTTCATCTGCAGGATATTTTTTAGATTCGGGCTTTACACAAACTAGCTTCTTACCTGTTCACGATTATTTCCCCAATGATACCAACTTCCATTCGGTAATCTATACCCACTACCCTGCCTTGCCCAATATTTTGGCAGGTTTTTATGCTGTAATTTTTCAAAGCAAGAATGAAAGTATGTTGCGGGTAATTCCCATTTTATTGGCCATGTTGTTTTTCTTTTTCATCTTTTTTGTATTAAAACAATGGGTAAAAGACGAAAAGAAAGCTTTGTTAGGGGCTAGTAGTTTGTGGTTAGCAAATTACTTTATTTGTTATGGAGATAATATTCACCAACACCTGTATGGGGAGTTTTTAAAATGGTTGTATACCTATGGCTTGTATTTGTATCATGAATCGGGGCAGAAGAAAAAAGGCATTTGGTTTTGGTTAATGCTGATAATGGTGGTTGAGGTAAATATTAGTTTTGAAATGCCTGTGTATTTAGGCATACTTACCTTAGGATTTTCGTGGATTTACCAAAAGAAAATTTTTAGCTTTACCACTGTTCCAGCAGCGCTTATGGTGGTTTTAGGTTTTGGACTACATTTGGCTCAAAACGCTTCTTATTTTGGCTCTTGGCAATTGGCAATAGACGATATGACTAAGGCATATACCTTTAGAGCAACAGGAGCTGAAACAGTTGGATATATTAAAGAAAGGGAATTTGGGTGGCGCAATTTGCCAGAAATTCCATTTGACTGGTTTAACCGGATGGAACGATTTTATTTGTTTCCAGGCTGGGCGGTTTTATTGGTTTTTGCTATGAGTTGGCGACAATTTAAAATGCAATTTCCGAGAATGTTTAAGATAAGTTGGGCCTTGTTTTTTGCATCTATTTCTTGGAGTTTGGTTATGACCCAACATGCCTATGTGCATGGCTTTACCAACAAGCATTTTAGCACTTGGTATGCGCTTGTGGTGGCTGTTTGTTTGCCAATTTATTACCAGAGAGTTCGGGTAGATTTTGCAGGAAAATTGTGGTACAAAAAAGTCTTCCATGTTTTGTTGATTACCTATGCGGTAGGCATGTTGATTACCCAACAAATCTGGGAAGTATGGATACAATTTGGACTTTTCTTCCCGCAATTTGGAAGGTGATTTTTGAAAAGGAGAAAAAAATAATAATTTAATTTTTCGTTGTTCCATTATTAGTTAACTTTGTTGCATTGAATCTATGGAGAAAATTAGGCAAATTCAATTTTTTAAAGATTATTTTCATTCGTTTTTTGATAAACAATCTGATTCGGTAAAAAACAAGATTGACTATGTATTATTTTTAGTTACAGTTGCTGAAAGAATTCCTCAAAAATTTTTAAAGCATATCGAAGGAACAAATGGTTTATATGAATTAAGGATTGAAATCTAGGGCAATATTTTCCGAATTTTCTGCTGTTTCGATGAAGGCCGTTTGATAGTTTTATTTAATGGCTTTCAAAAAAAATCTCAAAAAACGCCGTCAGGAGAAATACAAAATGCAGTAAAAATTATGAATGATTATTTTATTGAAAAATTAGAAAAAAACAAGGATGAAAACCAAAGATCGAAAAAATAAAACTATCTCCACATTTGAGGAGCATTTGGAAAAGGAGTATGGTAAAATTGGTACCATTAAACGCACTGAATTTGAAATTAAAGCGAAATCATTTGCCATTGGAGAAATAATAAAGGAAGAAAGAAAACTTGCTTCCATGACTCAAGAACAATTAGCAGAGAAGACAGGCACCAAGAAAAGTTTTATTTCTAGAATTGAAAATGGCCATAGCGATATTCAACTTTCAACTTTATATAAACTTTTGGAACTCGGCTTAGGGAGAAAAATTTCAATTGTAATTCAGTAAAACTCCTATATTTTGGTTCAAACCGAAATAGAATACATAAACCAAAAGGCAATGGTTTTCTATTTTTTTGGTATTATTGAACCCTAAACATTTTCCAATATGAGTACAGCATACGTTTTTCCAGGACAAGGAGCCCAATTTGTAGGTATGGGCAAAGATTTATACGATACCAATGAAAAGGCCAAAGAGCTTTTTGAAAGAGCCAATGAAATTTTAGGATTTCGCATAACAGATATTATGTTCGCTGGCACAGAAGACGACTTGCGTCAGACTCGTGTGACACAACCTGCGGTGTTCTTACATTCGGTAATTAAAGCCTTGACCCTAGATAATTTTGCCCCAGACATGGTTGCAGGACATAGCTTAGGGGAATTTTCTTCCTTGGTAGCAAACAAAACCTTATCGTTTGAAGATGGGCTTAGGTTGGTTTATGCACGTGCAATGGCTATGCAAAAAGCTTGCGAAATGCAGCCTTCTACCATGGCAGCAGTTTTGGGATTGGAAGATGCAAAAGTAGAAGAAATTTGCGCCACCGTAAGCGACGGAATAGTGGTTCCAGCCAATTATAATTGTCCGGGCCAATTGGTTATTTCTGGCAGTATTGATGGCGTTAACAAAGCATGCGAATTATTAAAAGCAGGAGGAGCAAAACGAGCATTGGTTTTACAAGTTGGTGGAGCATTTCACTCACCCTTAATGGAACCTGCACGCATTGAATTAGAAGCTGCTATTGAAGCCACAACTTTTCACCAAGGAATTTGCCCAGTTTACCAAAACTATGTTGCCAAGGCGGTTACGGATTCTGAAGAAATAAAGAGAAATTTAGTTGCCCAATTAACGGCACCCGTTAGGTGGACTCAATCGGTGCAAGCAATGGTTGCAGATGGAGCCACAGATTTTATAGAATGCGGACCAGGAAGTGTTTTACAAGGCTTGGTTAAGAAAATACACAAAGAGGCAAATACCTCAGCAGCCTAATAAAAAAAGCCTGAATTCAGAATTTGAATTCAGGCTTTTTTTATTTCTGATTAATAGAACAAATCAATCTAGTTTAATGATAAGATTGGTTAAGTTAGATTCAAAACTACAAATATTTTATTCCCATCCGTCTCTGAGTTCTTTAAGTTGATTGTCAATTTCAAAATTAGATTGCTTGGTCATTGAACCTTTATACTTAAGCTCCCAATTGGTTTCAGCCAAAGGTTCTTGATTTTCTTTACGCAAACGAATTAGTTGTAAAAGTTCTAAGTCTTGCAAAAGCTTAATAGCTTTATTATTAATAATATCAATAGTTATAGTTTGCATGATTCAAATTTATTAAAAAAAAAACATTGTTCCGATTAAATTGTAACATCAATTTAACTTTGCATTATTTCTTCCTACTCATATTGTCTTGAATTTTCTCCAAGAGTTTTTGGGTATCCTCTACTTTTCTATTTTGCACTTTGCCCACTTCTATGGCTTGCAAGGCATAACGTTCGGCTTCTGGGTAGTTTTTTACCTTGTACAACAAAGCTGCATAGGTATCGAGGTAATCGTATTCTGCTTCTGTTTTAACCACCTTATCCATCCACGAAATAGCTAGGTTGATTGTTTCTAAATCGTTGCAACTTTCATAAATGCTCCATGCATAGGCATTGATGCTGCTGCTGGCAAAATCTGGTTTGGTGGTGATAAGTTCATTGGCTTTAGCGCCAAATCTTTTCCAATCGCCAGAATTCTCGTAGAAATAAAGTTGGTACCAAGGTTTGTTTTCCTCTGCATTAGAAATTTGCTCCGACATTTCTTTCATTGCCACATCAAACATTTTTTCATCCTTATTCTTAGCAGCCAGTTCTACCTTTTTTTGTATAAAACTCGAAAGGATTTCTTCTACCATTACCTTCCCAAACTTATCTGAAAACTCGGTTCGGTTCAGCAAGAAAAACTTCTTATTGCTTTCATCTAATGCATGTGAAAAGCGTTTCCAAACCACCCATGAAGTTTCTGCAAATTTATCGTCTTGGTTTCTCAAAAAATTGTTCACTACGGTATCGGCAGGAAATTCCTTTTTGCCATTTGCACCCATTGCTTTTAAGTAGAAACTGGGATAATTGGCAGTAAAGCCATTGCTATAGCCTTTCAAATTCCATTGGTTGGGCGGAAGAATTGCATCTTTCAATAAATTCATAAAATCCTTTGGTGGCGAATATCCTGCGATGGTATAAATCAAGTTTCCATCTCCGTTAAAAATTAGTCCAGTTGGAAACGAGTTAACCACATATTTCATAGCAATTTTCTTTCCCATATCACTTTTTTCCATTTCTAATTTGGTGGAGATAAAATTGCGGTTCATAAAATCTCCAACTTGTGGATTGGAGAATGTTTCTTTATCCAAAACCTTACACCAGCCACACCAATCGGTATAGGCATCTAGGTAAACAAGTTTATTTTCACTTTTTGCTTTGGATAAAATTTGCTCCCAACTTTGGTTCACAAAATTAACTTGTGCTTGAACCAAGGAGGAAAAAACAATTGCCAATAAAAAGAAACTAATTTTTGCTCCTTTCATTCCATTTTTTGGATGGTTTTTTATGCTCATTTGGTGATTTTTTGTCCATAGTCCATGGACGATAGACCCTAGTATATTATTTGTTACTTGCATGCTTTGGTTTAAGTTGATTATTTTTTTTCAATGAATGTTTTGTCTCCATTGTTGATTTTTTGTCCATAGACCTTAGTCCATGGACTATAGTATATTTTCAATTTATGCTTGCTTTGGTTTAACTTTTATTAACTCTAACAATAGAACGAATATAGCCTCAACTTTGCAAAATCAAAACAATCGACTAACGTTTATAAGTCCTTAAATGCTCTTGGGTATGGGAATAACTATTACTTAATTTGATTTCTATTCGTATTCTTTTTGATTTTATTATATTCCGAAAAAAAATAGCATGAAACAAATCTTAATATTAATTACTTGGATATCCTTATTACCCCTTTTTGCTAAGGCACAAACCCGTATTGAAAAACGAATTGAAATTGAGGTGCCAGATTATTGTCAGAACTACCAGGCACATAAAATGGGTGGAGCAAAGACAATAGTTTCCTTTGAAAAAAACCTTGTAGTTAGAAAAACTACTGAATATAATTTTGATGTTTACGATTCAAATCTAGAACTTAAAACCTCCAAAAAAATTGTTTATGGCTTCAAGCTTGGTGAGTATGAAAGTATTGCCTGTACCGAAAAATCTATCCATGTTTTAAAGTATGTTTATGAAGGTGATTATACTTTGATGAGCTATAATATGGAGAAAGATGAGGTAAAGAAATTTACGGGAAAATTTCCTAAAAAATTTAAAGTAAGAGAATTGGTTGTTTTGGGTGAGCAAGCATATGCTGTAGGTGTAACCTTTAGTGATATGTATATAATTGCCACCAATTGGCAAACTAATAAACAAAAAACATATCCCATAAAAATTGACGGACTTAATAGTGCGAGAGTAAATTATATTGGTAGCCAGAAGAATGAAAAGGAAAAGGATATTGTTTTTTATTATAGAACCGCAGCTAACAAAAAAACCATTGATGTTTTTTCTTACCATGGAAACGCTGAAGGCATTTTAGGAAATCCTGTAAATTTGACAAGCAATTTTGATGAATTTGTACATACTTCAAAATCACAAACACAAGATGGTTTCAATGATATAATCACTGGCACCTATGATAAAAACAAAGGCCTTTTTCCAGAGGGAATATTTTTTGCAAACACTTTTACTGATAAGAAAGAATCTTTAAATTATTATCCTTTTAGCAGTTTAACAGACTTCAATAATATAGCGAAAAAGCAATTTTCTAAACTAGAACCTTTGCCATCTTTAATGGCTCCTATAAAGAGAAGCAAGCCTGAAGAATTAAATATGATTCAGCATCCAGTAAAAAAATTGGAGGATGGATATTTGATTATGGGCGAAATTTATTACCCAACAATTGGACTTGGGGCATTAAAAAATGGAGCCAATCCAAGTGCTGGTTCATATGATAAATTTAGTGGTTACCAATATACAATGGCTTTTGTTATTAAAGTCGACTTACAAGGAAAAATGGTTTGGAGCTCAAGCTTTCCTATGTTTATTAACGAAAGACCTTACCAAAACTTCATGGGTTATATATACATTGATCCACCTGTTGCCATCAAATTTTTAGAAAGTAAAATTGGATCAGACACTCTTAAAATTGCTTACCTCAACAGCACACAAGTGGTTTACAGAACCTATAAACTTTCAGGAGAAATACTTCAAAAAGGAGAATTAGAGGTAGGAATAAATACTATTCCTGCAAGCAATCAAGAAATTGTAAATTCTGGACTTAGCTATTGGTACGACGATTACTATTTTGCATTTGGTTGTATTCATTCAAATGAAAAATTGAGACGTGGCGAAAAAGAAAAGTTAAATCAATTTTTCTTAGTTAAGTTGAAGGTAGATTAATTTTGAGTATGAAAAAAAAGTAGCGAAAGTTTGGAGTTTAGACTAAACAATAAACGAAAAACCTATAAAACAAAAAATGGAATTGAAACGATAAAGCAGAAATCTGTTTAAGATTAGGCGTAAGGGAATATTAAATAATTGGAGTTTGGAGTAATAATAAAATGGGCGTAGGATTTTAAACTACGCCCATTTTGATTTATTAAATTACAATTGAGAATTTACCAACAAATGAAAAAAGAGTTATTGTAGAAATTCAACTTTAAATTCTACTCTACGGTTGCGTGTGCGACCATTAACCGAATCATTTGTATCAACTGGAGAAGTTTCCCCATAGCCTTTGGCATTAACTCTTAAGGGATCTACACCATGTGTAATCAAATATTTTGAAACTTCAGTTGCTCTATCTTGAGAAAGTGTCATGTTCATTTCATCTTCACCAATATTATCTGTATGTCCACCAATGAATAAAACGTATGTTGGATTTTCCTTCATTACCTTTACGATAGCGTTTAATATTGGGAATGAAACAGACTTTATTTTTGCTTTTCCGGTTTCGAATTGAATCCCTTGAAGTGCTTTTTCGAACAATTGTTTTGTTTCTTTTTTGATTTCAGGGCAACCTTGATTTTCTGGAACACCTACTAAATTAATACATCTATCGAGGTCGTCAAATATTCCATCCTTATCAGTATCAGGGCAACCAAAATGTTCTGAAGTACCCGGACTATTAGGGCATTTATCTATTCCATCGTGAATTCCATCTTTATCGCTATCTGGGCAACCCTGAGTTTGCGAAGTACCTGGTAAATCTGGACAAAGGTCATCTGCATCAGTAACCCCATCATTGTCTTTATCTGGGCAACCATTCATGGCCAATATTCCAAAAATATTTGGGCATTTGTCTTTGCTATCAATTATACCATCTTCATCTGCATCTGGGCAACCATTTAGTTCGAAGGTACCAGCCTCATTAGGGCATTGGTCTTCTATATCTGCAATTCCATCTTTATCACTATCCGGACAACCATTTGTGGAAGCTAGTCCAAACAAATCTGGGCATTTATCTTTAGAATCTTCAACGCCGTCGCCATCTTTATCTAAAGGGCAACCATCCTCATCCACAACCGTTTTTAGTGGAGTATTTGGACATTTATCCTTCTTATCATTTATACCATCTTTATCGGCATCTCTACCTCTACCTAGGCTCATGCCAACACCAACCATGTGAAGCATAAACTGATCGTTTCCAGTAGCTGCGATTCCATTATTTGTTTGTGGATTATTATGAGCTGTGCCCATGTATCCAAAAGTACCTTGATAAAAAATACTCAAAGCATTGGATATATATAAACTGGCACCAAGCCCTGCAACAACTGGATAATCGTAACCAGAATTTATTCTTGAACCAGTAAACTTAGTTGCACCACCACCAACAAAAGCATAAGGAGCTATTTTACTTGTTTCGGAAAGAAGGTAGCCGTTATTAAACTTGTATTTTAAGTTTAGATTTCCATGAAGCATGTTTCCTTTAAAAATGGTAATATCATCCTTATAATATCCCCAAGAACCAAAGGAACCATTTAGGGAAACATCAAATGACCTATTGATATATCTTGAAAAAGTTAAACCTACAGAGGGATTCTGTCGGAACACATCCGAAGTAAAATTGGTTGTGCTATTACCCAAATCACCTGCATAAACATTAATACCGAACATTACGCCCATGTTCCATTTACGCTCACTAGATTGAGCGTTAGCATTTAGTATACCGCCAAGTAAAAATAGGCAGAGCACTAATTTTTTCATATTCCTTGGTAAAGGAAAATTTGAACTGATTTCGTGAATAGTTTTCATCATAATTTTTTTAATTAGAACCATTTGATTCCGTTTCAAAATTATAACATAAAAACACGCTAAGCCTTACATATGTATAGCTTTAACTTACATTAATCCCACTTAATCGATTAAAGAATAGTTGCAAAAATTATTATAATAGAAACCATAAAACGAATAAATTAGAAAAGGATTTCAAATCGCTTTTGATTTATAATAGTTGAAACAATTTTAATAGTTCAATCTAGATTTTTTATAGGATTGGTACTATATTCTTCCATTAACAAAAATCAATTGAAGAAAATTGAATGATAAATAAAAGCTGTAAGTAAGAGAATGTATAGATTAAATTGATTGCCTAGTTCCTAAAAGAAAACCAAATGGTTTTAAGTACTTAGATTGATCAAAATACACTTTTAGAAGTGCTGCTAATGGTATAGATAAAAACATTCCAGAAACTCCCCAAAGGGCACCACCTGCAATTACAATAGCAACAGAAATTAGTCCATTAATTTGAACCTTTGAAGCTACAATTTTGGTCATGATGATATTGTTATCTATAAACTGAATTACCCCATAAATAACAATAACCCATAAAGCTGTGGAAGTAGATTGTGTTGCAAGAGCAATTATTACTGGCAAAGTAACCGCTACCAATCCACCAAGGTATGGAATTATATTTAACAAGGCACCTAAGATTCCTATTAAAATAGCATATTCCAAACCTAAAATTAGCAACCCAATGGAGTTAAGAATGGCCACCAAAACTGTTTCAATAAATAATCCTAACAAATAATTTTGAACCACAGATTTCATAGAAATAAGCAATTGATAAACTCTGTCTTTTTCATTTTCCCCAAAAACATTATATAAAAAATAAAGTAATAACCTTTTGTAGTAAAGGATCATAAAGACATAAACTGGTATTAAAACCAAAATTACTAATACACTTCCAATACCCATTATGGTTGACCCAATTAAGGTTCTACTTTCATTTACTAAATCTGCATTGGCATCTTTCACCCAGGTCTGAATCACTCTTAATTTTAAATCAAATGACTCTGCAAACCATTTTTCGGTTTGAACCAATAAAGTGGTAATGTTTTGAATTAGTTTAGGCAACTCATCAAGTAATCCAGACAATTGTGAGATTAATAATAGTATAGAAAACGTACTTAGAATTATTAATAACAGCAGTGTAATTGAAATAGCCCAAATTGTTGGGATTCTGTATTTCTTCAAAAAACTAACTATAGGATCCAATAAAATTGAAAGCAAAATAGAGAACACAATAGGAATAATAATATCCCTTGCAAGATACAAAAGGGTAAGCAAAGCCAAAATTCCTACAAGGTAAACCGAACCTTTTATGACGCTGTTACTCTTCACTCAATTTGGATTTTTTAGAAATTAACCTGTGAATCAATCCTTGTAATTTATCAAGCATATCAGAGGCAAACTCTGTTTCTTGAGAAACTTCTAATGCAACTTCTGTTTGAACCAAAGTTTCTAATATCTTTTTAAATGGGAAGCTTTCACTAAATATCACCTTTTTAGAAATATATCCAGCCAATAATCCTAGACCACCAGAAATCAATTTTCCCTTAATTGTAGAAAGTAAATCTACATTTTTGAGGCCATACTTTAGTATATTAATTGGCAATATAGACTCAATGGTATTTGTAAATTCTAGTTTCAGCAAACCCCAGTCATGATGATGTTTTTCCTCTAAAGTAGCTATGGCATTTAATAATTCTTTCTCTGTACTAATTGTTGACATAATATTTAATTTACCAAAATGCGTATAAAGAAATTTTTGCATCGAATTGATAGAGTTGGCAAAAGCATAAATAAAACCAAAAGGCCGACTAAATAAAAGCAAGAAACAACTAAAAATCCTTTAGTTATGCTACCAAAAAAATCACCTAAATACAATGCAGATGCAAAGCTAAAAAACACCAAAAAAAGCAGAAAAAATAAAGATATCACTAATCTAGTAACTATCAAAGTAACCAAATTTGCAATTGAATTAAGCGATTTTAGTCGAACTAATTCAATGCTAGTTTTCCCATACTCTTCTATTCGTTCTAACAAGGGTTCAAACGATTTTAAATTTTGCGACATATATAATAATTAAATGGTTGAAGTGTTTCCACTTCAACCAAATGATTTTGATTTTAGAAATACAAATTAAACTTTTGCCTTATCGGCAATTGAACCAGAGGATGCCATTAAGCCTTTTGCCTTTTCTTTAACTGCATCCATTTCAGTTTTCACTTCATCTAAAAAGTCGTTGAATTTATCTTTCATAGCATCGGTTAAATCCTCTCCTTTTGCAGAAATTTTACGACGTGTTTCACTGCCTTTATCAGGTGCAAATAGCACACCTAATGCACCGCCAATTGCAGCACCTAGTAATAATGCTCCAAGCATTTTACCTGTATTGTTTGAGTTTTCCATTTTATTATTTATAGCGCCTTATCGCCTTTTATTATTCTTAAAATTACAGATATTAAAGCAATCACAATTAGCAAGTGTATTAAACCCCCAAAGTGAAATCCAAAGTAACCAACCAGCCAAAGTATGATTGCAATTATGGCGATGGTATAGAGTAGGTTCGACATCTTATTATTTCACTCCATGGAATGCCAAACCGAGAGTTGAAACTCCGTTTGATAAATCTAAAAATGCACCAATTTTAGAGTTGAAATGATACTCGGCACCAATATGTAAATTAAGATACATAGGATTAGCACCTTTATAAACATGTTTATCACCAGTATAATCACCATCCCAATGGGTATTTACAAAGGAGAAACCCAGCGAGGCACCCAGGTAGAAATCCCAAGGAGAAGTAGCTTTTAATAGCTGATCAAAATAATAGGTTCCTTTTAAACCAATTGGAATAACAGTTTCGCGGTAGTTATAATATTTATAGCCATTGTTATTATTGCCATAATAATATTGATTAGTATAAGAATAGTAGGAAACAAATGGAGCCAAAGTAAAGCTTTTTGTCACATCAAATTCGTAATTTAGAGTTAATACAGGCATATTGTGGCCTACATAATTGTAATAGCCAGAATAGCCACCAACACCTACGCCTAAATTTAAAGTTTTACCAAATTTTTCCTGTGAATTTGCATCTAAACAAACTAGGCTTATGAGGCAAAGAGTTAATAGGATTTTAGTTTTCATAATATTAATTTATCGGGTATTTTTAATTGTTAAATCATTAATTGCATTTCCAAGTTCATCCATATCGTGGTTAAATTCAGTTTTAAAATCTTGCCATTTATCTCTACCTTCATTTCTGTACTCTTCCATTTTTTTACGCATGTTGATGTTCTTTTGTTCCAACTCATCCACAATTTTCTGATCGGAAGATTTCCATTCCTTTTTTGCGTCTTTCATACTTTGTTTGTATGCTTGTATTAGTTCTTCATTCTTTGCGATACGGCTTTCCGATACCATTTTAAAATTCTCATAATCAGCAACAGAATCTTTCTGAGCCTGGCTTAACTCTTCCCTTGCATCACTTAATTTGTCTTTGGCATTTTCTACTTTTTGAGCTGGTGAATTGCAGGCCATTATTGTAGTTGCCGTAATTATAGATAGGGCAATTACCCATGAATAGTTGTTTTTCATTTTGATTTTTAGAGTTTATTTAATTATAATTTTGAAATTAGCTGATGAATTTCAGCTTTGGTTTTTCCTAATTTTTTTTGAAGTCGTCCTAACATTTCGTCTTGCTTACCCTCCAACAAAAGCAAATCGTCATCTGTTAAATTGGCAAATTTTTGTTTCATTTTACCTTTGGTTTCATTCCAATTTCCTTTTAATTCAGTTAAGTTATCCATGATTTTATATTTAGAGAGTGAATTACTTTTCACTATTCAAAGGTGTTCTAATTAAGGCTAATAATGCTTACACAATTTGGCGCAATTCTTACATGATTCACACATTTACAGGAAAACAGAATACATAAAAATGCCACAAAAACTAAACTAAAAACCAGTAAATAAATCAATATTCAAGGTGCTTATACCTTAGCCTTTGTGGCAAAATCAAATTTCAATTAGGTTCGGTTTGAACCAAATTAATATTGTGGAATAATATCTATGATTACAGTACGGTTGTAAAATCTTTCTTCTGGGAAAGTATTATTGAAAGGGGAAGCTTGAGTATCTTCTCCAAAACTTATTACTTCAAACTTAACATCTTTTCTACCAGCCTTTGTCAATGCATTTTCTAGTATTTAATTTACAACTACGGACTAATCTTCATAGCCACTTTTGATAATAGTAGAAAGCATTTTAAATCGCTCATTGGCCTTAATTGAATTATGGCTATGTGCAGGAATAATAATAGATTGACCTGTATCTAAAAAGTAGAATTCGCCTTCAATTTCAATTTCTGCCTTACCATCAATTACCTGAATAAAGGTATCAAAGGCAGAAATTTTCTCCAATAATCCCTCACCAGAATCAAAAGAAACTGCGCTTATATTACCCGTTGGTTTTCTAATGATGGTTTTAATAACAACAGAATTAGGTACGTATTCAATTATTTCAACCACAATAAAGGTTTTGCCCTTTTCAAAATCTAATTTTTCCATTTTTTAAAGGTTTCTTTTAAGAAAAAAGGATGGTAGGTTTTTAAAAATAGAAAGCTGCAAATGCAATAAATTCAAAATTCTTAGTTAAAAAAATGGTCTTATTTTTAAAACTAAAAAAAATAAAAGTTTAATGTTTTTCTACCATGTAGGATTATAATGAACAATTTCCTAGCTTTTGATAATTAGGAATTATTCACAGCACAAAGGACGTTAATTGTCAAGGTTCAATCCTTACACAACGCATTAATATTATTACAGAAATCACACATTTTCTAGATTTCCCAATCTTTTGTGTTTAAGCTGCTTAAAAAAGGATGGCGATAGGCCTGTAACCTTCTTAAATTGGTTACTCAAATGAGCCACACTACTATAGTTTAATAAGTAAGAAATCTCTGTTAAGTTCAATTCATCGTATAGCAATAATTCCTTAACCCGTTCTATCTTATTTATAATAATGTATTGTTGAATAGTAATTCCTCTAACCTCTGAAAAAATATTAGATAAATAAGTGTAATCATAACCTAATTTCTCACCTATATAATCAGAGTAATTAACCTTAGGAACTTCATCCGAATAATGAATCATTTCGGTGATTACGTTCTTTATTTTTTCAATTAAAATTGCTTTTTTATTGTCTAATAATTCTAACCCCGATTTATGTAAATTTTCTTTTAGGAGGTCGTGTTGAAGGGGGGTAATATTTTCTAAAACATCAACCATACCTAAATCCAAAACGGTATATTTTATCCCTAGCTTTGAAAGTTCGTCTTTCACAACCATTTTGCAACGGAGTGAAACCATGAATTTGATATAAAGTTTCATAAAAAAAATTAGTGTCGAACCTAACTCAGTAGAAAACTTTTTAGGCCTAAAGTTTTTCAAAAAAGAATAATGGAGATAGGAACTAATGAACTCGACACACAATTGTAGTCAATTATTTGGTTAATAAATAGGATATTTAGTTGTTCTAAACATTTATTTACAATTAATGCCAGAAATGACTTTAATAAGTAGGCAAAACCACTAACAATTTAATTTATCTCAATACATAGTAAATCAGTTAGCGGTTTGAACCAATTATTTTTTGGTTCAAACCGAAATGACTTAATAAATTTTAGTATGAAAAAGAGAATATACTTAACTTTGTAGGCTGTTATGACAAACAAAGGAACATACTGGGTACTAGCTTTTTACTACTATACACCCATTTTTGATGCGGAAGATTTTGTGGTGCAACACTTAAGTTATTGCAAACAAATAGGATTACGAGGCAGAATTTATATTGCTAGGGAAGGAATAAATGGAACCATAAGTGGCACTCCGCAACAATGTAATATTTATATGGACGATTTAAAATCGGATCCAAGGTTTGAAGGAATAAGTTTTAAAATTGATGAATTCGACCATCAGGCATTTAACCGTTTGCATGTTCGATTAAAAAATGAAATTGTTCATTCTGGGTTGAAAAATGTAAATCCAATTAGAAGAACGGGCAAACATTTACATGGTGAAGAGTTTCAAAAACTGAAAGACAGAGAGGATGTTGTGGTAATTGATGTGCGTTCTAATTACGAAACTCGATTAGGTAAATTTAAGAATGCCATAACCTTAGATTTGGAAACATTTAGGGAATTTCCGGGAAAATTGCCCGAATTGGAGCAATACAGAGACAAGAAAGTAATAACCTATTGTACAGGTGGAATTAAATGTGAAAAAGCATCTGCTTACCTTTTAGAGCAAGGTTTTAAAGATGTTTACCAATTATATGACGGTATAATTGGTTATGCTAAGGAAACTGGCGGAAAAGACTTTGATGGTGTTTTGTATGTATTTGATGGCAGGGTTACGGTTCCAATTAATGAAGTAAACCCAACTGTAATTTCTCTTTGCAAAAAGTGCGAAACTCCTGTGGCCAGAAATTTAAATTGCGCCAATGTAGATTGCAATGAGCAATTTGTAATGTGTGAATCGTGTTCGGTGGAAATGGAAGGTTGTTGTTCTGATGATTGCATGAAGGCTCCCGGAAAACGCGAGTATAATGGGACAGGGTTTTATACCAGGCCTCCTGTTAATTAGATTGGGAAGAAATTCTTTGAAAATTTTATAAATAAAAAAGCCCGAGGTTATCGGGCTTTTTTTATGGGCATTGATTTGCTTATGCTTTTACACGTTCTACGTAATCGCCGGTGCGGGTATCTACTTTTACTTTGTCTCCTGGGTTCACAAATAATGGAACCATTACTTCTGCCCCATTGTCTAATCTTGCAGGTTTAAGGGTGTTTGTGGCGGTATCTCCTTTAACACCTGGTTCTGCGTAATCTATAGTTAAGACTACAAACGTTGGCATCTCAGCAGTTAAACATAAATCTCCTTCAAAAGAAACTTTAAGAACCATTTCTTCTTTCAAGAATTTAACAGAATCGCCAAGTAAAGCTTCCTCAATGTAAATTTGATCGAAAGATTCTGGATCCATTAATACTAAGCTGTTGCCATCTTTGTAAAGGAATTGCATTTCTTTAAATTCTACACGAATCATTTCTACTGATTCTCCAGCACGGAAACGGTGTTCCATTTGCTTTCCAGATTTTACATTGCGCAATACCACTTGGTAAAATGCTCTTAAGTTTCCAGGGGTACGGTGTTGGTATTCCATAACCTGACAAAGTTCGCCGTTGTGTTTAATGAAACAGCCTTTGAATAAATCTCCTGTATTTGCCATACTAATAATAAATTGTGCTTAATAAAGGCTGCGAAAATAGGGATTTACCCTGCTTTTGAAAACAAAAAGTTTTTTCGCATCTTAGCAAAATGCGTGTTCACCTCCTATTTACATATTTCTTAACTCTTTTAACATCTTCAATTTGGGGCCAAGGAATTAAGGGAGTTTTAAAAAACAGTAAGGGTGAAGAGCTTCCTTATGTTACCATTTATTCCTCAAGTGCCAAGCTGGGCACCAATTCTAATGTTAACGGAACTTACCAATTGAAACTACCTCTTGGCAAACAGGTAGTGCAATTTCAGAGTATAGATTACAAAACTTTGGTTCAAACCGTAGAAATTGTAAATGGCGATTTTTTGGAATTAAATTTGGTTTTAGAGGAACAAAATTACGAATTGCGAGAGGTAAATGTGAATACGGGAAAGGAAAATCCTGCCAATTATATTATGCGCAAAGCCATTGCCGCAGCTCCATATTACCGCAGGCAAGTACTTAATTATTCTGCAAAAGTATATGTTAAAGGAACCGGAAAAATTGATTCTTCACCTAGGTTATTAAAAGGTATTATAAAAGACCAAGGGATAGAAATTGGCCGGTCTTATGTGGTGGAAAGTATAAATGAGTTGTTTTTTCAGCAACCTAGAACATACAGGGAAAAAGTTATTTCTGTTAAATCAAGTATGCCTTTTGATGATGCACCACAACCTATGACCATGGCTAGAGGAAGTTGGTATGAGGAAGGAAATGGGGAGGTAGTTTCGCCCTTATCGCGACAAGCATTTGGGGTTTATAATTTTATTTTAGAGGGTAGCTTTTACGAAAATGGCAAAGAAATAAATAAAATTAAGGTTGAACCAAAACGAAAGGGCGATGATTTGTTTAATGGCTATGTTTATATAATTGAAAAGCTTTGGTGTTTGCATAGTTGTATTTTGACACAAGAAAATTTTGGTTTTACTACAACAATTAAAACAAGTTTTAAACCATTGGTTGATCAGCCCTTTGTTTGGATGCCCGTTACTTATGATATTACAGCTATTGGCAATTATTTAGGCGTAAAGGGCAGCTTTCGTTACCTAGCATCAGTAAGTGATTATAAAATTAAATTAAACCCAAATGTGAGTCATGATTGGGTTCAAAAACTGGAATCCCCTCCTATTTCTGCAACGGCGCCTTTGGTTCAAACCGAACCTGCCAAAACAAAACCCAAAAGCAAAGACCAACAATTGGTGGAAGAATTGTTGAACAAAGAAGTGCTTACCAAAAGGGAAATGTTGAAGTTGGCTTCTAAAATGAAAAAAGAAGCTGAAAGCGAAACGCAAACTTTATTGGCAATAAATGACAGCAGCGAACTGATTGTAGATTCACTAGCCTATACCCGCGATTCTTCTTTTTGGGAAATTAACCGACCTGTACCTTTATTGAAAGAGGAACAAATTAGTTTTGGAATAAAAGATACCACACAAAAAAGCAAAAGCGATAGCACAAAAAAAGCCAAATACAAGGTAGATTGGTTTGAAGTATTGCTTAGCGGTGATAGCTTACCCAGCAAAAGCAAAAACTATTATTTTTCGTTTAAAGGTCCGCTTTACGGTTTGAACCTAAATACAGTTGAAGGTGTTGCTGTGGAAGGCAGGTTTAGTTTTGGAAATACCAAACTAAATGCATGGCGCTATACACAAACCTTGAGAATGCCTTTGGAAAGAATGGCATTTCAGAGTGTTGCAACCTTAAGCTATAAATTTAGTGCAAACCATATGGGTTATTTTCAAATTAAAGGTGGAAGTACCATTTTGGATTTTAATGCAAAAGGAATTACGCCATGGGTAGATGCATTTCAATTATTAGTTTTTAGAACAAATTATTCTAAATTTTATCAACAAGAATTTGCTTCTATGTTTTGGCAACGCGAACTTAAAACTGGATTAATTGGTAGCGTAAGTCTTTTTGGTTCGAACCGATTTGCTTTAGAAAACATTGACAGATACCAGAACAAGGAAGGGGAAAATGGTATCACTAAAAACATAGCTATTGGAAATGATTATATACAGCGCAATCAGAGTTATCAATATGGTTTGGGATTGAGTTATAAACCGCATCAGTTATACAAAATGTGCATGAATAGAAAGATTTATTTGGCGAACCAATGGCCCAAGTTTACGCTAAATTATTTAGAAGGTTGGGATACAAAAAAACAATTTTCGCGCATTGATTTTGGCATGACACAAAACGTTCAAGTACGCCATTGGCTTTGGGTAAATTATGATATTAATGCAGGATTCTTTCCCTATAATCAACGCTTATTTTTCCCAGATTATAAGCACTTTGCTGGCAATCAATCTTTTGTTTACCAAGGAGAAAGTTGGAGAAGATTTCAGCAATTACCTTATTATGATTTTAGCACTCGAAACAGTTACCAAAGTTTGTTTTTGCAGCTAGATTTCAAGCGACTCATTTTACGACAATTACCGTATTTGAATTTGATTTCATTTAAAGAACAAATCTATTTTAATGCCTTGCACACAGCGGATCATCCTTTGTATTATGAGATGGGATATAGGATAGATCCTATTCTTGGATATTTTAGTTTAGGAGTTAATTTCCATTTTATTGAAAATCAATTTAAGGGCGCGGGATTTGTGATGGGGATTAGGTTTTAGGTGAGGGGCAGCTCTACTTGAGTGGGGACAGCTCTCCTGGGGTGGGGACAGATCTCCTGGGGTGGGGACAGCTCTAGAGCTGTCCTTACGGGGAATATTGGGGAGCTTGGTGTGTTGGGTGGTGAGGATAGCTTTAGTGGAATGAGGCCAGCACTTAGGAAAGCGAAATTTTCAATTATTAATTTCCTTTTTATTGAATTCTATCAGGATTTTTTCTTTGTATAATCCATTAGATGATTGAATATTTAGAAAATACAATCCTTTGTTTAATCCTTCTAAATTAATTTCAGCATTTCTTCCCAACTCGGTTTTCTGGTATACTTGCTTCCCAAAGCTATCATAAATTGAAATTTGCTTTGTATTAATATCTTCAAATTCTAGTTTGAACCAACCCATATTTGGGTTAGGATAAAGTGCCACCCTAATTTTTTTTTGGTTTGAACCTAATCCAACATTACTAAAATCACAGGGCATATTTGGGGCGTAATAAAATTTATATTTTAGAGTGGTATCCTCATAGCATCTTGTATAGATAAAACTTTCGGAAGTGGTAGTTTGGCCAATTAATTCTATCAAAAAAGCGTTAGGGTTATGATCTCCATTATTTAGAGAATGTATTAATTTATCGGTATATTTTCCTTTATTGGAATAGCTATTTGGAGTATGAATAGTAAAAGAAAACACCTTAAGGCTATCCTCAGGACTTATTATGTTTTTTAACCAAGTTATAGTATCAATCGTAATTGTGGCATCCAGTGTTGGAAGGAAATATCCCAAAAATAAATCCAATTGGAGAGTATCGTGAATTTGAGCTTTCAAATCAAAGAGTTTTAATTTCTTCCCTTGATAAAAATAATACACAGTTTCATTTATGTTGGTTAGATAAGTAGCATACTCGTTTAAATATAAATCCGGAAAATCATAATCACTAATAAGTGAGTAAGTATCATTTCCTATCAAAGTGTCTTGAAAGTTATGCAATCTAAAGTAGCTTTCTACGCCGTTGACATTTCCAGCAATCCCAATATGCCAGTCTGCACCAATTGGAGCAAACTGTGCTTTCAATAAAGAAATGGAGCTGAGGGTAAAAATCAAAAAAAGTTTAATTTGTTTCATAACTTATATTTTAGGCAAAGTTATTTTCTAAGATTTGGATTTAAATACTAAATATCAATTATTAATAATATTCATATAAGTCAACTGCATAGTTCAATAAATTGGTTCTTTTTACTGGGTAATCTTTGTCGTTATATCCATATAAATATGCACTTTCAATTTCCCAATTACCATGTTCATTTTTAACCAAAACTTTAGTGATATTATTTTTTTTGTATCCCAATTCTGGCTGGGGATTTAATTTATTGTCATACTCATATAAATACTCTGTTGTATCAATTTTATAACTTAAAAAACGAATTTCAAATTTATTTATAATATTCTGGCCATCGGTAATATCAATTGTTTGCCATTCTTTCCATTCTCCACCTATAAGACTGGTTGTAATTCTATAATTATTGCCATATTCATAAGTAATCCAATCAACCAACCATGAATCTTCAACCAATATTGAACCTTTTAAAGGATACATTTTTTCTTCGTTTACCCTATTAGTGTTATCATAATTAATAACGTATTTATAATTATAATCACCAAATTGATGATCTATATAACTACTTAGTTGCTTTTTTTCATTGTAAATGTAATTATCTCGTTTATAAACAATTTTAGAATTACCACAATTATAAAAGCGATATTCGATTTCTTGTCCAAATAAATTATATAAGTATTCATTAGTAACACCACCTGTAATGAACTTTTTCAATAAATTATTATTGGGCCTTATTGGTTCATCAACAGTACACATTAAATTAAGGAAAGAAAATAATAAAACAATTGCCTTTCCAAAGTAAAAATTAGTGAAACATTTAAGTTTAAATTTTTTCATTATGCCATCCTTATTGCAATACTAAAATACAAAAAACTAACATTTTATTTTATTTTATTAATTAGCAGCACTGTTCTTAATTATACTTCTATTTATGATTGACTCATATGATCAATTTGAAAAAGGTAAATGCTTAGACCAAAAAATAAGGTATAAAAGCATTTGTAGCTATTTTTTCGATAATCTTATTGCAAGGAATGGAAATTTAGGGCCTACTTTTTCTTAAGTTTCTTTGTTGTTTTAAGTAGTTTTTTATCCTCAGCCTTTACTTTCCTCTCAACTTTTTTTAGGTCTTCCTCTACAGGTAAATCTTCAGGCTTAATTCCACTTTTTAATAATAAACCTCTTACATCTTTATTATTTTTAACATGCTCTTTTGAAATTTCAGTTTCTGTTAATTGGTTAATCTTACGAATATTTACGTTAGTAAGTTCATTTGCAAAATCTTTAGCTTTGATTGTGATAGTAGGTAAGAAATCTGCTAAAGGTCTGTTACTTGGCACACCCAATATTAATTTCATATCTATGGTAGATTTACCTCCAAAGAGCGCGTGGTCACCTTTACTTCTAATTCTACCAAAACCAATACTATCTATTCCTTTTTGAAAAATAAAACCAGATAGCTCTTTTTCTGAAATACTTAATTTTTCTCTTGCTTGTAATCTTTCCCAATTTTTTAATCGTTGTTCTAATAGTTCTTGCTTTCTTGTTTGAACAGCAAAATAGTTCATAGCAAATGCAATTTCATCCTTTTTAGGATCTCCATTTTGGGCAATTAAATAACAAGCATATCTGGTTAAGATAATATCCTCAATATCTCGCTTTGCACCGGAGCCAAGGACAACCATTTTGCTGACGTCAGCAAAATGGTCTAAGACATCTTGCTTCGCATTAAAACAAGCCATTTTAGCTTTATCAATTACTAGTAAAAAATTCCGCCATTGAGTATATCCAAGAAGCATTTGCAGGTCGCGAGCAAACCAATATTCAACATCTTCGTTTTGATTAACAACTAATTCAAAGCTGCTATGAAGTTTCGAAATAATTTCCTTTTTCATGTTTTAATTTTTTTGGCTAATTCAATTATTTATCTTCTAGTTTTATTGTCGGCAAAATCAGTTTATTTAATTTCTCATTTAAAATTAGTGTGTACAAGATAAATATTGAAAAATGGCTATTGTGTAAACGAATATAAAAATTCTAATTGACTCCTATTTGTGTCTCTGGATCAACTTTACTAATTCAATCAAATTGAAAGAAATAGTAGTAAAGTGAGAAAGGAAAAGACTTTAATAATATTACTTTTAGTAAGAGGTATTTAAATCATCAAAGAGGAACTATTCTATTTAATGATAAAACTATATTTACAATTTTGAAAATTCGTATGAAGTCCAATAAATACAGCTAATAACAAGAAAAGAAGAAAAATTTAATGTATTTTTTTTTATGGTAAATTAAAAATTTTAAACTTATTGTTTTTATTAATCTGCTTCATAAAAACCCTTAAGGAATTTAAAAATATGACTGGCCAAATCCTCAAAATTATTTTTCCTATTTCTAGGAAATAAAAATATTTAGGCCAAATGAAAACAAAACTATAAGAGCAAAAGTGGAAAAATAATGGATGAAAAATTGAAAAAAAAGGTGACCATTTTGCTGACGTCAGCAAAATGGTTAAAGGCCCATCAAAACAAGTGTTTCGAGCATATTTGATTTTTTGAAAATTGAAAAAATTGGAAGCAAAAAAGGAATATAAAATTTTAGTGTCTGAATAAAATTCTACAACTAAAATTGAAACCAAATTGGTTCAAACCGAATTATTTTTTTGAATAATATTTAAACCAATATAATAAAACTCTACAAATTAAATGCTGAAATATTAATGTAAATATTTTCAGACTTTCATTTACTGCTTGGTGTTTTGCAGGTATTTTATCCAGTTCCCAAAATTAAATATTGCCTCCTGATTGGGATTTGAAAAGAATTTAGAAAGTTCTTGGTTCAACCATTTTTCTATTTCTTGATAGCTCAACAATTTATTTTCTACGGAAGAAATAATATTGCTTTGGGTTGTAAAATATAGAATCAAATCGCTCATTGTAAATGATACTTTATTATTATATTTTTCTTCGGATAGCAGGATAAAATTCGATTCAATTAATTTACCATTTGACCAATTATAACTATCATTCCTTTTAGGAGCAGGAAATTTTGAAAGGTAGGTCTTTTCGTGCCATTGTTTAAATTCAGTGTTACCTTCCATTTCGGCTAAAAAGAAATTATCATAAAGTATTAAATGCGATTTACTCTTCAAGATTCGCTTGGCTTCCAACAAAAACATATCAATATCAAACCAATGAATGCCTGAGCAAACAGTAATTAAATTGAAAAAATTACTATCAAATGGTTGCTTTTCTGCATTTGCTAATTGGTAATGAATATTCTCTTTATTCAATGCAAAATCCAACATGGATTTTGAACTATCGGTACCATAAACATTTGTTGCAATTTCTAATAAAGCCTGGGTAGAAAGACCTGTGCCACAAGCAATATCTAATGCGTTTTCTAATCTATTTTCAAGGCATAGATACTCTTTGATTTTTTGAATAGCCAAATAGTGAAAATAGGGCCTTCCTTTAGAATACCTTTCTGCTGTAGCTTGGGGTGAAAAATAATTCATGGTACTTATAGCTTTTCACCTTCCATAAAAACCATGGGAACTGTTAAGGTTAATCCATTATTTTCTTTAGAATGGTCATTTAAATTTTGCTCCAAGGCAGAAAAAATTTCCTCTAAATCTTCTTTTGTAAAAAGTTTGAGCCAAGAAGAAAGCCATCCCAATTTAATAAAGTAATGATTAAGAAATGCAGTCCCATCCACAAATTTCATTTCGAAACTATCTTCAAAAATTCTGGAAACTTTAAAACCATTTGTGGTAAATAGAGTTGAAATACTTTCTATACTTCCTCTATGTTCTTCCTCCTTCTTTAGGTTAACTATATAAGATTCTTTGCCAATTTGTTTGAGGGTTAAATAAAATATTTCATAAAATTTATTCCAATGTCCATTTAAGTTTGATGTTAAAACAAGCTGACCATTTAGCTTTAATACTCTGCTACATTCTTTAAATACCTCGTTGGGATTATCAAAATTATTAATGCCTAAATTGGATACAATTAAATCAATTGTTTGGTTCGGAAATGGAATTGCTACTGCAGAGCTTTCAATTATTTCTACGTTTGTAAGACCATAGTTAATAATTTTTTGCTTCGCTCTATTAGTTGCGTTGACCCAAGGATCTATTCCATAAAGTTTACATGAACTTCCCAATCTCCCAGCCAATTCCATTATTGGAAATCCAGCACCAGAACCAATATCTATGACGGTTAAATTAGGTTTTATATTTAAATGCTTTAGTAAGAGAATCCCAAAATAAGCGCTCCATAAGGGCAATTCATCAAAGGTATTGATGAATGCTTCATTGTCATCAAACTGATAGTTCAAATAAGCAGTCATAGGTATTTACATATTAATTTCTATTCAATCGCTTTGCAAAGAGGAAAGCACTTTATCTCAAAATTAACCGAATTGGCGATATAACAAATTTCATGTGCTTTATGGTGTAACTCAATAGCTTTTTCAATCATAGATTTTTCTGCAACAACTATTTCTGGGTTCAAACATACCTCTTTAAAACTGCCACCACCATTTGCATTTTCAATCATTATTCCAGTTGCATAGTCTTTATATTCGGTTACAATTATTCCTTCCATAGCACATACATACAAATAGGAAAGCATGTGGCAAGAAGAAATGGCACTTACCAATAAATCTTCTGGGTTTAATTTTGATTTATCACCCACTGCGGCATTATCTGTGGTGAGGTGCAACTCGGGCTTGCCATCAATTGATACGGTATGACTACGGTCATAAGTTCTAATATTCTTTGTTCCTTCAACTTTGTTTCCTTGCCAAATGGCGGTGAGTTTAAAATTGTGTTGGTGTGTCATATTAAAATGAAATAATGGTGTTCTCTAAATAGTTTTCTAATACTGCTCGTGTGTCTGATTCACTGAAGAATCGTTTTTCTAAATCTATATTCATTAGCGTTAAATTAAAATTCAACAATCAATAAATTTTCTTCGGTACTGTTTAAATTAGAAACGAGTTCCCCTTTCGCATTCCAAAAGGCACTTTTTCCTGCTCCTGGTAAATTGAAAGAATTACCGATATAGTTTGCTATTAAAATATTCATGGAATAATTTTTGGCATATAAACCTAATTGTTTGTAGGCCTCGTCAATTCCATTTGGGGTATAAAAAATGCCTGCTAGGTAAAGGTTTGAACCAAGTTTACTAGCATTTTCGGGATGAATAGCATGGCTTATATCTGCACATATAGCAAAGGAAATTTTCTCATCCTTCCATTCAATTAATGGATTTAGACTGTTCCCTGGTGAAAAATATTGTTCTTCCCCATCGTGTAAAAACTGTTTGGTATAAATGCAGGAGCTTCCACTTGGAGAAAAAATAAAAGAGCCAATAAACAACTCAGAATTTATACTAATTGGAGCACCCACAACTATATACATTTGGTGGTGTTTCGCTTTTTCAATAAAAACACATAAACGCGAATCCCCCAAGGTAAAGGAAAGAGAACTTGCCAATGCTCGTTCATAGCCTGTTAACGACAATTCAGGAAACAAAATCAAATCTACTTTTTCTAGCGCTGCTAGTTCTATCATTCGAAGATGGTTTTGGATATTGGCATTTGTATTCTGTTCAAATGCTTGAATTTGTGCTGCTGCAATTTTCATTTGATTACGCTATCTGTTTCATTAATTTATTTCTATAGGGATGAAACCCTTTGCTTAGAAAAAATTTCAATCTTCATTTTTTATTCCATTCCTCTTTGGTAATTTCCAACCAATCGCAGCGAACATTCCATAAAGGGAAATCAAATTTTTCAATAAACTTCAAACCACATTTTTCCAAGGCTCGTCTCGAAGCTTTGTTATCAATATTTGCTGTTCCATAAATGACATTCAATTTCAACTCATTAAATCCGTAGGCCAAAGCGGCTTTTGCAGATTCTGTGGCATAACCTTTACCCCAATATTTTGGATGAAATCGGTAACCTACATCATAGAAATTGATATGATTGTTTTCGTATTCCTTGATAAATTTCAATCCACTCCAACCAATAAATTTGCCCGATTCTTTTTCTATCACCGCCCATCTTCCAATTCCATTGTCCTCATATTGTTGGCGAATATTTTGAATAACCTCTTTGATTTGTTCCCTATTGCTTACAGGGTTATTGCCTAAATATATATGCACATCAGGATTTGAATCCATTTCAAAAAAGGCCTCTTCATCAGTAGGCAGAATATCTCTTAAAATTAGTCGCTCTGTTTCTATGTAAAATCTCATAAAATAAATTTTCTTAATGTTGGTTCAATATGGTGAATAAAACCTTCTTTAACATAAACCTTTTCTCCCTCCTTTGTGGCATGTAAGTCGAATGCGGTAATGCCATTTTTCTTTCCTTCTTCCACCAATGAATTTAAGATTCCTTTGCAAATTCCCATTCTTCTATATTTAGGAACGGTATACATATTCATGATATAGCCCCACTTTCCAGAAGGATTTTTGAAATTGCCTGGCATTTCTCTTAAATGGCAAGAACCAATTCCTGCAACCATTCCATCACATTTTGCAATAAAAGAAATACATGAATTTTCAGTTGTTGCCTTCGAAAAATATTGAGTCATTTGCTTCCTTAACAAAAGAATAGCTTCCTCATTTTGTGGACCCGCCAATTCGAGTGCAAACAAAATTCTGTTTTCAACCAAAATGAAAACATCGTCTATAGTGGCTTTGTGATAAGTAATATTCATAGCAATTCCATGGTATAAATATAAAACACCTTTCCGAAAACTGGTTCAATTTCTTTATGTCTTATAAAACCAAGACTTTCATAAATATGTCGGGCCGCATTTTGAAACTCCGATGTATGCAAAGCAATAGTTTTTTCTCCTGTTTCAATTGCTTTATCAATGCATTTTTGAGTTAATATTTTACCTATTCCATTGCCTTCAAAATTGGGATGAACACCCACATACCTAATATACGACCATTCAGTAGGAAAATACAACCATGGATTTCCACTAGGAATAAGAAAGGCCATACCCACAAGATCATTTTCTGATTCACAAACAAACCCAGTTACCGTATCTAATAAATTTAGAAAATTAGTATCGTTGTTAAAGTTTTCTTCCCACTTAGTCCAATTCTCTTGCGTTAGTATTGGCTTAAACTGCCCATATGCAAGCAATCCCAATTGTTGAATTTGCTTTAAATCAGATTTAGTTGCTGTTCTATAATTTAATTTTTGTTTGTTCATTTAATCACAGTTTACTCTTGAAAGATCCTGAATACATTGTTCTCTAATTGCCCATAACTCATTTATGTTATACCCTTTAATTTGGGTTTGGTTCAAACAGTTTTCTAAATACTTTTTATGATAAGCAACTTTATAATCTATAATTTGAAAAGGCATAATTTCTTGTTCTTCTATCAAATCAAATACAAAATCTTCTGGTTTAGAATTGAGTTTGGTGGCATCCAAAATTTCATCTCCTAACCTTAAATAGCAATGCGCCTCAGGAATATAATCCAAATTATGTTTTTGAAGTGTTGAACCAATTTCAGGTGTATTTACGGCATTCATTCTAAAAAGTCCCAACATAAGTTTAAGCTCACCAAAATTATTTTCAATTGCAACTTGCTTTAATAAAGCATGTTTTGTGCTACAAGTACCACAGCCATCTATGAAAACACTCGTCAAATCTGCCTTGTTCGAGTTTCTACCATATGGCAATTGCTTTACAAAATCAAATGCATTTTGAAAGTTAGTGATTTTATTTTCTCTAAATAAATTTGATATTTCTCCTTCTCGATTAATTTCAAAATCGTTATCAATTTGGTTATTTCCCGAGCTTGAAAGTGCATATTCAACTGCCGCATTTGCATGAATAATTGTGGTATCAAAAATCTCAAGTTCACTTTCAGATTGCTCTATAAACATACCTATTTCGGTACATCCAAAAATTACAGCCTCAGCACCTTTCTCCTTTAAATCCTGAATAATCCTCTGGAAATTATTTTTAGATTCAATTGATAAGCTTCCATTCGACAATTCATTATGAATTACTTTATTTACCAAAATCCTTTCTGTTGGTTCAGGCAGAATAGTTTCAATTCCCCTTGCAGATAGTCGCTCAATAAAAAAAGGATTCTCCATGGTAAATTTTGTCCCCAATAATCCAACTTTTTGCTTGCCATTCTTTTTAATTTCTTTTGCAGTTTCATCTGCAATATGTAAGAAGGGAATATTTAATTTTTGAATTATTTGATCAGCAATTAAATGAGCAGTATTGCAACAAAGTAAGATGCAATCTGCACCTGCATTTTCTAGTTTAGTAGCAATATCACTTAACATAATCTCAATTCCACGCCAATCATTATTATTTTGTAGCTGCTTGTATTCGGCATAATTTACAGAATACAAAATGATTCTAGCAGCATTGTTTTCGCCTAGTTTTTCATTAATTAATTGATTAATTAGGCTATAATAAACTGCCGTAGAATGATAGCTAATGCCACCTATGAGTCCTATTGTTTTCATACTTTTAACCTATTTTGAAAAAGTGTTTTCAATTTCACTTTTGTATTTTCCCATTCAGATTTAATGATACTAAAATAAACAGAGTTTCTATTAGTTCCGTCATCTCTAATCCAATCATTTCTTAATATTCCTTCATATTGAGCACCAATTTTCTTAATTGCCTTCTGTGAACGAATATTATTTTCATCCGTTTTCAATTGCACTCGATTAACGTTTAACTCTTCAAAACAAAAAGTTAGCAACAACAATTTACATTCTAAATTAACTGCCGTTGCCCAATATTCTGGATGCAACCAAGTCCAACCAATTTCTAATTTTTTATGTTTTGCCTCCAAGTTCATCAGCCTAGTACTTCCTATAATTCTATTTTCCTTTTTATGGAAAATTACAAATGGAATTTGTGTTCCCAAATCTCTTTCCACAAGTGCATTTGCAAATACTTTAAAGCACTTTTCGCTGCTACTCATATCAATAGGAATAAACTCCCAAATACTTTTTTCTCTTGCCAGCAATTCCAATTCTTCAAAATGCTTTTCCTCCAAGGGCACTAAATCTAATAGTTCCCCATTTAAAATAGTATTCGGTTTGAACCAACTCATTTTCGTTTATTTATTTTGCTCATAATAGGATTGAACACTCTCACTCATTTCTAATTCAACCCCAAACTTAGAATCCTGGATTGGCTGCAAGGCTTTCAGCTCTAAAGGAATATGACCACTCCAAACGGCATCCAAAATTTCATCATCACCAGCAGGACCTTCATTTCTTATCTTAGCAGAGGCCTTTTCAATTGTAAATTTCACTACCATGGTTGCCTTCAATTGAGATTCGGTTCCTAGGGCTACTTCATCCCATCTTCCCTTTAAAATATTTTCAGTAATTATTTTCATTCCTTCAATTCTCTCCTCCTCGTTTTCTACCAAAACAGCTTTACCAAATAAAACGGTAGAACGATAATTCACACTTGTATGAAACAGTGATTTGGCCAAGACAATTCCATCCAAATGGGCTACAGAAATGCAAATTGTTTGTCCATCCAAAATTTGGTTCAACATAAAATTTTTAGTTGAACCATGTAAATATAAATCCTCACCTTTTCTACCATATGCCGTGGGAATCATCATTGTTTGCCCTTGGTGATGGAACGCAACATGACATAAAAAGCCTGCATCCAATATGCTTTTCACGCTTTCCTCCTCATTCATTTCGCGTTTAGCTCCTCTAATTACTTTGTTAAATTTCATCCTATTTAAATGGGGTTTATTTTTAGTTTTCGTTTTGAACCCAACAAATCTGAATGAAAAAATAATAACAATACAGATACAGTTTTATTATTTTCGACCCATACAATTTCTAAAAAACATGAATAAGAAAGAGTTGCTTTATATTCAAATTGCCAATACAATTGAACATCAAATTAAGAATGGCGTGCTAAAAGTTGGCGATAAACTTCCATCTCTTAGAAGCATTTCTACCGATAAAGGTGTTAGCATTAGCACCAGCCAACAAGCCTATTTTGAATTAGAAAGTAGAGGCCTAGCAGAATCACGACCACAATCTGGATATTATGTTTCATATGCGCATAAAAACTTCCATAACCTTCCAGCGGTTAGTCAGCCCATTATGGCTAAAAAAGGCGATAAGGTGGACGATATCATGACTGCCGTAATACAAAATTCTGAAAAGGCAGAAGTCTATTTATCTAGTGCAATCCTTGCTCCCGAGCTTGTTCCCATACCCAAACTAAACAAATCACTAGTAGCTGCTACTAGGTCATTAAAAGACAGTGGTGTGGGTTATAGCAAAATAGGAAGCGTAAAATTGAAAACACAAATTGCCAAACGCTCACTTTCTTGGGGTGGCAAATTGCAAACTGATGATATCATAACAACTGGTGGAAGTATTGATTCTATTTCCTTTTGTTTACTTTCTCTAACCAAACGCGGTGATACAATTGTAGTTGAAAGTCCAGTTTATTTTGGAATTCTACGTTTGGCTCAAAGCTTGGGCTTGCATGTGATAGAATTACCAACACACCCAATTACCGGAATTGAAGTGGATGCTTTGAAAAAAGTGATTGAAAAAAAGAAAATAAAACTTTGCATTCTTATAACAAACTTTAGTAATCCTATGGGAAGTTGCATGCCAGATGAAAATAAAAAAGTGGTCGTTCAACTTATGGAGAAACACAATATTCCTTTAATAGAAGACGACCTATATGCAGATTTGTATTTTGGCAAACAACGCCCAAGCTCTTGCAAATCCTACGATGAAAGTGGTATTGTTTTGTGGTGTGGCTCCTTTTCTAAAACCCTTGTTTCGGGATATAGAGTTGGCTGGGTTGCTCCAGGTAAGTTTAAGGAACAGGTAGAAAAAACAAAATTGTTTCATTCCATGTACAGCAGTACCATCACTCATGAGGCCATCGGAAACTTTCTTGAAGTAGGAAGGTATGAAGATCATCTTAGAAAAACCCGCCAAATTCTGCATCGAAATTCACTTCAATTTTTAAGGTGCATTAGTGAGTATTTCCCAAGTGACACTAAGGTAACCCGACCAGAAGGCAGCATGAATTTGTGGGTAGAATTAGGTAAAGGAAAGGATGCAATTGAATTGTATAACAAAGCAATTTCAAACAAAATAAGTATAACTCCAGGCAGAATGTACACCTTGCAAAAACAATACAATAACTGTTTTAAATTAAGTTATGGTATGCTTTGGAATACCAAAATTGAAGATGCATTGAGGCTATTGGGAAAACTAGCGACAAAATAATTCACCAATTCTCTAGTCAAATTTTAGACCAGTATTAATAAATAAGTCACGAGAAATACCTATTTTTTTGCTTCTGAATTACCAATCAAAGAAACAAAATTAAATAGGAACTGAGGAGGAGATTGAAGTGTATCCACCTTTAAATATTCCCCATCAATAGATAACCCAAACTTCTCATATTCGTTTTTTAAGTTCGAATAAGAAGTATAGGTCTTAACTATATATTCCTTCAAACTTGGAGAACATGGAATAATTTGAATCTTTTTGCTTGGCTCATTTTTCATATCAAAAACTTCAAAATTCATTATGCTGTCTGAACCAATAGTTAATAAACCTCTAATAGTAATAATAGAATCGGGACGAAGTTGATTACATAAATCTAAAGCGGTTTCTGAGGTTTTGTTATCTGCATTATTACTAGATTTATTTCCACAAGAAGATACTAAGTAAGCACTAAATAAAACAAATACTAAATTTCTTAAAATCATAAATAAAAATTTTTATGGGTCAAATTTATGGCAAAACTTGGCTATTCAACTCAATTAAATATTATTTCTAAAAATTCTACCAGCAAATTTCAAACACTTTAAAAAGCCCAAAGCTGATGCAATGGGCTCATATGGAACAACTATTTTTTTTGGCAAAAACCACACGAAATAATTAAGACCAATGATTTGAGTTTAGGAAATAATTTTACAGGCCTGAACAAAGAACCTTTTTATACATTTTGCTTCCATCTAAAAATTCAATTTCTATAAAATAAATGCCCTTATCAAAATTGGAAGTATATATAACTTCTACCCTTCCCTTTTCAGAAAGAACGAGCCTACCTTTACTATCATAAATTGAAACTTGGCTAACATTTTCTTTACTTGAATTTCTTAATTCTATTTGACCCGAAAACGGATTTGGGAAAATAGAAATTAAATTATCTTTTAGAGATTCTTTTAACCCCGTACTACTCGCACTTCTTCTATAAATGCCGGTATTAGCGGAGCCGTATGCAATAAATACATTTGAACCCATTTCAGTAATTCCAGAACCCAATACATCTGAAGGCAAATTTTCGGTTATATTCTTCCATGTCATTCCTTCATCATCAGTAATAAAAACACTATCGGTAATTGAAATACCATATTGTGTTCTTGCCATCATATAAAAATTAGAACCTTTTCTATAAACTTCTTTAATGGTTTTTGTTTGGCCCACAACACTACTTTGCAAAAAGTCAGGCTTTGCTCCACTCACCCAAAAAGAACCATCGTTGGAACTTAGATACAATTGGTTTCCAACCATGGTATAATAATATAAATTTGAACCATAAGAAAAAACTAAGGTACCTGTTAAACTTCCTGTAATACCAGAATTGGATTGAACCCATGTAGCGCCATTGTCTGATGAAATAAATACACCAGCACCTTCTGTGGCAACAATTAGTTTCACATTTGTGCTCGTCATAGATGCAATTTTTAAATTGCTTAAACCGGTATTTGCTTCAATCCAAGTTACACCGCCATCACTCGATTTAAAAACACCCTTTGTGCTTGTATATGCAAATAAATTTCCTATTGTACTAGCAAAACCTCTAACTACCGTTGAGGCAGGAGAGCCTGATCCACTTGTCCAATTATCCCCATTATCTGAGGTATATGAAATGCAATTTGTTGAATTGTCTAATCCTACAAAATATTTACCGTCATAAAAAAAACCGCATTTTGGAGGACTAGTAAATCCCACAGGAGTAGTAACTGGTGTCCAATTTTGACCATTGTCGCTGGTTTTATATACACCATCTGCAAATGAAACTGCAAATAAATGGGTATTAGAAGTGCCAATTAATCTGGCACCAGTTGCCAAATTTGTTATTCCATTGTTTACTTGTTGCCATTGGGCCAAACACAGGAAACTTAATAATAAGGAGAAGGTACTTAGGTAAAATCTTTTCATAATGCGATTAATTTATAGGTGAATTAAAATTTCCCTTTGCCGCATCCCATGAACATTTATAAATATGCCCAATAAGTAGTTTTTGTTTTTTTACTTAATTAATTTATTAAGCTGGAATAAAATAACTCCATGGGGTTTTGGCTATTTGGGTAAACGAATATAAAAAAACAAATGTATTATACTAGGCTTGTGCTTAAATTATTACAGTTTGGTTTATTGAGACAACTCGTACAATAACAATTGAAATGAAAGTTTTTCATGAAACCTGTTTATGAGTTTATATCCGCTAAAATCTTTCTTCCATTAAATAAACCAAAATCAATTTGCTAAGGTAATATTTGGGGTAAATTCATTTATCTAAAAAACCATTTGGTTCAAACCTTAATAGTACTATTTATAATTGCGTTATAGTGTTACGATTGAGAAAAATTTTTGGAATTTGGTAGCAATTTCTAGGTTTTATTTTAGTTTTTTAATGGTTTTACTTTCTATTAGTGATTTCATTTGAGTTATAGCAACTCTGTTGAGTTCAATAAGTCTGACGCTTTGTGATAAACCATGTTGAATAAGTAAAGCGTTTATACTTTCCATATTACTCAAAACAACTAATTGTTCTAAGGTTGCATTATCTCTAATATTTCCTTTGAAATCGGGGTTGTTATCTCTCCAATCTTTTGCTGTAACCCCGAAAAGTGCAACATTTAATAAGTCTGCTTCATTTGCATAAACAAAACTTGTTTGTTGATTAGTGATTTCTTCGGGAATAAGGTTTTCTTTAATTGCATCTGTATGAATTCGGTAATTGATTTTGGAAATGGTACGTTGCAAATTCCAATCAAGTTTTAATCTATGATTTTCGTCTTGATTCAGTCGTTTAAATTCAGTAATTAAATACAATTTAAATTCAGACGAAATCCAAGAAGCAAATTCAAATGCAATGTCGGTATGGGCAAAAGTTCCTCCATATCGTCCAGATTTTGAAATAATTCCTATTGAATTGGTGCTTTCAATCCATCTTTGAGGTGATAAAACAAAATAATTGCTTCCTGCTTCACTTTTAAACCTATCGAATTCGATAGGTTTAAAATCAGAATTGTTCAATTTTTCCCAAAGCCCCAAAAACTCAATAGTGCTTCTACTTCGCATCCAATTGTTTATGATAGAAAATGGCTCTAGTGGATTTCTATATTTTGCGATATCGGTAAGTGAAATATATTCTCCAATTTCCTTGTTGATAAAGGTAATTTCTGTTTCTTGAACGATTATTTTAGCGTTTGTTTTTGCCATTTATATTTTCATAAAAGACAAATTTACGAAATTTAGTTGCTTAAATTGAATATCCAAAAGCATTTGATTTGTTTACGAACGGGTCTTGAAAATTAGAGAATTTAAACTTTGTTTTTATCAGGCCATTTGGCCAATTTGTTTCTTACTATTGTTTGGTGACAAATTATTCTATGGCAACTTGAAATGGTTCAAAAAATTGTTGATTACTAAACATTAACTGATTGCATTTTGCCACCTTAATATCAAAAAGCACCTATCATAAATTCTGACTTTGCGTTCTTGGAAAAATCTCTAACAAAACCGAAACTCTTCATTCTTAAACTGTACCTTGAGCTTGTGGTTTCTCCAAAATAACCATCATTTGAATTCACTTTTAAAACTAAATCTTCTATTTTCCCGTCGTCAAAAAATATGGATTTCGAATAGTCTATATCAATATTTCTCTTTTGTTTAAACTCTTCAGCAATAAGTTTCAATTCTAATTCTGTTGTATTGGGACTTACCTTTAAAAATGATTTCGTTTCTGAGGTTGAATATTCTGTTTTAGGATAATTATTGCAAGCAAAAATAATTGCCATCATTAAAACTGTTAGAATTGTAAAGGCGTTCTTCATATCGTATTTGTTCTTTTAGCACTCACGCCAATTAATTTTTCTCACCTTTTAAAACTAAGGTTTACTAAATGAATTTGCTTGCCTTTATTAGTAATGAATTGCCTAAAGGAAAACACATTGGCTAGGCAATATAGTGTATTTTGAGGTTTATATCTATCCTTCAAGCACAAAACCCAAAGCGAAAGAAAACTTAATATTAAACAAAAATAGCATTCAAATATTTGCAACTTTTTATTTCAAATATTTACAAAACCAAGTTGAGGCATTTAGTGGAATTTCTCACCTTTTGCTAGCATTTCAATAATTTCTTTCATTCTCTTTTCTCTTGTCTCTGGTTTCTTTGCAGTGATAAGGCGAAATCCAATGGAGAAAAGGTTGGTTTTATTGAGATTCTTAAAAAAGGCCTCTGCTTTTTTGTTTTTGCTAAGTTCCTTTAGAAAGTCTTCCGGTATGGTCATTTTGCTTGGTGAATCATATGCCTTTTCCCATCTACCATCAGCCTTTGCATTTTCAACAGCTAATAATCCTGCAGGTCTCATTCTGCCATCTTTGATTAACCTTTCAACATGACCAGTATTTATTTTAGACCAGATACTTTTTGCCCTTCGAGGACAAAATTTTTGTAGCCAGGCATATTCGTCGAATGCTTTTTTTTGACCATCAATCCAGCCATAGCAAAGGGCTATATCAAGTGCTTCTGAATAGCTGATTGTTGGTTTTCCAGAATCTTTCTTAAAAATTTTGAGCCAAAGCCCATTCGACTTATCATGATTCTTTGCTAGCCAAGTTTCAAATGTTTCGGCTGTCTTAAATTCCATCGTTGGAATAGTATTTACTGTTGTCATATGGTCTGGCTTTTTTTTACTCTATACTTGCATCTTACCTAAATATTTAAACCAAATACAACCTAATAAATCAAAATCAATTTGTTAAAGGAATATTTGGGGCAAAATTATTTTATTTTTTCTTTTAAAACGGTTTGGTTCGAACCAAAGAAAACACTGCTTTTTGTTTAGAATTGGATTTGGGAAAGCGGTTTATTAATCGGTAGTTTTAATGCTTTATATTTTGGTGGTTATTTTAAAGTTCTGCATTTGATATTTTAAGCAGATGGAGGCTCAACCATTTATTATGTACTTCCAAAAAAAACGCTATTTGTTCCTTTAATTCTTATTCCTTTTTCATTCCAGTTTTTAGTTTTGATCCTATAATGATACATACTTCCACCATTATTCCTGAGCATAATTTTTTGTTTATAAACTGCCATCAATCCATTATTGTGGTAAGATATAAAGCAACTCGTTTCTCTTATATGAATAATTTTACCAAGACTATTCATTCCTTTATTTCCAAATAAATTTTTAATGAAAATCCTTTTGTCTTCTTTAAAAAGTGTAGTTGAATTGATTAAGCTATCTTTCCAATTATTTCCATATTTCTTTATGAGCTTTTTAACCTCAGTATTATGCTTCTTTATCTGTGATACTTTTGTCAACTTCCTAAACCTTATTCCAAAATCGTTAAGCAATTGTTGTTCACTTAATGAAAATGTTGGAATCTCTTTCCCTACATAAAAGTTTGCGGCATCTATATTCAAAGACAACAGTAGCAACAATATCAATGAAAGAAATTTAGTTTTATGTATTTTGAAAATGCGTGATTTTAGTTTCATAATATTCTACTTTACTCAAATATATAGATTCAAAACAGAATTAATTATGTTTTGGGTATTGGCGAAAAAGCGGATTTCGAAGCGCTAAACTGTCTACCACCATTGAACTCACTTTTTTGCCAAACGCCTTTGAACACAAGTTTTTCTGTCAGTTTTCATATTCACTTCCTTTGAGTCCTATTGCCATTAATTTCCAATAATAGCCTTTTCCATAAAGTCGGTACAATGGATTTCTATATTGTTTCATAGCAAACACGTCCCAAAGTCCTAAGTATGCCCATTCCATTGTACCAGCCATTGTCCACCAAAGCCCTTTGCTTATTACCTTAAATTTGCTTTGGTCAATTCCAATTGAATTAAGTTTTTCGTTTTGCTCATTAATTTTTTGCTCTTCGAGTTGTGTGTCGAGATAGTCTCTTGTTAAGATTGCCCAAGTGTCAAAATGTGTAGATAATGGAATTTTATTTTTTACAGCAAAAGATTCTAATGAATTCGTGTCATTGTGATTTAGAAAAATGATTTCTCTTTTATCAATAATTATCGAGTGTGGTGATGTATTTAGGTCAACCGCATTTATTCTGTCAAGGGTTAAAACATTGTTTTTATGCAACGAACTAAAGAACAGACTATAAAAGCCAAATTCTATTTTATCGTCAAGTATTTTGTATACGTTCTCTTTCGTCATAAAATTACCACCAACTTTTATTTATCCTCCATAATCCTTCCCCAAACTAATAATTCAAGATAATATGCTAGTGAATTTTGGGGCTAAATTAATTTATATACTTATCTATTTTATTCGCATTAAAGTCCTCTATTAATTTCTTGATTTTTGAGGTTTGCTTAACCTTGTTGTCTGGGTTTTTCACAAAATCAACAAACAATTTAATTGCCTCAGTATTGAAGTCCTTTTTCAACTGAACAGCGGCTTTTGATAGGCAAGTGGTATAAACTCCGAAAAGCAATAGGTTATCGCCTTCTTTACAAATAGCCATCATTTTGTCGTTCAAAGAAAATGTATAATCAGGAGTTTTTTCCATCCAAGATAAGATGAAGCTCCTATATTCATGGTATACTTTTGAATTCCCATGAAGAGGCTGCGATAGAACATAATCAGCTGCAATCAAAACGCAAGGTTCTGCATTCTTAATATTGACCCCATTATTCAATCTAACTGTATCACATGAATTGGAAGTTTGTGCGAAACAAACTGTAACAAGAAGCGAACTAAAGAAAATTAATATTGCTCTTTTCATATTGATTTTGTTTTTAAATATTTTTGATTTGACCGCTAAGGTATTTATTTCATAAAACACTTACTGCAATCTATTAAATCAAAATCAATTTGCTAAAGAAATATTTTGGGTGAATTTATTTTTATACTTATTAAATACTTTTGGGCTTGAACCAAATAAGCTCAAATTTATTGTCTGGCTTTGAATCATAATTTCAATAAAATTTTGCAAGTTTTAACTATTCCAACGTTAATAGAATTCCTACTTTTCCCTAATATTTTTATTTTATAATTTAATGTCAGCAAATTATTAAAGCCAGCTTTTTATTACTATTTGTTTCCTTATTCTTTAAATTTAGCAATACCTCTTCTATTCATCCCAACCCATTTATTCCCATATTTATCAATTGCAATTGAAGTAATATTATTAGATAATAGTCCTGAATTTGTTTCATTAAAAAACCGAAAATTCTCATTTTGTATTTGGATTATTCCCGCACCTCTTGTTGCAATCCAAACATTATTGCTATCATCAATAACTATATCGGTAATTGGTACTATATCTCCATAATTCATAAATATTGTTCTGTTTTGAATTAAGTCTTTTAATGGATCAGCATTAAGAATACTTAAGGTTTTAATTGCGCTATCAATTCCTGAAATGTTCAGAAATTCTTTACCATTATACATAATTAAACCATTTTTTTTTGTACCAATCCATAAATTACCAGCAGAATCGAAAGTTAATTTTGTAATGGTGATTTCAGGGAAGAAAGAGTTGAAGGCTTCATTTACAACAAATTTATCGGCTGTATCCAGCCTTCCTAGAATGCCTTTTCCTCCAAACCAAATATTATTTTTTTTATCACAAGCGAATGTCAAAATTACATCTGATGATAATGAAGAATTGGATGTATTAAATTGTGACCATTTTAAACCATCAAATTTCAATAATCCCGAATGGTATGAACCAATCCAAATACAGTCATTTTCGTCAATGGTAATTGAAATATAATCGTAATCAGGAAATTTCTTTTGGGGACTATTTACTATAGAATCATGATAAATTGTCCAATTTAATCCATCATATTTCAGAAGGCCTTGGTCTGATACAAACCATTTGTGGCCCTTTGAATCTATTGCCATCTCATTTACACCAAAAGAGAAATATTTCAATCCAAGCGCGTCTTTATCGAAGGTATGAAATTCATGCCCATCAAACAATGTAATCAACCTATTTGCACCTAGAATCCAAAGATTTCCTACATTATCGAATTTAAGAAATCGCATACTAAGCCAATAACCAGTTGCAGGGAAACTTGTAAAAACAAGGTTTTCCCAATTTGTATGATCGTATTTAATCAAAAAACCTCCAAAACTTTGAGTGCCAACCCAAAGATTATTATTTAAATCAAATAACCCGCATTTTGGACTATTAATCTCTGTATTATTTGTATTCCAATAATTATACTTGTAGAATTTCTTTCCATTAAACTTCCTAATACCAGAAAAATCGGTCAGCAACCATATGTTTCCTTCTTGATCTTCTATAATATCCTGTATATCTTTTGCTGGAAATAAATTTGAAAATTTTCCAAACATTACTTTAAATCGTTTATATACCTTCCATTTATTGTTATTAATAGAACATAAACCAGATAATGTCCCAATCCATAATGTTTGCTGTTTATCAATATACAGGCAATTAATAATATTGTCAGGAAGTTTTGAGTTTTGAGAATTAAAATTTTCCAGAAATTTTCCATTGTATTTAAAAAAACCATCCCCATTTGTTCCAAAATACATATTACCATTTTTATCGAAAGCCATGCAATTAACATCAAGATTCTTAGGAAAAGTATCGTTAAACTTACTAATACTATCCTGGTCATATTTCCAGATAGTATGATCTGCATGAAACCATATAATACTATCTTTTTCAATACATATGCTATTGATATAATTCAATTCCGGTTTATAAATTAATACCCATTCACCAGATTTAAATCTAAAAAGGCCTCCACTTGTAATAAGCCATTTATTATGAAACTTGTCAATAACTATATCCCTAACATTATCCTCTTTTAATGGTGAATTACTTCTATCAAAACAGGTTTTACTTTGATTAATTTTATTATATCTTATCAATCCAACATTGGTTCCTATCCAAAGCAAACTATCCTCTTCTGCCATGCAATTAACTTCATCCGCAAAAGAATAGTTTTTCCATTCTGCCCTTTGACAAAATATTTTTATGTCCAAAAGGAATACTTGAATGATTACGAAAAACAAAACCTTATATATATAATTCATTTATTTGCAAGTTTACAATTATCAAGCTATTTTAAAATACAGTGGCATAAGGTTTATACAAACAAAAAACCTTAAGCAATCTAATAAATCAAAATCAATTTCCATTCAGAACATTTGGGTTAAATCAAACTTTATTTTATTTATAAAACTCATTTGGTTCAAACCGAAATAGTACTATTTGTAATGGCATAATAAATTTTGCACTTGAAAAACCTTTTACCAAATTGAGTACCCCTCGTTTTTCTTAAATCTTAATTTTTGAACCTAATTTCAGGTTTAAGAAACTAGTTTGCGGATTGCACCAAGGGTGAAACTTTGCTTCCAATCAATTCAATAGATTTCATTAATTGCTTATGCGTTAATCCTGCATCCATTTGAAATGTAAATCGACTTATCCCTCCTAGTGCTTCGCTGTGTCTACTAATTTTTTCGGCAACCGCTTCTGCGCTATCAACTAGGAGTGCGCCAAACAGCCCATTTTGTGCATTAAACCTTTCTATCGTAACTGGCGGAAATCCTCTTTCTTTTCCAATTTTAGTAAACATTTCTGCATAACCTGGATAATAATTTTCAATTGCTTCCTCTCTCGTATTTGCTACAAATCCCAAAGAATGTAATCCTACTTTCAATTGCTCTGGTATATAACCAGCTTTCTCTCCTGCCTCTTTGTATAAATCTATTAATGGTCTGAACCGATACGTTTCTCCGCCAATTACTGCAACCATAAGAGGTAATCCTAATTCTCCTGCTCTTGCAAATGATGCTGGTGTTCCTCCAACTCCTAACCAAATGGGTAGCTTTTCTTGTAATGGTCGTGGATAAACTCCTTGCTTGTTTAAGGCTGGCCTAAATTTACCCGACCAACTTATAAACTCCTCGTCGCGTATTTGCAATAAGAGTTCTAATTTCTCAGCAAAAAGAGCATCATAATCGTTTAGGTTCAACCCAAAAAGCGGATACGATTCTATGAATGACCCTCGTCCTGCAACAATTTCTGCTCTTCCATTAGAAATTAAATCTAAAGTTGCAAAGCTTTGAAAAACACGAACCGGATCTGCTACACTTAGCACCGTAACTGCACTTGTCAATTTAATCTTCTTGGTTCTTGATGCTGCTGCAGCTAAAATAATAGCCGGCGCTGAGTCCAAAAATTCTTTTCTATAATGTTCTCCAATACCAAAAACATCCAATCCTACTTGATCTGCTAATTCAATGCGCTCCAACAATTCATTCATTGCTTGACTATTGCTAATCCCTGAATTTGCATTATTAATTGCAAAACTATCTATCCCTATTTCCATATTTTATTATTTGCATTTTTATCCCCAAATCCCCCATGGCTGAAGCCATGGGCTAAATATTTTTTTTCTGGATTATCGCAATACAAAACCAATTCATCCCCACCACAGCTAAAGCTGTGGGCTATTGATTTTTTTCTCGATTCGCGTTGCTCGTCTCTCGCTTTCTGGATTCCCGCCTTCCTTCCCAAAACCCAAAACCATAAACCCAAAACCTTTCCCCAATATGGCTGAAGCCATGGGCTAAATATTTTTTTCTCGTCTCTCGATTCTCGTCTCTCGCTATCTAAATTCTGGACTCCTTCCCAAAACCCAAAACCATAAACCCAAAACCTTTCCCCAATATAGCTAAAGCTGTGGGCTATTGATTTTTTCTCTCGTCTCTCGATTCTCGCTCTCTGGATTCCCGCCTTCCTTCCCAAAACCCAAAACCATAAACCCAAAACCTTTCCCCAATATAGCTTAAGCCATGGGCTAAATATTTTTTTTCTCGTCTCTCGATTCTCGTCTCTCGCTCTCTGGATTCTGGATTCTGGATTCTAAATTCTTCCTCCTCCCAAAACCTAAAACCATAAACCCAAAACCTTTCCTCCCCACACCCAAACTCAATCCCGATTAACCTGGGTCAACATCTGCGTAAACGATTACGCTGCGATAAATTTTGTCTGAATTGAGCTCCGTCATGGATTTGCGGATGGCTTGTTTTACAGCTTCTAATTCTGGATTGTTGCGGTTTATCTTAATAAGAATCTCCTTGATATAATAATTGCGTATCTTACTCACATGCGGACTCTCAGGTCCAAGCATCACCGCATTTACATTGCCTGTCATAAGATATTTTAAGCGCAAGGCTGCTTGCTCAACCGTTTTGTAATCTTTGTGTTTTAGAACCAATTTTATGAGGCGGTAAAATGGTGGATACGCAAATTTTTGTCGGTCTTCTAATTCGCGTTCCATTAAGGCATTGTATTGTTGGTGCAACAAGGCTTGCAATACAAAATGATTGGGCATAGATGTTTGTATCACCACCCTTCCCTGTTTGTGTTTTCTTCCTGCTCGTCCGCTTACCTGCAAGAGCATTTGCATGGCCCTTTCGTGTGCTCTAAAATCAGGAAACGACAATAAGGAATCTGCATTAATTACTCCTACCAAACTCACATGCTCAAAATCCAATCCTTTACTGAGCATTTGGGTTCCCACCAAAATATCAAACTGCCTTTCCTCAAAACTTCGTATGATTTCTTCATGACCGTTTTTAGTTTTTGCTGCGTCTAAATCTAAGCGGGCAATGCGAGCTAGTGGATACAATTCTTTTAACTCATCTTCCACTTTTTCTGTGCCTACTCCTTTTAAACTTAACTGTGTAGAACCGCATGCACCGCAGGTTGGCGGCACTTGTTGGGTATAACCACAATAATGACATTTCAAAGAATCAATGTATTTGTGGTAAGTTAAACTGATATCGCAATTTTTGCATTTGGGCACCCATTCGCATTTATTACACGATAAAAAAGGAGCATAACCGCGTCGGTTTTGAAACAGAATAACTTGTTCATTTTGTTTCAAAGCATCTTCAATTGCATGGTGCATTTGCAAACTAATATCATCCTTCATCATGCTTCTAACCCTGCGTTCCTCGGCAATATTAGCGGTTTCTATTTTGGGTGGCTCAATTTCATAAAAGCGTTTTTCCATTTTCACCCAAGCATATTTATTTTGCTGGGCCATATAAAACACTTCCATAGACGGCGTAGCAGAACCCAATAAAGTTTTGCAATTACTTTGCTTGGCCAAAATCATAGCAGCATCTCTTGCATGGTAACGTGGAGATGGATCGTGTTGCTTATAACTTCCTTCATGCTCCTCGTCTACTATGCACAAACCAAGGTCTTTAAATGGTAAGAAAACCGCACTTCTTGCACCAATAATTATTTGGTATCTTCCGTCCTTAACCTTTTGCCATATCTCAACTTTCTCTTGGTCGTTGTACTTGCTATGGTAAGAGATACATGCCTCACCAAAAAACTTACGTATGCGCTTTACAATTTGCGAGGTAAGTGCAATTTCTGGAAGGAGAAACAAAACCTGTTTTCCTTGCTCCATTTGCTCTTGGATCAACCTAACATAAACATGCGTTTTACCAGAGCCTGTTATGCCTTGCAGCAATACAATATCCTTTTCTTCCCAAGCTTTTTTTATATCTACAAACGCAGATTCTTGGTCTTGGTTCAAAACAAAATCTTCTTTAGGTGTTGCTGCAATTTGAATGCGGTCTACGCTCATTTGATAAGGAATAAAAATCCCTTTTTTAATAAGCGTATTTAATGGAGCCGAAGTTCCGTTGCAGGTTTTAACCAATAAGGCTTTGTCAATATCTGTTTCGTGTTGTCTTAAATGCAAGTAAGCAAGCAAGTAATTTAGTTGCTTTTCATTTCTTTCTAAAGTGGCAAAAAGCGCTTCTAAGGCTGGTTCTTCATCAAATTGCGGAGCTAGTTTTAAGCAGGTTATTTTCTTTTCTTTATAGCGTTCCTCCAATTGCTCTTTTATCAAAATCATTTCCTTTTTCACCATGCTTTTCAGCAGAGGAAATACATTTTTCAATTGAATAATTTCAGAAATTTCTTCTAATGTAAGTTCGTGTTTTACCTCCAAGGCTTCGTAAACCAAATACTCTTTATCATCTAATTCGGTTTGATCCAACTCAAATGAAGGGTTGGCTGCAATGCGTGTTGCACTTTCTAGTTTAAAGGCGGCAGGAAGTGCGGCTTGCATCACCTCTCCTAATGAACACAAATAATATTTGCTTATCCAATCCCAAAATAAAAAGTGTTTTGGATCAAGAATTGGTTCTTCATCCAAAACACTATAAATATATTTTGCTTCGTAATTTTTGGGCGGCGTATGGTGTATTTGATAAATTAATCCCGCATACACTTTTTTGGCCCCAAACTGTATGGCAACTCTTTTACCAACTGCTATTTCTGCTTCCCAATCTTTGGGTACACGGTAGGTATATACCTGCTGCAAATGCAGTGGCAAAATAACATTAACAAATATGGCAAAATTGTCTTCGGTCATTGGGGTTCAAGATTAACAAACAAGTGTTAATCTTGTTCCAAAATAATTAATTTGTAGGAATTCTCTCTAAAGTTTTCAATAAAAAGCTCCAATATTTTTGAACCGAACTAATTTGTACGCGTTCATCTGGAGAGTGTGCTCCACGAATATTGGGTCCAAATGAAATCATTTGCATTCCTGGGTAATTGGTTCCTAAAATACCGCATTCTAAGCCGGCATGACAAGCATTAACCATAGCTGCTGAGCCAAACACTTCTTGGTATAAATCGCTCATTAAGGTTACAATGGCTGCATCTGGTTGAGGCATCCAGCCAGGATAACTTCCTTTCATTTCGGTATGTGCTCCCAATAAATGAAATGCAGAATCAATGCTATTGGCTAAATCCATTTTTTCTGAATCTACTGAGCTTCTTGTTAAGCATTGTATGCTTAAATCCCCATTTTTTATTAATACCCTAGCCACATTGTTGGAGCTTTGAACCAAGCCTTCTATACCGGGTGTCATGCGGAAAATACCGTTTGGCAAAACATGAATTACTTGGAACACATGTTCTTGGAAATGCTTTTCAAAAACGTTTTCAGGACAAGCAATTTCGTTTATCACCACTTCTAAATTTGGGTCGGTTAATCTAAACTCTGCTTTAAAAGTGTTTTCTATTTCTTTTACGGTTTGAACCAACAAATTTTTATGTTCAGAAGTTACTGCTAAATGAACATGCGATTCGCGCGGGATGGCATTGCGTAAGCCGCCGCCATCGATACTGGCAACTTCAAAGTGAACTGTTTTATGCGTTTCCAACAACAAGCGGTTCATCAATTTATTGGCGTTACCTCTACCTAGGTGGATGTCCATTCCAGAGTGGCCACCAGTTAAACCTCTAAGGATAATTTCTAAACCAAGGCTTTCTTCTGCTACTGGCTTTTTAATATAGTGGCGAGTTCCTGTAACGTCAATTCCACCTGCACAGCCAATGGTTAATTCATGGTCGTCTTCAGTATCTAGGTTCAACAATATTTTGCCATCTAATAAACCACCCTTTAAACCCATAGCGCCTGTCATACCCGTTTCTTCATCTATAGTAAACAAAGCTTCAATTGCTGGGTGAGGAATGGTAGTTGTAGCTAGTAACGTCATTATAGAAGCAACTCCAATTCCGTTATCAGCACCTAAAGTTGTTCCTTTGGCCTTTACCCAATCGCCTTCAATAAACATATCAATACCTTGGGTATCAAAATCGAATTTGGTATCTGCATTCTTTTGGTGCACCATATCTAAATGACTTTGCAGCACAATCGTTTGGCGATTTTCCATACCAGCAGAAGCAGGTTTTTTTATAATAACGTTTCCAACTTCATCTTGGTAAGTTGGCAGTCCGAGCGATTTTCCAAAATCTACCATAAAGGCAATCACTCTTTCTTCTTTTTTGGAAGGACGAGGAACAGCGTTTAAAGCAGAGAAATTTTCCCAAAGAGCTTTAGGTTCTAGTGTTGAAAGTGAATTAGACATATTTGTAAAAATTGAAAGACAAGGTTACGAAAATAAATGGATAAAAATGCTGAGGAAACTCAAGAATTTGCTATCGTTTTAGAATGAAGGAATTGGCTTTAAGAAAAATGAATCTCGTGTTTATTTTACCCAAAGTGGATCGGTAAAAAATTGGTTTTCGGGTCTGCGAAATTTCACTAAATACTTCCCAGGCTTTACTACTTTCACCAACAAATCACTTTTCACAGAACCGGCAATAGCGGTGCATTGACAACCTTCGTATTTCACCATCATTTCAACCGAAATTTCATCCTCTGAGATGGAATAACTCCCAGTGGAGCCTTTAGCACATCCACTTTCGGCAAACACATAGGCCGAAATTGTAAATTCTTCATTAGCCATTACCGATTTAGGGAAAAAGGCACTGTCAATCCAACCAATTTTAGTGCTATTGCAATTGTCGGCATCTCTATTGCAAGAAACTAAAACTTGGATCAAACCGAAAAATAAAAACAGCTTGGGAATAAATTTCATTGTTGAATTTATTTGCGAGAGCAATAATAATCATAAATCATTTTTCCCAATTGAGCTTCCAACGCTTCTGCTTTTTCCATAGAATCTTCTAATTGATTTATGAGAATTGCTATCAGCAAATGCGAGCCATCGGGAAGGGTAATAATTCCAATATCGTTAACTGTTCCTTTTAATTCTTTATTGCCACTAACTGCTGTTCCGGTTTTGTGTGCAAACGGGGTTCCTTTTGGCAGGTTCTTTTTGATCCTATTTGCGCTGTTATCAGAATTTGTCATGAGATTTAACAAATACTTTGAACTTGAATCTGAGATAAATTTTGCTTGAAGCAAGCCTTTCAATAATTCAATTTGCGTATAAGGATAGCAGTAATTAGTGTATTGTAAATTCCAATCTTGGTGCATTTCATCTTCTGTATTTTGAATTTGCATACCAGTAATATTTCTTTCCATAAAATACTGATTCACAAATTGTGGTCCTCCCACCAACCTAAATAAGACATCGCAGGTATTGTTATCGCTTTTAGAAACGGTATAGCGTAATAAATCTGCTAAACTAAATTCCATATTCCCCTCGGGATACTCTGTTCTCAAAGGACTCCAGGTATCGTGCATTTCTTCTTTGCTTACAAATACGCCTTGGTTCAAACTTAAATTGCCTTTATCTACTTCACTTAAAATGGCAATGGCTTGTGGGAATTTGTACACGCTTTGCATGGCAAATGAATACTCGTTATTAAATGTAAAAGTATCACCCGTTTCTAAATGCATACATGCTACTCCAACTTTGGCTTTTAAAGGAAGAACTTTCTGCTCCACCTTTGCTTTTAGTGCGTGTGGTTTTGGTAAAAGTAAAATAGTTTCGGTTTGAGCCAAAAGTATATTTAGGTTCAAAACGAATAATAGAAAAAGTATATTTTTTTGCATTTGCCCGACCAAGATATAGAAAATAAAACAAGATTACGAAATTGTAAAAAAATAATTTTTGAAAAAGATTTCGCTTTGAATTTCAATTATTTGTCTGTTAATTTTGTTCAAAACCTAAAACCATGAAAATACATTTTACGGCAAAAATTCTCTTAACTTGTTTTCTCTTTAGTGCTTTTCTGCAAACACAAGCACAAACCATTTTAAGTTCTAGCCATACGGTAATAAATGATTTACCTGCCAGAACAACAACCTTTGCAGCACCGCTAGGATTAAACAAAACCAAGACTTGTTCTTCGGATACAGTTAACTATACCTTTAATAAGGCCACGGCACTTAATACCATTACCTTAAATAATGTAACTAGTGGTAACTCATTTGCACAATGGTATCCTGCTCCTCAAGCAATTACTGTTTACGGATTTGAGTTTTTTGCTTGGCAAATTGCAGGAACAAGTGCCTCGGTTCCTATTACCTGTAGAATTTACAATGCGGGTATTGATTCTATGCCTACAGGAACACCATTAGGTTCTGTAACAGTTAATGTAGATTCTACCTTTGGAACAGGCTTACTAACCACACTAAGAAAGAAAGCCATTTTTGCGAATCCTGTTACTACATCCTCACCAAATGGATACGTGATTGCCATTGAAACAGGCTCTTCAATTAATGTGGCTGTGGTTGCTAACTCATGGTCTGTATCTCCTGCAAATGGAAGATTTGAATGGCTGAGTTCTGTGAAAATTGGCACCACCTATATTCGCTCTTATAATATCAATATTGGTGGAATAACTTTCAATGCAGATTTTTTAATGCAGCCTTTTGTATCTTATAATTTAACGGCAAATTTCACCTCTCCAGCTACTTGCATGACGGTGGGCACACCTTATAATTTTACCAATACTTCTAGTGCTGTAGTATTCAATAGATTTTATAATACTCGTGCATTCTTTAATATACCTCAATTTAGTTGCATCTGGGATTATGGCGATACTTCTGGTTCTTGGTATGCAGTAAATGGAAGTAGAACCTATAATTATAATGAAAGTTATACGGTAAATTTATACGATAGTATTTATGGCTGGACGAGTGGTTGTGCAGATGCCACTTCTAAAACCATATACAAGGCTCCCGACCAACCAATGGCAAGTAATAATGGCCCCATTTGTAGCGGAGGAACCCTTAAACTTTTTGCAGATACTGCCATAGGTGCTACCTATTATTGGACGGGTCCAAATGGTTTTGTGTCTACAGCAAAGGATCCTGAAATACCTTCTGCTGGCGTTTTAGCTGCTGGCTTATATTCGGTTCAAACCATTATTGGGCCTTGCTCTTCTACTGTTGCAACAACCTATGTAGATGTGATTAATTCATTTGCTGCAAGTAGCAATGGGCCTTTATGTGCAGGTGGAAATTTAAACTTAAATGCCACTCAAATTAATGGCGCAAGCTATGCATGGACTGGTCCAAACAGTTTTACCTCTAGCATCAAAAATCCATCTGTTAGTGGTGTAAGTAAATTAGATTCTGGTGTTTATTCTGTAAGTATTTCTTTGGCAGGTTGTGGGGTTTTAGGTCCTTTTACAACCTTGGTAGTAGTAAATGATAACCCAGCATCGCCAACTATAGGTAACAACGGCCCTATTTGTGTTGGAGATAATTTATTATTAACTGCAAGTGGATCTGGCTCTGGAAATTATTTATGGATTGGTCCAAACGGCTTTACTTCCAATCAACAAAACCCAGTACGCACGAGCTCTACGCTAAATTTTGCGGGAAACTATTCTGTTACCTTAACACAAAATGGATGTACAAGTCCGGCGGCAAATACAACTGTTTTGGTAAATGCAATTCCTTCTGCACCTAGTGTTTCTAATAATGGGCCTTTGTGCAGTGGCCAGATTCTTTCATTAACCTCTGGCTTAATTGCAGGTGCGAGTTATACATGGACTGGTCCTAATGGATTTACATCTACTTTGCAAAATCCAACAAGAGACAGTTTAACTTTATTGGATGCTGGAACATATAGTGTTTTGGCAACAGTAAATGGTTGTTCATCTGCAGCTGCCAATACAACAGTAAATATTACAACTAATACTCCTACACCAACGGCAAGCAGCAATGGTCCTTTGTGCCCAGGACAAACTTTGCAATTGAGTGCAAGTGGTGTTAATGGAGCAACGTTTGCTTGGACTGGTCCAAAGAATTTTTCATCTAATTCTCAAAACCCAAGCATTTTTAGTGTGAATGATTCCAATGCAGGAATTTATTCTGTAACTGCCACTACTTCTGCTTGTGGAACATCAAATGCTGCAACAGTAATCTTGGTGGTTAACTCCTTGCCTGCTGCTCCAAATCTTGGCAATGATGGTCCAGTTTGTGTGGGACAAACACTTAATTTAACAGCATCTACAATTACCGGAGCTGTTTATTATTGGACTGGCCCGAACGGATTTAGTTCTAATTTACAAAACCCAAGTGTTACGGGCATGACTAAAACAAAAGCAGGAATATATAGTGCGTATGTTACAGTTAGTGGTTGCGGCACTTCTGGAACAAATTCTACTGAAGCGCTAGTTCATATAATACCGGCAGCACCATCTATTACCAATAATGCACCAGTTTGCGTTGGCGATACATTACATTTAATGGCAACAAATACAGGCTTAGGTCCAAATGCAAGTTATACTTGGACCGGACCAAACAATTATAGCTCTAGCGCTGCGGCGGTTAATATAAATGGTGTTTTAACTACAGATGCAGGAATGTATTCTGTAATGGTAAGCGATTCTGGTTGTAATTCTAATACTTCTAATACAACCGTTTTAGTTAAAACCTTGCCAAGCACACCAAGTATAAGTAGCAATAGTCCCTTATGCGAAGGGGCAAATTTAAGCTTACAAGCATCTGCTGTTTCGGGTGCAACTTATTTATGGGAAGGTCCAAATGGGTTTGCATCTAAATCTCAAAACCCAGGAATTTCAGGTGTTACAATTGGCAACGATGGAACTTATTCAATTCAAACATCCGTGAATGGTTGCTTATCAATTCCTGCAACACTTACTGTTGTGGTAAATCCATTACCAGAAACACCTTTGGCAGAAAACGACGGACCTGTTTGTGCAGGGAATCCCATAAATTTAACTGCATCAACCATTGCCAATGCCAGTTATACTTGGGCTGGTCCAAATTTTACATCCAATGTTCAAAACCCAATATTAACCAATTCAACAACTGCCATGTCTGGAATATATACTGTTTATGCAACAGTTAGCGGTTGTAGCTCTGGAGAAGGAAGCACCAATGTTGCAGTAAACCCAATTCCAGCAGCACCTAAATTAAGTAGCGATCCTGCATTGGCAGCTTGTTTTGGAGATAGTTTACGATTCTTTGCAGCAGATGTTTTAAATGGCTTATTTGATTGGACAGGTCCAGTAGGTTTTGGTTCGAACCAACAAAATCCGGTATTATTTATTAAGAGCACCGCACAATCTGGAACTTATACCGCAAAGGTTACCAAATTGGGATGTACCTCTGAAGGAGCCGATTTGGTAATTTCGGTTCACGCCTCTCCTACTACAAGTAGTATTAATGGATTGGGTGATGTAAAAAGAACCGACAATGTTACCTATTCTGTAACAGGTTCGGCTGGTTCTACCTACGACTGGTTATTAACTGGCGGAAGCATTGTTAGCGGTGCTGGAACCAATACAGTGAATGTAGTTTGGAGCGTTATTGGAACAGGAAATATTACAGTGGTAGAAACCAACTCTGCCGGATGCAAAGGAATATTGCAATCTAAATCTGTGAATGTAGCTCCAGCCACAGGAATTTTAGAAAATAAGCAAACAGATAATTGGGCTAAGTTTTATCCAAATCCAGTTTTGAACCAATTGACAATTGAAGTAAATAAAGCAAGCGAAAAGCCTTTGCAAATTAGCCTAATCGACTTAACAGGGCGTTTGGTTCAGACCATAGAATTAACAGATGCCAAGGGGCAAACAAACTACCAATTGGATTTAAGTACTATTAAATCTGGAGTTTATTTATTGGAGTTGAACCAAGGAGATTTGCATTTGGTAAAACGATTGGTGAAAGAATAATCATTAGAAATAACTACAATAAAAAAGCTGCGGTAAACCAATTACCGCAGCTTTTTTTTGGTTCAAACCAAAACCTATTTTAAGTGGTGCCATAAATTATTGAACCTAAGATTTATTACCAAGGCATGCGTGTTTTGCGGATATTCTAAAAGTGGATTTATAGTGCGGTGAATATAACTAGTTTCTATAGTGGTATAGCGATTGAGAGCATAACCTAAACCAAAAGAAATCCTATTTTGAGATACAATTTTGGGTGCACGTTTACCTAAAAAAAGTTCATCATAACAAACTAAATAAATAGATTTCTGCTTATTTGAATTTGTATAAAGAGACATTATCACCTTTGGCATTAAACGCAAACGATTAGAATAAGCATAAGACGAAGCCGTTTGATTTTTAATCCACCTAAACTCATCCCTTGCCCTTCCAATAAATGTAAAGTTATTCCATTTCCAGGTTTGCTGAAATTGAAATGCAGGTCTATATTCAATTCCTTTTGTTTGGTGCATTTCATCATTTGGGTAATATTCCCAGGCATCTATTGAAGCAGAAATCCTGCTATCGGGATTAGGGAAATAATGTCCCCAAGCCCTCCAAGTTAAACTGGCTGGTTCAATTCCTAAACCTGTTGTTGACGCAAAATTTTGGGCAGAAAACAGTTGAATATCAAATTGTGTGGCCCATTTTTTTGAAATGTCTTGAAGCAAAGAAAGGTTGGTCCAAACTTGGTAAGAAGTATAGCCAAATGGATTGGAGGCAGCCGTTTGGGCATTGCAATTATAAGAAGGAAAGGAAAAATAGGTAAGGAATAAAAAAAGGAAAAAACGCTGCATTATTATTATTTGCTAAACCAAATTGGAAAGCAAAAAAAAAAAATTCTTTTTCCGAACAATGTGACCTTTTATCCAAACCTAATAATTAGAACAAGAGCTTAAAGCAGGAAAAACCAATTTATTATTTTGGTCTCTCCATTTCCTAAAATTAAATCCATAAAAGGTCCAAAATTGGCCCAATTTTTTGAGTTATTTTTTGCTTGAACCAAGAAAAAAAATACTGATTAAAGTACAGAATTTAATTTGTAAACGAGGTTCTATTAAGCCCCATTTTTTAGATAAAAATTAAAAGGAACGGCTCACTCCTATCTGCCATCTAAACATTAAATAATCGGCTTGGGTATAAGGTTTATTGCTCAAGAATACGGGCATATCAAAGCGAATGCTCAATGGTTTTACCTCATCCAAAACTCCCCATTTCTTAATGGTAAACACAAAACCTGGTCCTGCCGATACCATTAAACCAGTATTTACTTTAGAAGCTCCTCCTGTTAAAGTATGCTCTAAATTACCAACATTATTGGCAGCTAAAATCCCTGCATCCGCAAATAAATAGGCGTCTACATGCATAAACTTTTTGAACCAAGGTGGATTAAAATGAATGTATTTATCGTAATCCAATTCTAAGTTTACAGATGCACCTGTACTTCCTCTATATAAAAAATACTGACTTTTACCTTCGGCAACAGGAACCATATAACCAGCATAGCCTCTTAGGTTCAAACCGCCTGCTGCATGAAAATTATTTGGCACCTGACCATATTGAAACAAAGAGCTTGGAACAATACCTGCTGCACGGGTAAACTTGTTTTCTGCCATGCTTTCTGGGTTTGCTCCTGCCAAATACAATTGCGATTCTGGCGCAATATTTTGTCCTGTAATAGTTGCTGCATAAATCCTACTTCTAATTTCTAATTTATGAAGTGGGTGCAATTGCGTTAGCTCAATTTTGGCACCAGCATAGTTATAATCTGAGTAAATAAAACTACCCAAAAGTCCAACTTTTAACTTAGCACTTCCTTTTGCATAGCCAAAGTTTTTCTCATATTCTAGGTTCATGGTATTGTTCCATTCATCGTAAGAAGAGAGATTTGGTATATAGTTGCCAAAATCTTGGTTGGCATATTGAAAGCCCGGTAAATAATAGAGTTGCACCCTTCTTAAGGTTTTAGCATAAAGCCTAAATAGGTTTGAACCAACAGTTTTTTCCGCGCCGATTTTATTGCGAAACAATCCATCCAACATGCTAGATTGAACAAATATATCGGTGAATTTTGCCACCCTTGTTTGGTAACTTAAATTGTAATGTACGGGATAAATAGCGCTGCTTTTTTGGTATAAAACATCTTCATAGTTTTGACCCAAACCACTGTTATACCAAGCTGTAAAGCGAAACACACGCTTTTGATTCATGTAATTTCCGTTGAAATGAACGCCTAGTTTTATTCCATCGTAATTGTTATACCAAATATCTGGACGAGCCTTTAAAATATAATGGTATCTATCTGTTGGGTTTCCAATCTGATGATCGAAGGTGAATAGAATTGGGCATTTATACGAATTGTCTAATAAGTTAATATCCGCCAAACGATTGCTTGGGTCAATTTTCACATCTTTTAATTCAGCCTTAAAAGGAACCTTTACCGAATGCGTTTGGTTCAGCAAACCCCAACCCAACCAATGTGGTAAAACTGTTGCCGATGAGGTTTTGGCAAAATACGTATTGGGCAAAATAAAATTAGAAACACTTGAATCTTTGCCATAAACCGAAAAATCTAAAGGCATTTGCATATCGCCACTGCGAGTAAATATAATTTCTAAAGAGTCTTTGTTTATGCGCTTCACATCTTTAATTCCGTAGTCAATGGTTTTGGTAGTTTCCATCCAAGCATCAAAAAACCAGTTTAAATCTACATGCGTATAATTGATAATACTGTTTCTAAAATCCTCGAAATAGGGATGCGCCATTTTCCATTGATTGAAATAATGTTGCATGGCTTTTTGAAACAATTCATCGCCCAAAACATATTGCAAATTAGACAACATAGTTGCCGTTTTGTAATACACATGACCATAACCACCGCCATGATTTAAAGCACCATTAAAATCGTCGCTATGCGTGTTTAGCTGCATATCGTTGTGGTTTATGGCATCACGTATATAACCAAACATAACAGTTTTATCTAAACTCGACATGGGTCTATAATACCTATTAACCCAAGGCGATTTTGTATTCACTTTTTTGCTTTCTTTTGTTAATCTACTCATGCTCCATTGGGTCAAAAATTGGGTGAACCCCTCGTCTAAACTTGCTCTATAGGTTTCGTTATTGCCAACCATTCCAAAAAACCAATTGTGACCAACCTCGTGTGCAAACAAGCCATAATAACCCGGACTTCTACCACCATCTAAAGTTAACATTGGATATTCCATACCATCGCGAGCATCTGCGCAAATCATTTTTGGGTAAGCGTAAGTGCCAAAATCACGACTATAAGTTTCTATAATTTTGGAGCAAAAGAAAGCTGCATCTTGCCAACCAGAAGCATGTGGTTCTTGAACTAAAGCAATGCAACGCACTTTTCCTCTTGGGTTATCAGGCAATGTTAAAACCCATTCGCCAAAGCGGTAGGTAGGATCGCAAGTCCAAGCAAAATCATGTGTATTTACAGAACGAAATATCCATGTTTTTCTACTACCATCCTTCTTAATTATTTCACTTGCTTTTTCATCGTAAGGCTTTTTAGCAAAATTTTTAATGTCCAATTTCTCACGTAAATCTTTAGGTAAAACCTCTGCTTCATTTTGCAATTCACCAGTAGCATCCAAAATATAATTATTAGGCAAATCAAGGCTAACTAAAAATTCACCAAAGTCACCATAAAACTCTTTACCCAAATGTTGGTCGGTTTCCCAACCAAATTTTCTATCGTAAACACAAATTCTAGGATACCAATGCACGCCGTCGTATTGCTTGTTTCCAGCATTGTCGGTAAACATTTTCATACGTCTGCGTTGGTTTCCGCCTGCATCAAAATAAGTATTGAATTCAATTTCAAATTGCACACTGGCATTTGGCAATAAAGGCTCGGGCAAAACCAATTTCATAATAGAAAAGTCAATTTGGGCTTGAACCAATTTTCCGTTTACCTTACAAGAAATAATTTCTGTTCCTAAACCAGCAGCCTCGTATTTGCCAAAATTCTGTTTGAACCCATTGGCTAAATTCAATTGTTCTAAATATCCACCCTTTAAAAAGGCATTTTGATACAAATGAAAATATACAAAATTCAAAGTATCAGGAGAATTATTGAAATAATTAAGTTCTTCCTTCCCACCCACAACATCCAAAGAATCATCGAGGCGAACATTTAATTTATAAGAAACATCCTGCTGCCAGTAAGCTGCATTGGGTTTTCTATTCTTCCAATAATATGGATTTTCTGCACTTCTATAGGCAAAGTCTTGTGCGTAAACTTGGGCAGATAAGAACGTTAATAGAATTAGTAGAAATTTTTTCATGTGATGCAATATAAAAATCTTGCTCTTATTTTTCGAATCGATTTTTAGGATTAAGTCAAGGTTAAATTTTAGAATTAAAGTTTTTTAACAATCCATGAACTCTCAATGAATTGAAGCCATTGCTAAAACCAATACTAATTTATATCTACCTAATACTAATTTTACATAGAAATACCCACCATTTACACGTATAATTGTATGCCCGAAAACTTGAATCCGAAAAATGAAAACCTTTAAATCCAAAATTGGAATTGGAATAGCTATCGTCTTAGCTCTCGTATTTTTAGTCCCTATTTTCTTACTAAGTCAGAGCCAGGAATGGCCTGGTGTTGCAATATTATCAGGTATTTTTGTGTTCATTTTTCATTTGCTAACAAATACGGAATATACCATTGATGGTGATAAACTACATGTAAGAGCAGGTTTCTTGTACCGCAGAATTATTGATATTGGCAGTATTACCAAGGTTTATGAAACTGATAATCCAATGTCTTCACCCGCAGCATCACTAGATAGACTAGGAATTAACTATGCAAATGGTGGAAGTATTTTGGTATCTCCCAAAGACAAACAAGGATTTATTGCCGCTTTAAAGGAAGTAAATTCTAGTATTGAAGTCCAATTGGGATAATTCTATTTTTCACTCTTTTTCTATTCCTTTTTTAAGTTATTCATCTTTTCTTCTATCCAGGTCACAGCTTGGTTCAAACCAAATTCTTGAGAAAGTTTTTCGCCCATTTCTTTTGCATTTGTGGCCAAACTTTCATCCTTCATTAATGCTATTGCATTCTTTATAAAAACAGATTCTGAAACCTTTTTTAAAGGAATAGGCTTCAATGCCAAACCCTTTTCAAATGCCAAATTCCCCCAAAATTGTTGGTCGCCCACTGGGTATAAAACAGGGCAAACCCAAAAAGGAATACCAGCTTGCAAACAAGTAGCGGTAGTTCCAATTCCACCATGATGGATTGCGGCTTTCACCTTTGGAAACAGAGTATCAAATGGGGCAGATTCTGCTACAAAAATCATTGGATGTTGGGCCCAATTTTCGGTTTTCTCAACTCCCCAACCTCGCATTACAATCACTCTTATATTTTCGGTTTGAACCAAATGTAGAAGCGCTTTTTCTAGATTTAGTTTGCTTGTAAATGGCATACTACCAAATGTAACAAGCAGTGGTTTTTCTCCAGTAGTTAAGAAATGCTGCAAGTCGGCCGAAAGTGGCATTTGAGAGGCCTCCTTCCAAAAACCAGAAAAATAGGATTGGCTAGAAAAGTCGTTTGGTTCAGACAGAAAATGCTTGCTTATACCATACAAAATAGGAGTTGAAACTTTAGTAAATTTCTCTGGCAAGGCATTTTTTAAACGAAATCTCTTTACCGGTTTAGTTACTGTTTTCATGCTTAAATCGGTAAGTTTATAGGTAAACCTATTAAAGAATTTGGGGAAATAAACACCACTAAAAGCCGGGTTGGCAAAAGCTTTGGTTGGTTCAATTACAGGCACCACCATTGCTTTAATCATCTTCTCAGAAAACTGATCTGCAAAAGTATCGGACAAAGATTTTACATGGTATAAAACCAAATCGGCATCCTTGGCAATATGATAAAAAGTATCTAATGAATTTTCAATTAAAGGATAAACCCATTTCTCTAAATTGCGTTGAATGGCCAAAGGATTTGCCTTCATCATTTTCTTACCTTCTGGCGTATTTAACACCTCTTGGTAATCGGCTTCCACGGGTTCAAAATGGATTCCATAAGAAAGCACCAAAGATTCAAAATTCTTTGCTGTGGCTAGAGTAACGGCATGTCCACGCTCTTTTAAAGCCCTACCCAAAACGGCATACGGCTGCACATCACCACGAGTACCTAAAGTTAAAATAGCAATTTTCAAATCTTAAAAGCAAACATTTTAATACAACAAATGTATTCTTTTCGGTTTGAACCAAAACCTTAATTTTCTGAAAAGCATTTTGGATAAAATACCTTGCCCAAATGCAAATTCAGAACTTCCATTGGTATAAGAAAAATTCTATCGAATCAAATTATTAACCAACTTTCAAGGTAAACAGCTCTTTTAATTCTTTATTTGATAAGTTTCCAATCCAGTTTTCGCCAGTACTAACAGTCATATTTGCCAATGCTTTTTTCTTTTGAATTAACTCATTAATTCTTTCTTCAAAAGTATTTTTGGTAATAAATCTGTGGATCATTACATTTTTCTGTTGGCCAATTCTAAAGGCCCTATCTGTGGCTTGGTTTTCTACAGCTGGGTTCCACCATAAATCGTAATGAATTACATGGTTTGCGCTAGTTAAATTTAACCCTGTACCAGCAGATTTTAATGTAAGAACTAACATCCTATCTGCTGGATTATTTTGGAAGCTATCTAGAATAATATTTCTGTTTTTAAGGTTTACTGAACCATTATAAAACAAAGGAGTTTCTTGATAACGTTCGGCAATAAAATTGCAAATTAAATCGCCCATTTCTTTGTATTGTGTAAAAATAAGTACCTTTTCATTGCATTCTAAAATGGTATCTAGTTTATCAAAAAGTAGATTCATTTTCCCACTAATGGCAGGATTCATCACTTTATTTTTCAAAAACTGTGTTGGGTGATTACAAATTTGTTTCAACGCCAAAATCATTTGCAATACCAAACCTTGCCTTTTAAAAAGGGATTGATGGTCGGTTTCTTGGATATTGCTAATTTCTTTTAAGGCCTCTGTTAATGTTTCTTTATAAAGTGCAGCTTGTTCCAATTCTAAATGAGCATAACTATCAATTTCAATTTTATCTGGAAGATCAGAAATTATACTCTTATCTGATTTAAGTCTACGCATAATAAAAGGAGCATTTACTTGCATTAATTTTTTAGCTACCTCCTCATCATTGTGCTTTTGGATAGGGTTAATATAATTATCAGTAAAATCCTTAAAGTTCCCTAAAATCCCCCTATTCGTAAAATCCAAAATATAAAATAATTCACTCAATCTGTTTTCCACAGGAGTACCACTTAAGGCAATAAAATGGTTGGCAGGAATAGTTTTAACAGCTTTACTTTGTTCTGATAATCCGTTTTTAATATTTTGAGCTTCATCAATAATTACAACATGCCAGGGCATTTTCTTTAATTCAGTTACATCATTTCTTATTAATCCATAAGTAGTAATTAAAACATCATATTGGTCTTTTTCTGTAAGCTCGCGATTGGTTCCATGAAAAATTTTAAACTTTAATTTCGGAGCAAATCTTTCTAATTCTGATTGCCAGTTGGAGAGCAATCCTGTTGGAACAATAATAAGTGCCTTCGCATTTTTGAAATGACCTTCAAGTTTGTATTTTAATAATAAGGTTATAACTTGAAGTGTTTTTCCAAGTCCCATATCATCTGCCAACAAACTACCAAAGCCAATTTTTGCATTTCTATATAGCCACGAATATCCACGATGTTGGTAGGGCCTGAGTTTTGCTTTTAATCCTTTTGGTAAAGTAATTTCTGGAAACTCTGATAACTCCTTAATTGCTTGAGTCAACTCTTCAGTTAATGATATTTTTGCCCCAGCATATTCTCCCGTTAAAACCGATCTAAGTAAGGTAAAAGATGAAAGTTCTTGATTCTTCTTAAAGTGGTTTTTGATTTTTTCTAATTCATTTTGGTTAACATAAATAAAAGAAGATTTATAGCGTATAAGACCATTCGACTTCTTCACCAATTTCATAAATTCTTTTTCGTCAATTAGGTCATCCCCAATAGCTATTTTCCAATCAAAAGATAGAAGTTGGTCAAGTCTAAAAAAAGTAGGACTTTTACTCTCTTTTTTTACCTTTAAACTTATTTTAGGCTTTAGAATATGGCTTAAACTCTTCGGAAGTAAAACTGGAATATTCATCATTTGAATACTCGGAACAACCTGAAAAAGAAAATCGGCAAAAGTTGATTCGTTTAAGATGATGGGCAATTTCCCCTCTTCATTTATTACTTTATCAATCCAAGGAATGAAACTGCCTAATTGAGAAAGCATTTGCAAAATCTCAAAGCGTGTATTTTTATAGCTTTTATTGCTAAAAATTTCGTGCAATGGAATAATCTTTTGATTGCCCAAATCATTTTCTAAGATTACAATTTCAATTGAAAATTTATCTATTTCAAATTCAAAAACCTGAAACTGTAACTTATAAATTCCTTCCGTTAAATAATATCTTTTGAGCCAATTCTGAATACTTGTACTTATCTTATTTTCTCCTGGCTTGTGAAAACGAAACGCCTTTATTTTGAAAAACAACTCTGTATAAATATCGGGCTTATCAACTTGGTTCAAAAAGGAAATTAATTCGGTAATAAAAACCGACAATAAATTTAATGCTGGTGCCTTAGTTATTGGAATTAGCTTGTTTTCAAGATTTAATTTAAAATTCGCCAAGTTAGAATTAAGCTCAAACTCATTTATTAGCGAATAAACATCTTGGTTCAAATTGGCCGGTAACCATCTAATTAGTAATTGGTCGTTTTCTAAACGCACAATTTGAGGAATAACCGCTCCATTTACCAGTAAGGCGAAGGCTAGTTGCACCAAATTATAATACTCGTTTGTACTAGATTGATAATGCGCTAACTCATCATTTGGAATTTCTAGTAAAGCCTGAATTAACTCCGAAATTGTAATAATTTGTCCATTTAATTTAACCTCCTTTTTGAAATTAATATTTAGAACTATTTCGGCTTCAGATTTTGGTTCAAAAAGAATAGATTTACTTTTGGCTGGAAGGAAATCAGATAGGGAAACCTTACCATTATTTATACTTTCGCAGCGCTTAATTATTCTACCAATATGGTCTGTGTAGATGGCCTTAAAATTAACAGAACTACTATAAAAAACAGGCTTATCACCAAGTAAAGTTAAAAGTGGCGCATGTAAATCAGGAATTTTAGAAAGATCAATTTTATGGGGTTGACCTAAATTTTCCTTAGGTAGAATTGCCTTTTCTTTGGGGTTGATATGTAGGTCATAAACACTAGGATATTCAACTAAATCAGGTTTAATTTGAATGCCAATTTTCTTGAATTTATTGGCTAAATCAATACCATGTAGCCTAAAAATTAGAAATGGGTCATTGTCTAATTCTTGACTAAACTTATAAATTACTGCAGCCAAATGTTTACAAGGCACTGCAAAATCTGGACAAGAGCAACGCATATAAAAGTCGTTCCATGTTTTGGGAAAAACCTCCAATTTGGCCGTCTTTGCCAAAGACATTACCATGGGATCCAGCTCCTTGTTGAGCAATCTTGAAATAATGGCAGGATTCTGAGAAAGCAATTTAATAAACTCATCTAGGTTGGTATTAATAAATTTAGGAACCATAATTCCAACCTTATAAGGCTTATGTCTGCTTCCTTTTACAAAAGCAAAAATTTCATTTCCTTTAATTTCTATTTTTTCAACTGATCCTTTTGTGGCATATATTTTACCTCTAGGCAACCTATTTTCATTGTCGATATGAGTCAACGACTTTAAAAATTCCTGCCCCCACCATGTTTTCCCAAAAACTTCTTTCATTTACCTTCCTAAAAATGCGGATAAGATAATACCAATTTTATTACTAGAAAGACTCAAATTAAAAAAAATCCTAAAAAGGAAATCCTTGCTTAAATAATTTCTTTTCGGTTTGAACCAGAACCTAATTTTCTGAAAAGAAAGGCAAAAGTATATCCTCAAAATTGTAAAAACCGATGGGCTTATTTGTAATGTTTTCTGCCACAAACATTGCTCCATTTCCAAATGCCTCACGCGAAATGGATTCGTGAATTAAGCGAACAGTTTGGTATGGAAAGCCAAAAATAATTTCATGCTTTCCAACAATTCCGCCAGCTCTGATTGAGTTGATAGTAGAATGTTTTACCTCTAGGGCATCCGCAATTTTAAGTGCTGTGCCCGATACACCTTCTTTATGTTTAAAGTGCTCCTCTATAATTTCAATATCTGCCCAAGGTGCAATTTTCTTCAAAAACTTAGAAGAGAACAACAAATAATTAACACCCAAAGTAATGTTTGGCGACCAAAACACAGTAGTAATTTTGGCGAGTTCTTCCAATAAATTAATCTCTCCCTTTTTGTAATGAGAAATAGCAGAGATAATTTTAATGCCTCTTGCTGCTACTACTTTTCCATAAAAATAAATACCCTTTTCTGATGAAAAATCTATAATAATATCAATAGGGTGCTCATCCAATAACCTTTCTAATTGAATGGTTTCTGTTGAATATATTCTTCCTGGATTCTCACTTTGTATACCTAAAAACTCAGCAACAGAGCGGTTTTCTAAAACATGCGTACGACGAAGAACCCATTCCAAAGAAAAATCTGGGTGGTTCAAAATAACGGTGGCAACGGCTTTTCCTGTCTTGCCAAAACCAATCAATCCAATTCTCATAATAAAAAATATTTAAACGAAACCTAGGGTCCTAAAAGGCTTTCTCCCAAAAGAATAATTAGCCATTTAGTTGTTAAACAATCAGGAAAGATAATTAAAAAATTCTTAAATTTACTTTAAAATAAATTTAACTAAAGAATGATTTTGCTTATTTATATGCCATCTATCTTTATAAAAGGCATTTGCGCAAAAGTGCAAAACCAAAATAAAGTATTCGTAAATAGAATGTTATCGAAACCTTAGTAAAAGTAAAATTACCTACCTGAACGTCTACCGCTAGAATTTCTACTCGACTTAGAGTGACTGGATTTTCTGTTTCCTCCCGAATTACTTGGTTTTCCTTTTGACCCTGGAGCACCTTTTTTATGCGCTGAAGAAGATTTTCTATAATCTATATTATTGCGTTCAATTGGTTTTTCTTTAGCAACTTTTTTAGCTGCAGGCTTAGGTTTATTTTTCTTAGTATCTTCAGAGCTAGAGTCTTCAATCATAGAATAAATAATATCCATTTCGGTGCTATTCAAATCTCGCCACTCGCCCAATGGCAAGCCTTTCAATGAAATTCTCATTATGCGTACGCGTTCTAATTTTGTAACATCATACCCATAATGCTCGCACATTCTTCTAATTTGTCGGTTCAAACCTTGAACTAAAATAATGCGAAAAACATTTACTCCTTCTTGAACAATTTTGCATTTTTTTGTAGTAACACCTAACATAGGAACACCTGCTGCCATGCCTTCTAAAACTTCGGCAGTTAAGGGTTTATTCACGGTTACTACATATTCTTTTTCGTGTTTATTCCCTGCTCGCAAAATCTTATTTACCATGTCGCCTTGGTTGGTAAGAAAGATTAAACCTTGCGAATCTTTGTCTAATCTACCAATAGGAAAAATACGTTTGCTATGGTTTACAAATTGAATGATATTATTTTGAACACCGTCTTCTGTGGTGGATGTAACACCAGTTGGTTTATTAAGTGCAATAAACACAATATCCTCTCCCTGCTTAGGTTCAAGCTCATGACCATTCACCCTAACACGGTCGCCATTTTTCACCAAATCACCAATTTGGGCTCTTCTACCATTAATAAAAACATGGCCATTTTCAATAAACCTGTCGGCTTCCCTGCGCGAGCACAAACCACTCTCACTAATAAATTTATTTAACCTAACCTTAGAATTATACATCGCTCAATTTTGCTGGCAAGATAAAGAAAGTAGAAATAGCCTTTTCGGTTTGAACCAAAAAAAATGGAGTTTAGGAATTTCTGCTAACCAAAAACACTCCAATAATTGTTAATACAACAGAAATCATAGTTGAAGTATCCAAGGCCTCATGCAACCAAAACCAACCTAAAATTATTGCCACCAAAGTATTGATATAAGCATAAGTAGAAACTATAGTTGCAGGCAATTTCTTTAACACATACATATACGAACCATAGGCCAAAATAGAACCGAAAAGCACTAAGTAAATCAAGGCAGAAATTGCTTCTGGTGCTGGATGAACATCGTGCATTTCGCCACGAATAAATGCTGCAAGAAATAACAAAATACCACCAGGTATCATTTGCAAGCCAGAAGCAAACAATGGATTTTCATTGGTTTTATGGTTCTTAGAATAAATGGTTCCAAGGCTCCAAAAAAAGTTAGATGCCACCACAGCAATTATCCCCCAAAAGAACATTGGGTCTTCAAACAATTTTATTTTGTCTTTAAACAAAACTACCTGACCAACCAAGCAAATTGCAAAGCCCAAAACTGCCAAGGGATGCACCTTTTCTTTGCTGCCGCTTAAACGGTTAATCACTACAATCCAAACAGGAGTTAGTGCACAAATTAGGGCAGTTAATCCACTTCCAACATATTGCATTCCCCAGCTTATAATTCCATTTCCGCCTGCCAACATGAGCACGCCATTGAAGCCAAAAGTTTTTAAAGCTTTAAAATCGGGAAGTTTGTAGCCTTTTATTAAGAAAAAAGAAACTAAGATAATCCCCGCAGAGGTATGCCTAAAAGCCGCCATTAACAAAGGTGGGAAGGTTTTAACCCCAATGCTTATTGCAAGAAAGGTAGTTCCCCAAAAGAGTGAAACAGCAACAAATGCTGCCCACGGGAGAAAGTTCTGATTTTTTGTCAAGGTGAGTTTTAAGTGGCTGCAAATGTATAAACATCCTAGAGAAGTAAATCTAATTTTTTAAAACACTTAACTCTTTTGCTCCTGGCCTAGCATCTGGCAGGAATTTGCCATTAGGCTTTTTTTCTCGTTTCTAGCTACTAGGCTTCTGGCATCTGGCATCTAGCATCTGGCAAGGATTTGCCATTAGGCTTTTATTTCTCGCCTTTCACACAAATCAACTAAAAACTTAAAACTTAACACTCATAACTCTCTTGCCTCTAGCCGCTGGCTCCTGGCCTCTGGCAGGAATTTGCCATTAGGCATTTCGTCTCGCTTCTTGATTCTTGCTCAAAAACTTAACACTTAACACTTTAAACTTAACACTAAATTACATGCTTCCCCCTTCACGCAGATTACGCGGAGAAGAGAGCCGAGCACGCAGATTTAAGAAGGTTAAACTCCTAAACATTAAACCATCCCATTTATTTATAAACCACCCAGACATTTGTATTTTTCCCAAACTGTGCAGGAACACTATTTAAGGTAATTCTTATAGGAATATAATTATAGTCCTTCCAACCTTCTGGATTTGGTTCAGTCTTATAATCCACAAAAAGTGTATCTGGAATCGGATTATTTTCATAATACAAATAAGAGGTCTTTATATTGTCAATTGCCGAATAGGTAATTAACATGCCACATTGTAAATTAGGATCAGGATGTGTTTCTCCCCAATCTACCAATTTGCCAAAAGTTGGTTTTTCGGAATTTGGATAAGGAAAAACCAAGGTAATACTATCATTTGCAGAGTTGAAAATATTACTACTATCCTCACCATTCAATAAAAATATATCTAAACTTGGTGGAACTGGACTTGCAATTAAAGGTTCAATTTCTTTAGGATTACATGATTTTAAAGAATATAAAACTAAAAATACAACCCATAGGTTTAATTTAAAATTACGATTTGCTTTAAATAATATCATGCTTTTATTAGCTCTAAATATAACAATATTTCTAAATTGATTACTTACCCCTTCTCGCAGATTACGCAAAGAAGAGCGGAGAGCAAAGATTAGGATGCTATTGACGCTTTGGCTTAGGTGGAGGATTTTTGTTTAATCGTTTATGTGTTTAATCTTTTATGCGTTTATCTGGATTTTGGTTTGTGAGTTTGCTTTGCAAGCCGAAGCTTTAGCGAAGGTTTGTAGGTTTGGGAGTTTGTTTTAGGTATTAAACTCTCTAGCCTCTAGCCGCTGGCTCCTGGCATCTGGCAGGAATTTGCCATTAGGCATTTTTCTTCTCGTTTCTCGCTTCTTGCTCAAAAACTTAACACTTAAAACCCATAACTCTCTTGCTCCTAGCCGCTGGCTCCTGGCATCTGGCAGGAATTTGCCATTAGGCATTTCGTCTCGCTTCTCGCTTCTCGCTTCTCGCTTCTTGATTCTTGCTCAAAAACTTAAAACTTAAAACTCTCTTACCTCTAGCCGCTGGCTCCTGGCATCTGGCAGGAATTTGCCATTAGGCATTTCGTCTCGCTTCTCGCTTCTTGATTCTTGCTCAAAAACTTAAAACTTAAAACTCTCTTACCTCTAGCCGCTGGCTCCTGGCATCTGGCAGGAATTTGCCATTAGGCATTTCGTCTCGCTTCTCGCTTCTCGCTTCTTGATTCTTGCTCAAAAACTTAAAACTTAAAACTTAAAACTTAAAACTTAAAACTTAAAACTCTCTTACCTCTAGCCGCTGGCTCCTGGCATCTGGCAGGAATTTGCCATTAGGCATTTCGTCTCGCTTCTCGCTTCTCGCTTCTCGTTTCTCGCTTCTCGTATCTCACTTCTTTCTCAAAAACTTAACACTTAAAACTTAACACTTAAAACTCTCTTGCCTCTAGCCGCTGGCTCCTGGCATCTGGCAGAAATTTGCCATTAGACATTTTTCTTCTCGCTTCTCGTTTCTCGTTTCTCGCTTCTTGCTCAAAAACTTAAAACTTTAAACTCAAAACCACTTCCCCAATATTCTCCATTTCCAAGCAAAAATACTATGTTCGCAGCACGATGAAAACAATACTGATAAGAAATGCAAAATTGGTAAACGAGGGCGAAATTTACCATGCAGATGTTTTGATAAAAGGGAAGTTTATTGAAAAGATAGAACGTCAGGGAATTGCAATGCCTGCCGACCAAGTGATTGATGCGCAAGGCAAATACCTTTTCCCTGGGTTAATTGACGATCAAGTACATTTTAGAGAACCAGGTTTAACTCATAAGGGAGAAATTTATACAGAGGCAAGAGCTGCCGTTGCTGGGGGTGTAACTTCATTTATGGAAATGCCCAATACTGTTCCAAGTGCCACTACCATTGAGTTGTTAGAGGAGAAATATACACGTGCTTCTGCTTGCAGTTTGGCAAATTATAGCTTCTTTATGGGTACCACCAATACCAATTTAGAGGAACTCCTTAAAGTAGATGATACCAAAATTTGTGGCGTTAAAATCTTTATGGGTTCCAGCACAGGGGATATGTTGGTAGACGACCCAAAAGCTTTGGAAGCAATTTTTAGTCAGGTAAAATCTCTTATTGCAACACACTGCGAAAGCGACCCGTTGATTAAAAAGAACCAAGCAGAAATTATTGCTCAATTTGGAGAAAACATTGATGCTAGTTATCACCCAAAAATTAGAAGTGAAGAGGCTTGTTATTTGAGTTCTTCATTTGCCGTAGAATTAGCAAAAAAGCACGGAACACGTTTGCATATCTTGCACATTAGCACAGAAAAAGAATTGGCTTTGTTTGACCCAAATATTCCTTTGCTGCAAAAGAAAATCACTGCCGAAGCTTGTGTGCATCACCTTTGGTTTAGTGATGAGGATTATAAAACAAAAGGAAATTTCATCAAGTGGAATCCAGCTGTTAAAAAGGCAAGCGATAGAGATGCCATACTTCAGGCAGTAATCGACAATAGAATTGATGTGATAGCTACCGACCATGCGCCACATACGATGGAAGAAAAAAGTGCTACTTATTTAAAAGCTCCTTCGGGCGGACCATTAGTACAACATAGCCTTAATGCTTTATTGGAATTGCACCACCAAGGTAAATTAAGCCTTGAAAGAATTGCTGAAAAAGCTGCCCACAATGTGGCAATGTTATTTGAAATAGACCGCAGAGGTTTTATACGGGAAGGCTTTTATGCAGATTTGGTTTTGGTAGATTTGAACCAAGAATATGAAGTAAGCAAAAGCAATATCTTATACAAATGTGGCTGGAGTCCGTTTGAAGGGCAAACCTTCCACTCAAAGGTTACCCATACTTTTGTTAATGGTCATTTAGCCTACGAAAACGGGCAACTCAGCGAAAGCGAATTAGGAATGCGTTTGAAGTTTAATAGGTAGCATTTTTCTTAACTCACAAAGCACAACTTATTATTATTTCAAAATTGAATTTTAAAACTCCTTTTGGAACCAATTGAAAAAGATTAAATTTGAGATATGAAAAACGATGAAGAAATAATAGAATCGCTTATTTCAGGGGGCTTAATTGGAGCTGCATTAGGCTTATTGATATCAAAAAACAAGGAAGAGGGAACGATTTTGGGTGCATTGGCAGGTGCTGCAATTGTGGCAACATTTAGGGCCAATGAAAAAGCAAATGAAACAAAAATACCAATGGTGGTAGAGGAAAATGGCAATCTTTACCAAATTCATGAAGATGGCAAGAAAACACTTATTCGCAAAATAAATAAGTCATTGGAAAAATTACCCCAAAATTTCAAGTTGAAATAATATGCCTACTAAAAGAATGAGAGTTTTTGCAGGTCCTAATGGCTCTGGGAAAACAACCATTGTAAAAAGCCTTCAAGGGGAAATTCCCTTTGGAGTTTATATAAATGCAGACGATATTGAAAGTTTGCTGAATGCAGGTAAAGTCCTTTTGTTTAATGCATATCAATTACAAATTAACGAATTTCAAATTCAGGAATTTTTTAAGGAAAGTCAATTTGCTCCAATAAAAAGAAATGAATCAGATCTATGGAAAAAATTAATCGTGAGGGAAAATATACTTTATATCCACACTTATGTAGATTCGTACCTCGCCGCAGATTTAGCAGAATTTATTAGGCAACAATTGTTGGCAAATAATATTTCATTTACCTACGAAACAGTAATGAGTCATAAAGGAAAGATCGACTTTTTGGATGAGGCAATGAAGAATAATTATCGGGTTTATTTATATTTTATTGCAACAGAAGACCCTGAAATTAATATTAGCAGAGTAAATCTGAGGGTTGCCCAGCATGGACACAATGTTGCTCCTGAGGTTATCAAAAAAAGATACTACAAAAGTTTGGAGCATCTTAAAGAAGCTGTTAAGAAAAGTAACCGAGCTTATATTTGGGACAACTCCGGAACCGCAAGTTTATTGATTGCTGAGATTACAAATGGAGAGAATGTAAAAATAATTGATACTGATCATGTACCGAATTGGTTTATAAATTACTTGGCCAATTAGAAGTAATTTCAAAACTTTTATTAATCAAAATACACATTTTATTAATAAATTATTTTCCAAACTGTTCGAACCTAAAAAACAACTTGAAAGGATTCCCTCTCCAAATTTTACTTTTTATTTCCGGGGAATATTGTAGTTTTATTTTTCTAAGAAACTATGAAAAAAACTGTCAACGATTGGTTCAACGAATATGGCGAAAGTCACCAGAACCCTACCAATAAAGCCATTCATTGGATTTGTGTTCCTACCATTTTCTTTTGTGTAATTGCTTTCTTATCTCTTATTCCATTGCCAAATCCAATGCATTTACCGCTTAGTTTGGCTCATGTTATTTTGCTAATGGCCTCTATTTTCTATTTACGATTATCTTGGAAATTGGCCCTAGGCACCATCGCATTTGCTAGCATTTGTCTTTGGTTCAGCCTAAAACTTACTGAATTTGATTACCCTTTGGGATATATTGCCTTGGCACTTTTTGCTGCCGCATGGGTGGGTCAATTTTATGGGCACCATATTGAAGGTAAAAAACCAAGTTTCTTAAAAGACTTGCAATTTCTAATGATTGGACCATTTTGGCTAATGGGTTTGTTGTTTGCTAAATTCAAAATTACATATTAAAAAAGGCCTGCAAGCTTTAACACTTACAGGCCTTAAACACCCCGCTTTTTCCCAATTATTGTTGAACAATATCTGCCTCTGTGGTATACAATAAGGCTACTAAATCGTTCACTAATTTTTCATTATTGGCTGCAGTAACGCCATTCTTTGCCAATCCAATTCCAATATCACCAACAAATTTATCAAAGTCGGCTTTACTGGCTTTAACGCCCATTCTATTGTTCTTAGCAGGATTATGTGCATCTTTCATGTTCATTCCCGTATACAAATAAGAGGCATTTTTGCATCCTGTTGCAAAGCACATAAAATCTGTAAAGTTCTTGCTCAAAGCCATCAATCCAGTGGTATTGTTGGCACCTAATTCGGCAAACAATACAGGAAAGAACTTTGTCATTTGAGTATCTGCTGCTATTACCAAAATAGAACTATCTACCACTGCACGCAGAGTTAATCGTCCTTGCTCAATCATCATTCCTGTGTTATTGGGATCATTTACCATGGTAGCACCTCCTACCCTTTCGTATAAAGTCGGAGTTGCAGTTGGTGTTTCTGTTGTTTTTGTTTCTTCTTTAGAACAAGCAATAATGGTGGTCATTAATGCTGTTGCAATTGCGAGTGTAAAAATTGTTTTTTTCATGTTGTGTATGTTTTATGGTTAGTCAAATAGAATTGGAGAGGTAACAAGTGAGACCAATTTTTTAGAAAAACTAGTTTCTGAAATTCCAACCGGACAGCCAGATTCTAAAGCTTCTGCAGTAGATTGGTATACTTGAGAATTTAGTTGTGTAAAGAATTGAACCTTCTCATTAATTTCAATGGCGCTTTGTAATTTAGGTTGATAAATAAATACCAAAACCTTTTGCTTGGGATTCACCAATGCGTTTTGAACACCGTTCAATTGCGAAGTAAATTCTTGAATTGCCATTGAAGATTCAGGACTTATTTCCTCTTTAAAATCTATTCTTCCCATGGCATAAACCATTTGATTGGCCTTATGCTTTTTTACAAAATAAAGGTGAATGCCCAAAGTGGTCATGAGCCCAAAAACAAGTAGTAGTGAAATTCCAATAAGTTGTTTTGTAGTTTTAGTTTTCATAAATGTTCTGTTTAGTTAAGAGCATATACGAGAACTTTTGCCAACTGGATCTCTAGTTTCAAAAAAAACTTGTAAATTTTTTAGGTTCGGTTTGAACCAACTGAAAATACAGAATTGCATTTCTGCTTTCTTATGAAAGAAAACTACTTAAAATAAAAATATAGGATTGAAAATTTTGATAGAGTAAACGGATATTTTCTAACCGTTTACCTGTCCAATTACCACTAAATCAGTTAGAGTTGGCGATTCACTTCCACCCGTTTTTTCAATTGTTACAGCAAAAATATCTGCGGCAGGAGTTGCCACTTGACTTAAAAAAATCTTGCCCGATTCTAAATCAAAAACACCAGCATTAATAGGTTTACCGCCCACCAATGCCCATAATTGATATTGTTTTCCTTCTGGCAAAGCTGGCATATTTACCAAACTCACATAGGTTTCTTTAGAATCTTTGTTCCAATAAACCTGTAATCGAGCATCTGGAAACTTCTCAGTGCCTTTCAATTTCACAGGTAAAAACGCATCACTTTGTATGGTTTGTATTTGTTGGTTCAAACCGTCTAATTCTATTGAGGTTCTATTTACATTATCCGATAACAAAGTTTTCTCAGCATTTAAGGCTACCAACTTTTCTTCCGTATCTTTTAATTTGGTTTGCGATTGGTATAACATAAACCCTAATCCCATCACCAAAAGCAGCGATGCGGCTAAAGAATATTGATACCATTTTACATTTTGGTTCAAACCGGAATTACTTATTGCAATGGTTTTGGCAATAGGCTTAAACTCAAGTTGAGATTTAATTTTAGCCTTTAATTCTGGAGGCGGTGTTTGGGCAAATTCGTCGGAAAAGGAGTTGAGGGAATCCTGAATATCTAATAATTCCAATCTCAATTTTGCATCAACAGACAACAAGGAATCTATCATAGATTTTTCCTCTGGAGTACATGCGTCCATTGCATACAACTCCAATAATCCACTTTCTCTTAATTCCTCGCTAGTCATTATTGCCTCCCAATTTATTATGACCAAAAACAGTTCTCAATTTTTGTATTGCTTGCCGCGCTCGTGTTTTCACTGTGCCCAAAGGTATATCGAAATCTTTAGAAATTTCGGATTGCGAATAACCTAAGAAATACATTTTCTCCACTATCTCCCTTTGTTCTTCGGGCAATTGATTCACCAAAGATTTTAAACCAATGGATTCCTCGCTCATTTTAGAATGGTGTTGCTGATCAATAATATATACGGAATTTTCGAGCTCTTGGTTTTGCTGAGCAATTTTTTCTTGTTTGCTTCTAAGGGCATCGATAGAAATATTACGAGCAATATTCAACATCCAAGTATACAATCTTCCTTTAGAAGGATCAAAAGAAGAAAAGTTATTCCAAATTTTTATAAAGGTTTCCTGGGTTAAATCCTCAGCTAATTCTCTGTTTTGAATTACTCTACTAATTACACCAAAAATTGCAGCAGAGTAATTCTGATATAAAATATCAAAAGATTCTTCCGACCCTGTTTGCAGGATTTGAATTAATTCTGTTTCTGAAATTTTAGTTTTGGGCAAAGGATTAATTTGTACAAATAAAGTTTTAAATACCTAAGGTGCCAAGTAAAAAAAAGTGCATTAATTTTTCTAATAACCCTAAAACAAGGTTTATTGTTTTCTAAAACTATTTATTACGGTTATCCAAAGCCATTTGAATCTCGTTAAAAAGGAGTCCACTTCCGCCACCAAAATGCTGGATAATTGTTAAATTTGGTTGAATAGTTAACAAGTCCTTCTTCAATTTTAGTTCCTCTTCATCTAAAATTCCACCACCCAATAAAACTAAATCAAAGGTGTGTTTTTGAGCCAAAGCAAGCGCATCCACATCCTTTATAGCACCATGCGAATGCCAATTGGGATGTTTGTTAATCGACTTTAATACTGTTGCCAGTATATCAGGATGTCTGCCTATGACTAATATTTCTACCATTAAGCTATTAAAATTTCTTCAAGGGGTTTTCTGGTTCTAGGTGTTATTTCTCTGGTTAAAAATGGCTCAGGTAATTTTTCGGGTTGATCCAAATAACCTAAAGCAATAACTATTACTGGCTCTAAATCTGTCTCTAAATTAAAGATAGATTTAATATCCTCCTTACTAAAACCGCCCATTGGATGAGCCATAATTCCCATTGAAGTAGCCTGCAAAATTAAGCCTGCATTTGCTGCGCCTACATCGTGCATGGCTGTTCCATTTGGCGGATTGCCTTCTCTTTTAAATGTAGTTTTGGCAATACTAACAATAAAAGCACCTGCATGCTGCGCCCAAGGCGTATTTCCACCCGCCAAAGTAGAAAGTATTTTATTGAAATTCTCTGATCCTTTTGGAGCAATTATATATCGCCAAGGTTGTTCGTTTACAGCACTAAACATCCACGATGCCGCTTCTACCATGGTTTTTAAATCGTCTTCAACCACTACCTGTTCGTTGAAACTTCTTGCACTCCAACGGTTTTTGATTATATCTAATACAGGAAAATATGTTTTTGCTATTTTATTTTTACTCATCATTTATATATTCATGGGTACTTCCATTAACAAAATTTCCGCATCATTTGAATTTGCAACTAAATCAAACTTTTCTAAATCCCAAAGCCCTAAGCCATCTCTCTCGCTCAAAGAAATGTGGTTAAGGGTAATATCTCCCTTAATTACAAAGGCATACACCCCATTTCCTTTTTTCTTAAGTTGATAAGTTGTTTCAAAATTTTTGTCGAACCTACCCAAATGAAACCATGCATCTTGGTGAATCCAAACACCAGCATCTTCTGGACTGGGAGATAAAATTTGCTGCAATTTGTTATGTCGATCTTTTAAATCGAGGCTAATTTGATCGTACCTTGGAGTAACATTTTTCTTATTAGGAAAAACCCAAATCTGTAAAAACTTAGTGAGCTGGTCTTTGTTTTTATTGTATTCGCTATGGTAAATTCCCGTTCCAGCACTCATCACTTGTATATCGCCTTTCTTAATAACAGTGGTATTACCCATTGAATCTTTGTGCTCCAAATCGCCCTCGAGAGGAATGGAAATAATTTCCATATTATCGTGTGGGTGGGTACCAAAACCCATTCCAGCATCTACCCTATCGTCGTTTAAAACACGTAGAACACCAAAGTGCATTCTATCTGGATTGTAATAACTGGCAAAGCTAAATGTATGATGAGAATCTAACCAACCGTGGTTGGCATGACCGCGCGTTGCGGCTTTGTGAAGAACACTGGATGTTTCCATAATTGTAATTGGTTTGGGAAGGTGATTAAATCCTATAGGTTCAAGAGGTTTTAATTCATCAATTTGGTTAATCAGATTTTCTGCAATGCTTGTGCTAGCAACAAATATACTTGAACCTAAAATACCCTTTTTAATAAAATCTTTCCTTTTCATATAAACCTATTTTTCGTGCACAAAGGTAATGTCTCACCCAAACTCAAAGCATTGAACTAGATTAAGAAAAAACGAGGTATTAATTGTTGAAATAAAATTTGGGTTTGCAGTTCGAAAATGGAAATTTAATAGGGTTAACCAAATTTAACTGGTGCTCTTAGATAAAACTTCAAAGTATCCTATTCTCACACCATTCCTGTTCTTACCTTTTTATTTATAGGTACCGTTTTAAGTATTGGCAGGCGAAAAAAAAGGAAGGTTAAAATTAAATAATATTTCAATTATCTTGCTGTATGAAATGAACCAGTTAAATGAAAAAGCAAATCAAGTTTAGGGTATTTAAATGTTTTGCATTTGTCTTTGTGATAAGTGTAACTTGTTTACCCTTTAATATCCTTGCCCAGCAAACGAGTTGGATAAAGCAAACCTGGGGAGGACAATTAGGCTCATTATATGTAGATAAAACTGGCAATAGCTATTCCGTTGGCACTTACAACCAATCAGGAAATACCATTGATGGTGTGACATTAAAATCAACTGGATTTCAAAATGTTTTTGCAGCAAAATACTCCTCAAAAGGAAAATTGTTATGGGCTGCAACCTCCTCTTCTCCCAACAACAATGCCGTGGTACAAAGCCAGGGAATATGTGCAAATGCAGATGGAGAGGTTTTTATTTCTGGTTATTTTTCTAAATCACTCACCTTCGATGGTATTGAAATTAATTCCTATTCCGGTTCATCTGATATTTTTTTAACGAAGTATTCTGCAGAAGGTAAAACCATTTGGGCGCAGGCAATTGGGGGAATGAATAGCGAATATAACTATGAAATTAAACTTGACGATTCATCAAATTGCTACATTTCAGGAAAATTCAGTTATCCCTTTAATATAAGTGATAAGGTTTTTTATGGAACCAATGATGGTGTAGGCAATTTTTTTTTAGCAAAATTTAATGCGCTTGGAAAATTGATTTGGGTTCATACTGGGAAAGGCGTTAATGTTCCTAAAATAAAAGTAACGCCTGAAGGTGATTTATTTGCTTGTGGACAGTTTCAGCACTATTTTTTATGGGGCTCGGATACCTTGGCATCCAAAGGTGGAATTGATTTTTATCTATTAAAATTACTTCCAAATGGAGAAACCAAGTGGTTGTCGATTCTTAATGGAGTCGACTACAATTATATTCATTCATTCGATTTTGATAAGGAGGGAAATGCCTATCTCTTAGGCTCAACAGTAGGTGAAACTTTTTTGAATGATAGCCTACTTTCAAATTCCCCTTCCTATACTTATTTTGTTTATAAGTTAAACACCAAGGGGAAATTTAATTGGATTTCACCCATTATGCGATGGAAAGATACAACGGAATTTCATTCGAGTAAAATAAATATCGACTTCAATAATGACTTGACTATTTATGGTGAATTAACTGATAGATGGGATTCTATCCATAGAGAATACAATCACGAATATGGACTCATGCGATTAAAGTTAAATCGAATTAACGGAAATGAAATTGGTACATTCTTATATCCCAATGTACCCAATCCAGTTTCATTGCTAGAGGACCAAAGGGGTAATCTATATTTGAGCAGTTCGTTCAGCTTTCAAATCAAAATAGGTGAAAAAGAATTGAATTCCCCATTTATGTATCAAATGTACATTGCCAAAATTAAAAATGAAGCAGAGGGTGAAAAACCTAACATACTTCTTTTTCCTAATCCAACAAATGGTTTGGTTCAAATAGAATTTGAAAATTGGATGGAACCAGAAATATTTTTTGAGTTGTTCTATAGCAATGGAAGGATAGTTCAAAAAGGGTCGCTCACAAATCAAGATAATAAGATTGATTTAACAGGATTATCAATCGGTATTTACTTCCTTCAACTAAAAGGCAACCAAATGAATTCGACCACTATCAAGGTTATGAAATACTAAAAGGTATTATTGAATTGATTATTTATTATCCCTACTTCCACCAATACTAGGCTCAAACCGAAACTTAAAGATACCAATTGGAATAAATAACGACAGGAATAATTAAATTAAATCTAGGGTTGTCCTATTTTAAACAACTCATTTCAAAGGCCAGGTTTTGATAACTGTATGCAGTTATATCCTTATTCAAATAAATAATAGGCAATTTGCATTCTTTATTGTTGTTTCCAGTTTATTATTAACCAAAGTCAAATTTAAGAGCAATATGATTGAATTTATTGTTTTGGAAAAATCAACAATAAATAGCACAAAAGATAGTAAATGTTCTAATCAAAGCTACCCCCACCGGACGCCATAATAATTAAAAAAAAGATATTAGCGGCAATCATTAATGATAATAAAGTTATCAAGAAAGCTTTCCAACCGGAATTTTGGGGCTTAAAAGGGTGACCTGGTGAATCAATATTCGCAGGATTCTTTTTAGACCTTTTAATGGTTTTATAAATAACTAAGTTCAGCAAAAACACCAACACATATGGCAATACCACCAATAACAACCACCCAAGCCCTAAATCAACTTCTAGCGAAGATAAAAAGGATACAACAATTATTAAAGTAAAGATGAATCCAATGGTCAATCCAAAGTATGCCATACCTTTACCCCGCTCTCCGCTTTTTCTAATTTCTTTTAGCGCCTTAATTCCTAAAAATAATGCAAGTGGTCCAATAGCAAAAGGAATTACAAACACAGCTCCTACGAGTGATATTAAACCTAAAATAAATGCCCATTTAGCATAATAATTTATCGGTGTTTTATCTGGTCTTTGCTTGGCAATAGATTTTGCATCTTTTTTATCCTTTGGTTTATCTATTTGTTTTGAACCAACTATTTCATTAGATTTATTAACTTGATTGTAGTTGAAAGTTTGCCACCTAGATTTTGGATCAACCAAACTATCTAAACTTGCACTTAATTCAGACTGGTCAATTTCTAAAGTCTCTTCTGCAGGCTTATCCGTTTTATCCTTTTTGTAAACTGAGGTGGGGTCTTCGTGTTTACCTACCCTAACCTTTGCTCTATGCCCATAATGGGTGTTGCAGGCTAAATTTAGGAACAAGCCAATAAGCAATATAATTCTAGCAGATGAGGTAATAGTTTTGGTCATAGGGCAGGAAATAAAAACAATAATAGACTATTTTCAAAAAAAAATAGTTTTAGATGGCTAAATTAATTTACACAGGGCTTGATAGAAATACAACATATTGAATATCCGCACCCGAAATAAATTGGCGATTTTGTGTTCACCTTAAAACTAGTTGAGGTCAATGAAATTATAATATTTGAGTGAACTGTTGCAAATATTTTGCTTAAATGCTAAACACCAAATTTAGATGAATTTGGATTTAATATTTACTTCCATCATGTGTTCTCATTCGTTGGGCAATGAACAAACTGATGATGGTAAAGAACAATGAAAAATAGCCCACATAATTATAACCACTCAAGGTTCCATCGCCCATTTTGTGTACCATGGTTCCTGCAATATAACTTGCCACACCGGCTGTAATTTGTTGGAAGGAAGAACTGATGCTCATAAAACTTCCTCTTAGTTTTGGATCAACAGCACCCGTAACCATGGCTTGTGCAGGACCAAATCTTCCATTGGAAAAAATAAAGAAAAAGGCTGTTACTGTTAATGCCCATACCAATGGCGTTTGGGGCAAATTGGTTAAAATGGCAACCGGTATTAACGATAAAATTCCAAAAATGGTGAATATTTTCAACTTCCCTTTTTTATCTGCCATCCTACCAATAATAGGTGAGGTAAATATGGTGCAGATACCTCCAACCAAGTAAATATAAGTTAAATCAGATTCACTAAAACCTACGTTGGCAACCATGTACGGACTCAAAAATGGGATCAAACTAAAATGGCCCATCATTATAAAAATCATAAGAATTAAAGCAATAACTTGGTTTCTGGAACTGCCAATTGCTTTTAATATTTCAAGAGGACTTTTACTTTTTTCTTTGCTAATATGTTGGTTCAAACTAGGAACTAATTTGTGAATTAGGTAGCCAATTGGAATACCACAAACGCCTAAAAATAAAAAGGGTGCATGCCAACCCAAACTCACATGTGTGGCCAAATACAAACCAAAAGGAACACCAAAAACGGAAGCAACGCTAAAGGCTGTCATAATGGTTCCCATAGCCTCGCCTCTTCTTTCTAAAGGAATAACATCGCTCACAATGGCAAGGACGGTAGCACCAATAACGCCACCAAAAATTCCTGTGAATATTCTGGCTGCAATTAAGAAATGATAATCCCAAGCTATGCCACAAAGCAAAGTGCCAATAATAAAGCCAATATATAAAATTGTTAGCGTGCGTTTTCTATCAATTCTATCAATAACAAATGCGGCAAAGAAACCGCTAACACCCGCGCTAAACGTATAACTAGAAACAATAATACCAAACTGTTGAGGAGTAATGTCAAACAAGCGCATCAACTGTGGACCCAATGGCATCATGATCATAAAATCCATGATATTGGTAAAGTTAACCGCAGCGAGCGTATATAAAATTAGTTTTTCTTGTTTACTCATTTAAAACCTATTTCTTTTTGAACCTAAAAAAAGGAGGCGCAAATATGAGTTATATTTTAGAGTTTCTAGTCAACAACCTACTCTTGCCATTTAATTGCTTCTAATTTTACAAAAGCTAAAACATAAGAAATAAAAAAAACTGCCTTAAAATTTCTTTTAAGGCAGTTTCAATAAAAAGCTAAAAGGAGTAAATCCCAAATATTATATTAGTTACACAACCAAGTATTGGTAGTTACTCCAGTTTCACTTGTTGAACTATCAAATTCGCTAGTGGTAAGAACTTTGCCATTGCTATCAAAAGTATAGGTATACTCATAATAACTACCATCTGAGTTGATTATCTTTTTCAATAGATTTTTAGATGCATTGGTAAAGTTAGTTTTCTCATTAAAAGTTTTGGCGTAATCTGTCTTATCAGTATAGTATTCCAAAATGGTTTCATCAGTAGAGCTTCCATCGTCATCAATTTGCTTCACCACATTTCCATTTAAATATTCAAAGGTGCTAGTTTGAGTAATTGGTGAGCCAAAAACTTCTCCAATTACATCTTGTTTAATAACCTCACCGTTTGCATTATAGGTTAATAAAATTCTAATACTATACAATCCATCCAATTCCGTATGGGCACTATCTGCAAATCCTTTTGCGTTTAAATAAAAGGTTGTAAAGGACCCATTATCGGCTTCAATTTCTACGGTATTTCCGATATAGGTAAATACCGTAATGATAGAATCGGAGGCTCCCACTGATTTCGACATGCTGATTCTTTTGCTTCCATCAAAAGTATAGCTAGTTAAATTTCCATCACCATCTAATTGGGATTGGATTAAACAAGTAGGTGTACCTGTTGTTGTGTTGGTGGTTTTTGTTTCTTCCTTTTTACAGGCACTGGCTCCAACAATTAGTAGAGCAATTAAAAAGTAACTTAGTTTTTTCATATGTTTTTGGGTCATCGTCCACCGAAGCTTGAGCGTAGGTGGATGGTTTTGGGTTTTGAGTTTTGGGTTTTGGGTTTAAGGTTTGTGAGTTGTTTCTCCACCGAAGCTTGACCGAAGGTGGATGTTGGTTTGTGTGAGTTAGACAGTTTACGTTTATTAAATGTTACAAATTCTTCCACAAGATAATTCTATCTTCTGGTTTTTAGCAAATTAAAATTCTTTCATGTATCTTAAATTTCTAATAAAACGTCCATCATATAGAAGCAAGATCGTCTTTATCCATTATGTCTGTCCTCAAACAAGAAACGATAAATACTAAAAAAGCAATTAGAATAATTAGTTGAGATTTTATTTATGACTTACTATTTGGTCTTTATAAATCAACTCATCTAATTTTCTTGCACCCATTTTTCTACCTCTGATAATAAGGTTTCCATTCCGCTTAGTAAATTTCCTCCAGCAGTAGCGTAGAATGCTTGTCCTCCGCCGCCGCCTTGAATATGTTTGGCCCAAGTTTTTACCAATTTACCTGCGTCCCATGTTTTGGTTTGAACCAACTCTTCTGAAATGATTAAGCTAATAAATGGTTTTCCATTCGATTCCATAACCAATAAACAGAACAAATTTTCAATCTCATTTTTTAATTGAAACGATAAGTTCTTTAATTGGTCGGCATTAGAGATATCTACTTTAGCCACCAAGCTATTGAAACCATTTCTTGCTATAACTTGCCCCTTCAACTGTTGTTTTACCAGCTGTGTTTTTTCGGTTTCAAACACTTCTAATTTCTTTTGTAGCTCATTGTTTTCTTCCATCAATTGCTCAACAGATTTCACCAAGTCTTTTGCTTTCAATAAGTTTTTTAAGGTTTGAACCAAATGATCTTGTTCTACCACAAACTTTTCTGCTGCTGTGGAAGTGATGGCTTCAATTCTTCTAACACCCGCTGCCACCGCACTTTCCGAAGAGAACTTGAACAAGCCAATTTCACCTGTAGCCTTTACATGCGTTCCTCCACAAAGTTCTCTGCTATAGTTTTCATCAAAGGTAATTACCCTAACGGAGTCACCATATTTTTCGCCAAATAAGGCCATTGCTCCTAATTCCTTTGCTTCTTCAATTGGCATATTACGCCTTTCGTCTAAGGCAATATTTTCCCTAATTTTTTGATTAACTCTGGTTTCTACTTGCTTCAATTCTTCCTCACTCATTCCTTTAAAATGCGAGAAATCGAAACGCAAATATTCACTGTTGACCAAACTACCTTTTTGCTCTACATGCGTGCCTAAGGTTTCTCTTAAGGCAGCGTGTAATAAATGCGTGGCAGAGTGATTGGCTTGTATGTCTGCTCTCCTATCTTTATTAACTTTTGCTCTAAACAAAGCACTAGGATTTTCTGGCAATTGCGCTACAATATGTATAATCAAATTGTTTTCTTTTTGCGTATCCAATACCTGTAATTTCTCGTTGGCACTTTCTATAATTCCGGTATCTCCAACCTGACCACCACTTTCTGCATAAAAAGGAGTTTGGTTAAATACCAATTGAAATTGCACCTTGCCTTTGTTCTTTACTTTGCGGTAGCGCATAATTTCTATCTCGGCTTCCAAAGTATCATAACCCACAAATTGAATGGCATCGTTTTCAACCAATACCACCCAATCATCGGTTTCAAGCGATGTTGCTTTTCTCGAGCGTTCCTTTTGCAATTGCAGGTTCTTTTCAAAACCTTCTAAGTCAACCTTGGAACCGCGCTCACGAGCAATTAATTGGGTCAAATCTATTGGAAATCCATAAGTATCAAATAACTCAAAAGCATCCAATCCATTGATATCACCTTCAATTCTTTCAATCCGTTTGATACCATTTTCCAAGGTTCTCAAAAAGCCCACTTCTTCCTCTTTTACTACTTGTTGAATAAATGCCTGCTTCTCTTTCACCTCAGGGAAAATATCTACAAAGGATTCTCCAACCAATGCCACCATTTTATAAAGCAAAGGTTCTTTATTATCCAAAAACGAATAATAATACCTTACCGCTCTTCGCAAAATTCTTCTTATTACATAACCTGCTCCTGTATTTGATGGTAATTGTCCATCCAAAATTGCAAAGGAAATTGTTCTAATATGATCTGCTAAAACGCGCATGGCAATATCTATTGGTTCAGACACCCCATACTTTTTACCACTATGTTTTTCTAAGAAATGAATATAAGGCAAAAACACATCCGTATCGTAATTAGAAGATTTGCCTTCAATGGCTCTACACAAGCGCTCAAAGCCCATTCCTGTGTCCACATGTTGGTTAGGCAATTTCTCTAAACTGCCATCTGCTTTGCGGTTAAACTCCATAAACACATTGTTCCAAATCTCAATCACTTGAGGATGGTCGTTGTTTACCAAAGTGCTTCCATCCAATGCAGTTCTTTCTGCATCTGGTCGTAAATCTATGTGTATTTCAGAGCAAGGTCCGCATGGGCCAGTATCACCCATTTCCCAAAAATTATCTTTTTTGTTGCCATTTAAAATACGTTCCGGTTTGATCCAAAGCGCCCAATTATCGTAAGCTTCTTGATCGAAAGCTAGGTTTTCTTTGGCATCACCTTCAAAAACGGTTACATACAATCTGTCTTCTGGCAAGTTGTAAACTTTGGTTAATAATTCCCAAGCCCACTCGATGGCTTCTTTTTTAAAATAATCGCCAAAACTCCAATTGCCCAACATTTCAAACATGGTATGGTGGTAGGTATCCACTCCTACTTCTTCCAAATCGTTGTGCTTTCCACTAACGCGCAAACATTTTTGAGTATCTGCCACACGCTTGTATTTAGGTTCTTCATTTCCCAAAAACCAATCTTTAAATTGATTCATTCCAGCATTTGTGAACATCAAAGTGGGGTCATTCTTCACCACAATAGGTGCAGATGGAACAATTTTGTGCCCTTTACTTTCAAAATAATCTAAAAACTGTTTGCGTATCTCACTCGACTTTGCCATGATTATCAATTTATTGTATTATAATTTTCGCTTCTTAGCGGAATAACATATTTTTGACCTCTTCTATTCTTCCCATTTATTGAGAAAAATTGCTTTCTTACACCTGCAAAGAAGAAGAATTTGAAGAACAGAAAAAAGCGAAAACTTGGCAAAAATAAAATACTTTTATAATCCACATAAACTCGACTTTGAAAAGGTTGGTACTAGTATATCTTCCATCTTTCTCAGAGTATTTGGTTTTCTATCGGCATCGGCCGTTGCAGGTGGCATTATGGTATTTGTTGCTTATAGCTTTATAGACTCGCCTAAAGAGAAAGTACTTTTGCGCGAAAACGAGCAATATAAAAACCAATTGAGTAGGCTCAACCAAAAGGTAAAGGAATTGAACGGCATATTAAAAGAGTTGCAAGACCGAGATGCCAATATTTACAGAGCTATATTTGAGGCCGAACCTATTGATATTAGTGTAAGTAAGGCCAGTTATAGCGGCATTGAAAAATATAGAAACCTAGAAGGATTTACCAATTCTGAGGAAATAATTAGCCTTACAAAAAAACTGGATGAGCTTTCTGCCAAAGTTGCCATTCAAAGCAAATCTTTTGATGAGTTAAGCTTATTGGCAAAAAATAAAACCTTGTTCTTGGCCAGCATTCCAGCCATTCAGCCTATCAGCAATAAAGATTTAACCCGTGTGGCTTCTGGTTATGGATATCGCATTCACCCAATTTTTAAAACGCACAAATTCCATGCGGGAATAGATTTTACTGCCCCACAAGGCACTCCTATTTATGCAACAGGAAACGGAGTTGTGGTTTATGCCAGTAGCGGAAATGGTTATGGAAATCACGTTATCGTAAACCATGGTTTTGGTTATTCATCTCTATACGCGCATATGAGTAGGATCAAAGCGAAACCAGGACAAAAAATAAAACGTGGCGAGTTAATTGGTCTTGTAGGTTCAACCGGAACCTCTACTGCACCTCACGTTCATTATGAGGTAATGAAGGGCAAAAATAAAATCAACCCTATTAATTATTTTTTCAACGACTTAACCGAAGAAGAGTATCAGGCAATCAGAGATATTGCTTCGCGTGAAGGTCAGTCATTCGATTAATTTTTTTTGGTTTGAACCCAGCAGATAATTTAGAAAAACTTTACTTTACCATTGGTGAAGTTTCGGATGAACTAGGAGTTTCTCCCAGCTTGGTGAGATTTTGGGAAAAAGAATTTCCACAACTTAAACCCAGAAAAACAGAAGGTGGAACTAGAAAATACTCTCGTGAAGACTTTGCCCTCTTGAAAAAAATTTATCAATTGGTAAAAGAAGAAGGCTTTACTTTGGCAGGCGCTAGGGAGCAACTGAAAAATAAATTGGATCAGCCCGTAGACAAAGAAATGATTGCAGAAAAACTAGTGGAGATAAAGAAATTTCTAATTGAATTAAAAAACAACTTAGCATAAATACCAGTATGAGCACCGAAAAAAACGAAACGGTAAAAACGTCGCAAATAAGAATCGACGTACATTTAGACAAAGAAAACCTTCCTATTAATATTGAATGGGATGCAGATGATGCAGATTTTGATGGCAAGGAAAGCGCCAAAGGAATGATGCTAAGTATCTTTGATGGCTTGCAACAAAATGCAATGCGCATAGACCTTTGGACCAAAGAAATGAATGTAGAAGAAATGAATTTGTTCATGTTTCAAACTTTGGCAACCATGGCCGATACATTTGAAAAAGCTACAGGCAACAAAGAACTAAGCGACGAGATGCGCGATTTTGTTCATCATTTTGGTCATAAAGCCAATGTGTTTGGACCAGACCACAAGCACTAATTTTTAAAGTGGCCGATTTTAATCAGCTATATCAAACTATGAAGCACCGTGTATATAACACGGTGCTTTCTTATTTACAATCTGCCGAAGATGCCGAAGAAGTAACTCAGGATGTGTTTTTGGAGGTGCATCAAAATTTAGAAAATTTTAGGCAAGAAGCCCAATTAAGCACCTGGGTTTACCGCATTGCCATTAATAAAAGTCTAGATTTTTTACGACATAAAAACCGCAAGAAACGCTTTGCCATTTTAACTAGTCTTTGGAATCCAGAAAGTGGCGAACTACAGCACGACCACAGCGATTTTATGCATCCAGGAATTGCCTTAGAAAGAAAGGAACAATCAATAGAATTGTTTAAGGCTATTGATACTTTACCCGAAAATCAAAAGACTGCTTTTATCCTAATTTTTGTGGAGCAATTGCCTTATCAAGAAGCTGCTCAAATTATGGATATTGGAGTTAAAGCACTAGAATCTCAAGTTCACCGAGCCAAACAGAATTTGAGGAAGGTTTTAAAAAATAAGCAGGATTGAGCGAAGGAATAACAAAAAATTAGCGTCAAAATAAATACCGAATGAACACAGAGAATAACAAATGGATAGAAGAAATTTTGGACAGCACACAAAACATGCAGCCTGCCCAAATGCCACAAGAATTGGATCAAAAAATTCTTGCTAAAATTCAACTAAATCAATTTACAGCGAAGCGCATTGAAATACAAAAAATTCGTTGGGTTGCTGCGGCAGCAGTCCTTTTGGTATTTATTAATTTCTGGGTATTGAGGAACAATAATTCATCTCAAAAAATGGGAATGAACAACCCTAAAACCGAAAAGCAAATGCCTTTTAGTTCGGGTTCTATCTTAAATATGTAAATATGAAAAGCGAAAAATTCTGGAAAATATTGGTTCTGTTTTTGGTTTTTCTAAACATGGCAACTCTAGGGTTTATGGTAATTAATAACCCTCCTCACCAAAAACCCGATGACAACCTAATTGTAAAAGGTTTGCATTTAGATGAGATGCAAGAAGAGGCCTTCTATCAATTAAGAAATCAACACCGCCACGATATGGATTCTTTAAATAAAATTGAATCTGAGATGAGGAAATTAGTTATTAAAGAAATTCAAAAGGGTGAAGGAAATGATAGCTTACTTAATGGGCAATTGCAACATATGGCAGAAATTAAATACACCAAAGATCAAATTACACTGCTCCACTTTAAATACCTTTATCAATTATTAGGTGAAGATCAAAAACCATATTACGCAGAAACCATAGAAAAACTAGCCAAAGGTTTAATGATGGGAGGAAGAAAACCAAAGCCACGTGATTAAAAGATTGCACAAGGTTTTATAAAAATTCTTTTCTTTGAAGCATGCAAAAAAATGCTGCTTATTATATAGAAAAACTCGGTTTGACCCAACATGTTGAAGGAGGCGCTTTTGCCGAAACTTACCGATGTGCCAACAAGATTGACAAAAACAATTTGCCTGATACTTTTCATGGAGATAGAAATTATGGAACCGCCATTTATTTCTTATTAACTCAAGGCGATTTTTCGGCCTTCCACAAAATTGCCAGCGATGAGATTTGGCATTTTTATGAAGGAAGTCCTTTGCATATTTATGAGTTGGATCAAACCGGAAAATTAAACATACACCATTTGGGAAGAGACCTAGAAAAAGGCGAAAGCTACCAATGTGTTATACAAGCCGGAAACTGGTTTGCCTCAAGATGCGAAACAAAAAATGGCTTTTCTTTAGTTGGCTGCACCGTTGCCCCTGGCTTTGATTTTGAAGATTTTGAATTGGCCAATAAAGAATCCCTCACCAAAGAATTCCCCCAACACCAAGAAATTATCAAAGAATTGTGCCGCTGACTTCGACGCTGGCTTCGACTCGACGCGTATTTTTGATTTGAGTCATATTCAGCCTGTCTTGCTCAGCCACCATCGACGCGACGCATGACTTCGACGCGACGCATGATTCGCTTTTAATTGATGTTCATTCTGTCTTGCTCAGCCACCAGGCAAAACTCGAGGTGGCTGAGCTTAGTCGAATGGTTGGTGAGCTTAGTCGAACCAGTCCTGATGCGCGAGTCTACTCGAATGCAGAGTTTTTGAAGGTGGGGTCTTGGATAATGATGGAGCCCACGCGTTTTTTGTTTAATTTAAATGTGATATCGTTTTCGGTGGTAAAAAGTAATGCCGTTAAAAACGGATTATTCATATAAGATAACAATATAGGATACGCTTCATCAAGGGTATGAACCATTTCTAGCTCCTTGGTTTTATGGCGAAACAAAAGAACAAATATCAATTCGTCGCCCTTCTCCTCCACACGCATATAAACATTTTTCAAATCTGTATCGCCAATGGTTTTGGCAAGTGTTAATTTGGCAAAAGTTCGATTGTTTAAACTCTCTTTTACTTTTTCCCAAAAGTTTGAAAACTCAGATTCAAAAGACATAGGTTATTCCTTTTTTATGGTAGCTAATTCGGTTCAAACCTAATTCTTTTTTTTTGGTTTGAACCAACTAGATTTTACAAGTAATTTATGTTGCTTAAAATCTTAAACTTGCACGAAATCCCCTAGCAGCATAATAGGATGAAGCGCCGTTGTGATAAACAAAAACACTTGCATAACGGTAATCGCAAAAGAGCGCTCCACCTAATTTTCTGATTGCATCTGGTGTTTTTACCCAGCTGGAAGTTTTGGCATCAAAGTTTCCTAATTTTTGCAAGTCTCTGTATTCTTCTTCTGTTAAAAGTTCACTACCCATTTCGTTTGCCATAGCTATTGCAGAATGTGCTGGTTTATTCTCTTTTCTAGAATCCAATCCTTCTTGGTCGTAGCACAAACTCCTTCGTCCGCTTGGACTTTCGGCAGAGCAATCTACAAACACTATTTCTCCAGATTTTTTATCAAATTCAACCACATCTGGCTCCCCGCCTGTTCTTTCCATTTCAATTAAACTCCAAAGTTTTTCAGGCTTAGTTTCTAATTTGGTTCGAACCAAATCCCATTCTAGTTTAGGATGGCGCTTCTGATTTTTCTCAAAGCGTGTTTGGAGAACAAGCAATAATTCTTTGGTTTGACTAGCAGTTAATTTCATTCTAGTTTGTATTATTTTCCAAAACTAGGACATTGAAAATAATTTGCAATAAGAATATTAAAATGCCCTAACCGCACGAATATAGTTGGAGCCAAACTTACTGCCGCTATTTGCAGAACCAGAGTTAAACCCAAAGAACATAGCATTGCTTGCACTGGTCTCTGTTGACGACCAATAAGCAGTTCTTTCTATTGGAGTTGTATTACTATTTCCATCGGAGCTAAGAGCTTTTTGAACTTCATAGAAACTATTCCAAACATGATTTAACTCTCCAATACTTGGCAAATACCAATCACTAAAAACTCCAGTTCCATAATCTAAATTGGTATACTCCTTGCATAATTTTGCTGCACTAGAAATTTTTTCGCCCTGCCCGTAAATAGCATTGGTATTGCTAGCACCATCCCAATCATTTGTTGAACCAACTAAATCTGAGATTTTATCACTCCAAGGTTTTATTACGCTTAAATCTATCATGCTAACTATCAAACCATGTTGGCCACTTGGGTCGACCCAAAATACAATACCGCCACCGTAAAGATCACCAATATGATGCGTTGGAACCTCGGGAGAATGAGTTGGAGTTTGGGTGTTGGGGGTTTGAGGGGTTTGTGAGGTTGGGGAATTATTTTTTGATTTTGCTTGAATAGCAAATAGGGCAAATGCCAAATAAAACACCGCGATTAATTTTACTTTCTTGTAATTCATTTCTAGGCTCCTTTTATTATTTTATTAAATTTAAAACTTCTATTTCATAGGTTCAAGGCCAATTATTTTCTAATGTAATTGAGTTCTTAAAAGGCAGAACATTATTTTTTTAATTGTTAATCTAAAGGTAATTTTATAATCAATAAATCCATAATGAAAATGCTTCCAACAGGCCAATTCATTCATTATTATGAGTAAATTAATAAATTTCTAATCCAAAAAAGTAGAACTACTTGGTTCAAACAGAACCTTTTTAAAAAACCATAAAAGCATGGCAACAATAAACAATTGCCATGCTAATAGATTCAGAAATCTGAGTTTATTCGTTTAACCAATTTGATTTCTTTTGCAATGTAACTACACCAATATTGTAGGCATAAATTGCCGCTGGAACAAAGGTGATATTTAGGTCATTTATGGTTTTATTTCCAGACTGATCCATGGTAGTAACCAAGGTGGCATTTATCTTATTTTGCTGACAAAAATTTACAAGACTGCTTAATTCTTGTGGCTTCTCAAAATACCTATTGCTCCACTTAATTTCAATGCACCATTGAGGTTTAAATAACTTTGTATCCATCAATACCATATCTACTTCCCCTTCCGATCTCCCCATTTTCCAACGAGCATATTTTAAATCCAGATTTTCTCTGTGCATCCACTGCGAAAAAATGGCGGTTTCTACCATATTGCCAGTTTCTTTATCGGTATCATGAATAGGCGAAAACAAGGCAGTGCGCAACGAAGAGTTTGTTAAATACACTTTGAAATTGCTAATCCTTTTAAACTTTTTTGCAGTATCGTTAATCTTATAAATAACCTTTATTAGAAAGGCTGCTTCAAGATATTCCAAATATTTCTTAATAATTTCCTTTGCTATACCACTGTCTTTTGCCAATTTTTCAAAAGAAAATTCATTGCCAGTATTATAGGCGAGGTAACTAAAAAAACTATTTAACTCTTGAACATCCTTAATACCATATAGACTTGGCAAATCTCTAAGCAAAACCTTGTCTACAATATCACTTTTTACATAACGCCCCATATCACTTTGGATTTTTTCTGATAGAACTACCTCTGGATATCCACCAAAATTGAGGTATTGAAAAAACTCCTTATTAAGCGCTTTGTTATCGTGTGTGGTAAAAAATGGGATTACTTTGTTATTGTACACAATCGATTTTGATTGTATAAGATGCGTTAAATCTTTGAGATGAATATACTCGTGAAAAGTAAGAGGTGGCAACATAAAGTCGGTAAATCTACCTGCACCACTTTCTGAACTTTGTAATTTCAAAGCAGCTGCAGCCGAGCCCGACACCACGAATTTGGTTTTAGGATAAGCATCCACAACTACTTTTAAATGGCGTTCCCAATCTTTGAGGTACTGAATTTCATCAAAGAAAACAAAACACCCATCCAAACTTTCTAAATGAACCGCCTCCTTGGCCAACAAGAGCAAATCCTCTAAACCTAAATGCATATAAATGGGATTGTCAATTCCCATAAAAACTATTTTTTGAGGCTTAATTTTCTCCTTCAAGAGCTCCTGAATGGCATGAAACATCATCACCGTTTTACCCACACGACGAGGCCCCATTAATACCAAAGCTCTTTTAATCTCGGTCTCTTTTACAAATGGGTAAAACAAATCAAAATAAAGTCGCCTCGACATTAACTCATACATTTCTTGCACTTTCCCTGATAACCACCATGGGTTTTCGTATTGTAAGCGCTCAATTCTTTTTGATGTAGGAATAGGACTGAAAAAATTCATAAAAACCTCTAATTGGACACAAATGTAAAAATAAGCATTTAAAAAACAATCTATTTTAACATAAATGTAGAAATAAGAGATAAAATTGAAGTTTTTACTCTTATTATAACATCAATCCTAATTTTTAGAAATGAGTCTTTATTACTCAATTTCAATTCCCTATTTCAATTTCAACTTAAAGAGAATGAAAGCAAAAACCATTTAGAAAACATGCAAACTATGTAAGATTTTTATTCAATTATGTAAGCCCTAAATCAAATAAGTAGTCAACATTTGCAGCGTGAAAAATCATTCACAAATTATAAATTAATACTATGAAAATAACAGTAATTAATGGGCAAAAGGAATTGAAAAGCCAAACTCATTTTAAGGTAACAGTTTTGGCGACACTTATTTTTTCTTTGATTCTTTTATCAACTACTAGCCTAATTGCCCAAAGCAAAATGAATGGCAAAAAAAGTGGTGGCTGGGGAACCGGAAACTCCTACGAAAATAAATACGATACCAAAACTGTGGAAACCATTTTTGGTGAAGTATTGAGTGTTGAAAAGATGGTCCCAAGCAAAGGAATGTCGGCTGGAGTGCACTTGATGGTTAAGACAAGCAAAGAAATTATTTCTATCCATTTAGGGCCAAAATGGTTTTTAGACAAACAAGAATTGGATATTGTTGTGAAAGATAAAATAGAAATAAAAGGTTCTCGAATTATTTACGAAAACCATCCAGCAATTATAGCCTCAGAAATAATCAAAGGAGATAAAATCTTGATTCTTCGCAGTGAAAACGGCATACCTGTTTGGAGAGGATGGAGACAGAGATAAACTATGTATAGTTTAATTTTCTGATTCATTCAGTTTAGATTTTAGCAAATCAAAAAAAAGCCAAGAATAGTATTTCTAGAGTAATCTAGTTGGTATTCTTGGTTTATATTATTTAGGATTCAATTAGCAAAGCTACAAGTTGATTTAGTAAAACACATATTTATAAATTTGAATAGTATTCCTTTTAGAGAAAAGGTTTATCGATTCCTTTGAAGAAAAAAGGCCATTTTTATCATAATTGAATATTCTTGTGTTCACTAATTTATTTTCCGCATCAAACTTCTTCACATTTACCAACTTATTATGTTGGTTATTTTGGTATTTAAAAATAAATTCAACTTGAGTTGAATTATTATTGCTAATGCCGCCTGTACAACTGCCCAATCCCTTATTCAGGTCTACTTGTATTGTATTCCCAGAACTATCTGTAATAACTCCTTTGGTATATAACTTTGGAACAAATAAACTATCAAAAGTGGTGTTAACAAAAGCCGAATCTAACCTTAGCCAGGAATAGTGACTATCATAGTTCTTTTGGAATAACCATGTTAATATAAACCCTGAATAATTTAAGGTGGTCTCTACCATATTGGTGTCATTTGAACAGGCAATTCCACTGAAATTAAACCTTCGCCTGCAAATATCTTTTTTTGAATAAACAACCTTATTGACCCTTCCCTTAGTGTCGTAAGAATAAAATATATCAGTTTCATTTTCTAGTTGGTTACTCCTATTTATTAATTCTTTTATGCTACTTAGTCTATTAAGTGAATCATACAAAAAATAATAATCGTACCGATAGCGGATTGGATATATTAAATTGAACCACCTAGAACCAATATCATCTTTTCTATGAAAGTATATTGGATTCCCAGCCTTATTAAAATCAAGCTTATACTCTAGTTTTCCAAAACCTTTAGACCTGCCACTTTTACTTAATTTGTATAGTTTGGTTTCAACCGACTTAATTTTATTTAACAGAATTTCTTGATGATTATATTCGATTTTTAAATAAGAAAAATAATCAGGTTCCATTCTAAATGGGTCGTTATTTAACACTTGAATTAACACTTGACCATAAAGACTTAAATGGCTTAATAGGAATAAAAAAATGGGAAGCAAAGCTCTTCGTAAAAATATATTTACCTTTTTTGTTCGGTTTGAACCAAGGAAGAATATTCCTGTAATAGTATCTAGCTTAGAACCGAGTGAGTAGGGCTTTTTGTAAAGGACTTCAATTAGAAAACTTGTTGAAATTTCACGGAACATCAAATAAATAAATCTTTATGAAAGCGGTTATGACTTCTAATTTGCTTCTACTCTTCTTTGTTAAATTTCATTCCTCTTGGAACCACCGCCAATGAGTTGGATTCACATGTCCAAATATTCATGTATTTTTCACTCATTACCATATACGATTTCCAACCCGCTCTTTTTTGGTAAAGCATTAAGGTGCATATATCGGTGGAGGTTATATAAACACCCGTTCCTGGTAAATGCATGTGAACACCTCCTACCTCAGTTCCTTTACCTTTCTTTTTGTTCGAGGAATATTCATTAGGAATAATATTTTTATGAAGCCTTTTCTTTGAAAGTATTTGGTTGCTGGTATCAAATTGAATTAGGTAATCGTTGCCAAATATTACCACACCGTTCTGGCGTGGCCCTGTTAAAACAAACACTTTTCTACTTTCCCCTTCTATCAATGGAATAAGGTTTAGGGCAGTGTTTTCGTATTTCAGAAAAAAAGTATCGGAGTTAATTAATTTCAGGGCTACTTTTCGGATGGCATACATGTCATTTTCAAAGGGGGTAAATCCTCTATAAACTTTCTTTATCTCGGCCTTCTTAACAGAAAAACTGGAATCAAAAGATATTTCCAAAATTACATTTGGCGTATTCTCCTTTGAAAAGAAAACACATAGCTCTCTTTCTCCAACTGGATAAGAAAAATAACCTCCCACTCCTTCCAATAATTCAGAATATTTCTCTTGCAAAATATCGGTGGCATTCCATGAAGCCATTTCGGATTTAAAGAGCATTTTACCCTCATCCACAATGGCTTGTTCTTCTGCATTTTTTTGAGCAAATAGAGACAGAGAAATAAAAAAAGTTAGAGTAAGGGATAGTAAGTATTTCATAAGACCAATTTATTTTAGGAAGCTAATATAAGATGGGATTATGTTATTTACAAAACTACCCAGACTTATTTCAGTAAGAAATTAAACAAACAGTTTAAATAAAAACAAGAAAAAAAATGCTGCAGATTAAATTCAGAAGTATTTCCTACCTATAAATTTACTTTCAATAAGTCATGACTAAATTTTAGGTTTAGCTTTTTTTAAACCAAGTGGTTTCCTTTTTTTCTTCGGCTTTTCTTGGAACTTTATTTACATAAATTTTGGTTTGAACTAATGGTTGGGGAGTTTGTTGGTTGGGGAGTTTGGGGGTTTGGTTTATAGTAAGGAGCATTTTTTGGTTCAAACAGAAATTGCTTTTTGGTTTGAACCGATGGTTGGGGAGTTTGTAGGTTGGGAAGTTTGGGGGTTTAGTTTATAGTAGGGAGTATTTTTTGGTTCAAACAGAAATTGCTTTTTGGTTTGAACCGATGTTTGGGGAGTTTGTTGGTTGGTTTGTTTGGGGGTTGGTTTAAAGTAAAGAGCATTTTTGGTTGGTTTGAACCTAAAAAAAATTTTCAAAAAACATTTGGATAGTTATAAGCTTGGGCCTGTGTCAAAATTTACATAGATAATCTTTCCTTAACACCCAATTAACCTAATGTTTTTATTGCATATCGACTTTGCGCATGATTAACAACTAAAAATCCATTTAATAATGAGACCAAAAATTACAAATGTTTTCCTCTGTTTACTACTGGCATTATTCAGTATTACGCAGGTAGAAGCGCAAATTAGTGCCAATTTCCTTGGCAGATTTTCAACTGGTTTTTTTGACGAAGCTGCTGCAGAAATCTCTGCTTATGATCCTGCTAGCAAAAGACTATTTGTGACAAATGGGGCGGATACCAGCTTAAGAATAGTTGATTTGTCCAACCCTGCTAATCCAGTTCAAATTACATCCATTAGCATTAAACCTTATGGAATTGATTTAACCTCGGTAGCCACCAAAAATGGAATTGTAGCAGTAGCTGTTATTGATTCTTTGGGTAAGTTGGAAGATGGCAAAGTAGTATTCTTTAATACTTCTGGCGCCTATCTAAACCAAGTTAATGTTGGTCCAAACCCAGATATGGTAATTTTTACCCCAAATGGCATGAAGGTTTTAGTTGCCAATGAAGGTGAACCAGAAGATTACAAATTAATAGACCCTGCTGGTTCTATATCTATAATTGATTTAGGTGCTGGCATTGCAGGTTTAACTCAATCTCATGTGATGCGTGCAGGCTTTGAATCGTTTAATTCTACTACTCTAGATTATAGAATCAAAATAACTGGTAAAGTTTTGGATGCTTCAGGTGCATTTGTGAGAAATTCTACTATAGCAGAAGATTTAGAACCAGAATACATAGCCATTAGTGAAGATGGCAATACCGCTTGGGTTACTTGCCAAGAAAATAATTGTATGGCTGAAGTTAATATTAACACAGCTACTGTTACCCGTTTAATTCCATTAGGATTTAAAAATCATAACTTAAGTGAAAACAAATTGGATGCTTCTAATAATGGTACAGTTAATATGGCCAATTGGCCAGTTTTTGGAATGTACCAACCAGATGCAATTGCAGCTTATAAGGTAGGTTCAACCCAATATATTGTTTCTGCAAACGAAGGAGATGTTAGGGCAGATTGGGGTTCAGAAAACAGCGAAGAAATTAGATTTAGCAGTAGTTCGTATCAGGTAGATACTACTAAATTTGGCGGTGCAGCAGCAGTAACAGCTCTTAAAAATAACAATGCATTAGGAAGACTAACCGTAACTAATAAATATGGTGATTTTAACAAGGATGGTTTGTTTGATAGTATTTTCTGCTTTGGCGGAAGGTCGTTTAGTATTTGGAATGGTACAACTGGAGATTTAGTTTGGGATAGCAAAGACCAATTTGAAACCATAACACTTGCCACCTATCCTTCTAATTTTAATTGCAGTAATACCAATAATACTCTTAAGAATAGAAGTGATGATAAAGGTCCTGAGCCAGAAGCAATGACTATTGGTGTTTTGGGAGATTCTACCTATGCCTTTATTGGTTTGGAGAGAATTGGTGGAGTTATGATTTACAATATTACTAATCCTAATAGCCCATACTTTGTTCAATACATCAATACTCGTAATTTCACTCAAACACCTGGTGTTAATTTAGGTGGCGATTTAGGTCCAGAAGGAATCTTATTTGTTCCTGCTGGTCAAAGTCCAAATGGCAAACCGATGCTAATTGTTTCAAATGAAATTAGCGGAACGGTTACCATTTTTAATATAAATGCTCCAAATACGTTTAAACTTCAAATCTTACATTCTTCTGATATGGAAAGTGGAATTGATGCACCAATTGATGCACCTAATTTCGCTGCTGTTTTAGATACCCTTGAAGATACTTATCCTAATACATTAAGACTTGCCTCTGGAGATTGCTATATCCCTGGTCCATTTTTGGCTTCTGGTGAAGATCCAAGTTTAGTGACTCCATTAAGAAGTACTGCTTCTAGCTATTATGCAGGAACAACTAGTGGATTAAGAGCTGCAATTGGTAGAATTGATATTGCCATGATGAATATTATGGGCTTCCAAGGTTCTGCTTTGGGTAACCATGAGTTCGACTTAGGAACACCAGAAGTAAATAGTATTATTGGCGTAGACATTAGAAACAATGGTGCAGATAAGCGTTGGATTGGAGCTCAATTCCCTTACTTAAGTGCGAATTTAGATTTTTCTGCTGATGCCAATTTAAATTACCTTGTTACCAATAACCAATTGAATTGGCACGAGTTTAAAACCTCACCAAGCATCACTGCTAATTCTCAAAAGAAAGGTATTGCTCCTTCAGCAATTATTGAAGTAAATGGCGAAAAAATTGGAATCGTGGGTGCTACTACTCAAGTATTGGCTAGCATTTCTTCACCTGGTTCTACTACCGTTATTGGTGCAAGTACCAATGATATGCCTCAACTTGCTGCTATCTTACAACCAGTAATTGATACCTTAAGAATTAAGCATGGTATTAATAAAATTATTGTGATGAGTCACTTACAGCAATTAGCCAACGAAAAGGCTTTGGCTCCTTTGTTAAAAGGTGTAGATATTATTATTGCGGGTGGTTCACATGCATTATGTACAGATGGAACTGATAGAATCAGACCAGGTACTACCTCTTTGGATCATTATCCAATTATGACACAAAACTTGGACAATGAGCCTTTGGCTATTTTGAATACCAGTGCAGAATGGAAATACCTTGGTCGTTTTGTAGTAAGTTTTGATAGTTTAGGAGTTATGCTTCCTTCTTCTTTAGACAGTACAATTAATGGCGCTTATGCTGCCGATAGTCAAATGGTACAAAGTTTATATGGAACCTATGCAGATGGATTTAAAGTAAATTCTAAAGGTGCTTTGGTAAGAACTTTAACCACCGCAGTGGCAAATGTAATTAATAACAAAGACGGAAATTTATTCGGTAAAACAAATGTTTACCTAGAAGGAACCAGAAACCAAGTGCGCAAAGAAGAATCAAACTTAGGTAACTTAAGTTCTGATGCCAATTTATGGTATGCAAAATTGGTTGACCCAAGTGTAAAAATATCCTTGAAAAATGGAGGAGGAATACGTTCTTCTATTGGCGCAGTTGTAACCGTTGGAAGTGTAACTAATACAGAGCCGCCATTGGCAAACCCTGGAGCAGGAAAACCAAAAGGAGCCATTTCTCAATTGGATATTGAAAACTCTTTGCGTTTCAATAATAAGTTGAGCATTTTAACCATGAATGCTGCAGCCGTAAAAAGAATTGTTGAACACGGTTTAGCAGCTACCAATGCCACAGCAACTCCGGGTCAATTCCCTCAAGTAGGTGGTATAGCATTTAGTTATGATTATTCAAAACCTGCTGGAAATAGAGTTTGGTCTTTGGTTACCTTAGATTCCTTAGGAAATAAAATGGATACCATTGTTCGTGAAGGAATGCTTTACGGAGATACCACTCGCCAATTTAAAATGGTGACTTTAGATTTCTTAGCAGGTGGTGGAGATGGATATCCATTTGCGGCTAATAGCAGCAATAGAGTGAATTTAGATACAGCAATGACTCAATCTATGTTTGCTACTTTTGCAGGAAATGGTTCTGAGCAAGATGCGTTTGCAGAATTTATGTATGCAAAACATTCCACAAATGCCTTCAATGTTAGAGATACTAACCTTTATGGAGATAAGAGAATTCAACAATTAAATACTCGTCCTGATGCCATTTTCCCTGAAACCAACCCTGCCATTACTATTGCAGCAGCTAAATTAGTTAGCCCTCCAAACAATGTAAGAATCAGAGGTGTGATTTCTAGAGCTTGGGGAAGATTTATTTATATCCAAGATGCTACCAGTGGCATAGCGGTTCGTCAATCTAGCGGACAAATGGTAAATGAAATTCTTTCTGGTTCCCTAAAGGAAGGAGATAGTGTTGAAGTATTAGGACCAAGAAATGATTTCAATAATTATGCTCAAATTCAGTTAGCAAGTGGAAATTATAGTTCTATGAATACGGTAATTAAAATTGCTAGCACTACTAAGGTTCAACCAAAAATGGTAACCATTAGCCAGATGCTTGCAAATGCAGAAGAATATGAAAATGTATTGGTAAGAATTAAAGGAGTAAGAACCAGTGCAACTGGAAACTTTTCTGCCAGCACCAATTATACTATTTGGGATGGACCACAAGTGGGCGATACCACCTTATTACGTGTAATTTCTGCTTTAGACACAGAAATGGAAGATGCTCCAGCTTTGGCTATTCCTCAAGATACTTTCACCTTTGAAGGAATCCTTGCTCAATTTTGTTCTTCACCAAGCAACGGTTGTACCACTGGGTACCAATTGTATGGTGTTCGCAAAGCTGATATTGTTTACAACTATCCTGTGAGTATTTCTGAAGCAAGATCAATTGCAGCTCCAACTTTAGTTAAAACTCGTGGTGTTATTTCTCGCGCTTGGGGTAGATTTATTTATATCCAAGATGCAAGTGGTGCCATTGCTGTAAGACAATCTGCAGGCGACATGGTAACTGCTATTACCAATGGTGATTTAAAAGAAGGCGACAGTGTGGAAGTATTTGGACCAAGAAATGATTTTAATAATTATGCTCAGTTCCAACTTGCTTCAGGTTCTTACTCTGCTACCAATTATGTAGTTAAATTAGGAGTAGGTTCAAAAGTAATTGCTAAAAATATTACAGTTAAAGATTTATTGGAAGATGCAGAAAACCACGAAAGCGAATTGGTTCGTATAAAAGGTTTAAGAATTACCGGAACAGGAAACTTTGCATCAAGCACTAATTATACTATTTGGGATGGAACACAAGTAGGAGATTCTATTTTACTACGCGTTATTTCTGGAGCAGATACAGAATTAGAAGATGCACCAGAAACAGCCATTCCTCAAGATACTTTCACCTTTGAAGGAATCCTTGCTCAATTCTGTTCTTCACCTAGCAATGGTTGTTCAACAGGTTACCAATTGTATGGAGTACGTAAGGCTGATATTATCTATACTCCTACTCCAAAACCAACTATTAATTCATTTAATTTGGTAAGTCCTGCAAACAATGCAGTGGTAGTTGTAGAATCTGGAAGTACTTCTCCTCTATCTATAGTTTGGACGAATGCAAAAGCAACAACTTATAAGTGGATGGCTATATTACCTACTGGAAACTTTACTGCTCCATTATTGGTATTGCCTTCCAACAATTCTGGCATGGATACTACCTTAACATTGGTATCGGGTAGTGTAGATGCAATTTTAGCAGGCATAGGCATTTTGCCTGGCCAATCGGCTAATTTAAAATGGACTGTTTTTGCTTATTTAGGAACAGATTCATTGAAGGCAAATCAAGACTATAACATTACACTTACACGTAAATTGGTTCTTGGTACATTTAACTTGTTAACACCAGCAAATAATGCACGTGTAGAAGTAGAAGCAGGTGGAACACAAAATGTAGATATTACTTGGTCGGCTTCTGCAAATGCAACACGTTATGCTTGGTATTTGGCTACAACTGCTGGTTCGTTTGCAACTCCAATTGTTTCCTTAAATTCAGATAACAGTGGAACAGACACCAAATTAACCTTAGTTTCTGGAACCGTGGATGCATTATTGGCAACCAATGGCGTAGCACAAGGAGATAGCATTGTTTTGAAATGGACTGTTTACAGTTTTGCTGGAACAGATTCTATTAAGGCACAACAAGACAACCAAATTAACTTAGTTCGTAAAAAAGCCGTTGGTTTATCGTCAATCAGTTTGAACCAATTGGTTACGTTTTATCCTAATCCTGTTCAAAGCAAATTATATATTACTTCCGATCTAAACTTAACAGGAGCTAAAATTCTAGTTTATGATTTACAAGGAAGAGTAGTTATAAATGAAAACTATAGCACAGAAGGTATTTCAATGGAAGGCTTAAGCAAGGGAATGTACCAAGTGGTATTAAAAAATGGCGATGCCCAAGCTACTGCTAAAGTAATTGTAGAATAATTTATTTCTAAAAACAATAAAAAGAGGCGTGCCGCTTGCGGTGCGCCTCTTTTTTTATTCCTCCCTAAAGGCAATTTGTTAAGGGTTAATTTTAGGGTAACAGCTCCTACCCTAGTTAATTTTGGTTCAAACCTAAAAAAAATAAATTCGGTTTGAACCAAACGCAGTTATATGCTTAAAACCTGTATAAATTCCAGCTGTCTTGAAGTCTAAAGCAACGAACATAAAAAAGGCTAAAATCATAAAGTATTTCTTGTCAACATGATAATAGGAAAAAATGTAGCTATGAAGAAAACCAAAGCTGTAATCGTAAATACTGCAATGAAAATTTTGAATGATGCCGTTTTTTTTCAGTCATAATGTTTTGATGCTTTCGTTGCTTGTGGCTTGACTGTTAAGGTTACATTTTGCAGCAACTGCGTTGTTGACTTCAAAGCCGATACACTCTGCTTTAACGCAAAAGTTCGTGGGATTTAAATACTTCCCAAACCTAAAAATCCGCATCAAAATTGCATGCTGTTATTCATAGTAAGTTGTTCGTCATTCAAAAAAGTATTGTAATTTTTGATTTGTTGGCCAACCGTTTCTTTCGCCTATTACTAAGCCATGATATCCTAACTTTTTCAATAATAGAAGCTGAAGTCCAAATACTCCTGGCTGGAGAATTTCAATTGCTTTATTACCGGGAATTCCAATCCTTCCTGTATGTGCTACTTTATCTCTTAGATTTTTCATTCTCCTTAAATCTAAGGAAATAATTTTAGTATTAAGGTTTGCTTTGGATACCAGGTTTTCAAGTTTTAACAATAGTTTTTCCTGCTCAATTGAAGCTAAAATCTTTGTGCCCAATTCGCCATTATTATCAATAAAAGATTTCTCCTTTTTCCAAATATTAAATGTTTCCTTAAGTTTTTCTTTCAAATCTTTATAATCATCTGTCAATTCGATTTCTTCTTGCCAATACATGGCCGCACATTCCCAAGCTTGAACAGTTCGTAAAATTCTGTCTTCAATAAAGTCTAAGTTTGTTTGATTTAAGTAGTCAGTGATAATAAAAATGTCATTCTTCTCCTTATTTGTAAATTTAAGCCATATGTTTAAAGTTGAACTTAGAAAATTGGCTAACTCTGTATCAGGAACAACTTGTTCACCAAAATTATGGTTTTTACTCATGGTTCTTCTGATTTCCTCGAAGGCCCCATTTTTCCAATATAACTGTCTATCAAAAGTAATACGTTTTCCTAATGCAATAGAGAGAAGATTTTTTATATCTAATGCTAAAGCAAGTGAAATATCTTCAGTAAAGGATCCTTCAATAACAAGTTTGGCAGTCTCAGACCCTATTTCTAATGATCGATTAAGTTCGTTCAAGTTATCAATTTTATTTTTATCAGATTCAATTGATAAAACAAGGTTGTTATAATTAATATTTACCTTTTTTTCATATGAATAACCTTTTAATAAAAATTCAGCTTTGTCCATTTTTGGTAGGTCTAAAATTATAATACATATCGATTCGCAGGTAACGGCAGATGGCCCGTATTTCAGAGATATCAAATATAGAAAAAAAATTCACAGCGAACCACGACGATCATTTGAGGTTAGTTGCTGTTATTGAATGTTGATTTTAAACATATCAATAGATTTTTTTCCATCTATCATTGTCATAAAATACGTTAATTTATTTCCTTTGATAATCAATGCAATTGGTTCTTTAGGGATAACTGGGAATTTACCCTTGATTCCAACTTTGTTTAGACTGTCGTTTCTATACTTATTAGAGAAAATAGTTAATAAAAGCGAATCAGAATTTGTTGCCCATTTCCCTGTCATAATATTACCGCATGTTAGATATTCAAAGGTTGAGTCAGTGTTTAAAATTAATTCAGAACCGAGGCCATAGCTTCGAATTCCATTTGCAAAATACTGATAGTATAAAAAGGGATATGAAGGCCGAACACTTGCATATCGACCAATAATTAATTTTGTTGAGTTATTATTACAACTCATCAAAATAATTGTAAACAAAGCACATAATAATTTTACCATCTTTCAATATGACTATTAAGTTTTTACATCCCCGAAAAACATGGTCAAGTTCTCAGCAATATAAAAAAAATAAACCTGAAAACAATCACATAATCCCATCACAAAAACAGTTAAAAGAATCCTAATATTTGTTTGCGTTGCTAGCTTGGTCATTCAGTTTAATTTGGTTTGAACCAAACTTAATAAAAGAAATAATTGAAGCTGGAATTATTTTATTTGGGAGAATTTATCAAAACTTAGTTTCAGGTAATTTCGGTTTGAACCAACCAAGTTATTAGGTACTACAAAAGATGTCCTTTGAAAAAACTGCACTGACAAGTGACTCGTCCTAAAAAAAGTTTACACTTATTGTTTAATAATCCTAAAACAAGTTTACAAAGTTTAATTCCTAGGCATAATTGAAGTTGAAGCTAAATAAAAATGCAAACTAATCAATAATTACAGGAGAGTTTTTAGAAAGGTTGAACGTTTAGTAATTGACAAGTAGGCGATTGCGGGCTTCCAACCTATCAAACTGAGATGAAGTTGAAGTGGGCTACAACCGTTGAATTTACTACTGTCACGCCTATTTGTTATACACATTATTATGGGCTGTTTTTTCCTTTCTTTATGTTTCCTAAGTTGTCATAAATGGTTGTATAGTCGTCATTGTAAGTCCGACTTGTCACGCCAAGTTTGTCAAGTAGTGAATTCGCTTCTAGTCTTGTCTTAATCCAGATTGCGTGGTTGTCGATAAATTCCCAGTCCCAAATTTCAGAAGAAATGTCGTCAGTCCATTCTTTAAATTCAAGTAATTCGCTCTTAATTGAATTGGCAACTAAACCATTCCGAAATATCGTATCAAAACAAACTGGCGTAAACGCATAGTCAATTTCTGACTCAAGTTCCGTTATTGGATTAAAATCAGGTCCGGCAAGTTTTTCCAATTCTTTTAACGACAGCGAAAAAAGAATTATCGAGTTTATCAAGTTTGTATAATAGAAGTCAGCATGCTTGTCATATTCAATTTCTTCCTTATCGACTGATGATTTGTCTGTCGAAGTCGATTTAATTCCAAATATTGATTTCAACTTTATCTTCATTGTTGTCGGTCGTCAAAATTACCCCTAACTTTTGTAATACCCCTCTTAAACTTCATTAAGCTCTCAGCAATATAAAAAAAATAAACCCGAAAACAATCACAAAATCCCATCCCAAAAACTAGAGAAAGAATCCTAATATTTGTTTGCGGTGTTGGCTTGCTTATTCAGTTAATTTTGGTTCGAACCAAACTTTAAAAAATTAAGACTAGAGGTTATTTAAACTGTTGTTAGAAAATCTTTTTACCAAGCTGTTTCGCCTTCTTCGCTATAAAATTTCCCTGTTTCTCCATCTTTATCAAGCGTGGCATATTTTACAATAACACGTGCAGCCTGTTCAACTGTTCTTGTTCCTTGGTGATTATTAAAGTCGGTAGCGGTAAACCCTGGGCATACACAATTCACCTTGAAATTTGTGTCTTTTAGTTCAACTGCCAGCATTACAGTATAGGCGTTCAATGCAGTTTTTGATGGACCATATGCTGCCGGTTTATATTGTGCAAATTTCCAATTTGGGTTGCTGTGATTTGTTAAGGATGACAATTCGGTTGTTACATTTACAATCCTAGGTTGGTCCGATTTTTTAAGCATCTCAATAAACTCTTGTATTACCTGAATTGTGCCGAAAAAATTAGTTTCAAATACAAGTCGTAAAGTGTCATTAGAAACTTTGGTAGCTGCTTGAGGAAAACCACCGCTAATACCTGCATTGTTAATTAGAATGTCTAACTTTTTCGTTTTCAATTCAAGTTCTTGCCTTGCAGATTTTATTGAATCAATATCCGTAATATCCAATTGAATGCAATCTACATTTGTTAAGCCCATTGATCTTAATTTTCCAATTGCCTCACTCCCTTTCGTTTTGTCTCTGCTACCGATGTAAACGAAATATCCAAGTTGTCCTAATTGTTTAGCGGTTTCAAAACCGATGCTTTTGTTTGCTCCTGTTACTAATGCTGTCTTCATTTTTATTTCTTATTATGAACCACAAAAGTCGGTGGAATTATATCAATTAAGATGGACTATTCACTTTAATTGCTCGACAAATCTTGAATGCTTTCTAAAAACTGTGTAACACTTTTTCCGGTGTTCTTTTTAAAAAGTTTTGAAAAATAATCGGGGTCACTAAATCCCAACTCGTAGGCCAATTCCTTTACTGAGGTCTCTGAATAAAAAAGTTTCCGCTGAGCTTCTAATACCAAACGGTTTGTGATAAATTCTTTAGGCGAAACTCCCGAAAATTCTTTTACAATAAGGTAAAGATTATTCGTTGTAATGGAAAGGTTTTTGGCAATGGTGTTTATAGAATATTGCTCTGTTAAATGAGATTCAACTGCAATTTTAAACTCAATGTATTTTGAAAGTTTGTTCGGTTCAGACTTTTCTTTTGTAACACTTTTAAAATATGAATTGTTCAATTCTGTTAATAGTGAATTAAGATATGCCAAAATTATCTCAGCATCCTTTTGCTCTTTTTCTGAATGCAAAATTTTGTTGAGTATTTCAAATAGTGCTTTTACTCTTTGTTTTGAATCAATATCAAATGAAATGGTTTGTGAACTTAATGGATTTATTAAAAAAGAAAATTGCTTTGGAAGTAAAGACAAGCAGTTTTGGTCAAAACTCATTTTAAAATATACCATACCCTCTGTTTTCTGCTTAGGAACAGAATGAATTTGATTAGGCAAAACAAAAAACAATTGCCCATTTGTAATTGTCAAATCGTTTAAATCAACCTTATGAGTTAGCGAACCATTTTCTATAAAAACAAAAAAATAATTAGCCTTCCTATGAGGTTTTGCAAGCATTTTCATTACCGCTTCGGGCAAATTATTATTTAAATTAGAGCTCACTCTAATCGCAAGCTTGTAATGAAGCTTTATTTGTTCAAGTAGTCCTTTCGTTTCTTGCATTATTTTCTATTAGGTGATTTTAGCCTTACCCAACAATGACTGCAAAGGTTTGCCTTTTTTAAAAACTACATTTTGCCACTCGAAACTAGGCTAATTTTATAATTATATTTGGTTCAAACCGAAAGTTTTTGACTATAAAAATGGCTAGTGAAAAACAGAGAATTTAAAAACCAGTTTTCTCCACCCCTATTGCAAAAATGTTATTAACGGTAGATTTTCTCATAGTAGTTTTCAATTTTAGCCTTTCCAAATATTTTGTTCTTTAAAATATTATAGCCTTCAAATTCACATCCGTTATCTTCAAATTTAATACTGTCAGTTTTTATATAGACGATGTATTGTTTGCTAGTTGTACAACCGTTACTAGTATTTAGAGTTCTACCATTTTTCTCAAAAACAGAATACGCAATAATTAAACTGTCATTTAGATATTGTTTCAAAGATGGAAATTCCTGTCTACGAGGAATTGAAACATTTAGCTCAGCGAATAAACTATCTAACTTTCTGTATATTTTCAATTCTTCAGTATAATAATGAAAGCACCCTTGTGTTGCATAGTTTATGTGCAAGGTGTCGTTTTTACCAATGCTATCTATAAGACAATTGAAGACTTTAGGTTTTACATTTTGCCTATCACTATTTTCTTCTCTTACATTATTGCAAGAGTATGTCTATATTGAGATTACTAGGATTAAATATTCGTATTTAAAGTATTTCATAACGTTTGGGGCTTGGCAATGGCGGCGCGTTTTAGCTCTAAACTTCATAAGGAGAACAGAATTTCCAACTTGCAAAAATGTGTTTGCAAAGCACAGAACCCTTGCTATCGTAAACACCTTGTTTGGCACTGGCCCTTATTTTTCAAAGTCAAGATTTGTTGGCTCTTCTAGTGTTGCAGATTTTTTACCATTTATAGAACCTGTAGTTGGAACATTATCCGCTACAACTTCAAACATTATATTATCAAACCAAATTTGTCCTGTCCCATCCAACAATGCACCATATGCAATAAGTGATGAGTTATTGGGAACGTCAAGAACAATTTCATATTTCGTCCAACCAGTTGTTCCTTTTATTGGTCTGTCTCCCATATTGTCAAATGAAAGTGGTTGTTGCGAACCTGGTTGATCCACACGTAACCAAAGTCCAGCCCAAGTTGTAACGTTTTCGGATCTTACAAAACCTGTCATTTTAACTCGTTTACCAAGAAACTTGTCTGGTTTACTTTGCTGCATTAAAGTCCCGAAACCAACAATCTTTTTGTCAATAGATTTTATGGTTGCCGCATTATTTCCATCCTGACCTGCAGCTTTTTCTATGCCCATTTCATAACTTTTGGGCTTGCTTCCAGCATTAAACCATCCTGTAGGCAAGTCGAATGAAAGTAGTGCTACTAGTGTCCCCATTAGTAAAAAACTTTTTAGAATTGATTTTATCATTTTCATTTGATTTAAGGTAATTATTTATAATGTTAGTATGTTATGGTTACAATTGTTTTAGGGCTTGTTTACATTAAGTTTTGGCGCTTGGCGAAGAAACGGATTTAGAAGCACAAATAATCAATTTAACAAAGATGTTTATTAGAATACCGAATGTTAAATTTAGCACTTAACCCGCATTTTTGCCCTCCCCCTATTGTAGCTAGTTTTTATTGTCTTAGGTTATTTAATTCAGTTTCCAATAATGTTTTTGCACTCTGTTCTGTAGTGGATAGCACACCAATCAGTAAATTATTATTTTCATAAGGGTCATTTACCATATTAAACATTTCATTACCAGATTTTTTAATTAATAATTTGTATGTGCCATTACTAATTGTCCATAACTCATCAGTTCCGTCTTTTAGCTCTGAATATTGATAATTCCGAATAGTGTTAGATTGAGAAAATAAAGATTTAAAACTTTTACTATCATGATACTCATTTATATTCACACCTGCAATTTGGGCAATAGTTGCAAAGAGGTCAGTTCCTACCAATAACTGATTGTCTGTTCCAGTTCTTGAAACTCCTTTACCCGAAACAAACAAAGGTGTGTTTATACCGCCTTGATATAAGGTGTTTTTTACTTTTGTACTTAAATATGGACTTTGGGCTACCAAATTTGTAGTACCATTATCTCCCATAAAAATAATAACTGTGTTATCTTTTTCATCAGCAGGAATGCTTGACAAAAAACGTCCAATTTGATAATCCATCGCTTCTATAGAAGCCATAAAATAAGGAGTTCCATCCATACCATTAGTGTATGTAGGCAAGTTTCCTTGATTGTGCATATTGCTTGGCGGAACGTGAAATGGTGTATGTGGAGCATTGTAAGCTAACCAAAGAAACCAAGGTTTACTTTGAGTGTTTACCCAATTAATAGCTAAATCTGTAAATTTTTCTGTTATGTATGTTGTTTGCTGACTGCTTGCGCCATCTTCTGTGAGTTGCCATTGATAATAGTCATCTACTGCACCACGAATTAATCCTGCGTAATAATCAATACCAAAAGTTTCAGGATTAAAGCCAGTAGTATTTCCAGAAAGATGCCATTTACCAACTACTGCGGTTGCATATTTATTACCTGTATTATTATTTATATATTTTTGAAGCACGGTTTCTGAAGAATTTAACACATCACCAACTCCTTTTACACCTGTGCGATAGCCATATTTTCCAGTAATAATAGAAGATCTAGTAGGCGTACAAGTAGGATTAACCCAAAAATTAGTAAATAGTAAACCATTATTTCTAATAGCATCAATATTGGGAGTGTTTGGTTTTATACTACCTTCTTGATAGCCTTTTATGGCATCTTTTCCCAAATCATCGGCAATTATCAAAAGAATATTTGGTGTACTTGTAGTAGAAGAAATTACATTACTTTCCTCATCTTTTGAACATGAAAACAAGAAGAAAGCAAGAAATGCAAATGCGAATAAATATTTTAATTTAGACATACACTTTATGATATTTGATGATTATTGTGGAGTCCCTTTGTAAGCACCAATATTATACGGAAAATCATACGTCCAATGATAATGGTAAATATTAACCATTTGTCCGTCCCACATTACAGGATGTTTGTGACCATGACATTCGTCTAAATCTGCTGATTTTAATAACTCTCCATTTTCTCCATAAGGACCATAAATTCCAAAACCATCTAGCATGTATCCCATTAGCGATGAATGTCCAGATGAATGTGGGTGTATGTGGTCTTGTAAATCTTTTGATGGATAATGATAATGATATCTTTCTGTGCCATCTGTATGACCTCCAAATCTATCTAACATTTCGTGTGCAGCCGCATCTGTGCCAAGAGTTGAAGCACCATGGTAAATTGCACTACCCGTTAAGGAATAACCTGCAGGACCAAATCCTACACAAGATTTTGTCTCAGCTTCTTGCGGTAAAGCAGGAATTGTAAAACTTAAAGGTTGAGGAGAAATAATATTTGGATTTTTATCATAGTTCCAGGCTATAGTACCTTGTAGAATAGGAAAAACTCCAGTTGGATGATTTGGTAAACCATTGCCTGTTAATATACGATTGCCATTACCATCTAAAGTAATTTTAAATTCAGAAGTCCAAATTACATTTCCTGCAACTTGTGGTTTCTTGGTATAATCCCAAGTTCCATCAGGATTTGTCCAGTCAGCTGCATTATTTGCACCAGCGCCATTAGTTGGTAATCCACACAACCATAAAGAAAGAAAATCAGGGTTTGGATTACCTTGGTTTCTAATTAATATTTTGTAAGGTGCTTTGCCACCAAAAGGCAATTTGGATAAGTCTGGTGTCACAGGAGTTGGCGTTATAACATTTTCTTCACCAGATTTGCTACAACCAGAAATTGTAAATATTGAAACTGCAAGAATGAGAAAACTTGATACGAAGGTTCTTTAAATTGTTCCATGATTTGCTATTTTTATCATTAACCCTTGTTGGACTGCCATTCTTAAAAAAGGTTTAATTTGAATTGTCGGTTTTTCTAAAATCTGCTATAAAGTTTTGCAGCTTTGGTTAGGGCGGGATTATTACCACTTCACACGATACGAAGAACCGAACTCAAATATATGCAAAAAGCGTCAGACGAAGCACTGGACCCCGCCTGACGCAAAACCGATGTTAGCTACTTTTTTTATTTTCCCAATTGCGCATTCATCATTTCAAAAAATTCTTTGTCAGTCATTCTTTTTCTGCTGTCGAGTAAGAAATTTGCATCATCTCCAGCTCTGTATCTTAATTGATTTTTTCCATCTGTTACTGCGTTAAAAATCACTTCTGCTACTAAACTTGGTGGCGAGACTGTGTTATTTGGATTCTGCCATTGTTTCATTAATGCTCCGATAAGTTGCTGGTAATCGGAAATATCCCCGGCTTGAAAATCGAAAGAACGCCCACCAAAGTCAGTCGCAATGAATCCAGGTTCAACAATTTTGACTTTAACTCCGATTTCTTTCATCTCATAGTGTAATGATTCCGAAATTCCCTCAACAGCAAATTTAGTTCCGTGATAAAGAGAACCCAACGCAAAAGTCATTTGGCCACCGATGGAAGAAATATTGACAATGACACCGTTTTTATTTAGTCTGAAATGTGGGATAATGGCTTTGGTAACATCCATTAAGCCGATAACATTCGTGTTGAATTGCCTTATAATATTTTCTCTTGGAAAAGATTCCAACGGTCCATAAGCTCCATATCCTGCATTGTTAAGAAGAGCATCTATTTTTCCGAATCTGGTAATACCATTTATTATCGCTTGTTCGATGCTTGAAACATCAAGCACATCTAACCTTTCCAGATGAACGTTTTCTAATTTGTTTAATAGGTATAGGCGTTTAGGTCGCAACTTATTATCTTTGCCAAATGGCAGAACGGGTTAAATTTGTTGGCGTGAATTCAATAACATTCAACCGAACATTTAAGACAGATGATGATTGTTTAAAGTACTTAACATTTTTGAAATGGGAAGAAGGATATAGTTGTAAAAGATGTCAGAATAGGAAATATAGCCAGGGCAAAAAATTACATAATAGGCGTTGCACAAAATGTAGATATGAAGAAAGTCCAACCTCAGGAACAATGTTTGACAAAGTGAAATTTTCATTGTTAAAAGCATTTCACATAGTCTTTAAAATAAGCACGAAAAAGAAAGGAATGTCGAGCTTGGAGTTAAGTAATGAATTCGAACTAAGACAAAAAACATGTTGGGAGTTCAAGTGGAAAATTCAACAGGCAATGGCTAGTAGTCTCCAGTATCCATTGACAGGTACCGTTCATGTAGATGAATTTATGATTGGAGGTCCAGAGTTGGAAAAACGAGGAAGAAGCAAGGGTGCAAAAAAATTAATAGTGGTTGCATTAGAAATTTTAGAGTCTGGTGTTGGAAGAGCTTATGCTGAAGTAATAGAGAATGCATCGGCAAAAGAATTAGGAAGTTTTTTACAAAAATATGTATCAAAAGAAGCAGAAATTATTTCAGATGAATGGAGAGGATATATCCCTCTGAAATCTGAATTTAAGAAACTGGAACAAATTGCTTCTGATGATGGAAAGAACTTTAAAGATATACATATTCATATCATGAATATTAAAAGTTGGCTAAGAGGAATACATCATCATTGCACAGAAGAAAGGATGCAAGGGTATCTCAATGAATACCATTATAGATTCAATAGAAGGCAAAAAATGGGGACAACCTTCGACTTACTCCTAAAAAGGATGGTAAAAAATGACCCTATACGCTTATTATCAAACAATTAAAATTGTTA
>JAIOYZ010000043.1 GCA_021740845.1 Bacteroidia bacterium
AGCAAGTTGCTCCTCAGCAGAGCTTGGGTCCGCTTCATCCAGTTCAACAAAGGTAAACGGTTTGTAGGATTAAAATAATAGTGTAAACTTGTATTAGGATTATTAACCAATAAGTGTAAACTTTTTTTAGGACGAGTCATACAATTAAAGATAAATCGCAATATGACAAGTCTTTTATTGACGGACTTTCCGAATATAACGAGCCAATAAAGCTTATTGAAAATTTCATTTTAGTCGGACATGACACAGTTTATTTCCCTGAAGATTTGTATCTAAATAAAGAAACAATTTTCAAAGGAACTAAAGACCAAAAAACCTTTGTACTAAGCTTAACAAGAACCAACTTGACAAGTTTGAATTACACTTTTCAAATTTTAGACAAAGACTTTAGAACTATAAATAACAAATCAGGCAGAGCAACACTGGGCTCCTTGTTTTTTTTAGGTTCAGAAACTGACGATGACGATGAAACAGGCGATGGCTATTTAAGTGTTGAATATTATCACAATTCTGCCGACTGTTCTTTTGCAATTAGAATTGGGGAAAAGGACGATAACGGAAAACTTAGAGCTAAAATTAAACTTTCCTGCAAAGACAATAAATTAAAAAACATAGGCTTGGACGACAATCCAACCTTACGAACAGAATAAAAACGCCCTATAACAGATAAGGGTTCGAAGCGTTTGGAGGACGCACTTTGAACCCTGTGTTTAGCGAAACCACGCTCAGGTTTGGAACTTTTCGGACTACTAATATTCTTTTGCTTGAGTAAAAAAGCACTGCATCAATCCCATCCATTCAAATCCTCACACAAATTGGGCTTTAGCCAAAAATGGAGCATTGTTATTTGGGCTAAAGCCCAATCCACATTTTCATTTATTTTTCCTCCAGATAAATCTGGAGGCAATTGAAATCATCAATGAAATCATCAATTGAAATCATCAATTGAAATCATCAATTGAAATCATCAATTGAAATCATCAATTGAAATCATCAATGAAATTTCCAAATAATTTGCAAATCAAATTCAAAAATATCAATAGGAATTGGCTTTAGCCAATTCATTAAAATGATTAAATAGGATAGGGGCTTTAGCCCAAAGGAATGGTCCAATTTTAAATGACGAATCAGCAAATAAGCTTTATTATCCAATAAGGCTAAAGCAAATTAAATTTTCGATTGTGATTAAATATATCAACTGGAAATAAGAAAAATCCCATCCTTTCAAAACCTCACAAAAATTGGGCTTTAGCCAAAAATAGAGCATTAGTTTTGGGCTAAAGCCCCTTCTACATTTTCATTTATTAATCCTCCAGATAAATCTGGAGGCAATTGAAATCATCAATGAAATTTCCAAATAATTTCCAAATAATTTGCAAATCAAATTCAAAAAATATCAATAGGAATTGGCTTTAGCCAATTCATTAAAATGAATAAGAAAAATAGGGGCTTTAGACAATGGAAACTATGAGCACTTAACGATTTTGATTAGAAAAGAATTGATCGCCTTTTAATTCTTGTTCTTTTAACAATGACAAAACTATCTCTTCAACTTTCGACATTGACACCTGTTGGTTTTCCAATGACATAATTGAAAACACGGTTTTGGTCAAGACCTGAGCCAAGAAACCTTTTTCTTTTAATTGTGGATATTTATCTTAGAATTTCATTATTAAAAACAAATGTATAAACTTATTCTACCAAAGACATTAGACTGCTTTAAACTGACCAAGAAACCTTGACTGAACAGAATACCTCTGCTGCTAACAGCACATTGCAATAGGCATGCAATTCGTCTCTGTTTGAAGGGATTTTAGTGGTTGTTAAATTCGTTTCCCCTATTTACATTTGAGGCAAAACGCATGCCCATCGCAAATCTGCCAACCGTAAGGTGTAATGCAACGAAACCAACAAACCAGAGTAGATATAATTCAAAAATGAGAAATCAAAGAATAAAGCATTTTTATAAAATTTTGGCACTGATTTTTGTGATAGGGTATTCATTGCCTTCATTTTGTCAGGACAGCCTTCTTATCGAAACGGAAATAAGCAATGAATGCCAAGGACAACATAATTTGGCTGCTATTGCCAAAGGTGGAATTGGTGGTATTAGACAACTTAACAATTCAAATAACAAAATAAGTGATAACCCAATATTTCATTTTGCAGTATATAATGGAACAGTTCTGAAAACAATTTTAAATGGAAAATATAGTATTGAAACTGGACTGTTTATGGAAGAGAGAAGTTATTCTCACGGAAATAATACACTAAGCAATTTAATTATTTTTCCTAAACTAAAACTTAGTGCAGTCGACACATTTAAAATCATAAACTGCAAAATTAGCAGCAATATAAAAGCAGGTGATTTTTGGAATGAAGATTTTCAAGATATTATCAGATTTTATAATATAGATTTTCAGGCATTAGAGGTAAACTTTGGCATTAATAATTGGAACTTTAAAACAAACGTTATTGGAGATTTATCAAGAAATATTGGACTTGATTTACACGAAATGTACAAATTTCAGTTGCAACACAAGCTTAAAAATGTATCGAATTCAATAGCCCTTTCAATTAATGAACTGTATTCATTACCAAATGGTTATCACCCACAAGAAAGAGACTTAAATCTTACTTTCTACTCAAAATATAATATTTACACAAAAAGCAATTTTGAAGCCCAGGCTGACTTCAGAATTAATAAACCTGATAATATTTCAAAAGCAATTGGAGTTAAATACTCATACCACTCAGACAAGTGGTTTAAATTTCATTCAGCTTTACGATATATGGATTTAGAGTTTAATAAAGGCTATGCAAACTTTAAACCTAGTTACAGAAATGGAAGCAAATTTGTCGGTGAACAGCTTTACCCTCTTAAGAATTATTATAGACCAATGAACCAATGGGCTTTTTTAACATCTCGCCAGTATAGAGACCTAATTAATTTTGAACTGAACGCAAATGTGAAATATCCTATTTATAGAAAAATTACAATTTTTGCAGACATAGACTACAATTTTATTTATGAACCTCAACTAAAAAAAATGTATCATTATCCGTTATATAATGCAGGCTTGAACATTAACTTTACAAAGAATTTTATTTTGACATTTTCAGCTACAAACAAACAAATGAATTTAGATAATTTCTATCAGACATTTTACATTAGCAATATTCCTTTATTTTCATATAACTTTAAGTACTATCTTGAAAATATTAAACTCGGAAAAAAAAGAATAAAAATATAGAATGAATAAGAAAAGGCACATATCGCTAGCAGCGGTTTTGCGTATTCTAGGTTTCTTGCTTCGTTTGACGCTTTCTATGTATATTTGGGTTCGGTACTTTGTATCGAGTGCAGTGGTAAAAAAACCGCACCAAACCCTTACCTTTAACCATAAAAACGAGAAATGAAATTCATTTTTATAAATAATACTTTTCTAATTTTAGTTTCATCATTTATTTCTTGTTACGGTCAAGTAAAAAATAATAAGCCAATATCCGAAGCTGAGAAGGTTATAGAAGTTGTCAAAATTCCCGTTCCTAAAAATGGCTTTTCAAATGCTTACCTCGACAAAGACGGCACCATTTGGTTTAGCAGTAATGGCGGTGGTATATATCATTATGATGGAAGAATATTTAAAAACTATACCGAGGAAAACGGATTGAGCAGTAACCATGTCTATTCCATCACCTCTGACGATAAAAATAACCTTTGGCTTGGAACTCAAAATGGTTTAACCAAATACGACAGAAAGCAGTTTCAACATATTCCTCTGCCATACCAAGACACAACAACAGGTTGGATAAGTACCGTGTATCCCACACTAAGCCCCAATGCTGCTTTTGCTTTAGCAACCGATAACAACAACAACTTATGGATTGGAACTGGTGGTGCTGGTGCTTATTGCTATGATGGGAAAACCTTCAAATCCTATTTAACACAAATCGGACAAAAACAAGAAGATAGTTTGTATCACAATTGGATTCCTTTTATAAGAAAAGACAACAATGGAAATATGTGGTTTGCATCAATGACTCACGGTGGAGTTATTCAATTTGATGGGAAAGATTTTACACAATATTTGATAAAAGATGGATTAAGTGAAGACCAAGTACGAACAATTTACTGCGACAAAAATGGAAGGATATGGTTTGGTTTTAACGGAAATAGAAATAGTGGATTAACTGTTTATGATGGTAGCTCATTTAAAACTTATTCTGTTAAAGACGGTCTTTGCAATAAGCGAATTCGTACAATGTATGAAGATAAAAATGGTAACCTATGGCTTGGTGCCGACTTAGTTAACTTATGCCTTTTTGATGGTCAAAAGTTTTCTGAATTTAACTTCAACGGAAAGGCTTTCTCAAAAGTGCTATTCATTCTTGGCGATTTAGAAGATAATATTTGGTTTGGCGGTACTAACGGAATATGGAAATTTGACGGTGAAATAGTAACTGAAATGACAACGAGTAAATAATAAAATGGCCATGAACACTTTTGCATCTGGCAATTAGCCTCTAGCTCCTAGCCTCTAGCAGCTGGCAGGAATTTGCCTATAGGCATTTTCTCACTCTTAACTCTTCACTCTTCACTCTTCATGCCTCTAGCTCCTCTGGCAACTGGCAGTTCCTCCACCAAAGCTTTAGCGAAGGTTTGTAGGTTTGAAAGTTTGTTTAGGGTTTAAAGTTTAAATTTCTCAACTTAAAACTTAACGCTTAACACTTAAAACTTAAAACTTTCCCGCCTCTAGCCTCTAGGCCTCTGGCAGCTAGCAGGAATTTGCCTATAGGCATTTTCTCACTCTTCACTCTTAACTCTTCACTTGGTCATCTTTCAAGCCTCTAGCTCCTGGCAGCTGGCGTGCTATTCCACCGAAGGTTTGTAGGTTTGGGAGTTTGTTTAAAGTTTAAATTTCTCAACTTAAAACTTAAAACTCTTTTCTCGCCTCTCGCTTCTCGACTCTCGACTCTGGCTTCTCGACTCTCGATTCTGGATTCTTTTTCTCAACTTAACACTTAAAACTCTTTTCTCGCCTCTCGCTTCTCGACTCTCGAATCTGGATTCTTTTTCTCAACTTAAAACTTAAAACTTAACACTTAAAACTTAAAACTCTTTCCCCTCCACACCATATGCATACCCCCTCCATTTAACATGTTTACCCCATTGTTACTATTGGTGTATTCGGTCTGAACCAAATGAAATTCCCTAGTTATTAGAAGTCAAAAAAATATAGTTTTATAGTATTTTTTGTCGAAATGATTTAAAGTGCTTATTATTCCATTTTGGCTCATTTTCAATCTCATTTAAGCTCAAATGTTTATGGTTTTGAGCTGCAAATGTTATATTTGTGAGCTATAAAAGTAGAAATGAATACTAATCCAGAACATCGAATACTTGAATTTCTAAAATATCAACCATCAGGTAGTTCAAAGCAACTACATGATTTATTGGATGATTTGAACAGCTATGCTACAACAAAAAGGTTGGTAGCTAAAATGGTTCAAGATGACATATTGATTTCAACAGGTCAAGGAAAAGGAACCAGATATTCACTTTCACCCTCTTTTCAATTACTTCAACCCATTGAAGTTGATAAATATTTTGAAAAAGAAATTGATGAGCGCGATATTAAGAAAAGTTTCAATCTGGATATCATAACTAAAGTTCTAAACAAATGCAATGTCTTTACAAAGTCTGAGTTGGATATTTTATTGAACCTACAGACTAAGTATAAAGAAAATATTGCGCATTTAACACGACCCGAATATTTAAAAGAGCTTGAAAGATTGGCAATTGATTTAAGTTGGAAATCTTCACAAATAGAAGGCAATACCTACTCATTATTGGAAACAGAGAGATTATTCAAAGATAAGCAGACCGCTTCGGGTAAAACAAAAGATGAGGCAACCATGCTTCTAAATCATAAAGAGGCAATTGATTTCATCATAGAGCATCCCGATTATTTATCTCCTTTATCAGTTTCAAAAATTGAGGATATTCATAGTATACTTATAAATGATTTAGAAATAGAAAGGAATTTGCGGAAACGTAGGGTAGGTATTTCAGGTACAAATTATAAACCATTAGATAATGAATTTCAAATAACAGAAGCTGTAACAGCTATGTGTGAAGTTGTTAATTCTAAGGAAAATATTTTCGAAAAAGCCTTAATTGCTTTAGTACTTTTATCTTATATTCAGCCATTTATGGATGGCAATAAGCGAACTGCAAGAATTGTTAGTAATTCAATACTAATTGCTTCAGAACATTGTCCCATCTCATTTAGAACTGTTGATTCATTAGAATACAAAAAATCAATGTTGATATTTTATGAGAAGAATAATATTTCTAGCTTTAAAAAAATATTTATTGAGCAATTTCAATTTGCTGTAAATACCTATTTCTAGTTAGATAGGGAACGAATTTAGTTTAAAAGAATACGAGCCATAAGCTGTTTAAGTATGAAGTTTTAATTCTAAGCATTCATTTGAATTATTTAGGATCCAATTTTTTTCGCTAATTTGAGCCATTTAACCATTTACCCAAAGGTAGCCTCTAGCTCTTGGCCTCTGGCAGCTGGCAGGAATTTGCCTATAGGCATTTTCTCACTCTTAACTCTTCACTCTTACCTTCACTTTGTCATCTTTTAAGCCTCTAGCTCCTAGCCTCTGGCAGCTGGCAGGAATTTGCCTATAGGCATTTTCTCACTCTTAACTCTTCACTTTTAACTCTTCACTTTGTCATCCTTCAAGCCTCTAGCTCCTAGCCTCTGGCAGCTGGCAGGAATTTGCCTATAGGCATTTTCTCACTCTTAACTCTTCACTCTTAACTCTTCACTCTTCACTTGGTCATCTTTCACGCCTCTAGCGCCTGGCTTCTAGCAGCTGGCGGGAATTTGCCTATAGGTATTTTCACTCTTAACTATTAACTCTTCACTCTTCACTCTTCACTCTTCACTCTTCACTCTTAACTCTTCTGGCTATATAAAGCATTTTTATATATTGCGTTTATCAAAACCCTAAGCAAATGAGTCCTAATTTAATTTTGTTAATTAAGCTACCTAAAGTCAATGCACAATTTGAAGGCTATGAAATTGTTAAGATTTTGGGTAGTTTTATGGGGTTGTTTGTTAATTATGTGCAAAATTTAGTGATACCCTACAATGATAGAATCCATAGATACTAATCCACAAGCTGATAATACTTTTATAAAGTATATTCCAATACTGACAGCAATCTGTTGTGTAACAAGTATTATTTTGTTTGTTGGAATAAATTTGGAGTTAAGCCATGATAATTGGGAAGTCTACAAAAAATGGGGTTCTCCTTCAATAACAGATATTTTTAATGGAAGTTATTGGGGACTAATTTCTTCTAACTTCCTTCATACAGAAATATGGCATATTGCCTTTAATTTGTATTGGCTGTGGATTTTAGGAAAAAAGATTGAATTTGAAACCAATAAATTCTATTATGGGCTTTTAATTTTGACTTCAGCTTTTGTAAGTTCGGTGGCACAACTTGCGTTTTCTGACTCAACAGGTATAGGCCTTTCAGGAATAGGTTATTCTCTTTTCGGTTTTATATTGGTAAAAAGCAAAACAACAGAAGAATACAAAAATTATCTTGACCAAAAGACCATAAATTTATTTTTATTTTGGTTGGTGCTGTGCGTTGTTTTAACAAAAACCAAGGTTTGGACAGTTGGAAATGCAGCACATATTGGTGGACTTATTTGGGGTATGACGCTTGCTTATATTCAAAAAATTCAGAAGATTATACAGTGGACTATTAGCATAGTTTTTCTAATATTCTTGACATCAATGATTTTTTGGTCCCCTTTTTCAACTTCATATCTTTCTTTTAGAGCATACGAATTACATAAAGACCAAAAAGTTGATGAAGCAATGGTAGTTTACAAAAAAATACTAGACAGAGACAATAACAATGAATTTGCTATAGAAAACTTAAAACAACTTGAAATTCATAAACTAAGTGAGAAAGCACTAAGATTACACACAGACCAAAAATTCAATGAAGCAAGGCAAATTTACAATGAAATATTACGTATTGACAGTAATTATGAATGGGCCAAAGAGAACTTAAAACTATTACCAAATGAATAATTTTTCATAATACAGCACATTTGCAATTGGCATGCAATTCGTCTCTGTTTGACGGGATTTTAGTAGTTGATTAATTCGTTTCGCTAAGTTACATTAGAGTCTAAACGCAAGCCCATCGCAAACCCCAGAAACCTTTACCATCAATCCTATGATAACCAATCAATATAAAACTAAATTGCTTTTAATTGGATTTGCATTACTTGCATTTTGCTGCAATTATCCAAACAATATGAATAAACAGGAAGTACAAGAAAATGATACGAACAAAGTGTATCCAGAGAAATTTGATAGAACAAAACTTACTGCTGACGATATCTTAATATTAACAAGTTTTAAATCAAGAAGACTATCATTTGATAAATTTATTAAGGACAATCATTTGAAATATTTCACTTGCCCAGGTTGTGGTTTCCCTACACTTAGCTCAAGAGGTAATTATCAAATTTGTTCAGTTTGTAATTGGGAAGATGACAATCAAGATGATAAAAGTGAGGACGAAATTTGGGGAGGACCAAATTCAACCCTATCGCTGACAGAAAACCGTCTAAACATAGGTAATATACTCAAATATCTTGAAGACAGTTTAAATGGCAAAATAAATGATAATCCAAAAGATGTGATTTCTATTTTGACTAATCACGACAATAAAATTAAAACAATTATTGAAAATATTCCTGAAACGGATATTGTTTCAGACACAATATTAACAGAATATACCCAACAAAGTGAAAGTGTGCTGTATGATTTAATCAAGAGAAAATGAATTACAATAACCTTCACAAAAAAGCACTTGCCAGTAACTTTCTTAACTCTTATTTTTAAGCTTACCTCTTCACTCAAGATTACTGTTTCTAGAATCTGGCCTCTAGCTCCTAGCCTCTGGCAGCTGGCAGGAATTTGCCTATAGGCATTTTCTCACTCTTAACTCTTCACTCTTCACTTGGTCATCTTTCATGCCTCTAGCTTCTAGCCGCTAGCAGCTAGCATTTTTTCCCCTTTAACTGATGCTTAATTTTTGGATGATGTTTCTAGTTTAATCGTTTATGCGTTTAACCGTTTAAGATTTAAAATTCTTTCTCGCTTCTCGCCTCTCGTTTCTCGCCTCTTTGTCAACTCATAACTCCAAATAGAGTTTACACAATCTTCTTTACACTCTCTTCTTAACACTTAAATTTCTTGCATCTAGCACCTCTAGCAGCTGGCATTTTTCCCCTTTAACTGATGCTTAATTTTTGGATGATGTTTCTAGTTTAATCGTTTATGGGTTTAACCGTTTAAGATTTAAAATTCTTTCTCACTTCTCGCCTCTCGTTTCTCGCCTCTTTGTCAACTCATAACTCCAAATAGAGTTTACACAATCTTCTTTACACTCTCTTCTTAACACTTAAATTTCTTGCATCTAGCACCTCTAGCAGCTAGCATTTATTCCCCTTTAACTGATGCTTAATTTTTGGATGATGTTTCTAGTTTAATCGTTTATGCGTTTAACCGTTTAAGATTTAAAATTCTTTCTCACTTCTCGCCTCTCGTTTCTCGCCTCTTTGTCAACTCATAACTCCAAATAGAGTTTACACAATCTTCTTTACACTCTCTTCTTAACACTTAAAACTTAACACTTAAAACTCAAAAGTGTACCCCCTCCGTATAACATGGGTACCTGCTCCGCACCAAATGAGTACCGCCTTGTTATAGGTTAGGTATTCGGTTTGAACCAAATGGAAAGATCCTTGATACAATTTTGGTACCATCTCAGAACCAAATAAGTGCTCACTTGGTATTATTTGTTTATTCGGTTTGAACCAAATGAGTAAATCTAGATAGGAGTGAGGTATTTGTAAATTGGTGGTTTAGGGATTGACTCATCCCGATAGCTAATAGGATTGTGTGTCTTCGCATCAAGTTGACTGGTGACATTAAGTTTAGGTATCCGAAATGGCAATACTTTTTGGTGCAATACTTGTTTGTCTTGTATCGCTTACATTATCGAGTTATTGAAATGCTACCTTAAATAAGACATTCATAAATCAATATTCGGGAAGGACCTGCAATTTTATTGCAAATTAGTATCGTTTTTTTTGCTAATTTGAGCCACTAAACTAACTACCCAAAGGCCTTGAGGAACGAGAAGCATACAAGGAAAGAAATTATTGACGAGCGCTTAAAGCAAGCGGGGTGGTTGGTGGGCGACCCTTCTCAGGTGGTAGAGGAGTTTGATATTGTGGTGGACAAAAACCTGGTTATGGAGGCTCCTACGCCTTATGCGGGTCACCAATACAGCGATTATGTTTTGTTGGGTAAGGATGGTAAACCCCTTGCCGTTCTGGAGGCTAAAAAGACCTCAGTAGATGCAGCCATAGGAAGAGAACAGGCGAAGCAATATTGCCAAAATATTCAAAATACCCACGGAGGCGATTTGCCTTTCTGTTTCTATACCAATGGTCATGATATCTATTTTTGGGACTTGGGAAATTACCCGCCCAAAAAGGTATATGGTTTTCCAACGCGTGATGATCTTGAGCGCTATGCATACATACGCAAGGCGCGCAAGCAATTGGCTGCCGAATTAATCAATACCCAAATTGCGGGTAGAAGTTATCAAATATCTTCTATTCGTGCAGTAATGGAGTCCATCGAAAATAGGAAGCGAAAGTTCTTGTTGGTGATGGCAACGGGTACGGGTAAAACAAGAACTTGCATTGCTTTGGTAGATGCCCTTATGCGCGCGGGTTGGGCAGAAAGGGTATTGTTTTTAGTAGATAGAATTGCATTGCGCGACCAAACCCTAGAGGCTTTTAAAGAGCATTTACCGCACGAACCGCGTTGGCCTAAACAAGGTGAAAAGGATATTGCTACCGATAGAAGAATTTATGTTTCTACTTACCCAACCATGTTGAATGTAATTAGAAACGAAGAAAAATCTTTGAGTCCGCATTTCTTTGATTTAATAGTGGTGGACGAAAGTCACAGAAGTATTTACAATACCTACCAAGAAATTCTAGATTATTTCAATACCCTAACACTGGGCTTAACAGCGACGCCCACCGATGTGATAGACCACAATACCTTTCAATTGTTTGAATGTGATGAGGGCGTACCCACCTTTGCCTATTCTTATGAAGATGCGGTAAATCATATACCGCCTTTCTTGAGCAATTTTAAGGTGATGAAGATTAAAACCAAGTTTCAAGACGAGGGCATTAGCAAGCGAACCATTTCTTTGGAGGACCAACAAAAACTCATGTTGGAGGGAAAGGAAATTGAAGAAATAAATTACGAAGGAACAGAAATAGAAAAGAAGGTCATTAACCGTGGAACCAATGCCTTAATTGTGCGGGAGTTTATGGAAGAATCAATAAAAGATTCAAACGGTGTTTTGCCCGGTAAGACTATTTTCTTTTGCATTAGCAAGGCACATGCGCGTAGGGTAGAGGAGATTTTTGATTCTCTTTATCCTGAACACAAAGGCGAGTTAGCCAAGGTATTGGTGAGCGACGACCCAAGGGTATATGGCAAAGGTGGCTTGCTCGATCAATTTAAGCACAATGATATGCCACGTATTGCCATTAGTGTAGATATGTTGGATACGGGAATTGATATTAGAGAATTGGTGAATTTGGTATTTGCAAAACCAGTTTATAGTTATACCAAATTCTGGCAAATGATAGGCAGAGGAACGCGTCTGCTTGAACCAACCAAAATGAAGTCGTGGTGCACCCAGAAGGATGATTTCTTGATATTGGATTGCTGGGATAATTTTGAATATTTTAAAATTAATCCGAAAGGAAAAGAACCTAAGACCCAAATACCTTTGCCTGTGCGTTTGTTTGGCATTAGGCTCGAGAAAATTGAGGAAGCTCAAAACCAAAACAGGCTCGACATAGTGCAGAATGAGGTCCTAAAAATTAGAAAGCAAATAGAGTTGTTACCTCATAATTCTGTGGTGGTAATGGAGGCAAAGCATGAGCTGCAGCGCATAGAAGATGAAAACTTTTGGAACCATTTAAGCCATGATAAAATAGAATTTTTAAAGAATATAGTAAAGCCTTTGCTTAGAACGGTTTCGAATGTTGATTTTAAGGCCATGCGTTTTGAGAAGGACCTTGTAGAAGTTTCGTTGGCAAATTTGTTGGTTCAGACCGAAAAATATGAAACCTTAAAGGAAAGCATTGTGGAGGAAATAGGAGAGTTGCCTTTAAGCATTAACATTGTGGCCAGGGAAGCCGACTTAATAAGGCAAGCGCAGTTGAATTATTATTGGGCAAACATCACCGAAGACAAGTTAGACGAATTGATTTTGAAACTCGGACCTTTAATGAAATTTAGAGAGGCCGTGATTCCTTTGGCGCCTGCAAAATTCAACTTTAAGGACTTGGTGGTTGAGAAAGAATTTATAGAATTTGGTCCGCAACATGAGGCCTTGAGTGTGGCCAAATACAGGGAACTTGTTGAGCAAAAAATCAATGAATTGGTGAGTAGCAGCGCCATTTTGCAGAAGTTGAAACAAGGGGAGGAGTTGAGTCAAGATGAGTCGGAGCAATTGGCCGAGGAGTTGCATCAAGAGCATCCGCATATTACCATAGATTTGTTGCGCAAGGTGTATAATCACCGCAAGGCGGCATTGGTACAATTTATTAAACATATTTTGGGCATAGCGCCATTGGAGTCGTTTGCCGAAACGGTAACCAAGGCATTTGATGAGTTTATTGCCAAGCACAGCTACCTTAGCAGTAGGCAATTGCAGTTTTTGGATTTGCTTAAGAAATTTGTGCTTGATAAAGGCGATGTGAGCAAACGTAACCTCATAGAATCTCCCTTTACCATGCTGCATCCCGAAGGCATCAGAGGCATTTTTAACCAAAAGGAAATAGATGAAATTTTGATCCTAACAGAGCAAGTTTTAGCAGCATGAAAAAAGAATTGATAAAAGAATTATTTGAAAAATTTGAAAACGCTTGTTACATCTATGAAGGTGTTGAGTGTTGGAGTGCGAGAGAATTGCAAAACATTTTAGGATATGCAAAATGGGATAATTTTTCAAAGGTTATTGATAAAGCAAAAGTTGCCTGTGAAAGCAGTGGTGTTGTGGTTTCTCATCATTTTCCCGATGTCGGGAAAATGATAGACCTTGGTAAAGGAGCACAAAGAGAAGTTGAAGATGTTGCACTTACAAGATATGCTTGTTATTTGGTGGCTCAAAATGGCGACCCTGGAAAAAGTGAAGTGGCTTTTGCTCAAACTTATTTTGCTGTGCAAACAAGAAAGCAAGAAATGATTGAGCAGCGTTTGTTAGATGTTGCAAGAGTTTCGGCAAGAGAAAAACTTTCAAAGTCAGAAAAGAAGCTTTCTGGAATTATTTATGAGAGAGGAGTTGACGATAAGGGGTTTGCTCTCATAAGAAGCAAAGGTGATGCAGCTTTGTTTGGTGGTTTCAGTACCAATGATATGAAGCACAAATTAAAAGTGCCTGATGGAAAACCATTGGCGGATTTTCTTCCAACGCTTACCATTAAAGCCAAAGATTTTGCAACTGAATTAACAAGTCACAATGTGGTAGAAAAAGATTTGAAGGGCAATGAAAAAATCGGCAAAGAGCATATTGAGAATAATTTAGCTGTAAGAAAAATGTTGCAAGAAAGAGGAGTAAATCCGGAACACCTGCCACCATCTGAAGATGCAAGCAAATTGAAACGAAAATTAGAAAGTGACGAAAAGAAAATAGTAAAAGATGCTAAAAAGAAAAAAATGAAATAAATGTTACAAAACAACGCACAATTAAAGTCGCTTATAGATAAACTTTGGCAGAACTTTTGGGAGGGAGGCATTGCCAATCCCTTAACCGCCATTGAGCAAATTACCTACCTCATTTTTATGAAGCGCTTAGATGATTTGGAGGCCAAACGCGAGCGAGATGCTGCCTTTACGGGCGAAACCTATACCAGTAGATTTAATGGCAAGTTTCAAATTCCGGGTAGCACAGAAAGCATAGATAAAAACGAGTTGCGCTGGAGTGTGTTTAAACACAAGCCTGCAGACGAGATGCTCATGCATGTGCAAATGAAAGTGTTTCCGTTTTTAAAAGACCTCAATGGAGAAACATCGCCCTTTACCAAACACATGGCCAATGCCGTGTTTATTATGCCCAAGGCAAGTTTGCTGGTATCGGCCATTAACATTGTAGAAGACATTTTTAAAGAGATAGAGAAAGACGCTACAGAGGGCGGACATGCGTTTCAGGACATACAAGGCGATGTGTATGAAATGCTGTTGAGTGAGATAGCCACAGCAGGTAAAAACGGACAGTTTCGCACGCCAAGGCATATCATTAAACTCATGGCAGAATTGGTGTCGCCGCAATTGGGGCAGAGAATGGCTGATCCAAGCAGCGGTACAGGAGGATTTATTTTAGGGTATTATCAATTTATCCTGACCCAACTGGTGCGAAAAAGTAATCCAGCATTGCTGCAAAAAGACGAAGACGGATTTAACAGGGCAACCATTAGTTCCATCTTAACGCAAGAAGTAAAAAACATACTCGAGAAAAGCATTGTTGGGTACGATATAGACACCACCATGGTTCGTTTGGGATTAATGAACCTCATGATGCATGGCATAGACAACCCTCAGATAGATTATAAAGACACTTTGAGCAAGAGTTTCAATGAAGATGCCCAGTATGATATTATCATGGCAAATCCGCCCTTTACTGGCAATATAGACAAAGGGGATATTAACGAAAGCTTAAAACTACCCACCACCAAAACAGAACTCTTGTTTGTAGAACGCATTTTTAACATGCTAAAAATGGGCGGCACCGCAGCCGTAATTGTACCCAGCGGCGTAATACAAAACAGCGGAAAAGCCTTCGAAGCCCTGCGCAAACTCATTATAGAACAAGCAGAACTTAAAGCCGTAATAGCAGTACCCAGCGGAGCCTTTAAGCCCTATGCCGGAGTAAGCACAGCCATTTTAATCTTTACCAAAGGCGGCGAAACAGACCATGTTTGGTTCTACAATATGGAAGCCGACGGCTACACACTAGACGACAAACGCAACAAAATTGCAGACAGCGATTTACCCGATATTGTTGAACGCTACGCCAGCAGAAACGCCAAAAAAGACACAGACAGAAAACTCAAATTCTTTATGGTACCCAAGAAAGAAATTGCAGAAAACAATTTCGATCTGAACCTAAGCACCTATAAAGAAGAAGTCTACGAAGAAGTACAATACGAGTCCCCAAACATTATTTTCGATAAATTAGAAAGTTTGGAAGCAGAGATTCAAAAAGGCCTGAAAGAGTTGAAGGGGTTGGTGGGATGAGGTATCATTTAAAGGATTTAATAAAAGAAAAAATAACTGGTGAGTGGGGTAATGAGTCAGTTAATGGAGAAGGTAATAAAGTAATAAGAACAACCAACTTTACCAATAATGGAAGAATTGACTTTAAAAAGATAGTAATCAGAAATATTGATTCAAATAAGGTTAACAAGAAGCATTTAAAGAAAGGTGATATAATAATTGAAAAATCAGGTGGAAGTCCAGCTCAACCTGTAGGAAGGGTTGTGTTTTTTGATCTAGAAACCGATGAAAAATTCCTTTGTAATAACTTCACTACAATATTGCGACCCAATAATGATTTAGTTGATTCAAAGTACTTACTTTATCAACTACAAATTGGTTATCATAAAGGAAGAACAAGGCGTTATCAAAACAAAACAACTGGGATTATTAATTTGCAACTTGATAAATATCTTGAGGAAAAAATTGAAGTCCCATCCTTACCTGACCAACTCCACATCGCCAACCTCTTAAGCAAAGCCGAAACACTAATAACCCAGCGCAAAGAAACCCTCCGCCTACTAGACGAATATTTAAAAAGCACATTTTTGGAGATGTTTGGGGATCCAATTAAAAGAGAAAAAAGATGGAATAGTGAGGCATGTGGAAATTTGTTTGATATGAAATTGGGTAAAATGTTATCTGCAAAAAATTATACAGGAACACATTTGAAAAAATATTTAAGAAATGTAAATGTGAAGTGGGGAGAAATTGATTTGTCTGATTTGAAAGAAATGGATTTTAGTGAAAAGGAAGTTGAAAATTATACTCTTTTAAAAGGAGACATTTTGGTTTGTGAAGGCGGTGATGTAGGTAGGACAGCGATACTTAAATATGACCTAAAAGAATATTGTTTTCAAAATGCTTTGCACAGATTAAGAATTAAGGATTATGAACAAATAAATGCAAATTATTTTTCTTGGTTTATGTTTTTAGGCGTAACCAGAGGGCTGATAAAGAGTTCAACAATTTCTGTAACTATTCAACATTTTACTCAAGAAAGATTTAAAAAATTGCAAATTCCACTTCCACCCCTCGAACTCCAAACCCAATTCGCCCAAATCGTAGAAAAAACAGAAGCACTCAAAACCAAATACCAACAAAGCCTCCGAGAGCTAGAAAATTTGTACAACACCCTAAGCCAAAAAGTCTTCCGCGGTGAGTTGGGGAGCTAGAAACAATTAACAAACCACAAAACTATAAAGGTCTATTGAACCAAAAACAACCTTTGTTAAAATAAAGGAATTTAATATATTCGTTTATCAAACCCCCAAGCCTATGAACCTTTTTTTAAAACTGCTTAAAGAGCTACCTATACTCAATATTTCAGGGGAATACTATCTAATTGGCGGGATTGCGGGTGTTTTTATGTGGGTTATTTTTAATTAGCGGGAATAAAAAAAACTATGAACTTAGCAATAATTATTGGAATCAGTGAGTATAAAGACTCAAAAAACAACCTTCCTGGTTGTAAGAATGACACAGATATTGTTAACTGTCTCGTCCTGAAATAGGTTTACACAAAAATGTAAACTTATGGAAATTAGAAAATACGATAACAAAGAAGGAATCATAGCCGAGTATTTAACAGGAAATACCACTTATCGAAAATTGGGAGATAAGTGGGGAATTG
>JAIOYZ010000011.1 GCA_021740845.1 Bacteroidia bacterium
GAAGAAGCAGTCTTTGGTCCTTAGTCTTTTGTCTTTAGTAAATTTATAAGCCCAAAGTAATTCTCGTTCAATTGCAAAACATAGAAGAAGCAGTCTTTGGTCCTTAGTCTTTTGTCTTTAGTAAATTTATAAGCCCAAAGTAATTCTTGTTCAATTGCAAAACATAGAAGAAGCAGTCTTTGGTCCTTAGTCTTTTGTCTTTAGTAAATTTATAAGCCCAAACTAATGTCAGTTCAAACCCTAAAACCTAAAACCTAAAACCTAAAACCCTTTAGCGAATTTTATTTACTTCGTTTTTTTGCCCAATTAATGGCTTGCCTTGTATTGCTTGGATTAGGGTTAATAAGGCCAATAAACCGTATAAAATTGAAAGAGCAAAAGTCAATTTTGTATTTTTTAAAACATAGAAAGAAAAGAAGGGTAAAAATTGTAAGGCATGCATGCCAATAAAATGAGAAACTCATAAATCGCCAACGGTCTTGCTCCAGCCAACAATAAACCAATTTGAATTATCATTTAATGCCCCAACACTATGATTAAGTCGTGAGCCCATTGCAAAGCCCTCAAATGAAAATAGTACAAAAATGATAATGCTTAAACGGATAGCCCACAAATAATAAATAGGAAGATTAGGGAAATCATGTTTAAAAAATAGAAAGCCAATATAAGCAGTATAAAGTGTTACTGCAGATGCTGCCAAAGCCATTAGAGAATACAAAGCGGAATATACTGGGGTAGAAATATTATAGTGTGATAATTGCCCTTTATTGGCTTGAAAAGCGATATAAAAAATTTCAAATCCCAAAAGAATGATAACAGTCCAATTGTAACTATTAATATTAAAAGAGGGCAGGTAATAACAATACCAAGCCATAGCCCAAGCGAATAAAAATGTAGAAAATGCAAATTTAAATGGTTTGAACCAAGGATTAACAGAATAGACTTGTTTGCTGGTGATTTTTGTAAGTAACAAAAAAGTAAATGCCAATCCCAAGCAAATTAAGCCGAAGTAAAACAAGGTTTCATTACGGTATTTGAGTTGTTGAATAAAGTCTATCATTATTTAATACTAGCTAAGTTTTTGTTAATTTATATCGTCTTCTAATGTGTGCAAACTATAAAAAGAATATTGCTTTTTATTCAAGTTGGTATTATATGCAATGAATTAGTTTTTTAATGCAAATTGAATATTGTGTTCAGATTCTTCATTATGTCTTGTAATATAATTATGGAATCAAACTCACTCATTACAAGTCAACTCTTGTTCGTATTTTTTGTAATAATCAGGTATTTTCTTTTTTGTTTTAAGAATTGTGAAATACAAACTTTGCAATCCAATTTTTTTTCTTTGAATATCAATGGTCTTAAAATCTAATGAATCTAAAAAGTTAGATTCAAATAGATATTCATGAATAGATTGTTGCTTTTTTTAGTCGAAAATTCTGTCATCAAATTTTTTTTATTTGTGGATTCTTAAAAGTATATTTCTTCAAATGGCTCACCTGCTATAATTTCCTAATTTTTTTGGTGATTTGTTAATTATGCTTGTTTTTCCATAGCCATAAATTTAGACAAATACTTATGCCCAAAACTGACAAAATTAAATACAGTTTTAAATCGGTATCATCGTCTGATTTTTTGTCACTTTTTTGGTTAAATAAACCATTAATAAAATAGTTTTCTAACTTATCGAAGTTTGAGATTACCAAGTTGCTATCTGGGAAAAATATTGCTTTAGTGTGGCGATATTTATCGATGAAAAGAGTAAATCTGTTAATTGGTAAATAATCATGATAATATTTTTCAATAGGTGGTCTGCCTGGCCTTACACTGTCAATTTTAAATGGACCACCAATTTTATCTTTAAGTTGAGGAATATAGTAAAATACACTATCATTAATGAAAGCGATATGACCATCATTTATACTTCCAAATATTTGAAGAATAGTAGAAACCACTAAAATATCTACTTCCTTTGTTTTGTTAACAACAAGTTTTCCTAGCTCAGAAGACCATTTTTCTTGTATCTCCAATGTTTTGTAAAAATGGAATACATTATTTTGATAATAGTAATCAATTGCACCAATTTTCCCTTCTTTTTGTAAATGACGATAAGTCTTTTCGTTAATAAGTTGTTCAATAATTGGATCTGAAGTGGAAAGGAAATTTTTTATTTGAATTGGCGAGATTGAAGAAAGTGTGTCAAATTGTTTAATTCCATTTATTGTGTGATGCTCATCGATAATTAATTTTTTTTGATTAAACTTAATGAAATTAACGTTTGAGCAAGAGGTGTTTATTAAATTCAATACCTCTTTAATATCAAAATCTCTATCACGAATGACTAATTTTAGTCCAGTTGTAAATTGGTCTATTGTTGTTGAATACTTTTCGTAATCCCAATAAGAGAATTCACCATAACCTAATGCAATATATTTGGAATGTCGGTTTGTAAAGTCATGGTTAAAGAAAAAATTGATTTGTTTGTTGGTATAGCCTTTAATTTTTAAAAGTTTGTCTGAAAGGTCAAGCAAAATTTTAATCTTATTATCAATTTCCAATTCCATTTCTATAGAACTCGATGAATATTGGAAATGAATGTTCCCCTTATTAATTATAATAATAGCATCCGTGTTAGCGAATGTCACAAAAGAAATTAGAAGGAAAACTGTAAGAAATAATATTTTCATATCATTTTTTTTGAATTTTATTTTGTCAACTCCCAACAGCTCATCCTGCACTAAAGCTTCGGTTGACAAAGCAACCTACGCCCTAATCACTCCAGGTCTAAACTCTTTCGATATCGGTGCGTGGTTAGCTGCTTCAATTCCCATGCTTATCCATGTGCGTGTTTCTTTTGGGTCAATAATGGCATCTACCCAAAGGCGTGCTGCGGCATAATACGGACTAGTTTGGCGCTCGTACCTTTCTGTAATTTGGTCTAATAAGGCTTTGTGTTTTACCTCGTCAATAACTTCGCCTTTTGCTTTTAAACTAGCTTCTTCAATTTGCAATAATACTTTGGCAGCTTGCGCTCCGCCCATTACTGCAATTTTTGCGTTTGGCCAAGCTGCAATTAAACGTGGGTCGTATGCTTTGCCACACATGGCATAATTACCAGCACCGTAGCTATTACCGGTGATAATGGTAAATTTAGGAACTACAGAATTGGCTTGTGCGTTTACCAGTTTAGCACCATCTTTTATAATTCCGCCGTGTTCGCTTCTTGAACCAACCATAAAGCCAGTTACATCTTGAAGGAAAAGCAAAGGGATTTTTTTCTGATTGCAATTCATGATAAAATGGGCTGCTTTATCTGCACTATCGCTATAGATTACTCCACCTATTTGCATTTCCATTGGGTTGTCTGTAGCGCTTTGTTTTGGTTTTTTTGCTTTCACCACCAAACGGTTATTGGCAACAATTCCTACTGCCCAACCGTCAATACGGGCATAGCCGCAAATGATGGTTTTGCCATACAAATCTTTATATGCATCAAATGAATCTGCATCCACTAACCTTTCAATAATTTCCATTACATCAAAAGGTTTGGCAAAATTGGCAACGGCTTCGTAAACATCGTCCATAGATTTTTTAGGCGCAATTGGTTCAACCCGATTAAAACCTGCCTTTTCATAATCTCCAATTTTATCAAATATGCGTTTGATTCTATCTAAACAAGCTGCATCGTTTTCAAATTTATAATCGGTAACACCACTAATTTCGCAATGAGTTGATGCACCGCCCAAGGTTTCGTTATCTATTTCTTCTCCAATTGCTGCTTTCACCAAATAAGAACCGGCTAAAAATATGGAACCCGTTTTGTCTACTATCATAGCCTCATCGCTCATAATAGGTAGGTAAGCGCCACCGGCAACGCAAGAACCCATTACAGCAGCAATTTGGGTTATTCCCATGCTGCTCATCACTGCGTTGTTTCTAAAGATTCTTCCAAAATGTTCTTTGTCGGGGAAAATTTCATCTTGCATGGGAAGGTAAACACCTGCGCTATCCACCAAATAAATGATTGGTAATTTATTTTCAATTGAGATTTCTTGGGCTCTTAAGTTCTTCTTGCCAGTAATAGGAAACCAAGCTCCGGCTTTAACTGTGGCATCATTAGCAACAACAATACATTGCCTTCCGCTTACATAACCCATAACTACAACTACCCCGCCACCAGGACAACCGCCATGTTCGGCATACATTTCATAACCAGCTATTGCACCAATTTCAATTTGTGGCTTATCGGTATCTAGCAAGTAAGCAACCCTTTCGCGAGCTAGCATTTTGCCTTTTTCCTTTTGTTTAGCAGCAGCTTTAGCGCCACCACCTTGTGAAATTTTTTCTAATCTTTGGTGAAGTTCGGTTACTAAGTTGTTCATGTTTTTGCTTGGGCTGTAATCCTATGGCTAGAAGTAAAAATGCTATACCATTGGCTATTAATCTTGCAATGATACAGAATAGGAAAGGAATAGCCAATAAGTTTAGGCCAAGAAAATACAGTTTTACTTTTTTTGATTTTTCTCCTTTTAAAATGCCTAATTAGCTAAGCCATAGCGGTGAAATGCTTAAGTCTAAAATTTGTTTGCATAGGAACTTTCTAAAACATACTTTTGCGCTCGGGTGAGCCCTGTACGACCAGCTCCCTCTAATCCCCCAGGTCAGGAATGGAGCAAGGGCGTGAGGTTGTAGCGGTGCGATGCAGTAAGCTTGCCCATTTTTTTTTGCTCTTAGCTATAGCAGTTGCCCTTTTACTATTTTAGTTTGGCATTTTGAAGTTGCATTTATATTAAGATTTTTCGTTTGATTCAAACTCCTTTAATGTATGCCCTTGCTTGTTTTTCCATTCTGTTAATCCATTAGCATTTCGACCCATTACCATAACTGCTGCTGTTGACGGACTACTGAAAATATAATCATCAGAAAATTCTAGGTAATCCCCTTTATCCACTAGAACACCTTCATCAATGAGTTTTTTTCTATATGTGATAAAGTTACTTGTCATTGAATTCACAATTGTTGCCGCAGCTTTTGAGTTTTTGAAAACAACAAAACCATCCGAAGTAGGTTCTCCTTGCCCATCTGCTCCTCGGGCGGCTTTAATATAGAACAATTCTTGTTTTTGCTTTGGTTTAAACTCTCTCTTTTCTTCGAATACTTTGTGTCCAAGTGTATTCACAAGCATTTTAATATACTCAATAAACTCCTCCATTTCAGCTCTGTCGGATTCGGATATGGATGATTGAGTTGGAATTATTGAATTGTCAACTGAATAGCGATTTGCTAGTTTAGCAATCTCGTGAAGTCGGTTTTCTAGATATTTAATATGTGCCTTGTTTAAATTTTCATCTTTGCTTATGAAAACAACTGCCTCGTTCCAAAAGTCTTTTTGAGTTAATTGTTGATTTAATCGTTTCAAGATTGATTCCGCCTCGCCGATATATACTTGGTCTTTTCCGGAATCATCCTTTCCGAAAAGTAAATATACCCCAGTGCTAGTTAGGTCTTCTCTATCGCTGCAATCTTTAATTTTAATTCTTGGGATTTTATAGGCTTTGCCCGACCAATTTGATAGTTCGCAACTCATGCGACCATTTGGCTCTCCATCAATAAGAAATATTTTTATCGTTTTACCGAACTTCATTTTATTGGTTATTTATTTCACAAACTAAAGGCAAGTGATCACTATATCTCAGCCATTTTTCAATTTCTCCTATTTCAAAATTACTCATATTACTGAGAATTTCATTAGAAGCAAAAATGAAATCAATGTGATAAGGTTTTGCTTTATTTCTTTGTAAATAGAATGTTGGTCTTGTTTCAGTTCCTTGTTTCTCCATATAGAAATGATGGTAAATACTATGAATATTCAATTCTCCTTAATCATTTACAACATTAGAATGATTCCACTACCTATCAGTTTTATCCCAAATAGAATTGCTATTTAAATCTCCAGCTAAGATTATTTTTTTAAAATTCCCCTTATTGATTTCTAAATATTTCCAGAGCTGACCTATAAATCCAAATGTTGGTGATTTATTTTGACTTGTCCAAATGCAGAGTAATTGAAATTTGTTATTTATTAAACAAGGTAATAAATGTTTTACCTCAGAGCCTTTATAGATATTACTCCAATTGATTAATCGAAGTTTATTTTGGTTTTTGGCAAATACCCCAATTCCTTTATTTTTATTGTCCCCGTTCCATAAATAGGTACCTGTCCACTCCAAATAATTTTGATGTTCACTGTATTTAGGGTTATAACATTATTGGTTATATAAATGTCTGCATCTAGTTCTGAAAAATGTTCAAACTTTTTCTAAATGCGCCATTACAATTCCAAGTAACTATTTTCATCTTACACCTTCGCGTTAGGGATTGAAGTGGAAATCCTTTTGTGAGGAACGAGCAAAAGATTGGAGCGTAAAGCCCGACCCGGCAGGGTAACGCCCATTATTTCTTCCTTCGTCATTCGCGTTTTTATTCTATTTTTCCTGCATTAACATTATTCTGCCAAAAATCTCATCCCAATTCTTGGTTTTCTTTGTGACAGATTAATTTGTCTTCATCCATATTTTGAAGGTTAAATTATCTTGCTTTCATTTTTCAATTATTTATTATTTTAAACTTTGATAATTAGCCACTTTTCCTATTTTTGTTCTATATCTATTTAAAAATGAAAAAGAGTTACATCCTTGTTATTTTTGTCTTTTTGCTGAGCGCTAAGAGCAGTTTTGCAATATTGGTGGTGGAGAACATCAACAAAAAACTTAGTGGCGACACAACAGTAATTGATTTAAGCTTTGGTCCATTGGCAGCACCTTTATTTACCTTTAATTACTTTGCCATTCCAGGTTCTATATCAATTACAGGAAAAATTACATCAGAATATAATAGTTCTTTACTCGCAGAACCAATTGGAGGCGGAAATTATACCCCAACCCGATTGTATAACAATGCGGATTTTTCAACCATGAGCAATTACGCACGAAGCCCAATTTTTATCCATAATAACAACCTTACCTTCGATAATAAATTAAAAGGAACTGGGAATAATTATTTGGGTGCACGAGTTATTTTTCCTGCCACAAAGGAGACCATTTATTTGTGGATTTTGGTTAATTTAAATGCGGATGGAACAGAGTTAAATATTATTAAATTGGGTTACGAGGATGAGCCGGGTAAATTTCCGCTTACGGGTACCGAAGGACAGAATAATCCTAGCAGTAGTTTATTAGAACAATTGAAGCCGCAGTTAAATATTTACCCGCAACCTGCTACAGATCGTTTGTTTGTACAATATCCAACTAAGGGTGGAATTGAATTAAGTGTATACAACCTAAGTGGTGAGTTGATTTATAGTGAAAAGGATTTTGGAGGAGAATTACAAGTTGCCAATTGGCCTGCTGGTATTTACTTCCTACAACTTAATAGTGCAGAAGGAATATTGCAGAGGAAAGTTTGGGTGGAGTAAACCCAATCATTTCAACTTTTCGTTTTCCTGATGTCTTGTGGCATCTCGATTGGTTTTCTTGGCCATGTTTTTTTCAAAGGCTTCTGTTAGGTTTACTCCCGTTTGGTTGGCTAAGCAAATTAATACCCAAAGTACATCCGCCATTTCATCTCCTAGGTCAACCGCCTCGTCTGATTTTTTAAAAGATTGTTCGCCATATTTACGCGACATAATTCTTGCCACTTCACCTACTTCTTCCATGAGAATTGCGGTATTGGTTAGTTCATTAAAGTATCTAACACCAATGTTGCTTATCCAATTGTCTACTTGTTTTTGGGCTTCTTCTAATGTTATGCTCATGATTTGTTTTTTGTATCTAACCAAATTGTTACCGGACCATCATTTACTAAGGCTACTTTCATGTCGGCACCAAATTCTCCGCATGCAATGGGTTTGCCTAAGTCTGCTTTTAGTTGTAGTTTAAATTGCTCATAAAGAGGTATGGCAATTTCTGGTTTGGCCGCCTTAATATAGGAGGGGCGGTTTCCTTTTTTTGTATCTGCGTGCAATGTAAATTGGCTAATTACTAAAAGTTCGCCATCCACATCCTTCAAACTTTTATTCATCAAACCATTTTCATCGCCAAAAATTCTGAGGTTGCAAATCTTATTCGATAGCCACTGAATGTCTTCGCTTCCATCGTTATCTTCAATTCCTACCAATACTAGTAAACCCGTTTGGATCAAACCAATTACTTGCCCATTTACTTTTACCGAGGCTTCTGAAACACGTTGTATAAGGGCTCTCATAGAATGTTTTTTAGTTTACGGTTTGAACCAAAATTGGATAGATTTTATTCGTAAATATCTACGTTGCTGATGATGCTAAGGTAACTGCTAAATCTTTCTTCGCTAATTCTTCCTTCGCTAACGGCCTTTTGTATGGCGCAACCTGGTTCGTTTACATGCTGGCAATTATTGTATTTGCACTGGCCAATTAGTGGTTGCATTTCTTTAAAATAATGACTCACTTCTGCATTGTCGAAATCTACTAAACCAAATTCGCGAATTCCCGGTGTATCAATAATGCTTCCTCCAAAACTTAATGGATGCATTTCTGCAAAAGTGGTGGTGTGTTGGCCTTTTAAAGAATAGGTAGAAATGGCTTTTGTTTTTATTTCTAAATCGGGTTCAATATGGTTGAGTAAAGTGGATTTTCCAACGCCAGAATGCCCGCTTAGTAAGGATACTTTATCTTTTAGCAAGAGCTTTAAATCTTCAATTCCTTCTCCACTTACAGTAGATGTTTTAAGACATTTATAACCAATTCCTTCGTATAGTTTTATGGTTTCATCCACGGCAAATTCTGCTTCACCTTTCATTAAATCAGATTTGTTAAAAACAAGAATGGTTGGAATGTGGTAAGCTTCTGATGTAATAATAAAACGGTCCATAAAACCCAGTGAAGTTCTGGGGTAAGCCAATGTTGCAATTAATAAGGTTTGATCCAAATTGCTGGCGATAATATGTGTTTGCTTAGAAAGATTATTGGCCTTACGGATGATATAATTTTTCCTGTCCTGGATGGAATGGATAACTCCATTTTCGGATTCAGGCTCCATTTCAAATTCTACTTTATCGCCAACAGTAACAGGGTTGGTATGCTTAATTCCCTTTAAACGAAACTTACCTTTTAAGCGACAAGGAATCACTTTTTCAGATTCTGTTTTTACCAGATACCAGCTTCCAGTAGATTTTACAACGGTACCTTTCATGCTTCAAATAGTTTGAACCCAACAAAGGCTGCGGTAATACCCAAAATAAAACTCATCAAAATATAGGAACCAGCTTTAAACAATTCTTGCTTTTGGATCAAAACGAAAGCTTCTAATGAAAAAGTTGAAAACGTGGTGAAGCCACCTAAGATACCAATTACCAAAAAGGGACGTAAAAAACTAGAGAAGGAGGGATGAACCGAATAATTAGCAATTAGCGCCCCAATAGCAAAACTGCCGAGTATATTAACAAGCAAGGTAGCCCATGGAAAATCTGTTGGCGATAGGGTATTAACTCCTAAAACTACAAGATATCTCAATACTGCTCCAATTGCTCCCCCCAATGCTATCCATAGGATTTGGTTCATGCCTGCAATTTAAAATATTTGTTTATTAATCCTTCAAAAGAAAATTGAAGTCTAAAAGAACCCTAAATATTATTGACTTAAGCAAAAGATTTAATCATATGATTAAAATATTTGTTTAATTAAAAAAATGAACTTTCCTTTGTGCCCGAAAGTTTTAAAAAATTGGAAAAAGCAACGGATTCATTGGAGCAAATTTTTTCTACAGAGGAGAAAATTAAAAATGCAGCCAGAAAAGTGTTTATGCAAAAGGGGTTTTCTGCAACTCGTACCCGCGATATTGCCGAGGAAGCTGGAATAAACTTGGCTCTACTCAATTACTATTTTAGAAGTAAAGAGAAATTGTTTGAGTTGGTAATGATGGATTGCATGCAAGAATTTATTTCTGGGTTAAAAATTATCCTAAACCAAGAAGGAAAAACCATTGAACAATTGTTAGAGGATTTAGTGACTCATTATTATGAGCTTTTCCGTTCTCAACCTGATTTGCCAATTTTTATTTTAAGTGAAATGCGTAGCAACCCAAAACGCTTGGAAGGAAATTTAGGGATTAAAGAATCACTTTCTAAATCCTATTTTTTTAAAATTCTAAAGGCTAGAACTCCCAATAAAATCAACCCTTTTCATTTCTTTATGAATATTGTTTCCTTAACAGTATTTCCTTTTGTGGCGGCTCCAATGCTCAAGCAAATTAGTGGTACTAACCAAGAGCAATACGATAAACTTTTGAAGGAAAGAATAAAGTTGGTGCCTCAATGGATTGGCTTAATGTTAAACTCCGAAATCGCAATTTCTTAACTATATTTTTATGAAACTATTTTTAAAAATTCATTCCAAACAACTTCTTTCGTTTGCTCTTTTTGCATTCTTTTTTCAGTTAGTAAGTGGGCAAAATTTGGAACCGCTTAAATTGGAATACTGCCAACAAAAAGCACAAGAAAATTATCCTTTGGTAAAGCAAAGAGAACTCATTTCTCAATCGCTAAATTATTCTATCGATAATGCTACAAAAGGCTATTTCCCTCAATTTCAAGTTTTGGGTCAGGCTACTTACCAATCTGAAGTAACTCGCATTCCTATTCCAATTTTGGGCAATTCAATTCCATCCTTAAGCAAAGATCAATACCGCATTTATGGAGATTTGAACCAAGCAATTTATGATGGTGGAATGGTTAGAAATCAAAAGGATTTGATAAAAGCAAGTTCTGCAATGGAGGAAAAGAAATTGGCTGTTGATTTACACAACATCAAAGAGCGTGTGAATCAATTGTTTTTTGGTGTCTTAATTATTGAAGAACAATTGGTTCAAACCGAAATTTATAAAAGCGATATAAAAGCGGGTTTAGATAGAGTAACCGCTACTGTAAAATACGGTGCAGCGCTTAAAAGTAACCAAGATATTTTGCAAGCAGAGTTATTAAAAACAGAGCAAAAAACCATTGAATTAATGGCGGCAAAAAAATCTTATTTACATATGTTGGGTATGTTTATTAACCAATCTCTTCCCGAAACACAAAAGCTGCAAAAGCCCGATTTTATTGTACCTGCAAAAGAAATTAATCGCCCAGAACTTTCCTTGTTTCAGTCGCAAAGAGATTTGTACAAAGCACAAATGGGTTTGCTAAATGCTAAAAATATGCCCAAGCTAAATTTGTTTGCGCAAGGTGGTTATGGCCGACCAGCTTTAAACATGTTGAGCAATAATTTTGAGTGGTACTATATTGGTGGTTTGCGTTTAAACTGGAATTTCTCAGGCTTATATACCTTGTCAAAAGAAAAGAAAATAATCGGTTTGAACCAAAAGCAAGTGGATGTTCAACAGGAGACTTTTTTATTCAATACGCAATTTGCAATTGAACAACAAAATGAGGAAATGGAGAAATGGCAGAAGCTAATTTTAAGCGATGAAGAAATACTGAAATTGAGAACGAGTGTAAAAGAAAATTCTAAAGTTCAACTAGAGAATGGCGTAATTCAAGCCAGCGATTACATAAGAGAAGTTAACGCTGCCGACCTTGCTGCTCAAAATAAAATCACACACCAGATTCAATTATTAATGACTCAATACAACCAACAAACTACTAAAGGAAATTAATCTATCAGATATGAAAAATACAATCTTAATAATTTCAGCCATTCTAGTATTGGCAGCTTGCAAAGGCAAGAAAAATAATTTTGATGCTTCGGGTACTTTTGAGGCGGTGGAAACCATTGTTTCTGCTGAAGCTTCTGGTACTTTAAATGCATTTGCAATAGAGGAAGGAGATGTTTTAAAGGAAGGTCAGGTTTTGGGTTATATAGATAGCTTGCAACTATACTTAAGAAAACAACAACTAGTTGCTCAAGCGGAAGCTGTACTCAGCAGAAAGCCTGATGTGGCTGCTCAAATGGCTTCTTTACAAGAACAAGTGAAACAAATGGAACGCGAACAAAAGCGTATCGAAAATTTGTTTGCAAAAGATGCTGCTACTCAAAAACAACTAGATGATGCCAATTCTCAAACTGCAATTGTGAAAAAGCAATTAACTGCTTTGCAATCTTCTTTAGGCATTACTTCTCAAGGTATAAATAAAGAAGCACAACCTTTATTTGTTCAAATACAACAGCTAGAAGATCAATTGCAAAAATGCCAAATTATAAACCCAATTAATGGAACAGTTTTAGGCAAATATGCTGAAGTGAATGAAATGGCTTCTCCAGGAAAACCTTTGTATAAAATTGCCAATATGGATGGTTTAATCTTACGTGCTTATATCACCGGTGATCAATTTGCTGCTTGTAAATTGGGTCAGAAAGTGAAGGTATTTGTTGATGAATCTAAAGACACTTACCGCGAATACGAAGGTGTTATTGAATGGATAAGTAACAAAGCAGAATTTACTCCAAAGACCATTCAAACAAAAGATGAGCGTGCCAATTTAGTTTATGCCATCAAAGTAAAAGTTAAGAACGATGGTTTGCTTAAATTGGGAATGTATGGCGAATTAACCTTTTAGTGATGTGGGCTATAAGTGCAATAAATCTCAAGAAAACATACGGCAAAGAGGCCACAGTGGCAGTTGACGATATTTCTTTTGAGGTAGCAAAAGGCGAGCTGTTTGGATTAATTGGTCCTGATGGTGCTGGGAAGACAAGCATTTTTAGAATGCTTACCACCTTGTTATTGCCAGATGGTGGTAACGCAACTGTGCTAGGTTTAGATGTGGTAACGGATTATAAAACCATCCGTAAAAAAGTTGGCTATATGCCCGGCAAATTCTCATTGTATCCAGATTTAACTGTGCTCGAAAACCTGAATTTTTTTGCCACAGTATTTGGAACCACTGTGGATGAAAATTACGATTTAATTCGTGATATCTACGTGCAACTCGAGCCTTTTAAAGACCGTCGTGCTGGGAAATTATCAGGAGGAATGAAACAAAAATTGGCTTTGTGTTGTGCTTTAATTCATAAACCAGATGTATTGTTTTTGGATGAACCTACAACAGGTGTAGATCCAGTTTCTAGAAAAGAATTTTGGCAAATGTTAAAGCGCTTGAAAGACCAAGGCATCACCATTTTAGTTTCAACTCCTTATATGGACGAAGCCAGTATGTGCGATAGAATTGCCTTAATTCAAGAGGGTAAAATTCTTTCTATTAACACTCCACAAGCTATCACAGCTGCATTCCCTTCGCCCATTTATGCAGTAAAAGCAAATAATATGTTCGGTTTGATCCAAGCCTTGCAACAGCAAAAAGAAGTTAGCGCTTGCTATACCTTTGGCGAATTTGCTCATGTGATTTATAAAGAGTTTCCATTATCTGAAATAGATATGAAAAACTATTTAAATGAAAATAATTTGGAGTTGCAATTCTATTCTTCTATAGAAGCAACTATTGAAGATTGTTTTATCAGATTTTTAAAATAGGCATGAAAGAAACAGTAATTCAAACAGATAAACTCACCAAAAAATTTGGCGATTTTATTGCCACCAATGCCATCACATTTTCGGTTAGCAAAGGGGAGATTTTTGGTTTCTTAGGTGCAAATGGTGCTGGTAAAACCACTGCTATGCGCATGTTATGTGGCTTGTCTATTCCTTCCTCTGGAACAGCCAGCATTGCGGGTTTTGATGTATATACCCAAACAGAAGAAATTAAAAAGAATATTGGCTATATGAGTCAGCGTTTCTCTTTATACGAAGACTTAAGCATCTTAGAAAACATTCGGTTTTTTGGTGGCATTTATGGCTTATCCAAGCAACAGCTAAAAGAGAAAAGTGAAATGCTTATTCATCAATTGGGATTGGAATCTGAAGCAAAAAAATTAGTTTCTTCTTTGCCTTTGGGTTGGCGACAAAAATTATCCTTTTCTGTTGCAGTTATGCATGAGCCTAAAATAGTTTTTCTGGATGAACCAACTGGTGGTGTAGACCCTTTAACACGCAGGCAATTTTGGGATTTAATTTATGCTGCTGCAGATAAAGGTGTCACCATTTTTGTAACCACACATTATATGGATGAGGCAGAATATTGCGACCGTATTTCAATAATGGTAGATGGAAAAATAGAAGCAATGGATACACCTTCTAAACTAAAAGAACAATTTGCTGCACCAAGTATGGACGATGTATTTTATCAATTGGCACGTGGTGCAAAAAGAAAGGAATAAGAAATGAAACAGTTTATGTCGTTTGTAAGGAAGGAGTTTTTCCATGTGTTGCGAGACAGAAAAACCTTGTTCATTCTTTTTGGAATGCCTGTGGTTCAAATCCTCATTTTTGGTTTTGCTTTAACCAATGAGGTTAAGAATTCTCGCATCCTAATTGTAGACCAAGCACACGATGAATCTTCCAAACAATTAATAAGAGAAATTGAAGCCAGTCAGTATTTTGAAACTGAAAATATAGTTGCAGATTTTAACCAGGTAGAAAAGGTTTTCAAAGAGGGTAAAATTAGAGTTGCATTAGTTATTCCTGCAAATTTTAGGGAGGATTTATTGCAAAACAATGCCGCTTCCCTTCAGTTAATCAATGATGCTTCCGACCCAAATACAGCAACCACTTTAACCAATTATATCAGTAGTATTGTTTTGGATTTTCAAATGCGAAATTTTCCTGGTGGTCCAAAACCCATTCAAATAATTCCTCAGTTGCGTATGTTATACAATCCGCAATTAAAGGGTGCTCCTAATTTTGTTCCGGGTGTAATGGCAATGGTGCTCATGCTCATTTGTGTAATGATGACAGCTGTTTCCATAGTAAGAGAAAAAGAAACTGGCACCATGGAAGTATTATTGGTTTCGCCTTTTAAACCTTTGATGGTCATTATTTCAAAGGCTTTTCCGTATTTAATTTTATCCTTAATTAACGTAACATCTATCCTTTTGTTAAGTGTTTTTGTTTTAGATTTACCCATAACCGGAAATATCTTATTGCTATACGCTGTGAGTACTCTTTTTATCATCACTTGTCTTTCTATCGGTATTTTAATTTCTGTTCGAACCGACTCCCAGCAGGTAGCTATGTTGATTTCTTTGATGGGAATGTTATTGCCGGCTTTATTGTTTAGTGGCTTTATGTTTCCTATAGAAAATATGCCCTTTCCATTGCAGATTATTTCCAATATTATTCCTGCAAAATGGTATTATATTATGGTAAAAGCTATAATGATTAAGGGCTTGGGATTTTCTGCTATTTGGAAAGAAGCCTCTATATTAGTTGCTATCACTTTAGTAATTTTAGGCATCAGTATTAAGAACTTTAAAATTAGGTTAGCATGAGAACAGTAAGATTTCTATTAGAAAAAGAGTTCAAGCAAATTTTTAGAAACAAATCTATTCTTGCTATGATTTTGGTGATGCCTTTCATGCAATTAATTATCATGCCTTTGGCTGCCAATTATGAGGTTAAGAACATTAACCTTTCTGTAGTTGATAACGACCATTCCGAATATTCCCACCAAATGGTTAACAAGGTTATTGCTTCCGGATATTTTCGTTTGGTTCAAACCGCCCAAACCTTTAACCAAGCAATGCCAAAAATTGAATCGGATCAAGCAGATTTAATACTTGAAATACCCGCAAATTTTGAACGCAATCTCATTAAAGAAGGAAATCAAAAAGTATTTGTGGCTGTTAATGCCATCAATGGAGTAAAGGCAGGTCTCGGCGCTTCTTATTTAAGTTCAATTCTAAGAGATTATAACGAACAGGTTTTAATGCAATGGGTTCAAGGTTCTAAAATCCCTATTACTCCAAATATTTCCATTACTTATTCAAATTGGTTCAACCCATCTTTAAACTATAGATTTTTTATGGTGCCAGGTATTTTGGCAATATTAGTTACCATGGTGGCCGGCTTTTTATCTGCCTTAAACATTGTTAAAGAAAAAGAAGTTGGTACCATTGAACAAATTAATGTTACACCCATAAAAAAGTACCATTTTATTTTAGGTAAACTTATTCCGTTTTGGGTTTTAGGAAATGTAGTTTTCACCATTGGTTTATTGGTTTCCTATTTTATTTATGGCATTGTTCCTGTTGGTCAGCTTTGGGTGATGTATGCCTTTTTGTTTGCCTATTTGCCAGCAATTTTGGGCTTTGGTTTATTGGTTTCAACTTTTTGCGAAACCCAACAACAGGCCATGTTTATAATGTTCTTTTTTATGATGGTTTTTATTCTGTTAGGTGGTTTATTTACCAGCATAGAAAGCATGCCAAATTGGGCGCAGGTAGTTTCTAGATTTAACCCAGTTAGCTATTTAATACGTGTGATGAGAATGGTTGTTTTAAAAGGAAGTGGTATTAGTGATATTCTTCCACAAATTGGTGTAATGGCAATTTTTGCAATTGTTTTAAATACGCTCGCCATGTTTAATTACAAGAAAACTTCTTAGAGCTCCTTAATTATTTTTACTTCTTGGATGAAATTGCGTTACCACATCTCTTAAATATTCACGATCGAGATGAGTATATATTTCTGTAGTTGTGATGCTCTCGTGGCCGAGCATTTGTTGCACTGCTCTTAAATCTGCTCCAGCTTCTACCAAGCAGGTGGCAAAGGAATGTCGCAAAGTATGCGGACTAATATTCTTGGTAATTCCGGCTGCTTTAGCAAGATCTTTTAGAATATAAAATATCATAACCCGACTTAATTTTCCGCCATTTCTGTTTAGGAAAAGGATATCGTTGCAACCTGCTTTGGGCATTTGGTGTTTGCGTGTGGATTCTAAATAAAGTGTAATTAATTTAAGTGCAGAAAGGCTTATAGGAACCAAGCGTTCTTTGTTGCCTTTACCAAAAACTTTTACATACATCTCTTCCCAGGAGATATTAGAAATTTGAAGGTTTGTTGCTTCACTTACACGCAAACCACAAGCAAACATGGTTTCAATAATTGCTTTGTTTCTTATTGCTTCTGCCTTGGTTTGATCGATAGCCGCAACCATGGCATCTATCTCATGCAAATCCAATACATCGGGTAATTTCCTGCTAAGTTTAGGTGCTTCCAAAAGCTCGGCAGGACTTTGTTTTATCTCATCTTCTAGCAAAAGGTATTTGTAGAATGCTTTGATACCTGATATTATTCTAGCCTGGCTGCTTGCCACTAAACCTAGTTTATTTAGATAAACCAAGAACAAACGTAAATGACTTAATTTTACTTGGGTAGCCTCTAGTTTAAGTTCACTGAGTTGGAGAAATTGAACTAGCTGTGAAACATCTCTTTCATAAGCCTCCACCGAATTTCCCGAAAGCGATTTCTCTAATTTAAGAAATAACTTAAAGCCGTTTATATATGCTTTCCACATGCTTGGTTCAAACATAAAAAAAAGACCGACATTTTAGTGTCGGTCTTTTTTTTATAATTAGATATTAAATATTATTTCAAACGAATAACATTACTGTTACTAACTACTAAACCAGTAGAAGTTTTCTTCCAAATTACAACTACAACTGATAAATTTTCTTTAACATATGTAGACTGAGCAAAGAAGTTTAATTCTTTCTTAAAGGTTTCATCCTTTTTAGGATCAGTTGTAAATAATTCACCAGTAGTTGCGGTGCCAAATTTAGTGCGCAATACACTATAGTGAATATTCTTTTCAGTACTAGCATCTGAAGCTTGAGCATAGCTCAATTTATCTTCTAACAAGTAACCAGCGATATAGTATTCACCAGTAGCATCTGCGAAGAATTTTCCTTCTGCAGTAACGTTAATTAATCCATCAGTTTCTTTAATAGACAATACAGCGTTTACAACTGGTTTTTTAACAATTTGTGTATTGATAGTATTGATAGCAGTTGTACCTGTTGCAGAACTTCCACCAATCATAGCAACAAAAGGAGCATCATTAGCACCAATATACATAGCAGGTACACCAGATGGATTAAATAATCCCATTAAAGCAGTTGCATCAGCATTGGTCATTGGATCATTACCTACTTGGCAAGAAATTATGTTACACTTAGAACCCATGGCAGCATGAATCTGCTCTTTAGCAGGTTTGCCATAAGCGCCACATGGTCCACACCAGGTACCACCAAAATAGATAAAAGTAGAATTTTGTACTTCAGGAATAGTAACTGTTCCATTATTGTTACCATTATTCTCTGTACTAGTGCTTTCACTTTTTTTACAAGCAGTTAGAGTTAAAGATAAACCAATAAGAACAGCTAATGAACTTTTGAATATGTTTTTCATTGTTTTTGGATTTTGTTTAAAGAAACAAATTTGGTTAATTATTTCAGATTTCAAAATTTTTTCTTAATTTAATTCTTGTAAAAAATGCAACACCTAACCTACTCTTAAACTTAAATCTAAACTTTTTGAGGAATGCGTAAGGGCTCCAACAGAAATAAAATCTACCCCTGTTGCCGCAAATTCTTTTATTGTTTCCATCGTTATTCCCCCACTTGCCTCAGTTTCAAAGCGTTTATCTATCAACGCAATAGCCTTTTCTAATAATTCTGGCTTAAAATTATCTAGCATTATTCGGTTTACTCCACCAATATCTAAAACCTGTTGAACTTCATCTAAAGTTCTAGTTTCTATTTCAATCGGAATGTTTAGTCCTTTAAAATGCAGGTAATTTTTTGTTTTTTCAATGGCCTGCTTTATTCCTCCTGCAAAATCTATATGGTTGTCTTTTATCATCACCATATCGTATAAGCCCATTCTATGGTTACTGCAACCACCTAGTTTTACAGCCCATTTTTCTAATAAGCGCATTCCAGGGGTTGTTTTTCTTGTATCTAAAATGGTGGTATGGTAATCTTTTAACAACTCACTTATTTGATGGCTTTGAGTGGCAATTCCACTTAAACGTTGCATAAAGTTTAATACCAACCTTTCTGCGGTTAAAATGCTAATATCAGAACCTTCAATGGTAAAAATATGATCTCCGTTTTGAACCAAATCCCCATCTTTTTTTAATGGGGTATAAACCAGTTTGGAATCTACCCTCTTAAAAATATAATTGGCCAGTTCAATTCCTGCAATGATTCCATCTTGTTTGGCAACACAATAGGCTCTCCCTAATTTATCTGTTGGTATACACGCCAACGAAGTATGATCTCCCGGGCCCACATCTTCCCTAATTGCCATTTCAATCAGGTCCTTGATGTCTTTATTTTGCAATAGTTCCATTCTTAATTATTTAATTCTTCTAAAGTATCAATAAGGGTAGGTAATTCAATTTCTCCAATAAATGAAATCGTTTTTTGGATGTCTTCATATAAATACCTGTCATTCTCAAGCCTAGGTACAATAGCTCGGTATTTTTCTAAAATTTCTTCTACCGTATTTGAACTTTTAAGTGGCCTTCTAAATTCCAAAGCCTGCGCAGCATTCATATATTCAATGGCTATAATGGTTTCCACATTCTGGCAAACACGTAATAATTTAGTTGCTGCATTAGCTCCCATACTTACATGGTCTTCTTGTCCATTACTGCTAACAATACTATCTACACTTGCTGGTGTACACAATTGTTTGTTCTGACTAACAATACTTGCTGCAGTATATTGAGGAATCATAAAGCCAGAATTTAAACCCGGTTTTTCTGTTAGAAATGCAGGTAAATTTCTTTGTCCAGATATCAATTGAAATGTTCTTCTCTCAGAAATATTTCCAATTTCTGCCAATGCAATTGCTAAAAAATCAAAGGCTAATGCTAAGGGCTGCCCATGAAAATTACCACCAGAAATTATAGTATCCATTTCAGGGAAAATATTTGGATTATCAGTTACAGAATTTATCTCCATCAGCATAACCATTTTAAAATAAGTAAATGCATCATGAGATGCTCCCAAAACTTGTGGTATGCATCTAAAAGAATAGGGGTCCTGTACCTGCTTTTTAGGAGCCATGGCAATCTGACTATCCTTTAAAAAATGACGAATCATTTTAGAAATAACAACTTGTCCTCCATGTGGTCTTAATTGATGCAATGCTGGATGAAATGGTTCAATTCTTCCATCAAATGCATCCAATGAGGTGGCAGCAATAAAAGTGCTCCAATTAATAATATGTTCTGTTTTGATCCAAACATACAATCCGTAAGAAGCCATAAATTGTGTACCATTTATTAAAGCCAATCCTTCTTTCGATTGTAAGGTTAGAGCTTTCCAACCCATTTTTTCTAAAATCTCCTTGCTCGATTTTCTTTCAAAGCCTCCTTCGGTTGCAACCCAAACTTCACCTTCGCCAATTAAGGGTAAAGATAAATGCGCCAATGGAGCCAAATCTCCACTCGCCCCCAAAGAACCTTGGTCGTATACTACAGGATAAATTTCTTCATTGAAAAAATCAATTAGTCTATTTACTGTTTCTACTGCCACTCCACTATGACCAAAACTCAAGGATTGAATTTTTAGCAATAGCATCAAACGAATAATGTCAATATCTACCAATTCGCCTGCACCACATGCATGAGATAGCAATAAGTTTTCTTGCAAAGTACTAAGCTCATCGTTGGAAATTACAGTATTGCAGAGTGAACCAAATCCGGTGTTAATTCCATAAATTGGATCGCCACCTTTGGCCATTTTTTTATCAAGGTAATTTCTACAATTTGCTATTCTAATTTTTGTATCGTCAGAAAGTTTTAATTTTCTATCGTAGCGAATAATCGATTCAATATCTTGGTAACTTAGTTCATTTACTATTTCAAAATAATTTTCCATCACTTAATTTATTTGGGTTAATTCAATAGGACTCATTTCTTTTTGTTCACCTGAATTTAGGTTTTTTACAACATATTTATTGCTTGCAATTTCATTAGAGCCAATGATGCAGGCATAGGTAATTTTTAATTTATTAGCATAGTCTAATTGCTTGCCAATTTTTTTAGTAAGGTCTGGATATACTTCTGCGGCAACACCATTGTTTCTTACTTTTGCACACAGTTCTATTGCTTTAATCTGGCTCTCTTCATCAAAATAGCAGAATAAAATTTTTGTTTCGCATGCTGTTAAATTATTTGGAAACAATTCCAATTCATCTAATACATCAGCAATTCTATCCAAGCCAAAAGAAATCCCAACTCCAGAGATTCCTGGTAAGCCAAAAATACCAGTTAGGTTATCATATCTGCCACCGCCACCAATACTCGATTTCAAACTACCACTGTATGCCTGTACCTCCACAATTGCGCCAGTATAATAGCTTAAGCCTCGTGCCAAGGTAACATCTAATTTTATTGGATTTAATGGGTGTAATATTCCTAAAAATGAAAAGGTAGTTTTTAATTCTTGTACCCCAATTTTTCCTTCTTCCACACCTGCAAATAACTCTTCTAAGTCGTTCAATGGTAAACTCGAATTGCTTATTTGCAGAAAGCTAATAATTTGGTCAATCTGAGTTTGGTTCAAACCGCATTTTTCTAATTCTATTTTTACACCTGCTTCTCCAATTTTATCTAATTTATCTATGGCCATGGTAATTGCCATAAAACTTTCTGGAGCATTTATTAGGGTGGCCAATGCACTTAATAATTTGCGGTTATTAACTTTAATAACAACAGGCAAATTAAGCAGTGTAAAAACTTCATCGTAAATTTTTAATAGTTCGGCTTCATTCAATAAACTAGTGCTTCCTATAATATCTGCATCACATTGCCAAAACTCCCTGTAACGACCTTTCTGAGGCTTATCTGCTCTCCAAACTGGCTGCATTTGGTAACGTTTAAAGGGTAAGGTAATTTCGTTTCTATTCATGGAAACATAACGCGCAAAAGGAACAGTTAAATCATATCTCAAGCCTTTTTCTGCAATCCATGGAAGTGCTTTTTTATAGTCTAAATTAGATATTTTTCCGTCAAAGGAGGGCAAAAAAGTTCTATCAATTTCTTCATGGCCAAATGCCTTGTCTTGGTATTCAACCAACTTTTTTAAATAATCACCTGAGTTAATGATTTTATACAACAATTGGTCTCCTTCATCGCCATACTTTCCAGTAAGTGTGGTGAGGTTTTCCATTGTTGGAGTTTCTAGTGGCATAAATCCATATTTTTTAAATACTCCTTCAATAGTGTTTAGGATATATTTTCTGCGCTGAACCATTATTGGACTGAAGTCGCGCGTGCCTTGCGGAATACTAGGTTTTTGTGCCATATGTGACTGCGAATATAGTAATAGAAATGCAAGAAAAAGGGAAAAGGCAGCCTTTGGAATTGAAATTTGGCCAGAAATCAAAAATTTATCCTAGAAATAGGAAAAGGGGCGGTTTGAACCAAACTAAAATGAATAAAATCTAACGAATTCTATCTGCACTTTTTACCAAATCTTCATCTTTCTTAATAAGGAAGAAAACACGAACATTTAGGTAAGCCATAAACATCATTAGGGCAATGCCAATTATAGACGACATCATCATTTTTTCTGAGCTAAAATCAGGAATAAAGAAATATGCTTTTACCGCAAAAGCCGCAATAAGGGCAATAATTGCCACCATATTTATCTGGGTAAACATCATCTGACGAACCCTGTTTTTAAAGTTCATTAAAATATATATGCTCAAACCAATTACTATCGAGGCAATTAGGATCAAACCTATTTGCAAATGGCTTTCCAATAAGATGCCGTTTTCTAATTTATTAAAATAAAATAGGTTCAAAACATATTCACTTGTTTTGGTTTCTGGGGTAACATACACCAAATGCAAAACAGATATTGAACATAATGTGGCAACTATTAAAACTATTATGCCTAAAAATACAGATTGGATGCGTTGAATCATAGTGCAAAAAAATAGTTTTTCTGCTCCAATTCAAAGCTTCTTGTTTTTTCGGTTTGAACCAAACTAAGTTTATAGAAATATGAAGCTACTGGGAATTAGGTATCGCTCTTATTTTTTTCTCAATTTATCCCCAAATACTTTCTCAAATTTCTCGAGTTTTGGTGCTATTACAAATTGGCAATATGGCTGCGAACCATTCTGGTTGTAGTAGTCTTGGTGATAATCCTCTGCCGCATAAAAATTGGTATAGGCTGTTACTTCAGTAACAATTGGATTTGCAAAAGCTCCACTTTCACTCAATTCTTTTTTATATTTTTCTGCAATAGCCTTTTGATTTTCATCAAAATAAAATATTGCCGAGCGATACTGTGTTCCAATATCATTGCCTTGCTGATTAATGGTTGTAGGATTATGTGTTTGCCAAAAAACCGATAGCAGAGTTTCTAAACTCACTTTCTTTGGGTCAAAAATAATTTTGCAAACTTCTGCATGGCCAGTGGTGCCTTCACAAACTTCGCGGTATGGTGGGTTTTTTATATATCCGCCACTATAGCCAGAAATTACTTGCTCAACTCCATCAATTTGCTGATAAACAGCTTCAACACACCAGAAACATCCAGCGCCTAAAATAATAGAATCTAATCCTTCTCTTTGGGTTTCGGTCATAGTGGTTTTCTTAATTTCATTTTGTTCCCTTTTTTCTGGTTGCGATTGGCAACTAATACCAAGCAATAAAAAAAACAACAAAATGGAGTGATTTGGTTTCATGTTTAGATAATTAGAACTCCCTTAACTTGTAATTGTTTCAAAAATTACTCTTCTAAGTTATTTTTTTGCTATTTTTAGCTTAGAATATATTTTTATTACCAAGTTCCGACAAATACTCCTCTGGTTGATGTTATTTGTTTTGCAAAATATTAAGGTTGGGTTTGGCATAAGGCAAGGCTCCAATTTTTTCTGCTTTATAATATGTTTCTAATCCGTGAACCAAAATAGTTCTTGCTAGTCCTAAATCTATCATTCCATTTTCTAGAATAAAGCTAGGATCAAGAAATAATTCCTTGATTTCACCCACTATCAATATGGTGTTATTACTCGTAATTTTTATTTCCTCCTTTAGTTCTAATCCAATTTTTATTGGACTTTCCCCTACATATGGTGCTAAATGCTTGGGTGAATAAAAGGGTGTAAAACCGCAAGCATCAAATTCACTTTGTTCTTTATTAAACCTAGCAGATGTTTGGTGTGCGGCTTTATAATACTCCAATGGAACATGATTGATAGTATAATATCCTGTTTCCTTTATGTTTTCATAGGTATGCCTTTCTACCTCAATAGGTCTTTGTATAAATCCCATAAGTGGTGGATTAGCTCCAATATGTACTACCGATGAAAAAATAGCCAAATTGCTTGCTCCATGCTTGTCTTGAGTTCCTATTAAGTGAGCAGATTTGTACCCCGATAAGCCATTTATTAAATTAGTGCGATCCTGTTTTTCAAAGGCTGCTATATCCTCCAAACTTATTTTAATTTCCATAATCTGTTTTCTTTCCACTTGCTTTTAAAACAAGAAAATCTAGCGATTGTTTAGAATTTTTTACCATGCGTTAATCCAATTAAATTACTCAATAATGTAGGGAATTGCTTCAATAATTTCAATGCCCAAAAAGTAATTCGGTCTGAACCAAAAAGCCTTTGAAAAATCCTTCCGATGCTTAAACGCAGAATAAAGTTTTCTTTCCATATTTTCTGGTATTCCTTTTCAAAAATGAGCCTATCCTTTTCACTTTCTAAATCTTTAGGAAGAATTTTGGCAATTATACTCGATGCCCTCATTGCCATGCTCATTCCATTGCCACACAAGGGTGCAATCAATCCTGCCGCATCTCCCAATAATACCAAATGATTTTCTAACTGCGATTTTGGTTCAAACCGAATTTGAGAAATGGTTAATGGCTGCCCATATAAGAATGTAGCCTCAGTAAATATTTTTTTGAGATAAGGATTTTTGCCTAAAACCTCTGCTTCCATTTCTTTGATATTGTTGTTGTGATTTTTTAAATTTTGCTCACTTGTTAAATAACACAAACACAATTTATCCTCGTCTATTTGTGAGATGCCACAATAACCATCTTTAAAATTATGCAGCTCAATTAACTCACTATTGAAGGTTTTTTTGATATGATATTTTACTGCAATAAAATTAGAAGAACCACGCTTTTTCTCCTTAGTAAAATCTCTATTGAGCTGAATATCTAAATTGCTTTTTTTGCCAAAAGAACCAAATGCATAATAACTTTTAGTTATGCCAATACTACTTTGTATTTCAAACGAATTAGCAGAAAAATTAACTTGAGATACCTTGCAATTTTCATGTACCTCGACGCCTAATTTTTTGGCTTCCTCTACCAAAAGATTATCCATGGTAAACCTAGAAATTCCAAATCCTCCTAAGTCTAAATTATGAGATAAATAAAAGCCATTGCTAGCTGTAATTCCCAACTTCGAAATTTTTGGCAAATTCATTTTATCCAAATGAATGCCGCAGCTTATTAAATAATCCCAACTTTCATTAGAAATATACTCCCCACAAACTTTATGGAATGGATATTTTTCTTTTTCAAATAGTATAACTTTCCTCGATTGTTTGGCCAATTGAATAGCTAAAGTTAATCCTCCCAAGCCCCCGCCAATTATGGCTGCATCGTAAATTGCATTTGGTTCAGACATATTTATTTCTTAAAATGTACCAGCCACCTAAATGCCCAAACCCATTTTATTTTATACTGATTTTTGTTTTCTTTTACCAATAAATCTTGCCAATCATTTCTTTTGAAACCTCTCCAAACTGAAAGCTTTGCATCGTTCTTTACCAAGTAACTTTTAGAGAAAAGTTGTGTTAAAAAAGCAATACTATAATATGCAATTGCATGTCTATGCAAATCATTAATAAAATATCCCAAATCCGATTTCTCTTTCTTAAACTGCATCAATTCTTTTAAATCTGTTTTGCTAAAATGATGGCAAAATAAAGAACTAAAAATAAGATCATATGTCTTAGAGTTTTTCTTTAAATCTCTGTAATCAGAGCATATAAAACTAATTTCTGGGTATTCTTTGCAATGTTCATTAGCATAAGAAATACAGTCTTTTTTTAAATCTACTCCAATTAATTGCAATTGTAGTTTTTCCTTTCTTGCCCATTTGGCAATTGCCATTAAATTATCTCCACCGCCACATCCAATTTCTAAAATAGTATATGTTTTATCTTTTCTTAAACCAAATGTTTTAACTCCTTTTAGGGTAACAGCATGGCCACCTAATAAGGTATTAATTGTATCCAGTTCTTTAAGATTTTGGTAAAGGTCGGCCTGTGGAATGCCTTCTCCATCTAATAGTTCCAGCTCTGCCGACCTTTCCTTAAACTTCATTTTGCCTTATTAATAATCATTAACAAATTACTCATTATTATGGTTTGTAAATGAACAATTTTGTCATTTTTTCTAATTATTATTAATTTAAAATGGATAGTCTATTCTTCCATTTTTTGTATAAAAAAACTGTTGAAATTAAAGCTAGAACCCATACCATGTTTTTTAGAATTAACAGAACAATAGTCTCAAAAATTTCTAATCCAGAAATTATGCTAGCACCAGCTTTTTCAAAGAAATTGGGTTCATAGGGTTCAATTGCACTTGGTATAAAAACATTCTCCCGCATTATCTTTGGCTGCTCATAAATGCTAACTAAAAGTGTTGCATAAATAATATTTTCTTCCAGTTTCAAATTTGCAATTTTTGCTTGCTTGGCTTCTTGTAAATTAATTTTTGTGCTTTCGGTTTGAACCAAATAATTAGAAGCAGTTTTAGAGGTTTTATTCTCCCATGATTTGCTTTCGTTTTCGAGTTTTTCGCTGTTTTCAATGCTTAATAGATTTTCAAGATAATTGGCTTTAACACTTTCGTTAGTTATCGTTCTTGAATCTACAAAATCAAATTGGTTCAAGGCAATTAGTAATGCGCTATCCGATTGAAAATAAGGGATTTTAAGTATTAGCTCTGCCTGCATTTGGTATTCTGTAATTTTGGCCAATGAGTCTTTACTAAACCTAATTTCTTGGCTATTAATTGCTTTACTTTGCAGTTGAGAGTTTTGTATATACCCCTTTTTGCTTTTGGTGAAATTTTCTAGAACCAATATTGATTTTTGGATGTCTTTTGTTCGCCCTCTAATTTGATGTTGGGTAATATAATAGGTGGGCCCATCAACCATCAATGAATCATTCATTGCTTTGTTGAATTGGTCTTCTTCTTCTTGAAGCAATTTGCTTGTTTTTTCTGCCGATGAGCCACATGCGGCAAGAAGTGTGAGCACACTCCCAATAATTAATTTGGTTTTCATATTTCATTTTTACTTGATGCTTGCAAAACGCATTGAAAACCAAACAGGACATAAAAAAAGCCCGCTATTATTTAGCAGGCTTTTTAGAAAGATAAGCGCAATAAAACGCCTTCCAATTATTTTTTTAGAGCCAAAAGGCTAAAATCTGTTGCTTCTTTTTTTATCGTATTGGTTAAATGTCCTAATCCTTCAATGGCCATTTCTACCACATCTCCATCTTGTAACCATTGTGGTTTAAAGCTTGGATCGTTTAATAAACCTGTTCCGTTTAATTCTAAGAAACAACCTGTTCCTACTGTTCCAGAACCAATCACATCCCCTGGTAATATATCAACTCCATAAGCACATCTTTCTACTATTTCTGCAAAGGTCCAATCCATATCGCCTACACTGCCCTCACTCACCAAAACACCATTTACCCAACATTTCATGTTTAGGTTATAGCTGTTTCCTACATGACCAGCTTTTGCAGGTATTTTATAAGCTTCCAATTCGTCTGGAGTAACAAAGTATGGCCCAATTACGGTTGAGAAATCCTTGCCTTTTGCAGGTCCTAGGTTCAACAACATTTCTTCCATTTGAAGTGTTCTTGCACTCATGTCGTTCATGATCATATAACCTGCAATGTATTGGTCTGCATCTGCCGCTTTAATATTTCTACCTTTTTTGCCAATTACAATTGCAGCTTCTAATTCAAAATCTAATTTTTGAAAATGATCAGGCATGCACAAAATTTCTCCCGGACCTTGAATTGCATTGTGGTTTGTGAAATAGAAAATTGGATATTGGTCAAATTCAGGAATCATTGGGACACCTCTGTTCCTTCTAGCAGATGCCACATGTTGGCGAAATGCATATCCATCTCTGCAAGATGTAGGGTTTGGAACTGGTGCTTCTAATTTTACATCTGTTTCTTGTATTGCAGTTCCTAAACTTGGGTTAGTTTTTAAGGTTTGATCCAATTCTTTAGCAGCATTCATCATGCTTTCGCCTCCCTTCAGAAAATCAGCCATATTATCTGGCAACGAAGAATTCAAATCGTGAAGGTTCCATATCAATCCATTTTGAAAAATACCCAATTGGGTTTTATTTTCAAGAGTATAGCTAACTAATTTCATATTGAGAACTTATAATTTTGGTAAATTTATTTTATCAGGTACAATCAAAAGTTGATCGTATACTTTTTGAAGTTGAAGGTACATTTGTTGTGCTTCTATAAAATTTCTATAATCACCAACACGCAATTTAAAATAGGGTTGTTGGTAAATTAAATAGGAGGGTTCATCAGGAAAATCTTGCTTAAACTTAGCTTTTAAAGCATTTGCATTATTTCTCTCTGAGCCAGAAAACAATTGAATTCTAAAGCCATCCATCGTCTGGTGACTTCTATTTTCTTCAATGTTTTTTTCAATTAATGAATCCAAACTTGGGTCGCCAATAATTTTTACTTTGCCTTGGGCTTGAGCCGTATTGGCATAAACAAGTAGGATCAAAATGAATCCAAAAAGTTTTTTCATAAACGTTTTAGGGTTTAATTAATACTAAACTAGCCGAAGTTCCCAATCTATCTGCCCCAGCTGCCACTAGTTCATTTGCCATTTCTTTAGTTTTAATGCCTCCTGCTGCTTTAATTTTAGTTTTGGCTGGCAAGAATTTTCGCATCAATTTTACATTTTCAACTGTGGCTCCTTCTGTTCCATAACCGCTAGAGGTTTTTACAAAATCAGCTTCACAATCTGCACATATTTTGCAAATGGTTTTTATCTCCTCCTCGTTTAAATAGCAGGTTTCAATAATTACTTTAGCGTGTTTATTTTGTAAATGACAAGCAGTAACCACAGCTTGAATATCGTTCTGAACAGCTGCAATATCACCGCTTTTAAAAGCAGCAATATTTATAACCATGTCTACTTCATGCGCACCAGCAGTAATGGCTTTCTTTGTTTCTTCCACCTTACTTGAAACGGTACTATAACCAAATGGAAACCCAATTACAGTGATAATTTTAGTATCGTTTTTCTTTAAAGTCTTTTTTGCCAATTGAACATAATAGGGCGCAACGCATACTCCATAGAATCCATTCTCAACCGCTTCGTTACATAATTTTATTATGTCCTCAGATGTTGAGTTGGGTTTTAAATTTGTATGTTCAATATACTTAGCTAGGCTCATGTTTGTTTTCTCTTAATTTAGTTCTTCTTTTCCGTGACACGATTTATATTTTTTGCCACTTCCACAAGGACAAGGATCGTTTCTTCCAATTTTAATTACTCCTTTTACCTGCGCTGGTTTTTGTACTTCAGATGCACCTTGTGCTGCAACTTGAGTATTCCTTTGCGATTCAGCCAAATCATCTGTTCTAGATGTTTTTAACTTACTAGTATCAACTCTTTTTGGTTGCTCAGCTTGTTTTACTTCACTTGCGTTTTCAACCGGAATAAAACTCTTAAACAACATGCCTAACAATTCCTTGTTAATGCGCGTAACCATTGTCTTAAACAAGTTGAAAGATTCTAATTTGTAAATTAGCAATGGATCCTTTTGTTCAAAAACTGCATTTTGAGAACTTTGTTTTAAATCATCCATTTCTCTCAAATGCTCTTTCCAATCATTGTCTATAACGAATAAGGTTGCGAATTTCTCATATGTTTTGGTAATTTCTCTAGCCTGAGTTTCATATGCCTTTTTAAGATTTACCGGAATTTGCATATTGTGTATTCCATCGCTAAACGGTACGGCAATATTCTCAAACTGTGAACCTCTGCTAGTATAAACATCATCAATAACTGGCTTGGCATTGCTAGCAATATCAGCAATTTTCTTAGTATAGTGTGCTTCCAATTCTTCAAATAACATATTGGAAACAGCCTCTGTTTTGCCTCCTAAAAATTCGTCTTGTGTAATATTTGGTTCGTGTGCAAATACACGCATTACTTCAAACTTAAACTCGGCATAATTCTTTTGATCTTGGTATGTTTCTACCAATTCATCGCAAGTATCTGCCAACATATTGCTGATGTCTAAAGCCAATTTATCTCCGTAAAGTGCATTTCTTCTCTTGGTGTAAATTACTTCACGTTGAGAGTTCATTACATCATCGTATTCTAATAAACGCTTACGAATTCCAAAGTTGTTTTGTTCTACTTTTCTTTGTGCACGTTCAATGTTTTTGGTAATCATAGAATGCTCAATATTCTCGCCTTCCTTCATTCCCAAACGGTCCATAATACTGGCAATTCGTTCTGAACCAAATAAGCGCATCAAATCATCTTCCAATGAAACATAGAATTTAGATGAACCTGGGTCACCTTGCCTACCAGCACGACCTCTTAACTGTCTATCAACCCTTCTACTTTCATGACGTTCGGTACCAATAATAGCCAAACCTCCAACTTCTTTAACACCTTCACCAAGCTTGATATCCGTTCCCCTACCAGCCATGTTGGTGGCAATAGTAACGGCACTTTTTTGTCCTGCTTCTGCAACTATATCTGCCTCTCTCTGGTTTTGCTTTGCGTTTAAAACATTGTGTTTTATTTTACGCATGGTTAACATTCTACCAAGCAATTCACTCACCTCAACAGATGTTGTTCCAACAAGTACTGGTCTTCCAGCATCTGTAAGTTTTACAATTTCATCTATAACCGCGTTGTATTTTTCACGCTTGGTTTTATAAATTACATCTTCCTCATCTTTTCTAGAAATAGCTCTATTGGTTGGAATTTCTACCACATCCAATTTGTAAATTTCCCAGAATTCACCTGCTTCTGTGGTTGCTGTACCCGTCATACCACAAAGCTTGTGGTACATTCTAAAGAAGTTTTGCAAAGTAATAGTAGCATAGGTTTGTGTAGCTGCTTCTACTTTTACATTTTCTTTTGCTTCAATCGCTTGGTGTAAACCATCGCTATAGCGTCGGCCTTCCATCACACGACCAGTTTGTTCGTCTACAATTTTTACCTTGCCATCTACGATGATATATTCTACATCGCGTTCAAACATGCAATAGGCTTTCAACAATTGATTGATGGTATGTATACGCTCAGATTTAATTGTGAACTCCAACATCAATTGTTCTTTTCTCTTCGCCTTTTCATCTTCTGGCATAGTAGATTTTTCAATCTCCGCTATTTCTGAACCAACATCTGGTATAATAAAGAAATTAGTATCCTCGCCCGAAGAAGTAATTAACTCAACACCCTTTTCTGTTAAATCAACCGAGTTTATTTTTTCGTCAATTACAAAATACAAATCCGCATCCACCTTATGCATTTCCTTTTGTTGGTCTTGCATGTAAAAGTTTTCGGTTTTGGTGAGTATATTCTTCATACCGGGCTCTCCCAAGAACTTAATCAGCGAACTGTTCTTAGGTAACCCCCTGTAGGCTTGTAATAATTTAAATCCACCTTCTTTGTCGTTATTGGCCGTAATTGCTTTTTTAGCGTCCAATAAGGCTGTATTTGCATATGCTTTTTGTGCATTTACCAATTTCTCAATGCGAGATTTCAATGCATAAAATTGTTGGTCGTCGCCTCTAGGAACCGGACCAGAAATAATCAAGGGGGTTCTAGCATCATCAATCAAAACTGAATCCACCTCATCCACCATCGCATAATGGTGTTTGCGTTGAACCAATTCGTCTAAACTATTTGCCATATTATCGCGCAAATAATCAAAACCAAATTCGTTATTGGTACCATAGGTTATATCAGCTTGGTAAGCTTTTCTTCTTTCAGCAGAATTGGGTTGGTGGTAATCTATACAATCTACCTTCAAACCATGAAATTCAAACAATGGTCCGTTCCACTCACAGTCACGACGAGCCAAATAATCATTCACCGTTACTACGTGAACGCCCAATCCCGAAAGTGCATTTAGGTAAGAAGGTAAAGTAGATACCAAGGTTTTTCCTTCACCTGTAGCCATCTCAGAAATCATTCCTTTATGCAATACCAAACCACCAATTAACTGAACATCGTAATGAACCATGTTCCAAGTAATCATCTGTCCTGCGGCTTCCCAAGTGTTCGACCAAATTGCTTTGTCGCCATCAATGCTTACCGGTTTTTTATGACGAGTACTTGCACTTAATTCTTTATCCCAATCGGTTGCAGTAACTACCAATTGCTTATTAGTTGCCAACCTTCTGGCGGTTTCTTTTACCACCGCGAATGCTTCAGGTAAAATTTCATTTAATACTTTTTCTAATTCCTCGTCTCTTTTTTTCTTAAGCAGATCTATTTTCTTAAATAAATCATCCTTAACAAATAAATCAATATTGTCAACCTGGGTTTCGGTTCTAATACCCTCTATTTCCTCATCTATTTCGGCAAGGAATTCACTAATCTTTGCTTTAAATTCTTGCGTTTTACCACGCAATTCATCGTCGCTTATAGAACTAAGTTTTGCAAAAGCAGTATTCACTTTTTCAACTACAGGACTAAGTTCTTTTAAATCACGGTCAGATTTACTTCCGAAAATTTTGGTAATTCCTTTAAAAATGCTTCCAATCATATTATTTGTTCTCGCTATATGTGCCTTGCATTAAATGCATAGGGCGGTAAATTTATGCTATTTTTATGGTTTGGCATAAATTAATCCAACTTGCTTTTTTGTCAATTTGGCATAATAATTTGTTTCTCAATAGCTTTTCGGTTTGAACCAAAAATTAAGACTAAAAAATGATTTTTAAACTATTGATTGCCAGCTAAATTAATCTAGGGTATTTTGGTTCAGACCGATATTTTTTGAATTAATATAAATGCAAAATATAGGAAATTGCTCGTGTTTAATTTTTGCAAAGTGCCTGTTTTAGTTGTAAACCCAAAAAATTGGTTCAAACCGAATATTTATTTTTATTTAGGTTTGAACCTAACAAAAAGTCTACTATTGGCTTAATTGGCAGGCATTTTTAAACAATAAATCTTAATAACCCGAACTTAATTCTTAGAAAACTCCCAATCCAGAAGTGCTTTTTTTCTATCCAAACCCCATCTGTATCCTCCCAATTTGCCCGAATTTTGAACCACCCTATGGCAAGGTATTAAAATGGCCACAGGATTTTTACCTATTGCCGTTCCAACTGCTCGAGCGGCATTTTTTTGCCCAATTTGCATTGCCAAATCTCCATAAGTTCGGGTTGAACCAAATGGAATTTGAAGTAATAAATGCCAAATCCTAATTTGAAACGCACTACCTTTTACATGCATGGGAATTGTGTTTTCAATGTCCAATTTCCCACCTGTTATTTGTAAAGCACTCAAGTGAAAATCGTTAGTAGTTTTAATAAATTTCGCCATTGGAAATTCCAGCTCCATTTCTACGATGATAGTTTTTTCATCATCAAATAAGGAAACTTTACAAATTCCAATATTTGTGGAGGCAATTAGTAGGTTCCCAAAGCCACTTGGGTAAATATTAAATTCTATTTCATAGGATTCTAAATTTGTATTTTCAGAAAACGGAAATAAGGTGCAGGGTGAATTTGATTTGCCTTCAAAAATGGAAATTTGCTGAGCCATTTCTTGCTATTATTTAGTTGTTATGGTCTTCATTAGAATCCATTTGGTTTCTAAATCCAAGCATTTTTCCTGTTGGTATTCCGCTGCTATGACTCATATAATTTTTCTGTTCCAAAGAAATATAACTCATGGTATCAATAGGAGGGGCCATTAAATCAAAGTTCATACAAAAATGCATGGCTTCGCTAATAATATTGTCTGCGCAATCCTCTTTAAATAGTGCCTCTGCAAAATTTGGGTAAAGCATACTCAATGGATGATTTCCCTCCACAAAAAAATGAGTATCTAAATTCACAAAAATTCTTCCAACTAAATAACCGATATCTCCCTCTCTATTGTATTTAATGGTATCTGAAAGGAAATTATAAATATGAATTACACCACAAAACTGCCTTAAATGATTTTCTTTTACATAATTGGTTTGATGTATATAATGGTCTTTCGGAAAATCAAAAATATTGGTGTGCATCATAAAAACTAGAGTGTCGCCACTAAATTTTAGATGCATTTCGTATTCGGTTACTTCATAGAATTTTATTTCAACATGAGGGTCAATTATTGCAACCTCAGCATGCAATTTTTGAGCAATTTGAGAAGCAGATTTTTTAATACTAACTAAAACCTCTTTTGTGCTTCTAAAAGCCTTTTGTTTACATGAAGATTTTTCAAGAAGTAGGTTTTTTATCTGTTCCAATTTGTTATTAATTCCCATACTGCAAATAACAAAAAAAAGCGGGGGAATATACTCAATTTACTCTTTTGAAGAAATTTGGTTTTTGCTTTCTAATATGCGTTGAGTAGATGTTTTACCTAGAAGAGAATAATTAAATGAGTATGATTTTTGATCTCATTTTCATCATATTCAAATTCATACTCGCCAGTATCTAATTCTTTTAGCACACCTGCTCTAATGTTGTTATATTTAATTATAGCCTGCCTCATCTTTATTTCTCACTTATTGGCCCTAGAACATGACCAAACATGTTCAATACCTGATTAACTTTCGACAAACTCAGGTTATCTTTTCCTTGTTCAATTTTTCTAATAACAGTTAATGCTACACCTGCTTTCATGGCTAACTCCTCCTGTGTGAGTTTTAATTGTTTTCGTTTTGTTTTAACAAACTCTTTTATTGAATTCATTTTTATATGCTTTTACATACAAAAATAGCATATTTGAATTAATTTATATGCAATTAAATATAAATAGTGGAATTTTTATGAATTTATATGCAATTACATATAAGTAATTAGGCTTGTAAGATATTATATGGATTTAGATATAGGTATTTAAGATTTTCAAAAACGTTTCTTTTAATTGAGTAGAGTGGAGTAAAAAAAATCGAACTATTTGAATTTAGAAAATGATTTAAAACTTTGGTAGGTTTATTAAATTTCGGTTTGAACCGAAGATCAAATCATATTGTAAAGAATGAAATTTTCATTGCCTTGAAATGGATTTTTGAAGATAGAAAGGTGCAAATGAAAATAGAAAAATGCAGGAAGCAGATGCCCAATCTTACCATGCACGATGATAATTTTGATTTGCATTTCAACTTTTATACTTTTTGTAAAGCCCGAAATGAAATTTATTAAAAACCTAGCTTAATAATTAAGTAATGAGCCATGAATAATTATTTTAATTTCAATTATTTGCTCTTTCTTTATATAAGCAATAACCCAATTTTTAAATACAAAACATCTCCAATTCTTAATTGCAAATTCAGGGTATTTGCAAAGCCTATGGCGATGGTATTTTAATAATACTTCTTTTAAATTTTTAAGGAATTTAATAACAAATCTCTTTCCACTACCTTGTGTATTTTTCTGTCTACAAATCAGCCTAATTTATTTAAGGTATAAATAGCCTAAGCACTAACAGAAATTTTCATTTGCTATATTCATTTAGCAATTCTTCGATATCAATTAGTTCGCTTTTATCAGCTCTATTTGCATATTCCACTAATTCGGATTTAGTAGCTTTCCTTCCTAATCCAAAAGCTAAATCTTTTGCGGTTAATCCTTTTTTGCTTGCAATGGAAGGAGCTTCCATTTTTACTTTCAATTCTTTAAGAATTCCCAATACCAAATGGTCTTTTGGACAATCATTTAACTCAATTGTATATTTCATATTTTCAAATTTACATGATTGATATTAAATTTTAGTGGTTGATCAAAAATGATTGTCTTTTTCAGTTAGGTTAAGCATTGCAAAGTCGGTTTGCTAATCCAAACATGCAGCCTCTGGCAAATATTTGTATAAAGAATAAACATAATTAATGCCAGTGACTATCAACATTTTTATTAATAGGTAAAAAGTACCTTACTATTAAAACATCAAGCCAACTTTGCTTAAGTCGGATTGCAAATCCTCAGGTATGTGATTTGGATTGCAAATCCAAATCAGCTGCCAGTTGCTAGCTGCCAGAGGCCAGAAGCCAAAAGCCCTCTTCAAGTAGAGTTGAGTGAAAAAAATCGAACTAGCTGCTTTTAGAAAATGAATTAGCACTATAGCAAGTTTACCAAATTTCGGTTTGAACCAAAGTGAATTTACTAATACTCAAAATTCTTTGGATATTAATTCGCGCCAATTCATCACCTCTGCTCCATTGCTTCGTTTTTGGGTTTGGTCGCCAGCATACATTAAAACTGATTTTGTTGCGCCACTTAATTTACACCAGTAATCCAAGTTTTTAAAAAAATCTTTATTTGTTGTTTTACCTGATTTAATTTCTACGGGAAGCAAAACCTCTCCTTTGTCAATTATTAAATCAATTTCATGACCAGTTAAATCTCTCCAGTAAAACAAGTTTATTGGCAAAGCAGCATTGGTCCTTTTTTTTACAAATTCACCAATCACCATTGTTTCAAATATAGCACCACGTAGTGGGTAGCTGCTCATTTGTTTTGCTGTTTGAATTCCTAATAGAGAGCATACAATTGAAGTATCATAAAAGTACAGCTTTGGCCTTTTTAGGATGGTTTTATTAAAGTTCTTAAAATGTGGTTTTAATAAATAAATAATAAAACTACTTTCTAAAATCCCAATCCAAGATTGAATGGTTTTTACATCCACACCTACCTCATTTGAAAGCGAAAGATTATTTAATTCCTGACCCGTTCTTCCCGCCAAAAGCCGAATAAATTTTTCGAATACTACCAAATCACTAATATTCTTAATTTGACGTACATCTTTTTCTATATAGGTTCTAATATAATTGTGACACCAATCCATTGCAGGAATTTCTTGGTCGTAAACAGGTGGGTAGAAACCTGTCAACATTAATTCATCATCTAGTTGAGGTAAGATTTTTGCTCCATTTAACTCTGCCAATGAAAATGGCAAAAGGTTAATATATCCAATTCTACCTGCAAGAGATTGGGAAATGGATTGTTGCAATAGAAAGTTATTTGAACCAGATAGTATGAAAAGCCCTTTTTCTTTTGAGTTATCTAATATCTCTTGTAAGTATGAAAATAAGTTTGGTGTACGTTGCACCTCATCCAGAACTGCTCCATTAGGATAGGTCGCTAAAAATCCTCTTGGGTCTTCTAACGCAAAATTGCGCATATCCAAATTTTCAAGCGAAACGTATGGCTTCATTTTAAAAACTTCTTTAATGAGCGTGGTTTTGCCAGTCTGCCTGGCACCAGTTACCGCCACAGCCTTGAACTTAGTTGCAAGGTCAATCAGTTTTTTCTTTGCTTCCCTTTGAATCATAGTTCAAAAATATGCATTTTTTTGGAGTCATATTCCAAAAAAATACAAAATGTTTTTTCAATCATCAGAAAAACAATGATTTAATAATTTTTAATTAAGAGTAACTAAAGTGAAAAATTGACAAATATTTCCAAATTTAGATTGGTCCATACAATTGGTGTCAAGTTGAAATAAATTATCAAAGCAATGGAATCTGTTTGAATAAATCGGATTGAAACATGCTGCTACTGACGTCTAGCTCATAGTCTTATTTACTTTATCTATCTATTCCATCACTGTCTACCGCAAATATTGGTGTATTTGCTACCTAATTATATGGACTTAAACTTGGATACTTAACTTGTAAAGAGTCAACGCGAAGCCATCAACCCAACCTCGCACCATAAATCCTCGCACCAAAATCCAAGTCATTTCCAGCGCCGTTTATCTCATCCATTTTCTCCTTCCCATTGAAATCGAATCTGTATTCACTCGCCTGATAGGTTCTACTAGGCAGCGGAGCACCAAAAGGAGAATAATCAGTAGCAGAAATAATATCCGCTTCGGCTTTTAGGAAGGAATCAACTGTTAGATCTTCCAAATAGAAATTATCTAAATTAAATTCAATATCCTGAGCTGTGTTGGAATGTAAGAATCTAATTCTCCATATATACCCTGGAGCACTAAAATTAAATATATTTTGTCCTGGACTTGCAGTGTAATAAACCATATTTCCTTGGTATGCATTTTCTACAGACGAATATACGATTCCTATTTGCCAATTATTGTACTGCTTGATTTTTTATACATTGCAGTGAAGTATGGGCAATTAGCTTCTGGCATCTAGCTTCTGGCAAATATTTGTTGAAAGGAAAAGCTTAATTATTGCCAGTGGCTATCAACATTTTTATTAATAGGTAAACAGTACCTTACTAATAAAACATCAAGCCAAGTTTGGTTAAGTCGGATTGCAAATCCTCAGATATGTGATTTGGATTGCAAATCCAAATCAGCGGCCATTTGCTAGTTGCCAGGAGCTAGCCGCTAGAAGCCTCAACATCCCCCACAAAAAAGCCCTGCATTCATAGCAAGGCTTCTTTATTGAAAATTTATTCTAGTAGGCTCTAGCAAATAGAACTCTCTCTTTAGATGGCATCCCAGTTAATATGCACTTGCCTTCTTCTTGCGGGTTATTCAATGGAATACACCTTATAGTTGCTTTAGATAGTTCCTTAATTTTATCTTCTGTTTCGGATGTTCCATCCCAATGTGCATTTACAAAACCAGTTTTGTTTTCTAATGCATCCATAAACTCATCCCATGAATCTACCGTATGAATGTGTTCACTTCTATAATCAAGTGCCTTCTGGTAAATATTTTGTTGAATAGCCTCCAACAAATGCGGAATTTTATGCTCCAAATCCGCTGAACTCATGATTTGTTTTTCCTTGGTATCTCTTCTTGCTACTTCTACTGTTTCGTTTGCCACATCTCTTGGTCCTATAGCAATTCTAACAGGTACACCTTTTAGTTCATAATCTGCAAATTTATATCCCGGTGTTATATGGTCACGGTCGTCTAATTTTACAGAAATCCCTTGTTTTTTTAGCAATTGGAAATATTCATTTGCCTTATCCAAAACAATATTCTTTTCTTCTTCTTTCTTGAAAATTGGTACTATCACAACCTGTATTGGCGCCAATCTTGGTGGCAAAACCAAACCTTCATCGTCGCTATGACTCATAATTAAGGCTCCCATTAAGCGAGTAGAAACTCCCCAAGAGGTTGCCCAAACATATTCTGATTTGTTTTCTTTAGTTACGTATTTTACATCAAATGCTTTTGCAAAATTCTGACCCAAGAAATGAGAAGTTCCCATTTGCAAAGCTTTTCCATCTTGCATCAATCCTTCAATGCAATAGGTATCCAATGCTCCTGCAAAACGCTCATTGGCAGATTTAACGCCTTTGATTACAGGAACAGCCAAAATGTTTTCTGCGAAATCTGCATACACCTCCAACATTTGCTTTGTTTCAGTAATTGCCTCCTCCGCAGTTGCATGAGCGGTATGTCCCTCTTGCCACAAAAATTCTGTAGTTCTCAAAAACAAACGTGTTCTCATTTCCCATCTAACCACATTTGCCCATTGGTTTAATAAAATGGGAAGGTCTCTATAACTTTGTATCCAAGAGCGGTAAGTATTCCAAATTATTGTTTCGCTTGTAGGACGAACAATTAATTCTTCCTCCAATTTTGCATCGGGATCTACAATAATTTCTTTGGTTTCTGGGTCAACTTTTAATCTATAATGGGTAACAACAGCACATTCTTTTGCAAATCCATCCACATGACTCGCTTCTTTAGAAAAGAAGGATTTTGGAATAAACAGAGGGAAATACGCATTTTGGTGTCCTGTTTCTTTGAACCTTCTGTCTAATTCTGCTTGCATCTTTTCCCAAATGGCATACCCATAAGGTTTTATTACCATGCATCCTTTAACGTCCGAATGTTCAGCTAAATCAGCATTCTTAACCAGATTATTGTACCAAGCACTATAATCTTCACTTCTTTTTATCTTTTTTACAGCCATTTGTATCTTTTGGAATAGTATTTGTTTTTTACACATTCCCGACTGCAAAAATACTTTTTAGTTGTTACTTTGTATAAGGAATAAAATCTCCATGCTATGAAAAATATTAATTTCTTACTTTATGGTCTGTTATTGTTAGTGTTAGCTGCATGCGGTTCCTCAAAAGGTGTCGGTTTGAACCAAGTTGACGATGATGCCTATTGGTCTAAGAAGGACGAAGCTAAAACTGGCACTAGTTACAAGGACGTTGAAAAATGGAATAAGTCGAAAGGCCCAAATACAGAAGCTCAAGAAAATCAGTATAAACCCGCTTATTCAACCAATTCTACACGATCAACTTATCAAACTCCATCATCCCCTTCAACCAATTCCTCGAGCACAAACGCAGAAGATGCAAGAGCTGCAGCGGCATATCAAGCTTGGCAAGCACAGCGTGGTTTAACCAATACAGCACCAAATTCTTCTTCTAACAACGTTTTATTGGATGAGAAGGAAGAAGATAGAGATGCAAGGAGATTTGGTTCAGACCGCCAATATTATTACGACGATCCATATTATAATTCTTTAAGCAGTAATTGGGGATGGACAAGTTTATATACCCCAATTTATTCTCCTGGTTTTTACAATTGGGCACCAGGATGGAATGTTGGATTGTCTTGGAACAACAGATCTGGCATAAATTGGGGTTTTGGTTATGGATTTGGTAATATGGGATGGAATTCTGGTTTTGGATATTCACCTTACGGTTACTCACCCTATTACGGTTATGGATATTCACCATTCTCTTCCTTTGGTTACTCACCCTATTATGGTTTTGGTTATTCTCCATTTTATGGATATTCACCTTATTATGGATATGGTTATATGAATTCTTTTTACAATCCGTGGTGTTATGGTGGAAATAATAATTACTATTCTAATGGAAATGATATCGTAAGCAATCGACCAATGATGCGTCCAAGAAACTCAATGGGTTCTTCTGTTCCTGCAGCAGGAAATAGACCTGGAGGTCCAAACGCATTGTATACTCAACCTGCTAGGCCCGGTAATTCTAATCCATCTGCTCAAGCAAATAATGGAGGCCAAGCCACCTATGTTCGTCCAGGAAATTCTGGCGTGGCTAGCAATAGACCCGGTAATGCTGCTGCTCCAAGTACCAATAGACCTGGTGGCGATTTGTATTATGATAATTCTGGCAAACCTGTTTATGTTTCTCCAACCAGAAATAGACCAAGTAATACCGCCTCCAATACACGATCTACATACTCAAATAGACCCGGTGGTGAGTTAACTACTGATAATAATGGTAGAACTGTTTATGTTCCTGCAAGACCTCAAACTGCATCTAACTATCAAAGTGGATCGAATTCATACCAAGGGAACAATTCAAGACCTGCAACATACGAAGCTCCACGCTCTTCCGATAATAACTCAACTCCAAGAAGTCGCGGTGGTTCTAGCTCTTACAATGAATCCAGATCTTCTGGAAGTTCGTCAACACCAAGAAGTAGGGGTGGTTCTAGTTCCTATAATGGAGGATCGAGTAGCAGTGGAAATTCACAGCCATCTCAAAGTAGACCAAGTTACAGTGCACCTTCTAGTAGACCATCTTCTAGTGGTGGAGGCGGAGGCGGAAGTTCTCATAGCAGCGGATCGAGCAGTGCTCCTAGATCTAGACCTCGTTAATTTTAGAAACAAATCAATTTATTATGAAAAAAATAATCGCATTTTTTATGGCGGCAGGAGTTTGTATGCATGTTTCTGCCCAAAATCAAGAGGATATTTTTAGATATACCAATCAGAAATTGCTTGGTTCAGCCAGAACTCTTGGATTAGGTGGAGCTTGGGGTGCTGTAGGTGCAGATTTAAGTGCAGCCTCTTTTAATCCTGCTGGTTTGGGATTGTATAGACGAAATGAATTCATGGGAAGTATTGCTGTCACTTCAAATATTAGTAAAACAGAGTACAATGGAAATCTGTTGAGCGATAGCAGAACTAATTTTAATATTCCTAATTTCGGTGGTGCATTTACCTTCATTGATCAAGAAATGGGTAAGCCCAAAACCAAAGGAATTGTTGGTGGAACCTTAGCTTTTGGTATGAACCGAATTAATGATTTCCAAAGCAATATTTTATATTCTGGAACAGGAAAAAACACCACAGTTGGAAATTATTTGGCAAACCAAGCAAATGGATTAGATAGTTCAAATATGTGGAGCAGCGATTATGATAATACCCTGTTTGCTCAAGCCTGGAGATTCCGTTTAATTGATAACAATAATTCATCTAATCAATATGGTTCAATTTTAGATTTATTAGGTGATTCCAGCTATTCGGTTAGGCAATACCAACAAATTCAAACCCGAGGCAAAATGAATGAATGGTATGCTGGAGGTGGCTTAAATGTTTCCAACTTTTTATATTTAGGTGCTAGTTTGGTGGTTCAAGGTATTCGTTTTAAAAGTGATAGAACTTACAATGAAACATTAACCCAAAGTAGTGCAAGTGATCAGTTCCCAGATTATTATAAATCTGCAGTTATTACGGAGTCTTTAGAAACAACTGGAAGTGGAGTTGGAGGTAAATTTGGTGTAATTCTAAGACCGGTTGATTTTATACGTTTTGGAGCTTCATTTCATACTCCAGTAAGATTAAATCTTCATGATTATTACCAAAATTCATTAACCATGAATTATGCTAAAGGTGATCAATATTTTGAACCAGGAAGAAGAGATGAATATCAGTATCAAATTATAACTCCAGCAAAAGTTACTGCAAGTGGTACTGTTGTTTTAGGTAAATTTATGATTCTTGCTGCAGATTACGAACGTATGGATTATAGAAAAGGTCGTATACAATCTAAGGATGCCTTTGCTGATTTTTCTAATGCTAACCAAGCCAATAGAGATATTTATGGTATAAGTGAAACGTATAAAGCAGGTTTAGAATTTGCTGCTGGTTACACCCGTTTGCGTGCTGGATATGCTGTTATTACTAGCCCTTACGACGAAAAGTATTTGAGTAAATCAAATGGTATGAAGCAAGTTATTAGTGCAGGTTTTGGCTGGATTTACGACAATGCTTATTTCTTTGATTTTGCTGTAAATGACAGAATTGGTAAGGATTATTTAACACCATATGATGGAAATCCAACAACTGCTATTAATACTCACCACCAATTGAATTTTACTTTTGGTGCTGGTTATAGGTTCTAAAAGTACTTTATTTTTTTGCAAGAGGGTTGTCTCAAATTGGATTTGGGATAACCCTTTTTGTTTGGACTTAGGTCATATAGAAACAACAGGGATTAGCTTAACAATAATGCTAAGCCTTGATAATATGAATAAATGCCAAATAGATTATGCTTTACAATACATAAGCGTAAGTTAGAGATTCAACTACATTGCTTTATTTAGGAATTTATTAAACATAGGTAATTAATTTACCTTTTTTGTTAAGGTTATTTTGCGCAAAAAAAAAGAGGCCGTACAATTGGTACGACCTCTTTTTATATAAATACAAATTGAATTATTCTGATTTAGTGAATGGCTTAGAAATGGTTTGGTTACCATCTTTAAAACGAATAAAATACAAACCTTTTTGAAGGTCACTAATGTTTATTTCAGTTTCAAAACCACTGTGGTTAATGGTTTTTACTTTAGAACCCAAAACATTGTAAATATCAACTTGAGTTGTTTCTTTTACATTGTATTTTAAAGTTAATTTTTCCTTTGCTGGATTAGGGAAAATAGATAATTCGCGAGTTGCAGCTTGGTTGATTTTAACACCAGTTGCCCATGCATTGATTTGAACTTCTAAAGTATCGAAATACATAGTTGGATTTGCTTTTGAATAGCAAACAATTCTTGCTTTTCCATTTCCACTAGTTGCATTTGGTACGAAGTCGCCTTTGAATTCACCACTTTTTCCAGTACCTAAAGTAAACTCACTTTTGCTACCAATGGTTAATTCGGTAACACAGTTAGCTGGATCACACAATCCAAATTCCCAACCTGATGTTGCATTAATATCAATAACAATCCATTCGAATACGCTATCTGGACATGAATTGGTAAAGATAGATTTTGAATCAATCTGAAAATTGGTGCTCGGCCCTTGGCCTTTTGCTAACTTTGGATTGAAACTAACTTGTGCAGTAGCCAATTGGATGCTGCAAAGTGCAAATAAATATAGTATTAGTTTTTTCATACGTGTTTAATTATGGACTCAATTCTTTATACTTGTCAATGAATTAATTCCCTTGGATGCAAAATTAGGGAATATTTTGTTAAAATATACTAAAAACATGAAGGTCATTGTGATAAATGGTCCAAATTTGAACCTACAGGGAATTAGAGAACCCGAAATTTATGGGAATCTTACTTTTGAAGAGTACCTAAAATCTCTTCAAAATATGTTTCCACAGGTTGAATTATCCTATTTTCAAAGCAATATAGAAGGTGAAATAATTGATAAATTGCATTCTATAGGTTTTGATTTTCAAGGAGTTGTGCTGAATGCAGGTGCTTATACACATACATCTATTGCAATTGGAGATGCTGTGGCTGCAATTAAAACTCCTGTGGTTGAGGTTCATATTAGTAATTTAGCTAAGCGGGAAGATTTCAGATGGAATTCTTTTATTACAGCTCATGCAAAAGGTCAAATTATTGGCTTTGGCCTAAAAGGTTACCAATTGGCAATCCAATCTTTCTTATAAAATCATGGTAGATTTTTTGGTTCAAACCGAATTAAGTTATGACCAAATGTTGGAGCAATTTCATTTGCTAAAGCAATTAAACCCCAATTTAAAGGAAGCAAATTTTAAAACCATGGTGGCAGAAATGCTTCAATATCCTTACAAGATGTTGGGTGTTTTTGAGGGCGAAAAATGCATTGCAATTTCTGGTTATTGGATTATGACCAAATTTTATTGTGGCAGATATTTGGAAATGGACAATGTTGTAGTGGATGAAAAATACCGCTCCAAAGGAATTGGTAAATTAATTTGCGATGAATTGGAGAAAATTGCCTTAAAAGAAAATTGCAGGGTTATGATGTTGGATGCTTATATTAGTAATGAATCTGCACAAGTTTTTTATGAGCGGGAAGGATTCGAAAAGAAAGGATACCATTTCCTTAAGAGACTAAACTCTTAATTTTTGTAAGCTCAGTAAAGTTTTGTTTATTGCTCCAAAAGTGCTCCATAATTATGGCTTTTGAATAAACTCCTTTTACCGCATTTGGTTCAACCCGTCTAATTACCGTTTTTCTTGTTTTCCACCATTTCCCAAATTTAAAAAAGAAGGAAGCATGTGCTCTATGGATTGCCCAACTATGCTCGGGTTTGGCATTCATTAAAAAGAAAATAGAACTCAATAAATCTAAAGTAGATCTTATAGGAATTAACCAAATTAGTGTTCTACTTGGGGAATTCTTGAGTAACATTTGCAAGGAATTTCTAAAGTTTAAATAAGTCTTTTGAGGGTTTCCTTGTTGCAAGGTACTTCCTCCCAAATGATAAACTTCGCTCGTGCCAATATACCAAATTTGATGTCCCGCCAGTTGAAGTCGCCAGCAAAGGTCCACCTCTTCCATATGTGCAAAAAAATCTTCATCAAAGCCTTTTACTTCGTGGAATGCTTTTGCTCTAACAAATAAACACGCTCCGCTAGCCCAAAAGGTTTGAACCGAGTTGTTGTATTGTCCGTGGTCTTTTTCAAGAGATTCGAAAATTCTACCACGGCAAAATACATAACCTAGATGGTCGAGAAAACCACCTGCGGCACCTGCATATTCAAAGTGATCCTTTTGATTGTATTGAAGCATTTTTGGTTGAGCTGCCGCCATTGATGTATTATTTTCCATGGCTTCAATGATGGGTTCAATCCAATTTTGCGTTACTTCCACATCATTGTTTAACAGAATATAATAATCTGCTTTAACTTGCTTTAACGCATGGTTGTATCCACCAGCATAACCATAATTCTGAGGCAATTGAATTATTTGTATACTTGGGTAATGAATCTGTGTCCATTTTACAGAATCATCCGTAGAGGCATTATCTGCTAGTACCACTTGCAAGTTTGGATAGCCAGATTGCAGTACACTTGGCAAAAACTTTTCTAATAATTCTCTTTTATTCCAGTGAATAATAACAATGGCAACAGATGGATAATTCATTAAGCTTCGGTCTTCTTTGATTTGTAAGGAACATAAATAAAACTTGCCACACTTGGAGTAATGAGCAAAATACACATAAACTCCTTCGGGTTTTTATAGTTCGTTATAAACTCGTTTTCACGTTCGTGTAATACCAATTTCTTTTCTAAAAGTTCTTCTAGTGTAGTGGCATGAATGGTAAACTCCCTAGCGTAGTCTTCTTTTAGAAGTATGGGTTCACCCAATTTTACTTCATGTTGATGCGCCACAAATACAGGATATTTGGTAAATTTCTCTTTGATTAAATCGTTTGAAACTTCCTTAATCATGGGTGCATAAAACTTTAAATCGTCTTGGAGTACTTCCAAAAGTTTTTTAAAAATTTCTTCCTTTTCTTTTTCCATTTATTTCAATTCCAATAAGGCAATATTTTCTACATGGTGTGTATGCGGAAACATATCAACTGGTTGAACTTTTTTTACTTCATATACATCAGCCATTAATGCAATATCTCTGGCTTGTGTTGCAGGATTACAGCTTACATAAACAATTCTTGCAGGCCTTACTTGTAACAATTGGTTTATCACATCTTCGTGCATTCCTGCTCTAGGTGGATCGGTAATTACAACATCTGGTTTTCCATGCTGTTCAATAAATTCGGAGGTTAATAGATCTTTCATGTCTCCAGCATAAAAATCGGTATGAGAGATAGCATTTAACTCTGCATTTTTCTTGGCATCTTCTATGGCTTGTTCTACGTATTCAATTCCAACAACTTTCTTAGCTAGTTTAGAAACAAAAAGAGCAATGGTACCCACGCCTGTATACAAATCATACACCAATTCATTTCCCGTTAAACCTGCAAATTCGCGTGCTTTTTTATAAAGTTCAATGGTTTGGTAAGCATTGGTTTGAAAGAATGATTTAGGGCCTATTTTAAATTTAAAATCTTCTAATTCTTCTAACAAATAATCATTGCCAGCAAATACTTTTATGTCTAAATCAAAAATGGTATCGTTTCTCTTGTCATTTATTACATAAAGCAAAGCAGTAATTTCAGGGAACGATACATGAATATGGTTTAAAAGAGCGTCCTGTTTTTCCTTATCTTCATAACCCAAACTCACAATTAGCATCCATTCCCCGCGCATATTATTGCGCAAAGTTAGGTTTCTTAAATACCCAGTTTGACCATATAAATTAAAAAAGTCGTAATCGTTTTCTATACAAAAATCTCTTATACTATTTCTAATAGCATCGTTCAAAGGTGCCATTAAATGGCAGGTAAATAGATCAAAAACTTTGTCAAATCTACCTGGAATATGGTAACCCAAACCCGCATTTTCTGCTTTAGTTAAAGCTCCAATATCTTCTTTATTGGTTAGCCATTTTCTATCGGTGCTAGAAAATTCTACTTTGTTTCTGTAGTGTGTAGTTCGGTTTGAACCAAGAATAGGCTCGAAGGGAGGAAATGGAAATTTGCCAATGCGTTCAAAAGCATCTAAAACTTGCTGTTGCTTGTAACGAAGCTGAGCCTCATAACTCATTTGTTGCCATTTGCAACCTCCACAAACACCAAAATGCTGGCAAAAAGTTTCAACTCTATCTGGAGAAGCTTGAATTAATTCAGTAATTGTGGCAAGTTCGAAGCGTCTTTTAGATTGAATTACACGTGCATTAACAATATCGCCAGGAACGGCGTATTCAACCATAACTACTTTACCCTCAAGTCGGGCGATGCTTTTGCCTTCGCTTCCAGCATTATCTATTTGTAAGTTTTGGTAGAACTTGGGTTCTTTATTTTTCTTTTTTCCCATTGGGGGCGCAAGGTAAGAAAAAAAGCTTTAGGGTGTGAGTCTTTGTCTGTTAAACCAAATTCACTTCTGGGCTAATTTTTATCCCAAATTTTTCTTGAACCGAACCTTGAATGGCCATTGCTAATTGGTAAATTTCGTCGCCAGTGGCACCGCCATAATTCACTAGTACCAAGGCTTGATCTTTGTGAGAACCTGTATTTCCAACCTTCTTGCCTTTCCAGCCACATTGTTCAATTAGCCAACCTGCGGGTACTTTTACCAAATTGTTTTCTAAAGGATAGCCTGGAATTTCGGAGAATTTTTCTTTTAAAACTTGGTATTGCGAAGCAGGTATTTCTGGATTTTTAAAAAAGCTACCCGAATTTCCTAACACTTTTGGATCAGGTAATTTGGAACTTCTTATTTCAATTATAGCTTCACTTATATCTTTTATTTTAGGTTCAGTAATTCCTTTTCTACCCAAAGTTTCTTGAATGGCGCCATATTGAGTATTTAGCTTTGGTGTTTTTGAAAGTTTAAATGTAACTGCCACAATAATGTATTTATTCTTGGCTTCGTTTTTAAAAATGCTTTCTCGGTATCCAAATTTGCATTCAGCATTGGTAAATTTTACCAATTTGGAGCTTTCAATTTCTATGGCAAATAATTCTTCAAAAGTATCTTTTATTTCTGCTCCATAGGCGCCAATATTTTGCATTGGGGCGGCACCAACACAGCCTGGAATAAGGGATAAGTTTTCTACACCACTCAAATTTTTATCTACGCAAAAGGTTACAAAATCATGCCAAATTTCTCCACTTAATGCCTTAATCCAAACATGATTTTCGTCTTCACGGATGGCATCCATGCCCTTCAAATTCATCTTTATTACCATGCCATCAAAATCCTTGGTTAAGAGTATATTGCTTCCTCCTCCTAGAATCAAAAATTTTCTTTCATGTAAAATAAATGTGGAGCACAATACCTGAACTTCTTCAATGGTATTTACTTCTACAAACTGTTGCGCCTTTACATCAATGCCAAAGGTATTATATGGCTTAAGGGATATGTTTTGGTAGATGATCATGTTCGCTTGGCAAGTAAGGAAATTGAGATGAAAAAAACGATATAAAAAAAATATTCTATTTTGCACCCAATGTTGGATCAGGTGAGAATATTAGGTAGGCGATTTGGTATTGCCTTATTGGTGGCCACTTTGTGTAGGTTTATTTTTTATTTTTTTAATAGCTATTACCATCAATTTGGATTTATATCCTTGTTGAAAGCATTTACTTTCGGCATTTTATATGATATCTCTGCATTGATTTACATGCATGGAATTTTCATTTTTTTACATTTATTACCCCATCCTTGGTTTGTAAAGAAGTGGTTTCAAAAAGCATTGTTAACAATATTCCTTTTGGTTCAAACCGTATTTGTTTTTTTTAATTTAATGGATACCGGTTATTTCACTTTTGCTGGTAAAAGAAGTGGAATGGAAGTGTTTGGCATGACTAAAGAAGCAGATGGTTTGGTAGGAAGCTATTTGTATGATTATTGGTATTTAGTTTTGATCCTACTTGTTTTGATTTCTTTAAGTTATTTGTTGTTTACTAAAACCTTTTCTTTGGTTCAAACCGAAAATTCTAAAAACCTAAATTGGTTTAGTGAAATTGGTTTAAGGTTGGCCATTGCTTGCCTATGTATTGTGGGAGCAAGAGGAGGTGTAAATCTATTGCCTTTAAATACGTTTGATGCAGCTAGGCAAACACAGGCTGAATTGGTTTCTTTGGTTGTTAATACACCTTTCAATTTAATAATTAGCACACAGCAACAAGGCCTAGAAAAGTATGAATTCATGGATGAAATAGAGGCAAAGTCTTGGTTCAATCCGGTGCAACAATGGAAGGCAGATTCCAATATTTTTAAAGCAAGTATTCCTCCCAATATTGTTCTAATTATTGTAGAAAGTTTAGGAAAAGAGTATATAGGAAATTATAATGGTGGTAGGGGATACACTCCATTTTTAGATAGTTTAATGGGTTATTCTGAGGTGTTTGAGCATGCCTATTCTAACGGGAAAAAATCTATTGAAGGAATTCCTGCCATTCTTTCATCGATGCCTACCTTGATGCAAACACCTTATTTAAGTAGTTATTATCAAAGTAATTATTTGGATGGAATTGGAAAATATCTTTCAAGTTCTGGATATGAAACAAGCTTTTACCATGGTGGAAAAAATGGTACCATGAGCTTTGATAATTATATTGCTTTGAGTAAAGGTGGAAGCTATTATGGCAAAAATGAATACCCTAATCAAGTTGATTTTGACGGACATTGGGGAATTTACGACAAGCCTTATTTGCATTATTTTGCGGAGGAATTGAACAAGAAGAAAACTCGGTTTTTCTCTACCATATTTACTTTAAGCTCTCATCATCCTTACCCTTTAACGGAGGAGGAAAGGATTAAATATCCTAAGGGGGCTTTGCCTATTCATGCAAGTATTGGTTATGTAGACGATGCTTTGAGAGAGTTTTTTGCTTATGCAAAAAATCAAAGTTGGTATTCTAATACTACATTTATTTTCACTGCCGATCACAGTGCAGAAAATGAAACACCTTATTATCAAAGTTCTCAAGGGAAGTTTGAAATTCCTTTACTAGTTTTTCGTCCAAGAAATCCTATTGGTTTTAGAAACGAAACAACAGTTTCGCAACTAGATATTTTGCCTATTGCTTTAGAGGAAGGTGGTTTTCACCAGTCGTATTTTAGCTTTGGAACATATAATTCTTCATGTGCAAAAATGCACTTAGCTGTGCAATACCACGACAATTATTTTCAAGCAATTAATTGGCCTTATGTATATCAATTTGATGGTAAAAAACCATTTGGATTTTATGATTTAAGGTCGGATTCTATGATGAAGAATAACTTGATAAAGCTTGAAGAAACTAAAGAACAAAAAGAAATGGATAGGCAGCTTAAGGCTATTATTCAAACCTATTCTAATAGGGTTAGAAAGAATCAAACCATTATTCAGTAAAGTTTTAGAGACCTAATTCCAATCGTGTTTTTTTGGGAAGTGAGGCTTTTACCAATTGGTAGGAATGATCTACCAAATTTAGAATTTCTTTATCGTTTAAGTCTTGGTTAAAATGAACTGTATTCCAATGTATTTTAGACATGTGATAACCTGGTTGAACGGCCTCATAAGTTTGTCTTAATTCCACAGCTTTTTCTGGGTCGCATTTAAGATTGCATTGATTTGGGTTCTCTAAACCAATTAGACAAAACATTTTGCCTGCAACCTTAAATACAAGTGTGTTTTCGTCAAATGGAAAACACTCTTCTACTGCGATTTTAGCAAGACAAAATTCTCTTAGTAGTTCAACATGCATTTACAAAACTCCAAAAAGTTTATAACCAATTTGGAAGGTAAGCATGGTGTTTTGAGCAGATGGGCCACTACCATCATAAAGAAAGGGCGTTCCCATATTACCTGCGTTGAAATCGTATTTAACATCAAAACGTAATTTCATTAAATCAAGGCCTAATCCCAATTGAATTCCTGTGGTTTTTTTTGTTAAATCACTACTTGCAAATTTAGGTGCATTAGGAATATCTGTTTTTTGCTTGGTCATTATTTGAAAATTAGGACCACCATAAATTCTAAATGTTTTAAGCATTTTGAAACCTACCAAAACAGGTATTTCAAGATAATTTGCTGTATTACTAAAAATATATTTATCGGTTGTAGTTTCTAAAGTAACATTTGAACCTCTTTTATTATACATTAATTCTGGCTGAACATACAATCCAATAACCCATAATTTTAACCTTCCATAGGCTCCAAAATTGTAGGTTGAAATGTTTTCATTTGTTGGGCTGTATTTTACAGTGTTTGCTGTAAAATTGCTATAGGTAAAGCCACCTTTGCTCAAACCAGCTTTAAACCCAAATTCTAATTCTTGAGAAATGGCAGTAAACGCTATTAAAAAACAAGTGAACGAGAGTATAATTTTTTTCATGACGATTTTGTGAAAATCAAAACTAAATAAAAAAGTAATACAAAAAAAAATCCGAAGAGTTTCTTCGGATTTTTTTTTAAATATTCAATTAGTTTTTATTTGGTAAGAAAGAATAATTTTTTCCTCTTTCTAATTGGTCGGCTATCCAATTATTAGGATATTCAACTTTTACATCAATTAATTTTTCTCCTTCGTAAACAGGAATCAATTTAGGTTGAACAAAACCTTTATAAGCAGCTACATTTAGTTTCTCAAAACGAGCTTTAACTTCTTTTAATAATTCTTGGTCAACTTTAACACCATAAGTTTCAACTAATGCTTCTGCTGCTTTGGTATCTCCTTCAGATTTTATACGTTGAATTTCTTTCAATAGTTGTCCAAACAATTCTCTTAATTTATCGTAATCGTTAATTTTAACATAGGTTTTTCCATCCTTTTTAACCATTTCAATTACGTTATCTGCTTTGCCTTTAGCAAAAGCCCAAGATGCATTTAATTGTCTGTTACGCATGTGTGCTTCTTCTAAGTTTTCGCCAATTTGAAGACGAGTTAATTGAGTAATTAAACCATTACGGATATAACCATCATATTCAGATTTACCAACTTCAAGGCTTGGCATAACACCCATTTCAACCAATTTAGGATCATATACATAATATAAAGCAACTAAATCGGCACGAGCTTCTTCTAATGTACTAGCATAGTTTTTTAAAGTTTGGTCTGGATCGCCAACACCTTTGTTAATTTGACCAGAAGCATGTCCAATTACTTCGTGCATGTCGGTATGTAAATCGCTGGCAAGTGCACCAAATTCTGCATTTCTAGCAATTTCTTCTTCTGTTAATGCAAACTCTTTCATCATTGGACTTTTTGCTCCAACAATATTGTAAGAATGTACAATATTTCCTAAAGAAACAGATTTAGAACCATGTTGTTGTCTGATCCAATTTGCATTTGGAAGGTTAATACCAATTGGAGTTGATGGTGAACTAGCACCTGCTTCTTGAATTACTGTTATAACTTTAGCGGTTATACCTTTTACACTTTTCTTTTTGTGCTCGTCTGCAATAGGTGAGTGGTCTTCAAACCATTGTGCTTCCTTTGCAATCATTGCAATACGCTTGGTTGCTTCCATATCTTTTAAAGAAACAACAGATTCAAATGAAGCTCTTTTTCCGATGGCATCATCATATACTTCAATAAATCCGTTTACTACATCCAATCTGCTTTCGGTATCGTTTACCCAAGCAATATTATACTCGTCCCATTTCTTTAAATCTCCTGTTTTATAGTATTCAATTAAAAGCTCAAGCGCTTTTTTCTGCTTGTCGTTTTCTGCAACAGTAACAGCTTTCTCTAACCAAAATACAATTTTCTCAATTGCACCTGTATACATTCCACCAACTTTATAAACCTTTTCGGTAACAACTCCATTTTCTTTAACCATTTTAGAGTTTAGGCCCCAAGAAATTGGCTGCGTATCATTAGAATCCATTCTTGAATTATAATACGCTTCCACTTCATTTTGGCTTACACCTTCATAAAAATTATTGGCTGAACCAACAACGTTATCAATGCCAGATGCCAGATTAACCAATTTTGCATCCACCTTAGGATCAAAAATAATTGGTTTCATTTCTGTTAAATATGCATCTACAGTTGCTCCATCTAAAGGTAATGTTGCAGGATCACAAGCTTTAACCAAGGTTTGGAAATACTCGAATCCACAAGCAGGAACAAATTTTATGTTTGAATAATGGTGGTGAATACCATTAGAGAAAAATACACGCTTAGCATAAGTTTCAAAATTCTTCCAATCTTCTGTTGTTTTGTCGCCAGAATATTGGTTCAAAACAGCTTCTAAAGTTCTGCGAATACGTAAATTGTGTTTGTATTTTTGATCGTAAAATATGTCTCTTCCACAATTGGCAGCTTCATATAAATAGTATGCTAATTCCTTTTGTTTTGGCGTTAATTCGGCAAATCCAGGAATTTCAAAACGCAGGACTTGTAAGTCTGCAAATTCATCGCAGTTTACTTCAAAATTGCTTTCAGTTGCATCGCTTTTAGCGGTTTTGTTATCGTTACTGCATGCCGTGAAAGTTAAGGCTGCACCGATAGCTCCGTACATCATAGTTTTTTTGAGATTCATTTCAATTGAGTTAATTTGGGCAAATATTAAGCATTAATGTTGAAAGGGCAAACCATTCGTCAAATTCTGGATCAAAAGTACCAGCAGTATAACCAAAAAGAGTTTATTCTGCTTGACCCAATTTCAATTCCTCGAAGTTTTACCAAAAAACAGGATATTGAGATTTCAGGACTTTTTGCCGCTCTTTTTGCTTGGGGTCAACGACCAACTATTATTAATAAATGCAAAGATTTGTTAGGGCGAATGGATAATGCACCTTATGATTTTATTGTTGGTTATGAGGACAAGGATTTGCAAAATTTATTAGGTTTTAAACACAGAACATTTAATGATACCGACCTGCTTTATTTTGTACATTTTCTTCGCACACATTACTCAAATTTCGATACTTTAGAAACTGCCTTTACTAGAAACAACAAGTTAAAAAGAGAGAATGTAGAATTAGCTTTGATCCAATTTAGAGAGCAGTTTCAAGGTGGCTATGAGGTTTCAACTAATAATTCTCAGAAAACTAATTTTGGTTCGAACCAAACCTTAAATGAAAATAGACTTTTTGCCCCAAATAGAACAATGAAGCATGTTTCTTCACCCATTCAAAATTCTGCTTGCAAGCGATTGAATATGTATTTGAGATGGATGGTAAGAAAGGATAATTTTGGAGTTGATTTTGGACTTTGGGAAGGTATTCATCCCAACCAGCTGATAATTCCTCTGGATTTGCATGTTGGCAGAGTGGCTAGAAAATTGGGACTTTTAGAGAGAGAGCAAGACGACTGGAAAGCAGCAGTTTTGCTTACAGATAACTTAAAAAGGTTTGACCCAAAAGACCCTGTAAAATATGATTTTGCTTTATTTGGGATGGGAATAGAAAAGTATTTTTAAATAGATTTATTACAGCATCCGGTATAAATCTCTCACCTTATTTACAACATGTAAAAATAATAAAGCCGGCCAAACCAATGCGCTTTGCGAGGTATAATTTATGAGAATAATGCTCACCAAAATTCCAATATTAAAAGTGGCAACCACAATATATATTAATTGAAACCTAGGATTATTAGCGTAAGCAAACGAAAGAGCGGCAAAAACTAATAAAAGTAATACCGAAATGATGGAAACTATGTATGCAATGTTCATATTTGTACAAATATGTATTACAAAATTAGCATTTCAAACCCCGAGGATCATTTTGTTAAAATAATAGGTACAATTGCTGTTGTGCCTAATGAACCTCTTCAACTTCAATTGCCTGCTTGGCGTCCTGGAAGATATGAGTTGGCTAATTATGCCAAGAATATTAGAAATTTTGTGGTGGAGGATATTAGTGGAAAGTCAATTCCATTTAAGAAAATTAGCAAAGATTGCTGGGAAATTGAATCTGTTGATAGTAGTAAAATACGCTTTTCTTATGAATATTATGCCAATCAACCAGATGCAGGAGCGAGTTATGTAAAGGACGATTTATTGTACATAAATCCTGTAAATTGTTTTATGTATCAAGTTGGTAAGGAAAATTCTTCGTTTGAAATTGAATTGGATGTTCCCGATAATTGGGATATAGCTTGTCAATTGGTTCAAAAAGAAAAAACTCTTTTTGCTCCAAATTTTGATACCTTGGCGGATAGCCCATTTTTCGTGGGTCCAGATTTGAAACATTATTCATTTGAAGAGGAAGGTGCAAATGTCCATTTTTGGTTTGCAGGTGGCGATTGCAATGATCCCCAAAAATTAATTTTAGATACTAGAGCTTACCTTAAACTTCAGGTGAAAATATTTAGAGAATTGCCCCTCAAGGATTTTCATTTCTTGTATTTATTATTGCCCGATAAATTTAGACATGGCGTAGAGCACTGCGATTCTACAGTTATTGCAATGGGTCCAGCAAGTGAGTTTTCTAATCCAGATTTTTACAACGACTTTTTAGCCATTAGCTCCCACGAGTTATTTCATTTGTGGAATGTGAAAAGAATTCGTCCTGTGGAAATGTTACCATATAATTTTACAAAGGAGAATTACTCTCAATTGGGCTATGTTTATGAAGGAGTAACTACTTATTATGGAGATTTGATTTTGTATAGGTCTGGTGTTTGGGATTTTGCCCAATATGTTAAGAGTTTAGAAAGTGATTTTGATAAGCATTTTAATAATGAGGGCAGGTTTAATTATTCGGTAGCAGAATCTAGTTATGATACTTGGTTGGATGGATATGTACCTGGCGTTAAGGGAAGAAAAGTTTCCATTTACATGGAGGGTTTAATTGCTGCGTGGGTTGCAGATATCCTTATTTTGGAAAAAACTCATGGCGCTGCTAGATTTGACCAGGTAATGAGGATGTTATATGAGAAAAGCTATCTTCAAAACAAGGGTTACACAAAAGAAATGTATTTGGGTATTTTGGAAAAAGTTTCGGGATTGTCATTTTCTCAATATTTTGAAGACCTAATTGATGGGAAAGGGAAATGGGATAATTATATTTATAAGTGTTTGAATACTATTGGTTTAAATATGGTTATCACCAAAGATGAATCAGGTGTAAATAGATGCAAAATTTATAAAATTGAAAACCCTACAAATGAACAATTGGAATTCTTTGAAATTTGGTCTAAAAGTTTATAAATTGCAGGACTCAACCACTTAAAACTAATCAGGATCTGACTTATGCAAAAAATTTACCTAGAATGTAAAAATTGTGATGCCAAGGCAGTTTCATTCTTATCCTATTGCGACGAAGAAGAATTTGATTTAGTAAGCAATGCTAAATCTTGTAGCCATTATAAAAAGGGTCAATCTATATTTTACGAAGACAATATTCCTTTGGGAATTTATTGTTTAAGCAAAGGTGCAATCAAACTCACAAGGTCGAACAAAGATGGTAAAGAACAAATTATCAGATTTGCCAGAGAAGGTGAGTTTTTAGGTTATAGAGCTTTGATAGCAGATGAACCATTAGTGGCAACTGCAACTTGCATTGAAGATACAATTTGCTGTTTTATTCCTAAAAATGTTTTCATGGATTTATTGGATAAGAACAGTCAAATTAACAAGCATATGCTTAAATCTCTTTGCCATGATTTGGGTATAGCTGATGAAAGAATTCAAAGTTTGGCTCAAAAAAGTGTAAGAGAGCGTTTGGCAGAAACATTGTTGTTTTTACAAAAAACCTTTCAAGACGATGCCAAAGTGGATGATAACTTAATCTCGGTTACTTTGCCTCGTGAAGATATTGCCAATATAGTTGGTACTGCTACAGAAACAGTTATTCGTTTATTATCTGAATTTAAATCGGATAAACTGATTGATATGGAAGGTAAGAAAATTCGCATTTTGAATAAGGTAGCTCTCGAAAGGATTTCACACGCTTCTGTTTAGCAAGTTTTGGAATATCAAACTGGAATAGTTCTTTCTGGTGGTGGTGCTAGAGGCTTTGCTCATGCTGGTGCACTAAAAGCTTTAGAAGAATTTCAGATTTTTCCTCAAATTATTTCTGGTGTAAGTGCTGGCGCTATTGCTGGAGCCTTGTATGCTGATGGTTTTTCACCAGACGAAATGATGGAGATTTTTCTTCATTTGGATTTATATAAATTATTGAAATTTAAAGGCTTCAAATTGGGTTTATTGAATCCAGATGGGCTAAAACAAAATCTTCAAAAAGTTTTAAGAGCAAACGATTTCTCAGAATTAAAAAAGAAATTAATTGTGGGTTGTACTAATTTAGAGTTGGCTCAAACCGATTATTTTAGCACTGGAAAATTGCTTGATCCTGTTATTGCCTCGGCAGCTTTTCCATTTCTGATTAGACCACAAGTTGTTAACGGAATAAAATATGTGGATGGGGGATTAATGAATAATTTACCTGTTCAACCTTTACTAGGAAAATGTCAAACTATTATTGGGGTTCATGTAAATCCAGTTGTTTCTAAATCAGGCATGTTAGGCCCAAGATCTTATTTTGATAGAATCATACATATGGGATTACGAGCCAACATGCTTACCAATATACCAAAATGTGATTTGTTTATTGAACCACCCGAATTGGCAAGCTATCATTTGCTAAAGGTTTCTTCAGCTAAAGAAATTTTTGAAAAGGGCTATCAGTATACATTTAAATTGCTTGCTAACCACCCCGATTTATCTACCATTAAAACTAGGTGAACCCTTGATATTCTTAATAATATGACTTAAATCAGTACACTGTTTGAGTTAGGTCATGTTTTTTTTTGATAACACTAAATAGATTTGAATCTTGAAATTATATCTATTGTGGTAAGAAACATGTTAATATTAATGGATGGAACAGCTGATGCTGAACGTCTGTTGGATTGCTCGATGAAGCTGTTCAATAATCAACAAGATCATTTTAATGGAGCTTTTGTTGAGGGTATCAGTGCTGGAAATTTGGACGAAGTTTTTGAAACTCGTGAGCACTTAACTAGCCAATACACTCGTTCCGAAATCATTGAGAAAATTCTCCATACCGACCTAAACAATAGCAATGAATTTATAGCACGATTTGTTAAAAAATGCGATGAGTTATGCCTGAGAACTAAAGTGTTTATTGGGGCTGAAGAGATGAATACGGATTTGGCAAACGAAAGTATGTTCAATGATTTATTCTTAATTGGTAAAGACATTTTTAAAAAACCAAATGTCACTAAAAACTCTTTTGATGCGATTGAATCTTTAATGCGCAATACAAAATGCCCTATTTTACTTTTGTCTTGCGAGCAACTATCTTTTCAAAATATCGTGCTAATTTACGATGGAAGTAAACGTTCATTTGATGCCATAAAACTATTTATGTATTTAATGGGCGATCAAATGGAAAATAATAATCTAATCTTAAATGTTGTAGTTACTGAGAATAGCGGAATAAATGAAAAAGGAGTGATTGATTATTTGAAAAATTACAAACAACATTTTTCTATTAATAGGGTTTATCCAGAGAATTATTATACAGAATTATTGGATTTATTGGTGAATTTAAAATCCTTCTTATTGGTTACTGGTGTTAACCGTAACGACATTATGGAAGATATGATATTTAACAAGGATCATAGTTTTTTCATGCATGGTCAACGCTCAGTTTTCTTAGGTTAAAATGGGAAAGGTAGAAACCTTAAATAGTACTAAATGTTTTCATTGTGGCGACTCCTTACCAGGGGTCGCCATTTCTTATGATGCCAAGGAGTTTTGTTGTGTAGGTTGTAAAAGTGTTTACGAGTTATTGGCAACAAATAACCTTTGCGATTATTATAATTTAGATGAGAATCCAGGATTGAGTTTAAAGAATCCTGTTTCGAAAGTTAAGTTTAATTTTTTAGACGATGAGCAGATCCAAAAACAACTCATTCAATACCGTGATGAGAAAATTTCCAGAATTACTTTTCATATGCCAACTATGCATTGTAGCAGCTGTATTTGGTTGTTGGAAAGTTTATACAAACTTGAAAAAGGCGTAGCAAATTCAAGAGTTGATTTTCTTAAAAAACAAGTTAGTATTACCTTTCATCATGAAGTTTGCAGCTTAAGGAAATTGGTTGAATTGTTAAGTGCTTTGGGTTACGAACCTTCTCTAAACTTAAATGATTTGGAAGGCAAAAAGAAGCAAACCAATAATCGTAAATTGCTTTACCAAGTAGGAGTTGCTGGTTTTGGTTTTGGGAATATAATGCTTATTAGTTTCCCAGAGTATTTTGGATTAGATAGTTTTTCAAGCACCTATTTTTCTAAGTTATTTGGGTTCCTAAATATGGCTTTGGCATTGCCAGTTTTTCTTTACTCTGCCCAAGACTATTTTATTTCTGCTTATAAGAGTTTGCGTAAAGGAATTATCAATATAGATTTTCCACTAGCCCTTGGAATTCTAGTCATGTTTTCGAGAAGTTCTTATGAGGTAATTTCGCATACTGGAATTGGTTTCTTTGATACCTTAGCGGGATTGGTTTTTTTCTTATTAATTGGTAAATGGGTTCAACAAAGAACAATTGATTCCCTTTCTTTTGAAAGAGATTATAAATCCTATTTCCCAGTTGCTGTTTCATTAATTAATACCAATGAGGAAACAACTTTACCCGTTAATAAATTAAAAATTGGTGATCGCATTCTTATTCGTAATAATGAAATTATTCCTGCCGATTCCATTTTGTTAAAAGGTGAAGCACATGTAGACTTTAGTTTTGTTACAGGTGAAAATGATCCTATAAATAAAATTCTTGGTGAAATAATTTATGCGGGAGGCAGACAGATTGGAGGAACTATAGAATTAGAAGTTTGCAAAACGGTTTCTCAAAGTTATTTAACTCAATTGTGGAATAGCGAGCATTTTTCTAAAGGGAGTGAAAGCACTATTCAGTCATTTCAAACAGTTGTAAGTAAATATTTCACCTTTGTTTTGTTAGCATTGGCAATTGGTTCAGCCCTATTTTGGTATTGGTTTGACCCAAGTAAAAGTATGATAGCATTTACCTCTGTGCTCATTATTGCTTGCCCTTGTGCCTTGGCATTGTCTAGCCCATTTGCTTTAGGGAATAGTATGCGAATGTTAGGAAGAAGTAAATTTTATATAAAATCTCCTGAGGTAGTTGAAAGAATGGCTAAAATAAACCATTTGGTTTTTGATAAAACTGGAACTATTACCCAAGCTGCTGAATCTGAAATTGCTTTCCATGGAAAGGCATTAGACGAAAATCAAATTCATTTGATTCATACTTTATGTAGTAATTCTGTTCATCCACTGTCAAGAAGAATTGTTAGCTATCTAGCTTTGGATCATACGGAGAAAATGGTAATTAATTCTTATTCCGAAATCAATGGCAAAGGTTTGTCTGGAATAATTGGTGATACCTCAATAAAAATTGGTTCAAGCAGTTTTGTAAATTGCCTATCTAAGGATGCAGAGGGTGAAATATTGTCTACTCGGGTTTATGTTTCCATAGATGAAGTAATTTTGGGTTATTTTGAGTTGAACCATTCTTATAGAAAAGGATTGAGTGATGTTTTACAATCATTAGGGAAGAAGAGAAAATTGAGTTTATTAAGTGGAGATAATAACTCAGAAAGAAAAAGACTTGAAGGTTTTTTTCCGAAGGATACTCAAATGCTTTTTGAAATGAGTCCTTCAGAGAAAATGTTGTATATCCATCAATTGAAGGAATCTGGAGATAAAGTTGGGATGATTGGAGATGGTTTAAATGATGCCGGAGCATTAAAGGTTGCAGATATTGGAATCTCAGTTACAGAAAACACAGCACATTTCTCGCCGGGAAGCGATGTAATTATGGATGCATCTGTTTTCCATAAATTATCAAGGTTTTTTAGGTATGCTCAGAATACTCTTAACGTTATCAAAACAAGTTTTGTAATTTCTTTAATTTACAATATTGTAGGATTAAGTTTTGCTATTCAAGGTTTGCTATCACCGGTAATGGCAGCCATATTAATGCCTATCAGTAGTATTAGTGTAATAGTTTTTACCACTCTTTCTACCTACATCCTTGCTCGTAAAAACCAAATAATAGAATAATTGAAATGAAAATAATGTTTGTACTAATTGGCTGCAGTTTAACTTTAGCCATAGGTTTCTTAATTGCCTTTATTTGGTCGGTAAAATCTGGTCAAATGGAAGATGATTATACTCCATCTGTTAGGATATTGTTCGATGATACTCCATTCACAGAGGAAAAACCTTCGGAAACAGAAATTAAATAATAGTCTAACTGATAAAAATCAGGAGATCGTGTAACGGATGTCATATTTCCGTCAGGCTCTTAAAAATATATTTGATCCCAATAAAACTAAAATCAGAATCTATGCAAGTGGAAAACTTTAACTACGACAACCGGATAGTCCGGAACTTCATCATTGCCTCCGTAATTTTTGGAGTGGTGGGGATGTTAGTAGGATTAATTGCAGCAATCCAGCTGTACTATCCTGCGCTTAACCTAAATTTACCTTTTACCTCTTTTGGTAGAATTAGACCTTTACACACCAATGCAGTAATTTTTGCATTTGTGGGAAATGCAATTTTTGCAGGAATTTATTACTCTTTACAAAGACTTTGCAAGGCTCGCTTGTTTAGTGATGTATTAAGTAATATCCATTTCTGGGGATGGCAATTAATTATTTTGGCAGCCGCTATTACGCTACCTTTGGGTTTAACAACCTCTAAAGAGTACGCAGAATTAGAATGGCCAATAGATATTGCCATTGCTTTAATCTGGGTAACTTTTGGTATCAATATGATAGGTACTATTATTAAACGCCGCGAACGTCATATGTATGTTGCCATTTGGTTTTATTTGGCCACATTCGTAACAGTTGCAGTTCTTCATATTGTTAATTCATTTGAATTGCCAGTGGGCATGTTTAAAAGTTACATGTTATATGCAGGTGTTCAAGATGCATTGGTTCAGTGGTGGTATGGACATAACGCGGTTGCGTTTTTCTTAACTACACCTTATTTAGGTTTAATGTATTACTATTTGCCTAAAGCTGTAAATCGTCCTGTTTATTCTTATAAACTTTCTATCTTACACTTTTGGACATTAATCTTCTTATATATTTGGGCTGGTCCTCACCATTTATTGTATTCTTCATTACCTGATTGGGCTCAATCTTTAGGCGTTGTTTTCTCTATTATGTTAATTGCTCCATCTTGGGGTGGTATGATTAATGGTTTATTAACCTTAAGAGGTGCTTGGGATAGAGTAAGAGATGAACCAGTTCTTAAGTTTTTTGCTGTAGGTGTAACTGCTTATGGTATGGCAACTTTTGAAGGTCCTATGTTGAGTTTGAAAAATGTGAATGCTATTGCGCATTTTACAGATTGGATCGTTGCACACGTTCACGTTGGTGCATTAGGTTGGAATGGTTTAATGACCTTTGGTATGTTCTATTGGTTGGTACCAAAAATTTATGGCACTAAATTATATAGTAAATCTTTAGCAAATACACATTTCTGGATTTCTACTTTAGGAATATTATTCTATGCAATTCCAATGTATTGGAGTGGTTTTGCTCAAGGTATGATGTGGAAAGAGTTCTTGCCTGAAGGTATGTTGAAATATCCTAATTTCTTGGAAACTACCTTGCAAATTATTCCAATGCACATGATGAGATCATTGGGTGGTACCTTGTTCCTTGCTGGTATTTTTGTAATGATTTACAACTTGGTTAAGACTGCAGCTACTGGAAAATTAATTGCTAACGAAGAAGCTTCTGCTCCTGCATTGGAAGAAGATTATAAACCACATGGAGCTAACAAATATTGGCACAAAATATTCGAACGCAAACCTGTAACCTTTATGGTTTTGACTGTTGTGGTTATTCTTATTGGTGGTATGGTTGAAATTATTCCTATGCTAACCATTAAATCTAATATTCCAACTATTAGTAGTGTAAAACCATATACACCTTTAGAATTACAAGGAAGAGATATTTATATCCGCGAAGGTTGTGTTAGTTGCCATTCACAAATGATTAGACCGTTTAGAAGTGAAACTGAACGTTATGGTGAGTACTCAAAAGCTGGAGAATATGTTTATGATCATCCATTCTTATGGGGTTCTAAACGTACTGGTCCAGATTTGATGCGTATTGGTGGTAAATATCCAGATAGTTGGCATTATAGTCACTTTGTTGACCCAAGATCTATGTCGCCAGGCTCAATTATGCCAGCGTATCCTTGGTTGGCTGAGAATGAATTAAATACAGCCAATACACCAGATAAAATTAATGCTATGAGAACTTTGGGAGTTCCTTATGAAAAAGGATTTGAAGAAAAAGCCATAGCAGATTTAACCGCCCAAGCAGATAAAATTGCAGCTGGATTAACAAAAGAGGGATATCCAGTAGAAGGTAACAAAGAAATTATAGCTTTGATTGCCTATATGCAAAGAATGGGTACTGATATTAAATTAAGTCATACCGTTAGCAATTAATTCACCATGTTTAAACAGCATATCCAAGGTCTTGTTGGAATTCATACGGGGTACCTCATTTTCTCTCTACTATTGTTCATGGCATTTTTTGTAGGGGTATTGTGGTGGTTGTTTAAAGCCGATAAGAATTATTTTAAAGACATGGAACAAAAACCATTTGAAAATTAAAAAGAAAACAATCATGAAGCAAAAAGTATATACATTGTCAGCTTTATTAGTATTAGCTGGCACCTTATCGGCTCAAACAGCTGAAACTGCTGGAGCCGATTCAGGAGTTGGACTCACAACAATTATGATTGCGGTAAACGCAGTATTATTGTTATTTGTTATTTTCTTGTTAGGTACACTTACAACTGCAATTCAAAAATTGAGAACTGGAGATTCAAACAAGCCACATTTGAGCTGGTGGGATCGTTTTGCAGCATTGAAATCTGAGAAATCAGAGGAAGAATTAACCCTTGATGAGGATTATGATGGAATTACAGAATTAGATAATCCTACACCACCTTGGTTCAATTTTATTTTTATTACAACTATAATTGTTGCAATCCTTTATATCTTCAATTATCATATTTTGAAAACAGGTAAACTACAAGATGCTGAATATACTACAGCAGTTACTGAATCGAAAGCTGAAGTGGATGCCTATTTAAAGAAATCTGGAAATGCAATTGATGAGAATAACGTTGCTCTTTTAACTGATTCAAAATCTATTGAAGAAGGTAAAGTGATGTTTATTGAAAAATGTGCAGTGTGCCATTTAGCTGATGGTGGTGGTTTGGTTGGTCCAAATCTAACAGATGCTTATTGGTTGCATGGAAGTGATGTACAATCTATATTTAAAACAATAAAGTATGGTGTACCTGCTAAAGGTATGATTGCTTGGCAAAATACTTATAGTGGTAAGCAAATACAGTTATTAGCAGCTTTTGTTAAATCATTACAAGGAACAACTCCAGCTACTCCAAAAGAACCGCAAGGTCAGTTAGATGCGCCTGTTACACCTATAGCAGATACTACTGCTATTGCAGCAAAATAGGTAGCGTTTTATTAATTTTTACACAAAAAGAAGTTTAATGGATGTTACCTTTACACATTCATTAAACTTCTTTTTTTAATTTTATTTTACAATGAAAAGTGCCGAACCATTGGCTAATGATCATTACAGGGACGAATTATCTAACGTAGATAAAAAAGGAAAAAGACTTTGGATTTTCCCTAAAAAACCCAAAGGGAAATTTTACGATTACCGAACTTGGTTTAGTTGGCTTTTAATGGGCCTTATGTTTGCAGGTCCATTTATGAAGTTGAATGATAGACCACTTTTACTTTTGAATGTTTTAGAGCGAAAATTTATCATTTTTGGAATGGTGTTTTGGCCTCAGGATTTAAACCTGTTTGCTCTGCTCATGCTTTCATTTATTTTATTTATTATTCTATTCACTATTTTGTTTGGTAGGGTTTGGTGCGGTTGGGCTTGCCCTCAAACAGTTTTTATGGAAATGCTATTCCGTAAAATAGAATTTATGATTGATGGAGATTACCAACAACAAAAAAAATTGGCCGATTCGGAATGGAACACCAATAAAATAATTAAAAGATTTTCTAAACATACTCTCTTTTGGATTTTATCTTTTGTAATTGCCAATACTTTTTTAGGGTATATTATTGGTATTGATGAGTTGAAACTACTTGCATTTGATGGTCCTCAAGCACATTGGGGTAAGTTTGCTTCCTTGTTAATTTTCACAACTGTTTTCTATTTTGTTTTTGCAAAATTAAGAGAGTTGGTATGTATTTTTATTTGCCCATATGGTCGTTTGCAAGGACTAATGTTAGATAAAAATTCTATGGTTGTAGCTTACGATTTTGTGAGAGGTGAACCTAGAGGAAAAATTAAGAAAGAAGAAACTCAAGTTAAAGGCGATTGTATTGATTGTAAACTTTGCGTACATGTTTGTCCTACTGGTATTGACATTAGAAATGGTACACAATTAGAATGTATCAATTGTACTGCTTGTATTGATGCTTGCGATGAAGTAATGGTGAAAATTGAAAAGCCAAAAGGTTTGGTTCGCTTTGCCTCTGTTAATAATATTGAAAAAGGTACCAAATTGGGTTTAAACCTTAGAAATGGTGCTTATGGTGTGGTTTTATTAGCTTTGTTAAGTGTATTCTTTTATTTGATGGCCACCAGACAATTGGTTGAAACTACATTATTGAGAACTCCAGGTATGTTGTTTCAAAAACAAGCTGATGGAACTATTAGTAACTTATATAGCATTGAGTTTGTAAACAAAACTTTCGAAGAATTGCCTGTAGAATTAAAATTAATTGAACCAAAAGGTACCATTAAATTTATAGATGGAAGTGATATTGTAGTGCATAAAGAAAGTGTTGGAAAATCATCCTTTTTCCTTTCTGTTGACCCAAAAGAAATTAAACAAATTTCCTCTCCTGTTATTATTGAGGTTTGGAGTAATGGGAAACTAATAGAAGAGATGAAGTCTAAATTTAACGGTCCTGTTTATTCCAATAGCCAAGAGAAGCTTGGTGATAAGGATGCGAATGAAGCAACTGAAGAGACAAAAAAGTAATACGAGAAAATGAAAATAAATTGGGGAACTAAATTGGCCTTTTTTACCATTCTTTTTATGGTATTTGTTATCACACTTGTAACAATTATTATGAAGCAGAATGTTCCTTTGGTGGAAGAGGATTATTACGAGAAAGGCCTAAATTACCAAAAGGAAATAGACAATAGTAGTAACTACGATTCTTTAGTTGTTTTTGCAATTGCTGAAATAGAAAATGCTGAGGGAATTAAAGAAAAGGTTCTTCAAATTTCACATTCCAAACCTGAAGTTATTAAAGGGGCAAAAATCAGTTTTTATAGACCAAATAATAAAGATTTGGATAAGACTATAGAAACAGATTTATATCCAAATAAAATGGAAGTTTATCCTCTAAATCCTTTTCAAACTGGCAAATGGAAGATTTCATTAACTTGGATGGAAGGGGAAAAGAAGTTTACAATTGAAAAAGATTTCGATCGCTAATGTTGTTTTTAACCGCCTTTCTCACTGGATTGTTTGGTAGTTTCCATTGTGCAGGAATGTGTGGCCCTATAGCATTTGCTTTACCAGGAAAAAATACAGAAGGAGCCTCCTATTATTTAGGTAGGCTCCTTTATAATTTTGGAAGATTGAGTAGCTATGGTTTGTTAGGATCGATTCTAGGAACTTTTGGCCTTGGCCTCCAATTGGCGGGTCTTCAACAAGGAATTAGCATTGGTGTTGGAATTCTTATAATTTTAATGGTTTTGTACCAACAATATTTTAACAAAGGAATAAGCCTTAATCCATTTAGTTTTTTTTCTTCCGGTTTGATCCAAAAATTATTTACCTCTAAAAGCAAGTTTTCATTGTATTTCATTGGGGTAATAAATGGATTTTTACCATGTGGTTTTGTGTATATAGCATTATTAGGCGCAAGTGCCACCCAAGGCATTTGGGAAGGAGCTTTGTTTATGGTTTTATTTGGATTGGGCACTCTTCCAATGATGTACGGGGTTTCAATTTTAGGTCAATTCTTATCTAGTTCTGTACGATCCAAATTGAATAAACTGAGTCCTTATTTTGCGGTATTTATTGCCTGCCTATTTATTCTTAGAGGTCTAAACTTGGGAATTCCATATGTTAGTCCAAAAATTGCAGATGATAAACAAGACATAGAAAACTGTCATTGATATTTGCACTTATTTGCTTTCCTTGGTGGAAGAATTAGTTTTGCAAAACATGGCGATTCAATGGAAAAGGTATTTTAGACTAAAGCGATTATATTCTTGTATTCGTTTTGCGATAAGCTATAATCCTTCATTAGGCAAGACATTAGGGTATACTGAGAAGAAAAATTTGCTGCTCATAAAAACCGAGGCAATCGGCGATTATGTTTTATTCAGAAATTTTTTACAAACCATACGCCAATCTGCCAAGTTTAAAGGCTATCATATAACTTTTTTGGGAAATAAAATTTGGCAAGATTTAGCAAACGAATTTGATAAAGAATATTTTGATGCCTCCATTTTTATTGATAGAAAAAGGTTTCAAACTGATTTTTACTACAGAAATGAGGTATTTCTTGAGCTAACTAAAACCACGTATGATACTGCAATAAATGCAACCTATTCTAGGGAATATTTGTTAGGTGATTCTATTATTAAAATGGTTAGTGCTCGCGAAAAGATTGGAATGATGGGTGATTCGGCGAGCGAGATTCCTTACGTGAAGTTTTTTGCAGATTCCTATTATTCAAGACTTGTTGAAAATGGCAAGGAGAACTTTTTCGAATTTGATAGAAATATACACTTTTTTGATCAGATTTTGGTGGATGCCAAAACTCCTTCTATGCCTAGTTTTTCATTAGGTTCAAACCGAAAAAACTATATTGTAATGTTGCCTGGAGCCCAAGATGAAATTAGGCAATGGCCAATTGAAAATTTTAAATCCGTGGCAGAATGGATTCATCAAAAGTATGGATTGGAAATAATTATTTCTGGAAGCAAGGCGGATAGAGCTGCTGCCGAATTTATTTGCAATGATTCTAATTCTAGTTTCATTAAAAATTATTGTGGAGAAGGCAATCTTGTATACCTTGTTAAACTATTATCAGAGGCAAGGCTTGCCATTTGCAATGATTCTGGTACCTTGCATTTGGCTGCAGCATTAAATATTCCTAGTGTTTGCATTTCAAATGGAAACCATTATGGGAGATTTACGCCTTACCCTAAGAATTGGAATAAAAAATTAGCATTTGTTTATCCTCCAAAATTTATGGAAGTTTTTACTTTAGAAGATGAAAGAATGAATGCGATGAAATGGGGTTCTAAGTATTCCATTTCTAGTATTTCTACAGAGTTGGTTCAAACCGAAATTGAAAGGTTATTAGATAATGGATAAACCAGTATTATTGATTGATAATTTTGATAGTTTTACTCACATGCTTTCTGATTATATTTTGCAAACAGGAGTTGATTGTGAAGTAATAAGAAATGATGAGGAGTATTTATTGAGCCTTGACCCAAATAAATATTTGGCTTTGGTGATTAGTCCAGGGCCAGAAACCCCTGCTCAGGCTGGTTTATTAATGGAGGTGTTGCCAAAATTTTTGGTTCAAATTCCGGTATTGGGTGTTTGTTTAGGGCATCAGGCAATTGGAATTCATTATGGAGCCAAATTGGTTCATGCAAAGAAGCCTCGTCATGGTAAAGTAGATAGCCATGAACACCATGGAAATCTGCTGTTTGAGGGAGTTGGAAGATCCTTTTTAGCAACTCGTTATCATTCTTTAATTTTAGAAAATTTGCCAGTTGATTTAGAGCCAATTTGCATTTGTGAAAATGAGGTAATGGGGATTGTTCACAGGAGTTTACCCATTTATGGATTACAGTTCCACCCAGAGAGTTGCGAAACAGAAAATGGACTTTTGCTAATAAATAACTTTATTGCACTTGCAAAAACAATTGCTCAAAAGTAAATTTCCCTATATTTGACATTGATTTTTATTTGAATGGATTATAACATACGTAAAGAAGGTAAGTTCAATTACATTGATGAAGGCAGCGGAGAAGTGCTTGTTTTATTGCATGGATTATTTGGTGCGCTTAGTAATTGGAAAGATGTGCTAAACCATTTTAGCAAAAATCACAGGGTGGTAATTCCGTTGATGCCTATTTTTGAAATGAATATTCTTAAATTAAGTGTAGAGGGTTTGGCCAACTATATTCATGATTTTATTGAGTACAAAGAGTTTCAAAAAGTTCATTTGTTAGGGAATTCATTGGGCGGACATGTTGCTTTGGTGTATATTAAGAAGTATCCTCAAAAGGTTGAAACCTTATTGCTTACAGGTAGTTCTGGTTTATATGAGAATGCCTTTGGAGCTTCTTATCCAAGAAAAGGCGATAAACAATACTTAAAAGATAGGGTTAGTTTAACCTTTTATGATCCCTCATCTACCACCGATGAATTGGTGGATGAAGTGTATGAAACCATTCAAGACAAAGGGAAGTTATTGCGCATTTTAACTATGGCAAAATCGGCGATTAGGCATAATATGAGAAAAGATTTGCCCAATTTTAAAATGCCGGTTTGTTTAATTTGGGGAAAGCAAGACACCATAACGCCACCCGATGTTTGTGATGAATTTGATGACTTATTGCCAAATTCTGAGAAACATTTTATCGATAAATGTGGGCATGCTCCTATGATGGAACAACCAATTGAATTTAATTTGCTGGCAGATCAATTTTATAAGAAACATATTTCCTATTAACATGTTTGCCATTCAATATATTTCAAATGAAATCTTTCCTCTTAAAAAATCAGATAGCTGCGAATCTGCTTTGATGTTTTTAGGGGATTGGAAATTAAAAGAATTGCCTGTTGTTGAAGGAGGGAAGGTACTTGGGTTTGTAAGTGAAAAAATTGCCTTGAGTAATGAGGAGGCCAAGGTTGAGCAATGTATGGATTTGAATATTGCTACTTATTTGGTACATGAGCACACACATGTTTTTGATATTTTGGCGAAAATGGAACAATATCAATTTGGCTGTTTATCAGTAGTTAATTCTGATGAGCAGTTTCTTGGAATAATAAGTTCTAAAGATATTCAAACACAAACTTTTTCGCATTCTGCTTTAAATCAAGAAGGCTCTTTATTGGTAATAGAAGTAAAGGCGATAAACTATTCTTTAGCCGAAATTTCTAGGATTTGCGAAAGCAATGATGCTAAAATTATTCATTTGATGATTGAAACCTTAAAGGATGATTCCAATAATATTCATGTTTCCATTAAATTGAATAAATTATATTTGAATCATGTTATTGCTAGTTTAGAAAGATTTGGATACCAAACTATTTATACCAATTCTCCTCTGGATCCAAATCATGCATTAGATGATAGGTATCAGTGGTTGGTAAAATATTTAAATACCTAATATGCGCTTAGCCATTTTTGGAAAGTATTTTAAAGACGATAGGTTTAATGAAATCCAATTGTTTTTTAATGCCTTAATTTCAAGGAAAATTCCATTTAGCATTTATAGGAAGTATTACGATGATTGCTTAAGAAATGGACTTCACCTTCCCAATAACCTAACTACTTTTAATGATTCCAAAGATTTTGATCCTACTATCTTTGATGTTTTGGTGAGTATTGGTGGTGATGGAACCATATTAAGTAGTCTAGAGATTTTAAGGGAAGCACCCGTTCCCGTGGTTGGTGTAAATACTGGTCGTTTAGGCTTTTTAGCGGGTGTGGCTGCCACAGATTCAGTTGCCATGCTTGACGAATTAGAAAAAGGGCATTTTTCTTTAGACAAAAGAACTTTACTTGAATTGTCGTCGGATAAGCAAATGTTTGGAGGGGTAAAATTTGCTCTTAATGATTTTGTAATTCACAAGAAGGACAGTTCAAGCATGATTACCATTCATACCTACATAAATGGGGAATTTTTAAACTCCTATTGGAGCGATGGCTTAATAATTTCAACACCTACAGGTTCTACCGGCTATAACCTAAGTTGTGGTGGTCCAATTTTATATCCAGCCTCTCAGAGTTTTGTTATTACCCCAATTGCGCCACACAATTTAAATGTAAGGCCTATTATTATTTCGGATCAAAACGTAATCTCTTTTGAAGTAGAAGGAAGGAGCCGAAGCTTTTTGGCAACTCTTGATTCTAGGTCGGAATCAATAGATAATGGTACTCAATTAGCCATAAAAAAAGCAGATTTCTGTTTGAACCTACTTCGCCTAAATGACGAAAATTACCTGCAAACACTTCGAGAAAAACTAATGTGGGGTTACGATAATCGTAATTTTAGAAAATAATATCTCTTCCATCCTCTGATTTTAAGGGAGTTTCTTGCAAAAATTGTATCAAAATGAGATTACTTGTCGTTAATGTTGGCAGTTTCCTAATTTTCAGTATTTTTGCTTTTATGGACAAATTGAAGAGTCGCATCATATTTATATACTTTGTTTGTATGGGATTGGTTTCCAATGCCCAACATGTTGAAGTGGGATTAATGCTTGGAGCATCTAATTATTTAGGTGATTTAAGTAATGAAACATTCTTAATGAAAGAAACCCATTTTTCGGGTTCTTTGTTTGGAAGGTATAATTTTTCACCAAGATTTGCCATCAAAGGATCCTTTGGTTATGGAAGGGTTAGTGGTGATGATAAAAACTTTGCCGATGTTAAGAGGGACTATGTTTTAAAGAAAGTTCAAGTAAGTAATTTTGAGTTCAACAAATACCGGAACTTAAATTTCTATTCAGATATTTATGAATTTTCATTGCATGCCGAATACAATTTATTGCCCAATAATTTAATGAGCTATAATGCTCGTCCATTTTTGCCATACGTTTTTGTTGGTTTAGGAGTTTTCAATTTTAATCCTAAAACAACTTTTAATAATGCAGTTACCGAATTGCAACCTTTAGGAACTGAGGGGCAAGGTTCAACCACTTATAATGAAATTAAAAAATACCCTTTAACTTCTATTTGCTTGCCGATTGGCTTGGGATTTAGACAAAAAATTGGGGATGATTTATTTATTGGAATTGAAGCTGGTGTACGTTTTACCAATACCAATTACTTGGATGATGTTGGAGGGTTGTATGGCGACAAGTCTGTTATTTATGGTGCCACTGGAAAGAAAGGATTATTGCTTTCAGATAGAAGTTGGGAAATAAATCCTAATCCAAATTCAACTTCTGAGAATCCATTAATAGATAATACCTTCACCTTTAATGAAGGTGATAAAAGAAGTGATAGGAGTTTAAATAAGAATGATATGTATTTTATGGTAGGGATAACCGTTTCGTATACTCTTCGATTTAGAGGTCAGGGCTGTCCCACATTTTAATTTATAGATGAAGAATTGGATAACCTTATGTTTGACCCTTTATTCATTTTTTGGGTTTTCTCAAAAGACTGAATTGGGCATTCATGCAGGGGTTTCCAATTATTGGGGGGATCTTGCACCAAGTTTTCAATTGGATGAAACGCATGCTGCTGGTGGTGTTTTTGCACGAATTAATTTTAACCACACTTGGGCCATGCGAATGGAATTAAACAAGTATACGGTTTCTGGCAAGGATGCCAATTTTGATTTTAACAAGGATAGAAATTTAAGTTTCAAATCTCAAATAAATGAGGCCGCTCTTATTTTTGAATTTAATTATTTGAAATATGGACCTTATGTTCTTCACAAGAAGTTTACTAGTTATGTGTATGCAGGGGTAGGAGGATTTTCTTTTAATCCTCAAAGTTTTATTAATGGTGCTTGGGTTGATTTGAGTGATTACAAAACTGAAAATGTAATCTATAAAAAGTTGAGCATGGATATTCCTTTCGGAATTGGATTTAAATACATGCTTAGTAAAAAGTTTGCAATGGAAGCGCAACTTGGATTTAGAAAAACATTTACAGATTATTTGGATGATGTAAGTACTGTTTATCCTGACGTTCAAAGTAGGTTTACTGATGGAGGACTTACCACGGCAACATTAACAGATAGATCGATTGAATTGTACGGGAAACCACAATACAAGTTAGGATACAATAGAGGCGATCCAACACACAATGATTGGTTTACCAGTTTTACAATTGGCATGTCGTTTAGGTTAAATACCAAAACTAAGTGTGCAAGATTTTTTTAATTAGGAATAGATACCGAAGGAGAATTTGAGATAATAATGAGCTTGAAGGAAAAGTTAGACCCAGGGAAAATCCCACAGCATGTTGCCATAATTATGGATGGTAATGGAAGATGGGCAAAGGGTAAAGGAAAGTTTAGAATTTTTGGCCATCAAAATGGAGTTTCTACCGTAAAAACGATTACGGAGGCGGCAGCTGAGATGGGTATAAAGTACCTTACCTTATATGCATTTTCTACCGAAAATTGGAGCAGACCTGCGCTTGAGGTTAGAGCATTAATGGAATTATTAGTAGACACCATGAGAAAGGAATTACCTACTCTCATGAAAAATAAAATTCGCCTATCCTTTATCGGAAATATGAATGATTTGCCTGAAAAATGTCAAAAGCAAATCAAAGTAACAATGGAGGAAACTAAGGATAATAATAGAATGGATTTAGTTTTAGCATTAAGTTATAGTGCAAAATGGGATTTGGTTCAAGCCGTAAAAAATATTAGCCAAGATGTTCATGTTGGTAAAATAAATCAGGATCAAATTAATGATAAATTGATAGATAGTTATTTGTCTACCAACTGGATGCCTCATCCAGAGTTGTTGATTAGAACAAGTGGTGAAAAAAGAATTAGTAACTTTTTACTATGGGAAATCGCTTATAGTGAATTGTACTTTACTGAAAAACTTTGGCCTGATTTCACAAAAGAAGATTTATACCATGCAGTTTACGATTTTCAAAACAGAGAGCGCCGATTTGGAAAAACCAGCGAACAATTAAGTAGTTAAGCATGTCGCAGAAAAAAATTGTATTTATTTTCTTGTTAATTTTATTGGGTACTGTGAACCTTATGGCACAGGATTCAACAGATATTCCAAGACCTTCCGGATATTTTAGCACAAACTACAATAACCCAAAACAGTATGTTATTGCGGGTATCGATATTGTAGGTACTGAGTATTATGATAAGAGTGTTTTGGCAGTTTTAAGTGGTTTGCAAATTGGTCAGAAGATTAGAATTCCTTCCGAAGACATTTCTAAAGCAATTTCTAATCTTTGGAAGCAAAAGCTATTTGAAGATGTAAAAATTTCTGTTCAGAAAATTGAGGACGACAAAATTTGGTTTCAATTTATATTAATTGAAAAACCTCGTCTTTCAACATTTACTATAAAGGGTTTGAAGAAAGGCAAGGCTGAAGAACTTAGAGAAGTGCTAACCATTAGAGCAGGACAAATTGTAACAGAGAATGTTTTAAATAGTACAAATAGAGAGATTAAAAAGTTCTTTGAAGAAAAAGGCTATATTGATGCTAAGGCCACCTTTGAACAAATACCAGATGATTTAAGGAGAAATACGATTAAACTTAGAATTAATGTTGACCGTGGAAGCAAAATTAAAATTTCTGATTTAACTTTTACTGGCAATGTAAGTATTGAGGCTTCTAAGCTGAGAAAGGTGATGAAAGATACTAAACCTAAATATTTCTTTTTCACTAAATCAAAATACATTGAAGATCTTTATTACGAAGACAAGCAAAAATTAATTGCTAAATATTTGAGTATGGGTTACCGCGATATTCAGATTCTTTCTGATTCTATATGGAGAGATGAGAAAGGGGTTCGCATAAACATTAATTTATTTGAAGGTAGAAAATACTATTTCCGCAACATCAATTTTGTTGGAAATTCGAAATATGATTCTGAGACTTTATTTAAAGTATTAAGAATTAAAAGTGGTGACATTTATGATCAATCTATTTTGGATCAACGATTAAATAGTAGTCCAGATGGGGGTGATATAAGTACCATTTATATGGACGATGGGTATTTGTTTTTTAGAGTAGAGCCGGTTGAGGTTTTAATTGAAAACGATTCTATTGACTTAGAAATTAGGATTGCAGAAGGTTCGCAGGCCTATATTAATATGGTTTCTGTAAGAGGAAATTCGAAAACCAGCGACCATGTTGTTATTCGCGAATTGAGAACAAAACCTGGAATGTTATTTAGTAAATCAGATATTACTAGGTCCTTGAGAGAATTATCTCAGATAGGTTATTTTAATCCAGAGGCTCTTAATGTAAATCCTGTTCCAAACCCAGTTACAGGAACCGTGGATATTGAATATATTGTTGAAGAAAGACCTAACGATCAAATTGAGTTAAGTGGAGGTTGGGGTGCTGGTTTTATTGTAGGTACGCTTGGTTTGACCCTAAATAATTTCTCAGCAAGAAAAGCCCTGGATGGCAAAAATTGGGCACCTATTCCTTCTGGTGATGGACAAAGAGTTTCGTTGAGAGCGCAAACAAATGGAAGTTATTACCAATCTTACTCTGCTAGTTTTACAGAACCTTGGTTAGGAGGTAAAAGACCCAATGCATTAACTGTTTCTGTTTACCATTCTATACAATCAAATGGAAGACAAGGTGAATTAAGGTCTGGTTTATATACCACTGGAGCAACCATAGGTTTGGGTAAACGTTTGCGTTGGCCAGATGATTTTTTTACTATTCAATATCAACTGGGCTATCAATTGTATAATAACGATCCAGATATTTCTGGTAATGTTTACTATTCAACTATTCCAACGGGTAAGTCCAATAATTTAAGTTTAAGGGTAATCTTAGGAAGAAATTCAACGAATCAACTAATTTATCCAAGCCAGGGTTCAAATATTTCACTTTCACTTCAATTTACTCCTCCCTATTCATTAATTAATGGTGTTGATTATTCAAACCCAGACGTTTTACAAAATACTAAGTGGTTAGAGTTTTATAAATGGAAATTTGATGCAAGTTGGTTTACCAAACTGGCAGGAAATAAAAGACCATTGGTGCTCATGACAAGGATAAATTTTGGGTTTTTGGGAGCATATAATCAATATAGACCGGTTACCCCATTTGAAAGATTTTGGGTAGGTGGTTCTGGTCTTTCTGGATTTAGTTTAGATGGAAGGGAGCTAATAGCCCTTCGTGGTTACCAGGATAATTCATTAACACCATTTACTATAAATTCTTTAACAGGAAGCTATCAGCAGACAGGTGCCACTATTTATAATAGATATACAATGGAATTACGTTACCCTATTTCACTAAACCCTCAGGCAACGGTATTCCCTTTACTTTTTGCAGAAGCTGGTGGTACTTGGCTTGATCCTAAGAAATTTAATCCTTTCGAGGTGAATCGTTCTTATGGATTAGGAGTTAGAATTTTCCTGCCTATGTTTGGTATGATAGGATTAGATTATGGTTGGGGAATTGATTTACCACCAAATCATCCAAATCCTAATAGGGTAAATGGAGGTAATTTCCACTTTTTATTGGGTCAACAATTTTAATTATTAATATGAAGAAATTAATTTTAGGCATTTTTGCCCTTGCCATATTTGGTTTGAACACAACTTTTGCGCAACGTTTTGCTTATGTAGATACTGAATATATTTTGGATATGCTACCAGAATATAAGTCGGCTCAAAAGCAACTGGATTTAATAGCAGAAACTTGGCAAAAAGAAGCAGAGGAGAAGAAAGCAGAAATTGAAAAAATGCAGAAGGATTTTCAAGCAGAACAAATTCTATTAACCGAAGAGTTGAAGAAAAAGAGGGCTAATGAAATTAAGGCTAAAGAATTGGAATTGAAAGAGTTTATGAATAAAAAATTTGGTTATGAAGGCGATTTATTTAAGAAAAGACAAGAATTAATAAAACCACTTCAAGATAAAGTTTTTGATGCCTGCCAAAAAATTGCGAAACAAAGTGCATTAGACTTTATATTTGCCAAAGGTGGCGAAATGATTATGATGTACAGCAATGCCAAATACGATAAAAGCGATGAAGTTTTAATTGAATTGGGTGTTAACGTTACTAAAAACAAAAATAGTGAAGGTAACAAAAGCGGAGGCAAATAATTATTGGCACAATTTTAGAATAACGAACAATTAATAAATATATAAGAACAATGAAGAACATGTTAAGATCCCTAGTTGCTTTATTTGCCATTTTGGTACTGGCTGGAAGCAGCGTTAATGCCCAAAAACTTGGTTATGTTGATTTGCAAGAATTAATGCAATTAATGCCAGAATACAAGAAAGCAAATACAGATATGGAAGCTTTTGGAAAATCACTGGAAGATGAGTTGAAAAAGATGAGTGATGAGTTTCAAAAGAAGGTAGCAGATTACCAAAAAGCTGAGAAGACAATGCCAGATGCTATTAAAGACGTTAAGCAAAGAGAATTACAAGATATGCAAACTCGTATCCAGGATTTTCAACAATCAGCTCAAGAAAATATTCGTAAAAGAGAAGGAGAATTGTTGAAACCAATTATTGAAAAAGCTAAAGTTGCAATTGCAGGTGTAGCTAAAGATGGTGGCTATAGCTATATTTTTGATAGTAGTGTTGCAGGATTTTTATACAAGCCAGATGGCGATAATGTACTTGCTAAGGTTAAGGCTAAATTAGGAATTTTATAATTTTTAATTAAATATTTTTAGAAAGCTCAATATCTATTTTGATATTGAGCTTTTTTTTTACCTTGCAGTGGCATGAACAATTTAATTAAACCTACACAGCCAATTGGAATTTTTGATTCGGGTATTGGTGGCTTAACAGTGGCAAGGGCTATCACAAAATTGTTGCCCAATGAACAAATCATATATTTTGGAGATACAGCACACATGCCTTATGGCGAAAAAAGTGCTGAAGCAATTAAGCATTACTCTATAAAAATTGCCGAATTTTTAAAATATAAGAATTGCAAGATGATTGTTATTGCTTGTAATACTGCATCTGCTGCGGGTTATAAGGCTGTAGTTAAAGCAACTGGCATGAAAGGTCTCATCATTAATGTAATTGACCCAGCAGTTAATTATGTAATTAAAAACCATTACCGCAAGAAAGTTGGAGTTATAGGCACCAAGCGAACAATAAGTTCTAATGTTTATGCTAAGCGAATTGCCGCTTTAGATCCTGTTTCTGATGTTGTGCAATTGGCAACTCCTTTATTGGCACCAATGATTGAAGAAGGTTTTTATAACAATAAGATATCACAGACTATTATTAATAGTTACCTAGGTAAATCTAAACTTAGTAAAATAGATGCACTTATTTTGGGTTGTACTCACTATCCATTAATTAAAACAGAAATTCAAAAGTTTTATGGAAAAGAGGTGGAGGTAATTGATAGCAGCGAAATTGTTGCTTTAACAGTTAAGGAAGTTTTAGAAAAACATCATTTATTAAATGAATCTAAGCCTGCAAAGTTTGGTTTCAAGAAAACACAGCAATTTTTTGTGAGCGATTTTACCCAAAGCTTTGAAGAAACCAGCAAAATATTCTTTAATGAAAAGGTTAAGCTTAAGCAATTTAATATTTGGGAAGAATAAGAGTTGGTTTGACCCAACCCTTATTCAGTTTTTATTTTTGTCGCCACAAGCCAGTTACGGCAAATACACAAACACTTTCGCCTAATAGAAAGAAAGGCCAATTAAATTCTTTTGGTATTAAACTTCTGATGTCTTTTAATAGGTCAAATGAATCCACTTTGCTAAGTTCAATTAAGGTTTGAACCGAATCGTGCATGAAAGTATAAAGTATCATTGCAAAGCCCAAAAGAGTTAGGCGCCAAAAGGTTTTATCTAGTTTTACTTGAAATCCTTGATTGCCTCTATATGTCATAATTATATATATTGAAATCATTGTTAAGGAAATTAAACAAGGGGCTAAAACTGGTCCAATCCAAGGAACAGGTAAAAGGAATAATAGGTCCCATGCAAGTATGCTCGCTGGCCAATTTAAAAACACTTTTAAGAATACATAGTAGAAGATATCCCAAATAGCAAAACTGTACATAAAGGCGGCCATTCTTTGGTGTTTGTTTTCACCATTCATATAGCCAATACTGGCCAACATAATTAAGGTTGCTAATTCTCTAAAGAGTTCTGTTGTTAAAATTGTTGTTCCTAGAGTAATAACTGGAAATTGAAATCCTTCGGGGTAATACAACGCTCTTAAATATACCACCACAGCAGTTTCTAGCAAGCCCATAGATATGCTAAACAGGGTGAGGACAATGATTTTATTTTTCATTTTTACTTAGAAATTAAATGGGTTTCTATGCTCGCTAAAAATTGCTATTGTTCTAATATTGTGTTGTGCCTCTAAGCAATTTGTTAGGTGTATTATTTTAGCAGTTTTTAAAGAATTGTTTATATCTGAATATCCTTTGCACCTAGCGTAGTTATACGATTTCCATGTATAATTCATTTCCTTGCTAACCATTCCATCTATTAAATATTCCAAGTTTTCTACTTCATAATTTGGGTCGTATTCTATATTACTGATATTTTTCTGAATGCTTTCTGATAAAAAATCAATGGTCTTTGGATAAGCTTGGTAAGACAATTTGCTTAGGTAGTTTATATCAGGATATTCATTTCTTTCTTTGCAAGCCTCTATATGATTGGAAGCAATAAATCTATCCCAGTTGATAGCAACAGAAAGTATTAGAATTAGATACCAAGCGAACGAATTATTTTTAAGAAGAAAGTAATTGCTGCGTTTATTGGCCAATTTGTAATAGGTTAAAGCCAAACCAATAAGTGAGCAAATCAAAAACACATAAACACCAATTCTTTTGTAGGTAAAAAGTGAATGGTCCATGATGTATAAATGGTTTCTATAAGCCGCGCTTAGTATCATCCAACAATTGAGTGCAATCCAAACATAGCTTAGGTTTTTGATTTGATTTGATGAGGAGAAATTTTGACTACCTCTAAAGAACCAAAGGATAATAGCAATGGCACAGATAATTGAAAGAATTAAGCTGCTAATGCCTTGGTGCAAATATTCTGAGTAGTTAACACCTTCGGGTAATTTTCCTGTAATCAAGAATTCTGTATCTAAAATATTTACTAGAAACAACATTAGGTTCAAACCGATAAATAAAACTTTTGCTAGGCCGTTTTCTGTTATTTCTTGTAGGGTTGAACCAAGAATTTTATACTCTTTAAAGGTGCTAAAGGAAAGATGAAGTTTTTGGTTTATTTCATTTTCTTCAAGAGGTTTTAATATCATTGGTTTTAATAGTATGCTCATTAAATAGATCCCCGTTAGGAAGAAAAATAGGAATGGAAAGGAGATGAAATCGAAGTTTAGGTTTAGAACAAATTGATTGAAATTAGCGCTAGAATATCTGTAAAGGCTTATAAAAATTGTAAAGACAATTACGCTACTAATTCCTATAATCCATTTGTTGGCTTTGGGTTTTTCGGTGGTTTCGTTTTCACTTTCTTCACTAGTTTTTTTGGTAAATCCTTTTTGAACCAAACGATTGATGTTTGTGGTTAGGTAAGCATAAATTCCATGAATAAGTAAACTAGCCATGGAGCTGCGTTTTAGAGTTAGATTAACAGATAGAAATCCTAGAGAAATGATATTGGCAAATACAGATAAAAAATGCCCATGGATGGCAACGAAAATTGAGCTAAATAAGGCGCCAAAGGCAAATAGTAAATTAATAGGTTCTTTTATTATGACCTTATTTTGAAAGTATAAAATTGTCAAAAGAATGAGGTTTAGGAGTAGAACATTTACTCCGGCTCCTTGTTGGTAAAGCAAATAGGTGTAGGCTAAACTTGCTAAGAGAACTGCGCTTTGTTTTTTCATGATTTTTGAATTATTGGTTAGTGAAATTTGTAGGTATTGGTATTATTTTAATATAGAAATCCATTCATCTTGAATGGATGAAAAAGCAAGAGTTAAGGCTAAAATTAAAAGGATTGGAATTGAAATTCCTGCAAACAAGCCAATCCTAAATATTGATTTTAGATCCTTGAATTGTAAGGATTTTTTAATTGATATTAGCTTGCTTATAAATAGGAATGAGTTGATAATAGGGGCTAGGATTGGAATACCAAAAATTGGAAAAAATCCTATAAAAATGGCACCACTTAAAATCAATAGAATGCTAGGAATTATGCTGAGTATTGCAATGCTAGTGCATGAAAAAATGTAAATGAAATAGTACTTGCCTTGTTTACCTTTTTGAAGTTGGTTTTTTGAAATTAAATAGAGGATGATTGAAGGAATGTATATTGACAATTCCAGCGTTAATAAAATAGGTGGGAATATCTGAAAGGAGCTACCCGGATTTAAGTCGCCACTTGGTTCAATATATTGGTTTAGTAAATAACCAAAAAAAGGACTAAGAATGCATGTAATAAATTCAAGTAGGAAGTACTTGTTTAATTGAATGGGTTCATTTTTGGTTTTAATTGTACTTTTTGGTATGAAGTAAGTTAGAAAAAGGAAGATTGCCACTTGAGGTGTTGCAATGAGAATTGAAATGATTATTGTTTCCATATTTAAAAGTACTTTGAAATGCAAAGTGAATAGATAAAAAAATATAGGTTAAGATTTAAGTAATTTTTCGAGCGCGTTTAAGTGAACCTTAAATTCTGCTTTGCCCAGTTTAGTTGCTTCAAAATAGGTATTGGGTTTTTTACCAATAAATTTTTTCTGAACCAAAACGTATTCTAATTTCTCGAGTGCGCTAATATGGCTAGCAAGGTTTCCATCGGTAACATCCAAAAGTTCTTTCATGGTATTAAAATCAACTTGATCGTTTACCATTAACACCGACATAATTCCCAAGCGTATTCGGCTTTCGAATGCTTTGTTTAGTTGGTCGATATTGAATTTAGTTGCCATTTTAATTTTATCTTTTTTCGAAAGTAAAATAGGCAATGATGCCATATAATATATGAGCAACGCCAAAACCCAAACTCCAAAAGAGCAAACCGTGGTTAATGAAAATTCCAGCCAAAAGGCCTAAGAATATTTGAACCAATCCTAAAAATTTAACATGCTCAAAAGTGTATTTGCTGGCGTTAATTAAGGATAGTCCGTAAAATACCAAAGTAGCTGGAGCAACCATACCAGCGTAGCCATGACCTACCATAATAATACAAAATAATCCTCCCGAACCCAAAGGAATAACCATGTTCCACATTAAACGTCTTCCATTGGCTGTCCAAACTTTTTCACCTTCTCTTTTTGCTTTTCTTAAGGTTAGCCAGGTGGCAACCATTAGGGAAAGAAACAAAACACTTAAGGCATCTGCTAAAAAGAAACTTAGGAATGAGATGTTCATTTCTCCATTGTCATTTTTAGCATATTCAAAATAAGGTAAGTTGCCTTCTTTGCTTCCAATAAACAAATAGGCAACCCATGCACCTGCTAAGGCAATAAGTCCTACAAAGATGCCAGACAAGCCGTTTAATGATAGAAAACGGGAGGAGCGTTCCATCATTTTTTGGATGTCTTTTAAAGCGGCTAATTGTTCTTCAGTATTTGACATTGTAAAAGTACTTTGTGTTGCAAAGTTAAATTTCAAATTGAAAGCGCCAAATTTTTTTTTTGAAAAATCTTTCTTGGTGGTCTAGGCAATATAAATCTAAAGAGTTTTCGTTTAATGCACATGAACAAATTACTGCTAGTTTTTTTGCTGCCCAGTTTATTTTGGTTCGAACCAAAAAAATCTTTGAATGAAATAGGGCAAACTTCAAAATTTGCCAGGCCATTGCCAGTAGAGGAAAGGTATAAACTTTTGAAGGATAGCGTGAGGCTCATGCGAGAAAGCTGGCGTGCAAATATGGAATTGGGATTGAACAATGATTCAATTTTAAGGCTCGCTTCAAAATCATTTACCAACCTTGTTTTTAATGATTATTATAAAATTTGGGCAGGAACGCCTTGGAGTTTTTATGGGAAATCTCAGGTGCCAAATAAGGGAGAAATTGCATGTGGCTATTTTGTAACTACAGTATTGAGAGATATGGGAGTAAAGATTAATCGAGTAGAAATGGCAGAAACTTACTCGGAAAAAATGATTAAGAGTTTGATTCAGCCCAAGAGCATTAAAAAATACACCCCGTTTAATTTAGTGGTATTTGTAAACGAATTGAAATTAAAAGCAGATGGCGTTTATTTGGTTGGTTTGGATTACCATACTGGATTTGTGGTGATTAAAAACCATGAAGTATATTTTATTCATAGCACCGTTTTGGAGCCAGGTTGTGTGGTAAAGGAAATAGCCTTGCAATCGGTGGCACTGCAAATAAACCAGTATACAGTCTTGGGAAATTTAACAGATGATAAGGAGTTTATGAGAAAATGGGTGATGAATTAATAGGCTTGATTTTAAAGATAAAATGAATGGAAAATTTGAGCATAAAAAAAGGGGAGGAAAATATTCCACCCCTTTTAAGTTTATTAATTTAATGCTTAGGATAAATTTACAATTTCACCGTTAACCACATCAATAATATTGGCGGCTGGCTCTTTTGGTAAACCAGGCATGCGCATAATTTCGCCGGCAACAGCAACCACAAAACCTGCACCGTGGTTTAAAACTAAATTCTCAATATGAATATTAAATCCTTCGGCAGCACCCACCAACGCGGCATTGTCTGTAAAACTAAATTGAGTTTTAGCAATACAAACTGGCAATTTATCTCCACCCAATTCTTTAATTTTTTTCATGGCAGTTTTAGCATTCTTGCCATAGGTAACGCTGCTACCTTTATATACTTTGGTTACAATTTTCTTGATTTTATCCTCCATTAAATCTTCCATTTCATAGGTATGGATAATAGGTTTAGAAGGATGGTTTTCTACAATTTCAACCACTTTTCTTGCTAAATCAGCAGCCCCATCACCGCCTCTAGCAAAGCCTTCGTTGATAGCAAAATGAGCGCCTTTTTCTTTACACCAATTTTCAATAAAGTTTATTTCTTCTTCGGTATCAAAGCCAAATTTATTTAAAGCTAAAATTACAGTTTGTCCAAATTGTTGTAAACTTTCAATATGGCGTTCTACGTTTTTTATCCCAGCTTTTAAGCCTTCTAGGTTTGGTTGCTTGATTAATTTTTCATCAACTTTTCCATGAAGTTTTATGGATTGTGTAGTTGTAACCAAAACGCTTGCTTTAGGAGCAATTCCAGCAGCTCTACATTTAATATTTAAGAATTTTTCTCCACCTAAATCGCTACCAAAACCTGCTTCAGTAACAGCATATTCGCCATATTGCATAGCTGCTTTTGTAGCCATTATGCTATTGCAACCATGTGCTATATTAGCAAATGGTCCGCCGTGTATAAATGCAGCACCACCTTCTATGGTTTGAACCAAATTAGGTTGGAATGCATCTTTTAATAAAGTAACAATAGCACCTGCAACACCTAAATCTTTTACAAAGAATGGTGCATTATCGTAGGTATAACCAATTAAGATATTTTCAATTCTAGCTCTAAGGTCATCTAAAGAATTAGCCAAACAAAAGATAGCCATAATTTCACTAGCAGGAGTAATATCAAAACCAGTTTCGGTAGGTACACCATTGCTGGAGCCGTGTAAACCACTTACCATAAAGCGCAAGGAACGATCGTTCACATCTAGAACTCTTCTCCAAAGAATTTGCTTTAATCCTCTGGTGCTAGTTCTATTGAAATATTGGTAATTATCAATTAGCGCTGCAAGGGTATTGTTGGCAGAAGTAATGGCATGAAAATCTCCTGTAAAATGCAAGTTGATATCTTCCATGGGTAATACCTGAGAATAGCCACCGCCAGCGGCACCACCTTTCATTCCAAAAACAGGACCTAAACTTGGTTCACGCAAAGCAACAATGGCTCTTTTACCAATTTTATTTAAACCCTGAGCCAATGCAACCGAGGTGGTAGTTTTCCCAGAACCACTTTTGTTAGGAGTTGTAGCTGTAACTAATATTAAATTACAGTCGTTTATTTTTTCATCGTAGGGGATGCCAGAAATTTTAGCTTTGTATTTTCCGTAATGTTCAACCTGATCGGCTGAGATATTAATTTTTGTGGCAATGTTTTGAATGGGTTCAAGATTTACCTCGCGTGCTATTTCAATATCTGATTTCATATAAAGATTTATTAAGCCGTAATTTATGGCCGTTCAAAGTAATAGGGAAAAATTGTCAAAAGCAATATTCAAAATTTAAAGCCAACCTGATCTTAATCATGCCAAATTTGTACTCCTAAAATTTTGATATATATTTGGTTAACTCATTTTTATGGAAATATTATTGTTAGTTGTTGTTATTGTTTTGATTGTATATCAAAATATTGGGATTAATTCTAAGCTAGATTCCGCTCAATACCGATTAAAGGAGTTGGAGGCCTTGCTAAATAATTTAAAGGTAGGTTCAAACCAACCCAAGATTGAAAAGCAGGCAGAGCATAAAGAAGAAGCTATAATTGAGACTGTAAAGCCAGTTGTTATGGAAACTCCTTTTCCAATTATAGAGGAAGAAATAGATGAGTTTGAGGATGAAGAAGAGGAAATAGCCCAACCTGTATTTTCAACCTTTCAAACTATTGGATCTTATGAATTGGAGAAATTGGAGTTGGAAGAAGAAGGGAATTACGCTTCTGAGGCGACTGATATAAATGAGGAGAAGATAGAGGAGAAAGCTGAAAAATTAAGTTGGATGGATAATTTTAGTAAATCAAATCCAGATTTGGAGCGATTTATTGGAGAGAATTTAATAAGCAAAATTGGTATTACTATTTTGGTTTTGGGCATTGCATTTTTTGTAAAATATGCCATAGATCAGAATTGGATTAATGAAGCGGCAAGAGCGGGAATAGGTTTCTTGGCAGGTGGAATTGTTTTAGGTGTTGCCAATAAGTTAAGAAAGGATTTCAAAGCTTTTAGTTCGGTTTTGGTTTCTGGTGGGATTGCTATTTTCTATTTCACCATTGCAATTGCTTTTCATGAATACCATTTGTTTTCGCAAACTGCTGCCTTTATTGGAATGGTGCTGGTAACAGGATTTAGTATTTTTATTTCTTTACAGTATAATAGGCAAGAGTTAGCTGTTTTGTCGTTGGTTGGTGGATTTGCTACACCACTTATGTTGAGCACTGGCGAAGGAAATTATGCGGTTTTGTTTAGCTATTTATTGATTTTAGATTTAGGAATGTTGGTGGTAGCTTATTATAGAAATTGGAATTTGGTAAATGGCTTAACCTATTTATTTACACTCTTATTCTATTTTGCTTGGTTCAATAAAACCTTTAATTCATACGATGAAAATTTACCTTATTTGGGTGGATTTTTATTTGCAACAGGGTTCTATTTTGTGTTTTTATTTTCTAATTTAATCAATCAAATTAAGGAGAAGCGACCATTTAGAAGCTATGAATTAAGTCTTTTACTGAGCAATACCTTTTTGTATTTTGCAGATGGGATGTATATGGTTAATGGGGCAAATCCAGAATTTAAAGGGATGTTTACCATTAGCTTCGCAATTGTTAATTTACTGGTAACTTATTTTGTAAATAGAAATTACAAAATAGATTCTAGGTTATTTTATTTACTTATTGGGATAACCTTAACCTTTGTTACTCTTGCCGCGCCAATTCAACTTTCTGGGAATTATATTACCTTGTTTTGGGCAGCAGAAACAAGTCTTTTGATTTGGTTGGCTCAAAAATCAAAAATTGAATTATACCGTTTCTCATCTTTGCTGGTTTTTGTATTAAGTGTTTTTAGTTTGTTATTGGATTGGGCCGATATTTATAAGCATTCCGAAACATTGTTGGTATTAATTAACCAAGCTTTTTTGAGTTCAGTATTTGTACTTTTCTGCCTTGGATTCTATATTTATTTGTTGCGAAAAGAGGAGTCGCAAATCCATAATTTTTATGGTATTGTTTTTAACAATAATGCGGTTGCAAATGTTATTATGGTTATTACCATTTTGTTAGCATATTTGGCAGGTTTCTTTGAACTTAATTACCATTTCAATCAGGTTTACCAGTTTGATGTTCAGATACAAAGCCTTCTTTTGGTTTATCATTTCTTGTTTAGCTTGGTATTTATTTATGTGGGTAGAAAAATTAAGGAGTTTAGGTTTGAACCAATTCAAAGAATACTTGCATTAGTAAATATACTTTTGATGATTGTTTTTGTTTATCCTGCAGTATTAAATGAAATGTCTATTTTAGCTTTTGATGATATACATTTTGGAACAAGTTATTGGGCGCATTATTTTGTTTTAATTCCTTTTGTTATTCAAATGATATGGTTTTATCCTTCGGCAAAAAAATCATCTTCCACCTATACTGCATGGGGTTTGACCGTATTTCTAACTTTGTTTAGTAGTTTAGAATTATTGGTTCAAACCGAATTTATTTATATGCCCAAATTGCAAGCATTGGGAATGGATTCACCGGTTTTGTATGAAACACTTTTTCACTTTGACTCCATGATTTACAAAAGTGGCTTTCCCATTCTTTGGGGAATAATTGCTTTTACTTTATTAAGTTTTGGTATAAAAAGAGCGTATAAAAATTTAAGAATTGCCGCTCTTTCTTTAATTGGATTAACCATTGCTAAATTATTTATTTACGATATTAGAAATGTATCTGAAGGAGGTAAAATAGCCGCATTTATTTTATTGGGTGTGGTATTATTAGTAATTTCATTTACCTATCAAAAAATTAAGGCAATTATATTAGAAGAGGAGGGCAGTAGAAATGAAGAAAATAATAATTAGTTTGTTCCTAATTCTGGGGCTTTCCGAATCCTCTTTCTCTCAAATTTTTACTTTTAAATATAACCTAGATACAGCAAAGGAAGAAGGCTGGTATAAGTTAGTTTTAGGTCCAGAAATAAGGGCAAATGCTTCCTCAGAATTGACAGATTTGAGGTTGTATGATTCTAAGGATTCAATGCAAGAATTGCCCTATTATTTAGCAGAAGAAAAAGACTCGGAGGAGGAGGTTTTTTTTAGTTCATTTAAATGGGAGAAGACTCAAAAGCAAAATACAGATGAATATTTGGTTCGAACCGAATTAAATGAAATTGGCCAGTTGGTATTAAAAATAAGTAACCATAAGGATGCTAGGCATTATAAAATAGAAGGAAGTTCTGATGGAAAAAATTGGTTTTCATTGGTTGAGAATGACTGGTTAGAGCCTGAAAATTCTACAACAAATACTTATTATTGGACTACGCTTAACTTTCCAAAAAGTGCTTATTCGCAGCTAAAATTAAATTTCTTGGATTCTAATTTGAGTCCAATACAAGTTTTGGATATAGGAAAATACCAAACAAGCAAACAGGAATCTTTGTGGTTACCCATTAATGAAATTAGCTATTTGGTGGAGGATTTGCCAAATGAAAAGAAAACACTTGTTAAAATATACTCAAGTAAAAAAATCTGGCTGAACCAATTTTCATTGAGGGTTTCGGCTCCTGCATTTTATGATAGGAGTGCCGTTTTTTATGAGAAAACAAAAGAAAAAAACAGAAAAGGGAAATGGATAGAATCTATAAATTCAATTTCTAATTTTGAAATAAGGACTGCCTCTAAAAATTCTTTTCCGTTGAATTATTATTTGGAGGATACTCTTTATTTGGAGATTGAGAACGGAGATAATGCGGCTTTAAAATTTGAGGATTTCTCTTTTTTTCAAAGGCCAAAATACCTCATTACTTATTTTCAAAAAGGTCAAGTTACAGCCTTGTTTGTAGGTAATTCATTATTGAAAAAGCCAAATTATGATTTGGAATCTTTTACCAATGCTAGTTTTACAAAAAGGGCGCCTTATCCTTTAGAAATAATTTGCTATGAAGCTTTAGAAAAGCCTGATGAGCAAATTGAAGAAACACCTTTTTTGGAGTCGAAAGGAATTATGTGGTTAGGAATAGGAGTGGGCGTTTTGGCAGTGTTTTATTTTTCTGCCAAACTATTAAAAGAAAAAGAAAGTTAAGGGACTAAGCTCAAAATAGTTTTTTCAATAATATCGCAAGCTTCGTGAATTTGCTCCTCATTAATTACCAAAGGTGGTGCAAAACGGATGATATCACCATGGGTTTGTTTGGCCAATAAGCCATTACCTTTAAGCATCAAACAAACATCATAAGCTGTTTTGCCATTACCAAAAGGTTTTATCACAATTGCATTTAACAAGCCTTTGCCTCTAACCAAAGTAACAAGTTCAGATTTCTGCATCAATTGGGCCATTCTTTCTCTAAAAATTATACCCATTGCCTCTGCATTTTCTGAAAGGTTTTCATCCACTAAAACTTGAAGTGCTTCCATGGCAACAGCACAGGCCAAAGGATTTCCGCCATAGGTTGAGCCATGTTCTCCAGGTTTTATGGTTAACATTACCTCGTTGCTACCCAAAACGGCAGATACTGGTAAAATTCCACCAGATAAAGCTTTTCCTAGAATCAATAAATCTGGTTTTACATTTTCGTAATCGCAAGCCAACAATTTTCCTGTTCTTCCCAAGCCTGTTTGAACTTCATCGGCAATCATGAGAACATTGTATTTAGTGCACAAATCACGAACACCTTTTAAATATCCTTCGTGCGGAACAACCACACCTGCTTCACCTTGAATAGGTTCAAACATAAAGGCTGCAATATTTGGATTTGCTTTAAAAGCAGCTTCTATTGCTTCTAAACTATTATAAGGAATTAGGCTAAATCCTGGCATAAACGGCCCAAAACCTGCGTAAGAACTTGGGTCGTTACTAGAGCTGATAGCAGCCATGGTTCTGCCCCAAAAATTACCTTCTACAAAAACGATATGCGCTAGGTTTTCTGGAATTCCTTTAACGGTATAACCCCAACGGCGTGCTAGTTTAATGGCTGTTTCGCCACCTTCTACGCCTGTATTCATAGGCAGAACTTTATCAAAGCCAAAGTAGGAAGTGATGTATTTTTCGTATTCGCCTAAAAGGTTATTGTGAAATGCCCTGCTAGTTAGTGTTAATTTGCTTGCTTGATCTACCAAAGCTTTTACAATCCTTGGATGGCAATGACCTTGGTTTACTGCGCTATAAGCAGAAAGGAAATCAAAATATTTCTTTCCTTCCACATCCCATAGAAAAATTCCTTCTCCTTTTTCCAAAACTGCTGGAATTGGGTGGTAGTTATGGGCCCCAAATTGGTCTTCTAATTCAATAAAGTAGTGGCTAGGTTTGGATACAGTAGTAGTCATCGGACAAAGGTATGTTTTTAGTTTTGGAAGGCAAATTTTACTCAATTGATTTATGAATTAGTAGAAACAAGCGAAAAAAGCGCATAAAAAAAGCGCTTAGAAAATGTTCTAAGCGCTTTTTTTATTTTGTGGAGGGTAATTATCTTTTAATTATTCTTTTTACAATTACTTTTTCGCCTTGGGTAACTTTAACAAAGTAAACTCCTTCGGCAAGTACTTTTGTGTCTAGATGAACATTTCCAATGGTTGTGGTGTTTAACTTCACTTTACCAGTCATATCAATAACTTCCACCGTAATAGTTTGGTTACCCGCACCAGAATTGATTGTTAGTTGATCTGTAAAAGGATTAGGTAAAACGGTTATATTAAACTCATCTTGTTTAAGAGTAATAACATTGGAGTAAGTAGATTTTCCGTCTAAATCAATTTGGTTCAAACGGTAATACAAAGTAGAAACAGGGATTTTTGAATCAATAAATTCATAGTTAGTAATTTTACTGCTATTACCTGCACCTTTAACAAATCCAACAGATTCAAAATCTAGGCCATTTAGGCTGCGTTCAATTTCAAAACCTTTGTTATCACTTTCCGAGGAAGTAGTCCATTTAAGATTGGCATTATGGTTTTCAATTGCACCTGTGAAGCTAGTTAGTTTAACTGGCAATGGTCCGTCTGTCCAGTTTAATCCTAATCTGATACCACCCACTTGTAGGGTTGGAGCCGAGGATGTACTGCCTTGTCTTAAAACTACTCTTCCAACAGCAGCGGCACCGCCAGAGGTAGCATTTGAACAAAAAGCAGTAGGAGTTGCTGGTCTGGTTGATGGCATTCCACTAGGAATAACATATAGATAAATAGAATCATCGCCTGTACCAGAAGCATTAAAATCGTATCTAACTACAAATAAATTGGTTGAACCAAGAGCAAAAGAATCTGCTGAAATAGCTCTAGCTTCTGTATTGCGATTGATAGCCATTTTATAATAACCTGTAGAACTTAAATAAATATAGGTTCTTGCGGTAAAGGTAGAAGTGCTAGTAGGAGGCAATAGGGCAAAAAAGTAATCTCCCGTTGCAGTAGCGGCAGTAACTTTAGCCATAAAACTTGCGTAAACACTTCCAGTAGTTACGCCACCTGCAAGACTGATATCTTTGTAAACATCTTGGCCGCTGGTGGTCATTGGAACAGCATTACCTAATCCAGATCCAATGTATCCGGTATAGGTAAGTGCGCTTGCATTTGCTCTCAATGCATTTGTTGTTGCACCTGATGCAATTAGCCATCCATTATTGGCACCTACAGCTGCTAAAGAATCGTTGGTATAATTAAAATTTTCTACCAAATAGGTTTGGGAGAAGCTTGTAAGTGAAAGAATAGATAAAATTAGTGTAGAGATTTTTTTCATATATTAGATTTAATGGTTAACAAAGAATTGATTTTCAGATAGCAAAGCTATGCAAAACCGACAAGATTTTTGAAAGAAGGTTTAATAATAATTCCATAAAAAATCATATCTAGGTTCATATGGAAAGTCCAATAATTAAAATTAGTCGATATTATCATTTAATATTCAGTTGCTTGTAAATAGATTTCCTTGGTTCTAATTTGGAAGAACAAAATCAGGTTTTTACTATTCTTCTGCATTTAATGGGTTTAATTTTTTATTGTTATTCTGTTTTTTTTTCATAGCAACAACAAAAACATAGCGGTTTGAAATTTTTATTTATTGGCGAACTTCCTACCAATAAATTACCCTAACGTTAATTCTAAATTATCGTTTTGGAAAAAGGAATGAAAAGGGAATATGCTCAAATGCACTTTACCCCCAAAATCAAAATCAAAAACTTAAAACTTAAAACTCAACCCTACCATAGTATGGCGTTGCTCCAAATATCTAGCAGGATTAGATGGAGGTGGACCATTATTTCCTAAGCGCGGATCAACATATCTTGGGTCAACCCAAGAATCTGGAACATTATCACCTAAATTATAAGCTTTGCCTGTAACAGGATTAATAATGGCAGCATTTTTATTATTGAAAATATTGCTGATTTGAATATTAAAACCAAGTGTAGTTCCTTTGATTTTCCAGTATTTGGTAAAAGTAAAATCTGCCCAAAACCACGACGTTCCTCTTTTGCTCCAACGGGCGTCTGGATTTGGATCTACCACATAAATTGGACGACCAGTATTTGGGTCGTTTCTATCAAAAATATAAGGTGTATATCTCACGCCAGAGCGGTAAACTGTTTCAAAATAGAAACTCATATTATTTAACCAAGGCAAATCAAATAAGCCACCTTTTTTGTCGATTTTAAAAACGTGGTTGGTTTTTAAATCAAAAGGAACATCCCATGGCAAATAGTACTCTTTGGTATCTTCTACATTTCCAGTTGCCAAAATATCTTTTAAGGCCTCATTAGCAGATGCAGATTGACCTGTGCTAACCATATAGGTAAAAGAAGCCTGACCTTGATACCAATTTTTGATACGTTTGATATAATTCAATTCTATTCCACGAGTACGAGCATAATCAGAATTGATGCGCATGGTTCTGCTTACTTCTCTACCTGTTACATCTTTTATGATAATAGAAGTTGTAGTAACAAAATCGTATTTATCTTTAAAGAAAGCAGAGAAACTCAAAGCATCGTTACTGGTGATTTGAAATTTCATTCCCAATTCATAGCTAATATCCACTTCTGGATTTAGGTTTGGATTTCCTACTCTAGATAAAGTAGAACGGTCTTGGTAATATGGGTTTAAACCTGGGTAAATAAAACTTGGATGCGGCAAAATGGTGGTATGACCATAATTGAAGAACAACATTTTATTTTCGGCAATTGGGAAGGTTGCATTAATTTTTGGAAGGAAACGGAATTTATACCTCAAGCCGCCAATTTTTACGGTATTGTCTAGGTAATCTTGCCTAACCTCATCCAAGATTGGAGCCCTAGAATCTGCCACAGCATCGTCTACATATTTTCCAGGTGCCCAGTATTCAAAACGGCCACCAAGACTAGCAATTAAGCCTTTGTATTTAATTTGATCGCTCACAAAAAATCCACCTCTTCTTGGGCTTACTTGCCAGATATCGCTTTGCTGACCCAAGCGGAATGTTTGAGAATAGGTTCCATCTGCCAACTGAATAGGAGCGCCAATCCAAGGTCGAACGATATCAATCCAAAGCATCTCTTGGAATTTTAATTCAAAACCAAAAGTTAATTTGTTAAGTGAGTTTTTGCTAAAATAATTACCTGTTGCTTTGGCAACATATTCTTCCAAATAGTGGTGATGCCATAAGCTAGCAATACCATTGTTATTATTAAAACCAGAAGGAGAATTCACATAAACTGCACTGTCGTTTGCTGTAGGTTCAAAAATACCTGTTGGATATTGGTTAATAGAACTAGCATCAAAAATTTGGTCAACATTTAATGGTCTCCAAGGTCTTCCATTTGCATCGGCTCTAAGTTGAACCAATAATCTAGAAACAGTGGCATTATAACTTAAGCGCTTATTAATGGAATGCTTAAAGTTAATCATTTGCATATTGGATTCATGCGTAAATGAATTTGCATTATCCATTTGCTGACTGAAGTTGTATTGGAATCCAGGCTGGTAGGGAGCATCGTTTCCAAAAATTCGCAGCATGTTTACATCTTGGTTCACTGTAATGCTCCTAAGCCAAGTTCCAGTAAGGATTTTCCCTTTTTTAAAATTGTAACTTAGTTTTAAGAAACTACTCCAACGATTATCCTGAAAAGGTGTCCAATTTGGTGAGGTTAAATTGTGTTCATTTAAGAGGGAAGACGAAACCTTATTAGCTGGATTTTTATAAAATTCATCTGTAAAAGCCGCTCTTAAGGCCACATTAACCTTTAGTCTTCCACCCAATTTTTCTTTAAATAGCGGTGAACCAATATTTAGTTCAAGTAATTGGCTATTCCAACTGCTTGTATAATCTTTATTGAACCCAAAGTTATCGCGTTTGTAGTTAACGCCTAATTCAAATTTATTTCCAGCAGTTTTGGTTTTAGCACTAACAACACCAGCAGTTGCATCGCCAATTTCTGCTCCAATACCACCTGTTGTAATTTCAATTTCACCAATTGCATTGGCGCCAATATCCAAACCAAACCCAGTTCCTGCTAATGGATCTGTTACAGAAACTCCATCAATATAAGTTCCTGTTTCGTAGGTTCTACTTCCCCTAATACTAACACCTGCAGGAGATTGTATAACTCCTGGTTGAGTATTGATAATTTTTTGAAGTTGACGAGCTGGTGCTAATTCAATATTTTCTTGGGTGATGGAATTTATGCTTTGGCCTTTTTCAATATCTATCAAAGGTTTTTTACCCAAAACTACTACTTCATCAATATTGGCAGTAGATTCCTGCATTTGAAAAGTTCCTAAATCTTTAACTTCTCCTGCCTTTAATTTTAGGCCTGTATTGATAATTTTTTTGTAACCTATATAAGAAATTTCTATTGTGTATTCGCCTGGTTTTATTCCTTTTATCAGGAATTTTCCTTCATTATCTGTTGATGTGCCAAAGGAGGTACCTTTAATTAAAATGGTAACTCCAATTAATTCACTTTGGTCTTTTTTATCAATAACCTTTCCTTTAAAGCTAGCAGTATTTTGGGCCCAGGTTTGAACCGAAAATAATAGGAGTATAAGAGCGAGTAAACGTTTGTCCATTAAGGGTGAATGATTTATTTTTAGGTTTTTTTGAGCCTAATTTTGGGCTAAATTAAGTGAATTGCAATTAAATTCATATGCTTAACAGAATGATAAAACGAGATTGGTGAAAACCAATAAAAAAATATTGTAAAATTATTACTTGCCAAAAGTTTAAAACCCTTGATTTTACTGTCGTTTAAGTTAAAACTAGTTAAAAATTAATAATCCATATTTTGAATTGATTTTTTTATGTTACCATAACTTATCTTGCTCCTTCATAAAATTTATCAAATGAAGAAAATCCTACTTTCATTGCTTTGCTTTTTAATCTTATTTCAGGTTAAATCTCAGCAAGTACTCACAGAAAATTTTGATTATACCAGCACTCAAACTTTGGTTTCAAATGGTTGGACTCAAATAGGCACAAGTGCAACTAATAATCCTATTAGTGTTAGTTCTGCCGGACTTACTTATTCGGGTTATACACTTTCTGGAATTGGGAATGCCGCTATTGTAAATACAACTGGCCAAGATGTTTATATGGATGGTTTTGTCTCAACTAATTCTGGTTCAGTGTATGTTTCTTTTATGATTTATCCCAGTTCGGTTCAAGCAGCAGGGGATTATTTTTTCGCGTTGTTACCTTCCAATAGCACCACCAATTATGTTTCGAGAATATTTCTCAAGCTTTCTTCAACTGGGTATTATAAAGTTGGTATTTCAAAGTACAATGAAACTGCAGTTTATAGCACAGATTCCTTTGCCCTTTCAACCATAAGTTTGCTTATAGCAAAATACCAATTTATTGCAGGCACTTCCAATGATAGTGTTTCCTTATTTCATTTCTCAAGCGGTTTGCCAAGTTCTGAACCTAGTCCGTTATTAATTGCAAATGGAACAGGTTTGGCAGATGCAAGCAATATTTCAAGAGTTGCCTTACGCCAAGGAAGTCCTAATAATGCTCCAACTTTAGCAGTTGATGGGATTAGAATGGCACAATCTTGGGCCGATTTAAATACACCTACCTCAACGGCTCCAAATCCATTAACTCAAATTGCTGCAACAGCCATCACCACAAATTCTGCTAGAATCAACTTAACACGACCAGCAAATTTTGATGGTTTAAATTCAAATGTTCTTGTTTATTTAAAAAAGGGAAATAGCATTTCTACAGGCAATCCAACACGTTCGGTAGCTAGCATTTTTGCCGATTCAAACTTTAATGGAATTGGTTCAAGCTATGATTTTGATACTGCAGTTTGTGTTTATAATAATGATTCAAACTTTGTAGTAGTTACCGGTTTGAACCAATCGACTAGTTATATAGCAGTTGGATATGTGGTTAGCGAAGCTGATTCTGTTTATTCTCTTGCTAAAGTTTCTTCAGTTTTTACAACACTTAGTTCTGCTCCCAATTCGGCAACAGGTTTAACATTTACAAGCACATCGCCAAGCAGTGCTCGTGTTTCATGGAACAAAGCAAATAATTACGATAATGCCACACAAACTCAAGTTGTTTTTGTAAAGGAGTTGAGTTCTATTGGAACGGGTTTAAATAATGAAAATCCAATCTATATATATGCAGATTCAAATTACGAAGGTGTGAGCTCGCGTTACCAAAATGATACCGCAGCCAGATGTGTTTACAAAGGCGATTTAAATAGTGTAATTGTAACCAATTTGAAGCCAGGAACAAGGTATTATGTTGTTGTTTTAGGTGTTAATGAAGCTGATTCTAATTATTCAAATGGTACTACTGCCAATGTGCTTATGCCAAGTGATGGTCCAGCAGGCTTAAGCAATATTAAATTTAACGGTAGATTGGAAACTAATTCTAGCATAAGTTGGACAAAGCCAAGTGGCTATAATCCACTAACAGAAACTGTTTTGGTTTTCTTAAGAAAGGATAGTTTGATTACTAGTTTCCCAGCACCTAGTATTGACCCAATAAATTATGTAGCAGATTCTAATTACCTTACTGCTTCTTCTGGTTTTGAAGGAGACCAGGGTGCAAAATGCGTTTATAATGGAGACGGAGATGCTGTTAACATTTTAAACCTGCAATTAAATTCTAATTATTTATTGATTGCATATGTTGTGAAAACGGATACTGTTTCTTATTCAAACCCAAGTTTTGCCAATGGTAAAACTATGTTGGAAGCTCCCACAAATATCTCGTTAAAAGGCTTATCTGCTAGTTCTGCAAATATCACTTGGACTAGTCCAGCTGGGTTTATAAATGGCACCTACAATACCTTGATATTTGTAAAAGCTAATTCTGTAATCAATTCAGGTACACCAACAAGAGCGGTGGCTAGATATTTTGCAAGTACAACTTTTGGTTCAGGAACAAAATACCAAAATGATTCAATGGCATATTGTATTTATAAAGGAAACGCCAATACAGTTAATTTAACAAACCTTGTTCAAGGAGTAGATTATTATGTAAGTGTTTTTGTGGTAAGAGTTGCAGATTCTGTATATAGTCATGAAGCAACAAGTATGGGAACCACTCTTGGTCAGCCACCGGTTTATGCTATTGGTCCTTTGGTAAATACCAATTTAACAACGGGTGTTGTAGATTCTAATGCAGTAAGAGCAACTATAAGAGGTGTAGTTTATGGTAAGAATAATATTACTGGTAACGGCCTTCAATTTGTACTGCGTGATGCAACAGGTGGAATTTCTGTTACAAATACTGCAAAGAATTTTGGATATACCGTAAATGAAGGCGATAGTATAGAGGTTGCGGGAACAGTTGCTCAAACAAGAGGTTTAGCTATTTTAACTAATTTAGATACTATTAAATTTATTAGTGCAAGAAATTCAATTCAATTACCAAAATCCAGTACTATTCCAGGTGAATTAACAGAAAATGATTTGGTGTATTTTAATAATTTAAAATTAGCTACTCCAATGGCTAATTGGCCAAACAACGGAACTGTTATAACCAAAAACCAAATTACTGGCGATACGGTTCGTGTGCGTATTTATACTACTTCTTTAATTGGTGGTACTCCAACTCCAACAGGTGAATTTACACTAATTGGTTTGGGTAGTCAATCGAGTACTTCTAATACAGCACCATTTGCCTTTAACGGATATTCAATTGTGCCACGAAGTGTAAGTGATATTATTGCTATTTCTGCAGATAGTTTATCAGCTTTTAATTTGCTTTCGCCTTTAGCTTCACCTACCATAAATTTGGAAGGTGATACAGCACAATTGTTCACTTTCTCTTCTCAATCAACCAAAATAGAAAAAGGTTCTGGAACGGTTTTTTATACCTTCTTAATGGATAATTTTAATGGGAACTTCAATTCACCAATTTATGGAAAAGCTTGTGATAATGGAGGTACAGATACTACTGGTTCTATAACTTACGGAGAATTGGCCAAACAAGGACTTATTACCTTGCAACAAGGAGATAGTATTGTAATTAAAATTACCATCATGGCTAGTTTAAATGGATATACCAGATTGGCCAATAATTCTGCCTTGGTTACTTTTAAGAGGGGATTTTTAACAGGAATTCAGCTATTAAATTCTAATCAAGATATGGTTGTTTATCCTAATCCTGCTAGCCAACAAATTAATGTCATGAGTAATGAAAATGCTTCATTAAAATTATATGATTTGCAAGGTAAATTGGTTCAAGAATCTGAAATAACAAATGCCATTTCGGTTCAAAACGTAAAAGAAGGTATTTACCTTTTAGCAATAGAAACTAAAACCGGGAAAGTTTATAAACGAGTAGAGGTTAAACATTAATAAAAAAGGCGGCTTAATTTTTAAGCCGCCTTTTTTATTTAAAATCTTTCTGGTTGATACTCCCTCATCAACTCAAATAATTGATCGTATATTTCTTCTGCATTGGGCTTGCTAAAATAATCACCGTCTGTTCCATATGCTGGTCTGTGAGCCTTAGCGCTTATGGTAATTGGTTTTGCATCCAAACTAAAGTATCCGTTTTGTTTTTCTAAAATTTGTTGAAGTATATAAGCAGAGGCTCCGCCCGGAACATCTTCATCAATAACAGCTAGTTTATTGGTTTTTTGAAGTGATTTAGAAATGCTTGAATGGATATCGAAAGGTAATAGAGTTTGTGCATCAATTATTTCTAAACTTATGCCAACTTCTGCTAACATGATTGCAGATTCTTGAATTACTCTCAAGGTTGAACCATAAGAAACAACGGTAATATCATTTCCTTCTTGAAGCACTTCTGGTATACCAAGAGGAACCGTATAGCTTCCAATATTATCTGGCATTTTCTCTTTTAATCGGTAGCCATTTAAACATTCAATTACCAAAGCAGGTTCATCACTTTGAATTAAAGTTTGATACATTCCTGCAGCTTGAACCATATTTCTTGGTGTAAGCAAATGCATTCCTCTAAGTGAATTAATAATCATTCCAATTGGAGAACCAGAATGCCAAATTCCTTCTAATCTATGTCCGCGAGTTCTAACAATTAAGGGAGCCTTTTGGCCACCTTTGGTTCTGTATTGCAAGGTTGCCAAATCATCACTTAAAGGCTGCAATCCGTACAACAAATAATCTAGGTATTGTATTTCTGCAATTGGGCGTAATCCGCGTAATGCAGTACCAATTCCCTGACCAATAATAGTTAATTCTCTAATGCCTGTATCAAAAACTCTGGATTCGCCATGTTTGTCTTGAAGGCCAGCAAATCCTTGGTTTACGTCGCCAATTTTTCCAACGTCTTCACCAAATGCTAATACTCTTGGATCGGTGCTTAACAAATGGTCGAAATAAGCAACTAAAACCTCTCTTCCATCTACCAATTTACTATCCTCAGAAAAGACAGGTTTTGTTTCAGAAACTTGCAATGCTGCTTGAGAAGATTCGCTAAACAAATAAGAATTATATCTATCAAAGTTTAGGTTTTCAAAATTCTGTTTGAACCGAACTAAGTTTTCTTTAGCGCTTGAATTTTCTTTATAGGTTAATCGCAAACATTTATGAATTGCAATTCCAATTTCCTTACGGATTGGTTCAGAAATACCAAGTAGTTCATTTTTTATAGATAGCAAAGCCTCTTTCTGTGCACTTGAATCTGCCAAAGAATCTATTAATGCACATACCTCTTGAATTTCAGATTTTATTGGGTTCAAATAAGATTCCCATGCATTTTTCTTGGAAACATTCACCTGAATTTTGCATTCGTTTTCTATGACATCTAATTCTTCAAGCGTAGCAATATTGTTTTTTAGAATCCATTCTTTAAAACGTTTGTTGCAATCATTTTCAATTTCCCAGGCCAATCTTTCTTTGCTTTTGTAGCGTTCGTGTGAGCCAGAAGTTGAATGACCTTGAGGTTGTGTTAACTCCTTAACATGAATTAAGCAAGGGATATGATTTTCTCTCGCAATTTTGCCCGCTTGCTCATAAACTTGGCAAAGGGCTGGGTAATCCCATCCATTAACAGTAAAAATTTCATAACCTTCGCCTTTTTCATCGCGTTGAAATCCTTTTAAGATTTCAGAAATATTTTCTTTGGTAGTTTGGTATTTGGCATGAACCGATATTCCGTAAGAATCGTCCCAAACAGAAATAACCATAGGTATTTGTAAAACACCAGCCGCATTAATAGCTTCAAAGAAATGACCTTCACTACTGCTTGCATTGCCAATTGTTCCCCAAGCAACTTCATTACCATTATTAGAAAATTGGTTATCACCAATAATTTCTTGATTCTGGCGGTAATATTTAGAAGCTTGAGCCAAACCTACTAAACGCAACATTTGTCCAGCTGTGGGTGAAATATCAGAAGATGAATTTTTGGAGTCTTTAAGATTTTTCCAGTTTCCTGCCTCATCCAAAGTTCTTGTGCCATAATGGCCATTCATCATTCTTCCAGCACTAGCAGGTTCTGCATTTACATCCGTATGTGCGTATAGTTGGGCAAAAAACTCTTGTACATTAAGCAAACCACTCGCCATCATAAAAGTTTGATCGCGGTAATATCCACTTCTAAAGTCTCCGTTTTTGAAAGCTTTGGCCATCGCTATTTGGGGAAGTTCTTTCCCGTCTCCAAATATTCCAAACTTTGCTTTGCCTGTTAATACTTCCTTACGGCCTAATAAACTGGTTAACCTGCTTTGGGTAACAATTTTAAAATCCTCTAATATTACGGTTTTATATTTTTGTTCTGCCTGCGGCATCGATGCATCTGTCATGGGTAAATCATTCCTCCGTTCCAAACCTAAAGATTTTTGATAATTCAACCAAATAATGGCAACAATATCTTTTAAGGGGTATTTAACAATTTTTTAAGTGATTATTTTTGCTATAATTTGCGGGTCTACCTATTTTTGGAACAAATATTGGTAATTGATAACCACGTTAAAGTAATTAGAAAAATGAAAAAATTAATTTTATCAGCAATGATCGTGTTTGGTGGTTTAATGACCGCGCAAGCTCAAACTCCAGAAGTTACACCAGCAGATCCTAAAGCTGCAGAGGTTAAATTTGAAAAAGAAACTCATGATTTCGGAAGCATCCCACAAGGAACTCCAGCTACTTATGAATTCGTTTTCAAAAACACTGGTAAATCTCCACTTATTATTACTAATGCATCTGCTAGTTGTGGTTGTACTACACCAGATTGGACAAAAGAGCCAATTAAGCCAGGTAAAACTGGAACAGTAAAAGCTACTTACAATGCAGCAGCTCCTGGTCCGTTTACAAAAAGTGTAACAGTTGTTAGTAATGCAAAAAATTCACAAGTGATTCTTTATTTGAAAGGCGATGTTAAGCCTGCTGAAGCAAAGTAATTAAAACAATTTTTTATAACCTGCATAGATTAATATAATTTGTGCAGGTTTTTTATTTAATACCATGAAGAAATTATTTCTATTAATAACACTTGCCTGTTTTGGCTTAAACGGTTTCTCTCAAACAGAAACAAATAAAGAAAACGAGCCAAAACCTATTATTGAATTTGAAACCACCATACATGATTTTGGTACGGTTTACGATGGCAAGCCTGTTCAATGTGATTTTATTTTTATCAATAAAGGAAAAGTTCCTTTGGTTCTTTCCAATGTTCAACCTGGTTGTGGTTGCACAACACCAGAATGGCCTCGCGAGCCAATAATGCCTGGTCAAAAAGGAAAGATTACCGCAATTTATAATGGTGGTTCTTACCGTGGAGTATTCTCAAAAGGAATTACGGTTCAAAGCAATGCTGCCAATGGAAGCATTCAGTTAACAATTAAAGGGAAAGTAGAAGAAACACCTAAAGCGCCGCAATCACCAGTTAAGATAGATATTGGTGGTGGTTTTTAACGCAAATCAATAATTTCTACGCCTGGATATTTTTTTGCATCAAATGCAAATTGGTTGTCATCAAATTTTAAATTCGGAACTTGATTCGTAACTAAATACGTATGAATGGTTCCGTTTTTTTCAAAAATTTGGGAGCTAACAATAGTTTGATTTGTTTTATCAACAGTTACTTTAATTTTAAAGAACTTCTTCTTTTTATCTTTTGGGGTAAGTTCTATTACAGCAATTTCGTTTTTGCCGTCCTTTTTGGTTTCAATAATTTTATAAAGAAATCCTTTTCCATACATAGTAAAAATATCATCCATTCGTATGGCTCCTTCTTTGGGAGAATAGTTGCTTACTTGAACCTCGTTTATTTCTCTGCTATAGGTCCAAATGGTTTTATTATCGCAAATAATTAGTTGGTTGGCAATGTCTAATTTGAACTTATTACCTTTCACTAAAATATTACCTTTTTGTTTTTCCTGACTTTTTTGTTGTTTATTTTCAATCGAATAAACAAAGTCTGCTTTCATGCTTTTAAAGGCTTTGTAGCGTTTGCTGATTTTATCCATCAGCTTTTCAGCTTCATTTTGTTTAGGATTTTGAGCAGAAAGGGTGTTCAAAAAGAACGCGGCGAATACGAATAATAATAGCTTTTTCACGGTGCAAATATTTGATTAATAATTAGAAAATGAAATAAAATTGTGATTAATCCTTTTAAGTGTGCTTAATTTAGACGCAATACGAATAATTACGACCTTAAGTTTTTCAAGATTTCTTCCAATTCCATTTCGGTTCGAGCCAAAACTTCTCGGGCCTTGCTTCCTTTAAATGGCCCAACCACTCCAGCTTTTTCTAATTGGTCAATAAGCCTGCCAGCTCTGTTATATCCCAAATTTAATCTCCTTTGCAATAAAGAAGTGGAACCTTGTTGGTGGGTAACAATTAATTTTGCCGCTTCCTCAAAAAGGCTATCTCTGTTCTCATGGTCAAAGCCTTCTCCGCCAATATCGTCGTCTCCTTCGGTTTGAACCAAAGGCAGTTCGTAGGGTTCTCGCCCTTGCTGACTACCGATGAATTCTGTAATTTTTTCCACTTCTGGAGTATCCACAAAAGCACACTGCAAACGAATTAAATCGTTTCCATTACTAAATAGCATATCTCCTTTACCAATTAATTGATCTGCTCCATTTGCATCCAAAATAGTACGCGAATCTATTTTTTGCGACACTCTAAATGCTAAACGTGCAGGGAAATTGGCTTTGATAGTACCCGTAATAATATTTACACTTGGCCTTTGAGTGGCCAATATTAAATGTATACCAATAGCACGTGCTAACTGCGCTAAACGAGCAATTGGAAATTCAACTTCTTTACCAGCAGTCATCATTAAATCTGCCAACTCATCAATTACTACAATAATATATGGCAAGTACCTATGCTTAATTTTTTCTGTTGGCGGTAATCGTCGGCTAACAAATTTGGCATTGTATTCCTTTAAGTTTCTTACTTGTGCGTCCTTCAATAAATCATACCTATCATCCATTTCTTTACATAAAGAATTTAAGGTATGAATTACCAATTTTGTATCTGTTAAAATGGCATCTTGGTCGCCAGGGATTTTTGCTAAGAAATGGCGTTCAATAGTTTTATAAATATTTAACTCCACCTTTTTTGGATCAACCAGAACAAACTTAATTTGACTTGGATGTTTCTTATACAATAGGGAAGCGAGAACCGCATTTAATCCAACTGATTTTCCTTGTCCGGTTGCTCCCGCCATAAGTAAATGCGGCATCTTGGCAAGGTCTGTTACAAATACTTCATTGGAAATAGTTTTACCAAAAGCAATTGGTAAATCCATATCCGAATTTATAAATTTAGGCGAAGACAAAACCGAGCGCATACTTACAATTGCTGGTGTAGAATTTGGCACCTCAATACCAATGGTTCCTCTTCCAGGAATAGGCGCAATAATACGAATGCCAAGGGCCGCTAAACTTAAGGCAATATCGTCTTCTAAGTTTTTGATTTTGGCAATACGTACTCCATCTTGAGGAATAATTTCGTACAAGGTAACAGTGGGTCCAATAGTTGCAGAAATACGCTTGATGCCAATTCCATAATTTTTGAGCGTTTCCTCAATCATTCGAGTTTTCTCGCTTAACTCAGAACTTTCAACCTTTGCTTTGTTATCGCCATAATCGTTCAATAAATCTATGGTTGGGTATTGGTAATGACTATAATCTAAGGTAGGGTCGTAAGGTTGATCCAAGCCACTTCTTGGAATAGCACCAGTTTCAATGATTGCCTCTTCTTCAATTTCTTGAACTTCTAGAACCAATCCACTATCTGTTGTATAAGGTGTATTTGTGGGAGCTTTTTCTTCTGGTATTTCAATTTCAATTGGGGTTTCAATTTCTTCTTCCTCTTGAATTGTTTCAATAATTAATGGTAAGGTTTCAGTCCCAATTTCTTCTAGAACTTCAGGTTCTTCTTCAATTGGCTCTTGCTCTGTTTCCTTTTGGGTTAAAACAAAATCGTCCAAATCTATTGGCAATTCGTCAATTGTAAGTTTAGAATCTATTGGTTCAGCAATTATTGCATTGCCAGTTTTAGGTTCGGTTTGAACCAAATTTGATTCTGTTTTAGGATGATAAAATTGAATATTAAAAACAGCGATTAAGAAAATAAGTGCATAGGCAAGTAAGCCAAATCCTAATCCGATAGAACCCAATAAACTGCCTAGATAAAGCGAAACAAAATACCCAAAAGAACCTGCTAAAATTGGGATGTGTTCATGAAATAAAAATCCCATACTCAAAGAGATCCAAATGCCACCAAAGAAGCTATATCGAAGTGTTTTTGCTATTGGTAAAGGTTCAATTTTGGTTAGCAATAATGCTCCTAGTAAAAAGAAAATTAATACAAAAGCAAATGAAGCAATTCCAAATCCTTTATAAATAAAAACATAACTTAACCATGCGCCCAAAATACCCAAGGCATTATTTGCTATATTAGGTTGGGTTTCTGATAGCATTCCCCATGAAATGGACTTCACCAAACTTTGGTCGTTTTCCCAGGTACTAAAGAATGAAATGCATGAAATTAGTAGGAATAGCGAAAAGAAAACAAAAATAATTCCTACAGATTTTACAAAACGTTCGTCCTCAAGAAATTTTAGGTATTTCCTTTCTTTAACCGCTTGTTTGGAATTTTTCTTTGCCTTCGGTTTTTCCTCCACAGCCATATCTTTTTCCGGAAACTCCTGCGTATCACCGAAAAACAACTTATTTTCCTTAGTCTTTTTTGCCATTTTACTTAATCTACGAATCTAATCGGTTCAAACAGAAATTGTTTAAAAACTAATAAACGAATTCACATGTATTTCTCTTTTGTTCTATTTAAGAAAACAAATTTGGCAAAAAGCCTTATTTTCGAGCAAATTTGAACACATGAACGAAATTGCAAGTCTATTTTTAGAAATCATCAAATACCTTATTCCCGCACTAATTGTATTTGTTATTACCTATTATCAATTCAAAGTTTTTTTTGATTCGGAGTATGAGAAGCGAAACATGGATTTAAAATCTGAGCAGGCCAAAACCATGCAGCCTTTGCGTTTGCAAGCTTATGAGCGCTGTGTTTTGTTAATGGAAAGAATGAGTCCAGAAAGTTTGGTTATGCGCGTTCATAAACCTGGTATTAGCGCATCTCAATTAAAAGTTGAACTTATTGCCGCCATTAATTCAGAATTCAACCACAATTTATCGCAACAGTTATATGTTTCTTCTCAGGCTTGGCAAGTAATAAGAGTAGTAAAAGAGGAAATGATTAATTTAATTAATACTGCTTATAGAGATTTAGGTCCTAATTCTGTGGGTTTGGATTTAAGCAAAGCCATTTTTGAGTTGTTAATAAATGTAGAAGAAGTGCCAACTCACAAAGCATTAATTTTTATTAAGAAAGAATTTGATTTAGTTTTTGGGTAAGTCCAAGGGTTTTTATGAGCGAAAGAAAATTTACAACGGATTCTGATATTTATATCAATGAAGTTTATACAGGTGAAGGAAGTTTAGATCTTCCAGGTGAGTTTCCGTATACACGTGGTGTGCAAAAAGACATGTACCGCGGCCGACTATGGACCATGCGCCAATATGCAGGTTTTAGTACTGCCGAGGAAAGCAATAAACGCTATAAGTATTTATTAGCCAATGGCACCATGGGCTTGAGTGTTGCCTTTGATTTACCAACACAAATTGGTTATGATAGCGACCATGTTATGAGTGAAGGTGAAGTGGGGAAAGTGGGAGTTGCTATTGATTCGTTAAAAGACATTGAAACTTTGTTTGATGGCATTGAATTGGAGAAAATTACCACCTCCATGACTATCAATGCTACTGCATCTACTTTATTAGCTTTTTATATTGCCTTGGCCAAAAAGCAAGGTGCAGATATCAAGAAAATAAGTGGCACCATACAGAATGATATATTAAAAGAATACGCAGCTAGAGGAACATATATTTATCCTCCTAAACCCAGCATGCGCATTATCACAGATATTTTTGAGTATTGTAGCAAAGATGTTCCTAAATGGAATACCATTTCTATTTCTGGGTATCATATAAGAGAAGCTGGTTCCACAGCTGTTCAAGAAATTGCGTTTACTTTATCCAACGCAAAATCATATTTAAAAGCTGCCATAGATAAAGGTTTGGATATAGATGTATTTGGACAACGACTTTCGTTTTTCTTTAATGCACACAATAACTTTTTTGAAGAGATTGCCAAGTTTAGAGCCGCTAGAAGAATGTGGGCCAAAATGGCTAAGGATATGGGAGCTAAAAATCCCAAAGCCATGATGTTGCGTTTTCATACGCAAACAGGAGGTGCAACTTTACAAGCACAGCAGCCAGAAAATAATATCATGCGTGTTACTTTGCAAGCATTAGCTGCGGTGATGGGTGGAACACAAAGTTTACATACCAATGGTTTTGATGAAGCCTTGAGTTTGCCAACAGAAGCTGCCGCAAGAACAGCCTTAAGAACGCAACAAATTATTGCTTATGAAAGTGGCGTTGTAGATACAGTTGATCCAATGGGTGGAAGTTATTTTGTGGAAGAATTAACTGACCAAATTGAAAAAACCGCTTGGGAATATATTGAGAAAATCGATGCAATGGGAGGTTCTGTTTCTGCTATTGAACAAGGTTATATGCAAAAGGAAATTGCCGATGCGTCTTACCGCTACCAAATGGCCATTGAGCGCGAGGAAAAAATTATTGTTGGTGTAAATAAATTCAATTCGGATAAAGATGTTATGCCACCCATTATGCGTGTAGACGATTCTATTCGTATTCAACAAATGGAGCAATTAAAGCAACTTCGTAACGAGCGCAACAACGATTTGGTTCAAACCGGATTAGAAACCTTGAAACAAGCAGCAATTGACGGTAGAAATGTAATGCCTCTAATAATTGAATCAGTAGAAAACTATACTACTTTAGGCGAAATTGCAGATACCTTTAGAGGTGTTTTTGGAGAGTACAGAGCTTAAATTAGTTTTGTGTTATTTTTTTTGTTTGAACCGAAATCTGGTTTGATTGCTAGTTGCTAGCACCTACCTTGCTATGAATTATCTTTGATATTGATGAATAACAAATTTTTATTTGCCTTATTGTTTGCTTTGGCATCCTGCCACACTTCTTTTCAATCTAATTTTAAAGAAGGTAAAAACAATAAAATCATTTCTGATGCAGATGGCGAATCGGATCAAACCATAACGAAAATTATTGCGCCCTATAAAACCAAATTGGATAGTCTTATGACCATTCGCATTATGGTGGCGGATGCAGATTTAACGAAGGGAAGCCCAGAAGGCTCTTTGGGAAATATGGTTTGTGATTTATTGATGCGCTATGCACAAAAGCAAAAAATGCAAGCCGATTTTTGTGTGATGAACAATGGTGGTTTGCGCATTCCTACACTTTATAAAGGCGATGTATTTATTAGAACCGTTTACGAATTAATGCCGTTTGATAACCAATTGGTTTTGGTGAAAATTAGTGGTGCAAAATGTTTGGAATTGTTTGCATTGATTGCCGAAAACAATGGAGCCCCTGTTTCTGGTTTGCAAATGGTAATAGACAACAGCAAAGCCACGGAAATTAAAATAGGAGGGAAACCTTTTGATGTAAATACAGACTATTGGGTTTTAACGAGCGATTATTTGGCCAATGGTGGAGATAATTCTGGAGCGTTAAAAAATCCTTTGGAACGTATTGATAAAAATAGTTTGATTAGGGACATACTTATTGCCCAAATGAGAGAAATGTATTTTGATGGTGAAACCTTGCAAGCAAAAATCGATGGAAGAATCACAAAAAAGTAATCGGAAGCAATTTATTAAGCAAACACTTTATTTAGTAGGCTTTGGCGCATTGGCAAACTCACCTGTTAATGTTTTGGCTCAAACCGAACCCAAGCGATTAAAGATTTTGCATACCAACGATTGGCATAGCAGAATAGAACCTTTTCCTGCCATTGATAAAAATTATGGTGGCCAGGGTGGCGCGGCAGTTAGAGCTAGTTTGATAAAGAAAATTAGAAAGGAAAGTGGCGAACTATTATTATTAGATGCAGGGGATATTTTTCAAGGAACGCCATATTTTAATTTTTATGGTGGCGAATTAGAATACAAACTCATGAGCGAAATGGGTTACGATTGTGTAACCTTGGGTAACCACGATTTTGATGGGGGCATGGATGGATTAATTAAGCAAATGCCACATGCTAAATTTGATTTTGTAAATGCCAATTACGATTTTTCTAAAACTCCTTTGCAAGGAAAAATTAAACCCTATAAAATTTATAAAAAGCAGGGACTTAAAATTGGCGTTTTTGGATTGGGTATTGAATTAAAAGGTTTGGTACCAGATAAGCTTTTTGGAAATACTGTTTATCATGATCCAATTGCAGTTGCCAATGAAGTGGCTTTGATGCTAAAAAAAGAGAAAAAATGTGATTTGGTAATTTGTTTATCGCATTTAGGTTACAAATACAAAAACAATAAAGTATCGGATGAGGTGCTTGCCACTCAAACTCAAAATATAGATTTAATTTTAGGCGGACATACACATACCTTTTTGCCAGAACCCATATTTTATAAGAATCTTATAAACAAATCTGTTTGTGTAAATCAGGTTGGATGGGCGGGTTTGCAATTGGGATTGTTGGAATACACATTTGAACCCTTTGTTAACACTGATGCTAAACCAAGTAGTCGTCTCTTTTCGCTAACAAACACTGAAAATGTTTGATGTATTAATTTTTTGTTATGTCTCAAGACGCTTGTAAATACAGTGGTTTGAGCCCAATGTTAAGGAATGGAGTAGAATTTCTTTAAAATCAATTTTTGAAACAGAAAAATTTTTTTTCAAACAATCTTCAAGAGTGTTAAAAATCAGTGGGTAATTTTTTTTCGTCACATTTTTATCAAAAATAATGTTGAAAAGATTTTTTAGTGTGAACTTTTTTGGTCAATTTCACACTCGAAATGAAGGAGATTTATATGACCGAAAAAACCTGTGAGGATGTTTGGAATGGTATCCTAAAATTAATTCAGGACAATGTGCCTGCTCAAAGTTTTAAGACTTGGTTTGAACCAATTAAGCCGATTAAATTAGATAACAAGGTATTAACCATACAAGTGCCTAGTCAGTTCTTTTACGAATGGTTAGAAGAGCACTATGTAAGTTTATTGAAAAAGACTTTAAAACAAGAATTAGGAGTGGGCGCGCGATTAGAATACAATATTATTGTAGAAAATGGTACGGGTAATTCTAGTCCTTATATTGTAAACATACCAGGAAGCACAAGTTCTAAGGCAGATTTGCAACAAAGCAGCGTGGGTATTAATTTAAATCCTAGCATTAAAAATCCTTTCATTATTCCAGGTATTAAAAAGGTTAATATAGATAGCAACCTTAACCCAAATCTTACTTTTGATAATTTTATAGAAGGAGATTGCAACCGCTTAGCTCGCAGCGCAGGTATTGCAGTGGCTAATAAGCCAGGAGGAACTTCCTTCAATCCATTAATGGTGTTTAGCGAAACAGGTTTGGGCAAAACTCACTTGATTCATGCAATTGGTAATTTAATTAAGCAGAACAGTAAGAATAAAATTGTTTTGTATGTGCCGGTAGAAAAATTCATGAACCAATTTGTGGATGCTATCAGAAATAACTCTAACCAGGATTTTATTAATTACTACCAACAGGTAGATGTATTAATTGTAGATGATGTTCAGTTTTTGGAGAACAAACAAAAAACGCAAGAAATTTTCTTCACAATATTTAATCACTTACACCAACAAGGAAAACAAATTATCTTAACAAGTGACCGTGCGCCTAAAGATTTAAAAGGTATGGACGAGCGTTTGTTGAGTCGTTTTAAGTGGGGATTATCTGCAGATTTGCAAACTCCAGATTTTGAAACTCGCTTGGCCATCTTAGAATATATGATGTACAACGATGGAATTACACTTCATCGTGAGGTAGTTGAATATGTATCTCATAATATCAATACCAATGTGCGCGAATTGCAAGGTGCTTTGGTTAGTTTATTAGCTCAAGCTAGCTTAAACCGCAAAGAGGTGAATATTGATTTAGCGAAACAGATTTTGAAAAACTTTGTGAAGAACAATACCAGAGAAATATCTATCGAATACATCCAGAAATTGGTTTGTGATTATTTCACAATTCCAGTTGAGCAAGTGAAATCTAAAACGCGTAAACGTGAGATAGTTCAAGCTCGTCAGATTTCTATGTTTTATGCAAAAGACTTAACTAAGTCGTCGCTAAAAACCATTGGAATGCACTTTGGTGGTAGAGATCACTCAACTGTAATTCATGCTTGCCAAACCGTTAATGATTTAATGGAAACCGACAAAAAATTCAAAGCCGATATTGATGAAATAGGCAAGAGAATTAAAATGAACTTAGTATAAATAAAAAAGGCTGTCGCAACAACGACAGCCTTTTTTTTATGTGCTTAATTCTAGGTTTGGTTCGAACCAAATTTTACTAGAAATTATATACCAATTGTGTTTATAATTTAAGCCAAAACTTACAAGGTAAATGCCAACGCAATAGATGTATAAGCCAATTTTATTGGACTATTACCTATATGCAATCGGTATTATATACCGAGTTTTAAGGAAGCTCCAGCTCTAAGCCAAGTGCCAGGCATTAATACCTTGCCTACTTCGTAATAAGTTTGGTTGGTAAGATTGCTACCCTCTACAAAGAATTGGTAATTGGGTTTTTGCCAAGCCAATTTTAAATCTACTAACCAATAGGATGTATAACCCACTCGTTCCTCATAGCGAATTCGAATATTGCTCACCAAAGATTTATACAAAACCAGTTGCACAGACGAAGTAAATTGCTGCTTTAAATAATCGTAAACATATCTGCTTATTTCTTCTCCTGCGGGTTTGCTTAAATTAACATTGCAATAGCCCAATGTAATGGTTTGAACCAATGATTTGCTCCAAAATTTATTGAGAAAGATTTGGGTATTTATTTCATACCCATTTGTAATAATAGCTCCCGAATTGATGGCTTCCCAACTTTTAGCACTTGCAGAATCTTTTATCCAATCTATTTGTTGTTTTCCATCTCTTCTAAACCAAGCCGCCTCTATTGAATAGAAGGATTTTTTGTACCTTAAATTTAGTTCGTATGTAAAGGCTTGTTCTGGTTTTAGGTTGGGATTACCCAAGCTGCTTTTTGCTCCATCTGTATAATACAATTCTGTAAAAGTGGGCACTCTAAATGTTTTGCCAGCTTGTGCACCTAATTTAAAGTTGTTCCAATGATAGCCAAGGTCAATTGCGGGGTAAGCGGCAAAGCCATAATCGGAATAGTTGTTGAAACAGATGCCTGGAACAACAATTATTTTTTTCCAAAATAAGAGTTGTTGTTCGGCAAAAACGGAACTGATTTTTCTTTCTCTTTTTCCAAGATTACTGCTATTAATTTTCTCTATTCTATATTCAGCACCTGCATTCCAATTTCCCCATTTATTTTTATCTCCAATGGATGCATCAAAGGAATACGTATTAGATAAATGAATGTTTTGAGAAAAGCTGGGAGTATCTCTTTTTAGTTGAAATAAATCGTGCAATTGGCGCAGGTTTACATGAGATTTTAGGTTCAACCAATTTGCTTTTTGAAAAGTAACAGTTCCAAATCCTGTTTCTATTTCTTCGTATTGCCATGGAAAGCTATTGGTATAAAAGCCATTTGCTCCCATTTTTTTATTTAAATAACCCGCATTTATATCTATCAAAGCAAATTTGTTTTCTAGATTTCCTTGGTAAAAAACTTGTTCTTGGTTAAAGTCGGTATTGGTTTGGTAACCATCCGAACCAAGCCTGCTCAAACTAATGCGCTGACCAAAATTATTTGTTTTCCATTCGATGCTAATTAATTGTCCTGATAAGTTGTTTTGCCCTTGCATTAAATTGGCGCTTATGGCATTTTCCTTTACTTTTTTGGTAATAATATTTACCACGCCAGCATAGGCGTTCTGACCATAAACTCTTGCAGCCGCACCTTTTAAAATTTCAATTCTTTCGATATCTACCAAAGAAATAGGTAGGTTTAAAACATGATGGCCCGTTTGTGGGTCGGTAAATTTTACCCCATTGATTAGAATTAAGGTTTGCTCAAAGCTTCCACCTCTAATTTGGATATCTGCCTGAGTGCCAAATGCACCTCTAGAGCGAACATCAATTCCGGCTGTATTTTCCAATAATTCTGTTAAGGTTTGAGCCGAACTATTTTTGATGTCTTGCGAAGAAATTACTTGAATCATGCGATTAGAATTTCCACTTACGATTTCTGTTCTGTTTTCTGTAACAATCAATTCTGCAATGGATTGTTCTTGTTGAGCCCATGTAAAATGGATGCAGAGCAAGGAGATGCCAGTTAAGATTTGTTTTTTCATAATTGGGTGGCAAAGCTAAATATAGGAAGCTTCATCTCCTTTTATTAACTTGCTGGCCATTACAAACACTTTGATACTTAGTTTTAAAAAATGGAAATAGCAATGGTAGTGGCAGCAGACGAGGCCAACGGAATAGGAAATGAAAATCAGTTACTTTGTCATTTGCCAAACGACTTAAAATACTTTAAGCGAATTACTTCTGGGCATGCAGTATTAATGGGAAGAAAAACTTACGATTCTATAGGGAAACCGCTTCCAAATCGAGTGAATTTAGTGATATCAAAGTCTATTGCCTTTATTGAAGGTTGCGAGATGTTTACGGATATTCCTTCTTCAATTCAATATGCAGAAGAAAAAGGCTTTACACATTTGTTTATCATTGGTGGCGATAGCATTTACAAACAAGCATTGGCTTATTGCAATCGGGTTTATTTAACACGCATACATCATCAATTTAATGCAGATGCCTATTTTGTAAATTTACCTGCAGAAGAGTGGAAATTATTGCAAGCTGAACCTCAGGCTGCCGACGAAAAAAATAAGTATGCACATACCTTTGAAGTATACCAAAAAGGGGAGGTTCAAATGGATAACTTTATATTTGCCAAATCATGAATATACTCATAATAGGTTCTGGAGGTAGAGAGCATGCTTTTGCCATGCAAATTTCTAAAAGTAAATTGTGTACAGAATTGTTCATACTTCCTGGCAACGCAGGAACAGCTAGTTTAGGTAAAAATATTCCTATCGACCCAACTAATTTTCCCATCATAGGCAAGTTTTGTTTAGATAATACCATTGAACTAATTGTGGTTGGACCAGAAGATCCATTGGTAAAAGGAATGCGTAATTTCTTTATGGCCGATAACCAATTAAAACGCATCGCATTTGTTGGTCCGGATGAAACTGGAGCGCAAATGGAAGGCAGCAAAGATTGGAGCAAAACGTTTATGCAGAAGTATGGAATTCCAACTGCTGCTTATAAAACCTTTACCAAAGAAAATCTTAAGGATGGGATTTCTTATTTAGAAAATCATTCTTTACCCATTGTATTAAAAGCAGATGGATTAGCAGCAGGAAAAGGTGTTTTAATTTGTGAAACCAAAGAGCAAGCCATAAAAGAATTGCAATTGATGATTCAAGAGCAAAAGTTTGGTTCAGCCAGCGATAAAGTAGTAGTTGAAGAATTTTTAAAAGGCATTGAATTATCGGTTTTTGTTTTAACAGATGGCAAGAACTATTTGGTATTGCCTTCTGCCAAAGATTACAAGCGCATTGGTGAAGGAGACACTGGTTTAAACACAGGCGGAATGGGAGCAATAAGTCCGGTTCCATTTGCAGATGAAGCCTTTTTAAATAAAGTAGAAGAGCGCATTATTAAACCAACCATTGCGGGCTTGCAAGCAGAAGGAATAAATTATATTGGTTTTATATTTATTGGCCTAATGAACGATAAGGGTGAGCCAAATGTTATTGAATACAATAGCAGAATGGGAGACCCAGAAACGGAAGTAGTTTTGCCTAGAATTAAGAATGATTTTGCGGAGATGATGTTGGCAGCAGCAACAGGAAAATTGAATGAAATAAAACTAGATATTGATCCAAGAACAGCCACTACTATTATGTTGGTTTCTCAAGGATATCCAGAGGCATACGAGAAAGGGAAGAAGATGGAAGGCCTTGAATTGGCAAGTGATTCCATACTTTTTCATGCAGGAACAAAATTTAACGAGCAAGGTGATTTGGTAAGCAATGGAGGTAGAGTTTTGGCGGTAACATCCTTGGGCAATTCTATTGAAGAAGCCTTGGCTATCAGCAAGAAAAATGCAGCCTTAATTCAATTTGAAAATAAGTATTACAGAACGGATATTGGTTATGAGTTTATGGGATAAAAAAATACCTGATACTTTTTTGGTTCAAACAGAAATTTCTTTTTGAACCTAGAAAAAGTATCAGGTAATTAATAATAAGGAAAATAGCCTATTTCTTCTTTTTGCCAAGTATGTTTACCATGCTAGCTTTTATTTCCAATTGAAGTTTTTCATTCATTCTTATATAGGCATCGTCGCCATCTGCTTTTGCTAATTCAAGCGATTTGTTACTACTTGCCATTTGACCAAAGTGAGACAACTGGTTTAGTCATTTCAAGCTATCCTTGATGGGGTTATTAAACGCTATTTCATACTACCTAAATTCACATCATAAATTCATGGATTGGCCAATTTGAACCTAGAAATTTCCGCTAGGTTTTGAGCCTTTACCATGCGAAGGAAAAACAATCCTAAATCTCCGAATATTCCTATGGCAATGGGCTTATTCATTGTCATCCGATTTGCGATTCTCCAAATGTTTTGAATCTTCGTTTGAAAGTATATTCTTAGTTTTTTTACCACCTAGCCCACCTCAACAATACCAATTTGGTTAAACATAAATGAAATACAGATATTAGAATTTGAAATTTTGTTTTGTAACTTGGTTGCTTAATATCATATATTGAGTTTATGTCAAGTTTCAAAATCAAGATTAATTTAAGTCATAAAATAGACTAGCAAGTATTGATTTTTAACTAAAAATGTAACAAATGAATATCAAATTACAGATTTTACTTTATACTATAATATGTATGATGTTTATTTCAATATTTTTCAGCTGTAGAAAAAATTGTGAGGATACAGAAAAAATAATACAAGAACGTTTCCTTGATGTAAAATATATACCTTGGGTTATACCCTATAAAAAGGACTCAACAGTTTATTTTTTGAAGAATGGTTTTGATACAGTAGCCTTTACCTGCACCAATTATACACAAGGGTATGAAACCATAGATATGTCATATAAGGATGAGGGTTTTTGCGGTTCAATTAAAACAGAGTATATTAAGGCAAAATTATATGCCCCAGAAAATGGAGACTATTTTGAAATTGCGTATGACAATAATCCATACGACGGCGGTTTGGACGAGGTTCGCGTGATTTATAAGAAGAGCCCCTCATTTTCAATTACAAAGTCACACTTTTCCCCATATATCACTAAATCATCTTATAACAATCCAATTAATGGAAAAACTTATGAAAAGGTGGTTTTTGTTTTATCGAAATATGAAGAGGATACCATCATGATAAAATACCCAAATAGTATTGTTAAATTTTCTGTAGGTGATGTATATGAACTATTAAACATAAAATAGAAAATATGAAAAATTATATTTTGAGGTATTGTTTTTTTTTGTTGTGTTGCCTTCCAATACATGGCCATCTGTTGCGCCAAGAGCAATGCATCCAAGAGCTGCTAACGGCGTTTATGTATTTGCAAAATAATTATTCCTTGATAATTAGTGCATCAATGATTTTGGTTTAAGGTGGTTTAATGTAGAATCTAGACCAAATAGGTGGGCCAAGTCTGGTTATTCCTATATACATAAAACCCTTTGGAAGGGAAGTGGGAAAATGTCTAATGAAGATACATTAATTTGGCAAAATGGTTTAAAAAGTTGATTGTTATTGAAACCTTACCAATTAATAAATGAAACCATTATTTGTCTGGTTTTCAATTGATTTTATTAAATTCGTTTTGCCTAGATTAACCTAAATAAGAAACAAATAATTATTTACCAATATGAGAAAAATAATAAGCTACCTGTTCATCATATTTATTTCAATATTGTTTAGCTGTAGAAAAAATTGTGAGGATACAAAAAAAATAATACAAGAACGTTTCCTTGATGTAAAATATATACCTTGGGTTATACCCTATAAAAAGGACTCAACAGTTTATTTTTTGAAGAATGGTTTTGATAAAGGAGTTAGAATGTTTGGGTGATTGTTTTGATGAAACTCAAAAACAAGAATCAACCATTTGTTTTAAATGGGTCAATCCTTTAATTTGTTTATTTAAATTTTTAGGGAAAAGGTATTAACCAACACTAAGTGTGAAATATTTGGCTGGCGTTTATTGGTAAACTAATTGCTTTTTTAATAATTTAAGTTTACGTTTGAGTGTAATTCTTTAACATAACCCCAATACTCCACCAATATATTTCCTATTAAGTATAGCCTATGTTTAAATGATTATTACTTAAATTAATTATTATGAAAATTAAAATTATTTTTATTTTTTTGTTTGCAACGTTTTTTTCATGTAAGCAAAAAGACCCATGTGATAAGGGGGAACCATACACAAATAATATCCCAGAGAAAACTAGACTTAAGGTTCCGTATCAAAATTTTGCAGAGCTTACTTTTATTGATTCAACAACACAAGACACTCATATATTTGTGGGTAAAGGTTGGAATGCCTCCTATTGGTATTATAACGACTATTCTAATGAATGTCAAAATGGGTCTAATAATGAAAAGTATTTTCAGAATTTCTATAGTTCAAGTTATCCCAATCCCATTTCTATTAGTATCGAATATACCAATCCTTGTTGCGAATATATTGTGGTATCAATTGAAAAGTCGATATTTTACTTAGATCCGATTAATATATGTGAACCCTATAATTATGATAAAATTATTATAGGCGGGAAAACATATAGTAAAGTGAAATATTTCAGGAATCAATATCAGCCTCAATGGAATACTAAATATGGTTGTTATTTTAACACAACCGAAGGGGTTTTAAAGATTGAGCTCCCTGATGGACCATTAGAATTAGTTAGTTTTAGAAATCCTTAAAAGAAAAATAACGTGAAAACCATATTATTCTTTTTACTCTTAATTTTAACCTACCAAAATTCTTTTGCTCAAAAAAAACATGGGCATAAATCTGGTAAATACAGTGAGGGTGGCTCTATAGAAAACACCTATCATCCATTAACAACATTTGATAAAAAACAAGATATATCTATTTATGTTAAAATGATAAAGGATAATATACATTTATTAGATGATACCTTAAAATATAAAAGGATTTACAAAGATATATACTCCAATGCAAAAACAGGCTCTAATTCTTCTAACCATGGAAATTTAGCATCCGAGGCAAAGGATGCTGCTTTCGTTTATCTAATAGGATTAGATGATGAAGGAGATAGTTTGCAAAATAGAGAGTGGTTTAAAAATCGGTATTTAGAAATTATTGATGGTTGGGCAGACAAACATAATTACCACGGAAAAGAAAATCAAATGCCAAGGGCTTTGGAAAACATTCAGCTAATGCAAGGTTATGACTATCTAAGGACAGCTGAATGGACGGGAGGAGTCAGATTAAGTGATAGCCAGATTGAAAGTTGCAGAGAAGAAATATTTAATTTTACATATGATTTATTTAGAAAAGCGAATAATTTAAATGGCGCCTTTGGTGCTATTATAAGGCCAGATAATAATATGGCATTGGTTGTTGCTGGGGCAATAGGGATGGCCGCTATTGTTATACATGATAGGGGTACTGGCTGGTTAGCAGAACAATGTAAACCAAAAAGGTGGGCAAGTACTGCAAACGCTTATATAAATAGAGTTATGTGGTATGATAATAAATCTATGGGTACCAAAATTCTAATTCCCAGAGGAAATCAAAAAAATATTAATAGAACATCAGGATACGCCGAAGGACCTCATTATTATAGAAAAGCTTTTGAGTCTCTTTGGCCATATTTTCAGAGCTTTAAAAATTTTACAGGTGGTGAACAAAGAGGTTTTGGTCCATATTTTAAGTGCAATTTTTGTTTTACCGCAGAATATTTAGTAAATAATTTTTATGCCGATATGAATTATTTGGCCTTAAATGATTGGTATGTGAATTTGTTACTGCCAAATGGATATTCTCCAACTTTTGATGATACTTGGATAGATAAATCTTTTGCGGGTTCAGCCTTAGATGGTATTCCAAGTCATTCTGTAATTGAAAACCCAACTGCAGACCTTATTCAAAATATGAATATTAAAGCAGATTATTTAGCCAAATTTAATTATGGTAAAGCTCCTGAAAATGAATCTAATTATTTCAATAAAAACTCAGGAGATTTAATAGTTCGTTTCAAAAGTGGTAATTCCCCTTCAGAACGCCATTATTTTCATTTGAATGCTGAAAATGGTTCAGCAATTAATGGTAACAATTATTACTTAGCCGAATGGTTTAAATTTGGTCATGAACACGGGGATGTTACTTCTATTTCATTGTTTTCTGGCACAGATAATCTTGGAATTGATCCAGCATTATATGGAACAGAAAACAATGCAAATGAGAAAATTAACAAGGGGAAGCATCATAATTTAATAACAATAGATGAAGATGGACCTGATCCAAGAGATGAAGCTACTTCTTCAGAATATTTTGCATCAGATAAAATTGATATTTTACGGGTAAATGCAGATTACTGGAATAGATTTTTTGGCATAATTACAGATAGAAAAGCAATAGTCAAAAGAGAAGTTGTTGTTCATGAGGATGAGTTATATTATACTGTAAGTGACAAGGTTATTAATAGAGATTTTTTCGGACAACAGGATATAGCATTTCAATTTTCAGGCAACGGTTCAACAGAGAACGGCCAAAACAGTTTTCATCAATCAAAAAATATAGCAATTTGGGACCATCCTTGTAAGAAGGAATTACACTCTGGCGCCAATTCAAATAATTGGAAAATTAGACTTGTTACTAATGCAATTCTTGATGATGCAGTTTTAAATTTGGACCTAATTACCTCGATAAATAGACATGGGAATTCTAGTGTCTATTACTTTAATAATGGATTTAATGATGATTCACTAGCAACTGGTCTTGGACAAATTGGAGCTATTGAAACTGGTGATGGGATTCATGGAGACCACACGACTGTAACCATAAAAAAATCGATTGGTTTCAAGGATGAAATTAGGTTTTTGTCTACCATCGAACTTTTCAGATGTTCCGATACTACAACCTTTTCGAACCTTCCAAGTGTAAAATATGGACCTAAGTATATTTGCCATGTGGTAAAACGAGATTCTAAAAAAGATGTACATTTAACAAGAAGTTATAAAAGTATTGTTACTGATACAATAATTGACCCAATGGACTTTTCAACTGGGGCAATTTTAGAAACAGATGCAAACAACATTTTCTTTAGTTATGATTCTAACCCTGAATTTAAATCAGGTAATTGTATTAGTTATTGTAATTTCAGAAAAGCAAGAATTGTCGAGGGAAGATTGTTTACATACAACGACACCACCTACCTTTCTGCAACTAAATTCTCTACAACTTATTATGCTTTAATAGGTAAATGTAAGTACCAGGCATATATAGAAACAGACACAGCATGTACAGTAAGTTTTTATTTAGCTGATGTTGAAAAAGGTATTGGTATGAAAGTTAAAGACCTCAGCTATACCTATGATACCAATACTTGTATTATAACTGTTTCTGTTCCTGTTGGTTTTTCCCAGTTTGAAATAGAACTAGAAGACCCATGCCGTGTAAGTTGTTTCTTCCCTAGCACTGCCGAAACTATTCATGAGACATTTGACTTTAACCAAGGAGTTACTGCTACCTTGGGTCATAAGTTAGACATTGTACAACCTAATGGTTTTTTAAACATAACCAATGGAAGCCATATGAAATTATGCGATGGCATTTATTTACGCAATAGAGATAGCTTAATTTTGTTTAGTGGTTGTGGTAAAGATACCGGCCAAATGAGTGTTACTACCTGTGATGGAAAAAGTAACGGAACACCTTATGGTGCAATTTCTGGTGCTGGAGGCGGTGCTAAAGCCTCCATGATTTCTGTTATGAGTGGTGCCGCTTTGGTATTAGATGATTCGTCTTTTACCCAAATTAGTAATAACAGTGAATTGCACGTTTGGGGCTCATTGGTAATAAAAGCGGGAGCCAAATTAGTAATTGGTGATGGTAGAACCTGCTCTTATGCAAGTATTATGGTTTACCCTGGTGCATATGTTCACATAGATGATGCCGCTGATTTAGAATTTTTTAAAATTATTGGTGATACTCAAGACCGTCATATCTTTTTTATTTCTAATAGGCCTATTGGTGCAGCAGCAATAAAAGGGATTGCACCAAGTATTGCAGGTTTGATTTTTACTGATACCATTTTAGACGGAACAGAAACACCAATAGATATTTGTGATTTATATACAGTTACACCAGATCATGGAATTGCCAATAGAGAATGGGGATTTAGTAATGTGCTCAAACCAAAGGCTCAAGTTAGAATTCCAAATGACACGATTTGTGAGGGAGAATGCTTGCTCATAGACTTTAGCGCTTCACTCAACGACCCAATACGCTACCTTGAAGTTTGTAGAATAGACACCATGTTTGGTATTGCAATTGAGTCTTGTTTTGGAAATCAAAGAATTGAAGGAATGCAATTAACACAAGGTTATAATGAATCTAGCCAGTGCTATTATTCTGAAGCATCCTTAAAATTATTTCCACTTTGTAATTATATTGATAGTGCTAATAAATGGTATAAAATTTTAGTAAAAGTTGAAAACCATTGTGGGATTGAAGATACTCAAAGTGTTTATTTCTTTGTTGCCAAGAAACCAAATGCCCTAATTTCATTAGCTGATTCAATTGCTTGTGGTGGTTATAGCACTGTAAAAGCCTATAATTGGAGTTCAGTTGGTGCAGAAAAGGCCATGTACCATGTTCATTTAATAGATACTACACAATACCAAGATGGCGATGAAAATCACTTTTTTTATGGTGGTGATTGGGAAATATTCAACTTGCATTTTGGTGATTCTTTTGAATTTCCTGATTTTAAATGGGTGGGTGGATTTAAATATGCCATTAGTTTAACCCAATATGGATGGTGTGGAGAATCTAATACCAGTTGGGATACAGTGGAGGTACAACCAGGAGCTATTATTATTGCAAGTCCAGCAACAGTCTATTCAGACCCCCTTGGGCCAGGAGCATTGCAATTACAGGGTTATGTGGGTGATGCTGATTATTTTACTTGGCTTCCAACAGATTACTTAAACAACCCATATGTACTTAATCCTATTGCCACTCCTTTAGATACTATCACCTATATATTATCGGCTTTTAAAGCCGGGTGTGAGGCATTTGACACACTTTTTGTGAAAAATAATACTCTTGCTTATGCAGGTTTAAACGATACCGTATGCTCTGGTGAAAGTATTCTTCTAGGAACTTCATTTGATGCAACCTTGTTTTTGGCATATCAATATTATGAAAATCCCACTGATGTTTGGAATGAAATTGATAGCCGATTAGGAATAGATCCCTACTATTTTGATAAACTTTCGATGTACTTCATTTCAAATGAGGGTAGAGGCGTATTAAATACTTTTTTTCCATATACAGCTTTTTTAGGATCTATTAACCGCAACCAATTTTATGAAAAAGAATGGTTCATAAACTTTTTCCAACTTTTCCATAATGAAAGAAATTACCAAGATGCATTTACTTTATTTCAAAATGAAGTGGATAATGATCCCGAAATTTCAAACTATATTCTTTCTAATCCATTATTTGCTTCTCAGCCTTTTCAATCCTTCCTTGACCTTTACAATTCAGATATACATACAGGAGCGGCATCCCAAATGAGTACAACATGGGAAAAATACACTAATGAAACCTATGGGTGGGAAAGCCTTGGTTCTTGGGATAACCAAATAAAAATTTGGGATTCTGTGCCTGTTTCTACTTTGTATAAAATTACAGTAATTGATAATGCTAACAATAAAGTAGAGTTTGATCAGGTAACAATATATGCGCATCAATCCATTTCTCCAGCCTATTATGTTCAGTTCCAAATAGACTCAACACTGTATTTTAGCAATCAAAGCGAGCCTATAGATTACAGTGCACAATATCTTTGGGATTTTGGAGATGGTAATACGAGTTCACAAATAAATCCAATTTACACTTTTCCTTTTTTTGATAGCAGCTATTTTGTTTGTTTAACAGCTACTAATCTATGCGGCACTTCAATTTATTGCGATACCGTGAGAGTAGACTCTTCTGGTTTGGGCATGTATTCTAAAATTCAAAAACCTGCACCAACTTCTGGCAACACCACGCAAACTAGTTTTAAAACCGATGGAATTACTTTAATTGCTTTCCCAAATCCTTTTAGTAGTGAGGTAAACATTGCTTATCAAATTAGCCAAGATTACACACAAGCTAATTTAAAGCTTACAGATTATTTAGGAAAAGAACTGCAAACCTATCCAATAACAAACGCTAAAGGATCCCTTGCACTGCCTATGCAAGACCTAAGCGTTGGCTTATATACCTATCAACTGATAATAGATGGACGTTTAGTTCAAACTGGTAAGTTGGTGAAGGAGTAAAGTGTACTATCTTAAATTTATTTATACTTAAGTGGTTAATAGACTGAAAATAATTGCCACTTAAGCATATAAGAATAAACGTATAAGGTATATGCCTATTAAATAGATTTTTAGCAAATTCTATTGGACTATTATCTATAGGCATTTGGTATTAGAAATATTCTTTTATCCAAAACACCTATTTGAATAGAACATAAAAAAAGGTCGGAAGATATTTCTTCCGACCTTTACTATGTGCGCTACGCATACGATTGTTCTTTAGAGTGAAAGTCTTGAACGAGCCTGCCAATGGGAATCGCTAATCCAAAGCAAGGGTGTTAGCCGCGAGGCTAAATCTGAAGGAAGCGGCGGATAAAATTGTGAGTCAACG
>JAIOYZ010000044.1 GCA_021740845.1 Bacteroidia bacterium
CCATTGCGTTAGTTCTTTTTATGAAGTGAGTTTTTGGTATTATGTGCCCAAAAGCCTCAGAAAGCTATTTTGGCGTGGATTAAAAGCGTTAATCTAGTTCCAGCAACACAATATGATAGTCAGAAATTTTGCGGTCTATTGCAATCATTTCTTGTTTGGCAATTCTATCATTCAAAATTTCATTGCTCAAAATTTTATGAATTTTCAAATTTTCATTTTCTCTCAAGCACCATGAATGAAGAAACTTTTAAAGTGCGAGCTTAGGGATTTCGGGAGCAATAAATCGCAAATTCGATAATTTCTTTGCGTGGCCAATTTTTATCCAGATGGAAAGACTCATTTTCTTTCAGATAATTTGAACTATTTGTTTCTGAAAGAAGGAGAAAAAATTGCTACCGATTTTGTAAAAGAAATTCAAACTTATTTATTATCATTAAAAGAAGATTGATAGGTGATAGCATTAAGAATTCCCGTAATTACAAGGGTGATTAATTAGTGAATTATTTTCAAACTGATTAACTCTTGCACATTGAATTGTTAAAAACTCACTTCCAATTCATAAGGATTTGAAATGGTCTTTTGTCCAAAACGTTTAAGTAATTCAACCTTATCGGACTTGTCAATCCTTTCATTTTCAATAATTTCCCTAATTGCTGGTTGCTTTAATCCAGGTATTCGTACTTGAAAAAATGGCCACAATGCATCACTTTTGTATGTTTTGTCTAAATCTGGAAAGCCTATGATTCGCTTGTATTCGTTTGAGTGGTCTTTAAATTCATTTGAATATTTAAAATACCATTCTCCATTTTCACAAATTAAATTCCCTACATTAATCTGGTCAACAGATAATGTAAATTTCGCCTTTTGATTGCTTGGCATTTGAATGAAATCTTCAAATTCATCGTCCTTGCTGAACAAATTAAATAGCTTTTGTAACATTTTTATATTCCTCTAATTTTCTTAAACCTCAACTCTAATACCAAATTTATTAATTCAATTCTTTCTTTTGTAAAAAATGGGCCAAATTCCCTTTCAACCATTTTTATAATAAATTCTTCATTTTCAAGAGTAATCATTTCTGAAACGATTTGGTCATATTCTTTATTATATCTTCGAATAAAATCAATTAGTTCAAAATGGTTTGCCTTTGTATTACTTTCTATACTAATCCTAGGGCAAGCACCATCTAAATAATTTAAAACCTTCTTATGGCCACGCCTATGTAAGCCCAATAAATTCTTAATACTACTTTCATCTTCATTCCAAAATAAACCTCTTGCAGAGTCGTAAATCGGCGCAAATGTAGGTAATTTCGTTGTATTTTTTTTAAAGTCAATAATACCCCAATTATAAAAATGTCTGTCATTATTTCCAACAATAGCGTCAAACGTTAATAATTTTACTAAACCAACAATTAATGGCTCAAAACAATTAGGGTAAACTGACCTTATTGAATCCTTAATGAATTCGAAGGTAAATAACTCCCTGGCCGTTGGTTTATGATTTGCAATTTCCTTTGCCATATCCATATCACCCAAATGTTGTCCGCAAATTTCTGCTCCATGTACCAACATAGAATTTCGATTTAGAAAATACTCACTTAAGAATCGAATTTGACCATTGGCACGAACCAATTTAATTCTATTCATTTCTAGGTTCAATTCCACTCCAATTCTATTTATCAAATATTCAATTATAGACTCATGAGGATACCATTTTTCGGCTGTTTTTGCTATAAAAGGACGCCATGATGATGTAATATTCTTTTTTACAATTCCATCTTCCTCAAAAAAATAAGCTTTAATAAATTGTTTAGGGGCATCCCCATCTAATTCATAATTCTTGACTAAATAATTGCAATTTTTTAATAGTTCTATTTTATTGAAATTCCTTATAGGTCCAGAGCAACTAGATGATTTCTCAATACGAAGTTTCGTTCCAAGTTTATTCATCATTTTTTAAATTTAATTTCTGATATCTTTCTTGAAATCCATTAATTATTGAATCCATTAATGGCTGGATTGATTCATATAATTCCTCTGATGATTCTTCTACCATATTCACCTTTTTTAGCAATTTCCTTACACGTAAATATTCGAAAAAGGATATTTCTTTACTAACATTAACTATTGAATCATTTATTTCTTTTAATGCATCATTGATAATGTTTTTTATCGCTACTAGTTCAAATGTTCTTTCAATTTCGGAATGTTCTGACTCTGGCAAATTTAACTTTATTGAACTTGAAAAGTTTTCGAGATGATTTACCATATTATTAAAGGACCTAGAATGATTTCTAATTTTATATGCTAAAGTAGGATTCTCTTTTGATAATTGGTCGACTGATAATAAATATTTTTTATTGAGTTCATTTAATTCAATCAATACATCCTCATATAATCCTTTGTAAAGGATATTTTTCAAAATCGGTTTTAAAAAATCATTTGAAGGCATGGTCCCAAAATCAGCAGATTCTGAAACTTTCAACGTAATAATATCATAAATTTTATCGAAATTTTCAAATCGATTCAATCTTGACATATTCCCATTTATCTCTAATAAGTAAAATAATATATTTCGTTTATTGCCAGACCTCTCTCGCAATAGGAAGTACCATTGACCAAATAGTGCAATACCACCTCCAAGAAATGCAGATATTATATTAAGTAAAAATCCCATTAAATAATTCTTTATTAATTTAAATCAAATGCCTAACAATTTTAAAACTGGCTATTGTATAACTTTTTTCATTTTACTCATCGCTGCTTTTTACAAAACCTATCAATTTCGAGAAAAAAAATATTATAATTTATTCTAATTTGTCATTTGTTCTATTTTGCCTTCTTTAACTATTAATTTTCTACTATCCTTTAGATAATAATATTCACCATCGGGTGCTTTTACATCATTTATAAAAACGCTTGCTCCAATTGTTTGATAATTATTAGAGACAATTTTTAGAATTTGATTGTCCTTCGTTTCTCGGAACACAACTTGTGTGTGTGCATTTGAAATTTCCTTGACAGGGATTTCAAGTCGTGCTTTTATTAAGAGATCAGATGCTTTTTTATTATTTCGGTCCAATTCAATAGCTTTTTCTACAAATCTTAAACAATCATCATATTTTTTATCATTTATATAAGCTTGTGCCTTTTCTGTAAGAATTAAACTATTATCTTCATTACTTAATGAATTATCTATATCAAATTTCGCTAAGATTTTCTTTTGTTGTCCAATTATAATTAATGCTATTGAAGGTAGGAAAAAGGCAAAAAGCCCCCAATTAATAGTTTCTCTATTTTGTATTTTTGCAATATCTACTACCCAAATTGTTACATATAGCCTAATAACCAATGCTATAATAGAGTATATCCAACGAAAATGATTATATGAATCATAATTATCAAACTTGAATGGCTGAATAATTACCAAGATAAATGAAGAAACTAAAAATATTGAACCTATTATTGTTGCTTGATTATCCTTTTTATAAGAGGGGTCAAACATTGGTTCAACGTATGTCCTACTTATTTCATGATTTGACTTTGTATAAGTTTGTTGACCAATTGAAATGGGTCTATTAACTATTTTGGCATCTTCTTTTACAATTGCCTCATTGTTTATTAAAATTGGCTTGTTTGTATCTGATTGTTTAGTTCCACAATACGAACAAAACTGGCTATCAATATCTATTTTATTTCCACAAGATTTACAAAACATATTTTTCATTTTTTTTCATCTTTCTAAATTAGCGCTTTCATCAAGTTTATTAATGGTATAAAAAACCCACCAACCTCAGCTATTATTTTCTCCCTTATATATCCAGTTCTTCAAAAGGGTGTTTACCTCTGGGGTTGCTTATTATCTTGTGAAGGATTGTTTAAAGTTAAAATCTATTTTTCGATTATATGTTGATAATAATAAATAACAAATGCGGTTTATAATCGGATCCCGAATATAGTAAATTACCCTTGTATTTTTATTTAAAACCCAATTGCCCTTCTTACACCTCACACACCCTTTCCCAAATTAATATCTTTTAAAGTTTGTTCTCACAAAAACCAACTTCATGTCACAGGAAGCACATACAACAATTTTTACTGCCACTTAATATCGAACCCTATTTTCTCCCTTTCTATAAACCTGCCCATCATGAAACTCCGGTAAAGCAATACTATGGTGGCAAAAGTAATTCTGAAATTGAATGGAAGAATTAGTCTCCGTTAAAAAAATAATATCTGGATTAATTTTTTCTATTAAATCAACAATGAAAATATTCTTGCCTGAATCAGGGTTATTGTTTGGTCTTTCTAGGTTCCAACTTAGGATTTTCATTTGGGGGGATGATTGATTGTTAAATGCTTCTTAACTTTATAAAAGCACCCAATTCAATTTAATTTCCTCTTGGGTATTTATTTTTTTCAATAATTGATTTTCTATGAGCTGAACCACACATAAAAATGGCCTTATCAAACTGATTGTTTCTACAATAACTATAAATATTTTTTATCATTGAATTTTCATACCTATCAATATCTTCATTAACAGCATTTATAAGATCATTATCATTTAATATTTCATTTTCAATTAATAACATTTCATCGTGAAGCCTAATACATTCATTACTGTTCAGAAAATGAAATCCTTGCTCGCTAGTCAAAGAGTTTAGATTATCAACCAACATTTTAAACTCAATATTTTCACAAACTTTATTGTATTTAAACTCAAATTTATCAGATAACCCATTATCTAAAACAGGAATATATTTAAAATCTTTTTGCTTGCTATAAATCTGAATTGCCTTTATTTCTGCCTTCGCATGGTATACTTCAAAAGTTGAAAACAAAAATTTCTCATGTTTGGTGTATGTATCTCCAAGGGCTTCTAAAAAAATAACTTCTGGACTTATTTGCCCAATAATATTACATAATTCATCAGCATTGCATTTTCCAATTTCTTTATGGATAGTGCTAATAAATGTAATTTCATGCATTTTGATTTTTTTTAAATCATTTGAATAAGAATTAATATCTGGTTCAAATACTAGAATTGCCAAACCCTGAACCTTCAAGTCTTTCCTATCAAGAAGTAAAAGGATGAATATGTTTACTATGCTTTTTCAAGTTCCATGTAAATAACCCACCACATTCACCAAGTTTTGTGCATGTTGCACACTCCGGCAAATAGTCGTTTTTCCAATCCGAGATCGATTTTCTCGCGTATTTCCATAGATTTTCAGGCAAAATACAAAGAGGTGTATTATAAATAGAAACATGCATTCCTTGGCCTGCAAGGAATTCAACTGCCTCGCCTAATTCATTCTGATAATCGAAAGGGTCTATCCACAATTTGTCAATGTTATGTGGAGCGTAGCCAACAAACTCAAGGCCCATAAAAGTAACATGCTCAACAAATGGTAAATTCTTATAAATGTATTTCGCAAGTCTTGTCAAACGTGGGATAGATTGTTTATGCAATACAACTCTTACTTCAAGTCTTTGGTTATATCGAGCCAGATTATGTAAACCCAAAATGGTTTGATAAAAAGCATTTTCGGCCTGTACAATATAATCATGAACCTGATAATAGTCTGCATAAACAGGTATACCTAACATCAATCTTCTATAATCTAATTCCCCAAGCCTCTCTGCCATGTGGTTCCAAGCAAAAGTTCTTCCATTTGTTAAAACATGTATTTCTGTTTCTGGTAATTCGGCTTTAATTTGAGATAGTAAATCAAAGAATAAGTTTCCCATTAAAGTTGGTTCCCCACCAGAGATACCTAACTCAAAACAGTCTTTTGGAATTAATGGAATTAGCTTTTTGTGAATTTGGTAATGAATTGGAATATCATTTTTATCTCGAGGCGGCTGCGAACACATGAGACAATTACTATTGCACCTTTCAGTTGCCAATAAAGTATTATGAAAAGAATTTACTCTGTAAAGAGTGTTTATGTTTCCATCGTTTCCGACTGAAACTATATCTCCATCAGTTAAATGATCAAGGGTTGGTATTTTGAAAACAACATTTTCACCGTTTTTTACTTCATATTCATCTTGGCGACTTAGAACACCCATAAAGTTTTTACTTGGCAATTCTGAAACAAAACTGTCAATTAGTAAAAATGAATTTTCATCAAGTAGGTCGGGGTTTCTTGTAACCTTTCCTACTAAATGACCTTCAATATTTATAGGTTTACCTTTTGTTCTAAGCAGCATACTTGTTAATTAATGTGTTGCTGTTTTTGCCCAGCTTTCAAATATCCTTTTAATTCTTGAATCACTTTCCATCAGTTCAATTAGATATCTAATGATTTCCATATTCTTTTGGCAAAAATCACTGTTTGGCCGATAGCCATACATATCACCTTGTGTAGCATGATTATGAACTGGGTCTGCTCCACAATACTGTTGAAATGCACATTCTGAGCAACCTGTCAAGGCTTCGTTTGCCCAAAGCTGAGCAATTTCTTGTGCTTTTCTACCAAAAAATAAATCATTGTAATCATCATTCAATGTGCCAAGTTTAAAAGTATAGTCCTTTTGTTCTGCCAACATTCTACTTTCATCGGTGGCATAAACACCCCCATCATAATTAAAAACAATAACACCATTTATTAAACCAGCAGGCGATTGCAGGTCAACAAAGCCAACATTAAATGGTGTAAGGATTTTAGTTAAGAATATCTTAGCTAAATCTTCCGTAAAATGATAACCACTGAAATTATATTCCAATATGCGGTCAAGTGCTTTTTTATAAAAGGCAAGAAACTTCTCAGTTTCGTATTTGGAAGTGTCAGTCCTTAAAGCAAAACCATATGGACTAATATTTCTAAGAAAAATTCCTTGAAAACCTAAATTAAAGTACTCTTCAACGATTTCTGTAGGATAATCCAATGAAAGTTTTGTGGTAGTCATTAGTGCAGAAACTCTATCATGTCCTAATAATTTTCTTGAAAGCTCAATACCTTTAATGGCTAGTTCATAACTACTAGCATTAGGCTTGTTTCTATTTTTATCATGTACATATTTAGGTCCATCTAAAGAGGTTGAAATAAGAATATCATGTTCCTTGCAATATTCTAATATCTCTTCATTAATTAGAGCCAAGTTGGTACAAATTACTTTAGTTAAACCTTTGCCAATTTCAATTGCTATTTGTTCAGCTTTTTCAACCGCATATTTTATATGATCGAAAGCTAACAAAGCTTCACCACCTTGAAACTCCATTGTAACATGTGGGTTGGGAGACTTAAACATAATGTCAATCCCTTTATCTATATTAGAAAGTGACATATCATATAAGTCACGATTTTGGGTAACGCGAGATACTTGACAATAGTGACAGGTATGCTCGCACCTTAATGAAATAACGAAAATATGAAGTCCAGTAAAGTAATTTAGAAAAAGCTTCTTTGTTCTATATCGTGTGGCAAGAACATCAATTAAAGGAGGAATAAGTTCTTCCGAAATAAAAAAGTTGGCAATTAAATCTCCATAAAGGTCCTTATCTTTTTCTTTATCTAACTTCCTCTTTACAATACTTTCAAAGGTGCCATTTGATAAAATAAGGTAATCCCCTACCTCATTAACTATTATTTCCTTTTCATCTGTTAACCTATGGAACCGAAAGGGCAGTAAATAATACTGACTATTTCTGTTTAAATCGAATTGGTCTTTTTCTTTGAACTTTCTTGAAATCTTATCTGGAATCGCATCAATCATTTGCAACCTTATTTACGTTAAAACCAACAGGGTCACTAACATTACCTGGAGGCATTTCGTCAAACTCTCCATTGGAAAAGGCTTTTGCAATAAGTAAATCTCTAACATTTTGAGTTTCTTTTGTTACAATATCCCGTAGGTTAAAATCAATCAAATCTCTTTCAAGCTTTTGTAGCAAAAGCTCTAATTCTAAATTTGAAAGCTGATTTGTGGAAATAGGTTTTAAAGAAACTCTATAAGTGCCGCTATCTGCAAACGACACATTTGTATGGAATTTATCCCCATACCAATATAAACATTTGAAAATACTGTCTTTAGAATATAACGAGGCATCAGCAAAAACAATTACTTCATTGCTTTTGATTTCATTCTGAAATTGCATAACAAAATGAATTATGCAAACATTGCGCCTGACCTATGCGAATAATGTGAACTATGGGAACTATGACTACTATGCGAAGAATGTGAACGATGTTGTGCAACAAATTGACTATTCTCAGGGTTATTTGGGTTGAGCTTTAAAATTGGCATTGGCTTTACCTTGCCAACTTCTTTAATCTGAATTTTATTGTTTCCAAGGTCTCCAAATTGATCAGGGATTGGGGCAGTATTTTGAATTCCAGTTAAGGCTGCAAATGCAGCTCCGAAAATCGCGGCTGCCTTCTTCGTCAAGTTGGCAAGTCCATTTTTTTTGTTGCTATCCATTAGGGTAAATTTTTACTCTGCTAAATTAGGAAATATTTTTGAAAAAAGCTTGTTGTTTTAAACTTTTATGGTTTTTCTTTAATTTAATAATCCAAAATTAACGCTTTTGCATCATTTCAAACTAAAAGGTGGTACAGTTCAATCCAGAATCACTGGTACAGTTGAAACCGAAATGGGTGGTATTTTTGGTACCGAAATATTCAAGTCTTTGGAAGGCCTCTCAAATTTGTTTCGGTAGCATGGCCACTCACTTCGCTTGAGTTCCACTACTTTATTTATCCTTCACTCTTTTGTCTTCCATCTTTTGAATAACATTCAATGACTTGGCTAAGTCATCGATTCAAGACACACACGGTTGGCAGCTACAAGGAGTTGGCGCCTTTCAGCACGAATATAGTTGCATAGAACCAGATTTCCATTAACCACAAATGTTTCTGCGAAACACTTAACCGCCAATTTCTTGTAGGTGCTGTTAGCTGCTGGCGTTCTTATCTTTGGTGATTACTTTTCATTTTTCTTTTCTACATAATTGGGATTTGGTATAAAATCTCCTTCTATTATTCCTTTCTCATTCACTTTCCACGCACCCTTTATAGCTTCTGGTGGAACATTTTCGTTATTCCCGTATTCAATATCAATTTCATAAACCCATCCATTTGGGTGTTTCTGTGCTTCAGCAATTGCTTCATTCGGAGGTGTTTGTTTCACGTTTTTGTTATACAAAATCTGATTCAATTTTAAGTGTTCTCCTTATTTCGAGCAAGATAAATTCTGCACAAGCTTCTTCCTTTGTCGTAAAAGATTTTGCATATGGTTCTTTTCCGATTTTTTCTAATGAACCAACAAAATGCTTTTCTCCATCTAGCATTAAATAATATCCTTCACTTGTCCTTTTGTCTTCCGAAAATATTACCCATTTGTTAATAAGATCTTTGTTTCGTAATAAGTATTCTTTAATATCCTGCTGTGAAAGGGAATTATACAGGTCATAATAATTGGATTCATATAATAAAGTTAAGGTTGATTTGCCTGAAATTTTAAAGTCTAAAGGCAAGTTGCAAACTTTTTCTATACAGGTTTCTTTTGTCATTCTAATTGCAAATAGTTTACATGTTTATCCGGTTAAATTCGGCTTTACGCTTGCAGCTAACTTAAAAATAACCCCATTAAAACACCCGCAATCCCGCCTATTGAGAGAGATTCATTTGAAATATTGAGTAAAGGTAGTTTTATAAAAAGTTTCAAATCAGGGTTCATAGGCTTGGGGTTTGCTAAACGAATATATAAAATTGCTATTTTTTAGTAAAACTTGTTTTTGTTTAATAACGTCATCTAATTTTTGGGCTTGATAAGAATCCAATTACTAAAAGTCAGACCTTCGCTAAAGCTACAGCCTATGAGGCATGCCAATATTTGATGAAGCTTCCTCCTACACTATTAATCTGCCAAAAAGCCCCAAACCTGAGCGTGGTTCCGCTCAACACAGGGTTCAAAGTGCGTCCTCCGGCCGCTTCGAACCCTTATCTGTTACCTGCCGTTTTATTTTTCATAATCAGTCTTATCAGAATAAAATTCAGCAATAAAATTTTGTAGCGTAGTCTTCTCGTCTACACCTAATGTCAACACGTTGGTAGCTCCAATATGAATAGCTTTGCCAATAATGTAATTTATCATGTCTTTTGCTTTTGTATCCACATTGTTTCTTGAAATGTCAGGAATGAATTTTCTTGAATTGATGTTTGCAACTATAGTTTGTATTTCGAAAATTGATGCTAATATAGGAATATTGAAACGAAAATCTTTAATCAAAACACTTCGCATAAAGAGTTCCTTTCTTTTCTCTGGCCTGATATAGAAGAAGCCATTATCTCGGTCGGTTTTGTCAAAAGGCAAATACAAATTATTTTTTCTTCCTTCAAATAAGGTAATCGTGTTAACACTTGTCTTAGTTATACATGAACTGGAATGTCCAAGCGCTTCAAGGTCTTCAAATGTGAGTTTGTCAAATATGTAATCTCTATTATCTAATTCCTCACTGGATAATGAACCCTGATATTCTTTTGGAACAATTACCGAAATCCATTTTAATTCCCTGTCAAGTTTCTCTAACACTTCCTTAACATCATCACCTGTAAATTTCATTCCGCTTAAAAAGTCATTTTCCAAATGAGATTCTACCAATGGAATTGTTAGATACTTTAATTCTTTTCCATTGATATAGTCATCAATTTCAAGGTTAGCAAAATCTTCAACCGGCAATAAGCCATCTTCATCATCATACTTGTAAAGTTCTCCAATGAAATCTAGTTCTTCAAATTTTTTAATGAAACTACTTTTGTTCTTTATCAACGCATAGCCTTCAATTTCTTTGAGATAATCTTGCAAGTCAATCTTTACAAGTCCTTTGTCAAGTGGTGTAGATATAATTATTGGATTGTTAATTGAACCAATTTTCTCTACAGTCTTATCAACTAACGCAAATTCAATTCCATCTGTAAGAAAATAAGTGTCTAAAAACTTTTTTACACCCTCGGACTTGTTATCAAAAACATCCATGAAGTTTTTAAAGTTCAGAATTACTTCAGTGCCCTCAAAAAGCACATCTTCAGTTTCTGTTAGAGAAGTCCATTCATTGCCTCTTTCAAGTTCAATTAAGTATTTATTTTTTGACTTGTAATGCCTTGTCAATACTTTTACTTCATCGGATAACATGAAACAAGACAAAAAGCCTATTCCAAAATTTCCAATGGGTTTATAATTAAAATCTTTAAGTAAGAAGTCGTCTGAATTATAATAAGAAACTCCAATATTCAAAAAATGTTTTTTGATAATTTCCATTGACATACCTATTCCGTTGTCCTTAATTATCGCTTGGTTTTTCTCTTGGTCTAAAATCACTTTGATTTTAGGCTTAAAGGCATCCTGTCCGAACTCATGTTTTATTTCATCGCTTTCTTGTCTTAACCTACAAGCGTCAATGGAATTTTGAATCAGTTCTCGAAGTCCCAAAGACTTGCTTCCGTAAATCTTTTCACCCATGAGTAAAGAACTTATTGCCCGAAACTCCAAAGTCATTTTATAATCAGAAAAAGAATAACCCTCTGTTTGAATATTTATTTCTGGGGTTGTATCATACACCAAACTATATTGAGCTTGCATACCATTAACCAATGCGGTAGCATTGGTTAATTCATTTTTAACCCAGCTTATATAGATAAGAATTTTTCTGTGAATACTTGCGTTTGTCGCTTTACCATGAAAGACTATTTTTTTCTGTTGCGTTCTTTCATTAGTAACAATTTTTTCGTTGTTAAGAATCACAAAATGTTGCTTCCATTCATCATCACTTTTTCCTTTAGGAGAAATCAATTTGTATAAATTATGCGGAGTTCTGTTGCTGTCTATATCAAGTATGTCTGCCAAACGAAGAATTGTTGCAATGAATTGCGGATTAAAAGAGTAATCACCTCTAACTTCATTTGACCGTAATTTGTTTTCAATCCAATCGTAATCTTCTGTATGTCCTTCGCAGATTAAGGCAAGTTCTTTTGCGAAATCAAGCGATGTTAGTTTTGGGATAACCAATTTGTCTTTTAAGTTTTCACGAATGTATCTGCCCGATAAGGAAGCATGTATTCTTCGCACATACTCCTGCATTGCCAATGATTCATCACCTCCCATTATTTTTTTCATTGCTGAAAACTTCACATCACAGAATGGAAAGGCATCTGTCTTTATTGCAGTAATATCGTCCTCACTAACTGCCATTCCAATGTCATGGAGAAGGGCCGCATAAATTAATAATGCAATTTCAAGTTCACTTAGCTTTGTGTAGTCACTAACCAACTTGCTCATATACTCCATTATTCGGAATGAGTGTCCCGTGTTGTGAAGTGTATAGTTTGGAAAAACATGCTGCACTCTGCTATTGAGAATGTCCTTTACTTGTCCGTAAACTTCTTGAATCTTAGGTAAAAAAGGACTGTCAACACTTTTAAGATATTTGATAAGTGTTAAATCGTCTATGCTAAAGTCTGTATCAATATTCATATTTTGAATTTGGCATGTTAATTTGTTAGCCAATTTATACAAGCTGTAATTTCTGCATGGTCTATTGCAGCTACATTTAATGGATTTGCTTGCAATTGATTTACAAAGTTTGCCCAAATTTGTTCTGTCTTGCCTGTAAGTCCAATGTGTGCTTCAATTGCTCCTTTCTTCCAAAGCCAAATATTATGAGCTAATAATTTTGTATGAAGATTGATTATGTTTTGATGTATTGGTTGTTGAGCTGCTAAAAACGCAATTGCATCAGAAGTAGACATTGAACTATTTCTATTTGTTGGGTAACCATCAGCTTCTAGAGCAATCCCATTAACCACTGCGATATGTCCCATGTGTTGGTGACATGCACCAAGGTCTGGGTCTGCTGGCTGCAAAAAGCCATCAGCAACAGCATTACGAAAGGCATAGTCTAGATCAACGATAGCTTTTGTTGGTAAATCCATTGCATTCAAAACCATCATTGACTTTCTTGTGCTTGCAACACCACCTTGCCTTACCAAAGCGTATTTATATATTCCTAAAGTTTTACCAGTTACCTTTTCAAAAATCTTAGGTAATACTCTTTGTTCTGTTTTGCCTTCGGTCAATACAACTTTTTCGGAAAAGAGAATGTTCGTTGAGTTGCTTAAAGAAAACAAAAGCTGAAGTTGACTTGGTGCATCGGCTGCTACTTGCGGAATCGCTGCTTTTAATGTTTGTCGTCTGTATGTTCCTTGTGGATGTCTTTTCCGAATGAGAATTGCATTGGCTACATCATCATGAGTTACCATCATTGCAGAGTGTGTTGAAAAAATTACTTGATAACCCTGAGTAGAAAGCGATTTTAGTGCATCTCTGATTATCTCAATAGCTTGAGGGTGCAAATAAAGTTCGGGTTCATCAATGAGTAGTAAAGTTGTTGTGCCGTGATTTTGTGCTGCCCTTTTTAACTCAGCCAAATGTCGGACTAAAGCCATTTGAATTGAACGCTGTGCCCCATGTCCAAGCGAAGAAATATCTCTGCCTAATGGTGATTGTGGCTCGTAAATTTTAATTGTGCCTTTATTAAAAACTTCTTTGAGTTCCGGTGTCGGAACATGCAATTTAATATTTACATCAGGGAAAAAGGTGTCAATTTTTTGATTTACAGCTGCATCAAACTGCGCTAATTCTGGTGCTCTGTTTAAACCGTCAGCATCAAGCAGCCCCTTTAGACCGTCCAAAATTCCTCTGACTTGAGCTCCATATTGATTTTCTATTGGCTCAATAATTTCTGCAAGTAGTTTTCCGATCGTAGTTCCTGCTTTAGATTTGCTCACATCTTCTTCTGCGTTTTCCATTGCACCAATGTGGATTGGTTCGGGAAAAAGAACAGTCAAAGCGTTGTCTATCCCGTTTGGGTTTGCAACCCAAGGTTGAGCTGCATTTGCAGCATTAGGGTCGTGAACAAACAAACGAATATTTGCAGCCGTGTCATTCGGCTGGTTTTGAACTCTTTTAATTTTTAATTGGTCATTAACGATGTAAGGTTGAATACTGTTCCTATGGTTTTGGGGCAACAAATTTAGAAGTGCGTTGTCAATACCGTCAATAACTCCTACCATTGTCACGGCAGTATTTATTTGATTAAAAGCGTCTGCACCTAAACTGCTTCTTCTTAATAGCCACTTTATTGCATATAGTATATTTGACTTGCCAGCGTTATTGTAGCCAATTAATGGAGTGTAATCGGAAAGGTCAAATGTCTCTGATACAATTGATTTGTAGTTGTCAATTTTTATTTGTGATATTCTGTGTGCCATAGTTTATTAAATGTTGAAATGTTTAAAGTTCGCACTGTCGCATAAAATGGCAGGTAACTTAAAAATAACTCCATTAAAACACCCGCAATCCCGCTAATTAGATAGTATTCATTTGAAATATTGAGTGTAGATAGTTTTAAATAAAGTTTAAAATCTGGGTTCATAGGCTTGGGGTTTTGTTAAACGAATATATTAAATTGATTTCTTTTTGCAAACCATGTTTTGGTTGGTAAATTGGGTTTGGGGAGGAGGACAAAAGTTTCTAGGTTTTATTTGAACTTATATTCTTGATAGGAGTAGGATTGCAAATGAGAGTAAGACTAGGGTAAATGTTATTTGTAATAAATAATCTACGAAGATTAACGCCTTAAGCATTTTTATTAATTTGAGGTTCTCGATTTTGCCAGAGTTTACCATTGCTCTAACTTTTTTGATGCTGATTTTGGTATCTATATTTCTGCGTGGGAATGCAAATTTGAATTTCTTTCTTATCAGAAAAATCAAAACAGTTTCAATTATTGCGAATAGAAAAAGGAAGGGAAAGATGAAAATAATTACAACAACTGATATCTCGATTAACTTTTCCACCTTAGTTTAAATTTGGATTGCTTATCTTTTGCCGAGCTCTCCTTTATCAAAAGAAACCATTTTATTATTAGACATCCTAATTTATACATGGGCGATTGCCAAACTTCTATTCCCTATAAATCCTAAATTTATGGGTAATGGAACTTATGCTTAATGGTGGGAGATTTTAATCAAATCTACTTTTATTCAAATCAAATTCTAAACTCACATCAACGCAAAGCCTATTTAGAAATAAAACCCCAACACGAAAATCCCATAACACTTTTCAACTTGCCATTGCAGGTTCCGTTCAACCGAAGTTTCATGGCTTGGCTTGCAGCCACCACGAAACTCTAGCTGATAGCCGCAGTAGTTTGTTCACTCTGAAACGTGTTTATACTTTCCTTGAATATCTTTTATGATCTTTGTCTCAAATTCTAAAAAAAATGACTTAACTCCGTCATTTATTGTTGCCGTATCTGTTATTTTAAATTCAATAGTTTTCCACTCAATATCTTTAGTCAACAATTTTCTATTATCCCAACTTTCTTCATTATAGTTTGAAATAAAGTAAAAGAACCTAATAGCTTTTTTTGACAGCAAAAAAACTACTGTCATATTGTAGCTATATAGATTGGGGAATTTTGAATTTGCGTTAATCGCGATGGCTTTGAATGGAACATCTATTTTAAGTTCATAACCGTCTAACTCAATCCTTACTTCGGCCTGCTTTTCTCTTTTAAATTGGTCAAGGATTGATACTGTGGCAAAAACTTTTATTGCGTCCTGTGGATTTTCGTAAATTTTTCTATAAGTTGGTTCGGCAAAAAATGGATGTGTGTTGTCCTTAAGCCATTTACCTATCACAATTTTTCTTGGAATTTGTTTGTAATCCTCCAGAAACGTAGCTTCTAATTCATAAAGGTCTTTTGTTGTATCACCTAATTTGAACTTGCCAACTTCAATTCTGATTTTTTCAATTAATTCAACCGCTTTTTCCTTCGTAATATATTCGTTAGCTTCTTTTTGAACTAATTCAAGCAAACTACTGCTCTTTGTGCCTGAAGTACTTTCGAGCTTAGCAGATTCAAAATCAACCAAATATTTTTTAAGGTTGGCATTCTTAGTACAAAACTTTTCAGTGTAATCTGCCTGTATTACAAAGAAGGGTGTTTGGTCACCTATGTTTTCAAATTCATCGGATATAAAATCAATTATAGATTTGTATCGAACATCGTCTGATTTATTTTCTTTAATTGCCGAAACAAAACTTTTAGTAAAAAAACTCATTTCATTATTCTGAAAGGAAGATTGTGAACTCAAAGAGGAATTCAAGAAATAACACCTTTTAAAACCTTGCTTTGCATCGTCAAAGTACTTGGTAATTGCACCAGATTCTTTAATATAAGATGTACCGGATTGGCAAGCATCGATGACTTTTACCACCAAATTTGGTGTTAATGTTCGAAGCAAGTTGTCAATCTCCATATTCTGCAAAGAAGTTTGCTTCCTCTTCGTTTGGTCAAAGTCAGACAATATATAGTAAAATTCATTATTGTAAAATTCACCGTGTCCTGTATAATAAAATAAGACTTCCTCAATAGTCTGCCCTTTGTGGGATTCAACAAAGTCGGTCAATAATTCCTTGGTTCTGGAACTGTCCTCATTCTTATTTAAAAGAAGAACTTGGTCATACTTTTCTGTCCTGACAATAATATTGTTTGACTCGTCCTAAAAAAAGTTTACACTTATTGGTTAATAATCCTAATACAAGTTTACACTATTATTTTAATCCTACAAACCGTTTACCTTTGTTGAACTGGATGAAGCGGACCCAAGCTCTGCTGAGGAGCAACTTGCT
>JAIOYZ010000045.1 GCA_021740845.1 Bacteroidia bacterium
GATTCCACCATTTCTAAGGCTTCTTCCTTCCTCAATGGCGCCAAGCCAAACGAAATATCCTTGAAAACCTCCACATGAATTCCGCCCAAACCGCAAATTATTAAATGGCCAAAATCTCCTTCTTTTGCTGCTCCAATAAATAGCTCTTCGCCTTCTACCATTTCTTGAACTACCACGCCACTAGCTCCTTCAATTTTCAACATGCGGTTGTATTCAGAAACCAATTTCTCCCAAGAGTTTATATGAAGCGAAACGCCTTTTACTTCGGTTTTGTGAATGGGTCCAATTACTTTCATTGCCAATGGAAATGGCATGTTTTCTTTTGCTTTTAAAAGGTCTTCTAGGTTCAAACAGACTGCCTCTTCTGCCATTTTAATGCCAGCAGCTAATGTTAATTCTCTTGCTGCTTCTGGAGATAAATACCCATCACTAGATTGATTGATGATATTTCTTATGCTTGCGTCGGCCATATCTGATAAGCGTTTAACTTCGCTATGTGGCGCTTTGCAATGGAAAACATAAGGTAGGGCTGAACCTAAAACAACTTCATCTGGAAAGTTAACATTGCCTTTAGAAAGAAAGAATGCAATCTCTTCTTTGGCATTAATCAAACTTGGTAATACAGGATAAATTGGTTTTTTGCAGGAGTTCATTTTTTCGTCTAATAGCTCGTATGCCTTCTTAACATTAAACAAACCCGGACTACCAAATACCACAATTATACCATCTATATCAGGAAGGTTTTCGCAGAAATCTATAATCAATCCCAACTGTTCTGCGGTTCCTGTTGCTAAAAAATCAATAGGATTTCCAATGGTTGAACCGGGATTTAATTTCTTTAATAATTCATCTGCATCCTTGCTTTCTATGGCTGGAACTTCCATTCCTCTAGAGCAAAGTGCATCTGTTAGCATTACTGCAGAACCACCAGCATGGGTTACAATGGCAATTCTATTTCCTTTAATTTCTTTGCTTTGAAACAAACAACCTACAGATATTAATTCGGCTCTTCCACTGCAATACACAATGCCTGCTTTTCTAAATAAGGCTCTCACAACCGTATCAGAACTCGACATGGCGCCGGTATGTGAAGTGGCAGCCCTGCTTCCTGCTTCGGAGTGACCAGATTTAATAGCTGCTATTTTGCAACCTTTGTGAATTAAGGAACTCGCATGTTTTAAGAACTTAAACGGATTGCGAATGCTTTCTAGGTAAAGTAATTTTACCTTTGGGCTTTTGCCTTCCACATAGTTTTTATCTAAGTATTCGAGTATTTCTTCTATGCCTGTTTGCGAGCCATTGCCAATAGAATAAACGTTTGAAAACCGCAATCCTGTAGACAATGCGGCTTCCATAATAAATACGGCAGTTGCTCCAGAACTCGAAATTAATTCGCAACCATCTGCGTAGAATGTTGGTATTGGACTAGTAAAAACTCCTTTGTAGGTTTGGTTAATTACGCCCACACAATTAGGGCCAATTAAGCAGGCATTAGCGGCAGTTATGGTTTGAACCAAATCTTTTTCTAAAGCTTTTCCTTCTTCACCAGCTTCTCCAAATCCTGAGGAGAAAAGGATAAATGCTTTGACACCTTTTTCGATTAATTTTTTAACTGCAACAAGGCAAGCTGAAGCGGGAATAGATATAATAGCCAAATCGATAGGAGCGGGGAGATGCTCAATTTCTTGAAACATCTCCACTCCATCAATGCTTATTTTTTTGTGGTTCAAGCCATATAGTTTTCCCTTGAATCCATTCTGTAGGATATTCTTTAATACTTTTCCACCAGGTTTCTCTACATCTTCTGATGCACCAACTACCACAATACTTTCTGGTGAAATGAGTTGCTGATTGATCATAATTTTTCGAATCTTGCTTGGAAGAAACGTAGGTATTGAGGTTCGTAAACCATTTTCATTCCTTTAATTTTACTTCTTCTTTTGTAAACCTCATAAGTAGATTCAGCAATTACATCCATGTGTGCTTGAGTATAAACCCTTCTTGGAATAGTAAAGCGAACCAATTCCAATTTAGGATAATAGTTTTGTCCGTTAGATTTTCTACCAGCCGAAACAATACCTCTTTCCATGGTTCTCACACCAGATTCTATATAGATTTCTGCTGCCAATGTTTGCGCAGGAAATTCGTCTTGTGTTAAATGAGGTAAGAATGCTTTGGCATCCACAAATATACCATGTCCGCCAATTGGCTTCACAATAGGAATTCCAAACTCAATCATTTTATTTCCTAGGTATTCAACCTGTCCCACACGTGCATGCTGGTGGTGGTCGTCTACACTTTCTCTAATTCCAATTGCAATGGCTTCCATATCACGACCAGCAAGTCCACCATAGGTTGGCATGCCTTCATAAACTACCACCAAATTTCTTGCTTTTTCATAGGTATCCATTTCGTTGGTTGCTAAAAATCCGCCAATGTTTACCAAGGCATCTTTCTTTGCACTCATGGTTGCACCATCTGTATAGGAACAAATCTCTTTTACTATTTGTGCAATCGACTTTTTGTCGAAACCCTTTTCACGTTGTTGAATAAAATATGCATTTTCTGCTACACGAGTCATATCGTGAATAATGCGAATTTTATTTTTCGTACAATAGCTGTGAAGCTCTCTTAAATTGGCCATGCTAATAGGTTGCCCACCAGCCAAATTTACATTTGTTGCAATGCTTACATAGGGTATTTTTGAAGCACCATGTTTTTTAACAATGGCATCCAGTTTTTTTAAATCCACATTGCCTTTAAATGGATGTTCATTATTTGGGTCGTGTGCCTCATCAATAATAATATCCTCAAATTTACCACCTGCTAATTCTTGATGCAATCTCGTTGTGGTAAAGTACATGTTTCCTGGGATGATATCTCCTTTTTTTATCAATATTTTAGAAAGGATATTTTCTGCTCCACGACCTTGGTGAGTAGGAATTACGTGTTTGTAACCATAAATTTCTTGAACCGATTTTTCCATATTATAGAAACTACGGCTACCAGCATATGCTTCATCACCCATAAACATTCCACTCCATTGACGGTCGCTCATGGCATTGGTTCCACTGTCAGTTAATAGGTCGATGTAAACGTCTTCAGATTTTAAAAGAAAGGTATTGTAGCCAGCTTCTTTAATAGCTTTTACCCTTTGAGCTTTGGTAGTCATTTTAAGCAGTTCTACCATTTTCATTCTATATGGTTCTGCCCAAGATATTTTTTTTGTGCTTTTCATTATGTTGTATATTTTTTGGTTCAAACCGAACCTTTTTTAAATGTTGAAATGGAAATTAATTTTTGATTTGATTGAGATAGTGGTGCAAAGAGCTTTTCCAATCTGGCATTTGCATTGTATCAATAGATTTAAGCCTAGCATTTTCTAAAACACTATATTTTGGACGAGGAGTTTTGCCTGGGAAATCAGAACTTTTTGCTTCACTTAAGCTTGGGTTCAAACCAGAATAAGAGAATATTTCTTTTGCAAATTCGTACCAAGAGCAAGAGCCTTCTGATGTTAAATGTACAATTCCATGGAGGTTAATTTCTGCCAAATGAGGAGTTATTTTAGCAATGCTTTCTGTAGATGTTGGTGATACAAATTCGTCGCTCACCACCTTTAAATCTGCATTTTCGGATGCTTTCTTAAGCATCAACTGAACAAAGTTTAACCCGTTTTTTGCTCTACAAGGACGAACGCCGTACAAAGCAGAAACTCTTAAGATAAGTGCGTTTGGATTGGCCTCTAAAATTGCTTTTTCACCTGCCAGTTTAGATTTACCATACTCGTTTAAAGGCTTGGCTTCATCGCTTTCTATGTATGGAGAATTCTTTTCACCATCAAAAACATAATCGGTGCTGAAATGAATAAATTGGATGAATTTTTCTGCACATATTTTAGCCAAATTTTCTGGTGCTAGAAAATTTACCTCCATAGCTTTATCTGGGTTTGCTTCACACAAATCTACATTGTGATAAGCCGCTGCATTGATAACAATTTGAGGTTTATGGATATCAATTATTTCGCGCATTTTAGCAAAGTTTGTTATGTCTGCTAATACATGTGTAAAGGAAATAACGGTATAGCCATTGGCCATAAATTCTAAGGCTAGGTCTGAACCTAATTGGCCGTTAGCGCCTGTAATTAATACTGTTTTGCTGATCATATGGTCATTTCTTTTTCTGAAACCAATCTTCTAAATACTTTTATATTGTAGAATCTTTCATCGTCGAAATTGCTGAATAAATCGAGATGCCTATATAGGTCATTGATAATAGATAAATCATTTTGCTTAGGTTTAAAGTGAAGAATATTTTGAGCTTTTTCTGTGCTCACTTTGTAATTTCTATAGTCCTGTTGGTTATGATCGATAACATTTATTTCTGCCTTAAAATGTTCTTCCACAAAAGAGGTAACAGATTTTGCTAACTCACCAACCGTGGTATTAAAAGAGCTGATATTAAAAACATGTCCGCCCATTTCATCAAACTCTATTGCTTTTTGGTAGGCATCACACAAATCATCCATGCCTAAAATTGGTCGCCAAATACGGTGGTTGCTCAATTCTATTTTGTGGTTTTGCATGGCATTTTTAAACATGGTATTCATGGCCAAATCCAAACGCATGCGCGGACTAAACCCACAAACTGTACCCTGGCGAATGCATATTACTTTGAAGTTTTCTTCTGCTAAAGCCAATAATGCTTTTTCGCCTTGAAGCTTAGAAACACCATATGGATAATTGCAAATAGCAGGATCTTCCTCGGTATAAGTTCTGTTAAGTGTATAACCATAAACAGAGCAAGAACTTGCAAAAATCATTTTCTTAACTCCTGCTTCTCTAGCCATAAAACCAATATACGAAGGCAAGGCAGTGTTTAAGATGAAATTGTTTTTTGGAGAAAATTCTGCCATGGGGTCATTGGATAAACCTGCCAAGAATATAATGGTATCAAAGGGTTCGAGGTCTGCTTGTTTTAAATCAAACAAATCTGTTTTGATAATTTTCATGTTATTTGGAAGGTAGTTTCCAAACCAAAACGCGTCTGCTACGGTAATATCGTAACCTTGTTCATCCAGAAAAGGGGAGAGCACGGCACCCACATATCCTGCACCACCCATTACCAATATTTTTTTCTTTTCCATGGTATTAGAATTTAAAGTTTTGAGCTCTTGGGTCAAGCGCCCATTCTTTTAAGGTTGGTGCTTTGGTATCTTTAATTGATAGAGTTGGGTCAATAACAGGCCATTCAATACCAATTTCTGGGTCGTTCCAAAGTATGCCAGCTTCTGCTTGGTTATTGTAAAGGCCACTGCATTTGTATTGTATTTCTGCAAAATCGCTGGTTACGCAGAAGCCGCGTGCAAAGCCTGCTGGAGCATAAATTAACTTTCTATTTTTGTCTGAAACCAAAGCGCCATACCATTGGCCAAATGTGGGTGAACCAATACGAATATCTACTGCAACTAAAAATGCTTCACCAAAAGTGACACGCATTAATTTTCCCATAGGCGGTTCCCATTGAAAATGCAATCCCCTAACAACGCCTTTTGCCGAACGTGAATGGTTGTCTTGCACAAATTCTACATCTACACCTGCTTTTGTAAAATGATCTTTACGATATACTTCACAAAAAAATCCTCTTTCGTCTTCAAATACTTCTGGTTGAAATACTTTCAATCCATTGAGTGCTTCATCAATTACATCAATTCTCATATGATTTAGATTTTAGGTTTTTATAGGTCTTAATTCCTTTAAAAAAATAAGCCCAAACGATGCTTCCCTGATATAGGTTAAGATCAATTTGGGCGTCTGTTACAGTTCTTTTTGCTTGAACCGCTCTTCTTTCTCTGGCAATTAAACTTAGGTTTTTAAGTATCCAGAAATGGGCAGCAACAATTCCACGGGCTACCTGAAATTGCATGGTTGCCAGTGATTGTGCAAATGCTATATAATCTAAAAATACATGAACCATAGTTCTGCTCCACATGTTTTTAGCTTCGTAATTTTTTAGCATGAGGTAGATGGAATTTCTATGATTCCAATAGGTTTTCTTAAAGCTTCTTGATTTAATTGTTGCCCCACCAACATGGTATATAAATGATTTTGGCTCAACCCTCATTTCAAACCCCATCAATTGCATGCGCCAACACAAATCAATTTCATCCATGTGGTGAACAATGATTTCATCTAAGCCGCCAGTTTGGTTCAAAACGGATTTTCTTATAAACATGGCAGCACCGCTGGTCCAAAATATTTTGGCATTATCTTGATATTGGCCCTCGTCTTTTTCTACGGTATCAAAGATTCTACCCCGCATAAAAGGGAAACCATATTTATCCATTAAGCCACCAGAAGCGCCTGCATATTCAAACATTTCTGGGTCTTTTATGGCAAGCAGTTTTGGCTGTATGGCACCAATATTTTCGTTTGATTCTGCTAAGGCAACCATAGGTTCTATCCAGCCTGGATCTACCACTACATCGTTGTTTAAGCAAACTATGTATTTACTTGTACATTGGTTAAAGGCAAGGTTATATGCAGCGCAATATCCATTGTTGTTTGGGTTTTGAATGATATTTACCCAAGGATATTTTTCCTTTACATACATTACATCATCCATGGTAGAAGCATTGTCTACCATGTAGAAATGGAGGTTTCTATAGGTTGATTTTTCTAGCGAATGAAAACAATCGTCGAGAAAAACTTTCCCATTATAATTTAGAACCACAATATCTACAGAAGGGTACTCCATGGCATTGAATATGATGGAACGAAATAACCAAGAAGTGAAGGAAGAATTTCTGACAGCAGTCAGTATTTTAAATGATTCAAATCATTTAATGAAACACGTTGCTAATCTCAACTAAACGGGCATGATTAAGGATTTTTATTTGCTTTTTATTAAGCTGTAAAATGCCTTCTTCCTCCCATAATTTTATAGCACGAATTATGGTTTCTGTTGCCAATCCAGCGTAGGCTCCAATTTCTTGTCGGGTTAAATTAATTAAGATAAAACCATGCTCATCTGTACCAAAAGATTTCTCTAACATAAGCAGTGCTTCTGCCAAGCGTTCTTTGCTGGTTTTTTGAATAAAGCGGATTGATTTATCTTCTGCTTCACTTAAGTCGGAAGCAAATTTGGAAAGCAATTGAAGTGAAAATTGGGGATTGTGAGAGAGTAAATTTAGAATGGATTGGCGAGGAATAAAGCAAATTTGGGTGTCTTCAATTGCTTCCGCTGTGGCAATATATTTTCCGTTGCCTAATAAGCCTCTGTAACCAATTAATTCGCTGTCTTTGGAGATTTTTAAAATTTGAACTCCACCATCGTCGAGGGTTTTGTAGAGTTTTATTTTGCCAGATTCTATACAATGCAAACCTTTCACAGGGTCGTTTTCATAAAATACAACCTGACCTCTGCGTATAAATTTACTCGTTTTGTCTTTATATAATTCTTCCAGTTCATTTGTGTTCAAATCACAAAAAACGGAATCATGACTGTGTAAACAATTTTGACAATTTGGATGTATATCTTTTAGGTTCAAAACGAAATACCTTTTGTACAAATATGGCAAAAATATCAAAGTATAGATGGTTTATGACCAATATCATGAAATGAAAAAGGGCCTTGCAATTTCTTGCAAAGCCCCTTGGTGTAAATGTAAAACGTGTTATTTGTCAATTTCAATTCTTTTTTTAATGGTAACTGGACCATCATGAGTTTCCTCTATTTTAATGGTTTTACCATCTTTCTTTATCACCTTACTAGTTTTCTTTTTGCCATTACTATTATCATCCTCATTAATATTGATTTCTATATTAGCATTTTCATCGCCATCACCAATTTTAAATTTTATATGATTGTTTTTTCTTCCTCTTTTTGAACTGTTATCATCCTCATCCTCTCCATAATAATCTTCCGTTTCTACATTGCTACCACAGTCTAAACAAATTAGTTCTCCTTTTTGGAAAGTATAAATTGAACCATCTGCCTCATTCATGTAATTATCATCCAAAATTTCCATTACATTCATGTCCATTTGTATCACTTTTCCTTCGGGTACATAAAGAGTTACATCCACTTCTTGCCAGCTAAATTGCTTGTCTTTAGCAAGACTAAAATAGCTTGGTATTATAATTTTATTCCCAATAATTTTTGGTGTAAATTCTATCATATCCATTTTTAGGTTAGCGTTGCGTCTATCGCTACCATTGGCTCTTCTTACCACTTTAAGAACAACAGAATCTGATTTTCCTTGTTTAAGAGTTACCTTATCTATTTCAAAGAAAAACGCTGATTTACCCATTATTACTCCCTTGTCTCTAAATACCATTTCTATATCATTTTCCTCTTCGTTTTCTTCTATATATGGCATTTCAATTCCTTCTAATATGAGGGTATCATTTATAGCTATTTTGTTAAGTGAAACCTTTGATTCGTTATGACTAACACTTGTTCCAAAACTAATTCCTGAGTAAGCCATAAAAATAACACCGATTAGAAATAGGGAAATAAGTGTCATGGCCCAATACCTATTGATAAAGGATATATTAAATAAACCTCTAATTATTACTAAAAACAAGCCAACTACAGGCACAATTAAGGTTAACAAAACACCCACTTTTGCAATCCAAATTAGGCTTGAATTTGTTACAGTAAATTGGATTAACTCATTTAAGAAATGCGTTTTACCTAAGTTGAAAAATATGGCCACCATAGAAATGCTTAATCCAACTATTGTAGCAAATAGGATCAAACCAACAACTGCACCAATAAATTTTAAAAAGCCTTTTATAATTTTACCAATCAAGTTGCTACCATGCTCGGCAATGCTATTTATCTTGTTGCTAGCTTGGTTTTGCATAACTTGTTTTTCTATATTATGAATATCGGCAGGTTCGCCACGCATTAATAGTTTGTCGCTTGCCGAAATTGCCTTAGGAACAATTAGCCAAAGAACTATATACAACCAAAAACCAGTTCCAAAGAAGAAAATAGTAATAACAAAAGCCAAACGAATCCAGGCGCGGTCTATGCCAAAATAATATGATAATCCTGTTGCTACACCGCCAATTACACGGCTATCAGAATCTCTGTACAAGCGTTTCGATCTATTTTCTTTTTGCATGCGCATGTATTCTGCCTCTTCACCTCTTGCCTCAGGCAAAACTGCCCAAAGTACCAAATACAAAAGAACCCCACTACCATAAATAACCAAAAGCAAAACAAAAAGTACACGCACTATTACTGGGTCTACATCAAAGAATGAACCCAAGCCAGAGCAAACACCACCAAGAGTTTGATCACTTGGATGTCTTCTTAATTTGCGTTGCATAGGTTTAGTGTATGTCGACTTAGTTTCTTCCTTTGCATGCACTTCGCCATGTTCATCCATTTGGTTAATGTCGCCCATTATTTGGGTTACTTCATTAATGTCTTTTAAAAATAAAGTATTTCGGTTTGAACCTAATTTTTGAGCAAATAATTCTGCCATTCTTCCCTCGATATCCTGAACAACTTCGGAATTGGAAGCGAAATGTTGATGCAATCTCCCTAAGTAAGATTTTAGCACGTGGTAGGCTTGCTCCTCTATTGTAAAAAGCATACCTGCAAGATGAATTTGAAAGACTTTTTCCATTTTATTTGATGTTTATTGTTTTGTTACTAATGTGGTTTACGGCATCTACTAATTCATTCCAAGTGGTAGAAAGTTCTGCCATAAATAACTTTCCTTGTTCTGTTAATTGATAATATTTTCGGGGTGGTCCACTTTTGCTTTCCACCCAATTATAACTCAATAGACCATCGTTTTTTAAACGACTCAATAAAGGATATAAAGTTCCTTCAACCACAAGCAGCCTAGCTTCTTTCATTTCTTCAATGATATCACTGGCATATGCTTCTTCACGACTAATAATTGAGAGGATACAATATTCTAAAATCCCCTTTTTCATTTGTGCTTTACTGTTTTCTAAATCCATGCTAAATATATTACAAGGTTCAAAGTATGGCACAAAACTAAACATAGATTGGTACTATGCAAGACAAAGTACTAATTAGGATTTTAAATAGCAGAAAAACAGACTATTAAAAAATGCCGACTTTGATAAATTAGATGTGAGAACAAAAAAAAATCAATTTTTTTTAATCCAGATTTCAATAAATATGCGTCATAAAGTTCAAAATTAATTCAAAAAAAAGCTGCATTCTGTATTTGAATGCAGCTTTTTAGGGTTTATTTATTCAGGTAAAAATTTAAAATAATTCCTGCAAGGATGATGGCAACGAATATTATTCCCAAAATAATATTGCCACGCTCTTGGCGTTTTTCTTCTTCTGTCATGATGTTTGTGAAAATTAAGGTTGAACTGAATAGATAATAAATAGCCACTAGAATTGGCTAATTTGTTAAGAAATCTTCTTGTTCTACAACCTTAAAACCCTAAAGCGCAAAAATCTTGGTGAATACCGATTTAATAATTGGCTATATTTTTTTGTAAAGGAAAATAAATACAGAGTATTGGATCCATTTTCCTGATTTTCGAAATTTAGATTATGAATCTGTTTTAGGCTTACTCCGCTTCCAGTAACTGAACTCTGAATTCTATTGATATCAATTGGGGATGTGATATCGTGTTTAATTTGGTATTCAAAACTATTTTTTTCTTCCAGAAATTGTTTTGAAACGCCAAAACAATTTCCTTTAAACGAAATAAATGGTAATAGCAGGAAAAGCAAAACTATTTTGTTAATTCTGTATTTCATCCAAATTGTTTTTCTTTTCATTTTTGCCAAGGCAAGAATACGAGAAGATTTTTAAATTTTGGATATTAGATTTGTGCCAATTAGATTAAATTTTATAAAAAAAAATTGTGGAACTTTAAATTGGATTTTAAAAGTAGTTCTAAAAAATATTAATTAAAGCAGAATAATGATAAACAGAATAGTTAGGATGAGTTTTGACCCAAATAAGGTAGAGGAATTTTTGGCATTGTTTGAGAGTGTAAAGGGTAAAATTGCCAATTTTGAAGGTTGTGAAGGTTTAACTTTATTGCGTGATTCTGCTCAACCCAATGTATTGTTTACCTATAGTTATTGGCAAACTGAATCGCATTTAAACAAGTATCGTTTTTCTGATTTGTTTAAAACAACCTGGACTGGCACAAAAGCCCTATTTAACGATGCGCCAATGGCTTGGAGTTTGGTGGTAGAGCAACAAGTAAAATAGGTGTATACTAAATAGGGTTTCACACAGCTTGATAATGAAACTAAGTCTATTTTAGTTGTATTCAATCTCTTATCTTTGGTTTTTAAAATTTTAACCATGCTAAGAAAGTCGTTCAGCCTGACTTTATTGATATTCCTTTCCTTCGCTGCCTTTGCTGGTATCAAAGATTCTTTGCGTTTGGAGCAAAAGGATGGAAATAAACTTATAGTACATCGTGTTGTTAAGGCAGAAACCTTGCAATCTCTTGCCGCTAGATACGGAGTTACAGAATCAGAGATTTTAAGTCAAAATCCACTTTTAAGTGATCGTGTATTTCCTGGTCAAATTATTCGTGTTCCAATAAATGAGAAAAAATATGGAGTGGTAAAGGTGACTCCAGTTTTGCCTTTATCTAGTTCTATTTTACCATTAGCAAAAACACTTCCTGCGCCAACACCAACTAGTCCCGGAGCTGCACAACAAGTTGCGGTACAAGACCCAGTAAAACCAGTGGTTGTGCCAGAAAGTAAACAAGTTCCTGTTCAAGAAAAGAAGGAAGAGCCAGTGGCAATGGATGTTAGCAAATATGAAACCTATGTGGTTGGTTCTCCTCAAACTGTTCAGCATTTAGCAGCATCTTTTGGTGCAGATCCTAACGAAATTATTTCGGTTAATAACCTTAAGAACTATAATTTAAAGACTGGACAAAAAATTCAGGTTCCAATACAGTACCGTGATGCAATGTTAAAATCACAGGCTTCAAATAACGCTGGTAAATCTACACCCAATACTACAACTACTCAAGCAAAAGCAGAAACAAAACCAACAACAGTTGCTGCTAAGCCTGAACCAAAACCTGCCCCAACACCTGTTGCGGCTAAACCAGAACCTAAACCAGAACCAAAGCCAGCACCAGTTGTTGCTAAACAAGAGCCTAAACCTACTGCAGTGCCACCTGTTGCTGTAGCAAGCAATACAAATGCACCAAAACCAAGTACAATACCTGCTGTTGCCGGTAGCAATAATTCCAAAGGTGCAGAGGCAACAAGCGAGAATGCAGATCCAGATTCTATTGATTTTGCAATTATAAAAAAGCAAAGGACTATTGATTTATTAAAAACCTCGGATAGCGATTATGTAGTGCCTGATGGAGTTGCCTATAAAGTATTTGATTATAAACAAGTAGATTACCAATACGATTTATATACTTCCTTATTGGCAGAACATAATGCCATTGATGTTGCATCTGTTTACCAAACAAAAGGCAAAGGCGATAAAAACACAACTCACGTAGTAAAGCAAGGTGAAACGCTACAATCCATTGCAAGAAAGTACAAAGTATCTGCCACAGATTTAATTAATTGGAATGGACTTTTATCTTATCGTGTTAGAGAAGGACAAGATTTAATAGTTAATACTGCAAGGGCAAAAGTTACTCCTTATGAGCGTACCTTACCTAAAAAAACAAATGCTAATACAGAACCCTTTGCTCAGATGGAGCGTTTGGATGGTTTAAGTTATTTTGATTCTAAAAAGAGAAATAGAGGGGTTTATGTAAATAATGTAACCAAAGGTAAATTTGTTTATATTATTAGTAACGATAATTACCTGGAACATTTTGCTAGAGTTCTTGGTCCTCTGCCAAAAGGTACACCAGATGGAGTTGTTATAGTATTAGATCAAGAATGCGCCGAGGTTTTAAAAGTTGGTAAGAGTTTTGGCAGAGTTTCAGTATTCTTTGATATTTTTGAAAAAAATACTGCGGAAAATAAATAAGCTTTGTCTTCTATAGTTTCACCCATAACTCATATTTATAAGCCCTACCCAAAGGAGGCTTTGTTTTCTATTCTTATCCCATCTTGGAATAATTTACCCTATTTAAAATTATGCATTGAGGGCATTTTAAAGAATAGTAAATACAAACACCAAATTATTATTCATGTAAATGAAGGTAAAGATGGAACCTTAGAATGGGTGCAACAAACTTCTTATTCCTATACACATTCGTTAACAAATGAGGGTGTTTGTCATGGTTTAAACGCCATGTCTAAATTGGCCGAAACAAATTATATTCTTTACCTCAACGACGATATGTTTGTGGGTAAGAATTGGGACGATTATTTATATCAAGCCATTCAAGAAAAGGGTGATGAATATTTTTATTATTCGGGCACCATGGTTGAATATGAAGATACTGGAAATCCTTCTGTTTTATCTCCCTATAATTTTGGTACCACCTTCGATACCTTTGATGAAAATGCATTTAATAAATTGGTTAACGAGAGCCCAAAAAAAGATTGGTTTGGTGCTTGCTGGCCGCCTAGTATTGTGCACAAACGTCTTTGGGATTATGTAAATGGTTACGATGTTGATTACTCCCCAGGATTTTATTCCGATCCTGATTTTGCCATGAAACTTTGGGAAGTTGGCGTTCGCGATTTTAGAGGCATTGGCAAGAGTTTGGTTTATCACTTTAAATGCAAATCTACAGGTAGGGTAGTGCGCAATAATGGAAGAAAAACTTTCGCTAAGAAATGGGGTTTTTCCTCTTCCTTTTTATATAAGAATGTATTGCTTATGGGGCAATTGGTTGAGCCTGGTATAGAATTAAAAATGCCTAGCGGTTTGAACCTAATATTAGCTAAAATTAAAGGTTGGTATATAGCTAAATTCTAAATTTGCTCCATTAAGTTTTTGCTGCCAATTGTACTTTTTACCGTAAAGCCTTCTCCATATTTTACACCAATCCTTCTTCCAAATTCCAAACTTCTTCCAACCAAATGGTGCAAAAATTCGGGTGATGCAATAGGTGTTTCTGGCTCCAAAGAATTAGGGTCGTAAAATTGAGTTTTAAATGCCTTTATGCATTCCATTTTTCTATCTTGAAATTCAGTAATATCAAAAACAATATCTGGATCTGTTAAATAATCTTGAATATAATGGTAAACTTTTTTTGGTCGCCAAGCAGTTTGGGCAATACCATTAAATGAGGTTTCAATTTTTCTTAGGCCAGATAGAAAGCAAGCATCGTGCAACAAATCACCAGCCCTTCCATGGTCAATATGCCTATCAATTTCCGAATTGGCAAAAACTATTTCGGGTTGATATTTTCTGATAACTTCAATTACTTTTTTAATATGTGCTTCGTCTTTCACAAAAAATCCATCTCTAAAGCCAAGGTTTTCTCTACCATGAATTCCCATCAGTGCACTGGATGCTTTTGCTTCTTCTGCTCTGGTTTCTGCCGTCCCACGCGTACCCAATTCGCCTTGTGTTAAATCAATTACAACTACTTTGTACCCAAGTGCAATATGAGCCATAATTGTTCCACTGCATGCCAACTCTGCATCATCTGGGTGAGCAGCAAATACCAAAATATCCGTTTTCATGCGGCTAAAATAATCAAATAATAACAAATGTATTTATCCATTAGGCCAAATCATACAAGGTATAAGGCCACGCAATAGGTATTTAGGGCTATTTTATTGGACTAATTTTATTTCATCGGTATATAAAGTAATGGCGGTTTGAACCAAAAAATAATTGAGTTTGGTTCAAACATTAAATCTGTTCTTATTCGAAAAAGCGTTTGGTTCAAACCGAACCTTGAAAAGACCCAAACAAAAAAGGCTCCCTACAAATGCAGGAAGCCTTTAATTTTATGGTTTGAACCTATTTATTTTCTTTCGCCTTTTCTAAATCTTTAATGAAATCTTTTAGCTGTTCTACGTTTAATCGCTTAGCCAAAATCTTTTTGTTTTCATCCAAAAGATACAAAACTGGTGTGCTGTAAATATCGTATAAACGTCTGAAATTGGTTTCATTATTTGGATCGTAAACATTTAACCAAGGAAGATTGTGCTCGCGTAAATATTTTTGCCATTCTTTTGCATCTGGTGTTAAACTTACTCCATAAACATCAAATAGTTTAGTGCCTTTACTTCCATTTGGATTTAATTCATTGTACATGGTTTGTAGCTTAGGCAATTCTTCTTTACACTTGCCACAATTGGCATCCCAGAAAATTAGCAAGGTATATTTTGCTTTCACGTTATACAGGCTATGGTAAACATGTGAGGTATCTAACATGGTTAAATTTGGACCTTTGTTACCTATTAAATTGTTACGCAATTGGTCGCCTCTGTCTTTCATTTTAAAGAGCAAAGTTTCATCTACCCACCAAGCTTTTCCTTTAGAATAATAATTGTCTACCATGTATACAAAAACCTTGTCCATTCCCATATAAGTAGATGTTTCGTAATGGTTGGTAATCCAGAACAAGCAGTATTTAAAATTCTCTTTTCCGGCAGAGGCTTTGTTTAAAATAAAATCAGCTGATTTAATAATGCTATCTGGTAACTGAGGTGTTAGTTTTACCATAAAAGATTCAAACTTATTATGAAAAACAGGGGTACGCACGATGCGATCGTCTGCAAAATCAAAGTTATCGAAGAAATGTTGGTAGTAATAATTGTATTGAAAATTTGAATCAATGATTTCTCCATTTGAATTTTTAGGTGCATCTGGCACATCAATTTCGGTCATCATTTTAAAGATTTTTGCAATAAGAGTTGTAGGATGATCTTTTTGAATATTTTTTCTGTATTCAATTAAGTCCATAGAAATTTGACGGTAGCGTTCATTTAATTTTCTAACTGTTGCTGTATCTTCTTTGTCTTTGGCTTCCTTTAGTTTCTTTTCCAACTCATTGGCTTCTTTGCCCATATTGGCCGTAAAACGAGTATACTCAAAAAACACATCGTTCTCTGGAGAACCTTTGATTTTCATGTTTTTTACAATATTGCTGGTATCTGTCTCCAAAGACATTACAGGTTCTGTTACAATAAAATCGAACAACAATGAGCGGTTGGCTGTTGCAATTAAATACACACCACCTTCTAATGGCTCACTACCTTTAAAAACCATTTTACCTGTTTTATCGGTGATGGCACTGTCTCTTAAATACTGTTTGTCGCCAAAATAATAACCCAAGAAAAATTGTTGGTTTGGAGAACCTTTAATGGTGATAGAAATGTTATAAGCCTCTTTGGCCCAAGAACTACCACACAAAACAAGAATAGAAACGAATAATAATACGTACTTTTTCATATAAGAATTTTATGCTTTCAGGTTGTGAAAATAGCCAAAAACTCGCCAGTGGTCAAATATTTAGCCGATTTAACAAATTTTTAAGTTGGGAGGGATAAAGGTCGTTAGGTATTGGTCTTTGGTCTTTGGGATTTTTGGGGTAAGTCTTTGGTCTTTTGACTTTGGTCATTGGGGAGTTTTGATGATGGTTAATTAGTTTTTTTTGGTTTGAACCGAAATTGGTTTTGGGTTTATGGTTTTAGGATTTGGGTTGGGGTTTTTGGGGTAAGT